>NZ_JARFYM010000027.1 GCF_030272705.1 Rhizobium mayense | reverse complement strand
GATATCTCGGCTCACTCGTCCAGACCATCGGTCCAGACGAGTGCACCAATTATCTTGTCAACGCTGGATATGCTTCAAACAAAACATGAAACGCTCTAGGTAGAGAATAACGATGCTCTTCTCGAAGACCGCCATGCAAATACCGGGTCCGAGATCGTCTCGGGCGACCCCGCTGAAGGGGGCATGGCCAATCTTCTCGCAGCGCCTGTAGATACGATCGAGATATCCTTCGCTCGTCTTGATATTCTGGCTTTGCGCCAACACAAAAGCGGCGATATCGAGAAGATTTTCAACAGCTTGCGGGCGGTATTCGACAGAGAACCGCTTCATGGATTAGCGGTGCTTGTCAAAGAACGCGCCAAGCTGCTGCTTGACCTCTTCCCCAGTCAAATTGCGTCTCGGATCATCCAGCGAGGCCTTTACCCGCGTCCGGATCGCGGCGATCCTTTCTTCGTATTCCGCTTCCTCCCGCAGCCAAAGCCGCATTGCCGCGCGAAGGACCTCGCTCGTGGAGGCGTAAGCTCCGGCGTCGACGCGGCTCTTGATTGCGGCCACCATTTCGCTTGGAAGTGTGATACTCAATTTTTCATTCATGTCGCATTCTCAAATCAGGCCCACATCATTGGTGGGATAAAGTAGGATATTATCCTACTCCTCACAAGCCTTGCGCCGCACCCTCTCCAGCCTTACCTTAAGACTATGAGCTCACCCCTTCACGACAAGGTCGCGTTCGACGCGCCGCCGATACCGTTCGACAACAGCTATGCGCACCTGCCGCCGCAGTTTTTCGCGGAACAGGCGCCGGCGCCGGTCGGGGCGCCACAGTTGATAAAATTCAACAGGGCCTTGGCGCACGATCTAGGGTTGGACGTCGATGCGCTGGAACGGGATGGGGCTGCGATCTTTTCCGGGAGCAAGCTCTTGCCGGGTTCCCAGCCGATCGCGATGGCCTATGCCGGCCATCAGTTTGGGGGCTTCGTGCCGCAGCTCGGAGATGGCCGGGCGATCCTGCTTGGCGAAGTCGTCGACGGCAGCGGCAGACGCCACGATATCCAGCTCAAGGGCTCCGGGCCCACGCCGTTTTCGCGGCGCGGTGACGGACGAGCCGCGCTCGGGCCGGTCTTGCGCGAATATATCGTCAGCGAAGCCATGTATGCTCTCGGCATTCCGACGACGCGGGCGCTGGCGGCGGTCACCACAGGCGAGCCCGTCTATCGTGAAGAAGTGCTGCCCGGTGCGGTTTTCACCCGTGTTGCGGCAAGTCATATCCGAGTCGGCACTTTCCAGTACTTCGCCGCACGCGGCGATACGGACAGTCTGCGCATCCTGGCCGACTATGTCGTCGACCGGCATTATCCAGAGATCAAGGACAGAAAGAACCGCTATCTTGCGCTGCTGGAAGCAGTTGCCGCACGGCAGGCAGCCCTGATCGCCCGCTGGCTGCATGTCGGTTTCATCCATGGTGTGATGAACACAGACAACATGACCATTTCCGGCGAGACGATCGACTACGGCCCCTGCGCCTTCGTGGACACCTACCATTCGGCGGCCGTCTTTTCCTCGATCGATCACCACGGTCGCTATGCCTATGCCAACCAGCCGGCGATCGGCCAGTGGAACATTGCACGGCTGGGAGAAACGCTGCTGTCGTTGATCGACCCGTCGCTTGATGCGGCCGTCGACCTGGCGAATGCGGTGATCAAAGCCTATGGCGAACGTTTCCAGACCCATTGGCTTGCCGGCATGCGCGCCAAGCTCGGCCTTGCGACCGAAGAAGACGACGATCTCGATCTGATCCAGGCGCTGCTGGCGCTGATGCAACAGCAGCAAGCGGATTTCACGCTGACGTTCCGGCGGCTCTCCGACCTCGCTGAAAGTGACGGCGGCGAAGCCACTTTTGCCGGCAGTTTCAAAGATCCGAACTCCGCTGCGCCATGGCTGGCTCGCTGGCGGGAGCGGATCAAACGCGAGTCGCAATTGCCCAACGACCGTGCACGCGGGATGCGTGGGGTGAATCCGGCTTTCATTCCGCGTAACCATCGAATCGAGCAGTCTATCGAAGCGGCGCTCGAAGACGGCGATTTTTCCCTCTTCGAGGCACTGCTGACCGTGCTTGCCAGGCCTTATGAGGACCAGCCGGCCTTCGCGCCCTATGCCGAACCGCCTCAACCGGCTGAGCGGGTGCTGCAGACCTTCTGCGGAACATAAGAAGGCCTTAGCACACAAGCCCCGGACAGGCTTGCGGAGTCATCGTCGCGCCAACCCACAGGGAGACATGACGATGAAAGTTCATCACAGCACCCAGAGTTTTTTCAGCAGCCCGGTACAAAGCCAGCAGGATACGGATTCTGACGACAGCACGCCATTCATGCTGCCTGACGATAGCGGCAACCAGCAGAAGCAGGCGCCGTCGGTTACGTCCAGTGGCGTCCCCTCCTCCATTTCATCTGCCTTTTGGCTCAGCCAGACCGGGCAAACGGCGCCTTCGACATCCGATGTCGACGCTGATCAGAACAGCGGCGCGGCTCCCAGCATCAACGGTTCCGATTCGTCGAGCGATACTTCGAGCCTGGATATTTTGGACGAGTTTGCCAAGCTCGCGAATATGACGCCGGCCGAAAAGATTCGCGCTCAATATCTGGAGCAGCACAACTTGACAGAAGAGCAGTTCAGCCAGTTGCCGGCGGATCAGCAGAAGGCGATCAATGATGAGATCGCCGATCAAATCAAGCAGCAGCTCGGCAACAACAATCAGGCCGACAACAGCGATGAAACGAATAGCGCGGCGGCAGCCTTATCCATCGCCTGAGCTTTCTCGAAACAACATGAAGGCGATACGATCCTGATTCATATCGAGGTCGTATCTCCTTAATTTCATTTGCTATATTTCATAATTCTACTATTTTGCTCCCGCCATGCCCACGATGATCTTGGCGACTTCGGCGAAGACGGCCTCGATATCCTTTGCGGGCGCGGTTGCTTCGGCGACAAAGGTGGTGACGAGGATCGGGCCACGGTCAGTAGGCCAGATGACGGCGACGTCGGCATAGGAGCCGTTCTGACCGGTGCCGGTCTTGTCGCCAACCTTCCATTCCTGCGGCAGGCCGGCGCGCAGGCGTGCATTCCCGGTGGTATTGTTGACCAGCCAGTTCGACAACTGGTCGCGCGAAGTCTCTGACAAGGTATTGCCGAACGTCAAAAGCCCTATCGTATCCAGCATGGAATCAGGCGTCGTCGTGTCGCGCGGATCGCCCTTGATTGCCTGATTGACATCGGGCTCCTTCCGATCGAGCCGAGTTTCCGTGTCACCGATCGTGCGTAGCCATGCCGTCAGCGCCGACGGCCCCCCGAAACTGTCCAGCAGCAGATTGCCGGCTGTGTTGTCGCTCAGTGTAATTGCGGCCCCACAAAGCTGGGCGATCGTCATGCCGTCCGTGCCGGCGTGCTTTTCGGTCTCCGGCGAATAGGTGACGACTGCGTCCTTGCCGTAAGTGACACGGCGGTCGAGCTTCTCGACACCCTGATCGACACGGGCGAGCACGAAACCAACGGCGAGCGCCTTATAGGTGCTACACAACGGAAACTTCTCCGCTTCGCGGTGGCCGAGCGAAATGTTTGTTTCCGTATCCAGCACGGAAACACCGAGACGACCGCCCGTCTTTGTTTCCAGATCCGCCAACTGCTTTTCGGCATCGTCGGTCAATTGAGAATTGTCGGGACCCTGGTCGTCTTCCATGTCCTGATCGTTGTCCGGTGCGCCGGATTTATCCTGAGTATCGGATATGTCGGGCGTCGGGGCGGTCGCGTTGGGAGTCTTACTCGCGTTGGCACCCTGCGCGAAGAGGGCTTTTGGCCCAAATGTCAGCGCAGGAAACAGCGACACCGAGCCTGCCAAGAGGCGGCGGCGGGTAAGCAGTATGGGCATGCGGAAGCCTCCAGCAGAATCATGCGGATTCTGAGCTACGCGAGGAATATGGCAAGCCTCGGACGCGCCCAGTTTCCAGCCGACTTTATGCTGCCTTTTTGACCGTGACTTCAACGGTGACGTGCGACAATTCGTGGATATCGGCCAGCCGTGCCTTGTAGAAGGCAGGATCGCGCGGCTCTGGCGTTACCACTGCGACGATCGCTGCATGATGGCCGGGACCGACCTGCCAGACATGCAGATCGGTGATGTGGTCGGCACCCGTTTCGATGACCTCCCGAATCTCGTCCGGCAGGTCCTCGCCCGGCGGGATGAAATCGAGCAGGATAGCACCCGCGGAACGCAACAGGCTGAAGGACCACTGCAAGATCACTAGGCCGCCGACAATGCCCATGAGCGGATCGAGAAAAGTCCAGCCGTAGCGGCTGCCGAGCAGGAGGGCGACAATTGCCAGAACCGAGGTCATGGCGTCGGCGATGACATGGACATAGGCGGAGCGCAAATTGTTATCCTTGCCGCCATGATCATGGTCGTGATGATGGTCGTGCGCATGGTGATGATCATGTCCATGCGCGTGGGAATGCCCATGATGGTGATGATCATGATCGTCACGCAGCAGCCAGGCGCTGACAAGATTGACGAGGAGGCCGACAGCGGCAATCGCAATCGCCTCATGGAAATTGATCGCTACCGGATTCTGCAATCGCAACAGGCTTTCCCATCCCATCAACAGTGCGATCATGGCAAGGATGATGGCGCTGGCGAAGCCGGCGAGATCGCCGAGTTTGCCGGTACCGAACGTGAAGCGCGAATTATGGGCATGGCGACGGGCATAGAGATAGGCCAAGGCGGAAATCAGCATGGCGCTGGCGTGCGTCGACATGTGCCAACCATCGGCAACCAGGGCCATCGAGCCATACAGCGTGCCGGCGCCGATTTCGACCACCATCATCACCGTCGTTAGCGCGATGACCAGCCAGATGCGGCGCTCATTGCGGCTGTGATCGGCGCCCAGAAATACGTGACTATGCGTCAACGCATCCGAAGAACTACTCATGACATCAGTCTCCCGTTGGTTTGCGAAAGCCTCTGATCAGCGCAGATAGGTCTTCAGCACATCGGATATTTCGTCGACCGCCTGGCGGCGGGCCGCCTCGCTTTCGGCTTGGAGCACGTGCTCCTGCAGATGATCTTCCAGTATCTCGCCGGTCAGTCCCGTCAGGGCGCCGCGGATGGAAGAGAGGAGCTGCAAGATCTCCCCACACGGCCGCTCGGCCTCCAACGCTCTCTCCACAGCCTCCATCTGCCCCTTGAGGCGGCGGACGCGGGAAAGAAGCTTGGCTTGCTCACGAATGGTATGGGACATGTCGGCCTCACCTATAATATAGGGGGGTATACTATATTCATCTCCGAGAGAAAACCCGCGCTCTGCGATGCGCGGGTGCGGTAGACTGACGCGTGGCCACGCGCGCCCATTGTCGGATCATGGCGTGCGTGAGCGAGAGCATCGACTCTCCCCATTGACAAATCCGCCGTTCCGGATCATCTATGCCGCCATGATCACGCACCCGCTCCATAATCGCTCGTATTTTTGGCTGTACCTGTAAGGGGCGGCCGAGACAGATCATATTGTCAACAAGCCGCCGTCAGGCGGCTTTGTTGTATCGGCAGCGTCCTGACGGCATATTAGAAAAGGACGCAAAAACCCATGCTGGACGATAGCGAAATCTCACTTCTCCGCCCGCCTGTCATCACGATCCGCAATGCACATCCGCGCGATTTGCCGGAATTGAACGACATGATCCGGCTACTCGCCGCCCATCACGGCGACCCCTCGGCCACGACCCCAGAACAGCTCGAACGCGATCTCTTCGGCTCCGTGCCGTGGATCACGGCGCTGGTGGCGGAAGGCGAAAACGGGCTGATCGGCTACGCTATCCTCGTGCCGCTCTACCGCGCGCAGGAGGGCCAGCGCGGCATGGACCTGCATCATCTCTTCGTGCGCGACGGCCATCGCGGCCATGGCATCGGCCAGCATCTGGTCGACCGCGCTCGTGACGTTGCCCGCAAGGCCGGTTGCGGGTACCTCTCGGTCAGTGCCGCGACAGGCAATGTGCAGGCGCATCGCTTCTACGAACAAATGGATTTCAAGGCGCGCCCGGTCACCGGCATGCGCTATCTGCAGGCGCTTGCATGAGAGCGGTCCGCGCCGGGATCGCTGTTGACCTTCCTATGGTCAGCGATCGATGGCGATCCCGCGTCCGGCGAAGAACCGATCGAATGTCTTCAGGGGCAGTTCGACATTTTCGCGCGTCGCAGGCTCATGCCCGGAGGGATTGTGAAAGCGGATCGTGTCCGAATTGACCGCCGTCACCAGGACAAGATGTCCGCCCTTTGCCGGCGGCTGGGTCTCGGGCCAGCGGATTGAGTGGTGGACGGACGCAATGAAAAATTCGGATTGCGTCAGAATATCGCTGATGTCTGCGAGGGCTATCCTGGTGACCACCCTGGCGTTCAGGCCGAACCGATCTTTGACGAAGGGAACGAAGGGCGCATAGATCAGTCCTTTGATCTTACCGTCCGGTTCTTCGACATAGCCACCATAGTCCCTGCACGCCAACGCCAGATCCACGGTCGGCACGATTTGGCCGGTGCGTGCGGCAAGAACCATTTTCAGGCAGGCCATGCCACAGATGTTGCCGGCCCAGCGGGCATAATCCTCAACATCCCGCGCTCCGGAAGCTGCCCAAAGCGGGTCCTTCAGCAATGCGGCCTGCGCTCCTTCCGCCAGCACCGCCATGGTCATATCCGGCGTCTCCCACTGGCTGAAATAAGGAATTCTGCGCTCTGCCATTCTGTCCATGATCGCCCACTCCCGGCCCCTGCAACCCAAATTCGTCGCGCTGTAAAATTCAACCAAAATGCGCTAGAAAAAAGGCTCCCATCCGGATTTCGGCCGAGGATATGCCTTGGAACAGCGGTTCACTTTTGACGGCGTGGCAGCCCTCTATGGCGACGTTCGTCCCACCTATCCCGAGCACGTTTTCGATGACATCGCCGCGTTCTCCGGTTTGGAAAGCAGCAATGCGGTCCTGGAGATTGGCTGCGGCACGGGACAAGCAACGCTGGGCCTTGCCCGCCGCGACGTTTCCATCCTTGCCCTAGATCCAGGCGCGGAATTGATCGGCATCGCACGGAAAAACCTCGCGGAATTTCCTAATGTGCGTTTCGCGGAAACCACCTTTGAGGCTTGGCTGGGCGAGACCGCAGCGTTCAAGCTCGTGATGGCGGCGCAGTCCCTGCACTGGGTTGCACCAGAGGTCCGATTTGCCAAGACTGCCGAGCAGCTCGCGCCGGGCGGGACGCTGGCTGTCTTTGCCAATGTGCCCATGCCGCCGACGCCTCCGCTTGCCGCCGAATTCGCGCGTCTCTATTCACAGTACGCATCGTCGCTCTCCGGCCCGCCGGCGGAAGCCTGGTATCTGCCGGACGGCCCCTTCGCGAAACTGCTCGGCGAGTCCGAATATTTCGAACCGGCAACGCACCGATGTTATCCTTGGGGCCGCATGCATAACGCTGCAAGCTACACCGGCCTGCTTCGCACACTTTCAAGCCATCGGCTTCTGGCGGATGACCGGAGGGAGGCTTTGCTTGCTGCGCTTGCGGGGGTTATCGCCGTGTACGGCGGAGAGTTCAAGCTTCGATATGAAACTCACCTCTACATGGCAAAGCGACGCTGAGGCGATCGCCCTGCTTCTCACCGCGCCGGTGCCGCCTTCAGATAGGCCGCGATTGCGGCGCGGTCCGAGGCCGGCAGGCGGGCGATATTCTGTTGGACTTCGACCATGGAGCCGCCGGCGGAATCGAAGTCGGGGGTAAAGCCGGTTTCAAGGTAGCTGGCTATGTCGCCGGCGCTCCAGTTACCAATTTTCTTTGAGCCGGGAGTGATATCGGGGATACTGCCCTTGCCTTCCGGGTTCGGGGCGCCGGCCAGCCACTGGTCCCTCAGGAAGCCGCCTAGCCCGTCGCGCGGGGTGTGGCACTCGCCGCAATGGCCGGGGCCTTCCACCAGATATTGACCGCGCTTGATCTTGTCGTCGGCATTGGCAATGACGACGCGCGGCTGATCGTTGAAATAGAGGAACTTCCAGCCGCCGAGCGCCAGCCTGATATCGAAGGGGAACGGCAACTCATGCGGCGGCGCGACATTGCCGCTCTTCGGCAAGGTCTTCAAGAAACCCCAGAGGTCGTTGACATCCTTGTCGCTCATGCGGGTGTAGGAGCCATAGGGGAATGCCGGATAGAGATGCTCGCCGTTCTTCCCGACGCCACGCTTCATGGCGTTGCCGAAATCTGCAAGCGTCCAACCGCCAAGTCCCGCCTTCTCATCAGGCGAGATATTGGGGACATGAAAAGTGCCGAAGGGACTGTTCAGCGCCAAGCCACCCGACAGGAGCAATTTCGCATCGCCCTGCGCGCCCGGCGCGGCATGGCAGCTCGTGCATCCACCGGCCCAGAATACCTGCTCGCCGTTCTTGATGTCGGGATCGCCGAGATTTGCCCAATGGCTCGCCGGCAAGGGCGATGGCGCGGTGACGACATAGAAAGTGCCGAAGCCGATGATGACGACGCCGATAAGACAGAGCAGCCACCGGACAAATCGCGCAACCATGCCTCGCACCCCCTGTGTGCATCGAGAAATACTAAAATCCGCACCGGCAGCAAGCCGATGCGGATGCTTAAATCGTTCTTCGGTCGAAACCAGCCTACCGCCTAGTTCTTGGTGATGCGATAGGCCTGGTGACAGGCGCCGCAATTGCCGCCGAGGGTTTTCAGCGCAGCGCCAACGCCGGCCTGGTCGGCCGGCAACTGCGCGAGCGCAACCTCGGCGTCGCTCGAAAGCTTGTTGGCCTTGGCCTTGAAGTCATCCAGGTTATCCCAGACCTTCGGATTGACTTCGGCATCAGTCTTGTCGCTGTTTGGGCCGAAGTGGTCCGGGAAAGCCTTGGCGTTTTCGGCGATCGTCATCAGCGCCGCCTTGACGACACTGGCGTCGTAAGGCTTGTCGCCCTTGGCGATGGCGCCCAGAGCGCCGGCAGCGCCGCCGACCTTCTTCATCAACGCAATACGGGAATCATGCGTGCCATCGGCCGCAACGACGGAACCAAAAGCAACGCCGGCCAGGACCGTCGCAGCCACAATCGCTTTCCACTTCATATATCTCTCCCTACGTGATCTGGACCGCCAGAGCGGTCCGGCGCGTTGTTACGGCGCACATATTTGCCGGTTTCCGCGCCGGCAATGAAGTCACAAAGTGGTGAGAGCTGAGCAAAATCAGCGTCATATTTAAGACATATGCCGCGTTTCACGCCGTTTTCCACCCCTCCCAAATGGTGAACACCGAAACCGCAAATAGAAGCAGCCCGGCGGCACGACCGGCGAGGACGGTCGCCCTCGGATTGGCAATCAGCAAATCACGGCTACGGCCGGCGGTGACCGCAAGCCCGCCATAGACGGCAAATTGCGTCGCAATGGTCATGAGCCCCATGATAACAGCCTGGATCCAGATCGGGCCGTAGTCCGGCCTTAAAAACTGCGGATAGACTGCGAGCATGAAGAGATAGGCCTTGGGATTCACCAGGCAGGTAACCGCGCCCTGACGAAAAGCTCGCCAGGCGGAACGGCTGCCGGCTGGTCCGTCATGACCGACCGTGATCGAGCTGCGCATGAGCGTGATGCCGATAAAGGCCATGTAGGCCGCGCCGGCAACGAGCAGCGGATTGAACAGGATCGGTACGAAATGCATCAGCAGACCGATGCCGAGCGCACCGTTCAGCGAATGCACAGCGCCGCCGAGCATGATGCCGCCGGTGGCGGCAAGGCCGCGATTGCTGCCGCCGGTCAAGGAATTGGCGAGCACAAACAGCATGTCCATGCCAGGAACGATGATGATGCCGAAGAGGAGGAGAAAGTAGAGCCAGAGGTTTTCGCTATAGTTCATGTCAGTTGCCTATCGTCCTATGCCAGTAACTCGCAGAGGAACGTGTTGATTTTCAATTCGATAGGCAGTTTTATAGATCAACCCAACTGACAGGGTGTTGTCAGGAGCCTTCAAATCGCGAGGATGAAATGCGCAAGGCTTCGCGCCTGTTCGAGATCATCCAGATCCTGCGGCTGGCGAAAAAGCCGGTGACGGCCGCCGTCATCGCCGAGCGGCTGGAGGTGACGGTGCGTTCTGTCTATCGCGACATCGTCGCGTTGCAGGCGATGCGCGTGCCGATCGAAGGCGGGCGCGGCATCGGCTATATCCTGCGCCCCGGCTTCGACCTGCCGCCGCTGATGTTTTCGATCGAGGAGATGGAGGCGATCGTGCTGTCGCTGGCGCTCTTGGAGCGCACCGGGGACAATGAGCTGAAACTCGCCGCCAAGCGCGTCAGCGCCAAGATCGCGGGCGCTGTGCCGCCGCCGCTGCGCCAGGCGCTCGACGCCAATGCCTTGCACGCCTGGGGCTTTGCCGCACCTTCGGCCGGCGCCATCGACCTCGCTTTGGTGCGCCGCGCCATCCGCGACGAGGAGAAACTCGATCTCTCCTACCGCGACGAATTGGGTCGTGCCACCGAGCGCATCATCCGCCCGATCGCCCTCATCTATTACTCCGAAACCGCCAACATCGTCGCCTGGTGCGAGCTGCGCCAAGCGATCCGCAATTTTCGCAGCGACCGGATCGAAGGCTGCGAGGCGGCGGGACTATGGTTCAAGGGCGAGGGCGACGGATTGAGGCAGATCTGGGTGAATGGGTGGCAAATAAACACCCCAGCCGCGACCGGCTGAGGTGTTGCGAGACATCGGGGATACGGTCAGGTCCTAAATCACCATCCCACCCGAGACTTCGATGCGCTGACCATTGACCCAACGATTGTCCTCCGACAGCAGCGAAGCGATCATTGGGCCGATATCGTCAGGCAGGCCCGCGCGGCCGAGCGCCGTCATGGAAGCGACCACCTTGTTGACCTCGGGATTGTCGCGGACGATACCGCCGCTGAAATCTGTCTGGATCGCACCGGGAGCCACCGTGTTGACGGCGATGCCGCGAGGGCCGAGTTCTTTGGCGAGATATCGCGTCAGAACTTCGATCGCCCCCTTCATTGCCCCGTAGGCCGACGAGCCTGGGAAGCTGAAACGGGCGAGGCCCGAAGAAATATTCACGATGCGGCCACCATCATTGAGGTGCGGCAACAGCTTCTGGGTCAGGAAGTACACGCCCTTAAAATGCAGGTTGCAGAGATGATCGAACGCCTCTTCTGTCGTCTCGGCGAAGGATGCGTGATAGCCGGTGCCGGCATTGTTGATGAGGAAATCGAAACGATCGCGGCTCCAGCTCTGCTGCAGGGCCTGACGAACCTTGGTGACGAAATCATCGAAAGACGCGACATTTCCAGCATCGAGCTGCAGCGCCACAGCCTTACGTCCAGCCGCTTCGATCTCCGAGACGGCACTTTCCGCTTCTGCCCGATTTGAGTGATAAGTGAGGATGACGTCGATGCCCTTGCGAGCAAGATGAACAGCGGTATTTCGGCCGAGACCGCGGCTGCCACCCGTGATGATAGCGATCTTTGCGTTTGATTTATCTGCATTTTCAGTCGTCATTACCGTTTCTCCAAGGAATGTTTGATGGCGGAAGCCTACGCCCGCTAAGCCATCTCCTTGAATGCCGGAACTGTCGAATTTCTTGCCTATTCCTCCAAACGCCTTGCCTAGCGCAATGACGCGCTTATGATAACCGCAAAGCAACAGCTTGCCCCGGAGAACCAAGATGTCGTCTGCTCTCAAAGATGCGCTCATACAATTCATCGAGGCCAGCGATGGCGGCGACAACGGAGTATTTCCGACCGGCATCGACGGCCTTCACATCATGCACTCGACAGAATTGAAGATGCCGCATCCGATGGTCTACAAGCCGTCGCTCTGTGTTGTCGTTCAGGGTGCGAAGCAATTGATGCTGAACGACAGGATGATCGACTATGGCGAGATGCAGGCCCTCATCATCAGCATCGAACTGCCCGCATCCGGCCGGGTGATCCGGGCAAGCGCTGAGGAGCCTTACATCGCCATCTCCCTCGAATTCGAGGTCGGCATGATGCGCGAGGTGATGGAGCAACTCGATGTGCCGCCGAAGCCGACCGGCGGAATGGGACTCGGCATCTTTGTCGAGGACCTCGGCCAGCCCCTTGCCGAGTGCCTGGTGCGACTGACCAACCTGTTGGCGACTCCGAGGGCTATTCCGGTGCTCTATCCGGCGATCATGCGCGAAATCTGTTTCTGGATGCTCACAGGTCCGAATGGCGGTGAAGTCTGCAAGCTCGTTCTTCCGGATAGCCAGACGCGCCGTATTGCCGATGCCATCCATCTGCTGCGCGACAACTTCACCCAGCCGATGCGTATCGAACAGCTTGCCGCCGCCGCGCGTATGAGCCCTTCCTCATTCCATCAGCATTTCAAGACGCTGACCTCAATGACGCCGCTGCAATATCAGAAGCAGATGCGGCTGCTGGAAGCCCGCCGCCTGATGGTCGCCGGCAGTGCCAATGTGGAGAATGCAGCCTTTCAGGTCGGTTACGAAAGCGCCTCGCAGTTCAGCCGGGAATATGCCCGCATGTTCGGTTCGCCACCGAAGCGGGACGTGGCGGAGATGCGGATGGCAGCGGAATAAGGATCGGCGCTAGAGGGCAACCGCGGTCACCAACAGAATAAAAGCCAGTAATCCCAAGGCGGCGCGCGCGGCATGCGACCATTCCCAGCGGTCGCGCAGCATGGTCCAGTCCGGTTTGGCGGCGGTCTCGGTCCGATGACCACCAAACGGATCGTGAGAGAAGAAACCCGCGCCCAACCCTTTCAGCTCGATGTCTTTGAGCCAAAAATTGTTGACCGGTTGGATCAGCAACCAGAAGACGGCATGCATGAGGACCATAGCGGCAAAGGCAGCAGCAGAGAGCCAGAACGCGATCGTGTTCACTGGTGTCAGGAACAGGAGAAGCAGGATCAAAAGGGTGCCCAGCGGCTCCGCGACACCGCCGATTGTAAATCCGGGATAATAAATCTGCTGAACGATCAGATAGTCTTCTTTCGACAGTCGCATTTTTCCCGGCAGCTCCAGCAAATGCGCTAGCGCCAGGGCCATAGCGACTGCGACGACCAGGATTGTCAGGATTTGCAATGTCGGAAACATCGGCTTTGCCTCCGAGCAGCCTCCGTCCTTAAACCTTCAACTGTGCGGATCGTTCCCCAGAGACTCAAAAGATGCCCGAGATCTCGTTAGGCGCCGTGCAGCGCCAGCACCCTGCTTTCCTCACGTCCGAATCCCGCAATGTCCAGCCGATCTTCGCAAACCGACACGATCGCATAGGCATTGCTGTCTTCGGTATCGACCATGCCTTTGAAATTGACGAAATAGGTGCCGTCCATGACGCCGAAATTGCCGTCATGATTATGGCCGCTGAGATAGGCGACGACATGATCGTGTTCGGCAAGCAGCGCCAGCATGCGGTCGCTGTCGAGCGCGTTATGCGAATTCTCCGGGAAGATCGGGTAGTGGTTCATGACGACCACCTTCTCGCCGGCAGCTTTTGCCTCAAGCAATTTGGCGGCAAGCCAGGCATATTGCGTATCGCTGACGGCAGCATTCCAGCGATGCGGGTTCGGCGCGCCGGCGTCATGCAAAGCCTTCATCAGCGCCTTAGCTTCCGCCCGACGCGGATCGCCCTCCGGCGGCGCGAAGAGGCTGATCTCGTTGCCGTCCAGTGCAATGAAACGATAGCCGGCACGGGCAAAGTCGTAATAGGCTAGCGGCATCCCGACGCGGGCTGCGACGTTCGTCAAATGCTCAGGCGCGACGGCAAAATCATGATTGCCGAGCAGAAAATGCCGTTCGTGCCGCAGGGTCTCGTAGATCGGCAAAACCGCGTCGAAACTTTCCCAATTGCCGTCGATGATATCGCCGAGGGTGACGACGAAGGCGAGATCGTGTCGATTGAATTCCGCAATCGCCTCTTCAAGCTTGGCGAGGCTCTTGGCCGGGTAGCGGTTCAACGCGAGATTGGGTTCCAAGGCGGCATATTGCGGATCAGCGACGACACCGAAACGGAAGAGTGGAGCGGATAGAGACGACATGCAGCGCCTCCCTGGGGCTGGCGGGACGACAATCAGACGATATCAAACGGTGGATATGGAAACACCCGACGCTTCGACAGCGCCGGGTGCGAAAAGCAAGCCTAGACGGCAAACTTACTTCGTGGCGGCTTCGTAGCGCTCCAGGACATAGTCCCAGTTGATCAGGCTATCGATGAAAGCTTCGAGATATTTCGGACGCAGATTGCGGTAGTCGATGTAGTAGGAATGTTCCCATACGTCGACGCCGAGGATCGGCGTGGCGCCATGAACGAGCGGGTTTTCGCCGTTCGGGGTCTTGGAGATCTCGAGCTTGCCGTTCTTCACGGAAACCCAGGCCCAGCCGGAACCGAACTGGGTGGCGCCGGCAGCGGCGAAATCGGCCTTGAACTTGTCGTAGCCGCCGAGATCGGAGGCGAAGGCTGCTTCCAGCTTACCCGGCAGCTTGTTGCCGCCGCCGCCCTTCTTCATCCACTTCCAGAAATGGATGTGATTGTAGTGCTGGGCAGCGTTGTTGAAGAGGCCGGCGTTAGTGCCGAAAGACTTCTTCACGATCTCTTCGAGAGAAAGATCGGCAAGACCTGCTTCTGCAGCGAGCTTGTTGCCGTTGTCGACGTAAGCCTTGTGGTGCTTGTCGTGGTGATACTCGAGAGTTTCACGCGACATGAAGGGGGAAAGCGCTTCGTAATCATAGGGAAGTTCAGGCAATTCGAAAGCCATGGTCATATCTCCTCTTGGCAATAGATTGCGTCGGCAGGTGATCGGGAACATAGGAGGGGACGCTGTGAAGGGCAACCGGCGCCGTGCCAAAAAATCATGAGGTCGAGGAAAATTTACCCTTGTTTGCGCTAGTATTTTTGCCGCTCCTGACATGGGGACGCCAATGGTGAAAAAAGCGATCAAATCGAACCATGGTGAAGCGCAGGCGGAGTTGCTAAGATTCCTGGCCGTACCACTCGATTTTCAAAGATTACCCATGATCATCGCCTGCCTGCATACCGCCGAAAGCAACATCTCCATCTATGAAGATGCCGCAAAGCAGCTAGGCTTTCCGGCCGACTGTCTTCATCATCATGTCCGCGCCGATCTTCTTTTCGCTGCTGAACGGGCGGGCGGACTGACGCCCGACATCGAAGCGGAAACGGCCGCGGTCATTCTGCGTCTCGCGCAGGATGCTGATGTTGTCGTGCTCAATTGCTCGACCCTTGGACCCGCGGCATCGCTGGCGGCGGACAGATGCGAGGTACCCATTGTCAGAGCGGACGGCGCGCTTGCCGAAAACGCCGTGGAGGCCGGCGGCAAGGTCACCGTCCTTTGCACGACCGAGACGACCATCGCTCCAACCACGAGACTATTCGAAGAGGCAGCGAAGACGACAGGCGCCGAGATTGATGTCCGCCTGATCTACGGCGCATGGGTGCTGTTCCGGGCCGGCAAACAGGATGCTTATCTGGCTGGGATCGCCGAGGCGGCGGAGGCAGCCTATCGTGAAGGGGCCAAGACAGTGGCCTTCGCGCAGGCATCGATGACCGGAGCGGTCGCCCTCTTGGGTAACGACTATGCGCGGCCGCTGAGCGGTCCGACTGCAGCATTGCAGGCGGCGATAACAGTGATAACCGCGCGCTGAACCAAGACACAGACCGGACTTGCGGCTTCAACACGGACTGACGGCAGACATTCATTCATTGACAGCCTACCAACTAGTAGGTTATGCATTCAATCATCGAAGAGCGAGGAGGATCCGAAAGCGTCCATAGCTCGCGTCTCAAGGCTACCTACTAGTCGATATACAAAGGAACTCATTATGCCCGCTCCTCTCTCCTTGCTCGGCGAACTCCACACCGCCATCAGCGTCGTCCCGATCGTTGCAGGGCTCTACAGCTTTGCAAAGCATGGCGGCATCCAACCCCAGATGCGATCGGGACAGATCTATCTTGGCGGTTTGGCGCTGTCGGTGGTGACCTCCTTCGGACTGTCTTCTACAGGTGGGTTCAATCCGGGACACGCGCTCGGCATCGTGACCCTGCTGGTGGCATCAGGCGCAATTCTGGTGGGGAGAATAAGCTTTCTCGGTCGGCTGCGGGCCTATCTGAGGGCGTTCGGCCTGTCCTTCACCTATTTCCTGCTCTGGGTTCCCGGCATTAATGAAACGCTCTCGCGGCTCCCGCCATCGCATCCGATCGGCAACGGTCCGGATTCGCCGCCGGTGCAGATGGCCTTGCTCGCCTGGGTGATCCTGTTTGCCGCCGGCAGCCTTCTGCAAGCCTGGACGATCCATCGCGGCCATGCGCTATCCCGCGCCCGGGCGTAACGCGAGTGAACGGGCCGGCTTTTTCGAGCTGGCCCACTATGTCTTAGACATTGCGTCCGAAATAGACGTTTACCTCGGCGATCCTGTCGCCGGTAAAGCGGATCATCTCCATATTGCGAAAACTGCTTCCGTCCATCTTTTCGGCGCGATAGCCAACGATTACCTCGTCGCGATCCGGCACGAGATGTTCAATATGAATGGCGCGAAAGATCTTCTCCTTCGGCCAACAATTCTTAAAATATTGGTCGCGGTCGATGCGATCGTCGCGCGGGCTGGAAAAGGTAAAATCGCTGGTCAGCATTGGGCCGACAACGTCAGGATGTTGTGCGACATAGGCGGCATATAGCCGCCGCACCGTGTCGCAGCGGGCATTATCAAGAGTACTCATGGTGCATCTCCTCTCTATCCGGCAACCGCATTGGATATAGATCTGATCGCCGGCAATCTGATTGCAAAATGCAATCAGTTTTATATCATGAGATGAGGGAACCGACAAGGCGCTTTGCCGGCTTGGCATCGCCTGTGGAGTGGTCCAGACTACTGCTGTCATGGATATCAGCAGGAAGCCGCCGTCATGCCCGAGGCTCAGCAAATATTGGAAAAGTTGCGCCGCCTGGCGGGCAAAGACAACCGCCCGGCCACCATGCCGGTTGGCGAAAAAAGCTACTCCACGCTTTTCACCTTCGTTACCCGGCAGCGCGAGCGTATTGCCGGCTCGAACTTTTCCCAGGTCTCGATCGTCGTTCTTGTCGAGGGCTTCAAGGATGTGCTGAGCATGGGGCGCCGTCGGCGCTTTCCGGCCGGCACGGTGCTGGTGTTGCCCGCGGGCTGGCGCGGCGATGTCGTAAACGATCCTGATCCGCATAGCGGCGTCTATCGCGCCATCTTCATCAGCTTCCCCGACGAGTTGGTGCGCCGCGCGCTCCGGGCCTTTCCTCCGGGGCGCGTGGCGTCGCAGATCGACCTGCCGCTCGATCCGGTGCTCGCCGCAGCCATCCATCATGCCGGCGAAGGCATCGCGTCGGGCGAATTGCCGAAGGCGCTGATCGAGCATCGCCTGATGGAAGTGCTGATGGTGCTCGGCATACGCGGCGCCCTGCCCGCCTCGCCCGAAACGACGGCCGAGGCCGTGCGCGCGTTGGTGCGCTGGCAGCCGGACCGCGCCTGGACCGCCGACCTCATTGCTGCCGAACTCGGCACCAGTAACGCAACGCTGCGGCGGCGCCTGTCGCAGGAAGGCTCGTCGTTGCGTGACGTTATGGCGAGCGAACGGGTGGCTTTGGCAACCACGCTTTTGACCGAAGATGGATTGTCGCTGCGCGAGGCAGCGCTTGCCACCGGCTATCGTTCACCCCGCCGATTTGCCGAACGGCTACGGAACGCTTGAGCGTTTCCGGACGAATTTTGAGCGTTTGGGCGCACCGGAGCGCCAGGACGATTTGTTAGACCTGCCCGAGAGCTCGAAAGGGCTGAAACAAGAAAGGGCAAGACCATGCGAAATTTCACCCATTTCCTCGGCGCAATCGCCGCCGCCACCGCAACGCTTGCAGCCGGCGGGCCGGCCTCGGCGGCTGATCTCAAGGTCACGTTCGAAAAGAGCGATGGCCTGATGTTGCTGCCGGAAAACGCGTCCTGTATCGCCACGGCGAACGGCAAGTCAGCGCCTGGGCCGAACAGGAGCCTCGCGCTGTCATGGTCAAAGGGACCGAAGGGCACACGCTCCTACGCACTGACGATGGTCGACCCCGATGCGCCGGCCGATTTCTCAGTGTTCAACAAGGATGACAAAAGCATTCCGAAGACGTTCAAGCGGATCGAATTCGTCCATTGGGTGCTCGCCGATATCCCGGCTTCGCTGACCAAACTTCCCGAAGGTGCCGATGGCGACGGTCCCCCGGAGGCCGGATTGCCGCTCGAACGCACCGCCCACGGCCGGCGCGGACAGAATGGCGCAGGTGGTGGCTCCTTGGCGAATGGGCCGCATGGCGGCTACATGGGTGCCTGCCCACCCTGGAACGACGAGCGGGTCCACAGCTATCACGTCACCGTCTACGCACTCGACGTGGACCGGCTCAATCTGCCCGATCTCTTCACCCGCGCCGATCTGCTTGCCGCGACGAAGGGACACATCCTGGCGTCGGGCAGCCAGGAATTATTTTATACGACGAATGCAAAGGCCAAGAGATGACTGTTCAGACAAGATGGGATGCGGCCGCGCCGGCTGAACCGGAAACCGCTTATTGGATGCGGAATCTGATCATCTGCCTCCTCGGCTCCTTTACCACCATCGTGGCGATGACGCTGCTGCTTCCCTTCCTGCCGCTCTATGTCGAAGAACTTGGCGTCGTCGACAAGGCGGAAACCGTGCAATGGTCCGGCATCGCCTATGGCGCCACCTTCTTTGCCGCGGCTTTCGTGGCGCCGCTGTGGGGCAGGCTCGGCGATATCTATGGCCGCAAGCTGATGCTGGTGCGCGCGAGTCTCGGCATGACCGTGGCCATCTCGCTGATGGGGATGGCGGGCAACGTCTGGGAATTGGTCGCGCTGCGAATGTTCACCGGGCTTGCCGGCGGTTATGCCTCGGGCTCGATGGTGCTGGTCGCGACCCAGACGCCAAAACATCGCTCGGCCTGGGCGCTCGGCATGCTGTCCTCCGGCGTCATGGCCGGCAATCTGGTTGGACCACTGATCGGCGGTGCCCTGCCGCCCATCATCGGCATTCGCGGCACCTTCCTGCTCGCCGGCGGCGTGATTTTCCTGACGTTCCTGGCGACCACCTTTTTTATCAGGGAAGAGAAATCGCCGGCACGAAAGAAGGCGGCAAAGGCAAGCGGCGGCTGGGCTTCCATCCCTGACAAGCGGCCCGTCGTCGCGATGCTGACGATCGGGCTGCTGCTGATGCTCGCCAACATGTCCATCGAACCGATCATCACCGTCTACGTCGCGCAATTCGTCGATGATGCACATGTCACGATGGTTTCGGGCGTGGTCATGGCCGTCGCCGCGCTCGGGAGCATCCTTTCAGCCTCGTGGCTCGGCAAGCTTGCCGACCGCATCGGCCACTGGACCGTGATCATGGCAGCTCTTGCGGTCGCCGCACTGCTGTTGATCCCACAGGCGTTCGTGACGGCGGCCTGGCAATTGATTGCACTGCGTTTCCTGATGGGCATTGCGCTCGGCGGGCTGCTGCCGTGCATCACCGCGGTTATCCGCCACAATGTGCCGGATGCGGCAGCCGGGGGCATACTCGGCCTGGCCACCTCTTCGCAATTCGCCGGTCAGGTGGTCGGCCCCGTCATGGGCGGCTTTGTCGGCGGCCATATCGGCATGCGCGCCGTATTTCTCGGCACCTGCGTGCTGCTGGCGATCGGCGCGGTTTATTGCTGGTGGGTCAGCCCGAAGGAGCAGACGGCCCCATAAGGGGCCGGACACTTCAATCACTTCCGACGTTACGTCACCACGTCAATCCGAACAGCATCGAATAGATGACGAACCCGGTCGCCGCGATGACACAGAGCTGCAAAAACAGCCTGTAATAGTCGAAAACATAGACAGAAGCGGGAATAGAGATTTTCATGGCGGCCTCCTCGGTGATTTTGCCGACCAAGGTTATTTTACCACAAATACTACTTTCGCATCGCCTAATTTAATTATTTCCGACCGCAGATGAGATCGACGCCGGAGCGCGCAAGCGCTTCCAGCGTTTCGCGCGTATCGCCTGCACGGGCCCGCACGGCGAGCGAATGCATGACCGCGGAAGCAAGCCGTGCCAGAATCGCCGGATCGGCATCCGCTGGGAGTTCGCCCCGCTCCACCGCAAGCTCCATCCGTTCCTTGATTGCGTCGTCGAAGTCATTCAGGCTGCGGCCCAGCACCTCACGCACACGGGCATGCTGAATAGCCTCCGCCGTCGCGGTGCTGATCAAAAAGCAGCCGCGTGCTGCCGTCTCGCCGTGCAGATATATTTTCAAAGCCGTGGCATAGACGCTCGCCAGGTTGTCCCGCAGCGGCAAAGCGGGATCGAGAGCCTCCGACAACACATCCATGCTGTCTTCGCGGTAGTCTTCCAAGGCATCCAGATAGAGTTCTTCTTTGTCGCCGAACGCGCCGTAGAGGCTCGGCCGGTTCAGCTTCGTCGCAGCGCTCAGCGTATCGAGCGACGCCGCGGAAAATCCCTTGTCCCAGAAAACCTCCCGCGCTTGCCCGATCACCGTCTTGGCATCGAAGGCGCGTGGGCGGCCCTGCTTTTTCTCGCTTCTCATATTTTATACCGTTTCGCATAAAAATCTTGACCGAGCGAATTTTATGCGAGATGGTACAAATGTTCAACGGATATTCGCGCGATGCTTCGTGCCCGCGCCGAGAAGGAGGAAGACCTGATGAAACTCTATATGCACCCAGCTGCATGCTCGCTGTCGCCGCACATTGTTTGTCGGGAACTGGGGCTCGATATAGAGCTGGTCGAAGTCGATCGTAAGACGCATCGGACGAGTTCGGGTGACGACTACCTCGCCATCAACGGCAACGGCTACGTGCCGGCCTTGATGCTGGATGACGGCAGCATATTGACCGAGGGGCCGGCGATCGTGCAGCTCCTCGCGGAATGCTCGCCGGAAGGATCACGCATGCTGCCGAAGGCCGGAACCTACGCCCGCAACCAAGTGCAATCCTATTTGAACTTCATCACCTCCGAACTGCACAAGCCGATGGCAATGCTGTTCAACTCCGCTTACGAAGGCGCCCATGCCGGCATCCATGCGCTGGTCTCCAAACGACTGGATTGGCTGAACGGCCGGTTTGCCGGCGCCTATCTGACCGGTGACGATTTCACGATCGCCGACGCCTATCTCTTCGTCTGCCTGAACTGGTCGCCCTGGATCAAGATCGACCTCACCCGCTGGCCAGCGGTACATGGGTTCATGGCCCGCGTCGGCGCTAGACCAAAAGTCCGCCAGGCCCTCCAGGAAGAGGACCTCGAAGCCTTCGAGGCCGATGGCATCTTCTTCGCGCCGCAATCCTATATCGCTTCGGCCGGTCGTTCCGGAACGCCGGTGCGGCCGTAAAGTCCTGATGGAATTCCTAGGGCAGGGCTTAACCGGCCCTGCGCTTTTTGCTGCCTTGCGCTTCGCCTAAGCTCAGCGCATTCGTCGCTGTAATCGGTTCACTGGATCGATTGCTCGGGTAAAGTCCGATCACTCTTCGCTGGCGTTTCGGCCGTAAGCCCAGTCCATGTATAGCTCCAGCGCCTTGCGGGCGATTGGACCCTGCTGGAATTCGCGACCGTCGAGGCGGTTGACCGAAACGACCTTGGAGTAGTTGCCGGTGGTGAAAATCTCGTCGGCAGCCATGAATTGTTCAACGGAAAGCGTCTCCTCACGCACATCGAACCCTGCCCGGCGCAAGAGGCCCATGACGCGGGCCCGCGTGATGCCGGCGAGGAAGGTGCGGTTGGCGACCGGCGTGTAGACGACGCTGTCCTTCACCATGAAGACGTTGGAAGATGCAGTCTCGACAACATTGCCGTTTACGTCGCGAACCAACGCATTGTCGAAGCCGCGCTTCTTCGCTTCCAAGATCATGCGGCCGCTGTTCGGATAAAGCGAACCGGTCTTGGCGTCGGTCATCGCGGTTTCCGGCGACGGGCGGCGGAAGGGCGAGACAGTGAGTGTCACGCCGCCATGACCACCGAGCGGAGCTTCGAACAGGCAGAGTGCAAAACGGGTCGATTCCGGATCGACGGCGACGACGCTGCCCGGCGAGCCATGCTCGCCCCAATACATGGGCTTGATGTAGATCGGGATCTTGCCTTCGAATTTCTTCACGCCTTCCAAGGCGAGCACCTCGATCTCCTCGGCCGTCTTCAGCGGCTTCAGCCCCATGGCGATCGCGGAGCGGTTGATGCGCTGGCAATGCAGATCGAGATCGGGCGCGATGCCGTCGAACCAGCGCGCACCGTCGAACACGGTCGAACCCAGCCACATTGCATGCGAAGTCGGGCCAATCAGCGGCGGATTGCCGGAGAGCCATTCTCCATCGACATAGGTCCAGGTTGCAGTGCGGGGGGATGTATCGACGGCCATGATAAGTTCCTCCTAAAAGCGGGAAGAAAATGCCTGCGCAACCTAAGGGTCAAGCGGAAATTTCGGTCCAAAATCCATTCGCAACAAAGCGCCGGAAGCTGCATTCCCTGCGCAATTTTCATGCGCTGAAACAATAGCTTGACGAATGGGTGAATCAGGAAAAATGATGGATCATGCCAACCGCGGCAGGACAGGCGAGATTCCCATGAAAGCTATGTATTATGAGGCCTTTGAGGCCAAGCCCGATATTCGCACCCTCCCCGATCCCACTCCGGGGGAAGACGGCGTCGTGATCGCCATCGGCGCGTCAGGCCTTTGCCGCAGCGATTGGCATGGCTGGATGGGTCATGACCCCGACATCAAACTGCCGCACGTGCCCGGCCATGAACTGGCAGGCAAGGTGGTGGCGACCGGCCGGGGCGTCGTCCGCTTCAAGGTTGGCGACCGCGTCACCGTGCCGTTCGTTTCCGGCTGCGGCCATTGCGCCGAATGCCATTCCGGCAATCAGCAGGTCTGCCCGAACCAGTTCCAGCCCGGCTTCACTCATTGGGGTTCCTTTGCCGAATATGTGGCGATCGACTATGCCGACACCAACCTGGTGCATTTGCCGGAGACGATCGACGATGCGACGGCGGCAAGCCTCGGCTGCCGTTTCGCCACTTCGTTTCGCGCAGTTGCCGACCAGGCCAGAACGCGGCCAGGCGAATGGATCGCGGTGCATGGCTGCGGCGGCGTCGGTCTGTCCGCCATCATGATCGCCAATGCGCTCGGCGCGAATGCCATCGGCATCGACATTTCCGACGAGAAGCTGGCTTTCGCGCACGAATGCGGCGCGGTCGCAACGATCAATGCGGCCAGCGTTGCCGATGTCGCTGAGGCCGTGCGCGAGATCACCAAGGGCGGCGCGCATGTCTCGATCGATGCGCTCGGCCATCCCGTCACCTGCTTCAATTCGATCAAAAATCTGCGCCGCCGCGGCCGGCATGTGCAGGTCGGCCTAATGCTCGGCGAACATGCCGCGCCACAGATCCCGATGGCGCAGGTGATCGGCCACGAGCTGGAAATCTACGGCAGCCACGGCATGCAGGCCTGGCGCTACGATGCTATGCTGGACATGCTTGCCGCGGGCAAGATCGCCCCGCAAAAGCTGATCGGCCGCAAAATCAGCCTGGAAGAAGCTGTGCCGGCGCTTATGGCGCTGGATAAGGCGGAGGGTACGGGGATCAGCGTGATTACACGTTTTTGACACGGACTGTATGATATCGAGATGGGCCATTTGCGCTTTCCCCTCGCCCGCGGCAGCCTCGACAAATTCTCGGCAATGCCTACCGGCTTCATTCTCCGGCGGCTGGGCCATTTGCCGCACGAGGGCGAGAACTTCACGTCTGGTGATCTCGCCTTCGACGTGATCAAACTCGCCGGGGGCAATATCGTCAAGGTCCGGATTCTCCGGATGGAATATGCAGTCTGATGAAGAGGATACCATCATGGCGTGGTCTGCCGGCCAGTATGTGAAATTCGAAGATGAACGCACGCGCCCGGCGCGCGATCTCCTGGCGCAAGTGCCGCTGGAGCGCATCGACCGTGCCATCGATCTTGGCTGCGGGCCGGGTAATTCAACCGAACTGATCGTGGAGCGCTACGGCGCGGCCGGCGTCTCCGGCCTCGATAGCGACGAGAACATGCTGGAGGCGGCCCGCGAGCGCATGCCCGGCACGGAATTCGTCAAAGCCGATCTTGCCACGTGGCATCCGGAAGAACCTGTCGACCTTCTTTTCGCCAACGCCGTCTTCCAATGGCTGCCTGATCATCTCGACATTTTCGAGCGGCTGATGGACGGGCTCAAGCCAGGCGGCGTGCTCGCGATCCAGATGCCGGACAATCTGACCGAACTCAGCCACCTCATGATGGAGGAGACCGCGAAAAACGGCCCCTGGAGCGAGGCTTTCGCGAAGAAGAGCGTGCGCCGCAATCCCCTGCCCTCGCCATCTGTTTATTACAACCGGCTGATCGGCAGGTCGGCGCGCTTCGACATCTGGCACATCAACTACAATCACCCGCTGGAAAATGCCGCGGCCATCGTCGAATGGGTCAAGGGCACGGGCCTGCGCCCCTATCTCGATCATGCCGGCGCCGAACACCGTGAAGCCTTCACCGCCGACTATCTCGCACGCATCGAAAAGGCCTATCCACCGCTGGTGGATGGCAAAGTCTTGCTACGGTTTCCGCGGCTGTTCATGATCGCCGTGAAGAAATAGGGGCACCATATAGCACATGCCGTGGCGACGCCCGCCCATGCGGTCGTGCCTCGGAGTGGAACCCCTTTCGAAAAGCGATTCCGGTTTTCTCGATCTTGGGTTAGAACATCTTCGCCCAAGCACGAAAGCACGGCTGAAGGAGAAGATGCATGTCGTCCAGAAACCTGATCTCCCTAATCCAGACGGAGGTGCATTCATGACTGGCTTCACCGTTCCCCCCGCTCCGCCGCTGACGCTTGTCATTTTCGGTGCAACCGGCGACCTGACGCGCCGGCTGCTGATGCCGACGCTGATCAACATGACCAAGGCCGGCATGTTGGGCGACGATCTGCATGTGCTCGGCGTCAGCATCGAACCCGGCGGCGACGAATTCCTGGTCAAGCATCTTGACACCTTCCTCGCCGCCAACGGAATGGAGCAAGCGCAGCAGAGCGATGCCTGGCAGAGGTTGAAGACGCGCATCTCGTATATCTCTGGTGACTTCACTCAGGGCGCAATCTATCAGGAAATCAGCAGGCGGCTGCAGCATGCGTCGAGCGCCAATGCCGCTTTCTATTTTGCCGTGCAGCCGCGCTTTTTCGGCGACATCACCAGCCGCCTCGCCGAGCATGGGCTTCTTGACGAAACCGCCGGCGTCTTCCGGCGCATCGCCATCGAGAAGCCGTTCGGTCATGACCTCGCTTCCGCGCAGATGTTGAACGCGACGCTTCTGCACAGCGCGGACGAGAGCCAAGTCTATCGCATCGACCATTTCCTCGGTAAGGAAACGGTGCAGAACATCATGACGACGCGCTTTGCCAACATGATGATCGAAGCCCTGTGGAACAACAACTACGTCGACCATGTGCAGATCACAGCGGCGGAATTTGTGGATGTCGGTACGCGCGGCAAGTTCTACGACGCGACGGGTGCTTTGCGTGATATGGTGCCGAACCATCTGTTCCAGCTGCTTGCCATGGTGGCCATGGAGCCGCCGAACAGCTTCGACGCAGAATCCGTCCGCAACGAAAAGGGCAAGGTGCTAAAGGCGCTACGCCACTATTCGCAAGAGGAGGCGGCGAAAAACGCGGTGCGCGGCGCCTATACCGCCGGGCCGCTCGACGGCAAGGATCTACCGGCCTACACAGAGACGAAGGATGTCGCGCCAGACAGCAATACCGAAACCTACGTGGCGCTGAAACTTTACGTCGACACCTGGCGTTGGGCAGGCGTGCCCTTCTATCTGCGAACGGGCAAGGCCTTGAGGGCGCGTGACACCGAAGTCGTCATCACCTTCCGGCAGGTGCCTTTCGCGCAATTTCCCCGCGCACCTTCGCGTCCGGACCTGCCGCCGAACAAGCTCATCATTCAGGTGCAGCCCAACGAAGGGCTGCAGATGGGAATCTCCATCAAATCGCCGGGGTTGGTACTGAAGACCGCGCCGATCGAGCTCGATTTCCGCTATGCCGACCATTTCGACATCGGTCATCAGACGGGCTATGAATCGCTGCTCTACGAACTTTTCCTCGGCGACCAGACCCTATTCCAGCGCGCCGACAGCATCGAAGCCGGCTGGGCGGCAGTGCAGCCCTTTATCGATCTCTGGGCCGCCGACGGCAGCAAACCCGATCCCTATGCCCCGGGCAGCATGGGACCGGCCTGTGCGGACGAGCTCATCGGGCGTGACGGCCGCGTCTGGCATCAGATCGGAGACGATTGAGACGTAAAGGAGGAGGCGCGACGCCTATCCCGCGGCAAACGCTACCTCCAACCCCTCGCCCACGAAGACGCGGTCTTCGGTGCCGCGCTGACCGTGGCCAACGCTCCATCGCGTCGGCCACACCAAGCGTTCAAGGCCCGTCGCGGAGGCTCCGTCGAACGAAGTCCATCTGTCATCGCCGTGCACGCGATAGAGCACGCCGCTTGGACCCATTCCGGCATGCAATGCGATCTCAACGTCGAAAGCCTCGCCTGCCGCAACATCGGGCCCGAACCAGTAGTGCGGGCTGCGGCCGGGCTCGCGGCCCAGGATCAAGGTCAGGGTTTGCCGCGGACCGCGTAACCCGAGCCAGAGCGGTGCAATGACATCGGGATTGAAGGCAGAGAAGAGTGTTTGGGCCGGCGGATGTGCTGTCTCCGGCATCAGGCCCTGTATCCGCAATTCGATGACGCGATCACTGTTCATCGGGCCGGTAAAGTCGGCCGGATGCATCCCGGGCGAGAGGGTTTGCCAGCTCTCGGGATCGGCCGGCTTGAAAGGCCATTGCAGTCGTTCACGGACGGCGCCGTCCGTATCCAGCACCTGATAGAGAAAATAGTCCGCGTCCAGCGCCGCCTGGATGCAATGAAGATATTCCACGCCCTCCGGCATTCTATGCGCCGTCCCGGCACCGGCGGTACAAAGCTGCAGGACGCCGCGGTGAACCTGAACGTCGAAGGCGAGGATATGGCTGCAGACATAGGCCAGAACGTCCGCCTCGACCAGAATATCCCAAAACCGGCTGGCGTAATCCGGACCGATCTCGCGCTGATACGATCCGGAAAAACCGTTGATGGGGAAAACCGGGTGATGGCCGAGGACGATCTTATGGCGCGCGTCGCCGTGTTGTTTCAGCGTCGCCTCCAGCCACTCCGTCTCGACATGGCCCTCGCCGCCGAGCCCGGTCCACAGTGTATGGACGAAAACCAGAAGAAGATCACCGCGGCGCACCCAATAAGACAGTCCTTGCTGGCCCGGCGGCCCGTTATCCGGAAGCCGCAGGACCTCGCGAAACGCCCGCTCGCTCATTTCGTCATAGGCGGTGTGGTTGCCCGTCGTGTGCCAAAGGGGCGTCTTTTGACGATCAAGCCAACCCATTTCATGCTCGAACCAGTGCCGCCATTGCGCCCTCAAAGCCTCCGGATCGGCGGTCAGGCCGATGATCTCGTCGCCCGGAAACAGGATGAATTCCGGCGGCGGATCGAGCCGGCGCAAAACAGCGTTGACGGCGGCAAAGGTTTTCTCGTGCAGCGCCCCGGGAACCCCGGAACAGGAATCGCCGTAGAGCACGAACTGATGCCCGGGGCCGTTCGGCAAAAGAGCAGGAATGGAGTTCGCGGACATGTGGCTGGCCTGTAAGAAACGAAACACCTTCACCCCGCAGTGCGGGGAGAAGGTGGGCGGAGACATTGTTGGCCGACGCGAAATGTCGACTCGGATGAGGGGCCCTTCCCGATCCACTCGCAAAGGTGGAGCATGCTGTCCCCGCAATCTCGGGGACTGTCAGGTTCATCCACTGTTACCGAGCCTAAGTGCCCGGCCCCTCACCTTCTCCCCGCAGGCGGGGAGAGGGAATGACATGGATTACAGGAACTGGCTCAACCCCGGCACGGAGTTGACGACCTGATCGACCACTTCATCGCCGGCATGTACCCGAGCGGTCGCAATGGTTTCCTTGGCGAGCGAAGAAATTTGGCCCATGTCGAGACCGCTGCTCATCAGCGACTGGCCGAGCGCCATGAGGCCGCCGCCGGCGCCCACTGCGTTGAGGAGGCCGCCGAGCAGGCCGCCACCGGACGTTTCTTCACCATTATATTGCGCCACGAGATCGGAAGCGCCGGGGATGGCATCGATCATCTTGGTGACGGGGCCGTCCGGCGCTTCGCGCTGAAGGAAGCCAAGCATCATGCCCACAGCCTTCTCCGCGATGTCGGGGGAAATGCCGGCTTTCGTTGCGATCTGATCAATAATCTCGTTCATTCTGGCCTCCTGCCTGTTACTTATGACGTTAACGTCAACGTAATTGAATGCGCCCGCCGACTCGAGCCTGGCCGCGTTGTGCCTGACTCTACCGGAAGCATCACCATGAAGCGAACGGTTGTCCCCATTCAAGTCTCTTCTTATAACAGCGTCAGGACAAATCAATGAACGGGCCTAGGCAACCCTTTGAAAGTCGCCGTGCCGCCCAAAGGGAGACGACACCTCATGCCGCAGCAAGACGGACAGATTTTCGTCGGCGCCAGTCGCAATCCGGACGACAGCGTCAACAAGGACGAATTTCTGACACTGAAATTCGGCAATCGCCATGGTCTCGTCACCGGTGCGACCGGCACAGGCAAGACGGTGACGCTGCAGGTGCTGGCGGAGGGTTTTTCCAAGGCCGGCGTGCCGGTTTTCTGCGCCGACATCAAGGGCGACCTGTCCGGCGTCGCTGCCAAGGGCGAGCCCAAGGATTTCCTTTTGAAGCGCGCCGAGGAAATTGGCCTGTCCCCTTACGAGTTCGAGCTATTCCCAGTGATCTTCTGGGATCTCTATGGCGAAAAAGGCCATCGCGTGCGCGCGACCATCGCGGAGATGGGACCGCTGCTACTGGCAAGGTTGATGGACGCATCGGAAGCACAGGAAGGTGTGCTCAACATCGCTTTCAAGATTGCCGATGAAAATGGTCTGGCGCTGCTCGACCTTAAGGACCTCCAGGCCTTGCTCAACTATATGGGCGACCATGCGAGCGAGCTTTCCAGCCAATTCGGCCTGATCTCGAAATCCTCCGTCGGTTCGATCCAGCGGGCCCTATTGGTCCTGGAGCAACAGGGGGCGGAGAATTTCTTCGGCGAGCCGGCGCTGAAAATTTCCGACATCATGCGCGTCAGCAATGACGGTTACGGGCAGATCTCGGTGCTCGCCGCCGACAAGCTGATGATGAACCCGCGGCTCTACGCCACCTTCCTGCTGTGGCTGCTGTCCGAACTTTTCGAAGAGCTCCCGGAAGTCGGCGACCCTGAAAAGCCGAAGCTGGTGTTCTTCTTCGACGAGGCTCACCTGCTCTTCAACGATGCACCGAAAGTACTAATCGAGCGTATCGAGCAGGTCGTGCGTCTGATCCGTTCCAAGGGCGTTGGCGTCTATTTCGTCACACAGAACCCGCTCGATGTGCCGGAAACGGTGCTCGCGCAGCTTGGCAACCGCGTGCAGCACGCGTTGCGCGCCTATTCACCGCGCGAACAGAAGGCCGTCCAGACGGCCGCTGAAACTTTCCGGCCTAACCCAGCCTTCAACTGCGCCGAAGTCATCACCACGCTCGGCACCGGCGAAGCGCTGGTCTCCATGCTCGAGGGCAAGGGAGCGCCCTCAATCGTCGAGCGCACCTTGATCCGTCCGCCGTCCGGCCGGATTGGCCCGGTGACCGACGCCGAGCGCCAAGCCGTCATCAATGCCAGCCCGGTTGCCGGCCTCTATGATGAGACCGTCGATCGCGAATCCGCCTTCGAAATCCTCACCGCCCGCGCCCGCAAAGCGGCCGAGCAGGACGCAGCCAAGCAGGACAGCGGCAGCGCAGGCGGCCGGTGGACGCTTCCCGGTTTTGGCGGCGACGATGAAAAGCCGACAAGCCGCGGCCGTACCGGCTACCAGCGCGAGACGATCCTGGAAGCAGCGATGAAGAGCGCCGCGCGCACGGTCGCGACGCAGGTCGGGCGGGCGCTGGTCCGCGGGATTCTAGGTAGCTTGAAGCGGTAGAGTGTTACCCTCCCCTTGAGGGGGAGAGTCGGACCGCGGGTCCGGGGTGGGGTGATCTGCGACGATCTCTGCGGATCCGAAAGTCACCCCCACCCGCCGCTTTGCGGCGACCTCCCCCCTCAAGGGGGAGGTGTTGTCTTATCGCACCGGCGCAACGAGCGAGAAGAATGCGCCTTGCGGGTCGGTGCATTGGACGATCCAGCTACCGCCGGGGACTTCCATCGGGCCGTTGACGACCTTGCCGCCAGCTTCGTTGACGCGGCCGACAGCAGCATCGATTGCCGGGACATTGAAGTAGAAGTTCCAGGCGGCCATCGGCATTTCCGCCGGCTTGGTCATGATGCCGCCGAAGTCGCGGTCGCCGATCTTGAAGATCTTGTAGGTGCCGATCGGACCCATGTCGAAATCGGAGCTCGATTCCCAGCCGAACATATCGCGATAGAAATCGAAGGCCTTCGGGCCATCGCCAGCATAAAGTTCGTGCCAGCCGACATAGCCGGGAGCATTGGGTTCGGCCGGCTCCCAGCCCTGGTCGCCAGGCTGCGGCGTGAAGATGCAGAAGGCGGCGCCATAGGGATCGGCGACGACGGCGAAACGACCGACTCCGGGAATGTCCCCAGGCTCGCGATAGACCTTGCCACCCTTTCCAGCGATCGTCTTGGCAGCCTCATCGACATTGGGCACGCTGATATAGCCGGTCCAGCAGGGCGGCGTGCCCATGGCCTTGGCCTCTTCCGGCAGGATCATCATGCCGGCGATCGGGCCTGCGCCGGCGCTGAACAAAGTATAGGCCATTTCGATTTCCGGCATGCCGGCATCCTTGGCGTCCCAGCCGACAACCTTGCGGTAGAAGGCCTCTCCCGCCACCATGTCGGTGGTCATGAGTTCGTACCAGACAAAATATCCCTTCGCAGCCATTGTAGCTCTCCCTATTGCTTGCGGCGGTAGTTGGCGATCATGAACTCTTTCCAGCTCCCGTCCGGTTGGCGGACACTGGAGGAAAAGACGCGTTCATTGTCGTTGATGAATGTGATGGCTTCACGATAGCTGGCCGACTGGCCTTCGTGCTCAAAATCCGGTCCTGACGTGTCGAGCACCAGCGTGCGGCCGGTCTGATCGAGCGCGCCTTCATAGACCCACATGTGGTTCATCATGCTCCCGATCCAGGTGCCGATATATTTGCCCTTGTCGGGATCATAGCCGAGCGTCAGCAGCGTCGCGGCGGCGCCGCCACCGGGCATCGTGCCCTCGCCCTCGCACAAAAACCAAAGGCCATGGAGCGCGCGGACAGTCTCCGTCCAGACACCGTGATCAACCCTGCCGTCCGGGTCGGCGGCATTGACGTCCCATGTGCCGAGCAGTTTTTGCAGGAATGCGTGTTCTTCCGTCAGTTCCGCCTTCATCGCGTCCCTCCTTTGCGACCGGCCGAGCCCAATGCCCCGTAGTGCTCTAAACACGGCACCTCGGGTCTTTGTTCCCATGCGACCTTCCGCGGAAAGTCGCATGGCTTGGGCTTCCATCCGCTAGTGACAGGAGGATTGCGCTTTCGGGGTTTCCTCATATTCGTCGTGACGGCGCACGAAATCCATGGTGCTGCCTTCGTTGCGGCCCTTCGGCGCATTGTCGAGGATCATCAGCGTGCCGATCATCTCCTCGCCGCCGCGGGCATAGCTGGAATAGGTATGGAAGATATTGCCGGCTTCATCCTTGTAGAAGGCGCTGAGTCCAGGGAGCTCGTCGTGGCCGTTCTTGGCGTCCATGGCGTTGAAATTATAGAACACCGTTTTGCCGGCAAGCTGCTCCTCGGTGAAGGAGACGTGATAGTCGAAATTGAAATCGTTGGCGAAAGACGACACCCAGGGGAACTTCCAGCCCATGCGTTTCTTGTAGGCCTCGATCTTCTCGATCGGCGCGCGGGCAACGGCAATGAGGGTGACGTCGTGATGATTGAGATGCGGCAGCGTGCCGTCGAAATGATCAGCAAGGAACGAGCAACCGGGGCATCCGGCCTCCCACTTCGGACCGAGCATGAAGTGATACACGATCAGTTGACTGCGGCCGTCGAAGAGGTCGGCAAGCGATTTCTTGCCGGTGGGCGTGTCGAAAACATAATCCTTATCGACTTTGACCCAAGGCAGCGCCAGGCGTTCCGCATTGACACGGTCACGCAAATGCGTCGCTTCCTTCTCCTTGGCAAGCAGTTCGCGGCGGGCCTCCAGCCACGCCTCACGCGAAACGATTTGGTTCATTGCCTGCGCCCTCCTCCGGCGTCTGCTATGTGCCAATCTTGACAAATACATTGATATCAATATTAATGAATCATGTCAAACGTGATTGAAATTTCCTTCGAGACAACACTACTGGTGCGCGATAACTGCCTTTGCCTGCATGTGCAGCGCGCTGCTCGGGCCTTGGCGCGCCGTTTCGACGAAGCATTGAGGCCGCTCGGACTTACCAACGGCCAGTTTTCCCTGATGATGTCGTTGAACAGGCCGGAGCCCGCGGCCATGGGGCCGGTGGCGACCCTGCTCGCAATAGATCAGACGACACTGACAGCGGCCTTAAAGCCGCTGGAGCGACGGGGCTGGGTGAGCATTCTTCCCAATCCGAAAGATCGCCGCGCTCGATTGCTCAGCCTGACCCCGTCAGGCAAAGCAGTGCTTGCGGCGGCCGTGCCGATCTGGAAGGTGACGCACGCCGAAGTGGAAGCGCGGCTATCCGATGGCAATGCGGACCGGCTGCGGCAGGATCTGCTCGCGCTGTCTTAAGCGCTATTTCGCATGCGGGGATCAGCCCCAAAATCGCTCCGCGCGAAACCAATGCGGCTTCTCGGAAAATCGCAGAGCGCCTGAACCCCGGTTGGCGATAGTCGGATGCGCCAGGTCTGGCGTTCGACGGGTTCGCGCGCCGCAAAGGCATGGGCTGTCAGAAGCGCAATATTCTTGCCGCCTTGGGGATCCCTGACGGACCGGTAGAGGATCGCTTGAATGCCCCCTGCCCGCGCCGCGTCGGCGAGCGACTGGCAGGCTTCGTAGTTGACGGGGTCGGTCCAAGCTTCGCGATCCCGATCCAACGGAGAACGGGTAAGATCGATCGCTTCACTGGTCGCTATTGCAGCGGCGAAAGCGGTATATTCCGCCGCATTGGCGGGCAAGGGTGTCTCCGGAGAGTCGCCAAAGAAAAGCAGTCGGTAAAAACTCATTTCGGCCAGCGCCGTTTCAACCTGCCCGGATGCATAAAAGACGCCGAGGGTACGTCCTGCCCGTCTGAAGCGCGAGCCGTATGGGTAGACCGCTCCGTAGCGGAAGGGGGTGGCCAATAGATAATCCAGGCCGATGCATTCCGGCGGCAGCGCCGGCTTGCTCTCCTCCAGCAGATGTTCGAGAAGCGCCTGCTCTTCCAGCGTATCCACCAGTTTCAAGGTCGAGACCTGATGCTGCGCCTCCACTAGCCGCCAATAACGGCCGGAGATCGGTCGAGCCTCAGACGAGAGCGCGGCGGGCGTCCAGATAGGCAAGGACATCGGTCAATCCGGAAATGGAGGTGATCTTTTCAAGCGGCGTTGCGCCGAAGGCGAGATTGACATTACGCAGCCATTGCCGCGCCACGGCCTCATCACCGCCGACGATGGCATCGAGCGAGCGGAACAGACGTATGAAGAGCACGGCGAGTTCAAATGATTTGCTGTTCCGCTCCAGGAGATGATCCTGCCGTTTCATACGCGACACCGTCGCTTCCGAAACGCCGATCACGGCGGCGAGCATGCGCGCATTCAGCCCCAGCCGCTCGGCCGCATTGACGACGGCCTTGGTGATGACCAGAGTTTCACTGGGATTTGCATGACCTATCGCTTGGGTGGATATCATGGCCATATCCTTTCTCAAGAAAATATATAGCAAATTTCTTGCAAAAGAAAAGGAGCGGCGCGCCGAAAAGCGCACCGCTCCTTTATGCCGTCTACTCTGTGAGCCGCAGAGCCGGGAAGTCTATCCTCAGGCAACCGTGAACGGCACTTCCGTCGAGGTGCGCATGGCATGGCTGTAGGGGCAGACGATGTGGGCGGCAGCGGCAAGCTTTTCAGCTTCGGCCTTGTCCATGCCAGGAATGTGAACCGATAGAGACACTTCGATGCCGAAACCGCCGCCATCCGCGCGCGGACCGATTCCAACCGTGGCAGTCACCTTGGCGTCTTCCGGAATCTTGACCTTCTGCTGGCCTGCAACAAATTTCAGAGCGCCGAGGAAGCAGGCGGAATAGCCGGCGGCGAAGAGCTGTTCGGGGTTCGTGCCGGTGGCGCCGTCGCCGCCCAGTTCCTTCGGCACGGTCAGGGTGACGTCGAGAACGCCGTTTTCAGAAACGGCGTGGCCTGCGCGGCCGCCGGTGGCGGAAGCTTTGGTGGTGTAGAGGATAGGCATGTCAGATCTCCTTGCTGATTGGATGAGTTTTCTATATCGCACGATTTAATAGCACGCAACATATTTTTGCGATTTGCTTTTGAAAAGTGAACCTGTGACAATGAGGTCAATAAGAAAGTGGCGGAGCAGCGATGACGGACAAGGTGCAGGAGCGGGCGATCCCCGATGAGGAAAAGCGGCTGGAGCGGCAGCTCTGTTTTGCCGTTTACGCGACCGCGCATGCCTTCAATCGCGCCTATAAGCCGATCCTTGATCGTGTCGGCCTGACCTATCCGCAATATCTGGTAATGCTGGTGCTCTGGGAAAAAGGCTGCCTGCCGGTCAAAACTATTGGTGAGCAGCTCGACCTCGATTCCGGCACGCTGTCGCCATTGTTGAAACGCCTGGAGCAGGCCGGCCTGATCGGCCGTATGCGCGATCCGAAAGACGAACGGCAGGTCATCGTTTCACTGACGGAAAAGGGCGCCGGCATGAAATGCCAGGTCAATATGATCATGGCCGCCATTGGCGAAGCAGTCGGCTGCGATATGGATGAAATGGCCAGTCTGCGCGACCGGCTGCAACGGCTGAGAGCGAATTTAACGGCCGAATGAGAGCCGCTAAATTCCCCTGATCAAAAAGATGTAGAAACTTAAGCCTGCGTCACCAGGATCGGCGCGCGTTCCGGCACGCGATCGTAGAGATCGATGACATCCTGATTGAGCAGACGGACGCAGCCCGAGGAAACGGCCTTGCCAATGGAGCGCCAATCGGGATTACCGTGCAGACGGTAAAGCGAATCCTGCTTATCCTCGAAAATATAAAGCGCGCGCGCACCGAGCGGATTCTTCAGACCTGGATCCATGCCGCCATTCTCGATGGAATATTGGACGAGTTCCGGCTGGCGGGCGACCATTTCGTCTGGCGGGTTCCAGCGCGGCCATTTCTTGCGCCACTGGATGACACCGCGGCCCTGCCAGGCGAAGCCTTCGCGGCCGACGCCGATACCATAACGCATCGCCGTGCCGCCCGGCTCGGTGACATAGAGGAAGCGCTCGCGCGTATTGACGACGACGCTGCCTGGCGGCTCGCCGGTCGGATTGACGACACGCTGCCGATAATATTTCGGATCGATCTGCTCGTAGGGTATTGCCGGAAGATGAAAGCCGCCATCATCCATCGCGGCGTAGATCACAGCCGGATCCGGCTGCTCGCCACTGTAGCTGGAAAGCAAGCTGTCGGAGGGGCGATAGGCGGAGCCGCTATATTGTACGGGGCTGACGATCGGGTTGCTTTCGACCGTGGAAGCGCAGCCGGCAAGCGTCGAAACCGCACCAATGCCCGCGAGGGCGAGGAAATTACGTCGGGAAAGAGAAGGAGGCAGACTCATGTCGACAGCATCATTCCTGTTGGAAGGGAACCCAAAACTATCCGATTCGGCTCCCGGCGAGATTCACAGAGACTGGAATAAAACTAAAGAGCGTCGCCGGGCGCGGCTATCGCACATATGCAACATCACGAAAATTTGTTTCAGGACATTATAGCACTACGACTTCCGTCTTTGCAGGCACTCGATTGTAAAGATCGATCACATCCTGGTTCAGCATGCGGACGCAGCCGGATGACGCAGCCTTACCGATCGACTGCCAGTCGGGTGTGCCGTGAATGCGATAGAGCGTATCCCTGCCATTCTGGAAAATATAGAGCGCACGGGCGCCAAGGGGATTGGTCGGCCCGGGATTCATGCCGCCGCGCTCAGCCGAAACCGGCTTGATCTCCGGTTCGCGAGCCACCATTTCCGCTGGCGGCGTCCATCGCGGCCATTTCTGCTTCCACTGGACGACGCCTCTGCCATGCCAGGCATAACCGGCCGCCCCAAGGCCGACCCCATAACGCATCGCCTTGCCGTCCGGCTCGACGAAATAGAGATAGTGGCTTCTGGTATCGACGACGATCGTGCCGGGCCTTTCGTTGGTCTGATAACCCACTTCCTGACGCAGGAACCGCTGGTCCATGCGCGTATAGGGGATGGCCGGCAGGGTGAAATCGTCTTCGCTCCTCTGCGCGTACATGGCCTGATGCACGGGATTGGAGGTCGGCAGGCCGTAGGTCTGATTGAATTGTGTGCGGAAAAGATCGCGCGCTTGCGGCACCGGCTGGACCGGCAGGCGCTTTACCTTTTGCGGATCGATGCCTTCAGGCTGATAAAAGATAGGCGCAGTTTCCTGCGCGAACCGATCGGGATCGGTCGCCCCTGTATCGGGAATAATGCTGCAAGCCGACACCGTAGCAAGGGCTGCAACGGCAAGCAGGCGACGGGAAATGGGCAGGAAATCGGCCATCATCGGGAACCAGTTGGGATATGGATCGGTCAGCCGCATGATGACCGGCGCGGCTGGCGCGAGGCTGGTGTCGGATGCGAAGATATTGCGCCAATTAGCCAAACTTCTGTTTTCCCTTGCCCTGGCTTGGGTTAGACCTTTGGATGACGGAGGATAGCATGAATATCGACAGTCTGGACCCGAACATATTTGCTCCGGCAAGTCGCGAGGCATGGCTCAAGCTGGTGAACAGGGCTCTGAAGGGCGAGGATCTCCAGGAAGCGCTGGTATCACGAACGGATGACGGCATCGCGATCGAGCCACTTTATGGCCGCCGCTCGGATGCCACGCCGTTCACCCGCCGCCACATCGACCGGCCTTGGATCGTCAGCCAGCGTATGGATGATCCGGATATTGAACGTGCCTTCATTCAGCTCGGCGAGGATCTCGCCAACGGAAGCAGCGGCGTCAGCCTAATCTCGAAAACCGGTTCCTCTGCCTTTGGTGTCGGTGTCGATGCCGCGACGGAGGGGCTGGCGGTACGGCTGGCGTCGGCAATTGCCGGCAAAAACATCTCGTTGCGCCTCGAAGGCTGCTCCCCGGCTTTTGCAGATGCATTTGCTATGGCGCTTGGCAAAGATTCCAATCGTCAGACGCTGCATTTCGGCCTCGACACCTTCACCTTGACCACGAACGGAATAACGAACAGCTTCCAGCGCCTGCATGTTACCGGATTTACCGGCACCCTCCTCAATGCGGATGGCCGCGCCGTGCACAATGCCGGTGGAACGGAGGCGCAGGAACTGGCGGTTATGGCCGCGGCTCTCGTCGGGCACCTGAAGATGTTGGATCAGGCAGGCACCGGCCCCGACGCGGTCCTCGGCGTCACGAGCCTCTGCCTCACAGCCGATCAAAACCAGTTCATCACAGTGGCGAAAGCCCGCGCCGCACGCATGATCTTTGCCCGCATCGCCGAAGCCTGCGGCATTTCCGATCCCCCCGCAGCCTACCTCTTCATGGAGACGAGCTATCGCATGCTCACCCGGCTGGACCCGGAAACCAATATCCTGCGCAACACCATCGCCGTCTTCGCCGCCGGCACGGGCGGCGCGGATGAGATTTCGGTGCTGCCGCACACGCTGGCCCATGGCATCGCCGATCCGCTGGCACGACGCCTGGCGCGCAATACGCAGACCATCCTGATTGCCGAAAGCCATCTCGACCACGTCGCCGATCCGGCCGCCGGAACGGGTGGCATAGAGGCGCTGACCGAGGCTCTGGCCGAAAAGGCCTGGGAGATTTTTACCGGCATCGAGCGGGATGGCGGATTGGCTAAGGTTATCGCCAGTGGCCAGCTTGCGGCGATGGTGGCCGAGGCAAGAGCGAAGCGTGCGGCAAAGCCGATTGTGGGGACGACATTGTTTGCTGCGAAGGCGGAGCGGCCGGTGACGGTTTTGGGAGAGCTTGGGGCTGTGGCGGAGCATATGGGGCTGACGCCGGCGCGGTTGGATGAGGTAGAGGTATGACTGTGGCAGCAATATTCGCGGAGAGTGCGTACCCCTCTGAGGGGGGCGACGCACGCCCGGCATACGCGGAGGTATCGGCCCGGTGACCTATATTCCCGACTTCGCCAACCTCGATTGGCAAAAGCCGAAGGTGTCCAAACCCAAAACCGGCGCACCTTCGTGGCAGACCCCAGAGGGTATCGCCGTCAAGCGCGTCTATGACACGGCCGATCTTGCCGGTCTGAATTTCCTCGACACCTATCCCGGCGCGGCCCCGTTTGTGCGCGGCCCCTACCCGACCATGTATGTCCAGCAGCCCTGGACCATCCGCCAATATGCGGGTTTCTCCACCGCCGAGGAATCGAATGCCTTCTACCGCCGCAATCTCGCGGCCGGCCAGAAGGGTCTCTCCGTCGCCTTCGATCTTGCCACCCACCGCGGCTATGACAGCGACCATCCGCGCGTCGCCGGTGATGTCGGCATGGCGGGCGTGGCTATCGATTCCATCCTCGATATGCGCCAGCTCTTCGATGGCATCCCGCTTGGCGAGATGAGCGTGTCGATGACCATGAACGGTGCAGTGTTGCCGGTGATGGCGCTTTATATCGTCGCCGCCGAAGAACAGGGCGTTTCCGAGGACCGGCTCTCCGGCACGATCCAGAACGACATCCTCAAGGAGTTCATGGTCCGCAACACCTACATCTATCCGCCACAGCCCTCGATGCGGATCGTTTCGGACATTTTCAGCTATACCAGCCAGCGCATGCCAAAATTCAACTCCATCTCGATTTCCGGCTATCACATGCAAGAGGCTGGCGCGACGGCGGATCTGGAACTCGCCTATACGATCGCCGACGGAATCGAATATGCTCGCGCCGGAGTAGCTGCCGGGCTCGATATCGACAGCTTCGCGCCACGCCTTTCCTTTTTCTGGGCGGTCGGCATGAATTTCTTCATGGAAGTCGCCAAAATGCGTGCGGCCCGACTGATCTGGGCCGCGTTGATGCAGAAGAACTTTGCGCCGAAGGACCAGAAATCGCTGGCGCTGCGAACCCACAGCCAGACGTCGGGCTGGTCGTTGACGGCACAAGACCCGATGAACAACATCATCCGCACCATGGTCGAAGCCATGGCGGCGACTCAGGGCCATACGCAGTCCCTGCATACCAATTCGTTCGACGAAGCGCTTGCACTGCCGACAGACCATTCGGCCCGTATCGCCCGCAACACGCAGATCCTGCTGCAGAAGGAATCCGGCACGACCGATATCATCGATCCCTGGGGCGGCTCAGCCTATGTCGAGCGGCTGACACATGATTTGGCCGCCCGCGCGCTGACCCATATCGAAGAAGTCGAAGCGCTCGGCGGCATGGCGAAAGCAATCGAGAAGGGCATTCCGAAGCTGCGGATCGAAGAGGCGGCCGCCCGCACGCAGGCGCGTATCGACAGCGGCCACCAGACCGTTGTCGGCGTCAATTTCTCACGACCGGAACAGGACATCGACGTCGACGTGCTGAAGGTGGACAATTCCGAGGTCCGCGCACGGCAGCTCTCGAAGCTGCAGCAGTTGAAGGGCACGCGCGAGACGGCAGCCGTGGAGGCCGCGCTGGAGACGCTGACCGAGGCCGCGCGCAACGGCAGCGGCAATCTGCTGGATTTTGCCGTCAAGGCAGCGCGGGCCAGAGCCACGGTCGGCGAAATCTCGCTGGCGTTGGAAAAAGCCTATGGCCGGCATGTCGCGGAGATCCGAACCATATCCGGCGTCTATCGCAAGGAAGTCGGCACCGCCGATGCTCTCTTCAACAGGGCCGTCGTCAAGGTCGAAGCGTTCCGCAAGGCAAAGGGCGAAAAGCCGCGCATCCTCGTCGCCAAGATGGGGCAGGACGGCCATGATCGCGGCCAGAAGGTCATCGCCACCGCCTTCGCCGACCTAGGCTTCGATGTCGTCGTCGGCGCGATGTTCCAGACGCCGGAAGAGGTCGCCGATCTTGCGGTTCGCGAAGGCGTCGACATCATCGGCGCTTCATCGCTTGCCGCCGGCCATCTGACGCTGGTGCCGGAACTGAAGGAGGCGCTCACCCGCCGCCACGCCGGCCGCATCCTCATTGCCGTCGGCGGCGTCATCCCGCCCCAGGATTTCGCCGCATTGGAAGCCGCCGGCGCCGATGCGATTTTTCCGCCGGGGACGGTGATCGCGGAAGCAGCGGCGGCGCTGATGGATCGGCTGATGCGCTAAACTCTTACGCCGCCACGCTCCTGAAGAACTGGATGCTCTGCTCGATCTCTCCCGGCAACGCCGAATTGTGGCTGCCCTGCACCGTCGCCAGTTCCATCTTTACCCCGCCGGCAAGGGCGCGTTTGGAGAGCAGCGCCAACCGGGGTTCGATATTGGCCTCTTGGTTGGCGTGCATCACCCTCAAGGGGCATTTGAAGCTGTGGGCATAGCAGATTGCCGAGCGCATCTGGAATTCGCGCGGGTTCTTTGCGTTGAAGCGGATATCCTCCGGATAACGATGGAAGAAGGCGAAGGCATCCGGATTACCTGACATGGGAGCGGCCGCACGGAAGCGTTTGGTCGACATCGCCGCAAGCATCGCCAGCGTGCCGCCGACGCTGTGGCCGGCAAGGAACATACGGTGCGGATCGACGCCCGGCAGATGGCGCAGGCGATTGGATGCGGCAAGTACGTCCGCCACTTCGTCGTAGAAACCGGAGAAATTGCCCTTCTGGCCGTTTTCGCCACGCATCGATGGGATCATGACGATATAGCCTGCATCGATATAAGGCTTCATCAGCAGCCAATGACCCTGACCGATGGCGTTGCCGCCGTGCAGGAATAGTACCGCCGGCTTCGGCTTCGGCGTGCGCTCATAGCGCGACACCCAGGCGACGAGCTCCAGCTCACCTCCCAAGCCGGTGCGATAGAATATCTGATCGGCGCCGGAGGGGGCGACCAGCGGTTCATATTTGTCGGGCGCCGGCCCCTTGTTCAGCAGATCGGTCCGAAACTTGTGGCGCTCTTTGGCATAATCACCGGCCAAAAGCGGCGGATCGGTCGGCGCATCCGCGGCTTTAGCGGCCTTGAGATCCACAACCTTGGCTTCGGTCTTGGTCTCGGTCGCCTTGCTGGCATCAAGGACCTTGGTTTCGGTAGCCTTAGCGATGTTGGGAGCAAAAAGTGTTACGGCAAGACCGGCAAGAACGGTGCGGCGACTGGGGCGAAATGCGTTGTCTTCAGACGTTGTCATATGCTCTGTCCAAATATGCCCGGCGAATCGAAATCTGCACGGGTTGAAAGGCGCGGCCAATTCACATTGTGGTGAGGAATCAACCTGTCCTATTCATCAACGGCGGGGGCCTTCGCGTCAATTAGCGCCACCAAACTTTCCAGCCGATCCGCCTCATAGGGCGGCTTGTCAGGCCGGAGACGAGCAATTCGCGGAAAGCGCATGGCGACACCGGATTTGTGCCGTGTCGAACGGTTGATCCCTTCGAAGGCGACCTCGAGAACGAAGCCGAAGTCGCGATCGGCCCTGACCGCTCTCACCGGGCCGAAACGATCGATGGTATTGTTGCGCACAAACTTGTCGAGCACCTCAAGTTCGGCATCCGTGAAGCCGAAATAGGCTTTACCGACCGGCACCAGTTGCTCGCCCTCCGGCGTCATCGACCAGACGCCGAAGGTGAAATCGGAATAATAGCTCGAACGTTTGCCATGGCCACGCTGGGCATACATCAGCACCGCATCGACATTGTACGGATTGCGTTTCCATTTGAACCACGGCCCCTTGGCGCGGCCGGCAAGATAAGCGCTGTCGCGGCGCTTGATCATGACGCCTTCGATAACCGGATCGGGCGGAGAGGAGCGCAATTGGTCCAATTCCTCCCAGGAGGTAAAATCGACCAGCGGCGAGAGATCGAAACGATCCCGAGGTGCCGCCTCAATGATCTCCGCCAGCCGCGCGCGCCGGTCCACAAAGCCGCGGGCACGCACATCTTCTTCACCATCGAACAGCAGGTCATAGGCACGAATGAAGGCGGGATATTCGTCCAGCATCTTCATCGTCACCGTCTTGCGGTTCAGCCGCTGCTGCAGATCGGAGAAGGTACGCGTCGGGCTGTTGGAGCGCGCCGTGCCGCCGATCAGCAATTCGCCGTCGACGACGCCCTCGAAACTCACGGCCTCGACGATATCGGGGAAAGCGCCGGAAATATCGTCACCGGAGCGGGAATAAAGCTTGCTCGTCGCACCCGCTCGCGAAAGCTGGACGCGGATGCCGTCCCATTTCCACTCGGCGGCATAATCAAGGGGATCAAGTCCGCCGAGATCACCCGGTTCGACCGGATTGGCGAGCATGACGGAATGAAAGATCGCCGGCGTCGCCAGCACAGGCTTGTCGCTTCTGCCTTCCAGCCATTGGAACAGGCTTTCATAGGGTGGCTGCAGCCCATGCCATAGCGTTTCGATCTCGGCTACGTCCTTGCCGCTCAACTCCGCCAAAGCCTGCTTGGCAAGCCGCGCCGACACGCCGATGCGCAATGCGCCGGTGGCGAGCTTCAGGAAAGCAAAACGGCCTGACGTGTCCAGCTGGTCGAGCAGGTCCCGAACGAAGCTGCGGACTTCGGTGCGGCCAAGCGCATTCATCCGGCGCACAACGTCGCCGAGTTTCGGCTGCTCCCCGGCCGGCCGGACGATATCGCTTTCCTTGTCCCAGACCAGCGAGATGGTCTCGGCGAGATCGCCGACATAGTCGTAAGAGTAGCGAAACAGCACCTCGTCCATGCGTTCCAGCACGAGGTCGCGCAGCATGGCCGGCTTGACGTTGCGGACTTCCAGCGTACCGGCAATTGCGGCGAGACCGTATCCGCGATCCGGGTCGGGCGTATCACGGAAATAGTCGGTGAGCAGCTTCAGCTTGCCATTGCGGCTCGGCGTCAGCACCAGGCGATCGAGGAGGTCTGCGAAGGCTTTCATCAGTCACCCTCGTCTTCATAGCCGATCAGATGCAACGGCTTGGCCGAGATGCCTTGCAATTCGCACCAGCGCACCAGGGCCTCTTCGCGCCCGTGAGTGACCCAGACTTCGCCCGGCTTCAACTCGGAGATGGTCTCCGTCAGTTCCGGCCAATCGCAATGATCCGAAATGACCAGCGGCAGCTCGACTCCGAGCTGCTTGGCGCGCTGGCGCACCATCATCCAGCCCGATGCAAAGGCGGGCAACGGATCATGGAACCGCCGCGCCCAGCGGTCTTGGAAAGCGGAGGGTGGGCCGACGACGACAGCGCCCTTGAAGATCGATTGATCCCGGCTTTCGATGGTCGCCGGCAATAGCTCGCCCAGCGCAATGCCCTGCCCGGCATAATAGCCGCACAATGTCTCCAGCGCGCCATGAATATAAATCGGCTTGTCATAGCCGGTATCGCGCAGCAGCCGGATGACGCGCTGCGCCTTGCCGAGCGCATATGCGCCGATGAGATGGGTGCGCTCCGGAAACTGCCCGAGTGACGCAAGCAGTTTTTCCGTTTCGTCCATCGGATCGGGATGATGAAACACCGGCAGCCCGAACGTCGCCTCGGTAATGAAGACATCGCAGGCGACCGGCACGTATGCCGCACAGGTCGGGTCTGGCCGCCGCTTATAATCGCCCGATACAACTATGCGCAGCCCATCCTTTTCCACCGCGATCTGCGCCGAACCGAGCACGTGCCCGGCCGGATGAAACCGTACTCGCACGCCGTTGATCGTCAACACCTCGGCGAAACCGACGGCTTGTTCGGATCCGGCAAAGCCGTCGCCACAGCGTATCCGCATGATATCCAGGGTCTGGCGGGTGGCGAGTACTTGACGATGGCCGGCGCGGGCATGATCGGAATGCCCATGCGTTATCAACGCCCGCTCCACCGGCCGCACGGGATCGATATAAAAGCCGCCGATCGGACAGAACAGCCCTTCAGGCGCGGGATAAAGCAGTTGATCCGGTCTCATAGGGGAAAGGATAGCGTGATTTGTGCAATTATGTAGCGATCATTGGGGTTTTTTGATCGAATCCGCGTACCGGCTGTGGATCAGGCAAATCGAAGACGAGGACATCTTCGCTATGCGGCTTCGCCTTTGCCACGACAACACCGTTCGGATCGACGATCGCGCTGCTGCCGTAGCTGAACCAGCCATCATCATTGCTACCGACAACGTCTGATGCCATGACCCAACATCCGGTATGTTTGGCGCATATTTGCAGGCCCGATATGCCCGGCTTGTGCCACTTTTCCGCCTTGTGAGGCCGCAGCATCAGATTGATGGGATTGCAGATCAACCCAGCGCCCTTTCTGGCTAGACGCGTCGAGGTATACGGGTATCTCAAATCGGCGCAGATATTGATGCCGAAGCGCCAATCGCCCAGCGTCCAAACTGGAAAATCAGTGCCGGGTGTGCAGCCGCTTTCCAGCGGATGCGCCTTGGCATAGGCCCCATCTATCCGCCCCGCCCTCACGACGATCGCGCTGTTGTAGATCGACTCCCCTCGCCGCTCGAAAAGGCCGATGATGGCGGTCGTCTTCCCCGACACGCAGCGGCCGACTAAGGCATCCAGGGCAGGATCATCAAGAGACAGTGCGCGCCGCCTGGCAATTGCCGCTTTGTAGCTATGTCCCTGAAGATAGCATTCAGGGAAAAGCGCGAGGTCGATGCCCTGCTCGTCGGCCCATGCCAAGTCGCGCGCAAGCACATCCGCGACCTTATCGACAGCATCGAATATTGCCAGGCGTTGAAAGGCCGCGACACGCATATCGGAGGACTAACACGGTTCCTGAGTCGCCCATAGCGCGAAGCCCGATCCGCTACTGCATCATCCGCTCGAATCGTCGATCCGGCACCAGCCATATGCAGGCAACGATGAAATAGATGCCGAGGGAGATGAATGGGTTGATGGCTGCAAGTATGATCGAGAGGATGTAAAGGCAGACGGAAAGTGTGGCCTTACGATCCGAACCGAGCGTTTGGGCAAAATCGGAATCCCTGCCATGCACGCGGATCAGCATCAGACTGAGGATGTAAAAGGCAATACCGCACATCAGCAGGATGAAGCCATATACCATCACTGGGGTCATTGCGAAGTTGTTTTCGTCCATCCAGCTGGTGGCGAAGGGCATCAGTGACAGCCAGAACAGCAGATGCAGATTGGCCCAAAGCACGCCGCCCCTGACATGCTTCACCGCCTGGAACATATGATGGTGATTGTTCCAGTAGATGCCGACATAGACGAAGCTTAGAACATACGAAAGAAGCGTCGGGATCAGCGGCACGAGCGCCTGCAGCCCGTCGCCGTGCGGCGTTTTCAATTCCAGTACCATGATGGTGATGATGATGGCGATCACGCCATCGGAAAAGGCCTCGATGCGCCCCTTGCCCATGGATCAACTTCCCCTCTTCTTCGCGTTGAGCCCAATGCAGAATCGACTCTGGGGCCAGCATATGGAGGCAGGATTACAGCAGATACGGATGTGTTCAAGCGAGGCGGTCACAGGCACTTGTTAGAAGCTTCGCGATCTCTCCTGCTCCGACTGGCCGCGAGAAATAGAAACCCTGGGCGTCGTGGCACTGACTCTGGCGCAGGAATTCGAGCTGCTCGTCCGTCTCCACCCCTTCCGCGACGACGGCGAGGCGCAGCCGGCGCGCGAGCGAGATGACGGCGGAGGCGATGGCGACGGTCGTCTCGTCGCGTGGCAACGCCTCGACGAAAGAGCGATCCATTTTGAGACGGTCGAAGGGAAAAGTCTTCAGCGCCGCCAAGCTGGAATAGCCGGTGCCGAAATCGTCGATCGACAGGCGCACGCCAAGCGCCTTCAGGGCCTGCATCACATGCAGAGCGCGCGGCACGTCATGCATCAGCGTGCTTTCGGTCAACTCCAGCTCCAGCCATTGCGGGCCGAGACCGCTTGCCTCCAGGGCTTCGGTGACATGGGCGGCAAGCGCCGGATCGCTGAACTGCCGGGCCGAAACATTGACGGCGATCGTGACCGGGGGCAGGCCCATCACCTGCCACTCCTTGGCCTGCCGGCAGGCCTCGTTGAGCACGAACAATCCGAGCGGGATGATCAGCCCGGATTCTTCCGCCAGCGGGATGAATTGGCCGGGAGGCAGTATGCCGTGACGCGGATGCCGCCAGCGCACAAGCGCTTCTGCGCCCACGATACGACCGCTCGCGACATCCACCTGCGGCTGGTATTCCACGAAGAACTGGTTGGCGCCGATGGCGTTGCGCAATTCCTCCTGCTCGCTCAACGGCATGACACCCGCCGCATTCGGCTTATGGGTATGATATTGCAGCCGGTTGCGGCCATGCTCCTTGGCCTTGTACATGGCCGCATCGGCGCAGGCGATCAGCTCCTCGGGGGTCTCGCCATCGGCCGGAAACGCGGCGACGCCGATGCTGCTCGTTACGGAAACCTCGAGATCTCCGACCACCACCGGCTGCGTGATCGCTTTCTGCAGCTCGCGCAGCCGACGCGTGATGCCGGTGTCGTGCCGCGACTGGTGGACGAAGACCAAGAGGAACTCGTCGCCGCCAAGGCGCACCACCATGTCGGATGCCCGCAGGCTATCGACCATGCGCGACGTCAGCTCCTTCAACAACTCATCGCCGGCGCCGTGTCCGCGACTATCATTGACCTGCTTGAAATTGTCGAGATCAACATAGGCAACCGTCACCTTGCGGCCATTACGCCGAGCCTTGAACAGGATCTTCGCCATGTTCTCCTTGAGAAAGGCGCGGTTCGGCAAACCGGTCAGGTCGTCATGGTGAGCCATGAAATAAATGCGATCTTCGGCGCGCTTGCGCTCAATGGCGATGCCGGCGATATGGTTCGCCATGGCGAGCAGCTCCAGCTCACATTCGGTCGGCTCACGCACCGCGTTGGAATAGAGCGCGAAAGTGCCGAGCACGTTGCCCTGCGAGGTCTTGATCGGCGTCGACCAACAGGAACGCAGATCGAATTGCGCGGCAAGGTCGCGAAAATCCTCCCAGAGCAGGTCGGTCTGGATGTCGTTGACGAAGACGGGCTTGCCGCGCCAGGCGGCCGTGCCGCAGGAGCCGACCTTCGGGCCGATGGCGATGCCATCGATCAAGCGGCTGTAGGCGCCGGGCAGATTGGGCGCGGCGCCATGGGACAGATGAATGCCTTCATGATCCAGCAACAGCACCGACCCTTTGATGTCGCTAAGCTGATCCTCAACCATCAATACCAGCGCCTCGAGGATCATCTCGAGCGGCTCGCTCTTGGCGATCATTTCCAATAGTTCGGCCTGGCTGCGGCGCAGATGCTCCTGGCGTTTGCGCTCGGTGATATCGCGCGAAGTGCCGATCAGGCCGATCACCTCACCGCGGTCGTTGCGCAGCGGTAACTTCGAGGTCAGCCGATAGATTGGCTTACCGCCGCTCGCGGAGGGAATAACCTCCTCCATATCGATCCGTGGCTTGCCGGTGGCGATGATTTCCTGCTCGATATCGTAGTATTTCGTGGCTCGATCCAGCGGCACCAAATCGAAATCGGTCTTGCCAGCGAGCGCACTTGCTCTCTCCAAGCCAAGACTTTTTGCCGTGGCGGCATTGGCGAAGACGAAGCGGCTTTCGCGATCCTTGACGAAGAGAAAATCCGGCAGTTCATGCACGATCGCCTTGAGGCGTAGCTGCTCGATGCCATCGGCGACATGGTGCGCGTTCGCCGCCATCAACGCCTGCGTCGCAGCCAACAGACGCTCCGTCTCGATATCGAGCGTACGATCACGCTCGCCTGTCCGCGCGTGCTGAAAAGCCGGCTTATTCATGATGCGCATTCTCCCATTACAGCCGCAGGCGCGGCTTTCTCAAATGTCACAACCGAAACGCGACCAGTATAGTTCGCGCTCCCTTCGAGCCTCTTAAGCGGATGGGTGAATGAAAGAATAAATGGGCGGAACGCCTGAGAAGCCGGAGGCCCGCTTTCGCGAGAATGGGTCGCTTTCCGTGCCATATCAGGACAGATGCGTGTGGCACGCTTTCTGCTTCGGAAGACACAACTCAGGAGTTAACAATGGTCCAGCGTCGCGCGTTCATCGCCTATATCGCCGCCTCGGCCGCAGCCGGCCTATTTGCCCAACGCGCCTCTGCCGTGCCACTCGCCAAGATCGCAGGCGCCGAGATGCGCGGACCGATCGATGCGATCGCCTATAGAGCGACGCCAGGCACCAGCGATAGCAGAAGCGGCAAGCTCCAGGCGATGATCGACAACGCCGCGCGCAACAACGAGCCGGTCTTCCTGCCGCCGGGCAACTATAGTGTCTCGAACCTCACATTACCCGACAATACCCGCATCACCGGCATTCCCGGCGCCTCGCGGCTCGTTTATGGCGGCGAAGGCCATCTGATGAGCGCCGACAAGGCCAAACGCATCGAACTATCCGGCATCGTTCTCGATGGCGGCAACCGGTGGCTTGCCGACTATGCCGGTGGGTTGCTGCAATTTAGCGGTGTCGACGAAGTCCTTATCGACAATTGCGAAATCGCCGGCAGTCGCAAACATGGGCTGCAACTGGAGCGTTGCGGCGGGCGGATCGAACGCAGCCGCATATCAGGCGCCGCGGAAGCCGGTCTGTATTCCGTCCAGTCGGCCGGACTGACGGTTACCGGCAATACGGTCGAGGATTGCGGCAATGGCGGCATCCTCATCCACCGCTGGGACAAGGGCGCAGATGGCAGCATCGTCACCGGCAATCGCATCGCCCGCATCGGCGCCAATGATGGTGGCACCGGCCAGAATGGCAACGGCATCAACATTTTCCGCGCCGACGGAGTCGTGGTCTCCGGCAACCAGATCGCCGATTGCGCCTTTACCGCCGTGCGCGCCAATTCGGCGTCGAACGTGCAGATCACAGGCAATCAATGCCTGCGCTCCGGTGAGACGGCGATCTTCTGCGAATTCGAGTTCGAAGGCGCTGTGGTCAGCAACAATCTCGTCGACGGCGCCGCGAATGGCATCGCGATTGCCAATTTCGACAAGGGCGGCCGGCTCGCCAGCGTCACCGGCAATATCATCCGCAACCTGTCGCTGACCGGACCCTATCCTCAGGAGAGCGGTTTCGGCATCGGGATATCGGCCGAAGCCGACACGCTGATCGCTACGAACCTTATCGAAAATGCGCCGCTCTGGGGTCTGAAACTCGGCTGGGGTCCCTATCTCCGCAACGTCGTCGCCACCGGCAACATCATCCGCCAAGCCCGCATCGGCTGCGCAGTCTCCGTCGTCGACGGCGCCGGTGCGGCTGTCATCTCCGACAATCTGTTCCAAGAAACGACAAAGGGCGCCATCATCGGCTTTCGTTGGGACAAACCGGCTTCCGGCGACTTGACGGCGACGGGCAGCGAAGAGTTTCCGAAGCTTACAATAGAGAAAAATAGGCTGGCGTAGACTGCCTATCTCCAGCTCGGCTCCCGCCGCTCGAAGAATGCTGCGAGCCCTTCCCTTGCTTCCTCCGTCTCCCACGTATCGGCCAGTTGTGTGATGACGCGGTCGATGAGTTCGTCGGTAATCGGCGCGCCGAGGGAACGGGCCAATGCTTTGGCCCGCGCAGCAGCCTGCGGCGAAGCGGCGAGGAAGTGGCGGATTTCGGATTCAACGGCCTCGTCGAGCGCGTCTTCGGGAACGACGCGGGTCAGCAGGCCGACGGCATGGGCTTGCCAGGCATCGACGATCTTGCCGGAGAGGAAGAGCGGGCGGGCCTTAGCCTCGCCGATGCGAGCGATCACATAGGGGCTGATGGTGGCCGGGATGATGCCGAGGCGAACCTCCGTCAGGCCGAAGCGCGCCGTGGCGGCGGCTATCGCCATGTCGCAGACGCTGAGGATGCCTATACCGCCACCGAAGGCATTGCCATGCACGCGGGCGATCAGCGGCTTCGGCAATTCGTTCAAGGCCTTGAACAGCATGGCCAGCCTGCGGGCTTCAGCGATGCGTCCGGCACGGGTGGCGTCGAACTGCGCGCGCATCCAACCGAGGTCGCCGCCAGCGCAAAAGCTTGTACCCTCGCCCGTAAGCACGACCACGCGCACGCTTGCATTTCGGCCAAGATCGTGAGCGGCCTCGGTCAGGGCATCGATCATCTCGGCCGATAGGGCATTATGCTTTTCCGGGCGCGCCAAGGTCAGGCGGGCGACGCCGTGCTCTCTGATGGCGATATGGATTGTTTGCGATGTCATGCGGCGCTCCTGAGGCTGATGGCAAAGGCGGCTGCGTGGGCAAGGTTTTCCTCATCGAGACCGGTCTCGAAGCCGTGCAATGTCAGATAATGCTGAACCGCCACGGTATCGACGTTGCCCTTGGCACCAGGCGCGAAGGGACAGCCGCCGAGACCGCCGGCAGCGGCGTCGAATACCCGCAGACCCCGATCCAGGGCTACGCCGATATTGTCCAATGCCCGGCCGGAAGTATCGTGAAAATGACCGGCCAGCATGGTGGCCGGGAGATCAGCAAGCACGGCTTCCAGCATGCTGTCCACCGCCTCCGGTTTGCCTCTGCCGATCGTGTCGCCAAGGCTGATCTCGTAACAGCCGAGCTCGCGCAACTGTCTCGCGACGCTTGCTGCATTCGCCGGCGGTATAGCGCCTTCATAGGGGCATTCGACGACGCAACTGACATAGCCGCGCAGGGGGATGCCGCGATCACGGCTCGCCGCCGCCACGGGCCGGAACCGCTCGATGCTCTCGTCGATGGAGCAATTGATGTTGCTGAGTGAAAAGCTTTCGGAGGCCGATGCGAAGATCGCCACCTCATCGGCGCCAGCGGCAATCGCTGCCTCAAAGCCCTGCATATTCGGGGTCAGCACCGCATAGCGGACGCCGGGCTTTCGTTTGATCCCGGCCATCACGCCCGCGGCATCGGACAGCTGCGGCACCCATTTGGGGCTGACGAAGCTGGTGACCTCGATGCGCTCGAAACCGCAGTCGGAGAGCAGATCCACCAGTTCGATCTTGCGCTCCGTGTCGATCAGCCGTTTTTCGTTCTGCAGGCCGTCTCGCGGCGCCATTTCGACGATGGTGACATGGTTGGAAGGGCGATCGGTCATTGTGCGTCCTCCGGCCGGAGCGACAGGAGAACGGCGCTCTCGCTGGTCTGATCGCCTTCACCGACATGCAGGCTCTCCACTACGCCATCGCGTGTCGCCGTCAGTGTCAGCTCCATCTTCATGGCCTCCATGATGATGAGTGCCTGGCCCTTCGCGACCAAATCGCCTTCCTGGACCCGAACGATCTTTATGAGACCAGGCATCGGCGCGATCAGTCGGTCACCGCCGATGGCCTCTTCCTCAACGCCATCCAGCGGGTCGGGTCGATGGAAGTGATGGGTATGGCCATCAAGGAACAGCGTCATGCCATGCGGCATCTGGAAGACGTCAGCGCTTATTTGCCGCCCGTCGATCTCTACGTGACAATCGCCGCCGCCGGCACCGACGATGCGGACGCCGACAGCACGATCATCGAAATGCACGGAGAAGAGAACTTGTCCTTTCGCAATCACACGGCAGTTCGTGTGACCGCCGCTATGATATAGCACGACGGGTCGATTTACCTCGCCCCAGAGCTGCCAGGCGCCGAGCGCTTGCCACGGGTCGCCCCCTAAGGATCGCGTCATACCTCCTGCCTCGATGATGGCGGCAACGGCAAGCGCGATGTCGTCCGGTACTGATGCGGCGGTCAGCGTCTCCGCCTCGCGGTCAATCAGGCCCGTATCCGGATGGCCCGCAACAAAATCCGCTTGCTGGCTCAATCGAGCCAAGAAATCAAGATTATTTGCCGTTCCGGCCACCTGCGTGTCCTGCAGCACTCGCGTCAGCTTGACGAGGGCTGCTTGGCGGGTCGGGGCGTGGACAATGAGCTTGGCAATCAGCGGATCGTAAAAGGGCGTGATGCTGTCGCCCTGGCACACGCCGGTGTCGACGCGCGTATCGCCGTCGGGAAATCTGAGATGCGAGAGAGTACCAGTCGACGGCAGGAAACCCCGCGACGGGTCCTCGGCATAAAGCCGCGCTTCGAAGGCCCAACCGTCAACGGCGAGTTCGGCTTGGGTCTTCGGTAAGGGCTCGCCGCCAGCAATCCGCAATTGCCATTCGACCAGATCGACCCCGGCGATCGCTTCGGTGACGGGATGCTCGACCTGCAGGCGAGTGTTCATTTCCATAAAAAAGAAGCGATCCGGCGACAGGCCGCCGGAGACATCGGCAATGAATTCAACCGTGCCGGCGCCGCGGTAATCGATGGCACGCGCCGCGCGGACGGCAGCTTCACCCATCGTGTTGCGCATCTCCTCCGTCATGCCGGGGGCCGGCGCTTCCTCGATCACCTTCTGGTGCCGTCGCTGCAAAGAGCAATCGCGTTCGAAAAGATGCACGACGTTGCCATGGCTGTCGCCAAAGACCTGGATTTCTATGTGACGGGGTTGCATCAGATATTTTTCGATCAGAACGGCATCGTCACCGAAGGCCGCCTTTGCCTCGCGCCTCGCCGATTCCAATGCCGCCGCAAAATCCTCCAGCCGGTCGACGCGCCGCATGCCCTTGCCGCCGCCGCCGGCCCGTGCCTTGATCAGCACGGGATAGCCGATCTCCGTCGCGCGCTCCGCAAGGAAGGCCGCATCCTGATTGTCACCGTGATAACCTGGAACGACGGGCACGCCGGCCCGCTCCATCAACGCCTTGGCCGCATCCTTCAGGCCCATGGCGCGGATTGAGCCCGGCGATGGGCCGATAAAAACCAGTCCGACTGATTCGACCGCCTCCGCGAAATCGGCATTTTCCGAGAGAAAGCCATAGCCGGGGTGAATGGCTGCGGCGCCGGAACGCCACGCGGCAGCCATAATGCGTTCCTTCGAGAGATAGCTCTCGCTTGCCGCCGCCGGGCCGATATGGACCGCCTCATCGGCCAGTGCCACATGCAAGGCGGCGATATCCGCGTCGGAGTAAACCGCGACCGTGCGAATGCCCATCCGCCTTGCCGTACGTATGATCCGGCAGGCGATTTCTCCGCGATTGGCGATCAATATCTTCGAAAACATCGGCAATCCCTATTGCGCGGCGACGACCTCGACTTCTAGGAGCCACGCGGTGTCGAAAATGCCCGCGATCACCACCGTCATAGCCGGGGCGAGCGAGCCCAGATATTCGCTGCGAATCTCGCGGTTCTCGATCGTATGATGACGGTCGGCGAGATAGGTGGTGACCTTGACGATGTCGGCCTTGCTCATTCCGGCGGCCTTGAGCTGGGCATCGACATTGAGCCAGACCTGACGCGCCTGCGCCTGAAATCCGTCCGGAAGCGCATCGTCGGCCGTTGTCGGAATCTGGCCGCTGACAAACAGCAATTTCTCGAAATTTTCGAGCTTGACGGCCTGGGCGTAGCCGCCGCGCGGCTGGGGTGCGTTCTTGGCATTGACGATGTCGCGTTTCATCTCAATCTCCTCACATCCTGAACAGGCCGAAGCGGGTGTTTTCTATTGGCGCATTGAGCGCGGCCGAAAGCGACAGCGCCAGCACATCGCGGCTCCTGCGCGGATCGATGATGCCGTCATCCCAGAGACGCGCCGAAGCGTAGAGCGGATGGCTTTGGGTCTCGAACATTTTCAGGGTCGGCTGTTTGAAGGCCGCCTCCTCCTCTTTCGTCCAGGGTTTACCGGAACGCGCCAGGGCCTCGCCGCGCACAGTCGCCAGCACACCGGCCGCCTGTTCGCCGCCCATAACGGAGATGCGGCTGTTCGGCCAGGTCCAAAGGAAGCGTGGCGAATAGGCGCGGCCGGCCATTCCGTAATTGCCGGCGCCGAATGAACCACCGATCAGCATGGTGATCTTCGGCACCTTCGTCGTCGCCACCGCCGTCACCAGCTTGGCGCCGTGCTTGGCGATGCCTTCAGTCTCGTATTTCCGGCCGACCATGAAGCCCGTGATGTTCTGCAGGAAGGCCAGCGGGATCTTGCGCTGCGAGCAAAGCTCGACGAAATGCCCGCCCTTCAGCGCCGATTCCGAAAACAGCACGCCATTGTTGGCGATGATACCGACGGGAATGCCGTGGACATGGGCAAAGCCGCAGACCAATGCTGCGCCATACCGCGCCTTGAATTCATCAAAACGCGAGCCATCGACAATGCGGGCGATGACTTCACGAACATCGTAGGGCGTGCGAAGATCGGAGGGCACAATGCCGAGAATATCCTCGGGATCGTAAAGCGGCGGCTCCGGCGTCAGCAGCTGTACGGTCGTCGGTTTATGGCGATTGAGATTGGCAACGGCCTGCCGCGCCAAGGCAAGCGCATGGGCATCGTCCCGCGCCAGATAGTCGGCAACGCCGGAAAGACGGGTATGCACATCACCGCCGCCGAGATCTTCCGCCGAAACCACCTCGCCGGTCGCGGCTTTCACCAACGGCGGCCCGGCGAGAAAGATCGTCCCCTGCCCCTCGACAATGATGGTCTCGTCGGACATGGCGGGCACATAGGCGCCTCCGGCAGTGCACGAACCCATAACCACGGCGATCTGCGGAATGCCCGCTGCCGACATATTGGCTTGATTATAGAAGATGCGGCCGAAATGATCGCGGTCCGGAAAGACTTCGTCCTGATTCGGCAGGTTGGCTCCGCCGGAATCCACCAGATAGAGGCATGGCAGATTGTTTTCCGCCGCGATCTCCTGGGCCCGCAAATGCTTCTTGACCGTGATCGGATAGTAGGTGCCGCCTTTGACGGTGGCGTCGTTGCAAACGATCATGCAATCGCGGCCCACCACGCGGCCGATGCCTGCGATCAGTCCAGCGCCTGGCGCTTCATCACCATACATGCCGTGCGCGGCCGTCGCGCCGATTTCGAGGAAAGGTGTCGCCGGATCGATCAGCCCCGCCACCCGATCGCGTGGCAGCATCTTGCCGCGGCTGACATGGCGCTCACGCGCCTGCGCGCCGCCGCCCTCTGCCGCTCGCAAGGCAGCCGCCTCGGCCACGCCGATCGCTTCCAGCATCGCGGCGCGATTGTCCCTGAAACGGTCCGTATGTGTGGAGATTTGTGATTTCAGGGCGGTCATGCGGTATCACCAAAATTGGGGCGAAATTTCAAAATCAGACAGTCTCGGCAAAGAGCTCCCGCCCGATCAGCATGCGGCGGATTTCGGAGGTGCCGGCACCGATTTCGTAGAGCTTGGCATCGCGCAACAGTCGGCCGGCGGGATAGTCGTTGGTGTAGCCGTTGCCGCCGAGCGCCTGGATGCATTCGAGCGCCATGCTAGTTGCTTTTTCGGCAGCATAGAGGATACAGCCGGCAGCGTCCTTGCGGTTCGTTTCGCCGCGATCGCAGGCGGCAGCGACTGCATAGACATAGGCGCGGGCGGCATTCATCGTCACATACATGTCGGCAAGCTTGCCCTGCATGAGCTGGAATTCGCCGATCGGCTGGCCGAACTGCCTGCGTTCATGCAGATAAGGCAGCACAACATCCATGCAGGCGGCCATGATGCCGAGCGGGCCGCCCGACAGGACGACGCGTTCATAGTCAAGCCCGGACATTAGCACGCGCACGCCGCCGTCGATCTGACCCAACACATTTTCCGCCGGCACCTGGCAATCGATAAAAACCAGCTCGGAGGTGGCGGAACCGCGCATGCCGAGCTTGTCGAGTTTCTGGCCCACGGAGAAACCCTCGAAACCCTTCTCGACCAGAAAAGCGGTGATGCCGCGCGGGCCGGCATCTGGCGCTGTCTTGGCATAGACGACCAGCACGTCGGCATCCGGGCCGTTCGTGATCCACATCTTGCTGCCGTTCAACACATAGCGATCGCCACGCTTTTCAGCCTGAAGCTTCATCGAGACGACATCGGAGCCTGAACCGGGCTCCGACATGGCGAGCGCGCCGATATGCTCGCCGGAAATCAACTTCGGCAGGTAGCGCGCCTTCTGCTCGTCGGTGCCGTTGCGGTTGATCTGGTTGACGCAGAGATTGGAATGGGCGCCATAGCTCAGACCAACCGAGGCCGAGGCGCGGCTGATTTCCTCCATGGCGACGGCATGCGCGACATAGCCGAGACCGGCGCCACCGAAAGCTTCGTCGGCGGTGATGCCGAGCAGCCCAAGATCGCCCATCTCCCGCCATAGGCCCATCGGGAAACCGTTGTTGCGATCGAATTCGTCGGCATGCGGTGCGATTCGCTGACCGGCAAAGCGGCGCACGCTCTCGCGCAGCGCCTCGATTTCCTCGCCGAGCGCGAAGTTCAATCCCCCAGCATACATTTGCCTTCTCCTCCCGCTTTTCCCAGTGCATGACCCCGGACGGCTATGCGGCGTCCGGGTTCATGCTCTCTCCTCGCCCCCATCACGCCGCATCGGCGGGAACGTGGTGCTTCTCCTCTGGCATTTCATAGGTCTTCAGCTTCTCGGCGATCTGCGCCATGACCTTGTGAGCTGCGGCCTCCTTGATCAACCCGAACCCTCTGATCTCACCGAACAATGACAGGATGGCGAGGGCCTCCGTCTCATTGCCCGTGCGCAGACCGTTGAGAACGCGGCCGGCAATCACCTCGTATTCGCCAATCAACCGGCGTTCCAGCCGGCGTTCCGGCAAATAGCCGAAGGGATCGAAGGGGGTGCCGCGCAACCGCTTCATGGGCGCGAGCTTGCGCAGCAGCGGCAATATCCAGGGGCCGAATTCACGCTTCTTCGGCCGGCCGTTCGGGTCCTTGCCGCCCAAGATCGGAGGGGCGAGATTGAAGGCCAGCTTGAAGTCGCCTTCCATCTCGTCGCGCAAGTGTGCCTCGAAAGCCGGATCGGTCAGCAGCCGCGCTACCTCATATTCGTCCTTATAGGCCAGCACACGCGCATAGGTGACGGCAACGGCGAAGGGCACTTTGTCCGATAGCCGCTCCCTTGCAGCCGCAACAGTGGCGCGCTGGACGAATGCGGCATACCGATCGGCAAGCGCGGCGTTCTGATAGGCGGTCAGATGTGCCTTGCGGTGGGCAATCAGCTCGTCGAGGCTCATTTCCGCCAGCGTCTTCTTGGCATCCGGCTCCGTCATCATTTCATGCACGGCCTGCGGATCATGCGCCAACAGACGGCCCCAGTGGAAGGCAGCGAGGCTGGCCTTCACGGCCACGCCGTTCAGCTCGATCGCCTTCTCGATCGCCTCCAGCGAAAGCGGCAGCAAACCCCGCTGCCAGGCAAAGCCGGTGAGCAGGATGTTGGTCGACATGGCGTCCCCGGTAACCGCGGTTGCGACATGGCCAAAATCGAGGAAGACAGATTTGTCGCTGACGGTCTTGGCAATGGTGTGCTGCACGGAGCCGATCTTGAAATCGAAGTCGCGATTGCGAACAAAGTCGGCAACCGGCATGAGGCCGGTATTGACGATGGCCGTCGTGCGGTTCGAGGCGCAGAGCGTAATCGCATCCTTGGATGCGCCGACCACTTCATCGGCGGCGAGCAACAAGTCGGCGCCGCCGTTGACGATGCGCGACGAGGTCACATCGGCCTCACTATAGCCGATGCGCAGATGGCTCATGACCGCGCCGCCCTTCTGGGCAAGACCGGCCATGTCGAGGATCATCGGTACCTTGCCGTCGAGATGCGCAGCCATGCCGAGGATGGCACCGATCGTCAGAATGCCAGTGCCGCCAACGCCGGCGATGGCGATGTTCCATGGCCGTTCGCCGATCAAGGGGACTTTCGGCATCGGAACCTCGGCATCCGCATGATCCAGCCCCCCGCGCTTGCGGCGCTTGCCGCCATGAACGGTGACGAAGGAGGGGCAGAAGCCCTTGACGCAGGAGAAATCCTTATTGCAGCTCGACTGGTTGATCTGCCGTTTGCGGCCGAACTCCGTTTCCAGCGGCTCTACGGAAATGCAGTTGGATTGCACTGAGCAGTCGCCACAGCCCTCGCAGACGGCCGGGTTGATGAAGACGCGCTTGGCGGGGTCCTCCAACAGGCCGCGGCTTCTGCGCCGGCGCTTTTCCGCGGCACAAGTCTGGACATAGACGATCGCCGAGCACCCCTCGGTCTCGCGCAGCGTCAGCATCACCTGATCGATATTGTCGCGATGCAGGACTTTGACGCCGGGCGCCAAGTCCGATGACGAGTAGACCGAAGGATTTTCGGCGAGCAGATAGATCGGCGAGACACCTTCGCCATGCAACTGGCGGGTCAAGAGCTCCGGCGTCAGATAGCCGTCGATCGGCTGGCCGCCGGTCATGGCGACGGCGTCGTTGTAGAGCAGCTTATAGGTGACGTTGACCTTGGCGGCGACCGACTGGCGGATGGCGAGAATGCCGGAATGGAAATAGGTGCCGTCACCGAGATTGACGAACATGTGCTTCTCGTTGGTGTAGCGGGCGATCGCCGTCCAGGGCACGCCCTCGCCGCCCATTTGCGAGAAGGTCTCGGTGTTGCGGTCCATCCAGGTGACCATGTAATGGCAGCCGATGCCGGCCATGGCGCGGCTGCCTTCAGGGACGCGGGTGGACGTATTGTGCGGACAGCCGGAGCAAAAGAATGGCGTGCGCTGCAGGGGCGCGACGTGTGTGCGGCTGATCTGGCCGCGTTCGGCGAGATAGGCAAGCTTGGCGGCGATCTGGTCGTGCAGCGAAGGATCGAGATCGAGCTTGACGATGCGCCCGGCGATGGCCCTTGCCACTGAACCAACCGTCAACGCCGCCGACAGGCTGAGATAGGGTTTGTCGTGCTCATCGAACTTGCCGACAATGCGCGGGCGAACGTCGGCGCGCCAGTTGAAGAGCTGCTGCTTGATCTGGTTTTCGATGATCTCGCGTCGCTCTTCGACCACGAGCACCTCGTCCAGCCCTTCGGAGAAATGCCGGACTGCTTCCGGCTCCAGCGGCCAGGGCATACGGACTTTCAGGATGCGCAGGCCGATCGCGGCCATTTCCCTGGGGCCGATTTCGAGTTCGCGCAGCGCCTGCAACACGTCCTCATAAGCCTTGCCGGAGGAGATGATGCCGAGGCGGGCATTCGGCACATCGTGAGTGATCTCGTCGACGCGATTGGCGCGGGCGAAGGCGATGGCGGCATAGGCCTTATAAGTCTGTAGCCGGTCGTCCTGGACGAGCGGCGGGTCGGGCCAGCGCAGATTGAGGCCGCCGGGCGGCAGTTCGAAATCGGTCGGCAGCACGAATTGCCGCTTCTCGCCGGAGAGATCGACGGCCGCTGTCGTCTCGATCGTGTCGGCTATGAATTTCATGCCGACCCAGCAGCCGGAATAGCGCGACATGGCGATGCCGAGCAGGCCGTATTCGAGGAATTCGTGGATGGAGGACGGGTAGAGAACCGGAATGACTGCCGACATGAAATCATGGTCGGTCTGATGCGGCATGGTGGAGGATTTGGCGGAGTGATCGTCGCCGGCGAAGCAGAGGACGCCACCATGTTTCGACGTCCCGGCGGCATTACCGTGTTTCAGCACGTCACCGGAGCGGTCGACGCCGGGGCCCTTGCCGTACCAGATGCCAAGCACGCCGTCCTTGCGCACACCGGGCGACAGACCGACTTGCTGCGTGCCCCAGATGGCCGTGGCCGCAAGGTCTTCGTTGATGCCTGGCTGGAAGGTGACGTCATGTGCGTCGAGATAGGTCTTGGCTTTCAGAAGCTGTTGATCGTAGCCGCCGAGCGGCGAGCCGCGATAGCCGGATATGAAGGCTGCGGTGTTGAGACCGGCAGCGCGGTCGCGCCGCATCTGGGTCATCGGCAGACGCACGAGGGTCTGCAGGCCGGTCATGAAGACGCGGCCTTCATCTGCGGTATATTTGTCGTCTAGCGATACACTGGTCGCAAGCATCTGCTCTCCTCCCGAGATCGCAGTCACCAATTGCGCATGCGCCTATTCGCCGAATGCCTCCTACCGCATCCGATGAAAACGCATTGTCATATTAGCATGCACCACCGCTAATTTCCGAACGAAGGCGACGAGCAAACGGCATGATTTGCAAAGATTATGGGCGATTGACGGACATTTTCGTGCTTGCTCCATACACCCATCAAAAGCTTTCATGCAGATATGAACGGGGGCCTCTTCCGTTCACCGAAATCCGCCAATAACCTCCATCCGACTCAATTTTTGGAGACCGGCCATGCTGACAATTTACGGCGTCTATCGCTCACGCGCCTCCCGCAACTATTGGATGGCGGAGGAGCTTGGCATTCCCTTTCAATCGGTTCCGGTGATGCAGGCTAGCCGGCTCGACAATCCCATCAGCCCGGATGCGCCACTCAACACGATGTCGCCGGAGTTCTTGGCGGTAAATCCTATGGCCATGATCCCGAGCATCAAGGACGGCGATCTCGTCATGCATGAATCGCTCGCCATCAATCTCTATCTCGCCCGCAAGTATGGCGGACCGCTGTCCGGGAAAACGGTGGAGGAAGAAGGGCTGCTCGGCATGTGGACGATGTGGGCGGCAACGGAGGTAGAACCTTATTCCGTGGCCCTCGTCCGCATCTACGACCGTTCACAAGAGAACACCGATGCCGGCAAGGCCGGGATCGCGGTTGCCTGCCGGTCGCTGAAGCGGCCACTCGACGTGCTGGAAAAGCACCTCGCGAGCCAGGAGTACCTTCTGGGCGATCGCTTCACCGTCGCCGACCTCAATCTCGCAGAGGTACTGCGTTATGCGCAGACGGAGCAGGCCCTGTTCGACAGTCATCCCAAGGTGAAAGCCTGGATCGAGCGTTGCCAGTCCCGTGCCGCCTATAAGGCAATGCAGGCAACCCGCGGCAAGGAGCCGATCTGAGGGGCATTTACCGGAAGAGCCGCATGCTCTCTTCCATCTCTTCTCTGATCCAGGCTTTGAAGGCGGTGACCTTTTTTGCCTCCAGAACGCCTTCGGCGGTGATGAAATAGTGGCCAAAGCCAGTTTTGGCGCGGATGCCGAAGGGATCCACGAGACATTTCTGTTGCAGCGCATAGGCCGCCAGTGTCTGCCAGGCAAGCATCGTGCCCTGGCCGGCCATGGCGGCATCGAGACAGAGCGAGGCATCGTTGAACATATGCCGCTCTTCCATGCATCTGCCGGAAAGGCCGGCCTCTCTGAGCCAAACATCCCAGGTGAACATGGCATGTCCGTCAATCACGGCAGGCACATCCAGAAGGTCGGCGGGTTGCTTGAGCGTAGCGGCGATCTGCGGCGTGACGACCGGAAAGATTTCCTGCGCCAATAGCAGTTCGGATTTGACGCCCGGCCAGTGCCCATTGCCGACGCGGATGCCGATGTCGACATCCGATGTCGCCGGATTGACGAGCTGCGTGGTGGCGTCAATGCGCAAGCGGATGTCCGGATGGAGCTTGGCGAAACGATCGAGCCGGTGCACCAGCCATCGGGCGGCGAGGACCGGCGCGACCGAGATGGTGAGAATATTGTCGTCGCGGTGCTGTGCGGCAGTCACCGCCGCAGACAGTGCCTGAAAACCCTCGCCGAGGCGCGCCAGGACCGAGATGCCCGCCCCCGTCACCACCATGCCCTTCGGCGTGCGCTCAAAAACCGGTCGCCCCAATTGCGCCTCGGCCTTGATCACCTGCTGGCTGACGGCGCCCATGGTCACGCCGAGCTCATCGGCAGCTGCCTGCAACGACCCGAGCCGCCCCACGGCCTCCAATGCCCGAAGACCGTTCAGATGAACGCTGTTGAGATTTTTCATATAGAATATCTATACCAGCATGCCGGCATTCTCAATTGAAAAACTGCGCGATGCGCGCGATCATTGCAGCACAAATTAGAACCGCCACCATTCCCGTTGTCTGACGTGCTCCTAGGCGCATCGTGGCGGAAGAACGAGGAGGCATATCATGTCGATACTTAAGTTTTTCTTCAATACCTTGCCGCGCGATGCCGGTGAGCCCGAGGACGACCCATTACAGCATCCAGCTCTGGCGGCCATGTCGCTGGAGGAACTGGCCGACTTGCCACTGATGCCGGAGAATTTGGGGAGGAAGGCGGAAAAGCAGGACGCGAGATTGAAGGAATGCGCATGAGGAAAGCACAAATCATCTGAGAGCGCTAAACCATTTCAACCGGCACTTCGGCTTTCTGCCCCGATCATGTATGGTTTTGGACGGTTTATCGCCGGACCAGGGGTAGCAGCATGGCCATAAGCACCGGTATCGACGCGATCTCCCAACGCCTTCAACGTGTTGCAGCAGAAGCCCGCCTGCCCGAGGTCGAGGTCAGCTCCCACTATGGTACGCCGGCGCTGAAGGTCGGCGGCAAGGCTTTCGTTTCGATCAAGAATGACGAAACGATCGTGCTGGCGCTGCCGATCGACCGCAAGGAGCAGCTGATCGAGATGGCGCCGGAAATCTATTTCCAGTCGGATCACTATGTCGGCTGGCCGTCGCTGCCGACGCGTATCGCCGCCATCGGCGACGACGAACTGAAGTTCAGGTTGATCGAGGCCTGGCAGTTCCGGGCGTCGAAGAAATTGCGAGTTGCGTTCGACGCCGGTTAATCACGCCTTCCCGGCGGCGATAGCTCTTTGCACGGCGGGACGCTCCAGCATGCGCGCATGGTGCGCGCTCACCTTCTCAAACTGGGTCTGATCGACGCCGTCGCCCGACAACCAACTCGTCAGCGTGAAAAGATAGCCATCGGCGACGGTATATTGCTCACCCATCACCCAGGGACCTTCCAGCATTTTCTCCTCGATCAGCGCGAAGCTCTCGCCCATGGTCTGCGGCACCTTTGCCTTCATCGCTTCGATCGCCGCCGCGTCGTCGGTCCAGCGATAGCCGCGCCCTTTGTGAGCGTGATTCACATGCACGGTCGAGGCGAGATAGCTGTTGAAAGCTTGCATGCGGGCAAAATCGAAGGGATCGTCGAGCGGCGCCAAGCGGGCAGCCGGTGCGATCTGCGCGACATAGGCGAGGATCGCAACGTTTTCCGTGACGACGCCCCTGTCGGTCACCAGCGCTGGGACGCGTCCCTTGGGATTGACCGCCAGATATTCCGTCGAACGCTGCTCTCCGTTGACTAAATTGAGGCGCCGCGCCTCGTAGGGAAGGCCCGACTCTTCGAGCGCTATCAAGCTGGCAAGCGCACAACTACCCGGTGCGAAATACAAATTCAGCATTTCCGTTTCCTCCGCGATCTCACTTGAGGTTAATGGCGACCGAGGAAATACGGAAGTGGCACACGCGGATATTGGCTATGAAAGCTTTTGATGGATACCGTCTGCGCGCCGCCCCTACGAGCAGACGCGCAGACCGGCGTCAACACCGCCCGACGAGGGCCGGATGACCAGCCCGCTAGGCGCAGCCCGGCACATCCTCCAGCCGGTACCAGACCGGGATTCCGCGTTCGTTGGCGATACGGACGTCATTGTCGGCTCCCTTGGACTCGCCCGGAAGCCTGAGAACGCCCTCGCATAATTGCAGCAGCCGGCCGGCGGTGGGGTGGAATATCTCGCCATAGAGATCGTCGCCGATACTCTCGCCGCCGGCGGCATGCCAGACCGGCAAGGCGACCCATTCGCCGATCATGGGCAGATGCCCGGCCCTGAACAACGCATAGGATGGCTCCTCCAGCCGCCTGAGATTCTTGGCCATCTTCCGGGGATCGTCCCCGGTTCCCGAACGATACGGCCCGGCAATCAAGATCAACATGTTACATCTCCTCTTCCTCCTGCTTCCTGCAGGAATTTGCACGAATATGCGCTAAATTTCTTGATTGTCGACTCATTTCTGATATTTTCACGAAATTTCATGAATTATCGTGCGGAAACAGGCATGCTTACAGGCCAGCGAAAGACCCTCATCCTCGATATCCTGCGGCGCGACGGCCAGGTGATCGCCAAGACGATCGCCGACGATTTCGGCCTGTCTGAAGACACGATCCGCAGGGACCTGAGAGAAATGGCGGCGGAACGGCTACTGAAGCGCGTGCATGGCGGCGCGTTGCCGCTCGCACCGGAGCTGCCGGACTTCTCGGCGCGAAGGGGGGTGTCGCCTGATGTGAAGCGGCAACTCGGCGCCTACGCAGCAAGGATGATTCGACCTGGGCGGACGGTGTTTCTCGACGGCGGCACGACGACCGCGGAAATTGCCCGTCACCTGCCCAGAAATTTTGCCTTCACCGTCGTAACTCATAGCCCGACGATCGCGGGCGAATTGGAACATCATCCGACGGCCGAGGTAATCCTGATCGGCGGCAAGCTCTACAAGCATTCGATGGTGGCGACGGGTGCTGCGGCAATGGCGGCGATCTCACTGGTGCGGCCGGACATCTTCTTTCTCGGCGTCACCGCCATCCACCCCGTTCACGGGCTTTCGACCGGCGATTTCGAGGAAGCGGCCATCAAGCGGCATATCGCGCAATGTTCGGCGGAAACCTATGTGATGGTGACCCAGGAGAAGCTGGATGCCGTCTCCCCCTGCCATATCCTGCCGGTCACGGCGGTCTCTGGCATGGTCGCGCCATCTGACATTACGGAAGCAAGCCTTGCACCCTATCGCAGCGCACAGGTTCCCATTTTCACCGCCAATGACTGAAGCACCGCCCACGAGAAGGGCGACTTTGCCTATCGGCAGAAGCGGCCAACATGATTGATCGGCATCAATGCGTTCACAGGCCTAATGAATGATCATCGTCTTTCGACAGCAATCTGTGATGCCGCGATGGTGTCCCGCTCGGATACCGAGGGAACCAAAATGGGCTGGAACCGGTGGTATAGCCTCAAAAGCTACATTAAATCTTCTTTGTGGCTCGTACCATTCATCGCTTTACCTCTTTACGTCCTAGCAATTCGCATCGCCTATCCATTTAAACAGTGGTTGGTCTGGATCGAACCGTGGCCATGGGGCGTGGCCGGCTCCCAAAGGCTACTGGAAACGATCATCACGATGACGCTGACGTTCGTCGTCTTTACGTTTGGGTCGCTGCTAGTAGCAATCCAGATCGCTGGCGGTCAGCTAACGCCTCGGATCATTGCGACAACCTTACTGAGCGACAACGCCATCCGATTTACCGTCGGACTGTTCATATTCACGCTGCTGTTTGCAACGGGGACGCTCGCAAGGCTGGAAACCGACAGCGACCGAGCCGTCGTCGGTATTCCGGTTCTTTTAGGTTTTCTGTCCATAGCCGCCTTCCTTTACTTGATCGACTACGCCGCCCGTCTCCTGCGACCCGTGAGCATTGTCTTGCGGGTGAGCGAAGAGGGGCGAGTGGTCATCGAGGACGTCTACCCCGCAATGGCGACGGAGAAAGCTGACGCCACCACCACAGATCCGAGACCAAGCATTCAGCCAGACAAAGTTATCCTCTACAGGGGGCGGCCCGCCATCATCGTGGCGATTAATAAAAAAGCCTTGCTGACGTTGGCCGAGAAAACGCAGTCGGTCGTCGAATTGGTCCCAAGAATCGGCGATTTCGTGGCTTCCGGCGAGCCCCTCTTTCGATTGTACGGCAGCCGATTTCCCGAGGAACCCGTCCTGAAGTCGATGATCGCCTTCGGACCGGAACGGACCCTTGAACAAGACCCGACATTTGCCTTCCGGATTATCGTGGATATTGCCATCAAGGCCCTCTCGAAGGCGATAAATGACCCAACGACCGCTGTGCTCGCGATCGACCAGTTGCAGCGTCTGCTCTGCTTCGTTGGCAAGCGCAATCTAACCCGAGAAACGATCTTGAGCCAATCCGGAGAACTGCGGGTCATCTGCAGGACACCGGACTGGGAGGATTTCGTAAAGTTGACCTTTAGCGAAATTCGGCTCTATGGCGCAGAAAATTTCCAGATCGCACGCCGCGTTCGCGCGGTGCTGGAATACAGCTTGCAGGTGCTACCCGATTTCCGCCGACCTGCTTTAGAGGAAGAGCTGAAATTGTTGGACCGGCGGCTGGCACAGCTATACGACTTTCCGGAGGACCTGGAGCTTGCCCGAACGGCGGATTCGCAAGGTCTGGGCGGTTCGACACCGTCAACTCTGCGAGTTCCGCCCGGCAACCCCTCAGTTTCGCAATGACGGCCAAGCTGCCCTATGCCGCCAGCGTTGCCGTCGCCCTGATATCGCCGACGTGGATGCCATTCCAGTTGCTGAGCGCCTTATTGGCCATCGCCGTCAGACCGACGTGGACGTCGCTACCTCCCTCAAAGAAGCGGGCGAGCGCGGCAGCAATCATGGCTTCAGCGGCGCGGCCATTGCCATCGTCAGCCTTGACCGCAATGGCAACGCCCTGTTCGGGAATTGCGGCACAGAACACGCCTTCCGCGCCGGTCTTGGCGAAGATGCGACCGGGGGCAATCTGCATCAGCTTGGTGCAGGCGCGGCCGGTGCCGGCTACGTAGAAGGGTTCGGCCATGCAGGCCTCGAACAGACGGCGCGAGGCCTTGGCCCGCACCGGCTCCAGACCATTGCCCGTCGCCATCTTGGCGAAACCATGCGCCAAGTTTTTGAGCGGCACGGCGTAATTCGGGATGGAGCAGCCGTCGGTACCGCAATTATCGTGACCGAGCGGCGCCCCCGTTAGGCTCTGCATCGTCGCGCGGATCTGCTGCTGCAGCGGATGATCGTAACCGACGTAGCCCTTGGGATCGATGCCCTGATGACAGCAGGCGCAAACAAAGCCGGAATGTTTGCCCGAGCAATTGTTGTGCAGCGCCGTTGGCCTGTCGATGGTGCGGGCTTGGTGGATGAGCGTCCTCTGGTCGGAAGACCAATGTGCACCGCATTCCAGTGCGCTGACGTCCCGACCGGCGCGGGCGAGCATGGAGGCGGCCAGCGCCACATGCGCATCTTCACCGTTATGCGAGGAGCAAGCCAGCGCCAGCTCCGTGTTGCCGAAGCCATAGGCATCTGCCGCACCGCTTTCGACCAATGCCAAGGCCTGCATCGCCTTGCAGGCCGAGCGCGGAAACACGCCTCTCTCGATATCGCCAAGCGACAGCACCACCTTCCCATCGCCATCGATGACAGCGACCGAGCCGCGATGACGGCTTTCTACGAGATTTCCACGGGTGACTTCGACGCAGACAGGATTGGACATGATGGAAGTGCTCTTTGATTTGCGGGATAGGCTACTGATAGCCGCTGCACCCAGGATTGCCAATCGTCATCCGCCAGCCTTGGTGCAGCAATTGCTCGTGTATTATAATTGACAGCTGCCATCCGTCGGACTGCGGAGTTTGTCGAGTGGCTTGGCAAACTCAAAGATATCAACGCGATCGCTCGTATTCAGGTGAGGATTCGCCGCCTATCGCTCGGAAATCCCGATGATGTGAAGCCTGTTGGCGAAGGCGTTAGCGAACTTCGCATCGACTATGGACAGGAATATCGCCTTATTGTCACAAACGCGGCCAGACACTCGTTCTGCTCTTATGCGGCGGCAACAAGAGCACTCAGAATGCCGATATTGCAAAGACCAAAGCACTCGCGAAGGAGGCTTGATCATGGCATCCGAAACCAAACCTTGGGACCCGACGGAGCATCTGGACAGCCCAGAAGCCATTGCAGCCTATGTCGAGGCTGCATTTGAAGACGGTGATCCCGCGTTGATTGCCGCTGTAATCGGGGATGTCGCCCGGGCTCGCGGGACGACGCAACTCGCGAAGGAAGCAGGCGTCAGCCGTGAGACGATCTATAAGGCGTTCTGTGAAGGTGGCAATCCGACGTTGGAAACGCTGTCTGGCGTCATTCGGGCGCTCGGCTTGAAATTGACGGTGCGGGCTGCATGGCCACTTAGCTTTAGACCACTCGAATCCGATAGGCGCAACGTCGTGCGCCGAGGAGGATGTGCTCTTCGCGTTCCACGCTTGCTCCAAGGGTCGCGCGAAAGGTCTCGAGTTCAGAGCGGCAGAACCCGGCACATGCCGTTGCGGCGGCGCAGATCGGGCAGTGGTTTTCCACTAGCACAAGCGGGCCGTCCTCTTCTTGCCAATGGTCGGCCATGTAGCCCTCGCGCGTGCGGATGGCGGCAAGTGCGGCGACGCGTGATGGCAGGTCGGCGGTGACGTCGATCTCGCTGCGGTAGCGCTTCAACGTCTCGGCTTCACGAGCAGAAATCACTGTATCGACCGCCCCCTGCCCCAGCTGGTTGGCCATGGTCGTCAGAAGCGTCGCCGTCAGGTCGGCGTGACCGTCGGGGAAGCGACTATTGCCGGCTGGGGTTAGATGCCAGAGCTGGCGCGGCCTGCCTCTGCCGGATGCCGCTTCCGTCACCGGCTCGACCAGGCCCTCATCAGCCATCTTCGTCAGCTGCTGACGCGCCGCTTCCGATGATATGCCGAGCGCGTCGCCGATCGTCGCTGCGAGCTGCGGACCCTCGGTTTTCAACAGGATCAGGATTCGGTTGGCTGGCGACTGACGCATTTTTCCAAGTTTTCGCTTGTTTTAATTTTTGGGCTGTGTGATTTTCCAATTTATAACTTGGAAAATAATTATTCGCTAGGGAAAATGCCGAGGATCATCCGATGTCGAGCATCGAACAAACCATTACGACAAAACCCGCCTCTGTCTTCTCGCTCTTTTCACCCGGGCTCCTGCCCGCAACGCTGATGCTCGGCGGTGGCGTCGTTCTCTATGCCGTCGAATCCTACATCACCGCGACGATCGCACCGTCCATCGTTCGCGACATCGGCGGCCTGGCGCTGTTTTCCTGGATGACAACGCTCTTTGTCGCGGCCGGCGTGCTCGGCTCGATTAGCGTCGCAACACGACCGAGAGGCATTGGCCTGCGCACCGTCTATATCGCGGCGGCGCTGATATTCGGCGCCGGAAACCTGATCTGCGCCATCGCGCCTGTGATACAGGTCGTGCTTGCCGGTCGGGCAGTGCAAGGTTTTGGCGCCGGCATGCTGAGCGCTCTCGGCTATGCTTTCATCCGTTTCGTCTATCCACAACTGCTATGGCGGAAAGCATCGACGCTTTACGCCGCCATTTGGGGTGTCGCGACCGTGCTCGGGCCGACGCTGGGCGGGCTGTTTTCCCAAAGCAGTGCCTGGCGCGAGGCCTTCATCGTTCTCGTGCCATTGGCGGGCCTCATGGCGCTCTCGGCACGATGGCTGCTGCCGCGCGTCGAGGATGATCGGTTGCAACAGAAGACGCCAATCCTTCAGATTGCACTTCTGCTTGCCGCGGTCCTGTTGATGAGTCTCGCCGGAACCACCGAGCAGATGTCGAGCAAGATCATACTCATCGCAATTTCAATGGTTTCGGTTGTCACCATGCTTGCCATTGAACGAAAAAGCGCGAACCGGCTTCTGCCGAAAGGCGCAGTCATGATCGGCAGGCCGATATCCCGGCTCTATCTGATGATGTTCACGCTCATGATGGTGCTGACGAGCGATATCTATATCCCCTATTTCCTGCAGACCCTGCATGGCGTGGCACCCTTGGTTTCAGGCTATCTGGTCGCTTTGGTCGCGCTCGGCTGGACCCTCGCGGCCTTTCTCAGCGCCTCGTTTTCGGGGAAGCGGGCCGGCATCGCAATTGTCGTCGGCTGCCTTCTTGAAACCGCGGCCACGGCATCGCTCATTCTTTTTCTGGCGAGGGACAATCCGTCCGGCGATCTTGTTCTGCTCGGCCCGGCTGTCGTTGCCATGTTCTTGATGGGCTTTGGCGTCGGCCTTGGCTGGGCACATCTGGTCGCCAAGGTCATCGGCCTCGTCGGCAATTCCGAGCAGGACAAGGCATCGGCAGCCATTTCGACGGTTCAGTCTCTGGGCGGCGCGTTCGGCTCTTCCCTTACCGGCGTCATCGTCAACAGCGCCGGTCTTGCCGACCCCGGCGGCATCCCGGGTAGTATGTCGGCGGCCGCATGGCTCTATGGATTGATGGCCCTACCCGGCCTCGTCGCCGTTGCGATGTCGTTGACCCTCAAGCCAGCTTCAGCATGATCTTGCCGATGTGATTGCTGGTCTCCATCAGCTTGTGTGCCTCGACGACGTCTTCGAAACCATACGTCCTGTAAATGACGGGCGCGATGGTGCCTTCGTCGAGCAACGGCCAAACCTGTGAGAGGAGATCGTCCCGGATGGCGCGTTTCTCTTCCGCGGTCCGCGGGCGCATGGTCGAGCCGGTGACAGTCAGGCGCTTGACCATGATCGGCTGCAGATTGACCTTTTCAGCCACCGCGCCGCCGAGAAAGGCGATGATCGACAGGCAACCGTCCTTGGCGAGTGAAGCCAGATTCTTTTCGAAATAGGCGGCGCCGATCATGTCGAGGACGGAATCGACCCCATGGCCAGTCTCCGCCTTGATGACCTCGGCAAAGTCTTCCTCTTTATAATTAATCGCCCGTTTCGCGCCGAGCTTCTCGCAGGCCTCGCATTTCTCCTTCGAGCCGGCGGTGGCGTAGACCGTGGCGCCGAAGGCTTTGGCAAGCTGGATCGCGGTCGTCCCAATGCCGCTGGAACCGCCATGGATCAGCACACTCTCGCCTTCGGTCAGGCCTGCCATCTGAAAGAGATTTGCCCAGACGGTGAAAAACGTCTCCGGCAGTGCGGCCGCGCGAACGGCGTCATAGCCATTCGGAAATCGCAATGCCTGGCCAGCGGGGAGAACGCAATATTCGGCATAGGCGCCGCCATTGGCGAGGCCGCAGACTTTGTTGCCGATGGCGAATTCCGTGACACCGGGCGCTACATCGACGACTTCTCCGGCGATTTCCAGGCCGAGGATCGGGCTTGCATCCTTCGGCGGCGGATAGATGCCCTGACGCTGAGCCACATCCGGCCGGTTGACGCCGGCCGCTTCGACACGAACGAGGATTTCGCCGTCTTTCAACACCGGCAGAGGCCTGCGGGCGATCGTCATGACCTCGGGCGCGCCGAAGGACGGCAAATCCACAAAACGCATTTCAGACGGCAAGGCCATGGCTCATTTCTCCTCTCCCGGCAAAGCAGTGGAGATAGTTTAGCGCATGCCGCTTGAAAAGAAGCGAGAGTGGGAGGGCGTCAATTCGTCTCGCCCAGGCTCAGGAATGCAACGCCGATTTCGTTTTCCTTCGCCTTGGCCTTTATTCCGGCGATCGATGTGCTGACGCGATTGATATCGTCGATGACGAGGCCTTCGGGCAGTTCGAGAATGCCGATGGAGCAACGCATCAGCGGGAACAGCGCCTCAGCGCCGCTGCGGTCATGCCCGCGCATGCTGCCGGCGGCGCGATCTTCCGCCGAATAGAATTCCAGGACGTCGGCGTGGAAATCGGCAAGCAACCTATCCAGAACCTCGCGCAGTTCCTCAACCTTCCAGCCGCTCACGCCGATGAAGAAATCATCCCCGCCGACATGGCCGAGAAAATGGCGTTCCGCGAAGAAGTAACGCCGCATCAGCGCCGCAAACAACGAAATGGCATGGTCGCCGAGATGGAAGCCGTAGGCATCGTTGAACGGCTTGAAATTGTCGAAATCGCAATAGCAGAAATGCCTGACCTCATCGCCGTCGCGGCCGGCATTCTGCATGAAATCATGGATGGCGCGATTGCCGGGCAAGCCGGTCAGCGGGTTCTGGTCCTGAGCAATCTTGAGCTGCTTCTCGTTGATGACCTTGATCAGCGAGGCGGCAGAAACGATGCCTGCATAGTGCGTGCCCTCAGTGACGATCAGGCAGTTGCTGCTTTCCATATTGGCGAAGATCGTCATCAGCGTATCGGCATCGGAATCCAAACCGACGATCGGCGCCATCTCGACGAAATGCGAGATCGAACGCTCATAGACCTTGTTTTTCAGGAGGTCGCGGCCGAAGGGCTGATAGATATATTCCTTGAGCTGGTACTCGTGAATGATGCCGCGCGGTTCGCCGTTGGCGTTGACGACGGGGAAATAGGCACGGCGCGGATTGCGGCGGAAGAGTTCGAAGACGCTGTCGATGCTGTCGTTCTCGCGGATGGTCGGCAGCACTTCGATCTGCTTGCGGATGAGAATCTCGTCCAGCGATTGGCTATTGCGCGCTATTTTGCCGAGATCCTGCAGATGCGGGAAGCTGGGCTTCAGCTCGTTGATGAATGTCGTCGGCCGCGCGATAAACCAGCCCTGAACCAGATCGACGCCGAACTCGCGGCAGATCAGGAACTCTTCCTCGGTTTCGATGCCTTCGGCGATGACGCGGGTGCCGAGGACGTGGGCAATGTTGACGAGGTTTCTAAGAATGTGGCGCTTGCGGGCGCTGCGATGGATATTGGAGACGAAATACCGGTCGATCTTGAGATAGTCGACAGGATAGTCCGACAACAGCTTCATCTCGCCGTGGCCGACACCGAAATCGTCGATCGCGAGCTTGAAACCGGCGTCTCGCATCTTGGTGACCAGGCCGCAAAATTCGGGCACGCTCGTATTGTCGAAACGTTCGGAAAATTCGAAGCAGACGGAGGACGGTGCGATGCCGGCCTTCTTCATATGCTGCAGTAAACCGCCGACCAGCATTTCGCCTTGCGGGATCAGGCGGACATCGAGATTGAGGAACAGGGTCGCGGTACCGGCATTGCCAAGGGTCGCAAATTTCGCCAGCGCCCGGCTTGTCACCATCTGTTCCAGCCCGAGGAGCTGGCCCGTGCGCTCAGCTTCATCAAGGATCTGCATCGGACTGTCGAAACCGATACGCTCCTGGCCGCGCATCAAGGATTCATAGCCGAAAACCGCACCGGTGCCGGCCTCGACAATTGGCTGGAAGGCATTTTCGATAACGAGTTTGGCAAGCGTGACAATCTGGTCGCTGGCATACCGGCGCAACACGCCTGGCTCAACGGCGGCAGTCAGGGACATGCCAATCTCCACTTAAGAATCTTGATCTAAGTTTTTTAATAAAACTTTGGATTTATCGCGTTTTCGGCCCAAGATGCGCCACAACCGTCAACGAAACCTTTCCCGTATGTGAAAGTTTCGTGAATGGTAAAGGAGCATTAACCATTCCGAAGTCGCTTCGATCCAAAGCACTGCGACCATGGCCTCGCGGTGCACACGGAGTTCATCGCTCAGTTATGCCGGCGTCTTTCCGCCTCGTAATCTGCAAACATGTCAGCAACACAGCGGCTGCTCTTCGTCACGCCATCGGGCTCATTGGCCGCACGGGGCACATCGCAGATTTCACCGCGCTTGCGTGCGGCATCCCACATGCGCAGGGCCTCGCGAACGACTTCGCTGCTCGAAGCATAAGTGCCCGTGTCGACAGCCGCACGAATGCCGGCTGCTTGAAGCGGAGAGATCGAAACCGTTACCATCGGCATGATATTCCTCCCTTTTTTGGTCTTAAACACAGCCCTTTGCCGGAGATATATTCCAACACAGATACCGGAGCCTGCAAGACGCTGTCGGTCGACTCGTCCGCTCCGGATCGTGGCGCCTGCCGTTAGGTCAGCCAGCGCCGCTCCCCTCCTCCACGGCAGCGCCGGAAGAGTAGCGCCGCTCACACCTCTTGTCAAAAAGTAGTAGTCCGTTACCCGCTCTTACCGCTTGAGAGCGAAGCCGAAGGCCATCAGCGTCCAGCCCTGAAAAATCAAGTCGACCGCTAGGAAGAGACCAAGCACCCAAAGACTGTTGACCGGCCAACCGAGCGCGATGGCAACGCCTGCGAGCGCGGTCACCACGCCGCCGATGACAACCCATATCCAACCCCGCTCCGGCTTCAGCTTGCGGCCAACCCAGACACGAAACGTGCCGGCAATAAGAAGTGCGATGGCAAGAAATAGCGTTAGCGCCGCCGAGGCGAGCAAGGGATTGGCGAAAGCAAGAATGCCGGCGATCGTATAGAGCAGGCCGCTCAGCACCCAAAAGAGAATATGCTCCCATCCCCTGACCTGAAAGGCATGTGCCAGGTGTATGACGCCACCGATCAGCATCAACATGCCGATGTAATAGACCGATGCGACTGTGGCTATGAAAAGATTGCCGAGCGCGATTCCGCCGCAAATGAGCAGAAACACGCCAAGCGCAACAAACCATCCCCATTTGTCCCGCATGGCGGATGGCGGAATTTCATCCAGTACATTGACCATGACTGCACCTCCTCGTTTAGCGAAATATGATACAGGAACATATCCCGGAAAGAGGCAGGAGATTTCTGATGTTAATCAATCCGGCACAATGATTTTTTTGTTGATTGATCAGTCAATCAAAAATACAATCCGGTAAGTGTTTGGGTGACAAATGCCGAAAGTTGGAATGGAACCGGTGCGCCGCAAGGCGCTTGTGGATGCGGCGATGCGCGTGATCGGCGATCACGGCTCGCTGACCGTCACCATGTCTGAAATCGCCAAGCAGGCAGGCGTTTCCCCCGCCCTCGCCCATCACTATTTCGGCAGTAAAGAACAGTTGCTGATCGAGACCGTCCGCAGCCACCTACAGCGGCTGCGCGACAACACGGTGATGGCGTTGAGGGCTGCAAAGACGCCGCGCGAAAAGCTGTCCGCCATTATCCGCGTCAGTTTCCAGGCCGATCAATTCGCGCCTGAGACGATTGCCGCTTGGCTCGCCTTCTATGCCGAGGCGCAGCGCTCAGAGGAGACGCGCCGCTTCCTCGTCATCTATGCGAGACGGCTTCGCTCCAATCTGCTTGCCAACCTCAAGGCGCTGTGTTCGGGCGACGACGCAGAACGTATCGCCGAGGGCGCGGCCGCGATGATCGACGGCCTCTATATCCGCCAAAGTCTGAGATCGGCGCCGATCAGCATCGAAGCCTCGATCGCGCTCACCGAGGACTACATCAACACCCTGCTTGCGCCGCTTTCCCGAAAGGCCGCCTTTCAAAAGGATAGATAAAATGACCCTCAAAGCCCAGCCGAAAGCCTCGCATTTCATCGATGGGGAATATGTCGAGGACACCGATGGTACCGTCATCGAAAGTATCTATCCGGCGACGGGCGAAGTAATCGCCCGGCTGCATGCGGCAACCCCCGCCATCGTCGAGAAGGCGATCGCCAGCGCCAAGCAGGCACAGCCGGAATGGGCCGCGATGAGCCCTACAGCACGTGGCCGCATCCTGAGGCGTGCCGCCGAGATCATGCGCGAGCGCAACCGCGAGCTTTCCGAGCTGGAAACCCTCGACACCGGTAAGCCGATCCAGGAGACGATCGTCGCAGACCCGACCTCCGGTGCCGATAGTTTCGAATTCTTCGGCGGAGTGGCCGCAGCCGGGCTCAACGGTTCGTACATCCCCCTCGGCGGCGATTTCGCCTATACCAAGCGCGTGCCGCTCGGTATCTGCGTCGGCATCGGCGCCTGGAATTATCCGCAACAGATCGCCTGCTGGAAGGGCGCGCCTGCCCTGGTGGCCGGCAACGCCATGGTATTCAAGCCGTCTGAAAACACGCCGCTCGGTGCGCTGAAGATTGCCGAGATCCTGATCGAGGCCGGTCTGCCGAAAGGGCTTTACAACGTCATCCAGGGCGACCGCGAAACTGGGCCGTTGCTGATCAACCATCCCGACGTCGCCAAAGTCTCGCTCACCGGCTCGGTTCCGACCGGCCGCAAGGTCGCCGCCGCCGCTGCGGGAAGCCTGAAGCACGTCACCATGGAGCTCGGCGGCAAGTCGCCGCTGATCGTGTTTGACGACGCCGATCTCGACAGCGCCATCGGCGGCGCCATGCTCGGCAATTTCTATTCGACCGGCCAGGTCTGCTCGAACGGCACGCGCGTTTTCGTCAACAGGAAAATCAAGACCGAATTTCTGAAGCGCCTGAAGATGCGCACGGAAGCCATGCTGATCGGCGACCCCATGGATGAGGCCACCCAGATCGGGCCTATGGTCTCCTGGGCGCAGCGGGAAAAGGTGCTCTCCTACATCGAGAAGGGCAAAGCGGAAGGGGCGACGCTTGTTGCCGGCGGCGGCATTCCGAACAATGTCGCCGGTGAAGGCTACTATGTGCAGCCGACCGTTTTTGCGGATGTCACCGACGATATGACCATCGCCCGCGAAGAAATCTTCGGCCCGGTCATGTGCGTGCTGGATTTCGATGACGAGGCGGAGGTGGTCGCCCGCGCCAATGCCACCGAATTCGGCCTTTCCGGCGGCGTCTTCACCGGCGACCTCACCCGCGCGCACCGTGTCGTCGACCAGCTTGAAGCCGGCACGTTGTGGATCAACACCTACAATCTCTGCCCGGTCGAAATTCCCTTCGGCGGCTCTAAGCAATCCGGCTTCGGCCGCGAGAATTCGTTGGCCGCGCTGGAGCACTATTCCGAGCTGAAGACAATCTATGTCGGCATGGGGCCGGTGCAGGCACCTTATTAACGCAACCTCGGAGCTCAACCTCGCCCTTCGAGGCCGCCTGCAGCGGCACCTCAGCGTGAGGTCGAGAGCGACCAACCACAGGCGCGGACGATGATCCGCCTCATCCTGAGGTGCTCGCCAAAGGCGGGCCTCCAAGGATCGAGGCGGCCACAGGGAGATAAAATGCAACAGGCAGATTTCGTCATCATCGGCTCGGGTTCCGCCGGCTCCGCCATGGCCTATCGGCTGTCGGAGGACGGCAACCATTCGGTCATCGTGCTGGAATTCGGCGGCAGCGATTTTGGCCCCTTCATCCAGATGCCAGCCGCCCTTGCGTGGCCCATGAGCATGAACCGCTATAATTGGGGCTATCTCTCAGAGCCTGAGCCGCAGCTGAACAATCGGCGCATCACTGCGCCGCGCGGCAAGGTCATCGGTGGCTCGTCCTCGATCAACGGCATGGTCTATGTCAGGGGCCATGCGGAGGACTTCAACCGCTGGGAAGAGCTCGGCGCCCATGGCTGGGCCTATGCCGACGTACTCCCCTACTTCAAGCGGATGGAGCATTCGCATGGCGGCGAAGCGGGCTGGCGCGGGACCGACGGCCCCTTGCATGTCCGGCGCGGCGATGCCCGCAATCCCTTGTTCCATGCCTTTATCGAAGCCGGCAAGCAGGCCGGCTTCGAGGCGACGGAAGACTATAACGGCCGCAAACAGGAAGGTTTCGGCCTGATGGAGCAGACGACCTGGGCCGGCCGGCGCTGGTCCGCGGCGACAGCCTATCTGAAGCCAGCGCTGAAAAGGCGAAATGTCCAATTGATCCGCTGCCTTGCCCACAAGGTGGTGATTGAAGACGGGCGTGCGACGGGCGTTGAAATCGAGCGCGGCGGCAAGACTGAAATCGTCAGAGCGAACCGCGAAGTCATCGTCTCGGCCTCCTCCTTCAATTCACCGAAACTGCTGATGCTCTCCGGTATAGGCCCAGGACAGCATCTGAAGGACATGGGCATTGAGGTGAAGGTGGACCGGCCGGGCGTCGGCGCCAATCTGCAGGACCACATGGAATTCTATTTCCAGCAGACCAGCCTGAAGCCCGTTTCGCTTTATTCCTGGCTGCCCTGGTATAAGCAAGGCATCGTCGGGGCGCAGTGGATGTTCTTCAAATCCGGTCTCGGAACCTCCAACCAGTTCGAGGCCTGCGCCTTCGTGCGATCGGCGCCGGGCATCAAGCAGCCGGATATCCAATATCACTTCCTGCCGGTCGCCATCAGCTACGACGGCAAGGCCGCAGCGAAGAGCCACGGATTCCAGGCGCATGTCGGCTATAACCTGTCGAAATCGCGCGGCGCCGTTACCTTGCGCTCCTCCGACCCGAAAGCCGATCCCGTCATCCGCTTCAACTATATGAGCCATCCCGAGGACTGGGAAAAGTTCCGTCACTGCGTGCGCCTGACACGCGAGATCTTCGGGCAAAAGGCCTTCGAAGAATATCGCGGGCCGGAGATCCAACCAGGCCCCGACGTCCAGACCGACGATCAGATCGACGCCTTCCTCCGCGAGCACCTGGAGAGCGCCTATCATCCCTGCGGCACCTGCAAGATGGGCTCGAAGGACGACCCAATGGCCGTGGTCGACCCTGACACCCGCGTCATCGGCGTCGACGGCCTACGTGTTGCCGACAGCTCCATCTTCCCGCATGTCACCTACGGCAATCTCAACGGCCCTTCGATCATGACCGGCGAAAAGGCTGCCGACCATATCCTCGGCAAGCCAAGGCTGGCGCGATCGAACCAGGAACCCTGGATCAACCCGCGATGGACGGTGAGCGATCGGTAAACGTCGACGGCTTCAATGGTAGTCCTTTTGCCGCTGACGTCGGACGGCGAGGACGGTCACCGACCAGAGTCAATGAAGACCTGACGTGATCAGCCGTAACACAGTTTGACTATCATGAACTTTATCCAAGGGTTAGGTGTTCGGACCTAAACAGAAGAATCATAAATGGATGGTTGTCCGGTTCGAAATCCATGTCCCCTATCTACCGCAAATCCAAACTCCTCCGCCGCTCCCGTGTTTTCCGGAGTTCGATCCATCTCTGGCGGCCGCGGCTGGTATTTTGGACGGGAGCCTTGGCTATCGGGGTGATCAGCGTCGGTTTCGCCAAACTGGCCGATCTCGCGCAGCACGCCTTTGCGAGAGTGACGAGTTCCGGGGAGTGGACCTGGTTGTTGCCGCTCGCGCTGACGCCGCTCGGCTTCGTTCTCTCGGCATGGCTAGCGGCGACGCTGTTTCCGAATTCTCAAGGCAGCGGCATCCCGCAGGCGATCGCGGCGCGGCATTTGCATCATGAGGAAGACCGCACGAAGCTGCTGTCGCTTCGGCTTGCCTTTGGGAAGATCGTGCTGACCGTTCTCGGGTTGCTCAGCGGCGCCTCGATCGGCCGCGAAGGACCGACGGTGCAGGTGGGCGCTTCCTTCATGCTGGCGGTCGCTCGCTTCGGCGGCATGGCGCAGGCCAAGGGGTTGATCCTGGCGGGTTCGGCAGCCGGCATCGCGGCCGCCTTCAATACGCCACTCGCCGGCATCGTTTTTGCCATCGAGGAGATGAGCCGCACCTATGAATCGCGTGCCAATGGCCTTGTATTGACTGCGGTTATCCTCTCGGGCCTCGCGGCCCTCGGGCTTTCCGGCAGCTATAATTATTTCGGCACGGCCAATGCAGCGCCGACAGCACTTGCCGATTGGGGCCTCGTCCTGATCTGCGGCATCGGCGGCGGCGCGCTCGGGGCAGCTTTCAGCGGTTTTGCGCTATATGCCGGCATTCGCATTCGCCGGTGGGCGCAGCCGCAGCCTCTCAGGCGCATGCTGATGCTCGCCGCCTGCTGCGGCATTCTGGTTGCCGCGATCGGGGTCGCCTCCGGCGGCAGCACGTTTGGCACCGGCTACGATCAGGCGCGCGGCGCGGTGGAGGGACATGCCCTGCCTCCGCTGTTCTTTATCGAAAAACTGCTGGCGGGCTTCCTGTCGATGATATCAGGCATTCCAGGCGGTATTTTCGCGCCGTCGCTAGCCGTCGGCGCCGGGCTCGGCAGCACGGTCGGCACGCTCATCGGCAGCAGCATCGCGCTGGCGGCGATCCTTGGTATGGCGGGCTATTTCGCCGGCGTGGTGCAAGCGCCGATGACGGCCTTCGTCATCATCCTGGAAATGACCGGCGATCACCAGGCCGTCATTCCAATCATGGCGGTATCGATGATCGGCTATGTCACGTCTCGCCTCTTATCGCGCGAGCCGCTCTATCACGGATTGTCGCGCGTCTTCATCGCGGCGGCGATCCGGGCGCGGCGGGCAATCGAGAAAGAAGCTGGCGACGAACACGCGGCCGGCTGAAGCTCACTCAGGCGAGCAACCGGGCGACCTCGGCATTATCCGGCAACGCTGCCGCATCGGCGATGGTCGTCGAGAACAGGACCTTGCGGGTCGCATCGGCGACCTTCGCGAAAACGTGGCGGATCTCGCAGGTCTGTTCGCCGTCGCAATCGTCACAGCGGCGATAGGCGGTGATGGAAAGGCAGGGCAGCGGCGCGATCGGCCCGTCGATGATGCGCAGGATCTCGCCGAAGGTGATTTCATTCGCCGGCTTGCGCAGAAGATAACCGCCCTGCTTGCCGCGGCGGCTGATGACGATACCCTGATGTTTCAGGTCGAGAAGGATCTGCTCCAGAAATTTCTTCGGGATTTTCTGCTGCGCAGCAATATCGGAAATCATCATCGGCTCGCCTGCCTCGCCCTGAGCAAGAGCAGACAGCGCCCGCAGCGCATATTTTGCTTTTTGAGTGATCATTTCGAACCGTCTACACACACATACGATGCGCTCGCCCGACACTTACGGCAGCATCGTTTCGGAACTCTCAACACTTTGACCGGGCTTCAATTCTGCATCAAGTTGTAAAGTAGAAAAGCATTGGCGATGTCAGCAACCCAGCCTTGTTTTCGTTCTTATCACTATGCCCACAGTTTAGGGCAAAATTCCGCATTTCGCATCTTTTTGGCCATCACTTCCGATTTCCGTTTGACAAGCTACGTGTAACTCTACTATTTCTATAGACATTAAAGCAAGCGCTTAGATATGACTAGTCTTATCGGCGTCGCCGCGCTCGCCCGTTTCAGAGGGCAAAACGTCTTGGTTAACAGCCGAGGCGGTCGGTTTTCCGCATGGGCGCGGCTTCATGGAGATATTTGCTCTCTATTCCCTTGCTTTCGAAATCCGTTTTTCTGTCCGCTCCGCTGACAAGCTGCGATACTCCGTGGCAATATCAGGACAGGATACCCGATGACTGCCATCACTCTTATCGAAGAAGCCGGAACACTGAACAGCCGGTTGGCGGCGCTTGATCTCGCCGGCCGTCTGTCTTTGGTCGCCGGCCTCGGCGGCCGAGTCGTCTTTACGACCTCCCTTGGGATCGAAGATCAGGTCATTACCGCGGAGATCGGCAACCATCGCCTGCCGATCGAAGTTGCGACGCTGCAGACCGGCCGTCTCTTCCCGGAAACGCTCGCCCTGATCGACGAGACGGAGAGCCAGTACGATATCCGCATCGTCCGATATGAGCCGGAACAGGCCGACATCGATGCCTATGCCGCCAAATATGGCCTCAATGGATTCTACGAAAGCGTCGAAGCGCGGCATGCCTGTTGTGGCGTGCGCAAGCTTAAGCCGCTTGCGCGAGCGCTTTCCGGGGCAACGATCTGGATCACCGGCCTGCGCCGCGGCCAATCCGCCAATCGTGCGGATACGCCTTTTGCCGAATACGACCCGGAGCGCAATCTCATCAAGGTCAACCCGCTTGCCGACTGGGACATCGACACGATCCGTGCCTACGTCGCCGACAATGGCGTGCCGGTGAACCCGCTGCATCAGCGCGGCTACCCTTCGATCGGCTGCGAACCCTGCACCCGTGCCATCAAGCCGGGCGAGCCCGAGCGGGCCGGTCGCTGGTGGTGGGAAAACGACGAGAAGCGCGAATGCGGTCTGCATGTTCACGAGGAAACGGCGGCCGTCGCCCAATAAACACCCGCCGGTTCCCGGCTACCGGTTGAAGCGCGCTTAGATCCGCCGCCACCTACCGAGAACCAATTCATCCCATTCTTTCCGACAGCTGCCAGTCGGGATCAATTGAAGTTCTGGAGTTAGAAATGCCCGATAGCCGTCCGGATAAGGAACTCTCCAATCCGCAAAGCACCAAACCGCCACTCGATCCGCATCTGAAGGCGCTGGAAAACGAGTCGATCCACATTTTCCGCGAAGTGGCGGCCGAATTCGAACGTCCGGTCATGCTCTATTCGATCGGCAAGGACTCCTCGGTGCTGCTGCATCTGGCGCGTAAAGCCTTCTATCCCGGCCGCGTGCCCTTCCCGCTCCTGCACGTGAACACCGGCTGGAAGTTCGCCGAAATGATCACCTTCCGCGACGAGATCGTGAAGAAATATGACCTCGACCTGATCGAGCATATCAATCCACGCGGCAAGGCTGAGAACGTCACGCCGTTCACTCATGGTTCGGCGCGTTACACCGACATCATGAAGACAGAAGCGTTACGACAGGCGCTCGATGCGGGTCAATACGATGCCGCTTTCGGCGGTGCGCGCCGCGACGAAGAGGCCTCGCGCGCCAAGGAGCGCATCTATTCCTTCCGCACGCCGGACCATCGCTGGGATCCGCGCAATCAGCGCCCTGAACTCTGGAACATCTATAACGGCCAGATTCGCAAGGGCGAGAGCGTTCGCGTGTTCCCGCTGTCGAACTGGACCGAAGTCGACATCTGGCGCTACATCCAGGCCGAGGAAATCCCGATCGTACCCCTCTATTTCGCGGAGAAACGCCCGATCGTCGAGCGCGACGGCATGATGATCATGGCGGCAGATCCGCGGCTTGAACTGCTGCCCGGCGAGGTCAAGCGCGAGGAAGTCATCCGCTTCCGTACACTCGGCTGCTTCCCGCTGACGGGGGCGATCCGCTCCACTGCCACCACCCTCGAAGACGTTATAGCAGAGCTGGAAATCGCCACGGTTTCCGAACGGCAGGGCCGCGCGATCGACCGCGACCAATCCGGCTCCATGGAAAAGAAGAAGCGTGAAGGATATTTCTGAGATGACCGCAGCCGCAACCGCAAACGTCGTCACACTGCCGGCGGCCGAGCCCGTCAGGGCGGCGCGCGACTCGCGCCCGCTTCGCCTTATCACCTGCGGCAGCGTCGACGACGGCAAGTCCACGCTGATCGGTCGTCTGCTCTGGGATACCAAGGCCGTCAAGGAAGACCAGGCCGCTACGCTGCAACGCGATTCCACCGGCAAGCAGAATGATCTCGGCCTGCCCGACTTCGCGCTTCTGCTCGACGGATTGCAGGCCGAGCGCGAACAGGGCATCACCATCGATGTCGCCTATCGCTATTTCTCGACCGACAAGCGCTCCTTCATCGTCGCCGACACACCCGGCCACGAGCAATACACCCGTAACATGGCGACCGGCGCCTCCACCGCCGATCTTGCGGTACTGCTGGTCGATGCGCGCATGGGCATCCTTGAACAGACGCGCCGCCATGCGACAATCGCATCGCTGCTCGGCATCAAGCAGTTCGTGCTGGCCGTCAACAAGATCGACCTGACGAACTACGACCGCGCCGGTTTCGAGAAGATTTCGCATGATTTCCGTGAATTCGCCCTGTCGCTCGGCGTCAAGCAGATCACTGCCATTCCGATGTCGGCGCTGAAGGGCGAGAATGTCGTTTATTCCGGCGAGGCCTCCATGCCCTGGTACACCGGCCCGACGCTGGTCGAAACGCTGGAACTCGCCACCGTGCGTTCGGCGCAGACGGTCGGCTTCCGCCTCTCGGTGCAGCGCGTGTCGCGACCGGGCGAAAGCTTCCGTGGTTATCAGGGCACCGTTGCCGGTGGCTCGGTGAAGCCGGGCGACAGCGTCATGATCCTGCCATCTGGCATGGTCGCTAACGTCTCGAAGATCGTCACCTTCGATCTCGTGCGCAACGCCGCCGTCGCGGGCGACGCCATCACGCTTGTGCTCGACCGGCAAGTGGACGTGTCGCGCGGCGACATGATCGTCGCCATCGACAGCCAGCCGCAGTCCGGCCTCGCCTTCGACGCTGAGATCGTCGCGCTGCAGCCGGAAGGCATCGAGCCTGGCAAGCGCTATTGGCTGAAGAGCGGTAGCCGCCGCCAGCGCGTGCAGGTGCAGCCGATCGCTCAGCTCGAGCTGAAGACCGGCGCCTGGGCACCGGCACAGTCGCTGTGGATGAACGCCATCGGCAAGGTCCGCCTTTCCTTTGACGAAGCTGCGGTCTTCGATCCCTACGACCAGAACCGCTCGACCGGCTCTTTCATCCTGATCGATCCGGACAGCAACAATACGGTCGCCGGCGGCATGATCACCGGCAAGCGCGCCGACGTCGGCGGTATCCACAAGGACGGCCAACGCGTGTTGCTTTCTCTGCCCGCAGATCTCGCCGACCAGATCATGGCCAGCGAACTCTTCGCGAGCCGCCGCGACGAAACCGAGGTCCGCCGGGTCACGGCAGCACAGGCTGCGGAGATTTGGGCGAACGCGGCTAGCGATATCTGATCGCTATCGCATCTGATAAAGAAGGCGGCGGGCTCAACTCAGCCGCCTTTTTCATTTTGGGAAACCCACTCGCAGTGCGGCGCGGTCATATTGCCTAGAGGCTTGCGACCACTGCCGCCAGCGTTGCCATGCGGGATTCATCGCGCTTGTAGAAGATCCATTGTTTGATGCGTTTTGGCCGCACCAGACCGGCTTGAACCAGAATGCGCATGTGCTCGCTCAAGGTTGCCTGGGATATTTCGAGTTTCTCGGCAATGAGGAGCGCGCAAACGCCATCCTCCACCAGATCGCCGTCGATCTGTGGAGGGAAATGAGCGCGGGGATCCTTCAGCCATCCGAGAATGCTGATGCGGCGTTCGTTGGCCAAGGCCTTGATAAGATCAACCTCTTGCATTTCGTCATTTTGCTAAGTAACAAAGTTATTGTCAACTTTTGTCCGCGAGATGCCCATGCTTCCCGACACAAAGATCACCCCCGAACGTATTGCAGAAACCGAAAAGCGGATTCGCCCCCATATCCGTCACACGCCGGTTTTACATTCGGACCTCGCGGATTTCGGCCTTAATCCGGGCCGCGTGGACTTCAAGCTCGAATTTCTGCAGCATTCCGGCTCGTTCAAGGCGCGAGGCGCCTTTTCCAGCCTGCTCGGCAGAGAGGTGCCGACGGCGGGTGTCGTTGCGGCATCCGGCGGCAATCATGGCGCGGCGGTCGCTTATGGCGCTATGCGGCTCGGCATTCCGGCGACCATCTTCGTGCCGAGCGTAACATCGCCGGCCAAGGCCGAGCGCATCCGTGGCTATGGGGCCAACCTCGTCATCGGCGGGGAGCGTTATGCCGATGCGCTTGCCGCCAGCCAGCAATGGGGCGAGGAACAAGGTGCCATGGCGATCCACGCCTACGACCAGCCCGAGACCTTGCTTGGGCAAGGAACGATCGGGCTCGAGATCGAGGCTGACATCCCCGATATCGAGACGCTGCTGGTCGCGGTCGGCGGCGGCGGACTCATTGGCGGGATCGCCGCCTGGTTCCGGGGACGCGTCCGGGTCATGGCCGTCGAACCGGAAGGCGCGCCGACGCTCTGGCGGGCCTTCGAGGCCGGACATCCGGTCGATGCCCCCGCAGGCAGCATCGCCGCCGATTCGCTGGCGCCGAAGCGCGTCGGCGAGCTGATGTTCCCGATCGCCCGAGCCTACGCGCAGCGGCCCGTGCTGGTATCCGACGACGAGATCCGGCAAGCGCAGCAGACCTTGTGGGATCGGCTGCGGATCGTCGCCGAACCCGGCGGCGCGACGGCCTTTGCGGCGCTCCTTGCCGGCAAATATGTTCCGGCCCCGGACGAGCGTGTGGCCGTGCTGCTTTGCGGCGCGAACACGACCGCCGTCCGCTTTGACTGAAGCAGTTTCGACCCGCTAGGGACTCAGATCACCGCAATATTTCGCCGAGCGCCGCCAAGAGGCGATCGCATTCGTCATCGGTCCCGATGCTGATGCGTAGGAAGTCTTCGATGCGCGCGGCGGAAAAGCGCCTGACCAGGATTTTCCGGCTTCTCAGTTCCGCCGCCAGTTCCGCCCCGGCTTTGCCGGGATGACGCGCGAACAGGAAATTGGCCGACGATGGCAGTACCTCGAAGCCGAGTTCCCGCAAGGCGACGGCCAGCCGCTGCCGGCTGGCGACGATCAGGTCGCGGTGGCGCTCGAACCACTCTCGATCCTTCCAGGCCGCCAGCGCACCCGCCAAGGCTAGCCGATCGAGTGGATAGGAATTGAAGCTGTCCTTGATCCGCTCCAGCGCCTCGATCAACGGCCTTTGCCCGACGGCAAAGCCCACGCGCAGGCCGGCCAGCCCGCGAGACTTGGAGAGCGTCTGGATTACCAGCAGGTTCGGATAGCGGCGGACGAGCGGAACGGCGCTTTCGCCGCCGAAATCGACATAGGCCTCGTCGATGACGGCTACCTGATCGGGATGATCGCGGAGAAGGCTCTCGATCTCGGCGAGCGGCAGCCCGATGCCCGTCGGCGCGTTGGGATTGGGCAGGATGATGGCGCCGCATGGCCGGCGATAATCATCAAGCCGAACCCGCATCTCACCGTCGACCGGGATTTGCTGGAACGTGATTCCATAAAGGCGGCAATAGGTTGGATAGAAACTGTAGGTGATGTCGGGGAACAGCAGCGGCCCGTCGTGGTTCAACAGTCCCTGGAACGTATGCGCCAGCACCTCGTCCGATCCGTTGCCGACGAAAACCTCGTTCGCGTCGAGGCCGAAGCTTTCGGCGATGGCGGCACGCAAATCCTGCGCCGTTGGATCGGGGTAGAGCCGCAGCGTATCGGCGGTGGCTTGCGAAATAGCCTCCAGCGCCAGCGGCGAAGGCCCATAGGGGCTTTCATTGGTGTTTAGTTTGACCAGGCCGCTGATGACCGGCTGCTCGCCGGCGACATAGGGGGTCAAGGAATGGACTATAGGGCTCCAGAAACGGCTCATCGTGCTTTCAAACCTAGCCGCCGCTGGGGCTGTCCCCGGGGCGGCGGATTTTCATTTCATTCACGCCCGGCACCGTCGCAAAATCGAGCGCGCGCGGCAACTGCCTGAGAAGCGGTTCGAAACAATATCCCGGCAAACTGGCTTTATGATCAGGCTGCTGCGCCCGGCAGAGCCTCACAGCGCTCCGCGAAAAGTCGTTCGCTCAGAAAATCGACGAAGACCCGCACCTTGGGAGAAAGGTGGCGATTGGATGGCCAAAGCAGGTGGAAACGACCTGGGCCATCGATATGGTCGTCAAGTACCGTGTGCAGCGTGCCCTCCGCGAGCGCGCTGCGGGCCAAAAAATCCGGCATGCAGCCGATACCGAGGCCGCTGAGAGTAGCGCCACGCAATGCTTCCATGTTGTTGCAGGACAAGACCGTGCGCGTGCGCAATTCCGGTTCGCCTTCCGGCAAGGTCAGAGGCCAGTTCTGGACCTTGCCGCTGTTGGGGAAGCGAAAGTGGATGGCCAAATGGCCGTCGAGGGCGCGCGGGCAATCGGGGACGCCATAACGTTCGAGATAGCTGGGAGCTGCGCATAGCAGCATCTGGAACGGACGTAGCGAGCGCGACATCAGCCGCGAATCCGGCAAGTTGCCGCTGCGGATCGCCACATCGACGCCCTCTTCGATCATATCGACAATGCGGTCGTTGAAGTCGATATCGAGTTCGACTTCGGGATAGCGGGCAATGAATTCCGGCAGCACCGGCAATAGGAGATGGTAGCTGACGATGGGCACGCTGACGCGCAGCCGCCCGCGTGGTGCGGCGACCGCCTGGGCGAGCGACGCCTGGGCATCGTCGAGATCATCAAGCACACGCCGGCAGCGCTCATGGAAGAGGCGCCCCTCCTCCGTCAGGCGGATGCTGCGGGTCGAGCGCTGCAGCAGCCGCACGCCGAGCTGATGCTCGAGATTGGTCACCGCCTTTCCGACGGCGGAGGCCGAAAGGCCTAGCACGCGCCCCGCGGCAGCAAAACTGCCGAGATCAGCTGTTCGCACAAAAGCAGTCAAGCCACTTAGCCGATCCATTCCCTTTGTCCATTCGAGCGTTTTCTTCCAGTATATGTGGAAGCTAAGCACTATTTTCCTGCGATTAAAGCAAAATTATCCTGCTTCGGTATTTCATCACGCCCGCGGCCAATGGATTTCCACTCCCAAACCGACCGCGGGTTCTTTTTTGCTCAAGCTCAGCGGAAATCCCGATGCATCCAAACAAGATAAAGGCCGCGAGTCCGGCCGAAAAACTATTCGTTCTTATCGCCGTCTGTTGCGCGGCCGCCGCCATGCCCCTGACCTTCACCGGTCCTGCCGTCGCCCTGCCCGCCATCAGCCGGACGCTTGGCGGCAGCCCGATCGCGCTCAACTGGGTCACCAATGCCTTCATGCTGACCTTCGGCAGCAGCCTGATGGCCGCCGGCGCCCTCGCCGACAGCTTCGGGCGCAAGCGCATCTTCCTCATAGGGCTCGGCGGCTTCGCTTTATTCTCGGCGGGATTGGCCTTTGCCGGCGACATCGTCTGGTTCGATATCCTGCGGGCGCTGCAAGGCATGGGAGCGGCCGCGGCATTTTCCGGCGGCATGGCATCCCTCGCGCAGGAGTTCGAGGGGCCAGCGCGCATGCGCGCCTTCAGCATCGTCGGCTCAAGCTTCGGCGTCGGTCTTGCGTTCGGACCGATCGCGTCCGGCCTGATGATCGAAACCTTCGGCTGGCCGGCGATCTTTCTTCTGGTCGTCATCCTCGCCGGCCTAGCCTTCGGCCTCGGCGCATATTTCCTGACCGAGTCCAAAGATCCCGATGCTGCCGGTCTCGATTGGCCGGGCGCGCTCAGCTTTACTCTTGCGTTAACGCTGTTCACCTACGGCGTGTTGCGCGCTCCGGAAAGCGGTTGGAGCGACCCGCTGGTCATCGCCTTGCTCGCGGGTGCGGCGTCGCTCTTTGTGGCCTTTGGCATCATCGAACGCTCGGTAAAGCGCCCGATGCTGGATCTCACTCTGTTTCGGTATCCGCGTTTCGTCGGCGTGCAGTTGCTGGCGACAGCGCCGGCCTATGCCTTCGTCGTACTGCTCATCCTGCTTCCCGTTCGCTTCGTGGGCATCGAGGGCATGAGCGAGGTCGCCGCTGGCCGCATGATGGTCGCCCTGTCGGCGCCGCTTCTCGTTCTGCCGATCGTTGCTGGTCTGCTGACGCGATGGTTCACGGCCGCCACCATCTGCAGTGCTGGCCTTATCATTTCCGCCGCCGGACTGTTCTGGCTCAGCCATCTCGCCACGGGATCAGCACCGACGGCGTTGATTGTACCGCTGTTGACGATCGGCATCGGTATCAGCCTGCCTTGGGGCTTGATGGATGGACTTGCAGTCAGCGTCGTTCCAAAAGAACGCGCAGGCATGGCGACCGGCATCTTCAGCACCACCCGTGTCGCCGGCGAAGGTGTTGCTCTTGCTGTCGTCAGCGCAGTGCTGTCAGCACTCATTCAATCCTATCTCGGTGCCGAGGCGGGCGAACATGCCTCCATCGCAGCGCAACGACTCGTCACGGGCGATCTTCTCGATGCAGCATCGAATGTGCCGTCGATCGGACATACTCAGCTAATTCAAGGCTACAGCGATGCCTTTAGCGCGCTGTTGTGGCTCCTGACGGCGATCACGACCATCACGGCAATCGTCGTCTTCACCTTCCTTGGTCGCGGCACTGAGGAGAGTACCATCGAATCCGTGGACCTAGAGCCGGAGGGCGACGAGGAAACGCTGAACGCCTCCAACGCCTGAGGGTCCGTTTGCATCCTGCGGGCCGGCACGATGGTGCCGGCTCATCACGCAACAATTTATTTCGAAAACACACAAAATGTGCGCGCCGCCTAACGAGGATTGCAGCTATAGAATAGCCCCATGATATCGGGCCGGTTTTTGAAAATTATCGCTTGGGGTTATATCGCGGCACTGGTTGCCGTAACTTTTGCGCATCTCAATTGGCAGGCCGAGTTCGGCAATCCCTTCAATGTATATCGCGCGAGCGCGCTCTGCGTCGCAGGCATGCTGGCGCGACTTGCCTATCCACAATCGCCCTCTTTCACCTGCCTGTTGATGATCGGCAGCGTTTCGGCGCTCGGCTTCTCGCATTTTCTGGCAAATGGAAGCTACGGTTCTCCGATGGATATCATCGTCGCCATGGCCGGCGCCCTCTGGGGCATCGCAATTGGCGCCATGCTCAGCAAGCTGATATCGCCGACTTCGAAACGCACTGTTCTCTATTAAGAAGCGCTCGCCGACATTCATCGCTCACAACAATTCAGCTCCGCGTCGCTGAAGGCGCCGATCTGGCTTGGGTGCGGCGTGTGTCCACATTCAGCACGAAAATTCTGGCGGCAGTCGATGTTCCCTTGGTGTCCCATGGGGCAGCCCTTTTTCTATTTCGTATCTCTAAATGATTATTGCTAAGACAATATTATGTCGCACTTACTATTTTGTTTTTGACTGTTGCGATCCTGCAACTAAAATTGAAAAATCACGAAAAAGTCATTCTGCGGCAAATATATCATATAACTTTGCAGGAATTCGTACTTAATAGCCGCCAGAAGCGGGTGGGGCCCGTTTCTCCCGAGTCGGGGTTTTTAACAGGGATAGGGTGAGGCACGTCGATTTTTCGGCGCGATAGCCTGTGCCCAATCTATATTGGATTGGAGTATTTATGAATATCAAGAGCCTTCTTCTCGGCTCCGCTGCTGCCCTCGCGGCAGTTTCCGGCGCTCAGGCAGCCGACGCTGTCGTCGCTGCTGAGCCGGAGCCGCTCGAATACGTCCGCATCTGCGACGCATATGGCGCTGGCTACTTCTTCATCCCGGGTACTGAGACCTGCCTCAAGATCGGCGGCATGGTCCGTACCGAAGGTAAGTGGTACAACGCTTACAATCCGGGCCCTGGCGGCGACTATGGTACGCTGTGGCATACCCGCGCTCAGCTTTCTATCGACACCGCATCGGACACCGAATACGGTCCGCTGAAGACCAACACCGTCTACCGTTTCGACTGGCAGGAAGGCGGTTCCACGACCCCCAAGCTGCTCTGGGCTAACATCAGCCTGGCCGGCTTCCTGGTTGGTAAGCAGGACTCGCAGTACAACCTGTTCACCGGCTACGCCGGCGACGTCATCAACGACGACGTGATCTATGACGGCCCGTACGAACTCAACCAGATCACCTACAACTATGACGCCGGCAACGGCTTCACGGCT
>NZ_JARFYM010000026.1 GCF_030272705.1 Rhizobium mayense | reverse complement strand
CATCCTTGCTCCCAACGTTGGCTTTGACCAGTGCGTCGAGAGGCGAGACCGTCGCATCTCTAACTGGCCCAACTGTCGCATTACTAAATAGCCGCTACATACGAACATCAGATAAGATAGATTATGGAACTAACCGATCATTTTGGCAGTGTCGGTTCCGCCGCGTGTTAAGTGGAGCATCCCTTCGCCCGCGAGAAACATGCCGCTCAATCTGAACTCCACGTCGATGCCTCCAGTGACGAATGGCGATGTCAGTGTTGCCGCTTAGTGCGTAGAGGGTGAAAGAATGAAAGCGCCGGCGAATAATTCGCGGGCCGAAGTGTTCACTCCTCGAAGCGTAAAAGCTTTGGGAGAACACACCATGAAACATCTCGCAACGCCGATAATGCTTGGAGTATCCTTGCTCATAAGCTCCACCGGCTTGGCTTTGGCCGCCAATGTCCACGCGGTAACGCAGACGAGCGGTCAGCCCAACCAAACGATTGGCACGACTCAGACCGGAAGTGCCACGCCGGGCCACGCCGCCACTGCTCCGGGCTCAGCCTTCAACCCAGATGGTAACGCGGGAACACACTACGCGGGCAACGCGCCGCAGAACTCTAAGAATCCGAAGAGCGTATCTCAGTACGATGTGGCCGGCTTCCAGCAGTCCCATAATCATTAGTGACGGAATCGCGCCTGGCAGCCGCTTATGATTGATTCGTTGCGACCTCAAATTGGGGGCCGCAGCGGCAGGCTAGGCTGGGATGCCTCAGCTCGGCTTTACGCGGACGATCCCGGCTCCGATTTTCTCCGCCAAAATCTTGGGATCGCAGGCAAAGATACTATCCGGCCGTCCCGCTGCGCACCAGACCTGATCGTAGCTCAGCAGGCTTTCGTCGATGAAAACCGGCAGCTTCACGCGATGGCCGATCGGACCGACGCCGCCGATGGCAAAGCCGGTTTCGTCGCGGACGCGGTCGATGTCGGCGCGCTTGAGGCGCAGCCCGTAAGTCGTTGCGATATATGCCGTATCGGCATTATGGGCGCCGGAAACAAGAAGCAGCGTCAAGGCGTAGGTGTCCGCATTGACGAAAACCAGAGATTTGACGATCTGGCCGACGGCACAGCCGGCCGCATTGGCCGCTTCCTCAGCCGTGCGGGTCGATTGCTCCATGCGCTTGATAGCGATGTCGAGACCGAGATCGCGGGCCGCCTGTTCGACGCGTTCCAGGCTTGAAAGCTTCTTGCTGTCCTCACTCATAGATCATCATCCTCCACATCGAGCTCGATCCGCATCTGATCGTAGGCCGGTTCGACATTGTCGGGTGTTTCCGCAAGCACGGTCGCGTAATCGAGCGGTGTGTGCATATGCGTCAGGATCGCGTGCCTCGGCTGCAGCCGCTCGATCCAGGCAAGAGATTGCTCCAGCGAAAGATGGCTTGGATGCGGCCGGTATTGCAAGGCATCGATGATCAGGACATCGAGGTTTTGAACTCGCTCGACAGATTCTGCCGGGAAGTCACTGATATCGCTGCAATAAGCGAGCGTGCCGATGCGAAAGCCGAGAGAGTGTATATCGCCATGCTGCTGCTTGTGTGGCCAGAAGCTGATCCGACCGCCCTGCCCCTCGACCGTGAAACTCTTGTCTAGGCTCTCGATGATGATCGGCCGGACGATCGGCGGATAATTGCTGCCCGGCGGCGTTTCCAGACAATAGCGAAAGCCTTCGCGAATACGGTCCATGGTCGGCTGGTCGGCATAGATCGGAATGCGCTCATGCGAATTGTGGAAGAAACCGCGCAGATCGTCGATGCCGTGAATATGGTCGGCATGCGCGTGCGTGTAGAGCACGGCGTCGATCGAGCTGACGCCGGCGGTAATCATCTGCTCGCGAAAATCCGGGCCGGTGTCGACGACGACGGTGGTAATGCCGCCATCCGGCGCGATCTGCTCGATCAGGAAGGCCGAGCGCGTGCGCCGGTTTTTGGGGTTCTTGGGATCGCAGGCACCCCAATCGCCAGTAATGCGCGGCACGCCCGGTGACGACGAGCAGCCCAAGATGGTGAAGCGTCGCCGGTGAGTCACGCCGTCAGACCCTCGTCATCCGGGAGAAGCAGCGGAAGGCATTCTCGGTGGTGATCGCGGCGATCTCGTCCGTGCTGAGGCCGATCGTATCCGCCAGCACCTCGGCGGTATTGACGACGTAGGACGGCTCGTTGCGCTTGCCGCGCCAGCGCTTCGGCGCAAGATACGGCGCGTCGGTCTCCACCAGCAACCGGTCATGCGGGATCGTTTTGGCAATCTCGCGCAGCTCTTCGGATTTCGGGAAGGTCAGGATGCCCGAGAAGGAGACATAGCCCCCGAGCTCGACGCCGGTGCGGGCAAGGGCCGGGCCGGAGGAGAAGCAATGCAGGATGAAGGGAAAAGCCCCCTTCCCCGTCTCCTCGGTCAGGATCGCGGCCATGTCCTCGTCGGCGCTGCGGCTGTGGATGACCAGCGGCAGCTGTGTCTCGCGCGCAGCCGCGATATGGCGCAGGAAGCCGGTCTTCTGATCTTCCGGCTTCACTGTGTCGTAGAAATAATCCAGCCCCGCCTCGCCGATCGCGACGACCTTCTCGTGCTGCTTGGCCAGCCTCACGAGATCCTCAGTCAGGATATCCAATTCTTCGTCGGCATTGTTCGGATGCGTGCCAACCGAGCAGAAGACGGACGGATATCGCTCGGTGATCGCGAGCAGCCCGTCGAGCTTGCCCACGCGGGTCGAGATGGTGACCATCTGTTTGACGCCGACCTCATGGGCGCGCGCGACAATAGCGTCCCGTTCTTCCGCGAAGTCGGCAAAATCCAGGTGGCAATGCGTATCGATCAACATGGCAGCGGAGTCCCTTATTCGACTACCGGCGCCACATAGCGCGGGAAAACCGGCTTGGGTGCTTCCAAGGGCGTTCCGGGAACGAGCCGCCCGGCCTCGCCGAGTGCCGCGAAATCGCGCTTGTCGGCGGGAATAGCGATCAGATCCAGCAGCTTGGCCGAAGATTCCGGCATGAACGGCTGCAGGAGAATGCCGATCTGGCGGACGACATCGGCCGTGACATAGAGCACGGTTGCCATACGCGCCGGATCGGTCTTTTTCAGCGCCCAGGGCTCCTGGCTGGCGAAATAGCGGTCGCTTTCGGAGACGACGGCGATGATTGAGGCGAGCGCGCGGTGGATGAGCTGCTTGCCCATGTCCTCACGCGTCGACGCCAGCAGCGCATCGGCTTGCGCCAGCAGCGCCTTGTCCTCTTCGGTTAACTCTCCGCGTTCCGGGATCTTGCCGTCGCAATTCTTGACGATCATCGACAGCGAGCGACTGGCGAGGTTGCCGATGCCATTTGCAAGATCGGAGTTGATACGCGTGCCGATCGCCTCTTCGCTATAGCTTCCGTCCTGGCCGAAGGAGACTTCGCGCAGGAAGAAATAGCGCACCTGATCGAGGCCGAAATGGTTCACCAGATTGACCGGATCGACGACATTGCCGAGCGACTTCGACATCTTCTCGCCCTTGTTGAGCAGGAAGCCATGGGCATAGACGCGCTTCGGCAAGGGCAGCTTCGCCGACATCAGGAAGGCCGGCCAGTAGACGGCGTGGAAGCGGATAATGTCCTTGCCGATGATGTGCACATCGGCCGGCCAGTATTTTGCCCGCGGATTGTTGCGGTCTTCGATATAGCCGGTCGCCGTGATGTAGTTCGTCAGCGCATCGACCCAGACATACATGACATGCGCCGGATCGTTCGGCACCTTGATGCCCCAGTCGAACGTCGTGCGCGAGATCGACAGGTCCTTGAGGCCGGATTTGACGAAAGAGATCACCTCATTGCGGCGCTCGGCCGGACCGATGAAATCGGGGTTCTCCTCATAGTGCTTCAGCAAGCGATCCTGGTATTCCGAGAGCTTGAAGAAATAGCTTTCTTCCTGAACCCATTCGACAGGTGTGCCCTGAGGCCCGTAGCGGACGCCATCGGCGCGAAGCTCCGTTTCATTTTCCTGGTAATAAGCCTCGTCGCGCACCGAATACCAGCCGGCATAGGAATCCTTGTAGATGTCGCCGGCATCGGCCATCAGGTTCCAGATGTTCCGCGAGGTCTCGTGATGGCGGGCCTGCGTCGTGCGGATGAAATCATCGTTCGAGGCGTTGAGCAGCTTGCCCATCGCCTGGAACTCCCCCGAATTGCGATCGGCGAGCTGCTGCGCCGTCAGGCCTTCGGCACGCGCCGTCTGCTGCATCTTCTGGCCATGTTCGTCCGTACCCGTTAGGAAAAAGACGTCGCGCCCGTCCAGCCGCTCGAATCGCGCCATGGCGTCGGTGGCAATCAGCTCATAGGCATGGCCGATATGCGGCTTGCCGTTGGGATAGGCGATCGCGGTGGTGATGTAGAACGGGGTTTTATCGGTCATATCAGGCAATGGTCCGCTTTACGGTTTCGTCATTGTTATTCTTGCACCTGCTCGCTTTAGCGCATGTTTGCTGGGAGCGAAACACCAAGTTTCGCGCTCGCAGCATTCCACGCTCCGTGGCCGTCCTCGCTTGACTCGGTCCAACCTCGGCTTTACCCCTTCATGAAACCAAAGCGCAGGACAGAGGCCGCCGTGAGTACCACTTCCAATTTTACTAACCTGTCCAACGGCTTAAAGGGTCCGTGGTTTTGAGTTTTCCGGCCTCGTTTCAACCCCTTTACTCCTTTTCCGGTTTCTTCGTCGGCATGCTGGTGGGCATCACCGGCGTTGGCGGCGGTTCGTTGATGACGCCCCTGCTGGTCTTGCTGTTCGGCGTTCATCCGGCCACTGCCGTAGGCACCGATCTCCTCTATGCGGCGATCACCAAGACGGCCGGCACTGCGGTGCACGGCATGCACGGGCGGGTAAACTGGAAAGTGGTGGGCCTGCTTGCCTCGGGCAGCGTACCGTCCGCGCTCCTCATGTTGTGGATCATGGCCGGCGTCAATCGTGAGAGCCCGGCCGTCGCCCAGACGATCACTCTGACCCTTGGCTGCCTTCTATTTCTGACGTCGCTGATGTTGATTTTTCGCGGCCAGATTTTGGAAGCCATTCGGAAATGGCGAGGCGAGCGCGGGACGCTGACGCCCCGCACTATCTCGCTATTGACGTTCATCCTCGGCCTGACGCTCGGTACGCTCGTCACCCTGACGTCCGTTGGCGCCGGCGCACTTGGCGTCACCGTGCTGCTCGTGCTTTATCCGCGTCTCGACGTGCGGGAGATCGTCGGTTCGGATATCGTCCATGCCGTGCCGCTGACATTGATCGGCGGCATGGGCTACTGGTTCATCGGCGAGATCAATTGGTCGATGCTGTTTGCACTGCTGCTGGGCTCGATTCCCGGCATCGTCGCGGGTAGCCTGCTGGCGCCGCGCCTGCACGAGCGGCTGATCCGGCTCGTCCTGGCTGCCACTCTGATGATCGTCGCCTGGAAATTGCTCTTTCCCTAAATGGAAAGCTGCTGTTTGAGATCGCCGAGAATCGTGATGATCGTCTGCTTGCGGTCGAGGTTGTAAGCCTGCGATATGTTGAGCCGCTCGGTAACATCAGCATGGAGGCGGGCGAGTCTTTCGGCCACGGTGAGCTGCCCTTCCAGCGCGGCCGTCCTCGCCCGGGCCATGATATCGTCGCCGATATGGGACACAAAGAAGCCGAAGATTGTATCGCTTTCCTTGGCCGACAGCGCGTCGGCAAGCCGATGCATTGCCCGGCGCGCGGCAGGCCCTTCCGCCGCGATGACTTGCTCATAGGCCGCAACGATTTCGCCACCGCCGTAGTTCAGCAGTTTCAGAGCCTCACTGACGCTGCCCTTGGCGGCCGCCAGCAACTCCGCGCCCTGCCCCGGCGACAGACTGATGCCGAGATGCGCAAGCGCCTTCCCTAAGGCATCGTCGCTCAGCGGCGCCAATTTCAGCGGCAGGCAGCGCGATCGGATGGTTGGCAACAGCTTGCCCGGCGCGTGCGATAACACGAGGAACAGCGCCCGCTTCGGCGGCTCCTCGAGGATCTTCAATATGGCATTGGCGGCGCTGCGATTGAGATCGTCGGCAGGATCGATGATGACGATACGCCAGTTACCGGTGCCGGAGGTCTGCGAGAAGAATTTGCCCGCTCGGCGTACCTCGTCGACGGTAATCGCTGACTTCACCTTACCGGTCTTGTCATCGACGGGACGGGCAAGATGCAGCAGATTGTGCGACGCACCACCGGAAATTTGCCGGCTGATAGCGGACACGGGATCCGGATCGCCGATCGTCGCAGGCGCGGTAGCAGGATCGGGATGAGACAGAACATGATTGGCGAAGCGGAAGGCGAGCGTCGCCTTGCCGATACCTTCCGGCCCCTCGATCAGGACGGCATGGTGGCCTTTGCCGGACCGATAGGATTGCGCCAGGAAGGCTTCCGCCTCCTCGTGGCCGAAAAGACGGGTGTTATCCTGAGGCGCAATCGCACCATCCAGAACGCCAGGCCGCTCGTCGCTCATTGCGCCACTTCCGGGCTGGAGGCCGGCATATCGTCCGCCAATGTCAGCCGCTCTTCGACGATGCCGGCAATTTCATCGGCAATGGCGTCTTCCGGGCGTTGCGCGTCGATCACGTGGCAGCGGTCGGGCTCGCGCGCGGCGATGTCCAGAAAGGCCTCCCGGCGCTTCTCATGGGTCTGCATTTCTTCTTTTTCGAAACGATCCGGTGCTGCCGTTGCCGAAGCGCGCCTGCGCGCGCGCTCGAGGCCGATCTCGGCGGGAATATCAAGGATCAGCGTGCAATCCGGCACGACGCCATTGACGGCAACGCGCTGCAGAGCCTCGATGAAATCGGGTTCGAGATTGCCGGTCACGCCCTGATAGACGCGCGAGGAATCCATGAAGCGGTCGCAAAGCACGATCGTGCCGCGCGCAAGTGCCGGGCGAATGACCTCTTCGACATGATCGTTGCGCGCCGCAGCAAACAGGATCGCTTCCATCCGTGTGCCGAACATCTCGGCGGCGCCGGAGAGCAGCACGTGCCGCACAGCTTCTGCCCCCGGCGAGCCACCGGGTTCGCGCGTTACCAGGACATCATAGCCAAGTCCGCGCAACCGTTCTGCCAGGCGGCGAATCTGGGTCGATTTGCCGGCCCCTTCCCCGCCCTCGAAGCTCACGAACAATCCGGTTGCATCAGCCAATGATCATATCCTGCCCTTGTTTTGCGCTTTTGTGCCGTAGCGTGACGTGTGCCCTGTTTAACCCAAGATGGATGTTGGCGAAACCACGCAAGTATCCGCCCCTTACATTCTATATAGGCCGTAAACAGGGATTTCACGAGGCAGGAAACAATCAAGTCGGCGTCGGCGTGTCCCAGAGCCAGGAGAAAAGCAGAGATTCCGTCAGCTCCAGAAAGGCATCGAAAGCGCGACTGCCAAGCGTCCCCTGGGCGACAGCTTCCTTGGTATAGAGCGGCAATTCGCGCAGCAATCGCGCGCCGGAAAAGACGCGAAGCGTTCCCGCTTCGTAGCCGGCCGCCACGGGTGCCGTCAGCGGCCAGCGATAGACGATGCGGGCCGACAGGCGATCGGGATTGTTGAGCGGCACATAGACATCGACCGGTATCTTGGCGAGCACGCCGACGGTGGATTGCGCCCCGCCATAGACGCTGACATCGCCGATCACTTCGCCATCGGCAAAGATGCGCTGGCTCTTGAAGTTGCTGAGGCCCCATTCCAGCACGCGGCGGGTTTCCTCCGTGCGTTCCTTGTCCGATTTCAAGCCGCCGAGTGCCAGGAACAGCCGCCGGCCGTCGCGCTGGATGGAGGCGACGATCGAATAGCCTTCGCCCTCGGCAAAGCCGGTACCGAGGCCATCGACGCCGATGTTTAGCAAGAGCATCGGATTGCGGTTGCGCTGGAAGATCTTGTTCCAGGTGAAATCCGCCTGGCCGAGATATTTGTAGAGATCGGCATGCTTCTCCTGCAGGTCCGCCGCCAGCGTCACCAGTTCGCGCACGGAAATCTTGCTGCCGCCGTTCGGATCGTCAGGGTCCGGAAGCCCTGTGGAGTTGGTGAAAACCGCTCTGGGCATACCGATCTCACGCGCATGCGCCGTCATTCGCCGGGCGAATTCCGTTTCATTGACGGACATGCCTTCGGCCAGGATCATGCAGCCGTCATTGGCCTGCTGCACGGCAACGCCCTGTATCAGGTCGCCGACGCGCACGCGCGACTTCAGTGCAGCGAACATGGTCGACGTGCGCGACGGTGCACCGCCTTTGCGCCAAGCATTTTCGGAAACGGGATATTCGGTGTCGAGCGAAATCTCCCCTCGCTCGACGGCATCGAAGACGACGTCCAGCGTCATCAGCTTGGCGAGGGACGCCGGAGAAATCGGTTGATTCTCATCCTTGGCAAGCAGGATCGTGCCGGTGGAGGCTTCAATCATGAAGGCCTGCGTAGCCTTGGTGTCGAAAGCGGGCGGCGGTGCCTGTTGCGCCATGGCTGGCAGGCATTCAACCCCGATAAGGAAGGAAAACGCGAGAAAAAGGCCTCTTAACATGCCGGCTCCGCAATCCCATCGACCCCCAAAATCATTTTAGTCAGAGGTGAAGATTCAGGCAATGACGCCGTTCAATCGACTTGGGTCTGACCCTGATGCTGACGGTGATAGGCAGACAAGATCGACTCCTGCGTCAGCCCGTCATTGCGCACCATGACCGCATCGAAAGCCAGATCGACATAGACCGTCTTGACCGGCGCTTCCTGATAGGCTGCGACCGTAGAGGCAAGCGACGGCGCATCGAGGCTCGCCATCCCAGGTGCGAAATCCGGACGCTCATAAGGGATTGGACCGATCTGGGGCAACACGACCAGCGTCGGCTCGACGGGGTCGACCGATGGCATGGCGCCGCCGTTCCAGGTCATCGGCGGCGGATTGTTGCGCTTGGTGCCATTATAGGACGCTGTCGGCGTCGAACCGGCAAAGGCGGTGGCCGAATAAGGCGACGGCTTCGGGATCGGCGCGAACGCAGGCGCTGTGTTGAAACTGCGCTGCTGACGGCTCGGCCGGCCGATATTATCCGAATCAGGCAGTTGATCCGCCGTAATGCCGCCATTCGAAGCGACCATCACGCCGGTTGCGATCTGGCCGCCAGGATTGATGCTCGGCAGCCGCGAGCCCTTCGGTATGTAGGAGGCCATCAGATAGGGATCGTCGTGGCCGTCCATGCGGGCACGGCCGACATACTGCACGCGTACGTCGCCGGTGCCGCTGTTCTGAAGGTCGAGCATCTGCGCCGTCTTGTTGGACAGGTCGATGATGCGGCCGGGGTGGTACGGTCCGCGGTCGTTGACGCGCACGATGATGGAAGAACCGTTTTCGACATTGGTAACGCGCGCATAGCTCGGCAGCGGGAAGGTCGGGTGCGCGGCGGTCAGTGCCTGCTGGTCATAGACTTCGCCGTTTGCGGTCAGGCGTCCGTGAAAGGCCGAGCCGTACCAGGAGGCGATACCAACCTTGTTATAGGAATAATCTTCCTTGGGATAATACCACTTGCCCTTGACCTCATAGGGATTGCCGACCATGAATCGGCCGCCGCCCTTCGGGATCGGTCCGTTGAAGGCAACCCGCGGGCTCGCCTTAACGCCGTATTCCTTTTCGGAGAAATATTCCTTGCCGTGCTGACGCTTCGTGGCAACCTGCTGCGAGGTTCCGCAGGCGGTAACAGTGGCGCACATCAGAGAGAGAGCAAACCAACGCATACCCGTTGCGTATGTCACCGCACGATTATCGAATTTCATCTGTCCCACGCCGTTAATCAAATTACTTTGGCAGAGGCATGCACCGGCATATCCCTCACCCGGTACTCTGCTACGCTTCAATCACCTAACGGTACTTTAATCATGATTGCATGTTGTCGAATTTGCGATTGGATTTGAGCTGAAACGGATATTTCTGAAGATTATGGTTAATGAATGTTTAAAATGGGGCTACTTCCGTGATCGAGTGGTACTCGTTACGTTGCCGTGCCGACCGGCAGGCGTGCCTGCCATTAGTGGGGCATGGCGCCGACAATATGCTGCAGCTTATCGGGGTTGCGCGTGCAGTAGATGGCGACAACCTTTTCCCGCTCGATGTACAGCGCGGTCGTTTGCACGACGTCGCCGCCCTCTATCGTTACGAAACCTGGTAAGCCATCGATGACGGCATAATGAACCAGTCGCGAGGGTTGCGCGCTGAAAACGCGCGCCAGCTTCTCATGAAGCAGCATGACGGCAGCGAGCCCAATGTGTGGCCGCAGCGATGTCGCTACCTTGCCGCCACCGTCGGCATAGACAACGACATCCTCGGTAAGAAAGGCGCGCAGAGCGTCCATGTCTCCCGTTCTCGACGCCGTGAAGAAGGCGGTGGCGAGCTTGAGCCCCTGCTCCTTGCCAACAGCAAAACGTGGCCGGGCCGCGGCGACATGCGCCCTCGCCCGGCTTGCGAGCTTGCGGCATGCGGCAGCTTCGCGGCCGATCGTCGAGGAGACGTCATCGAAATCCATGCCGAACACGTCATGCAGCAGAAAGGCGGCGCGTTCGAGGGGCGAGAGACGCTCCAGCGCCAGCATCAGGGGCAAGGTGATATCATCGGTCGCATCGCCATCCTCCGGGTCGAAGATCGGCTCCGGCAACCAGGAGCCCACATAGGATTCTCGACGCCGGCGCGCCGATTTCAGCTCGTTCAGACAAAGTCTGGTGACGATGGTGCGAAGGAATGCCGCGGGCTCGCGGACGGAGGTATGATCGGTCCCAAGCCAGCGCAGCCATGCATTCTGCACGATATCCTCTGCATCCGCCACGGATCCAAGCATCCTATAGGCAAGCCGGACCAGGCGCGGACGCAGTTCAGAGAAGTTCGCATCAGAGAGCGTTTCAGTCATGGGTGACAAGAGCGCGTTGGAGGGGCGCGGCTTGGCGGCCGCGAACGAACTGCAGCGTCGTCAGCGCCACACGCCGCCCGAGATAGCGCGCGGTCGCAAGGTCTGACGCGGGCGGCGCAGTCTCCGGGCCCTCATCCGTGTTCGCCTGGGCGCCGGCACCAAGCCAGAAGCCGAGGCGGTTCATGTCCTCTTCTGAACCGGTCGAAGAGCAGTTCGCTGGCGGAAGATCGAGGCCGACCCAATGCATTCCGTGCTGTGCGGCAAAGACCACCATCTGCATCAGCGTCGAGAGCTTGTCACCGGACCGTGACCCCGATGTGGTGAAGCCAGCAGCAATCTTGTCCTTCCACAGATAGCCCTTGGCGAGCACGGTCTTCGATGTTGCCTCCTGGAACGCTTTGAATGGCGCCGAGACCGCGCCCATATAGGTCGGCGACCCAAAGACGATTGCCTTCGCAGCATTGAGATCATCCCAGTGGCCATCCACCTTGTCCACCGTCAGCAGAATGGCCTCCACTCCGTCGACCTCCTCAACCCCCGCCTTCACGGCTTCGGCCTGACGGCCCGTATGCCCGTATCCACTATGATAGACGATTGCGATGCTCTGCCGGATCATTGTCATCTCCTTCGAAAATGGCGTTGCGAAGGAGATGACAAGGTATGGGGTTCGATTGTGACATGCCCTGGCGATTTTTTTGACTTCGACAGCTGTCTCCGCTTCCCAATGTCAGCAAGGCGCAAGATTAGATTAGGCTTCTGGCGGAAGAGCGGTATATGCGCGAGCCTAGTCCATGGGTGTATTGGGGTAGCGGAGCGGCATGAGTGTTACCTTTCAAATTAAATGTGGCCGCCGCTTGCTTGATCAATGTGCATGAGATCTGCAGATTCTTCTGAAATACCATGCCATCGGCCAATAAGGGCGCTCCGCGAGGGTCGAGTCAACTTCGCAAGCAAGCCTCAAATCAGTCGCCAATATTCAGCCTCGCTTCATGGAAGTGTGTGACATCCCTCGTGATGAGAATCTCAAGGGGGGATAAATTTATGAAAGATCAGCGCACTTCCTCTGACATGGGGCCGAAAACATCTGCCGCTATCGCGGTGCCCAAAGGATGGCGTCTGATGCCCGAAGAGCCCTCACAGGAGTGGTTCGAGCGCTGTTTCCCGCCGGCAGGCTATATCCGAAATGATCCGACGGCTATGCGCGCCTATGAGGGGACGATCCATCTACGGATGGATGAATATCGGCTGCTTGTAAGGATGTTGCCCACTTACGACGGTTCAGTAGATTGACATCAAATCCCGCGACCACCTTGGGCGGCCTTTCGCTGTCGCTTCCAGAATCCCCGTTTTATCTTTTTGAGTTCACCGCCAGGACCCCACACAAGCATAAGTCGGCTGCGACGCGAGAATGCGTCGTACTCGTCGCCATTGTTCGCACCATTCACGCCCATCACGGAATGTCCCCCCTCGCTGAATTGAGCTATCCTCTGTAGAGCAAGTCTTGATCAGGTCTGCGCTTTCAGCGCGGAACCGATACCGTACTGCAGCGCGTTTCTGTCGTCGCGCGCGAAACCGTTCTTGCCGTTGTCGTCGCCGACACGAACGCATTCTGAAGGCAGCTTAGACGTTGTGTAGGAAGTAAATTGCGGTGAGAATTGCCACCGATACTTGCCAAGCAATATCAGACATTCAATCCTGCCGGATTTCACCAACCGGCACGATTTTTTATGACCGATGAGCCTGAAGAGCCAAAACTCGCCGTGGTCTCCGAACGATCGCAGAAGGAAATAGATACGGCATATACCCAGGAGCAATTTAACCAGGCCGTCATTAAACTAGCCACCAACGTCATCAGGATCGTCCGTGGCGCGGAGAAACCCCATCAATTGATCACAACACACTGCGCCGAGGTCGTAAGGCCTTTGATGACATCTCCGGACACTTCCCGTCAGACTACTCGATCAGCGTCACGCTAGGCCCACCCTCGGACCCTATTGATTATAATGATGAATATTGGTTCTCCCGCCAGATTGCCTATCGAAACATGATTAAAGGAGCACTCCAGGTCGCCGCTTCAAGACTTATCGGCCAACGCCTTCAAGAGAGAAGCGGCGAAAATGAAATGGAGAAGGCATTCCAGACGATGATTCGAGCCAGCGAAGATCAGAAGGAAGCGAACGGACTATAGAAAAGCAAATAAGTTCAATTATTTCAAAGATATATGGCGGAAGAGGTGGGATTCGAACCCACGGTACGGTTTCCCGCACGCCGGTTTTCAAGACCGGTTCCTTAAACCACTCGGACACTCTTCCTGTTGCTGAAGCGCCTTGCCTCAGAAAATGTGGTCGGCTGGCTTTACAGCTATTCGGGTCGGAGCGTCAACCGGCCTGATCGAACTCCGTGCCGATCGAATTGGCACAGCCAGGTAGTGGCGACTATGCCCTCGGCTCGCCGCCGGGTGCATAGTGAGATTTCTGCTTAAACGGGAAGACGCTGCCGCAGCGGCAGCGGATCATGTATTTCGCCGGATCGTTCGATTTGCGCTCGTCGAAAAAGCCCACCGGCATTTCGTCCACGAGAAAGCCAGGGTTCTGACGGCGGGGATTGTCATCCTCCGAAACCTCGGCAAAACCGCTATTGCCACAACGAGAGCATTCGAGCTTTCTTGAATATCGATCCCGCGCAGCCATTTTCTTCCCGTCCGAGTCTTAGATGGTCCCTTCCCTATCAGAGAACAATTCGTTTCTGAACCCGCTTAAAGGAATGATAGGAAATCGAGAGGGTGAAATCCCAGGCCACTCACGTGAACGATTCGGCATCGAATATCCAAAAGGACACAGCCCTCGCCTATGACGCCCAACGACCAGCCCTTATCAATCGGCTCGCCGCCCCTTATCGGCCCTGCCCTTAGCGCCTTCTTCTCCCGCGACGCGGTTATCGTTGCGTCTGATCTCATCGGCTCACGCCTCACGGTCTCAGGCGCCGGTGGTCGGATTGTAGAGACGGAGGCCTATCGGCCGGACGATGAGGCATCCCACAGCTTTCGCGGACCGACAGCGCGCAACGCGGCGATGTTCGGGCCTGCGGGGCGCGTCTATATCTACCGGTCCTACGGCATTCACTGGTGCCTGAATTTCGTCTGCAAGGGCGCCAGCGCCGTGCTCATCCGGGCGTTGGAGCCGGAGAGCGGCATCGAGGACATGATCCGGCGCCGCGGCGTTGCCGACTTCGTCGATCTCTGCAATGGGCCGGGAAAGCTGACACAGGCTTTGGGCGTGGATATCAGCCTGAACGGGCTGGCGCTGGATGCGGCACCCTTCGAGATTGCCCCGGCCGAGCCGGTGCCGGTGGTCGCCGGCAAGCGGATCGGGATCACGAAGAACGTCGAGCCGCTATGGCGCTTTGGCGCGGCTGGCTCGCGTTTTGTCAGCCGCAGGTTTCCCTAGAGCGTTACGCAATTCCGGACGCAAAACCGCTGCGCACTTTTCCTTGGAATTGCTCCAAAAAAAGACCGCCGGGGTGGTGCCCGGCGGCCATGCTACCGCGTAGTGAAACTGGAAAGCCTACGCGGTTACTCCATCGCGATGCTGTGGTCGACCGCCGGCGGGGCCTTGGGCTTGCGTAGCAGCACAAGCAGCGGCATGGCGCAGATTGACATCAGCATCAGCAATTTGAAATCGTCCATGTAGGCGATGATGGTCGCTTGCGTGGTGATCATGCCGTCGAGCGCGGCGCGGCCTGCCATCGTGAGCGGGCTGACGGCCTGGGCGACCGTCGCGTCGAAAGCGTGGTTGAACGGCGTTACATAGGCGGCGATCGTCGAGTGGTTGACCTGGGTGTTCTCGGTGATCAGCGCCGAGACAACGGAGATGCCGACGCTCGAGCCGATGTTACGCGAAAGATTGTAGAGGCCGGTTCCCTCGCCGCGCATGTGCGCCGGCAGCGTCGCAAAGGCGATCGTCGTCAGCGGCACGAAGAGGAAGCCGAGGCCTGCGCCCTGGACGAAACCGACCGAAACCAGCGTCCATTGCGAGACATCGGGTGTCCAGCCGGTCATGTCGTACATTGCCCAAGCGGTCAAGGCGAGGCCGACGAACAGCAGCCAGCGCGTATCCACTTTGCCGATCAGCCGCCCGACAAGGAACATGCACACCATCGTGCCAACGCCGCGCGGGCCCATGACGATGCCGGCGGTAACGACCGGGTAGCCCATCAAAGTCTGCAGATAGGGTGTCATCAGCGCCAGCGAAGCCAGGTAGGTGACGCCGACAATGAAGATGAACAGCATGCTGACGGTGAAATTCTGGTCCAAAAACAATCTCGGGTTCACGAAGGATCGTTCGGCCGTGAAAGTATGCACCAGGAAGAGATAGAAGGCGCCGGCGCAAACCAGGGCCTCGATGATGATCTCCCCAGAGTAGAACCAGTCCAGCTGTTCGCCGCGGTCGAGGAAAAGCTGCAGGGCGGCAATGGCGATCGACAACATGCCGAAGCCGAAGAGATCGAGCTTGGCGAGCGCGTCGCGCTTGGTTTCCATCACATAGACTACGATGCCGGCAAAGGCGAGCGCGCCGATCGGCACGTTGATGTAGAACACCCATCGCCAGGTCATGTTGTCCGTCAGCCAGCCGCCAATGACCGGCCCGAGCACCGGACCGACCATGACCGAGACGCCGAACAGCGCCATGGCCTTGCCCCGCTCCTCGACATTGTAAATATCAAGAAGAATACCTTGCGACAGAGGCACGAGTGCTGCGCCGAACAGGCCCTGAAGTAGGCGGAAACCGACGATCTGGTTCAACGACTGTGCGAGACCACAGAGGACGGAGGCGACGACGAAGCCGGCGATCGCGACCAATAGCACGCGCTTGCGGCCGAACTTGGCCGAGAGGAAACCCGACGGCGGCGTCATGATCGCGGCGGCGACGATATAGGATGTCAGAACCCAGTTGATCTGGTCGGCACTGGCCGCAACGTCGCCCTGGATATGGGGCAGAGCGACGTTGGCGATGGTGGTGTCCAGCGCCTGCATGATGACGGCCAGGATGACGCAGGCGGTAATGGCGCCGCGATTGGCGATTGGGCCGACGGGTGAAGCTGCGGCAGCGTTACTCATTGTCCTGACCGTGGGATTTGCCCAGAAGACCTGCGATGGCATCGGGCAGACCGCGGGCGTGACCGGTATCGACATCGGCGACGACGCTCATGCCCATGCGCAGCGGCGGCTTGCCGTTCGTGTCGTCGATGTTGATCTTCATCGGAATGCGCTGCACGACCTTCACCCAGTTACCCGTGGTGTTCTGCGCCGGCAGCAGCGAGAAGCTGGCGCCGGAGGCCGGTGCGATGCTCGAGACGGTTCCCTTCCAGATAACGCCCGGATAGGCGTCGACGGAGATCGAAACTTTCTGACCAGGGCGGACATAGGTCAGCTCGGTTTCCTTCGGGCTGGCGTTGATCCACATATTGGTGGTGGAAACCAGCGAGAAACCCTGTTGCGAAGCGTTCAGATAGGCACCGACCTGCAGCGAAGGCACGTTGGCGGTAATGCCATCGAACGGTGCGCGCACGATCGTATCGTCAAGCTCGCGCTGTGCATTGTCGACGGCTGCCTTGGCCTGCAGATAAAGCGGATTCTGCTCGACCGGCTGGTCGGCATCGGCGCCGAGCTGCGCAAGTGTCGTTGCTGCCTGCGCCTGGGCTACGGAGACCTTCTGCTGCGCCGCATCGAGATTGTGCTTGGCCTGATCATAGGCAGCCTTGGAGGCGACCGAGCTGTTGATCAGGTTTTGCTGACGGTCGAATTCGGTCTGGAAATAGGGAATATCTGCCTGCGCCTGCGCGATTTCGGCGAGCGCCTGCTTGTAGCTTGCCTGCAGGTTCAGGATCTGGTTGCGGGCGGCGCCGAGTTGGGCCTGTGCGCCTTCCAGCGCAATGCGGAACGAGTCGGGCTTCAGGCGGAAGAGCACCTGCCCTTTCTTCACCACCTCGTTGTCATGCACGTCGACTGAAATCACCGTGCCGGAAACATCGGTCGAAACGCCGACCATATCGGCCTGAATATAAGCATTGTCCGTGGACATGATCTGCCCGCCGGTGACGTAGTAGTAGCCACCTATGACGAGGACGACCGGCAGTAGCGCGAAGAGGATCGGCCGTGTCGGGCTGCGGCGCTTGCGCGGCCTCTCGGGAGCAACCGGAGCGGCAGCGCCGGCCCCGGCGGGCGCCGGCGCAGGATTGGAAGACGGTGCCTCTGCTACAGCACCCTGGCTCTGTTCGATTGCGGTCTGCTCGTTGGCGGAATTTGCGTTTGCGGGTACGCGAAGCGAATTGGATGCGTCAGCCATGATTTGTCTCTTTGTCGGCCACCGTCGCGCGGCAGGCCTGGACCAGGTTCGTTTTCATAAGGGTAAGCAATTGATAAAGGCGCTCGTGATCCTCGGAAGAGACCCCGTTCAGTGCCTCCTTGCGGGTTTGATCACCTATGCTGCGCATGGTGTCGAGCAAAGGCCGAGCTTCCTCGCGCATATAAAGTAGCCAGCTTCGGCGATCGTTCGGATGCTGGCGACGCTCAACCAGGCCGCGTTCGGCCAGCTTGTCGAGGATTCGCACCAGCGTGATCGGCTCGATTTCCAATATTTCGGCAAGGCCTGCCTGATGAATCCCCTCATTGTTCGAGAGATAGGCGAGCGTTTGCCACTGCGAACGCGTCAATCCCATGTTTTTAGCTCGCTGCTCGAACCGCTTCCGAAGGAGCCGAGCAACGTCATGCAGGAGAAAGCCGAGAGTTGGTGTCGCATTCATGATATAAGAAGCCTGCTATTCATAAGCAACCTTATAATACCGGCACATATAGTAAGTGAGCATGCGATACAAGGGGTCTGAAGACGATCTGGTGCAGATCGTCGAAAATGTCGCAGGGGTGTCGCAAAGATGTCGCAGTGGCGTGGGGGGGTGCGATGAGTGCGGCCGGATACGAGCCTGCTGGTGGAAGTCACCTGCAAGCAGAAAAGATGCTCCGGATGCAAAGACCCGCGACCTTCGCGCGTTCAGATGAACGAGCGGCACCTAACGGGAAACGGTGCTTTCCATCGCATGCCGGACGGTGATCAGCACAATCAGTGCTGCGTAGATCACTGCGTTGATGGTGGCAAAGACAAAGAGGCCTGGGGCAGCTTCCGGAGCCACGGCGAAGGCCATTGCCAACGCAGAGGCGAGGCTGATCACGATATAGGGCGCAACGACGCGAAGCGGAAGCGCTTGTGCTGCCGCCGTCTCCGTGCGCGTCACGCGCACACCGCTTGAAGCATGGGTGAGATAATCGCGAATCGCGGCTGCCGTGCCTATCAGCGACCAGGGCCAGCGCAGGAGCAGAAACGCCGTGTTCTCCCAGTTCACGATCTTGGCGTCGGCGGGCCGGAATGTGCCGGTCGCCCGCCAGATAAAGGCCAACGCGATCAATGCGCCGACTATCGGCAGGAAATGCAGCAGGAAAGCGGGATAGGTGACATCGACAAAACTATGGCCGGTCAGGAGCGCCATGATCGGCAGCGTGAAGATGACAGCCAAGCTTAAAGAGAACAGCGGATACCAAAGCTGAGAGAATAGAAACTGGAATTTCAACCATCCGGGCAGTTTCGGCAGATAGGGGCGCGAATACTGCAGCAGGGCCGTCACCCGGTTGCGTGACTGGTCGAATTCCTGTGCCATGAGGTCGGCGAAGGTCGCTGAACCGTTGCCATGCGCGATTGCGTCCAGCGCGTGCACTCCGCGCCAACCGCCGGCATTCATCGCGAGCGTCGTCGAACGCCCTCCCTCGCGTTCCGGCTTGAGTCCACCAATCTCTTTCAAAGCCGCCGTCCGCGCAGCGCGATGCGCGCCAGTGCAAAGAGGTGCCCAGCCATTGTTGTAGCCGGCCTGCAGCAAGCCTCGAATGCCGGCTTCGGCAAAGAGCCTGCCCCTCGCAGCCCAGCTCGACGCTACATTGACGTCACTGATGTCCGGCGCCGAGACATAGCCGACACCGGGATCGCGGAACGGTCGAATCATTTCGCGCAGATAGGTTTTGTCGGGCAAATGGTCGGCGTCGAGTTGCGCGACGAAATCATATCGTTCGTAGCCGAAGCGATCGTAGAAAGACGTGAGAATGGCCTCCCGGCAAGGCGATGAGGCCTCGACGCCTTTGGGCGCCGTGGAGGTGAAGACGCCGTGCTCCATGCACCATTTCATCATTTCCAGGTCGGGATTCGCGCCGATCAGCCACACATCGAAGTCGCAGCCGACCTGATCGAGCGCTGCCTGCAATGTCGCCTGCACAACAGAGAGGGGTTCATGACACGCTCTGGTGACGACCAAAGCGATGCGCCCAGCCGGCAACGGCCCGCCACCCTGCGGCATCCGCCGTGCATCATGGATGATGAAGATGAAATAGGCCGGCAGGCCGGTGATCCAGACCAGGAGCAGCGTCACCAACAGATAGGAAGGCCAGCCGATGATATGATCGCCGCGTAGCCACCACAGCCAGAAGAAGGTCATGGTCGCCGTCCAGAGGGCGATACCGATCAGATTGGCAAAGCGCGCCCTGCCCTCGAATACCCGCTCCGTCGCTGGACCGATATCGGCGGGTTTGACGGACGGCTGACGCATGGCGTTGATGCCGATTGCAGCAGCTTTGGCAGCGCGGACCTTGCTCATGGCGTCACCTCCAGACCAAAAGAAAGTGTGGTGGTGCTCCACCGCTGACAAAAGCCACTTCAGTGATGCGGAGGGGCGGATGGCAACCCTTTCGAGGAGTAGGGATCGCCATCCACGGGAACAAATTTACGCACAACACCTCCCCTGCCCTTACTCAACTAACGGTTCTTATGGAGCCGCACGTTGTACTGAAAATACATTGTGTGAGAAGAGTAACGTAAATTTATTCGCAGTAATAATTCGTGTAATTCCCCAATTCTTCTTAGCGTCGAATCGCATAATAACTTGCTTTATGAGGTGATGATAAAACGACTTTACGCTACGTCAACGGATTTTTGATGGATGATTAGGCAAACTATACTAAATAGCTATTTTGCAGGTGAGCTAATGGCCTTTTAGTGCATAGAACGTAGTCCGCTTTCATGAGCGGCCTGCGCGGCAGGGTAAGCGCAACTACTAGGGAGATGGCGCGGCGAGTAAGCGCCTTCGATCAGGCCTCCGGCTATACGGCGCGGGAGAGGTAGCCAGCCGGAACCGCACAAACAGAAAACGGCCGCCCACGATGTCGCGAACGGCCGTCCCCTCTCAATTCCTAGATGTGGATCAGTTTCGCCAACGACGTGACGGATCGCGATCCAGCCCGTTGTCCGAGTTGAAGAAGCGTGAGGCCGCTTCCGTTCGATTGCGGACGTTCATTTTTTTGTAGATGTTGCGGACGTGAACTTTGACCGTGTTCTCGGACAGGCTGAGCTGGTCCGCTATGATCTTGTTCTGTGTCCCCTTGCAAATGAGATCCAATATCTGGACCTCGCGCGTGGTCAGCGCCTGCAGGCTGCCGCTGCGCATGGCGATAGTATCCTCATAGGGTCTATGGCCATTGGCAAAACGTGTCTGTGCCTGATAGAGCGGCTGGCTGGCATGTGGCCCGTCCCCAGAGAGCCGGCGCAGCAGCGCCGAGGGGAAGTGTTCGCCACCCTTCATCAGCAGGTCGATCGCTGCCATGAACACATCGAGGCGCAGATTGAGCGGCAGAACGCCGTGTATATTTCGCCCCTCGACAAGTCTGGCGACGTATGGATCGTGCAGATCGATGGTCTCGACGACCAGCCCGATCGATATTCCGGGTGAGTTTGCCCTTATTGCATGCAGAGTATCCTGCATCTCCTCGGATTGAAGATGGTAGAGCAGGATCAATTTGACGCCCTCCAGAACATTGCCCTGAAGTGCCTTCGAGTCAGTAATGCTAACGATGTCGTAAGCCGCAAACCTGGCACCCAAAGTCTGCACCAGGCATTCGGAAAAGAGATCGGCATCCGCCAGTACGACGATAGTCTCTCTCAGGTTTATGATATTATGATTGTCTTCAGCATCCCCTGTTCTTACGCTTGCGATGTACATTTGTGCATCCCCCAAAGCTCGCAGCCATGTCTTGTTAACCCGCTTTTTTGCCGGAATGTTTTTTTATGAGCATCGTGCCCTGATAGGACTGTTCATGCAGTCTTCTTAATTAATGTAGACTACTTTAACCCATGCGATCGTAATTGGAAATTGCCCAAAGGGGTTAGTTTTGCGGCAAAAGCGTTAAATATTGTCACGAATGTGGGAATTTGGGTAAATTGGGTGCTGCTTTAGTGCTTAGTTTTGCACATTTTCGGACATTTCTGTTTAATTGGCCAACCTAGGGTGGTTTTTGCCTGCAACTATGCCGCTGCCTAACCGTCCGAACTCGGTCACTTTATCAATAAACGACTCTATCAACCGAACACTGGCTCAAAGCATAATAAGCGTCGATATACTTTTTATTACATTTTGAAATTTCATGAAAATGATCCATTTTTGCAACGGTTTTAGACTTTGTTAGATTTGTAAAATATTACTTAAGTGCATCGCGACAATTCGCGGCCGCTTAAGTCGGACGGATTAAGACTGCACGAGCGGGCGATACGCTACGTGATGCGGACAGGACTGCAGCTGTCTCATGAAATCCGAAAAAATTGAGTGACAACAGCGCCTTAAATCCTGCGTGCCCATACGATGAAATCCCATTTGTGGAGCTGAAACAGAGCGGTAGCCCGAATTGGTATCTATGAGCTCGTGTTGTTTTCGGTCAGAATTCCACTGTTCCGCACCAACCGCGGAATTTTGGGGCAACGGCAATCCGGTTTCTTGTTTCGCGTTCCCGGTCAACCTCCTCCCCCCAAATTTCTAGAGACGGTCGAAAGCAGAAGGCGTTGACGCTCACACTGAGCGCAAAGGCGGATTTGCGTTTTTGTTTTGCGTAGTCGCAAATCCCAATGGGCCAGGTCTGAACCAACAGGCCGGTTTTGACGGTAGACTTGTAGTGCGTACACCTGCCGCAACACTAACAGAGTTGGGGCCGTCGCGAGCAGATCCCGTTTAGATGAGAGGGACTTCCGGGACGGCCTCCTCATTCGGAGGAAATGGAAGATGTCTCCTGATTTTGATATCGCGAACGTCAGCGCGGAGGACGACCTGAAGGCCGGCGCGCTGGCGGATGGTTTCGCGACCAGTGCCGTCAATTCGACGGAGGTGGATGACGGTTCGACCGGGCTTGTCGGCGTCGCCAATACCAATAACAGCAACAATACCAATACCACCGATACGAATGTCGACGTGAAAAACAACGGCGACAATCGCGACAACACCAACAATGGCGACAATCGTGACAACAGCTACGATCAAAACCACGACAATCAGGTAACGACCAATATCAAGGATAATGGTGATAATCGCGACAACAGCTACGATTATAATTACAAGGCCATTAGCAAGACCGATACTGATGTCCACACCGAGGCCAACAACAACGGTAACAACCGCGACAATTACTCCTACAGCGACTCCAGCACGCATTCCAACTACGACTTTGGAACGATCAAGGATGTCCATGATGTCGGCAATCTCGGCGTCGCCGGCCATGATCTGACCTTCAATCTCGGGGATGATTACTCGTTCAATCTCAATATAGATGGTGTGCTCAATAACGCGCTGGGCGGTGGCAATGATACCGGCTTCAGTCTGGTTCAAGCCAACAATCTCGCCGATCAGGATCAGGCCTATGATGTGCGGATGCAGAACCAGGGTGCCAGTATCAACCTGGCAGCAGACGGTGGCCATTCCCATGCAGACGGCCTCGCCCTCGACCCGACCTTCAATTGGAATGGAGTGCCGAGCGTAGGCCACGACATGACCGGCACGGCAACAGCGGATTCTTCCGCCATCATCAACAATTCCGGCTTCCACCAGGAAGTGGTCCAGGGCGCCAATCTGCTCACCAACACAGCGGATATAGCCGTCGGCGGCGATCATCACGTGACCACCACGAGCCACTCCTGATTTCGAAGCGAGAGCCGCGCGTTTCGTGCACCGGCCGGAGGACAGGCCGGTGCACATGCCGTGGCTTGAGCCTGGATTTCCCTGAAATGAGAGCCGTCGGCGGCGGCATCGACCCAGGTAAGCCAGGTGTTTCCGAAAAGTGGGGGGCAGGTCATGCATGTGGAAAAAATATCGGAGATCATCGCCCATTTCATCGGGCTCTTCGACACGCAAATCGAGGATTTGCGCCTGCGCCTCAGCTACACCGATGCAACATTGCCGGAGGACAAACCGGAGGAACAGTCGGACCCGGCCGCAACAAAGGACGACTTCTCTTCCGATCTGACGACCGTCGACTATGCACCCGAGGTGAAATACATCGCCTCGCCTTATGAGTTTCGTTCCAGCTACTCGCCCGTACACCACGATCCCTATCATGCGCGTGTATACGATCCGGAAAGCCGCGCCCCGGTGGAGATTTCCGTCATTCATCGCCCCACCGACATCGAGCTCCAGCCCGTCGCTCTGTCGGGTAAGCTCGACATGTTCGTGGGTCCAGGTTCGGAGACCGCTCATTTGGTGCAGGCCAATGTCTTGCGCGACGACGACGTGCTCGACATGACGAATTCTTCCCATCACATCGTTCGCGATGTCTCCGACGTCTACGACTGGCTGGGGCAGGCGACCGTGAAAGCCGAGGAGCTCTCACCGTTTTCCGCTATCCGGCAGCCGGAGAGCACTGACGGCGTGATCAGGATCAACGACGATCTGCACACATTTGCAAAAACCATCGAGGAGAACGGCGGCGCCGATATTCAGGCTCCCGACGGAAGCCATTACTTTGCGATTGCCGGCAATCAGCTTGACGGCATCTTTGTCAACGGGGTGCAGGTCTCCAGCGTCCCAAATCTTGAAGACTCCATGCCCGCTCGCGGCTTCGCCGCGCAAAAGCCGGAGGCCGAAACGACAGATGGAACTGTTCATCAGACGGGATCGGGTCCGAACTCTCTCAATATCGAGGCCGGCGGCAATGTCGTCGCAAACCTCGTCAACATCATCGACACGAATGTGATTTCGCATGTCATGGCCGTCATGGGCGATTATCATTCCATCAATGCGATTTCACAGAGCTATATCTACAGCGACAACGATAAAGTCGATTGCGTCTCGGGCAATAACGATCAGTCCTCGCAGAGCGCTTTGACGATCGGCAGGAACATCGCGAGTTTCGAACAAAGTCAGTTCCAGGCGACCTCTACACCCGACCACCACACCGACGAAGGCAATTCGGTTTTCCCGAGCTTCTGGCACGTCAGCGTCGTCGAGGGCGACGTCTCATTCCTGCACTGGACGGAGCAATATAATTTCCTCTCGGACAACGATACGATGCGGGTGACGACCACCGGTGCCGAGACGACGCTGCTGACCGGCGGCAATACGTTGGTCAACCTCGCCTCCTATTTCGGCCTCGGTACGCAGTACGATCTGATGATCGTGGGCGGCCATGCGTTCAACATCAATTCGATCAGCCAGATATCGGTGCTCTACGACAATGACGTGGTGACGGGCACTCAAGCCGGCGACCATGTTCAAACCGGCGGCAACCTGCTCTGGAATCTCGCCTCGATCAATAATGTCGGGCTCTCCGATCGTTTCGCTTCGATGCCCGATTTCGTCAACGATACGGTCAAGAATATCCAGGATCACAACAATGAAATTCCGGACGGGCTTGCCCACAACCCCAACTTCGCCGGTCAAGAGGCGCTGAACGTTCTTTACATCACCGGCAACTTCTTCGACGTCAACATCATCAAGCAGATCAACGTCGTCGGGGATTCCGACATTGTGCATAGGGTCGCAAGCGATGTAGTCGCGAACAACCAGAATGCCACGGTCTCGATCGACACCGGCAGCAACGCCTTGGTCAATATCGCAAACATTACCGACTATACCGGCGCGGGCCATACGACCTATCTCGCCGGCAATCTCTATTCCGATACCGTCCTAATCCAGGGCGGGCTGGTCGACCATGGCCAGACGGATGCGAACCAGCAAAGTCACCCGCTGGCCAACGAAGCGATCGCCTTTCTGGACAATCACGATCCGCAAACGACGCAGGCGCAAACCACGCAGGATGGAACCATCGATCTCGGCCACGACATGTCTTGGCACAACGGCGCCGTAGGCGACGTCATGCAGACCGTCACGTAGCCGGAGACAGTTAGAGGGTGCTTCGATGAACCAGATTTCAACGCTGAGCATGGCTGAAAGCCGGGCAATGCACCTGAAATCCGTGGCTTCCGGCGAGGACGAACAGGCGGTCGAGCGCGACACCGCGTCCTATATGGCGGCCATCGAGAATGCCGTGGAGAGCCTGAAGCGGTTGCGGCGCGGGTCCAAGACGGCTGCGGCACCAGCGCCAGCCTTTCCTGCCGATCCGCCGAAATTGGACGCACCATCCGTAAGCATGGTGGACACGACGACCCAGCTCGCCTCCGTGGAGCTTTCTGTGGTGACGGAGGCTGATGGCGGCCCCGCCGCATCTGCGACCGACCTCGAGATGCGGCGGGTGTCGCCTGCTTCGGACATTGATCTGGTCCCTGTGATCGATTCACCTGAGGCCGCTCCGTCGACCGAGCCGCCGCAGGCCGATACGCCCGAACCCGAGGCACCCAAGCTTGAAATTAAGATGACTCACGCTCAGCCGTTGGCCCGCACGATCGATAACGATCCCGGTCCAGTTCGTGAGAACGAGCGCCGGCCGCCTGCGGGCGGCGGTCATGTTGGCGATGGTGAAAGCAGCAAGGGCAGCGGCGGAGGAGGCAATGACGGCAGCGTCTTCCACAAGCGCAGCACCCAGCCGATCAATTTCGCCGCTAGCCTGCATAAGGGCATTTCCGTCGTTCAGCACAACATGCTGATCGTGATGGTCTTCACTTTGGCGATCAATGTTCTGGTCCTGGCAATCCCGATCTATCTTTTCCAGATTTCCGACCGTGTGCTGACCAGCCGCTCGATCGATACACTGGTCATGCTGACCATCGCCGTCATCGGCGCTATCCTCCTGCAGGTCATCCTGGACTCCGTGCGCCGCTTTATCCTGATGCGCACGGCCGTCGAACTGGAAGTTCAGCTCGGCGCGCCGATTTTGAGCGCCGCCGCCCGCGCGTCATTGAACGGCAACGGTCGGGACTACCAGACGCTTGCCGATCTGCAGCAGCTCCGGTCCTTTTTGACCTCGGGCACGCTGCTCGCCTTCCTCGATGCGCCGTTGATGCCGCTTTTCGTCGTCGTCGTCTATCTGGTGCATCCACATCTCGGCATAATCGTCATGATGTGCTGCGCCGTCCTGTTCGGCATCGCCTATCTCAATCAGAAAATGACGGCGAAACAATTTGCCGAAGCCAACGCCTTCGTCAGCCGCGCCAATTTCCATCTTGATTCCATGGCGCGCAACTCGCAGATCATCAATGCGCTGGCTATGATCCCTGAAGCCGTAAAGATGTGGGGCCGCGAAACTGCGGGATCGCTGAAGTCGCAGGTGGCCGCCCAAGACCGCAACATCGTCTTTTCCGGTCTTACCAAGGCTTGCCGCCTGATTACCCAGGTCACCCTGCTCGGCTGGGGCGCGCATCTGTCGCTCTCCGGCCAATTGACGGGCGGCATGGTGATTGCTGCATCGATCATCTCCGGCCGAGCGCTGGCGCCGATCGAGGGGGCGATAGAGGGTTGGAACCAATTCAATCATTCCCGCGCCGCCTACGGCCGCATCAAGCAGCTTCTGTTGAATTCGCCGCTGAATTTCCCGCGGCTGCGCCTGCCCAACCCGGAAGGACGGCTCGACGTGGAGCGCATTCTGTTTGTCCCGCCGCCGCAGAAACGCGTCATTTTGAACGGCATTTCTTTTTCATTGAAGAAGGGAGAATCGCTCGCCGTCATCGGCAATTCCGGTTCCGGCAAGACGACGCTCGGCAAGATGCTGGTGGGCTCGATCCTGCCGACCTCCGGTAATGTCCGGCTGGATCTGATGGACCTGCGCAATTGGGACCAACGCCAGTTCGGTGAAAGCATCGGTTACCTGCCTCAGGACGTGCAGCTCTTTCCAGGCACGATCAAGGCCAATATCGGCCGTATGAGAGACGACGTCGAAGATCGGCTGATCTACGAGGCGGCCGTTCTTGCCGATGTGCACGAACTGATCGCAACTTTTCCGCAGGGTTATGAGACGGTGGTCGCCGCCGACGGCGCGCCGCTTTCCGGCGGCCAGAAGCAGCGCATTGCGCTTGCCCGCGCTTTCTTCGGCAATCCAAAGTTTGTCGTTCTCGATGAGCCGAATTCCAATCTCGACTCCGCCGGCGAGGCGGCCCTTGCCCGCGCGCTTCTCCACGCCAAAAAACAGGGCATCACCACGGTGACGATCACCCAACGCCCTGCCCTGCTGCAGTGTGTCGACAAGATCCTGGTTCTGAAGGACGGATCGGTCGCCATGTTCGGTGAGCGCACCCAGGTATTGAATACGCTGAGTGGCAAGCCGAAACACGAGATTGGAAGCCGACCGCCATCGAGGATCGAGGGGTGAGCGCCATGTTCACGAGCAACAAAGACAAAAAGAAGAACGACCGCGAACAAGGGCAACTCGAATGGTACAGCGAGGTGCCGCGATCGATCAGGCTTTACAGCATCTCCGGTCTGGCAATCCTGTTCGCCTCTTTCGGCGGTTTTGGCTACTGGGCCGCCACCGCGCCGATCGCGTCTGCGGTCATTGCCCAGGGTAGTTTCGTCGCCACCGGCAACAACAAGATCATCCAGCATCTCGAGGGCGGCATCATCAAGGACCTGATGGTGAGCGAGGGCCAGGTCGTGCAAGAGGGAGACATCCTGCTCACCCTCGATCCTACGGCAGCCCTTGCCAACGATCGGGCGCTGAAGCTGAGACGGCTGAGGCTGGAAACGGTGGTTGCCCGGTTGAGAGCCGAAGCCGAGGGCAATGAGGAATTCAAGGTCCCCGATATCGTTACGGCGGAGGCCGACGATCCCGATGTAACCTCCCTGATCCAGAGCCAGGTTGTCGTCTTTCACAGCAAGCAATCCAAATTGCAGGAGCAACTCAATCTTATCGAAAAGAACATCCGTTCGCTCGAATATCGCACACAGGGATATCAGGGTCAGCGGCAGGCCTTCGTGACGCAGCTCAGCCTTTTGACTGATGAACAGGAATCGAAAGAGAAGCTTGCGAAAGAGGGCGTCGTCAGGCGCACCGACCTTCTGGCCGTACAGCGCGCGGTGGCGGACGCGATGGGCGAGCTTGCCCGCATCGATGCAGAGCTGAACGAGAACGAAGCCCAGGTGGCCAAATACCGCCAGGAAGCAATCATCGCCATCAACACCAACAAGCAGGCGGCGCTCGACGCACTGGAAACGGCTGAATCCGATCTGGACAGTGTGCGCGAACAGGTGCGTGAGGCAGCCGGCGTGCTCGACCGCACAGTCATTCGCTCGCCGGTCGGCGGTACAGTCATCCGCTCCTACTATCATACGGCCGGCGGTGTCATCACCACGGGCAAGCCGATCATGGAAATATTGCCGAACAATGTTCCGCTGATCATCGAGGCGCAGGTGCTGCGCACCTCGATCGACCAGTTGCGTGAAGGCGAAGCGGCCACCATCCGCCTGTCGTCCCTCAACCGGCGCACGACGCCGGTCCTGAACGGCAAGGTATTCTATGTCTCAGCCGACTCGATCGAGGATAATTCCGGTTCGACGCAGCGCGATGTCTATGTCGTTCGCGTCCAGATTCCGAGTGAGGAGATCAAGCGCATTCCGGGCTTCAAGCCGGTACCTGGCATGCCCGCGGATATTTTGATCCAGACGTCCGAACGCACCTTTTTCGAATACCTCTCCAAGCCGGTGGTCGACAGTATGTCGCGCGCCTTCAGGGAGCGATGAGTGTGTTTGTACCTTTGACCAGTTCAGTGTAGGACCGCGCCATGCCTGCAATGTCCGATATCTTGCTTCGCGTCGGCCGCCTGAACTATGTCTGGACCAATACCGAAAGCCTGTTGATCTACATCATCGCGCATCTGCTGAAGGTGGAGAAGGACGCGGCCATCATCGTCTTTCTGACTCTGAACACCACACGCGCGCGCATCGATTTGGTTGAGCGTCTGGCGAAACTGTCGTCAACACCGGCGGAAGACAGCCGTGCCGTGCTGGAGCTGATGGGCCGCCTGAAGCGGGAATCGAAGATGCGCAACAAATACAATCACTGCATCTATTCCTTCGACGAAAACGGCGAAATCTCCAGCACCCAGCTCATGCGCCTGGTGGAGGACGACCGCCACGTCAAATACGGCAAGGTCGAGCAACTGGACTTACGCGAAATCGAGAGGTTGGAGAACTCGATCAAGGAGATCGTCGAGATCAGCAAGGCGCTCTGGATCTTCATCCGTGCCAGCCCGACTTTTCATGACGAGCTTTAGCTCGCTTCCGGCGCGCCTAGCGGCGGCTAAGAAGGCCGACCAGATAACCGATGCCGGCTGCGGCCGCGATCATGAAGATCGGCTCCCGGCGAACCCTTTCGCGCAGTTCATCGGTTAGTTCCTGCGCTTCCTCGGTGACGACGGATTTTGCGCCCTGCCCAACCGCGGCCATGCTACGGGAGAGCTTCGTCAGGTCCTCTCGAAGAGCGGCGATCTGTGCGGTCAGATCTTCGACGGCGGTTTCAGCGTGTGCCTGTGCTGAGGCGGATTGGGCGGAAGCGGATTTCGTTTCGGCCATCGTCGGCTCCTTCATTTACCTCAGCTTTCAACGTCAATCCTGGGTAAAGGTTCCGGAGCAACGACTCCCTTCCACGTGATTTCCTTGGTAGCTCTTCAATTCCGGTTCGGATTGTTCTAAGGAACTCCGATTACTTTGCCTGTGGGCGAAGACGGTGTTGATGACGAGGTTTGCCTACCGATGTTCGATGTGTTGAGAAAAATCGCCCAGACCTGGGTTGCCAAGGGCTTGATGCTTATTCTGGCGGCAGCCTTCGGCATATGGGGGGTCGAACGATCGCTCATCAGCGGCAGCGGCAGCAGCACCGTCGTGACGGTCGGCGATCAGCAGATCGGCACCAACGAATTCCGGCTCGCCTATCGTCGTCAGATCCAGGCCATCAGCCAGCAACTGCGAACGCAGATCACGCCGGAACAGGCGCGTGCCTTCGGCATCGGACAGCAGACGGTCGCCCAGCTTGTTGCCGGGGCCTCTCTCGACCAGCTTGCCAGCGATATGAATCTCGGCCTGTCGCAGGATCGCCTCGCCCAGCTTATCGGCGACGATCCGGCATTCAAGGCGCTGAATGGCGGCTTTGACCGACAGAAGTTCGAGAGCTTGCTGCGCAACAGCGGTATCAATCCTGACGACTACATCAAGGAACGCAGCAAGGTTGCGGTCCGCAGCCAGATCGTCGAGGCAGTTTCCAATGGCTTTACCGCGCCGAAGGTTCTGGTCGACGCCGTCAAGCAATATCATGATGAAAACCGCAGCATCGATTATCTGCTGTTGACCAACGCCAACATCGACCCGATCAAGGCGCCGGCCGAGGACGTGCTGTCGAAGTGGTTCGATGGCGTCAAGTCGAAGTACCGCGCACCTGAATACCGCAAGATCGCCTATGTGAAACTGCAGCCCGAGGATGTTGCCGATCCGGCAAGCGTGACCGACGACGCGGTTCGTGCCGAGTTCGAGAAGCGCAAGGATAGCTTCACGACGCCGGCAACGCGCACGATCGAACAGCTTACCTTCGCCAACAAGGATCTCGCCAACGCCGCCGCCGACGCGCTGAAGACCGGAACGACGTTTGATCAATTGGTCACCGATCAGGGGAAGAAGCCGGCCGACGTACTGCTCGGCACCTTCACCAAGGATCAGGTTCCGGACAAGACCATTGCCGACGCAGCTTTTGCCGTCGCCAAGGAAGGCGGCACGACGCCCGTCGTCGACGGTTCGTTCGGTCCGGTCATTTTGCGCGTAACCAGCGTGAAGGCTGAAACGGCAAAGAACTTCGATGATGTCAAGGAAGACATCCGCAAGCAGATTGCGCTTAACAATGCCGCCAATGAAATCACCGACGTCCACGACAAGTTCGAAGACCTGCGCGGCTCCGGTGCGTCGCTTCAGGAAGCTGCGCAGCAACTGAAGCTGAAGATGGTGACCATCGATGCGATCGATGCGACCGGCCTCGACCAGAGTGGCAACGAGGTCAAGGACCTGCCCGCCAAGCAGCAATTGCTGGCAGAGGTCTTCAAGGCCGAACAGGGCAGCAATACGGCACCCGTGACCATCGGCAATGACGGCTACGTCTGGTACGACGTGCTGAACATTACGCCCGATCATGATCGCCCGCTCGCCGAGGTGCATGAAAAGGCCGTCGCCGACTGGACCGCCGAGCAGCAGAAGGTTGCGCTCGCCGCCAAGGCGGCCGAGTTGAAGCAGGAGGCGCAGAAGGGTAAATCGCTTGCCGACATCGCTACGCCCCTTGGCATCGCAGTCGAAAGCAAGACGAACGTCACCCGCACGACGGACGACCCGGTTCTCGGCCGTGGCGGTGTCGCTGCCGCCTTCTCCGGTCCTGTCGACACGGTCGCCTATGCCGTCGGCGCTGACGATACGACGCAGATCCTGCTGAAGGTCACCGACGTCAATGACAATCCGACGACCGACGCGCTGAGCAATGGGGATCAGCAGGCGGCCCAGATTGCGAATGCCGCCGGCGACGACATACTCGACCAGATGGTCAGCGACCTGCAGTCCAAATATAGCGTCACGGTCAATCAGAGCCTCGCCGAGCAGGCGATGTCTCGCTAGGCCCGGTCGGGAGGATCGATAGCCGATGGCTGAATTGAAACCTTTCCTCGCCAAGGTCGCCAACCGCGAGGCGCTGACGCGTGATGAAGCGCGGCAGGCATTCGACATCCTGATGTCGGGCGAAGCGACGCCGTCGCAGATCGGCGCCTTCTTGATGGCATTGCGGGTGCGTGGCGAGACGGTCGATGAGATCGTCGGGGCGGTTACCACGATGCGCGCCAAGATGTTGCCCGTGGAAGCGCCGGCGGATGCGATCGATATCGTGGGAACCGGCGGTGACGGCGTCGGCACCTACAATATCTCGACGCTCGCCTCCTTCATCGTGGCGGGCGCAGGCGTGCCGGTCGCCAAACACGGCAACCGCGCTCAAAGCTCCAAAGCCGGCACTGCCGACACCCAATCCGTTTTGGGCATTAAGCTCGACATTGGTCCAGAGGTAATTGCTCGTTGCATCCGCGAGGCTGGCATCGGCTTCATGTTCGCGCAGTTGCATCATTCCTCCATGCGCCATGTCGGCCCTTCGCGCGTCGAACTCGGCACGCGCACGATCTTCAACCTGTTGGGGCCGTTGTCGAACCCGGCCGGCGTGCGTCGGCAATTGCTCGGCGTCTTCGCGCCGCAATGGGTCGTGCCGCTCGCCGAGGTGCTGAGGGATCTGAATGCCGAAAGCGTCTGGGTCGTGCACGGCAATGGTCTGGACGAAATCACCACGACCGGCACGACCTCAGTGGCAGCCCTCGAAAACGGCAGGATACGCACTTTCGAGCTGACACCTGCCGATTTCGGTCTCCCACGCGCCGATCTCGCGGACCTCAAGGGCGGCGATGGTGTCGCCAACGCGGCAGCGCTGCGAGACGTGCTGAGTGGCGCAAAGAACGCCTATCGGGACATCGCCCTCGCCAATGCTGCGGCATCCTTGGTAATTGCCGGCAAGGCGGAAACGCTACATGATGGTATGAGACTCGCGGCTCAGTCGCTCGACAGCGGCGCGACCGCCGTTGCGCTGGAAAAGCTGATCGCCGTCTCCAACGACGAAGGATAGGATCAGGACATCATGACGGATATCCTCCAGAAGATCGAAGCCTATAAGCGTGAAGAAATCGCCGCGGCCAAGGCAAAGGTCTCGCTTGCCGACCTCAAGGCAATGCAAGCCGGGCAGTCGGCGCCACGCGGCTTCCATAAGGCGCTGGTCGCCAAGAAGAACGCCGGTGCCTTTGGCCTGATCGCCGAGATCAAGAAGGCAAGCCCGTCCAAGGGGCTCATTCGCCCCGATTTCGATCCGCCCGCCCTTGCCGAGGCCTATGAGGCCGGCGGCGCTGCCTGCCTCTCGGTGCTGACGGATCGCCCAAGTTTCCAAGGCGCACCGGAATTCTTGACCGCCGCCCGCGCCGCCTGCTCTCTGCCAGCGTTACGCAAGGATTTCATGTTCGAAACCTACCAGGTGCACGAGGCGCGTGCTTGGGGTGCTGACTGCATTCTCCTGATCATGGCTTCGCTCTCCGACAGCGATGCGGAGCGCCTGCAGGACGAAGCATTCGGCCTCGGCATGGATGTGCTGGTCGAAGTGCATGACGCCGAAGAGATGGAGCGGGCATTGAAGCTGTCTTCGCCGCTCGTCGGCATCAACAATCGCAATCTGCGCACCTTCGAAGTCAGCCTGATCGTCAGTGAAACCCTGTCCACCATGGTTCCCGAAGGCCGGCTGCTGGTGGGCGAAAGCGGTGTCTTCACCTATGCCGATTGCAAGCGTCTCGAGGCCGCCGGCATCACCACCTTCCTCGTCGGCGAGAGCCTGATGCGAAAGGATGATGTGACTGCTGCGACGCGCCTGCTGCTGACCGGCGAATCCGACGTTCTGGCGGCCGAGTGAAATGAGCGCGGAGAAAGCCGGCCTTACCCATATCGGCACATCCGGCGAGGCGCGTATGGTTGATGTCGGCAACAAGGCCGAGACCACCCGTATCGCCACTGCCGAAGGCCATGTGAAGATGAAGCCGGAAACACTGGCGCTGATCCGCGAAGGCAATGCCAAAAAAGGCGATGTCATCAGCACGGCCAGGCTCGCCGGTATCATGGCCGCGAAGCAAACGGCCAATCTCATCCCGCTCTGCCACCCGCTGATGCTGACCAAAGTCTCGGTCGATATCGCCGAAGACGCGGCCCTGCCCGGCCTGCACGTGACCGCCACCGCAAAACTTACCGGCCGCACCGGGGTCGAGATGGAAGCGTTGACGGCTGTATCCGTCGCATGCCTGACGATCTACGACATGGCGAAGGCTGCCGACCGGATGATGGAAATCGGCGGCATCAGGCTTTTGGAGAAGTCGGGCGGCAAATCCGGCGATTTCCGTCATCCGGAGGTCTGACACCTATGAGCCTTTTACCCGTTGCTGACGCTCAAGCGCGCCTGTTGAATAGCACAACGCCGCTCCATCGCGTCGAAAGCGTTCCACTCGACATGGCGGAAGGCCGGGTTCTGGCCAAGGATCTGACCGCACGACTGACGCAGCCACCCTTCGACGCTTCGGCGATGGATGGCTATGCACTGCGTTTCGAAGACGCCGCCGACCCCGGCGCGTTACTGACAGTGATCGGTGTTTCCGCCGCCGGCCGCGCTTTCGAAGGTACGGTCGGCAAAGGCGAAGCGGTGCGCATCTTTACCGGCGCACCGGTTCCCGCGGGTGCCGATTGTGTGCTGTTACAGGAAGACATCGAACGGCTGGAGCACAGCCGCATCCGCACCACCTATCCCCTGCGCAAGGGGCAGCATGTCCGGCCGCGCGGACAGGATTTCGCCGAAGGCGAAGTGGTGCTTTCCGCAGGCGCGGTCATGGATTTTTCGCGGCTGACGGTTGCCGCCGCGATGAATCATCCGGCGCTTGACGTTTATCGCCGCCCACTGGTGGCGATCCTTGCGACGGGCGACGAGTTGGTGACACCGGGCAGTGAGCCCGGTCCATCGCAGATCATTGCCTCGAATACGTTCGGCATCGCGGCGCTTGCCCGCAACGCCGGCGCTCATGTGCTCGATCTCGGCATCGTGCCTGACGACAGGGCGGAGATCACCGCCGCCATCGGCCGAGCGCAGGTGGCGAAGGCCGATGTCATCGTCACACTCGGCGGCGCCTCAGTCGGCGATCATGATCTGGTGCAGGCGACCATGGTCGCAGCCGGCATGCAGCTCGATTTCTGGCGTATCGCCATGCGCCCCGGCAAGCCGCTGATGGTCGGGAGCCTCGGCGAAGCCCATGTCCTCGGCCTTCCGGGCAACCCGGTCTCCAGTCTCGTCTGCGGCCTGCTGTTCCTGGAGCCGCTGATCCGCAAGCTTGCCTCCCTGCCGCCGGTGAAGCGCGAAAGCATGGCGCGCACTGCCACAATGCTCGCCGCCAACGATCAACGCCAGGACTATGTCCGGGCGACGCTGACAAAATCCGAAGATAGCGGCGGGTGGATCGCCGAGGCGTTTTCCAAGCAGGATTCTTCTATGATGAAGGTCTTTTCCCGCTCGGACTGCCTCATCATTCGCCCTGTGCACGCGCCCAAGCTTGCTGCCGGTTCCGAATGCCCGGTCCTGCTCCTGCGCCCGGAGCTGCTGAGCTAAGCCGGATATGAAAATGCCGGGCAGTTGGACTCGCCCGGCGAGAATTTCGTCAAATTCAAAGAGAGATTACTTCGCCGGCTTCTCGTGGTGGCCGCCGAAGCCGGCGCGCATGGCCGACAGGACTTTGTTGGCATAGTCGTCATTGCCGCGCGAGGCGAAGCGGCCGTAGAGCGCGGCGCTGAGAACCGGCGTCGGGACGCCTTCGTCGATTGCAGCCGAAATGGTCCAGCGGCCCTCACCCGAATCCGAAACGCGGCCGGCATATTGCGACAGGGCAGCATCGCCATGCAGTGCGTCGGCGGTGAGGTCGAGGAGCCATGAGGTGATGACGCTGCCGCGGCGCCAGACTTCGCTGATTTCGGCGATATCGAGGTCGTATTGATAATATTGCGGATGCGACAGCGGCGCGGTTTCGGCGTCGGCTTCGGTCGTCTGCAGCCCGATATTGGCGTGACGCAGCACGTTGAAGCCTTCGGCGTAAGCGGCCATCAGGCCGTACTCGATGCCGTTATGGACCATCTTGACGAAATGGCCGGCGCCGGACGGGCCGCAATGCAGGTAGCCCTGCTCGGCAGTGCTGACGCTTGCGGCGGCTTCGGAGCGCATCTTGGACGGAGCGACGTCGCCGACGCCCGGCGCGAGCGTTGCGAAGATCGGCGACAGATGCTGAACCGTGGCCTTTTCGCCACCGATCATCAGGCAGTATCCGCGCTGCAGGCCAAAAACGCCGCCGCTCGTGCCGACGTCGACATAATGAATGCCCTTCGGCTTCAACTCTTCGGAGCGGCGGATGTCGTCATGATAATAGGAGTTGCCGCCGTCGATGACGATATCGCCGTCTTCGAGCAGTGGAACGATCTTGGCCAGCTCCTTGTCGACTATCGCAGCCGGCAGCATCAGCCAGACGGCGCGGGGACGGGAGAGCTTCGATACGAAATCTTCGAGCGACGTGCTTCCGGTGGCGCCGAGCTGTTCAAGCGTCGAGATGCTTTCCGGACGCGCATCGAAAACGACGGCGCTGTGGCCGCCATTTAGCAGGCGCTGCACCATGTTGCTGCCCATGCGGCCGAGGCCAATCATTCCGATTTGCATATGTCAGTCTCCTAGGAGGGGTTTAATCGTTTTGAGAAGTCCATAAAGACATTTCGCAGCATTTGCCAATGAACAAATGACGGGCGAGCTATGCAGGTGCGCGGGACCGGGCGGAAAATACCGAGCTCACGCATCTGTGATAATTATCCGTCGCTGTTCCTGCTTTGTACTGCAACCGCGTCCCCGCAGTTGCCCGGTAAGCCGGATATCTACACCGCCTTTGATAGCACAAATCGTGCTTCTTAGGCTTGCAGAGAAACGGCTATTTCAACAAAGCCATCAAAATTCAACAATCCACCGTGGCCAGTCGCGTGCATAATTCTGCCCGCACGTTCGGAAAGGCATTTCCGGCGAGCGCGTGTTTGCCTTCTCTGCTGACGAGGCTCTTTCTCTTGAGCCGCCAATCCGATCCTTCGATCATAGACGTTTCAGATCACTTGAGCTTTCGGAAAGGACTTTATCATGCCGACCATCACGACCAAAGACGGAACCACCAATCAGCATGTCGGTCTCACGCGGCGCGGCTTCTGCCTGTGCTGCATCGGCGGCGCGACGTTTGCCGCCACCGGTGCCTGGCTGACGCCGGCGGAGGTTTTCGCTGCAGCCGGCAATATCGTCGACATGATCCGCGGCGAAGCCGCCAACGCGCAGATCAAGACACACAAGCTGCGCAAGGATGTCAGCATGCTCGAAGGCTCCGGTGGCAACATCGCCGTGCTCACGGGCAGTGACGGCAAGCTTTTGATCGACGCTGGCATCACCGCCACGCGCCCGCGCATTGAAGACGCTTTGACCGCCCTTGGTAAGGAGCCGATCGTCCGGCTCATCAACACGCACTGGCATTTCGACCATACCGACGGCAATGAATGGCTGCATGGCGAAGGCGCCGCGATCATGGCTCACGTCAACACGCTGAAGCATCTCTCCGTCGCTCAGCGCGTAAATGACTGGGACTTCAACTTCCCCGCCTCACCCGCCGGCGCTCTGCCGACCGATCTGATGAACAATGAGCGCACGGTCAAGCTGAACGATGAAACGATCGCTTTGAAGCATTATGACCCGGCCCATACGGATGGCGACATCTCCGTCTATTTCCAGGAAGCCGATGTCCTTCACACCGGCGATACTTTCTGGAATGGCATCTATCCCTTCATCGACTATTCGACCGGCGGCAATATCGACGGCATGATCAAGGCCGCCGACGCCAATGTGGCGGCGACGACGAACAAGACAATCGTCATCCCGGGGCATGGACCGATTGGCAATAAGAAGCAGCTCATCGCATATCGCGACATGCTGAAGGCAGTACGCGACAATGTCGCCAGGCTGAAGAAGAAGGGCCATTCGCTCGACGAGATCGTCGCGGCAAAACCGTCGGCGAAATTCGATGCGAAATGGGGTAAGTTCGTCATCGATCCGCGTTTCTTCACGCAGCTCGTCTATGAAGGCGTTTAACGTCACTTGCTCAAAGGAGGCACCATGGCCGTCCCCCTGAAACTGCCACTCGTTCCGGCAGCATTCTTTGGCATGGTGCTTGGTCTCTCCGGTCTCGGCAATACCTGGCGCGCGGCGACGCGCGTCTGGCATTTACCCGCGGCAATCGGCGAGACGATCACCTTTGTCTCCGTGGCTGTATGGGCGGTGCTGATGGTGCTCTATGCCCTGAAATGGGCGGCGGCTCGCGAAGAGGCACTGAAGGAAGTGCTCCATCCCGTGCAGTGTTGCTTCATCGGCCTCGTCGGTGTCGCGACCATGCTGGTGGCCGGTGGTTTGCTGCCCTACTCCCGCGTCGGCGCTGAAACCCTGTATATCCTAGGCGCAATCTACACGCTGGCTTTCGCGGTCTGGAGAACCGGCGTTCTATGGCAGGGCGAACGCGATGTCGCCGCCACGACGGCCGTGCTTTATCTGCCGACTGTGGCCGGTAGTTTCGTAACCGCAACTGTTGCAGCCGCGCTCGGCTTTCCCGATTGGGGCCAGCTCTTCTTCGGTGCCGGGTTCTTCGCCTGGCTGGCGATCGAATCCGCCTTGCTGCATCGTCTTTTGACGGCGCCGGCATTGTCGCCGCCGCTACGCCCAACGCTCGGCATCCAGCTTGCACCGCCGACCGTCGGCGCCGTTGCCTATATCAGCGTCACGCAGGGACCGCCCGACATGCTCGTGCATGCCATGATCGGATACGGCGTCCTGCAGGCCTTGATCATGTTGCGCCTGCTGCCGTGGATCGCCAAGGAGGGTTTCAGCCCCGCCTACTGGGCCTTCACCTTCGGCGCGACGGCGCTGGCGACCGCGCCTTTGCGTCTGATCGACCGCGGCGACACCGGCCCGGTTTCGCAACTTGCTCCGATCCTCTTCATTGCCGCCAATATCACGGTTGGGCTGATTGCGATCGCCACGATCTGGCTGATTGCCAATCGCAAACTGACCATCGGCTGGGCGGATTTGTCACGCGGGGATGCCGGCGCCGTGCGACAGCGTTGATCGTCGGCGGTGTGCCGGGGGAGTTGGGAGGAGATATGCTGGATCACGTCACAATCGGAGTGAGAGATGTTGAACGGTCGAAGGCGTTCTACGACGCGGCCTTGCTGCCGCTCGGTATCGAACGTTTATATGCCGAGGGCGTGATTTTTGCTGGATATGGGATCAGACCTAGAGCCTTCTTCTGGATAGGACATCGGGACACGCCGCAAACTCGTGTTCACGTGGCTTTCACTGCGCAAAACAGAGCCGTCGTCGATCGGTTCTATGAAGCGGCGCTGGCGGCAAGCGGACTGGACAATGGACCTCCAGGCATCCGATCGCACTATCATCCCGACTACTATGGCGCTTTCGTTCTTGATCCCGATGGACATAACATCGAGGCCGTCTGTCGCCTGGCGGCGGGTCAGATCTGCCCATAAAGCGTGCGCTCGTTCGGCGCAGGCGCGCTGACTACTCCACCGGCGGACCGACATAGCGCGCGCGTGGCCGGATAAGACGGCCGCTCGTGGATTGCTCCATGGCATGCGCCAGCCAGCCGACCGTGCGAGCGAGTGCGAACATGATCAAAGGCGCGTCCTGCGGCAGATGGTAGGCCGATGTCATCGCCGTCAGCGCAAAATCAACGTTGACGCGTTCTCCAACCAACTCTTCGGCCACGCGGCGGACCTTTGCGAACAAAGGCGGCAGCGTAAAGCAGCCAAGCAGCGCCTTCGCGCGTGCATCGCCGTCGGGATAGAGCGGATGACCGACCGCTGGTATCGGCCGCCCTTCGGCAAGGTAACTCCGTACGGCCTCCTCCGCGCCGATCGCGGCGGCGCGGGCGATCAGCGAGCGCACTCCTTGCCACGCGCCGCCATGCAGCGGCCCGGTCAGTGTCGATAGGCCGGAAAGCGCTGCGGCTGACAATGTTGCACCGGCAGACGCGGTGATTCGCGCGGTAAAGGTCGAGGCATTGAGCTCGTGGTCGGCGAAGAGCACGAGAGAGCGACGAATGAGTTCGTCGGCATCCGGCCGGTTCCAGGCTGATGCGAGGCGCTGATGCACCGGCAGATGAGGCAAGCCGGGCGCCAGCACATTGGCAACTGTGCCGAATACGCTTTCCGCTTCGATTTGCAGCGCCGGCAGCGATCGCCCAAGCGATGGCAGGTCGGCTGTGGCGCGCTCGGCCAAAGCGCAAAAGGCCGCCGTTAGGGCGGGTGGCCCGCTGTTGCCGCCCTGCCCTTCCAGCCGCAAGGGCCGTTTCATGTCCCATAGCAGCAGCGCGATTTCCTCCAACGTCGCATGGTCAGCAAGATCAGCCGCATCCTGCCCGCGATAAAACAGCCGTCCTGCCGCGACCGTCGACAACGCCGAAGGCAGCACAGGATCACCCCATTGGATGGCATCGGCCGCCACGGCCTCGGTTTTTCGGCGTCCCGCGTGACGTGCAGCTAGCCGCTTGACGTCATCGGTGAAATAAAGGCTTCGACGCGTATCACTCGGATCGGGCTTCGCACGGATGCGGCCGCGGCTGACATTGGCGTACAGCGTTTGCGATTTGGTGCCCAGCAGGTTCAGCGCCTGCTCCGCGGTCAGCCAGCTCATGGTCCCTCATATTGATCAATTGCATCAAGATTGACGTCAATAAAAATAGGACTCATCTAAGCGGATAGTCAAAGGAGAATGACGATGAAAAGTGGTCTCGAAGATATTGTTGCCGCCGAAACCAAGCTGTCGGATGTGGATGGCGCCGCTGGCCGGCTGATTATTCGCGGTGTGTCGCTGGACGATCTGGTCGCGACCAGCCGCTTTGAGGATGTTGCCGCGCTGCTGCTGGACGGCCTGTTCGAGGAACATGCCGATGCCGCAAGCATCAGGACGCAATTGGGCGCCGCGCGCGTCGAGTTGTTCGCCCATGTCAAAGCGGCAGATCCAGTTTTGCAGGCTCTGCCGCCGGTGGAAGCCATGAGGGCGCTTTTGGCTCGTATCGAAGACGGCGAGAATTTTGCGACCGCCATCCGCTTGATGGCCGCGCCTGCGGTCTTCCTGCCTGCCGTACTGCGTCTTCAAAACGGCAATAGGCCGATCAAGCCGGATGCTTCGCTGTCGCAGTCCGCCGACATCCTGCGCATGCTGACAGGCAAGGCTCCGACGCCGCAGCAGACAGCCGGCCTTGACGCCTATCTGGTGACGATCTCGGATCACGGGCTGAATGCGTCCACTTTCGCCTCTCGGGTCATCGCCTCGACCCATGCCGGCCTGACCTCGTCTGTATTGGCGGCGATCAGTGCCTTGAAGGGACCGCTCCATGGCGGTGCACCCGGCCCTGTACTCGACATGCTCGATGCGGTCGGCGAGCCGGCCAATGCCCGCGCGTGGCTATCGCAGGCACTCGACCACGGCGAACGGCTGATGGGTTTCGGCCACCGCGTCTATCGCGTCCGCGATCCGCGTGCCGATGCACTCAAGACGGCGCTGCGGCCGATCTTTGCGAGCGGTCAGGCAGACGCCGGCCGCATTGCGCTTGCCGAAGCGATCGAGGCAGCGGCACTGGCGCTGTTGAAGGAACGCAAGCCGGACCGTCCGCTGGAAACCAATGTCGAGTATTATACCGCCTTGCTGCTGGACGCCCTCGGTTTCCCGCGCAATGCCTTCACCGGTGTCTTCGCGATCGGCCGCACGGTGGGCTGGATTGCCCATGCGCGTGAGCAGATGCTCGACGGCCGCCTGATCCGTCCGCAGTCGCGTTACGTCGGGCCCCTGCCGAAAGCTGCGTAACAAAAGCGTTCGCCATTCGGATTGATCTTTAAGCAGCCGCGACTTGTCGCGGCCGCATCAGCGCTTCGCGGATATGGCGGGCAAGTTCGGTTGCCGGCGGCGTTGCTTCGCTTTTGGACAAATAGAGGTTGATGGAAAAGATGGGCAGGTCCGGCAGGCCGTCGCCAGCGCCGAGAATATCGAGGTCGGCGGGAACGGTGGAGGTAAGCCAGGCAGTCACGGCGAGGTCGGTGCGAACCGTCGCTGTCGTCGCCTCGATATTGCCGTTCTCGAACACGGTGCGCCAGCGCCGCCCGTCGTCCCGCAGCGCCGCGTAGACCGATGGCCGGAAGGCGCAGGTATCGGCCACCATCGAAATTGGCAGCGGATTCTTGCGGTAAGCGCTGCCCGCTTTTGCACCCACCCACACCAGCCGGTCGACAGTCAGGCATTCGCCCTTGGACGTGCCGAGCGGCTCCTCGATGATGCCGAGATCGATCGCGCCATTGTCGAGCGCCTGCATCAACTCGGGCGATGAGCCGCAGACCAGTGAAATTTCTACCTGCGGATGACGTTCGGCATAGGATCTGAGTACCGGCGCCAGAACCGTTCCGACAAGATCATGGGGCACACCGAGCCGCACGCTGCCTTCTATGGTGGTTTCCGTCATGTCGGCCCAGATATCGTCATTGAGGATCAGCAACCGGCGGGCATTGCCGAGCAGTCGTTCGCCCGCATCCGTCAGCCGCAATCCGCGCTTTTCCCGTTCGAACAGGGCACAGCTCAGCATCTCCTCCAATCGTTTGATCTGCTGGCTGACGGCGCCCTGCGTCATGTGCAGCATATTGGCGGCAACCGTCATGCTGCTGTGATCGGCCACGGCAGTGAAAGTCCTGATCAGGGCAATATCGAAGTTTCTAGCCATGACACCATTATAAACGCTAATGCATCGATCCTTCAACATTCGTTTTTCTGATGGCCGCCGCTCGCCTATGTCTTCGCAAGAACGGAGACCAGCCCGCATGACCATCGCAGCCTTTTTGCCACTGATCCTTTTTGCACTCGTCTCGACCATCACGCCGGGCGTTGCGACGACGCTCGCCACGGCCTCCGGCGCACACTTCGGTTTTCGCCGATCGATACCCGTCATGGCCGGCTGCGCTGTTGGTCTTGGTTCCATCGCTTGCGCGGCGGCGGCCGGGCTTGGCAGCCTGCTGATGGCCCTGCCCGCACTGCAGATTGCGATGAAAGCACTTGGCTCGCTCTACCTGACGTGGCTCGCCGTGCGCATTGGCCGAAGTGGCCCGCCGCGTCTGGATGGCGAAATGGCGAAGCCGACAAGCTTTGCAACCGGCGTCTGGATGCTCTGGTACAATCCTAAGGGATGGGCGATGACGATCGGCGCTGCTGCCTCCTTCGCCGCTTTGGCGAGCGGCCCGGCGACTCTCGCTATTTTGCTTGGCCTGACCTTTTGCTCTGTCGCTGCATTTTCGTTGGCTATTTGGTGCGCTCTTGGGCAATTGCTCGGTCGGCTCCTAAAAACGGCCTGGCAATGGCGCGCTCTCAATTTTTTTCTCGCCTGCCTACTGATTATTTCCATTGTTCCGATGTGGCGTGGATAAAGTCAAAAATGGTGAAAATGCCCATAATGTGTGGGAATTTGCGTAGTTTGGGCTAGTGAAAATAGTGAAATTATAGCCCTTACTACGAAGTGACTAGCCAGAAAGACCTCTCGCTTCCGAGCCCCAATCGGTGTTATTTGCCGCGCCCAAAATCGTTTTCCAACTGCCATGGTGCAATATGGAACGCTACGCACGACATTGTGACAATATCGGCGTAAACTGTAGCCTTAGACCACAGGATGTATTCGGGGGGCACTTGGAGCGCCGACTGACTGCCATTCTTGCTGTCGACATCGTGGGCTACAGCCGCTTGATGGGAACGGACGAGGCCGGCACGCTGGCAGCGATGAGGCAGCATCGTGCCGAAGTTCTGGACCCGAGGATCACCGAACATAAGGGGCGCATCGTCAAGCACACCGGCGACGGCATGCTAGTCGAATTTTCGAGCGTGGTGAACGCTGTCGCCTGCGCCACGGAAATCCAGCGCGATATGCTGACGCGAAATGAGGACGTGCAGCAGGAGCGCCGCATCGAATTGCGTATGGGCATCAACCTCGGTGACGTCATCGTCGAGGACGGCGATATCTTTGGCGAAGGCGTCAATCTGGCGGCCCGCCTCGAAGCCATTGCCGAGCCGGGCGGCATCGCCGTCTCCGCCTCGGTGCGCGATCATGTCGGTTCCCGTCTCGGTGTTTCCTTCGAGGATCGCGGTGAGCATTCCCTCAAGAACATCGCCCATAGTGTCCGCGTCTATACCGTGTCTCTCAATGCACCAACGACCTCATCGGTCGTCGCTTTGCCGGCGCGGGATGGTCGCAAGCGGCTGGTGGCCGTCCTGCCCTTCGTGAACATGAGCGACGACCAGGAGCAGGAATATTTCTCGGACGGGATTACCGAGGATCTCATCACCGATCTCTCGCAGATTTCGGACCTCAACGTCGTCGCCCGCAATACCGTCTTCACCTACAAGGGCAAGTCGGTGAAGGTGAAGCAGATAGCGCAGGAGCTCGGCGCGGATTTCGTTCTGCAAGGTAGCGTCCGTAAGGCGGCACAGCGCGTCCGCATCACCGGTCAGCTGATCGACACCCGCAACGGCGCGCATCTCTGGGCCGGCCGTTTCGATCGCGACCTGACCGATATTTTCACCATCCAGGACGAGATCACCCATGCGATCGTCGATCAACTGAAGATCAAGCTGCAGCCGGAGGAAAAGAAAGCGATCGAGAGCGAGCCGACCGCCAATATCGAAGCCTATACCTACTATCTTCGGGGCCGGCAGTTCTCGCACGCGTGGACGCGGTCCTACCTGCTGTTGGCGAGGCGGATGTTCCTGAAGGCTGTCGAGCTGGATCCGGATTACGCCCGTGCCTATGCGGGCATCGCCGATTGCGACTCGGCGTTGAGGGACTGGAGCCCGCGCGAATACCCGCTGAAAAGCATCATGGCGATGAGCGCCAAGGCGTTGGAACTAGATCCTGATTTGGCCGAGGCCTATGCGTCGCATGGTCTAGCATTGCATCAAAGCGGTCTGGATGAGGCGGCGACCGCCGCCTTCGCCAGGGCCATGGCGCTGCAGCCAAATCTCTACGAGGCGAATTTCCACTATGGCCGCTTCCTGTTCATGCATGGCCGGTTCGAGGAGGCAGTGCAGTATTTCGAGCGCGCGGCGACCATTCGCACCGACGACTATCTGTCACCCGTGCATCTGATCAGCGCCTTCCGCTCACTCGGAAAAACCAAGGAGCTGGAGCACTGGGCAAAGATCGGCATCGAGCGCGCCGAGCGGGCACTCGATCTCAACCCGGAAAATTCCGGCCCCGCCCACCGTGGCGCTATCGCCCTTGCGCATCTTGGCGAGGCCACGCGTGCCAGGGAATGGGCGGCGCGTGCCCTGACGATCGATCCGGACGACATCTGCGCCCAATACAATGTTGCCTGCGCCTATGCCGTGCTCGGCGATCACGACGCGGCGTTGGACCTGCTGGAGAGATTGCTGCCGCTGAGCTCTGCCTACCAGGTGCTCTGGTTCAGCAATGATTCCGATCTGGATTCGCTGCGCGACTCGCCGCGTTTCCAGAAAATGTTCGAGGTGTTCGAGCGGGAGCGCGCCTTGGGGGAGCAGAGAGAGGCCAACGAAGATAAAGCGCTGTGTTAATCCGCTCTACTTTTCGGGATCATGTTTGACTGCGCCACAGCCAGACGGCCAGCGAACCGGTGCGACCGCGCAAGTTTGCCTCGATAGGACCATCGAGCCTGCCCTCGAGATAGGGTTCGCTGTCGCGCCCGGCCGATTGCAGCAGGTCGTTGCTGATGGCGATCTCGGCGTTATTGCGCGCGGCCACTTCCATCAGGCGACTGGCGACATTGACGGTGTCGCCTGTCGCCGTGATCTGCTGACGGCCTCTGCCGCCGAGTCTCGAGGCGACGACGGTGCCGAAATGCGCGCCGATCTTGAAACCGATGCGAGAGGCGATCGCTTCGGGTAACGCTCCAAGCCAGCCTCTCATCCGGTCTGCAAGGCGAATGCAGCAGCGCGCCGCATTGGCAGGATCGTCCCGTTTCGGTTGCGGCAGGCCGAAGAGGATCATCGCGCCGTCGCCCATGAAACTGGTGATGGCGCCGCCACAGGCTGTCACTTCTTCGTCGACAACATCATAAAAGCCGTTCAGCAGCTCACGCACCGCCGTTGGGCCGATCGCTTCGCTGAGGCCCGTAAAGCCGTTGAGATCGATGAAGACAATAGCCGCCTCCTGCCGCACCGGCTGCGCCAGAAAGCCGGGATCGCGGGCGAGATATTCGGCAAGACCTGGCGCCTGGATACGCTGCAGGAGTTCGCTCTGCAGCTCAAAATGTTTGGCCTGTTTGCGGCCAAGCCAAAGCTGCGCTGCGCCGAACAGAAGCGCCGGCGGCATGACCGCAGCCATCGGCATGGCGGCACTCAGCCAGATGCCATGTTTGAAGGCGCTGAGGTTGATCGACAGCCAGGCAAGGATGACGCACAGCGCCATGATAAGGCCGATGGTGTTGCGCCGCCAGGCAATCAGGCCAACGAGAACGAGCGGCAGGCCTATGGCAAAGCCGAGGTCGACGAGGCGCACGCCCCGGTCGCGGATCAACCCGTCCCCCGCAATCAAATGCGTAATCGAGGTGGAGATGACTTCCACGCCCGGCAAGACTGGATCGAACGGCGTCGGAAAGACATCGCCACCGCCGGTGACGGTCGCGCCGATGATGACGATGTGGTCCTTGATCGCCTCCTCCGGCAATTGCCCGTTCAACGCCGCATTGGCGCCGATGGTGCGTATCGTGCCGCGCGGACCGTAGAACGATAGCGGCATAAGATAACCGGTATCGGTATGCACCGAACGGTCACCGAGCTTGATCAGGTCGGAGATGACGGTTGTATGCTCACCAGTCGCCGCAGAGACGAGGCGCAGAGAGAAGGACGGTTCGATCCGCTCGCCACTGCGAAACAGCATGGGCACGAAACGAGGCGTCCCAGTTTTGTCAGTCTGGACGTTGACGATGCCATAGGTCGCGGCTTCCGCGAAGCGCTGCTGTGGTTCCAGGAATTGCAGGGCGCTGGGTACGCGATCAAGAGGCTCGTTGCTGTCCTCCGCAACACGCTGGCGGCTTTCGGGAAAGACGCCGGCGGCGGCCAGCACGGCGTTGGTCCGCTTCAGGGATTGTGCAAGTGCCGTGTCGTCCGCCTCCGTACCGGGATCGACCAAAAGCATGTCGAGCCCGATCGCTTTCGGCTTCCGCGCGGCGATGGCATCGACGATCTTCGCGAGGGTGGCGCGGGGCAGAGGATAGTGGCCGGCCTGACGCGATGTTTCATCGTCGACAGCGACGATGGTAACGACATCGGGTGGTTGCCGGCTGCCGACGAGCACATTCCGGAGATTCGTCAGCGTCGCTTCGGCACCGTCGATAACCGGAATGTCGCCGCGCAGATGCGCAATGCCGAGGCCTGCACCCCAGGCGGCAGCCAAGACAAGCGCAATCAGCGTGTGCAGCGGTGGTCTGCGCATGGGTTGTCAGAATCTCACTGGCCGAGGCGGCCCATCAGTGCGTTTATACGTGGTTGTCCCCAGCGAGTGACACTCAGAGGACTACGGCCGCGATCAACATCGACACCCTGCCCTTGTCCAAGCGTAACGCCCTCGCCGGTCGAAATCTTGTTGACAGCGACGCGGCCGCGCAGCACCAGCACGGATGTCTTCCCGCGTTGCGCATCGACCGCCCATCGCGTGCCGCGCACGGCAGCGATCGCCTGTGGCGTCACCACTTCGAACCCGCCGCGAATGCGGCCGCTATCGACATCGACCAGAGCCGCCTTGCTATTGAGCACGATGGCATCCACCCGGCCATCGCGATTGCGGTCGGTGAGCTGGTAACTTGCCCCGCGTTCGATGGTGATACTGAGGCCCGGCTCGCAATTCAGGGTCTGGCGTTGGGCGCTGACCGCCGGCCGCAGCGAACAGCCCGTGGTTTGTGCAAGAGCCGAATCGGCCCCGACAGCGCACAGAACGACGACGGCGCCGAGAAAACCCGTTGTCTGGTTCATGATTATGCCCCTCATCGAATATAACTGTCGCCAGGCGCGATAAAATCCAGCCGCAGCTATGTAAATCTATGAAAACAATGATGCGTCAGGAGCGGTTGATCTGCAAGCTGTCGTAGCCCTTGGCCTTGTAGAGGATGGTCGAAACCACCCAGCTCAGCAGGAAGATACCGACGACCACAAAGCCGAAATTGACGAGATTGTCGTTGAGATCGCCGATGTAGCTCCAGACACCGCCTTCGAGGCCGAGCTTGTCCGAGATCAAGCCTAATGCCTCGATACCGCCGATGAAGATGGCGACGGCAACCGATGCCGCCGTGATTGTCAGATTGTACCAGAGCTTGCGCACCGGCTTGACGAAAGCCCAGCCGTAGGCGCCGGTCATCAATATGCTGTCGCTAGTGTCCATCAGCGACATGCCGGCGGTGAAGAGCGCAGGGAAGACGAGGATCGTCCAGAAGGACATGCCTTGCGCTGCCTGGGCCGCCGATATGCCGAGCAAGCCGATCTCCGTCGCCGTATCGAAACCAAGTCCGAACAAAAAGCCGATCGGATACATATGCCAGGACCGCGTCACCACCTTGAACATCGGCCGGAAGATGCGCGCCAGGAAACCGCCGCCAGCCAGCAAAGCGTCCAGGTCTTCGTCGGCAATCCTCTCGCCCCTCCGCGCGCGATTGAAGGCAGACCATACGCCCTTGAGGACGAACAGGTTGGCAATGCCGATGAGAAGCAGGAAAGCGGCCGAGACCGCCGTGCCGATGACGCCTCCAACATCGTGGAACGACTCGAGCCGGCTTTGCATTGCAGCCGTCGTCGCGGCTATCACGATCGATGCGATGACCACGATCGAGGAATGGCCGAGCGAAAAGAAGAAGCCGACTGCATAAGGCTGTTTCCTTTCCTGCATCAGCTTGCGCACGACGTTGTCGATCGCGGCGATATGATCGGCGTCGAAGGCGTGACGAAGCCCAAACATATAGGCAAGAAACGCAATACCCAGAAGCGATGGCCTTTCAGCAAAGGCGACCCACGCCCAGATCCATGCCGCAACATTGAATGCGATCAGCAGCGTGAAAGTGAAAGCTATCTTGGCCGTCGCTCTTTTCGCGCGATCGTCAAATGGATTGAAGATCATACATTTGTTCCCATTATGCTCACGCGCACAGTGCCACGGAACGGGAAGCGGCGCGACAGTCAAGTCACGTAGATGCCAAGGTTTTTCGCAGTGCTACAAAAATGAGCAAACCCGGCAGATGTCGGGTTTGCCTTGTCAATCGATCAGCCCATTTCGAACGGGTTGCCCTCGTCTGCCCAGCCGGTGATGCCACCAATCATGACCTTGACGCCCTTGCCAAGCCTGCCGAGGCGGAGTGCCGCCTTGTCCGTGCCGTTGCAATGCGGTCCGGCGCAATAGACGACGAACAGCGTGTCGTCAGGCCATTCCGCCATCTTCCGCGCGGTCATCTTGCCATGCGGGAGGTTGATCGCGCCGGGGATATGTCGCTCCTGAAACAGGACCGGCCCGCGAACGTCGATCAGCACAAAGTCAGCATTGCCCGACGTCATCGCCTGATACACATCGGAGCAATCAGTCTCGAAAGCTAGCCTCTGGGCATAATATTCAGCAACGAGGCTCGGCGCTGCGGCGGGGACTTCACTGACTAGGGACATGGAACGCTCCTTCTTTGGTTCAGCGCATTCATGTCTGAGCGAACCCACAGTTGAAATTGGCCGGAATGCCATATAGCGTCAACATCATGCCAAATTCCGATAGCCCTAATCCTCTCGGCCCGCATGTCGTCACTCTCGTCTATGACGGGCTATGCACGTTCGAATTCGGCGTCGCCTACGAAATCTTCGGTCTCGCGCGCCCTGAGATGGGCGCCGATTGGTACCGCTTTTCCGCCTGCACGATCGAGGACGGGCCGTTGCGCGCTGCTGGTGGGCTCACAGTGCAGGTCGACCACGGGCTGGAGGTCATTGCCGATGCCGATCTGATTGTGGTGCCCGGCTGGCGCGGCATCGGGACACCTGTCCCTGCTCCGTTGATTGCAGAGCTGCAAGCGGCCAGCCGCCGCGGCGTTCGCATCATGTCGTTATGTTCGGGCGTCGCGGTCCTCGCAGCCGCGGGGTTGCTTGCTGGCAGAAAGGCGACGACGCATTGGCGCTATGTCGATTCTATTGCTGCGCGCTATCCGGATATCACGGTCGATGCCGATGTTCTCTATGTCGACGAAGACAGTGTGCTGACCGCCGCCGGCAGCGCCGCCGCCATCGATCTTTGCCTGCATGTCGTGCGCCGGGATTTCGGCCCTGACATCGCCAACAGTGTTGCGCGGAGGCTCGTGGTGCCGCCCCATCGCGAAGGCGGTCAGGCGCAATATATCGAGACACCGGTTCTGCGACAGCGCGAGGGAGCACGCTTGGGTCCTTTGCTCGAATGGATGCGCGAGCGTTTGCAGGAAGAGCAGCCCATTGCTGCACTTGCAGCGCGTGCCGGCATGAGCGTACGGACGTTTCAGCGCCGTTTCGAGGCGACGACCGGCATGGCGCCGGGCGAATGGCTATTGAGCGAGCGGCTGCGACGCGCCCGGGATCTGCTCGAAAAGCAGACTGCCATTTCGCTGGATGATGTGGCTGTGGCGAGCGGATTTGGATCGCTCGCCACCATGCGCCATCATTTTCGGGAGAGGCTTGCGGTCAGCCCGAGTGACTACCGCAAGCGATTTGCCGCCCTTAAACCAGTCGGCTTTGCTCAGTCGCCGCTTCGATGAAGCTCGAGAACAACGGGTGCGGTTCGAGCGGGCGGGACTTCAATTCCGGATGATACTGAACACCGATGAACCACGGATGATCCGCATATTCGATCGTTTCCGGGAGTACGCCGTCCGGCGACATGCCGGAGAAGACGAGACCGCAATCTTCCAGCCGTTCTTTGTAGTCGATGTTGACTTCATAGCGGTGGCGATGGCGTTCGGAAATGTCGGTCGAGCCATAGATTTCGGAGATCTTCGTGCCCTTCTTCAGCGCCGCCTTGTAGGCGCCGAGACGCATTGTGCCGCCGAGGTCGCCGGATGCCGTGCGCTTCTGTAGTTCGTTGCCCTTCAGCCATTCCGTCATCAGGCCGACGACCGGCTCCTTGGTCGGACCGAATTCGGTGGAGGACGCGTGATCGACGCCGGCAAGATTGCGGGCTGCTTCGATGACAGCCATCTGCATGCCGAAGCAGATGCCGAAATACGGCACCTTACGCTCGCGGGCGAAGCGGGCCGCATGGATCTTGCCCTCGGAGCCTCGTTCGCCAAAACCGCCCGGCACGAGAATGCCGTGGACCTTTTCGAGATAGGGTGCTGGATCTTCCTTCTCGAAGACCTCCGACTCGATCCATTCGAGCTTGACCTTTACGCGATTGGCGATGCCGCCGTGGTGCAGCGCTTCGATCAGCGACTTATAGGCATCCTTGAGGCCGGTATATTTGCCGACGATGGCAATGGTCACCTCGCCTTCCGGCGTGCGGATGCGGTTGCAGACTTCTTCCCACTGCTCGAGCCGCGGCTTCGGTGCCGGCTCGATGCCGAAAGCGGCCAGCACCTCATTGTCGAGGCCTTCCTTGTGGTAGGCCATCGGCACGTCGTAGATATTGGCGACATCGAGCGCCTGGATGACGGCGGACGGACGGACGTTGCAGAACAGCGAAAGCTTGCGACGCTCAGCCTCGGGGATTTCCCGATCGGCGCGCACGAGCAGGATGTCGGGATGAATGCCGAGCGCCTGCAGTTCCTTGACGGAATGCTGGGTCGGTTTGGTCTTCAGCTCGCCGGCCGCCGGGATGTAAGGCATCAGCGTCAGGTGGACGTAGATGGCAGTGCCGCGTGGCAGATCGTTGCCGAGCTGACGGATCGCTTCCATGAAAGGCATGGCTTCGATGTCGCCGACCGTGCCGCCGATCTCGCAGATGACGAAATCATAGTCGTCATTGCCTTCGGTGACGAAATCCTTGATCTCGTTGGTGACGTGCGGAATGACCTGAACAGTAGCGCCGAGATAGTCGCCGCGGCGTTCCTTGTCGATGATGTTCTTATAGATGCGACCGGTGGTGATGTTGTCGGTCTTGGTGGCCGAACGGCCGGTGAAGCGTTCGTAGTGGCCAAGATCGAGGTCGGTTTCCGCACCGTCATCGGTGACGAAGACCTCGCCGTGCTGGGTCGGGCTCATCGTGCCCGGGTCCACGTTCAGATAGGGGTCGAGTTTGCGAAGGCGGACCCGATAACCACGGGCCTGCAACAACGCTCCGAGAGCCGCGGCCGCAATTCCTTTTCCGAGGGAAGAAACCACGCCGCCAGTGATGAATACATATCGCGCCATGGGAGTCACCGGATACCTTTTCACAAATGATTCCGCCAGTCCTAAAATTCGTTTCCGGAATTTTGGACGCAGAACGCGGAATGTTGACAAAACAAAACCGGCAGATCGGAAGACCTGCCGGAGGATTTTAGTAGCTGACCGGGCTTACTGGCCGGTCGGAACGCCGCTGCCGCTTTGAGCTGGCGCTGTGGTTGTCGGAGCCGGCGCTGGCTGCTGACCGGTGGCGGCAGGCGCCTGCTGGCTGTTGGTGGCCGGAGTAGTCTGCTCACCGCCAGTTGCCGGAGCCGGCTGCGTTGCGGGCGCGGCTGGTGCCTGTTGGGTGGCCGTCGGCGCGGGCTGTGGCGTCGTCTGAGGTTGCGGAGCAACCACGCCGCTGTTCGGGACACCGTTGTTATTGGCCGGCTGGGATTGGCCGCCTGCCGGAGCTGCACCCTTCTGGCCGCCGAGCGAATCGAGAATGCCGTTGCCCTGACCCGCCGTGCTCGGAATACGGTTCAGAATATCGGTCGGACGTCCCTCGAAGCGCGAATAAACATTCATGCCCAGCGCCAATGCAAAGAACAACGCCGCAAGGATGGCCGTGGTGCGGGTCAGCGCATTGGCCGTGCCGCGTGCCGACATGAAGCCCGATCCGCCGCCGATGCCCAGGCCGCCGCCTTCCGAGCGCTGAATCAGCACCACGCCGATAAGGGCGATGACAACCATGAGATAGATGACAAGCAGTACGGTTTGCATAGGTCCAGTCCTGCCCACAGGCGCGGGCATCAAAAAGAAAAGCTCGCGGCTCTTTACATGAGGCTTTCGCCTATTCCAAGTCCTTTTGAGACTGGAACCCAGGCAAGTGAAACCTTCAGGCGAACTGCCGTTCGAATGCGCCATAGATGGCGAGGAAGTCTACGGCTTTCAAGCTGTGGCCGCCAACGAGCACACCGTTCACATTGGGGATGGCGAGTAGCTCTGCCGCGTTGTCGCCGTTGACCGAGCCGCCATAGAGAAGACGGATCTGCCCGCCGTCGGCGCCAAAGCGTTCGATGAGCTCGTCGCGCATGAAGAAATGTGCCTCCTCGATATCGGCGCGCGTGGGAAGCTGGCCGCTGCCGATCGCCCATACCGGCTCATAAGCGACGACGGTCGTCTCCGAGGTCGAACCTTCTGGAACCGAAGCATTAAGTTCGCGCTTCAGGACATCCAGCGTCTGGCCGCTGTTACGCTCGTAGGCCGTTTCGCCAATGCAGATGATGGTGATCAGTCCCGCGGCATGAGCCGCTTCCGCCTTGGCGCGCACCAGCATGTCGCTTTCCGCATGGTTTCTGCGCCGCTCGGAATGACCGACGATGACATGGGTACCGAAGCAGTCGGCGATCATCTCGGCGGAAATATCGCCTGTATGCGGGCCGCTGACTTGCTGATGGCAGTCCTGTGCACCGATCGCCAGCGGACTATCGTCGCAAAGTGCTGTTGCGACATACAGCAAGCTTGCCGGTGGGCAGAGCAATGTGTCGATTTTTTCGGATAGCGGCGCTTTCACTCCATCGGCCATCGCCTTGATCTGGTCGAGGCTGGCCCGTGTGCCATTCATCTTCCAATTTCCAGCCAAAAGCGGCCGTATTTTATTTGTCATTCCGCGTTTCCCCCGTCACCTCTCTGCCGCACTAACAAAACTAGGGCGGAAAGAAAAGTTGTCGAAAGCGGCCGGAAGGAGTTCAAATCGTTTAAAAAATCGCTTTTCCGAAAATAATTCGAAATTTTTTCGAAGAGAGTTATGAGGGTTGTGGATCAATGACCCAATTCAACACTTTTCGCCAGTCGGTCATGCGCACCGGCGTGCCATGGTTGCCGGTGGCAAACAGCGTGAACCGCGTCGGGTAATGCGACTTATAAAGCTTTTCAAAGAGAGCTTCCTGGTTGGTCGCCGCGTAGACAGGATCTCTGCTGCCATGGGTGAACCAGATCGGCAGTTTTGCCTTGTAGAAAGCGCTGTTGGCGAAATCCGGATCGGTGACGCCGCTTAAAATCGCCATTCCCTTCAGGCGCTTGACGCTTTCGGCGTCGCGGGTAATGCCCCAGCAGATGAAGCTGCCCATTGATGCGCAGGTGAGAATGACAGGCCTGCCACCGGACTGCTCGTAGGAATAGCGGATCAGCGCCGCGATGTCGGTGACGCCGTCGCTATCGAAGCTTTTTACGCTTGGGGCATAGTAGGTGCCGCCATTGTTGTAGGCGAGGTTTTTCAGCCGGTTGAAGTTGCCGCCGAACGTATAGTCGTTCGACCCCAGCCTGCGGTCGCCGCCGCGGCCGTGGATGAAGATCACGGTGAAGGCCTGCTTGGATGCCGGGCCAATGCGGGTGACGTCGAGCTTGCGGTCACCGAGCGGCAAGGTCTCGTCCTGCTGCGCTTTCCAGCGCACGCCGGTTGCAACATAGGCCGGCTTGACGCGCCGTTCCGGGACCTCGTCGCGGCCATTGATGTCGCGCATTTCCTGATAGTCGATCGTTTGGAAAGCACCATTGTCATGGCTTTCGAGGACCGTTTGATTGGAAAAGAGATCATCTTTGAAGGGCTTCAGCACCTCGGCTGCGGCACCCGACGCGACCGTCAATGGCAAAAACGCCGCAATCGCGGCTAAAATAGACAAATGAGCTGTGGACATTCGCATGCGGACACTTCCCTCGATAGGCCCACGGGCTTGCCATCCGCAGCCCGGCAACGCAAATCTTTTTTCCGAATTTGCCCCGTCACTGGGGCGCCATCGCGCTCGCGCATCGTTTCTGGCAGAATCACGGTGATTCGCGAAACTGACGGCAAATGCGGTGATTTTGGGGTATGACCCCTTCAAGGACAAATCTGAACAGTTCCATGGATAACAGCAACGATCTCTTCTCCGGACTGCCCCTTTCCCCGAAACCGGAAGCGGCAGACAAGCCGGCCGTCAAGGCTGAAAAGCCTGTGGCCGCTCCGGCACCGCGCTCAGCGCCGACAACCTCGACTTCCGAAGAATACGGCGCCAATTCGATCCGCGTCCTCGAAGGACTGGAGCCAGTGCGCATGCGCCCCGGCATGTACATCGGCGGCACGGACGAGAAGGCGTTGCATCACCTTTTCGCCGAAGTCATCGACAATTCCATGGACGAGGCCGTCGCCGGCCATGCCGATTTCATCGAAGTCTATCTCGACCAGAAGGGCTATCTGACCGTCACCGACAACGGCCGCGGCATCCCTGTCGAAAACCATCCGCAGGTGCCGGGCAAGTCGACGCTCGAAGTCATCATGACCAAGTTGCATGCAGGCGGCAAATTCGACGGCAAGGCCTATGAGACCTCGGGCGGCTTGCACGGCGTCGGCGTTTCCGTCGTCAATGCGTTGTCTGATGATCTCGAGGTCGAGGTGGCGCGCAATCGCAAGCTCTATCGCCAGCGCTTTTCGCGCGGCATTCCGCAGGGCGGCCTGGAAGAGCTCGGCGATGTCCATAACCGCCGCGGCACCCGTACCCGTTTTCATCCCGATCCGCAGATTTTCGGCGAGCATGCCAGGTTCGATCCCGCCCGCGTTTTCCGCATGGCGCGCTCCAAGGCCTATCTTTTCGGCGGCGTCGAAATCCGCTGGAGCTGCGATCCCGAATTGGTGCCGGCGGGCGCCGAATTTCCCGAAAAGGCCGTCTTCCATTTCCCCGGCGGCCTGAAGGATTACCTCAAGGCGACGATGGGCAATGAGTTCACCGTCACGCGCGAGATTTTCGCCGGCAAGTCGGAAAAAGCCAGCGGCCACGGCTCATTGGAATGGGCGATCACCTGGTACGGCGGCGATCCGCAGATCCATTCCTATTGCAACACCATCCCCACCCCGGAAGGCGGCACGCACGAGGCAGGCCTGCGCATCGCGCTGACCAAGGGGCTGAAGAACTATGCCGAGATGACGCAGAACAAGCGTGCGGCCGGCATCACCACAGACGACGTGATGATTTCCGGCGTCGGCATGCTTTCCATATTCATCCGCGAACCGGAATTCGTCGGCCAGACCAAGGACAGGCTCGCGACGGTCGAGGCGCAGCGCATCGTCGAAAACGCGCTGCGTGATCCCTTCGATCATTATCTCACCGACAATCCGGCCGAGGCCGAAAAGCTGCTGGATTGGGTGATCGAGCGCTCCGAGGAACGCCTGCGCCGCCGCAAGGAAAAAGAAGTCAATCGCAAGACGGCCGTGCGCAAGCTGCGCCTGCCGGGCAAACTCGCCGATTGCTCGCAAAATACCGCGGAAGGCGCCGAACTCTTTCTGGTGGAAGGTGATTCGGCCGGTGGCTCCGCCAAGCAGGCGCGCAACCGCACCAATCAGGCGATCCTGCCGTTGCGCGGCAAGATCCTCAACGTCGCCAGCGCCGGCCGCGAAAAGCTGTCCGCCAACCAGCAGATCGCCGATCTCGTCCAGGCGCTAGGTTGCGGCACGCGCTCGAAATATCGCGAAGAGGATCTTCGCTATCAACGTGTTGTCGTCATGACCGATGCCGACGTCGACGGTGCCCATATCGCCTCGCTGCTGATCACATTCTTCTATCAGGAAATGCCTGAGCTGATCCGTGGCGGCCATCTCTTCCTAGCCGTGCCGCCGCTCTACAAGATCACGCAGGGGCAGAAATCCATCTACGCCCGCGACGACGCCCATCGGCTGGAGCTGATGGAGACCGAGTTCAAGGGCAAGGGCAAGATCGAGATCAGTCGCTTCAAGGGCCTCGGCGAAATGCTTCCGGCCCAGCTCAAGGAAACGACGATGGATCCGGCGAGACGCACGCTGCTCCGCGTCGAGATCGACGAGGTGGATTTCGAGGGCACGCGTGAAGCCGTCGATAATCTCATGGGCACCAAGGCCGATGCCCGTTTCCGGTTCATCCAGGAGCGCGCGGCATTTGCCGAGAATCTAGATATCTGACAGTCACGGTTCGCCGTCGCGGCAGAACGACCACGCGATATTTTTATCGAATTAATCGACATCCGTAACGAAAGCGTCACGGGCGGATGCATAGATGCGGCATCTCTGCGAACCTGCCAACTCGTGAACCCGCCAACTCGCTAACCCGGATGTGACGATATCGCCATGTTGAAGCCCTTTTTGATGACTGCCGCCGCCGCTCTTCTCGTCGGCTCCGCTGCCCGCGCCACGGATATCGGCACGGTGATCGACGTTCCCTGCCCCTTCGGTGACTGCAAGGCGGGCATCAGCCTCTCCTATCTCGGCGAATACGACATTGCGACAGGTTTCATGGAAAACGGCGCTGAAGTCGGTGGTCTCTCGGGCATCGATTTCGATCCTTCGACCGGCCACTACATCTCCATCAGCGACGACCGCTCCGAAAAAGCGCCGGCGCGCTTCTACGATCTCGACATCGATGTCAGCGCCGCCGGCCTCAAGGGCGTGACCGTTCTCGATCACGTCACTCTGAAGGACAAGAACGGCCAGCCTTTCGCCATTCGTACGGTCGATTCTGAATCGATCCGCATCGGCAAGGACGGCATCTATTGGAGCAGCGAAGGCGACGGAAAGGCACTTCTGCCGCCTTTCGTGCGGGTCGCCAATCGCGACGGCAGTTTCGTGCGCGAACTGCCGCTGCCCTCGGGCTTTGCGCCGACCGCCGACAAGAGCACGGGCATCCGCGATAATCTCGCTTTTGAAAACCTGACCTTCCTCTCCGGTGGCGACCTTCTCGTCGGCATGGAATCCGCGCTCTATCAGGACGGGCCGATGACGACCCTGACCAACGGCGCGCTCGCCCGCCTCATTCGCTACGAAGCGGCCACGGGCGAGCAAAAGGCGCAATATGTCTATCCGGTATCGCCGATTCCGCAGGCGGCTGCCAAACCCGGCGGCTGGAGTGACTTCGGCATGTCGGAGATCCTTGCGCTGGACGACCGGCACGCGCTGTCGATCGAACGCGGTTATGCGCAAGATGTCGGCAACTCAGTCGTCATCAACATGTTCGATCTCGACGGCGCGACCGATGTGTCGAACATTCCTTCTCTGGCCAAGACCGATCAGCGCATCGTGCCAGTGCGCAAAACGCAGGTGATGGATCTGCGCGCGCTCGGTCTTGCGCCCGATAACATCGAGGGTGTCACCTTCGGCAAGGCGAAGGACGGCACGGATGTGCTGATCTTCGTTGCCGACAACAATTTCAATCCGACGCAGAAGACGCAGTTCTTTGCCTTCAAGGTGATCCGTCGGCCGCAATGATCGGCGGTCCACTCTCGCATCGGTAGTCGTCCGGCTGTCACGACAACGGATTATATAGGCTTTCGGGTGGTGGCCCTTGAAACAGCCTAGATCATACCCCATAACCGGTTGATCTAATAAAAAGAGTGAAGCAAGTCCGGTGGGTGTATTCGAACGTCATAAGCCGAGGGAACCGCGGTGGCTCGGGCCGACCGCACCCGCCCGCATGGCCCTTATTCCGTCGATTTCAGCAGCGCGTTGGCTGCTGATCCTGATTGCGGCTGCCGGCATCTATTTCTTCTACGGTTTTCTCGTCCCGGTGCTGGCTGCCGCGGTGATCGGCTTCGCTACCTGGCCGCTCTACAGTGACCTCGTACGCCGCACCAACGGCAATACGACGCTTGCGGCGACCATCGCCATCGCCTTTATCGTGACCTTCCTGGTGCTGCCGATCGTGCTCTCGGCCATCTATATGGTCGGCGAAGTCCGCGAATGGTTTGCCTGGGCGGTGCACGTCAACCGCGACGGTGCCCCGCCGCCACAGTGGATACTGGCGCTGCCGATCGTCGGCTCCTGGCTTGGCGATCAATGGACGCAATATGTCGGCAGTCCAGGTTCCATCGGCGAACTGGCACAGCTCGTCAGCGGCGCTCACATCGGCAATATCTACCGGGCAGTGCTTGCCGCCGGCGGCGGCGCCTTCCATGTCGTGCTGACGTTGCTGTTCATGCTGATCGCCCTGTTCTTCATCTACCGCGATGGGGCGAATTTCGTCCGACAGGTCGATCTCTTGGGTGAACGCATCCTGCCGAACCGCTGGGAGCGGATCTCTCGCGTGATCCCCGCAACGATCAGCTCCACGGTCATGGGTATGACACTGATCGCTATCGGCGAAGGCGTCGTGCTTGGTGTCGCCTATTGGATCGCGGGCGCGCCTTCGGCGGTCACCCTCGGCGTTCTGACCGGGGTCATGGCGCTGGTGCCCGGTGGCGCGCCGCTGTCCATGTCGCTGGTCTCCATCTATCTGATTGCCAGCGGCTCGCATTGGGCCGGTATCGGGCTGTTCATCTGGGGAACCGTCGAGCTTTTCGTTGTCGACAAGACACTGCGGCCGAAGCTCGTTGGCGGTCCGATCAAGCTGCCCTTCCTGCCGACCTTTTTCGGCCTCGTCGGCGGCGTCAAGACCATGGGTTTCCTTGGTCTTTTCATTGGCCCAGTGCTTATGGCCATCATCGTCGCCATCTGGCGTGAATGGATCCGTGAGGCGGAATTGACCGAGGAACAGCACGCCCAGGAGCCGGAACTGCAGCTGCGTATCCGGGATGGCTCTGACGGCTGATAATAGCGCCACGCTCTCATTTGAACGCGGAAAAGTCGCTCTAAACATTTGAAGCCAGGCTCATCAGCTTTTCGGAAGCGTCTTTTCCATGAACAGGCTAAGCGGATCAGCCTCGTAGCTGCCGAAAGGTTCAGTCTCGGTGTAGCCTGCCTTGCGATAGAGCCCGATTGCCTCCGGCTGAAGTACGCCGGTTTCGAGCCGTAGTGCCGTCAGATTTTTTTCTGTCGCCGTCTCTTCCAGCGCTTCCATCAGCATCTGCGCCACCTTGCGTCCCCTGGCCAGCGGGTCGACAAACATCCGTTTGATTTCTGCGGTTCCATCATCCGCCTCGACCAGCGCGCAACAGCCGACAATATCGCCATCGAGCCTTGCGACCCAGAAGGTCACCTCGGGCCTCTCCAGTGACTCGAGGTCCAACAAGTGATTGCTTTCCGGCGGATAGAGCGATTGTGCATAAGCACTCGACATATCGAGGAGACGGATAACACCGTCCTGGCGCGGTGATTCAATGGTAATGGTCAGCGGCAAGGTAAATCCCAAAAGACACATGCACGAAAGATATCACGCTGCGGCAAGAGCCGCCAGCGCGGCAAATGTCCGCGCCGTCTGTCGCCGCTCGGCATTGGCGAGCTTCTCCACCATATCGAGCAGTTGAATTGCAGCGGCGGGAGATTGTGCGGCAAGACGGAATTTACGCATCAACCGGGCCGAAACATGTTCCAGCATGGTGCTGCCATCCTTGCGCGACGCCTCACGCCAGATCAATGTCGCCTCGACGAAGACGGTACTGATGTCGCGCGGCAAGCCTGCGGACTCATAAAGCGCGCGGACGGCAAAGACGCGGCCGGTGGAAAGGATGGAGCGGACGCGTCGTTCGTCACAGGTGGAAAGGTTGGTAATCGCGCTGGCAAAGAAGTCCACTTTGCCAGAACAGAGCGCATGCATGAGGAAGGCCGGCGTCAACCAGCCGGCCTGCCGCAGGTGCTCGACCAAATCGGGAACATCCTCGTGCTGTACCGTCCCGGCCATGGAAACCGTGGCAGCCTCGCTGGCCTCGCGACTCACATGTTGCAATCTGGCCGCGCCAATCATGGCCTGGACCAGATTTGAGCCTGCCAATGCCTCGCCGACATGCCGCATCAGCAGGTGGCGAACATCCGAAGGCAAAGCGTCGCGATCAAGAAGCAGACCGCGGATCTCGGCGCTGTCGCCAACGCGCTCGGTAATCCGTCTCAACGACGCGCGCGACAAAGAGGCGCCATCGTTTTCCAGCAGGCAAAGGATTTCGATCTCGCCGCCGATTTCTGCAAGTGCGGCGGAAACCGATCGCGACACTCGCCCGCGCGAGGCGATCAAGACACGCGTCACGCTGCTGCCGCGTAGCACAAGGTCGACAAGATCGGCTTCGGTGAACACCGGCGACAAAAGAATGACCTGCCCGGCGATCTCAGGTTGGTCCTCTGCCAGAGACAGGATGACGTTGCGCGGGGCATTCGGAGAACGCGCCACGGCTTCGGCAAGGGCCGCGCGTACGCGCGGCGACGGATCGTCGAGCAAATACGTCATCGCCATCTCGGCGGCGGCACGCTCTTCTTGCGGCATTTCCGATTGCAGATAAGCGCGACCGAGAGCATTGGCCGCCCTCGCCCTGCTCTCTGCCTTGGCGGTCTCGGCCCAACGGAGAAATGCTTCTATGATCACGTAACGCCCCGATATCGGCGGGACGATTCCCGACCCGCAAACTCACATCAGATACGTTAGTGATGAAAGGTTTACGGGTCGTTTACCTTGTTTATTAACCACTAATGCGCCAACGAGACGGCGCCCATATCATGGCGCTATCGGCCGCAGCAGTTCGAAGACGTCGCTGCCCTCGCTGTAGTCCATATAGCCCATGCGCGCGACAGGCCGTGCGAGCGCCATGTCGAGCCGGCCATTCCGAATGATCGTTTCATCGATATGGATGCCGACGACCTGTCCGAAGACCATGATATTTTCCGATGGCTCGCCATTTGGGCCCTTGGGCCGCATGACCTCCGTCACCCGGCATTCCAATACGGCGAAGGCTTCGGCGACATAGGGAGCGTCGACCAGCCTGCCGGGTTTCGCGGTCAGTCCGGCCAGCGAGAACTCGTCGGTGCCATAGGGCACGGCGATAGATGAATGATTCATCTTTTCGAGGAGGTTGCGGCTGACGAGATTGACGGTAAAGACATTGGTTTCCTCGACATTGCGGACGCTGTCTTTACGGCCCATCGACGAGAACATCACTAGCTTCGGCCGGTCGCTGACCGCGTTGAAGAAAGAGTAAGGCGACAGGTTTAGCGAACTGTCCCTGCCCTTGCTGCCGATCCAGCCGATTGGCCTTGGCGCAACGATGGCCTTGAAGGGATCATAGGCCAAGCCATGCTGATTTGTGTCTGTCGTGTAGAACATCACGTGTCCTCGCCGCCGATCCAGGTCACGGTCTCCGTCAATTCCGGTCGCGGGCGTTCCGTCGACGGGAAGGTCGAAGAGCCGATATGGATGAAGCCGGCGACCTTTTCTCCCGGTTGGACCCCAAGCAGCGGATAGGCGCGCTCGTCATAAGCGAACCATTCGGTCAGCCAGTTTGATACCCAGCCATGCGCATTGGCCGAGATTAGCAGGTTGAGGCAGAGCGCACCGGCTGACATCAACTGTTCCCATTCCGGAATCTTGAAATGCGGCCCCGCCTTGCTGACGACGGCGATGACGACTGGAGCGCGGGTAAAGCGCGTGCGCTCGACCTGGATCATCTCTTCGGACAGGTCAGGCTTGGCTTCCTGCGCCAGCTTCAAAAGCTCTTCGCCGATCCGCGCCCGCTCTTGGCCGCGATAGACGATGAATCGCCAGGGGGCCAGCTTGCCGTGATCCGGGACGCGTGAAGCGAGCCGCAGGATATCTTCGATTTCGGCCTTGTCTGGGCCGGGTTCGGTCATTTGAAAAGCAGGAATGGATCGGCGCACCGCCAGATAGTCGACCAGCTTGATATCGGTTTTCATGGAATGATTGCTTTCATTTTCATGCGCGGGAGGACGTGGGTCTTGAATTTGCCACGGCATTGGTCTTGAAGTGGCCTGTGTTTTACCGGAAGTCAATCGGGTGGGAACTCATGTCAGGCATTTCATCCGCGCGCCTTTTGGTCACGGGTTTCGCGATATTCGCGACCCTGAGCACCATTGCCTCGGCGGAAGATGCCTTCAAGGAATTCAAGCAGCTCGACGGCAGCGTGAAGATGCCGAAGCTCAACGCGTTCATCGCGCCCGGCGGCGAACATTCCTCCGGTCAAACGCTGCGCGACGTCTCGCTCGAGGCCAAGCTGGCGCCTGACGCCGGCGCGCAATTGCAGGGCCTTTCCTGGTACGTCTTCAGTCCTTTCGCCGGCGCTGACGGCAAGCTGCCGCTGGTCGCGAGCTCGAAAGGCGGTTCGGCGGCCTTCCATCTCGCCCCGGGCGATTATTTCGTCAACGTCTCATTCGGCCGCGCCGGCGTCACCAAGAAGTTGACCGTGCCTGAAAGCGGCGTACTGCAAAAACAGACCATGGTACTCGACGCCGGCGGCATGGTGCTGAATGCCGTCTCCGGCTCCGACGTACGTATTCCGCCGGATGAATTGAGCTTTTCGATCTATTCCAGCGATGCGAAGGAAGACGGCGAGCGCGGCCTTGTCATGTCCGATGTCAAGCCGAACACCCTGGTGGGCCTCAGCGCCGGCACCTATCACGTCGTCTCCGAATATGGTGCCGTCAATGCCGTCATTCGTGCCGATATCCAGGTGGAAGCCGGCAAGGTGACCGAAGCGACGATTCAGCACAGAGCGGCGAAGATCACTTTCAAGCTGGTGTCGGACAAGGGCGGAGAGGCGATAGCCGATACCGCCTGGTCGATCCTGACCTCCGCCGGAGATATCGTCGGGGAAAGCCTCAGCGCCTTCCCGACCATGGTGCTTGCGGAAGGCCAATACACCGCGGTTGCCCGCAACAAGGACAAGATTTACCAACGCGACTTCACTGTCGCCGCCGGCACGAATACTGATATCGAAGTGCTGATGAAGGAACAGCAGCCGCAGGACGCCAACGACCAGCAGCCGGCGCAACAGCTCCCTGTTCCACCGCCGCAAATACAGCGGAACCAGGTGCCACAGACGCAGACACCCGCCGCGAGCCAACAGCATCCGTTGCCGACTTACGAGCAGTTGGCACCGACCGCCGGGGAAGATGGCGACAGCATGGATTGACGCTGCCGCAGCGCCGGTACATGGCACTGAGCGCGGGGCTAGCTGGCTCTTTTTCGCAGCGCACGCTTCGGTGGCGCCATCGAAAACACCGCACCGTAGAGCTTCGACAACAGATCCTTGCGATCATTGCCTTCGTTAAGCGCCTCCCAGCTCATCAGCCCGCCGACATGCGCGGTGATGGTGCTACCGGAAAGACGGCGGAATTCTCGGATCAAAAGGGATAAACGCAAGGTTAGCGACACGCGACTGGCGAGATGGAACAGCCGGCCGTTCTGTCCCTCGAAATAGACCGGAAGGACGCTGGCTCGCGCTGCCTGGATGAGCTTGGCGGGAAAGATCTTCCACGGCAGATCCTCGGCGCGTCCGAAGCCTTTCTTGGCTGTGGCGACGCCGCCGGCCGGAAAGACAATGATCGTCGTACCCTCTTTCAGCAAGCGAACTGCCTCGTGGCGCGTCTTCATGTTCATCGCCATCGCCTCCTTGGTTTCCTCGAAGGAGACCGGCAGCGAATAATCGGCCATCTCGGGCACTTTCAGCAATTCGTTGTGGATCAGCACCTTGAAGGGTCTACCAAGCTGCTCGGCGAGCGCCAGGATTGCGATGCCATCACCGATGCCGAAAGGATGATTGGCGACGATGACGATCGGCGCTTCGGGAATCGTCTCCAGCGGCCAATCGCCTTTCACCGCGAGGCGCACGTCGATGAGATCGAGCATCTTGCCGAAGACGCGCTCGCTCTTGCCGACAATATCGCTACGCCAGATGTCGTAGAGCCGGGCATAGCGATCGCGGCCCGACAGGCCCTCGATCGAGCGGATGAGCCAGCGCCTGATGCGCGTATCCCGTTCATTGGCGTAGGATAATTCTTTGAAATCCAAATCCGCGACGGGCTTCCCCGCTCCTCGATCTCATAGGGTCGCATGTCAGGCAGGGCGTGCGGCGACGAAGCAACACTCTGATTTAACAGATATATTAAAGTTCGGTGTCAGTTATCTGACGGCGCCCTGAGGACGCCGTCAGACAATTTCTGATATCAAGCGACTTTGGCCCGCTTGGCTTCGCGCTTGCGCAGGATATCCGGCGGCGTGGCTTCGATCGAAAGCGATGCGATAGCTTCGTCGAGCGACATTGCCGTCTGCTGCTGGCTACCGAGGCGCCGGATGTTGACCGAGCGCTCCTCGGCTTCCTTCTTGCCGCAGACGATGATGACGGGAACCTTCGTCACTGAATGCTCGCGGATCTTGTAGTTGATCTTTTCGTTGCGGAAATCGGTCTCGACATTGAGCCCGGCGTCGCGCAGCGCTTCTGCTACTTCGTTGCCGTAGTCGTCGGCTTCCGAAGTGATGGTCGCGACCACCACCTGCTGCGGCGAGACCCAGAGCGGCATATGGCCGGCGAAGTTTTCGATCAGGATGCCGAGGAAGCGTTCCATCGAGCCGCAGATGGCGCGGTGGATCATCACCGGCTGCGTCTTTTCGGAATGTTGGTCGATATAGAAGGCGCCAAAGCGTTCCGGCAGGTTGAAGTCGACCTGCGTCGTGCCGCATTGCCATTCACGGCCGATGGCATCCTTCAGCGTATACTCGAACTTCGGCCCGTAGAACGCGCCCTCGCCCGGCAGAATGCCGGTCTTGATGTTGTTCGACTGCAGCCTGATGGTATCCAGCACATTCATCATCACGCTTTCGGCGCGATCCCAGAGCTCGTCGGAGCCGACGCGCTTGTCCGGACGAGTGGACAGCTTGATCGTGATCTCGTCGAACCCAAAATCCTTGTAGACCGACAGGATCAGATCGTTGATCTTCAGGCATTCGGCGGCCATCTGCTCGTCGGTGCAGAAGATATGCGCATCATCCTGCGTGAAGCCGCGGACGCGCATCAGTCCATGCAGCGCGCCTGAGGGCTCGTAGCGATGCACGGCTCCAAATTCCGCAAGGCGGATCGGCAGTTCGCGATAAGACTTCAAGCCATGCTTGAAGATCTGGATATGGCCGGGGCAATTCATCGGCTTCAACGCAAAGACGCGATCGTCGTCGGTCTCGTCGCCGGCGACGGTGACCTTGAACATATTATCACGATACCAGCCCCAGTGACCGGAGGTTTCCCAAAGGGACTTGTCGAGCACCTGCGGCGCGTTGACTTCCTGATAGTCGTCGGCAAGTCGCCGGCGCATATAGGACACCAGCGTCTGGAACATCCGCCAGCCCTTGCCATGCCAGAATACGACGCCCGGACCCTCTTCCTGGAAATGGAACAGGTCCATCTCGCGGCCGAGGCGGCGGTGATCGCGCTTCTCGGCTTCGGCCAGAATATGCAGATAATTGTCGAGATCGGCCTGCTCGGCAAAGGCCGTGCCGTAGATGCGGGTCAGCATCGGATTGTTGCTGTCACCGCGCCAATAGGCGCCGGCCACTTTCATCAGCTTAAAAGCAGAGCCGATCTGGCCGGTGGAAGCCATATGCGGCCCGCGGCAAAGGTCGAACCAATCGCCCTGATAGTAGATCTTCAGGTCCTGCCCTTCCGGAATGGCATCGACGAGTTCAACCTTGTAACGCTCGCCCTTGGATGCGAAGACTTCCTTGGCCTTCTCGCGCGACCAGATCTGCTTGGTGAACGGCGCATTGCGCTGGATGATCTCGCGCATCTTCTTCTCGATGACCGGCAGGTCGTCGGGCGTGAAAGGCTCGTTCTTGGCGAAGTCGTAGTAGAAGCCGTTTTCGATGACCGGGCCGATGGTCACCTGCGTGCCGGGCCACAGTTCCTGCACTGCTTCCGCCATGACGTGCGCCGCATCATGCCGGATCAGCTCCAGCGCGCGGTCGTCGTTGCGGGTGATGATTTCGATCTTGCCCTCGGTTACAGGGTCGGAGAGGTCGCGCACGGTGCCGTCGATCGCAACGGCGACGGCCTTCTTGGCAAGCGACTTGGAAATGGATTCGGCGACATCCCGGCCGGTTGCGCCAGCATCGTAGCTGCGCACGGATCCATCGGGAAATGTCAGGGAAACGGATTGGGACATCGAAATTCTCCTTGTCCAGTCCCGCCAACGAATGCGGGTGGTTTAATGGAAGCGGTCAATCAGTGTTTTTGAACGCGGTCGCCTGATAGCGACATTTAGCGATTTAGTAAAGGAGAAGCCGCTCTAACGCCCAATCATCTCGGCCAATCCGCGCACCGTGTTCCAGTTCCGCAACGTCCCGACGCCGAGGCGTTTGGTGGTGAGCGCGGAGAGCAGGCGGGTTTCGCTCGCCTTTCCGCCGAAATCGATCCATAGATCGCCATCGACGATAGCCATGCGCTCGGTGCTGCGTTTCCTGTCGAGCATGGCGATGACGGAGGGGGCGAGCCGCTCGCGCATAACGCGGACGATGACCTCGCTGTCCTTCTCATCCTTGAACGGATTGCCGGCGGCAAGTTTCAGCCATGCCTCCGCATCACGGCCGATAATGTCGACTGATTTGCCGAAAGCCGCCGCAAATCTCGCCTCAAGCAGCGCCTCGATCTCAGCGACTGGCTGTTCTTCCGCTTCGAAAACAAGATTGCCGGTGGCAACGAGGGTTCTGGTGTTGGAAAAGCCGAGTTCCTCGGCCATTGCCCTGAGGTCGCTCATGACCACCCTGCGTCCGGCACCGAGTACGATGCTATGGAGCAATGCGACGTATGTCTTCATACCGCTCCGGCCGGCTTCCGGCCGATGGTGAAATAGCGCCAAGGCGTCCACCAATGGTAGCGATTTTCCAGCGTCTCCGGCACAGGGTCGAGCCCGCTGGTGCCGCCTGGCCCGCATCGTGCCACCCGGAACAAGGTCATCCAGCCGCCGACCCACAGGCCATGACGGGCGATCGATTCGTAGCCATATTCCGAGCAGGTCGGGATATGACGGCAGGAATTGCCGATGAAACCGGAAAGGGTCAGCTGGTAGAAGCGGATGAGGCCCATGCCGAGAAGCCGATCGGGCGTCTTGCGGAAGGGACCGGAATAATTGCGGGAACGAGGTGATATGCTGCTGTCGTTGGGCGGTATTTTGTCGCGCCTCAGCCTTTTGGAGCCGGTAGCCGCTCCTCCCTCGTCTTCCTCATCTTGCATGGAGCAGAGATGGCACATCGCCCGCGGCCTTTGATCAAACCGCTTCCGCCGTCACGGCCCCGTTAGGCGCGCGCGCCGTCTCGATCTGTCCGACAGCATCCACGACGGCGTCGAAGGTCAGCATCGTAGAGGCATGGCGTGCCTTGTAATCCCTGACCGGCTTCAAATAACGCATGTCCTCGAAGCGTCCGTCCGGCCCCTCGCCGTCCGCCTTCAGCATCGCAAGCATATCTTCGCGCGCCTTGCGCAATTCGGCAGCAGTGGCGCCAATCACATGGCGGGCCATGATCGAGGAAGAGGCTTGTCCGAGGGCGCAGGCCTTGACGTCGTGGGTAAAATCGGTAACGACATCGCCGTCCATTTTCAGCCAGACCTTGACGCGCGATCCGCACAGTCTGGAATGGGCCTGAGCGCTTGCATCGGCGTCGGAAAGGCTGCCGATGCGTTCGATATTGCCGGCAAATTCCAGAATCTTGCTGTTGTAGATGTCGTCCATCATCGATCTTGCTCCGATGTACCCGTTGTGCGTTTCAAAACAAAAAAACACAGCGTGTCGCGTTAGGACACTTTCACAGGGACAATGCCATACTATATGTATGTCGTTTGAAGGCCACGAAATTGCAATGGTCTTCTGTAAGTTTGATGGGAAACCGTGCAGGACGGCAGGCTTGTCCGCCAGCCAGAACGCCCCGGAGCCCGCCAAAGGTACATACTTCTCCATGTTTCAGGGGAATGCCAGTGGCGAGTCCGACAAAATAAGATCTGCAGCGCAGATCAGGAGACCACAGGTAATGGACGCCATTGTAAAGAATTTTCCGCAGGCACTTGAATCCAATCCGGAATTGGACCGACCGTCCCAAAAGGAAGCCGAGGACGCCGTTCGCGTTTTGCTTCGTTGGGCAGGCGACGATCCGCAGCGCGAAGGCCTGCTCGATACGCCCACGCGCGTCGTCAAGGCCTATCGCGAGCTCTTCGCCGGCTACGATATGAACCCCGAGGACGTCCTCGGCCGCACCTTCGAAGAGGTTTCCGGCTATGATGACATGGTCCTCGTGCGCGACATTCCGTTTTTCTCGCATTGCGAACACCATATGGTGCCGATCATCGGCAAGGCGCATGTCGCCTATCTCCCGAGTGGCCGCGTTCTTGGCCTTTCGAAGATCGCCCGTGTCGTTGAAATTTTCGGACGCCGCCTGCAGACGCAGGAGGCCATGACGGCCCAGATCGCCAACGCCATCGACGAGACGCTGCGCCCGCGCGGAGTGGCGGTGATGCTCGAAGCCGAGCATATGTGCATGGCGATGCGCGGTGTTCAGAAGCAAGGCTCGTCGACGTTGACGACCACCTTCACCGGCGCCTTCAAGGCCGATCCGGCCGAGCAGGTCCGCTTCATGACGATGGTCCGGAGCCGCTGATAGGGCTTAAGGGAAAGAGTCGGAGATGAACCTGGTATTCAACGAGCCCTCCGCAGACAAATCCGAACTTGAGGATGCCGGAGATTTCACCCCCCGTTTCGACGATCGCGGCCTGATCACAGCGATCGTTACCGATGCTCATGACGGTGAACTGCTGATGGTCGCGCATATGAATGCCGAGGCCCTGGCACTGACCATAAAGACAAAAACAGCGCATTACTTCAGCCGTTCGCGCGGAAAAATATGGAAAAAGGGTGAAACCTCCGGAAATCTGCAGACGGTGAAGGAGATGCGTACCGATTGTGATCAGGATGCTATCTGGCTGAAAGTTGAGGTCGCCGGTCACGACGCGACGTGCCATACTGGACGACGTTCCTGTTTCTATCGCACTGTCGAGCTGGAGGATGGAAAGCCGGTGCTCAACGTCGTTGACGATCACCTGCATTTCGATCCCGGCGAGGTCTATGGGCACTAAGCACCGCATGCCGACTGAGCAAGCAATAAAAAGTATACGAATTGGAAACAAAAAAGGGACAGTATTTTAGCAAGAGGCAAGTATAGGCCTCGGAGGGTACCATGTTGAATTGGGGGTTGATTCGTCAGAGCGCCGGACAGGTTCCTGTGGGTTCGGGTCCAGCCATCTCGCCCAACATTCCTGGCCCGCCCACCGCCTCTGTTCCCCCCAAAAAAGTAAAGATCGCTTTGGCGCTCGGCGGAGGTGCTGCCCGCGGTTGGGCGCATATCGGCGTGCTGCGCGCCCTGAACGAGGCTGACATCGAGGTCGGCATGATCGCGGGCACCTCCATCGGGGCGCTGGTGGGCGGCTGTTATCTCGCCGGCAAACTCGACGAACTGGAGGCCTTTGCCCGCTCGCTGACCATGCGTCGCATCGCGAGCCTCCTCGATCTTACGATCGGCGGCAGTGGCCTTTTTGGCGGCATGCGGCTGACGAAGCGCATGCAGGAACATCTTGAAGGCTTTTCGATCGAGGAACTTGACCGACCCTTCGTTGCCGTCGCCTCCGAACTGAATACCGGCCATGAGGTCTGGATCGCCAATGGTTCGCTGATCACGGCGCTGCGGGCTTCCTATGCCCTGCCCGGTATATTCGAGCCGGTTCGCACCAACGGGCGCACGTTGGTCGACGGCGCCCTGGTCAATCCCGTGCCTGTTTCCGTCTGCCGCGCCTACGAGCAGCCGCTCGTGGTCGCCATCAATCTGCATTATGACCTTTTCGGCCGTTCCGCCGTCGTCAAACACACTGCGGGTCCGCTGCATGGTGAGCAGCAACGCCGCGACGAAGCGCCCTATACCAAGCTCGGCATGACCGGCGTTATGGTGCAGGCTTTCAACATCATCCAGGATCGGATTTCCCGCGCTCGCCTTGCCGGCGACCCGCCGGATCTGGCGCTGCACCCGCGCCTTAGCGACATCGGTCTGTCGGAATTTCATCGTGCCGGCGAAGCGATCGACCGCGGCTACGAAGAGGCATCGACCCGGCTTACAGAGATCAGGCGCATGCAGGAAGCCTTTGCGCGCTAGGCGCAAATCTATGCCGATCGATGCGATCTGATTTCGCCCCGGCGAACACATAGATCCGCGAATGCCGCACCACCCGGCCCTTCGCTTTGGGCTTACAGCGCTCGTCGCTGCAATCGACCCAACTGGGTCGATTGCTTCGGCCATGCCGAACCGCTTCTCACCCTCACCCTGCGATATAGGCCTTGATCTGTTCAGTCTCGAGCTCGATTTCGCGGATCCGCCATTTGACGACGTCGCCGATCGAGATGATGCCGGTAAGCTTGCCTTTTTCTTCGACTGGGACATGACGGAAGCGGCGATGCGTCATCAGCTCCATCAGCTCATCGGTGGTAGTGTCTTCCTTGCAGCGGTGCACCCTCGCCGTCATCAGCGAAGCGATCGGCTGGTTGAGGCTGTCCGGGCCGTGCTTGGCGATTGCATTGACGACATCGCGCTCTGTGAAGATGCCAGAAATCTTGCCTGCCACTCCCATGACGACGATGGCGCCGATGCGATTCTCGTTCAGAATCTTGGCGGCTTCTGCGAGGGTCGTATTAGCCCCGGCGGTAACGACATTGCGACCCTTGGCATCAAGTATGGCTTTTACGGAGACTGACATTCGATCCTCCCATCTCGAAAGCACAGTGAACACATGAGCCCCGGATTTGTTCCGAAACCGCCTCAAGGTTTCAGACCGTTGCTCCCGTCATCGACCGCGCCGGTCTCTTCCCCATCACGGCCGACAAGGGGCGATGGTGCGCTAGTGAGGACGAGAAAGCAACAGCTTCATGCCGCCGGTGGAGCCGGGTTTTCGACTTCAATGCGAGGTTGCTTGTCGAACAGGGCAAACAGCAGGAAGCCGAAAAGGAAGCCGCCGATATGCGCATCCCAGGCGACCGGCTGGGCGCTATCGCCAACAATCGTGATGCCGAAAGCGACGAGCGCATTGCCGGCGATCCACATCACGATATAGGCAACGACCGTACGGCTGCGCAGCGAAGCCCGGATCGAGAGCCGCGGATTGAGATGCGCCTGCCGTATGCCGACGCGACGACTGTCCATCGCCGGAAAGGCAAAACGGCAGGCCGCTCCCATCAACCCTGAAACGACGCCCGAGGCGCCGATCAGCAAGCTTTGATCGCCCCAATAGATGGCGGCGTGCAGGAATGCCGATGCAGCCGCTGAAAGAATCCAGAAGATCACGTAGCGCGCAACGCCGATGCGACGCGCTACGGGCGCGGCAAAGACCATCAGCCACAGGCCGTTGAAGACGATGTGTTCGATGCTGCCATGCAGGAGCGAATAGGTAACGGGCGTCCACAGCCATTCCAGCCCCTGCTGCGACAGCGGGAAGGCATAGCGGGCGGGAATGAAGCTGAAGGTGAAATACAGCCAGTTCAGCGTATCGTCGGACCACCAGGGCAGGTTCTGAATAGCAAAGACGACGATCAACAGGCCAAGGCTTGCGAGGATGACAGGCGGCACGTTGAAGGCAGGAACGCGCTGCGGCGGCCGATTTTCCTCGGGCTCATGGCGCGGTGGCTCTGCATCATCCATGTCTTGCTCGGATCTCTTGAGAAGGGACTCGAGACATACAGCAGCAAATATCAAAAAAAAAGCCGTCCAACCCCGATGGACGGCTTGCTCGGGCGCCCCTCATTGGGATTTGCCGCAATGGTTTATGTCCCAACGCCCGATAGTCTGTGCTGAAGGTCACTTCGTGAAGTGATGGAATATTTCTCTCACTCACAGCCGCGTGAGGCAAATGAAACCCTCTATTAACCTTAACGTCTCGGCGTTGGCACGAAATAAGCAAGGCATTGCGCAAGGGCAATGAATGCCCCGGCATTTGACCTGAAACGGGACACGGACGCGTCATGCGGCAGAAAACCAGCATCGAGATATTTACCTATTGGGAGCAGCTTCGCGGCAACGCGGATGCGCCCCTGCGCAATTTGATACAGCCTTCGGCGGTCCGTCATATTCTGCCCGAGCTCTTTATTCTGGAGGCTGTGCCGCATGAGGCGCCGCGCTTTCGGCTGGCCGGGACGGCGATTTGCAGTCTCATGGGGCGCGAGCTTCGCGGCGAGAGTTTTACCGCGCTGTGGGCCGGCAGCCAGCCTGATGATCCCGTGCGTATCGCCGCCGGCGTGATGGCGCATGTGGTTCCTGCACTCATCAAGGCCACCGGTTACAGCATCAGCGGTTGCCACATGACGTTCGAAATGGTGCTGATGCCGTTGCGTTCGGCTGGCGATGTCTGTGATCGGCTGCTCGGCTGTCTGACGCCGATGGCACACTCACCATGGCTCGGTAGCGAACGCCTGGAGTTCCTGGCGCTCGACCGTAGCAGCCTGCTGTATGAGCGCCCTGCCCGCCCCGTTGAACTGCCATCTCATCCCGAACACGGAGATTTGATCTCCCGCCATGACAGTGTCGGTGTCGGTGCGCTGATGCGCCGCATGCTGAATCCAAAGACCGGCGCACACGATCAAGGACCGTCTGACCCATCGCGACACAGTTTCGGCCGTCGTCTCTAAGCTTTCCCTTAGGGAAGACAACCTTACCTTAATAAGTTTGGGCTAGTGATTGCACGAAACATAATTGGTTCAAGAAGCCCTTTCATGCATTCATTCCAGGCAGCCCAAACGACGCGGCCAAACCAAATGGCAGGGAATGCGCCTCGCAGGGATCAGGGGACCTTTCAGCGGGTTCCGATCAATATGCAGGGCCGCTTGATGTTGGCCAGTTACGAAGAGTTTGAATGCCTGGTTACCGACATGTCGCCAGGCGACATGTATGTGACCTGCCAGGGCCGTCCGCGCACCAATGAGCGTGTCGTGGCCTATATCGACCATCTCGGCCGTGTCGAGGGCCATGTCGTCGCCGTCGACGGCCGTGGCTTCAGCATGTCGATCAACGCGACTGACCGCAAGCGCGAAAAGCTCGCCGCTCAGCTCACTTGGCTCGCCAACAAGCATGAGCTCGGTCTACCGGAAGATCGTCGCCACGATCGCCTGACACCGCGCACCAACCTCAGCGAATTGACGCTGGAAGACGGAACGCACTATGTGTGCCGCATCATGGATCTGTCGCTCTCGGGTGCTGCCGTCGACGTCGAGGCACGTCCGCCGATCGGAACGCCGGTTCGTCTCGGCAACATGCGCGGCCGCGTCGTTCGCCACTTCATGGAAGGTGTCGCAATCGAATTTCTCTCGGTGCAATCCCGCGAGACGCTACGCGAGTTCCTCTAATCCCGTCATTGTGCTGTCATACCGACTCCGGAAATAGCGGCGTTTCCCCCTCTGTCTGCGGGATGGCCGATGAAGACGCTTTTTCCTGAAATCGAGCCCTACGATCAGGGAATGCTCGATGTTGGTGACGCCCACAGCATCCGCTGGACGCAATCGGGCAATCCGAACGGCGTTCCCGTCGTCGTCCTGCATGGTGGTCCGGGGTCGGGCAGTTCCGCGGGCACACGCCGCTTTTTCGATCCGGAACACTTTCGCATCATTCAATTCGATCAACGCGGCTGCGGCGGAAGCCTGCCGCATGCGTCCGAGCCGGAAGCCGATCTTTCCGCCAACACGACATGGCATTTGGTTGGCGACATCGAGCAGCTCCGGCTTTTTCTCGGTATCGAATGCTGGTTGGTCTATGGCAATTCCTGGGGCTGCACTCTGGCCCTGGTCTACGCTCAAGCGCATCCGGAACGCGTCGCAGCCCTCATTGTCGTTGGCATCACCATGACACGGCAATCCGAGATCGATTGGCTCTATAGCGGTCTGGCTCGCTTCTTTCCCGAGGAATGGGACCGGTTCCGTGCGGCCGTTCCGGAAAACGACCGCAGCGGCGATCTCGTTGCCGCATACCGTCGCCTCCTCTCCAATCCCGATCCAGCCATTCATCTCAAAGCGGCGAAGGATTGGCACGACTGGGAATCGGCATCGATCCTTGTCGACCCACGCGCGGCTTTACCCAGCCGCTGGTCTGATCCCCGATATGTTGCCGCAAGAGCGCGCATCATCACCCATTACTTCCACCATCGCGGCTGGCTGGACGAGAACCAGGTATTGCGGGACATCCAACGGCTTGCAGGCATTCCCTGCACGATGATCCAAGGTCGGCTCGATCTCGATGCGCCCGTTGTCACAGCATGGGAGCTGTCACGGGCATGGCCAGCGGCTAGATTGGTCATCGTTCCCAATTCCGCCCATTCGCCGGGAACGCTGGAGATGTCGGCAGTCATTGTCGAAGCGACAAACGAGTTCCGCACGATTGCCGCCGGCAAAAAAAATCAAAAATTTTTTTGAACGCCTCTTTCCCAAAATGGCACAACGCACGGGGAAACTCGGGTATCGCCGAGTCTCCGAGGATGTGGCGAGCAGAAGCGACTGTCTCGTTTCGGCTCAGCTATCGGCAAATGCTGTGCCCCTCTGATTTCTGCTGTCGAAACAAAAATCATTTGAAAACAATAGCATATGAGGAAACTCGGTACGCCGGCCCGAGCGGGAAAACATTCAAATTTTAGTCGAATTCTCAGAAAGTTTGATTCAAGGTTTGCTCTCATTTTATGACAATTCGATCCGCATTTGAATCAACTAAGTCCTTAATTTAACTGCGTAATTTTGCGCGGGATAAAAGCCTGCATGTCATTCTGATCCCAATAAAACAGGGACACGGACATGAGCTTTCAATTCCTTCTTCGCGGCTATGCCGCAATGGCTCTCTTTACCTTCGGCTGTCTCGGCTTCGCCCACGCGACGCCGGCCAATATGACGCTCACCGGCGACGCTGCGCCGCCGATCGGTCATTATGAGTTCTGCAAGGAAAATCCGAAGGAGTGTGCCTATGCTGGTGGCGATGCCGGTCCCGTCATCCTCACGGAAGATCGGTGGAAGACCATGCTGAAGATCAACTATGCGGTCAACACGACGATCAAGCCGATGACCGACATGGAACTCTATGGCGTCGAGGAAAAGTGGGCGATCCCGACCACGGCCGGTGACTGCGAGGATTTCGCGCTGCTGAAGCGCAAGGAACTGATTGAAGCCGGCTTTTCTGTCTCCGATCTTCTGATGACCGTCGTGCTGCAGCCGAATGGCGAAGGCCATGCCGTGTTGACGGTACGCACCGATCGCGGCGACTTCGTACTCGACAACATGCGCAACAAGGTGAAGCTCTGGTCGGATACCGAATACACCTTCCTGAAGCGCCAATCCGCCGACGATCCGGCCCGCTGGGTCAAGATACAGGATGGCCGCGCCGTCGCAGTCGGCAGCTTGAAGTAAGTCATCACCCCTCCACGCGATCGCCGGTGACCTAGCATCGGCGGTCTGGGCCAAAGGCTCCGGTCTGTCCCCGCATTTTTGTCCTGACCGGCGCCTCCGAGCCGTTCCCACTGTCCCGGGAACGGCTCTTTTTGTTTCCGGAGCCTGGATAGTCCGACTTCAGGAAAAGCGTCCGGCGGCTGGCCGTCTGAAATTGCGAAAAGCAAGAAGGTCGGGATGTTCTGCGATTCCGGCAAGGGCTTTGCTCCGCTGGCCCGAAATCTGCCCCGATTTTCAGAAAGGTATATGCGCCAATAAATATGCACACCAATTCATTCTTAACGACTCGTTAACCATCGTGGCGGCAATCATTCCATGACGAGACTCATCAGGGGTCTTGAGCCGCGGCGGGGACGTCATCGACGATGGTTTCCAAGGCGGAATGGAACCGAAGGCAAGAGCATGACCCCTCCTCTGTCGTCCGCCTCCGCGATAGACGAACAGCCGCTGATATCGAGCGGCCTGGTTTACCGTCTCACAGCCGGCGTTGCCGTGCTTGCTGCTCTCACTGTCGCCATCACCATTGGTGGCCGCTGGCTCGGTGAGAAGATCTCGCTGGCCGGCCATACGGACAGTATCACACCGGTCACGGTGACGATTGGCGAGGACACGTTGCGTCTTGGCGCCAATGCCATCCGCTTCCCGAGCGAGCGGGTAAACGGTGTCGCCGAGCGCGTCGATCTCTATCTCACTTGGCCGCAAATGCAGGGCTATAGAGATGCCGACCGTCTGCGCTTTGACGATATTTCGCAGTCCGCCTCGCTGATTTTCCTGCAGCTCAGCCAGAGCACCATGTCGCGCGACATGTCCGGCCGGCTGGAGCCGATCTATTCGCATCTGATGGACGGTGAAGCCTTCGCCGGTCCGCATGGATTGACGGCACATCGCCTGCGCGCAGATGCCGGCTATAGCGGCGAGGCGCTTCTGACAGCGCCGCGCGTCGGTGAGCCGGATTACGTCGTGCGCTGCATCCTGCCCTCCTCGCCGGATCAGGCGACCAGCGGCGACTGCCAGAGAGATATCAAGGTCGGCAAGGACCTCAGCGTGCTCTATCGCTTTTCCAGCAATCAACTTGGCGACTGGCAGAGGATGGATGATGCAGTCCGGAGCTTCGTCAACGCCCGCCTCGTCGATGCGCCCGGCGCGGGCGGCATCTCGGTAAGTGATGACTAAAATGACGCGGAAACTTGAAACCAACTGTTCATCATAAACCGATTGGTAACGCTAAGCCCCTACTCTTAAACCCCAACGGGCGTTCATGGAGGCGGCGGCCGGATAATTGAGAACGTAAATGCAAGCAGAGAGTGAAGTAGTGTCCAGATCAATTTTCTCCGTATCCTCATCGCACTCCGGCAACTTGCTGGCGAGGGTGCTGTTCGGTTTAGTAATCACGACGGCGACGGTGACGGTTACGGTCGATGCATCGAATGCAGCCGGCGGCCCGAAATACGCGGGCATAGTTATTGATGCGAACACCGGCAATGTTCTCTACAGCGAAAATGCGGATACGCTTCACTATCCAGCGTCGCTGACCAAGATGATGACGCTGTATCTGACGTTCGAGGCGCTCGAGGCCGGCCGGATCACACTCGATACCCCAGTCGTTTTTTCACAGCACGCAGCCTGGCAAGCCCCGACGAAGCTTGGCATCGGTACCGGCCGGTCGGTGACTGTTCGGGAGGCGATCCTTGGGATCGTCACCAAGTCTGCCAATGATGCGGCTATGGCACTTGGCGAAATGCTCGGCGGGTCGGAAGACAATTTTGCCCGCATGATGAACAACAAGGCGCACGCGCTTGGCATGACGCGCACGACCTATCGCAACCCGAACGGCCTGCCGAATACCGCGCAGATGACCACGGCGCGCGACCAGGCTCGTCTGGGCGTTGCCCTGCGTGAGCACTTCCCGCAATATTACGGCTTCTTCTCCCAGACGAGCTTCCGTCTCGGTAACCGGGTGATCCCGGGTCACAATCATCTGCTCGGCGCGATCCGCGGCGTCGACGGCATCAAGACGGGTTATACCCGCGCAGCTGGATACAACCTCGCCACGTCGGTGAAAGTCGACGGCCGGTCGATCGTCGGCGTAGTGCTCGGCGGCGCCTCGACACCTGCGCGCGACAACCAGATGCGCAAGCTGATCGCCGCTTACCTGCCACAAGCATCCACGAAGCATATTGCCTCCAACGTCGTTGCGCAGACGGCGACGGAAGCGCCTAATGTCCAGGCCGCAGGTGCTCGCATGGCTGCCGCCGGCAGCGCGAAGATGAGCAATGATGAAACCGCCGAGGCCGACGACGATCGTCAGCCGTCGAGCGCCGCGGCTTTTGCGGCGATAACACCGAAGTCGAACAATCCGCTGCTAGTGACCAAGCAGAAGCAACCAGCCGCAACCCAAGAAGTCGCCTCCATCGAGCCGGCATCTGCGGCGAATGACAGTGATGCGGACGAAGTCGACACCGTTACGACGGCTTCGACCCCTAGGTCCGATATCAAAGTCATCAAAACGCCGAAAATCGAGAGGGCCGAGAAGGTCGAAAAGCAAGAGAAGGCCACCAAGGCTGACGCCGGCCCCACCGGCTGGGTCGTCCAGATCGGCGTCTCTTCCAGCAAGGATGGCGCCAGCGATCTGCTCGACACCGCCAAGAACAAGGGCGGCAAGGCGCTGCGCTCGGCCAAGGCCTACACGCTTGCTTATGACGGCGGCTATCGCGCCCGCTTCGGCGGCTTCGAAGACCAGAATGCGGCTGTTAACGCCTGCAAAGCTCTCAAGAAGGCCGGCGTGAAGTGCTGGGCGAGCTTGGAATAGGGTGTGACACGGCGTTCCGTGCCGCATCGTTCAGAATTCTGCCGGATATCGCGCGGCGATATCCGGTCCTTCCGGCCTCAGATGTCTGTGAGGTCGGCCCTGAGTTTGTAATGTGTTACGGGGATGTGAAAATGGCGATGAACGAGAACTTCCCAGGTTTCTCGCTCGATGGCGCGGGAAAGACGAAATCGAAGAGCTTTGCTCTTCATCCGCTGCATGAGGCAGCGCTGCGGTTGGCCGATCTAGGCCTCAACCGCTCGCGTTCACGCAACAAGACGAAAGACCTGATCACTATCCTGCTCTGCCACGGTGCCCGCGCCTGGCGTTATTCGCAGCCGGAAGCCCACATCCACCTGCACATCACGTCGCCGAACGGCCAAGCCCCGGTGTTGATGCGGCTGCGCTGAGCGGCCGCTCTAAAGCAATCCCAGTTCGGAAAGTTCGCGGCGCAGATCGGCGGGCAATTCGTTGACGCCGCTGCCTAAGCTGTCGAGATCGCGCGGCGCATCCTCCTGCGGCAGATAGCGCCAGCCCTGAAAGGCCCGACGCGGCTGGCTGGCGGTTTCGATCACGCTCGGATCGAGAATAAGCCGGCAGCGGTGGATTCCATCGACATCCGTGAAGGTCTCGATACCCAGCAGCTTCTGCCGCGCCTGCACCTGCCCCTTGATTACCCAATAAAGCGAGCCGCCATCCAGCAGCTCATCCACGCGCTTCGGCACCATCCGGGTCGTATGGGTCGTATGAGGCTCCAGGCCGGCGGCGATGGCGCTCATCGCTCGCTCGGAAACCCATTCGCGCAGATCCTCTAGCGAGTCAGCGCCCACGCATAATTTAATGATATGCAAAGCCATGACGCCGTTGAAATCCTTTTGGCCCGCAGCGTCAAGCTTTTAGCGCCGGACGTCCACAAACTCGATATCATCCCAGTAAGGCCTTGAGCGATTCGCGGAGATATCGATGAGGTGTGCCGACAACTACCCCAGCAGTGAATGGACGATGGCGAATGAGCCAGATGACCTTGGATGGTCTCGTGCCGCTTTGATGAATGCTTATGAGTTTGCAGCCTCCATCGGGTCCTCAGCCATCATGATCGTGCAGGATGGATTCGTTGTAAGCGCCTGGGGGAACGCCGCCGATGTCACGGGCATTGCCTCGATGCGCAAAAGTCTGCTGAGTGCGCTGATCGGTACGCATGAAGCCGAAGGAATGATCGATCTGAACGCGACTCTCGCTGATCTCGGCATCGATGATTGCGAGCCGGCGCTGACACTTGTGGAGAAACAAGCGACCGTTGCAGACCTTCTGACGTCGAGATCGGGAATCTATCATGCCGCGGCCGACCAGAACCCAGCAACATTGCCTCCTCGTGGAATTCACCGCCCCGGAGCGCAGTGGTTCTACAACAATTGGAGCTTCAATATTCTCGGCGTCATCCTTGAGCGCCTGACCGGCGTTCCGATCGCGGAGGATTTTTCGCGCCGTATTGCGCAGCCATTGCAGATGCAGGATTTTCAGCCGGAGCATTTCTATTTCAAGACAATTCCCCAATCCGAGCATCCTGCCTACAAGATCAGAATGTCGGCTCGCGATCTCGCTCGCGTCGGCCTCCTCTTTATGAATTCGGGGCGATGGGATGGCGTGCAGCTCATTCCGGAGGAATGGGTTAGCCAAAGCGTTAAACCCTATACGGATCTCGGGCGCGGCGCCGGATTCGGTTACAGCTGGTGGACAGGGCGATACATACTACGTTCGACGGCGACGTCAGTGCACCACCCTCAGGAAGAGAAGCATTTTTACTGGGCCTCCGGTTTGGGCCACCAGTACATCATGGTCTTTCCGGCCATAGGAACGGTCATGGTTCACAGGGTGGCAAATTCCGATAACGGCCCACGTGGCGAGCAGATCGAGCAATTGCAGGCCATGCTTCTCGCCAGCCGCACAATCGGGGTGCCTTTGACCACACCGATCACTGAATGACCGTCGATCCCGGGCGATCTGACGGACCCGGCTGCTCAACACTCTACCACATTCACCGCGAGGCCGCCCGTTGAGGTTTCCTTGTACTTCTCGCTCATGTCGTAGCCGGTCTGGCGCATGGTTTCGATGCAGGCGTCGAGGGGCACGAAATGCTGGCCGTCACCTTTGATAGCGAGCGATGCAGCCGTCACGGCCTTGACGGCGCCGAGCGCGTTACGCTCGATGCAGGGCACCTGCACGAGGCCGGCGACAGGGTCGCAGGTCATGCCTAGATGGTGTTCCAGCGCGATTTCGGCGGCGTTTTCGATCTGCTCCGGCGTCGCGCCCATGACGGCGGCAAGCCCCGCAGCCGCCATAGCTGCCGCCGAGCCCACCTCGCCCTGACAGCCGACTTCGGCGCCGGAGATCGAGGCATTGTGCTTGATGATGCCGCCAACGGCAGCTGCGGTCAGCAGATAGTTGCGGATGCCATCCTGGTCCCAATCCTCGTGGAAATGCTGGTAGTAGCGGATTGTCGCCGGAATGACGCCGGCCGCGCCATTGGTCGGCGCGGTGACCACGCGCCCACCCGCGGCATTTTCTTCGTTGACCGCCATCGCGTAGACGCTCAGCCAATCGTTGGCGAGCAGCGGATTGATGCGGTTGCTGCGCCATTCTTCCTGCAGCTTGTCGTGGATGGCGCGCGCCCGGCGGCGCACCTTCAGGCCGCCTGGCATGATGCCCTCGACCTTCAGGCCACGATCGATGCAGTTGTTCATTGCCGCCCAGATGCGGTCGAGGCCGGCGTCGAGCTCTTCGCTGCTCATGCGGGTCTCTTCATTGGCCCGCTTCATCTGCGCGATCGAGAGACCGGAGCGCTCGGCCATATCGAGCATCTGCTTGGCGGTCGCAAAGGGGAACGGAATTCGCTCCCCGGAGGCGGCCTTCTTCTTGTCGGCGCGCATCTGTTCGAGCTCGGTGTCGGTGACGACGAAACCGCCGCCGACCGAATAATAGATGCGCTTGACGAGCAGGCGCTCGTCTTTGTCGAAGGCGGAAAAGCTCATGCCGTTGGCATGGCCCGGTAGCGGCACCTTCTTGTCGAAGATCAGGTCGGTCTTCGGCTGGAATTGATAGGTCGGATGGCCGGGCGGCGTGATGTGCCCACTGCGCTCCACCTCGTCGATGATGACATCCATCCGGTCGGGGTCGACCGCATCAGGCCGCTCACCCATCAAGCCGAGGATCACCGCCCTGCCCGTGCCGTGCCCGATGCCGGTATGGGCGAGCGAGCCGTGCAGGCTGACCTTGATCGAAGCGACATGCACATTCGAGGACGGCCGTGGCCACTCGTTCGAAAGCACGAGATCCAGAAAACGATTCGCGGCTGACATCGGGCCCATCGTGTGTGAACTGGAAGGCCCCACGCCGATCTTGAAAACATCGAAAACTGAAAGAAACATGGACCTTTGGTGCCTCCCCGGCAAATCGCGCAGCAGCAAGGCTACGCCATCAACGCGACCCTCTACGGCGATCGACCGACATCGGATTTCATGCCTGCGACATTACATGTAGGCATCTTATGGCGCAAACATAAGACCATTGCGCCCGAATGGACGTGCGCTACAGTCGACGGGCAAATGGACCTGGAGAATCTGCCTTCATGACGACCGCCGACTATGTCGCCCTCGCCCTCTTTGTTCTCCTCTGGGTCGCCCTGAACTGGATCACCAGTAGTACCCGTTTCTTCAACCGCCCCAGCCTGACGCTGGCAATGAACGAGCGGCGGCGCGAATGGATCTACAATTCGCTGCGCCGCGACCTGAAGATGATCGACACACAGATTCTGTCTGGCCTGCAGAACGGCACCGGGTTCTTCGCCTCCACATCGATCTTCGCCATCGGCAGTTGCTTCGCCTTGCTCGGCGCCACCGACAAAGTCAACGCCTTCTTCTCCGACATGCCTTTCGTCTTCAACGGCGGTCGCGGCGCCTTCGAGATCAAGGTGGCGGGTCTTGCCTGCCTATTCGGCTACGCCTTCTTCAAATTCGGCTGGGCCTATCGTCTGTTCAACTATTGCACCATTCTCTTTGGCGCCTTGCCGATGCGGGAGGACGCCGAACTCGACCCCTTGGGAGCGGAACGCGCCGCCGAGCGGGTGATCCGCATGAACATTATCGCCGCGCGCAATTTCAACGCGGGGCTAAGAGCCATCTTCCTCTCGATCGGCTATCTCGGTTGGTTTCTGAGCCCTTACGTATTCATGGTCACGACGATGTTCATCATCATCGTTCTGGTGCGCCGGCAGTTTTTTTCGGATGCCCGTCTGGCCATCATGGATATCGATGTGCCATGACATCGCGACGCCGGCGGTAATCAAGTCGGCGCCAACGACTTGAATTTATGCCTGGAAGGACCTGCCGATGGCCGTTATCGCCGAAAGCAACGATGCGCCGCAGAAACTGCCCCGCATCGGCATTCTGGACACGGCCCGCGGCATCGCGCTTCTGGCGATGGCGAGCTATCACTGTACTTGGGATTTCGAGTTCTTCGGCTATCTCGAACCGGGCACGGCGGAGACCGGCTGGCTGAAAATCTATGCCCGCGCCATTGCCAGCACCTTCCTGTTTCTCGCCGGCTTCAGCCTTGTGCTTGCCAACACACCCGAAATCCGCTGGCGGCCCTATTTCAAGCGCCTCGGCATGATTGTTGCTGCCGCTGCGGCGATCTCGATCGTCACCTTCATCGGCATGCGCGACGAGTGGATATTCTTCGGCATCCTGCATAGCATCGCCGCCGCCAGCATCATCGGTCTGCTCTTCCTACGCCTGCCCGCTTTCGCAACGCTGCTGATCGCTGCTTTGCTCCTCGTCGGCATCCTCGTCGATAATGTAATCGCACCGTTTTCGCTACATTCCGCTGTCTTCGATGCGCCCTGGTTCTATTGGATCGGCTTGTCGGAGAGCCTGCCGCGTTCGAACGATTATGTGCCGCTCTTCCCCTGGCTGACGCCCTTCCTTTTTGGCCTCGGCATGGCGCAACTGGCGTCATCGCTTGGATGGCTTCGGTCATTGGCAAAGCTCGGTCCCGGGCGGAACCTGATCGCCCGTGCCGGCCGCCACAGCCTGATCTTCTATCTCGTGCACCAGCCGGTGCTCTTCGGCCTCGTCTATCTCCTTTCGCTGGTCGCACCCGCGCCGCCGCCCGACCCCACCGTCACCTATGTGAGGCAATGCCAGGCTTCCTGCGTCCGGTCGGGTACCGAAGCCATGTGCCACAGCTTCTGCCAGTGCACGCTCGATAAATTGCAGGCGCAAAACCTCTTTACGCCCCTGGAATCCGGGGCAATCAGAGCAGATAGCGATGAGCGAATAAACCGAATCGCGTTACTGTGTTCGGAGCAAGCGCAATGACAGGGTTATTCTATGAATGCCTATCGTTCCAAGTCGCTGAGTTTTCCATGGCCGCCTTTAGTTTATAGTCTTGCAGTTATAGCGGCGCTTTATCTGAAACAGGACTATCCTGTGTACTTGCCCCATCTTTGGGCACTCATCGCCTGGGGCATCGGCGCTCTTTTGACCATTGTCGCCGTCACCCTGAACGTTTGGGCGGTGAAGACATTGATAGATAGCCGCACGACCGTGCTGACGCAGCGCTGCACGGCGCATCTGGTAACCAAGGGACCGTTCCGCTTTACCCGCAATCCGACCTACCTTGGTTACACATTGCTGATGGCAGGTCTCGGTTTGATGATCGGCAATGTCTGGTTCGTCGCCATGGCCGCCGTGGCGGCGGCCTTGACCACGCTACTGGTCATTCGCTGCGAGGAGATGCATCTGCTCTCCCGCTTCGGCTGCGAATTCGAGTTCTACTGTAGGCGTACGCGGCGGTGGCTTTGATATCGTGCCGCACGATCGCTCGCAGAATCGTTCAGTCGCTGCTTATCGGTTTTCAATAAGGAATAAAATACGACCGATCTTCGTTCTCGTGCGTTGCACCAGGTCCATCGCGACTGAATCATTTTCACCGGCATAAAGATCGAACTCACCGACTTTTTTCCCATGAGAAACTCCTTCCAGCCGGGTCGATGTTTTCCAGGTTAGAAAAGAGCAGTTGAGGCCGCCGCACTGGACGCTAACTTGGCCCGCCAAATATAGATTCGAATCAATGGTAACGCTCAGCTGAACCTGAGTGTCCTGGTTGTCGATAAGCTGACAGCGAATATGAATTTGGCAAATGAGTTGGCCATAGATCGCATCCTTGCCATCCAGCAAAAGGGCGTAGGCAACCGGGATGTCGGCATTGTCGTTATCCGCCGCTTGGGTGTTTCTGACATTGAACGGAAAGAGCGCGATCCCTATCGCGAAGACGAACCAAAATCTTGTCGCCATACGCCATAACCCTCTGTGAACGCTCCGTTTCTACAAAGTGTTCTCGTTGAAATTGTGGCGATGAGGAAGAATCTTATACTTTAACGGCAGTAATCAGGTACCTACACCAATTTCGGCCAGGCGCCCAAGGCAAGCCTCTTCGACATTGTCGAGTTCCGTCAGCGTGTCTTCGATATCCTTGCGCTTCTGGCGTAGCTCCTCGCGCTTTTCGTCGACGCGCTTCATCAGGAGTTTCAACTGGCCGATCTCGCCCGGCGGCTCCTTGTAGACCTGGATAATCTCGCGAATTTCGGCAATGGTGAAGCCGATGCGGCGGCCGCGCAAGATTTCCTGAATCAGGCGGCGGTCGGCTGGCCGAAACAAGCGTGTACGCCCCCTGCGTTCCGGATGGATAAGACCTTCGTCCTCGTAGAAACGCAGCGTCCGGGTGGAGACCCCGAATTCCCGCGTCAGCTCCGTTATGCTATAGTATCTGTCCAACAATGGTCCGCCTTTATCTCGCAAGGCGCATCATATTGACTTTTACGTAATAGTCAATTTCCGCAGGACGGCGGCAAGCCTTCGCATCTCGGACAAGGGCTTTAGATTCAAAATATTAAAGCATACTTTGTACGTTCCGATGAACTCATCTACGCCTTAATGAATGGCGAACCACCAGGTCGCCAGCCCCAGGAACGAGAAATATCCCGTACAATCCGTGACCGTGGTGACGAATGCCGACGAAGCGATGGCCGGGTCGGCGCCGAATCGATGCAGCACCAACGGTAGGAGAATTCCGCCAAGCGCGGCTGCGACGAGATTGATGATCATCGCAGCGGCGATGACGATGCCGAGCTGGAAATCGTGGAACCAGAAAGTGGCGATCGCGCCCATGATGATGGCGAAGAGAATGCCATTGAGGAAGCCGACGCTCGCTTCCTTTCGGATGACTCGGAAGGCGTTGTAGATATCGAGGTCGCCGGTTGCGAGCGCGCGCACGGTGACCGTCATCGTCTGCGTGCCGGCATTGCCACCCATGGAGGCGACGATCGGCATCAGCACTGCAAGCGCAACCATTTTCTCAATCGCGCCATCGAACACATTGATAATACTAGAGGCCAGGATCGCCGTAATCAGATTGATCGCCAGCCAGACAAAGCGTGAGCGCACTGTCGAGGGGATGCTGTCGGACAGCTCTTCGTCGCCGACGCCGCCGAGGCGCTTGATGTCCTCGTCCGCCTCCTCGTGAATGACGTCGACCACGTCGTCGATGGTCAGGACACCGACAAGGCGTTCGTTTTCGTCAACGACGGCGGCAGACAGCAGGTCGTACTGTTCGAAGACCTGCGCCGCCTCTTCCTGGTCCATCTCGGCCGGAATCGGGTGCGAGGTCTCGCGCATGATGCTCTCGACCTTGGTCTGCCGCTTGGCGCGCAGTATACGGTCGAGGTCGACGCTGCCGAGCAGCTTGAAAGTCGGATCGATGACGAATATCTGGGTAAAAGCTTCCGGCAGTTCCTCCTCTTCGCGCATGTAGTCGATGGTCTGGCCCACCGTCCAGAATGGCGGCACGGCAATGAATTCCGTCTGCATGCGGCGGCCGGCCGACTGCTCAGGATATTCGAGGGCACGCCGCAGTCGTACCCGCTCGGTGAACGGCAGCTGCGACAGGATCTCGTCGCGGTCTTCCTGGTCGAGGTCTTCAAGAATGTAGACGGCATCGTCCGAATCGAGCTCGCCGATAGCGGCGGCGATCTGATCGTTCGGCAGCTGGTCGACGATCTCCATGCGGATCGCCTCGTCCACCTGCGTCAGCGCGGTCATGTCGAAGTCGTCGCCGAGCAATTGCACCAGCGTCAGACGTTGGTCGGGGTGCAGCGATTCCAGCAGGTCGCCGAGCTCGGATTCGTGCAGCCGGACGACATTCTGTTGCAGGAATGGAATATCGCGCCGCTCGATCGCGTCGCTGACTTCGGTCAGGAAGTCGGAGCGGACGACGCCGTCCTCGTCGTAGATATCAGGATGGGTTTCTGTGGAGGCCTTGCGAACGCGCTCGTCTTCGTCGGTCGTCGTCATTTGCCGCCTCGCTTCCTGCTTCTGCTCATGGAAATTCGAGATTTCCTCTTGGAGAATGACGGCAAAAAGCTGATTGTCAACAATTGGATAGACGGAAATGCTGACATTTTATGTTGTGTCTGTAAGACAGTGGCGCAAGCCTCGTCTTGCCCCTATCCTTAGGTGGCGAACATGTCGTCCCATCAACAGAGAGATCCGTGCCAGTCCGTCCCATCATCCGTTTCCCCGACCCGTTGTTGAAGGCCATTTGCGCGCCCGTAACAGCCTTCGACGATGGTTTGCGCGGGCTCGCCATCGATCTCCTGGACACCATGCGCGCCGCTCCCGGCGTCGGAATCACCGCTGCCCATATCGGCGTGCTTCAGCGTGTCACCGTTGTCGAGCTCAGCCGTGAAGACGGCGTGCGCACCTACGTCAATCCGGAGATCCTCTGGTTTTCCGAGGAGACGATGCGGCACATGGAGGGCAGCGTCTCCATGCCCGGTTTCACGGATGAGATCGTCAGGCCGAAGGCGATCCGCTTCCGCTACCAGGATATTGAAGGTCGAGCGCATGAAGCGGAAGCCCACGGGTTTCTTGCCATTTGCATTCAGCATGAAGTCGACCAGCTCGACGGTCTGTTCTGGCTGCAGCGTCTTTCGAAATTGAAGCGCGACCGGCTGGTGAAGAAATGGGAAAAGGCGAAAGTCTGATTCGACATTCGCACAAAAAAATGCGGGCGCCTTTGAAGCGCCCGCCTGACTGTCTGCATGACGCGGCAGGTCAGCCCTTCAGCTTGGTGTTGCAGAGGCTGTAAAAGCCGCCGCCCTTCTGGATCCACTTCAGGCCGGCAAGGGTGTTCTTGGCCTTGTTGTCGTTATAGGCATCGACACAGGTATGGAAGCGGCCCTTGCCGGGCGTTTCGCTCGCATATTTGGGATCGACGGCCTTGGGGAAGACCACGCCGGCCGGCGCGGCGGTCGTTGCCTTCGGCGGCTCTTTGGCCGGCGGGTTGGCGGCATCAGGCTCTTCGGTGGTGGCCTTGGCGGCAGCTGTCGTCTTGGCTGTGGTGGTCGTCTTGGCCGGTGCAGTGGTCGTCGGCGCGGTGGTGGTAGTAGCGCTTGCGTCAGCGGCGCACTGGGAGGCGCGGAAATCATTCCACGACTGGCCGTTCAGGGTGCCCGCCGTCTTGGCGGCCTGATACTTGGCACTGCATTCCTTCATCGTCAGCGCAGAAGCCGGCGATGAGAGGGCCATCGAGCCCACAACTGCAAGAGACGCAAAAGACATCAACAGGATGGCACGACTGGTCATTGGCAAATCCTCCGCTCTATGACGAGTGTCGAAACTATTAAGCATCCCCGCCCCTTCGCTTGTCAATTGACGCACGAGTCGTGAGCGATCAGCGACACCATATGGGGAAGAACATGAACGGCAACTGTACGGAAATAACGATCAGAAAGAGCATTTTACTCTGAGATGCAATCCTGAAAGGAAATGGTGGTTCCGGTCGCCAAAAAAGCAAAAAACCCGCCGAAGCGGGTTTTTGGTGCGGTCGAGAAGACTCGAACTTCCACGGGTTGCCCCACAGCGACCTCAACGCTGCGCGTCTACCAATTCCGCCACGACCGCATCGTGGTAGGGCCGGATTTCTCCGGCGCGGCTGCATGTAGCAAAAGCATTCGGGGGGCACAAGAGCGATGTGTCAGATTTTTTAACATTCGCACACAGGTCCTCTGGCGGCGCTCCGGGATTTCCGACATCGGTCCCGTAGATGTTTGAAATCTTGTCCAAATGGCTCCATATGTTGATAACCCGTCGGCGCGCCAAATTTCTACGAGAACCGTCTGTCGAATGGGCGTAAAGGACTTGCGGATGATGCTACGCACCGATCTTCAACATCAAATGTTTCCGCTTGCCGGCTCGCCGCCCGTGCGTTGGCGCATCACCGATGGTCTGGTGCCCTATGACGAGGCGGTGGCGACCATGGAGACGGAGGTGGCCGCGATCGCCGAAGGTCTGGCGCCGGAGCTCGTCTGGCTGGTCGAGCATCCTCCATTATATACTGCAGGCACCAGCGCCAATGCAGCTGACCTCATCGAACCCGATCGCTTCCCGGTCTTCGCCACCGGGCGCGGCGGCGAATATACCTATCACGGCCCCGGCCAGCGCGTCGCCTATGTCATGCTGGATCTGAAGCGCCGGCGCCAGGATATCCGCGCCTTCGTGGCCGCTCTGGAAGAAGTCATCATCCGGACCCTCGATTCGATGAACGTCCGCGGCGAGCGCCGCGAGGATCGTGTCGGCGTCTGGGTGCGCCGCCCGGAGAAACCGCTGCTGCCGGATGGAACCATGGCCGAAGACAAGATCGCCGCCTTCGGCATCCGCGTGCGCAAATGGGTGACGTTTCATGGCCTATCCCTGAACGTCGATCCTGATCTCAGCCACTTCTCGGGCATAGTGCCCTGCGGCATCTCCGCTTACGGCGTCACCAGCCTCGTCGACCTCGGCCTGCCGGTGATGATGGCGGATGTGGATATCCGCCTGCGGGAGGCTTTCGAGCAGGTATTCGGCGATACTGCGAATGAGCCTCGATGAGGCTCAGTGCGCGACGTCCTTGCTGACATTGCGCAGCCGGATTTGATGATCCAGTCTCTCGAGCTGGCGCGTCGTCGTCTCGATCAGACGGCCGATTTCCTGGTGGGCAGAGCGCAGCCGCGAAAGCTCGATCTTGACGGCTTCCAGCGCCCGTACGTCGCTGTCCTCACCCGGTCCATCGCCCGCGCCCGTCATCAGCCAGGCCGGTGAAACGCCGAACATCGCGGCCATTTTGACCAGAACGGATGGTTGTGGTTCCGCACGATCCGATTCCCAGGCGAGCATCGTTTCCTGCCTCACCCCCAACTGGCTTGCCAGCGATTCGAGGCTGATGCCGGCGGCATCACGAGCCATGGAAAGGCGCCCACCCAGAGTATCGTCGCCTTCATCGGAAAAAACGGTCGTTTCTTGTTCCGTCTTCAACATCGGTGCGATCCTTATCTTGGTCACGCCGATGAATTTCTGAGCGGCGCGCTTATTTTTTTAGCGGTTTCTCCAGTCAGACATAGGTCTAAGGGCGTCATGTCGCCACCGCGATCTGGCCATATTGGCAAAGTCCGCCGTTTTGCGCTGAATGGTGTGATGAAATGGCCACGGTATGTTGATACCATGCCTTGAACGGACGACGTTCCTGTGTTTGATGGCCCGTCATGTCCGATATGTCAGCCTCTTCCACCCATCAGAATCCGCTGCAAGGCATGGTGATCATGGCCAGTGCCATGGTCGTGCTGCCGGTGATGGACGCGATCGCCAAATATATGGCGACCTTCGAGGCAATGTCGCCGGGACAGGTGACTTTCTACCGCTTCTTTTTCCAGCTCGTCTGCACCCTGCCGCTGCTCTTCGCCGCCTTCGGATGGGCAGCACTTTCGGCCAAGCGCCCCTGGGTGAACCTCTTGCGCGGCGCGCTGCACGGTGCGGCGAGCCTGCTGTTCTTCGTGGCGGTCAAATATATGCCACTTGCCGATGTCTTCGCGATCTATTTCGTCGAACCCTTCATGCTGGCAGCACTCTCGGCGCTGTTTCTTGGCGACAAGGTCGGTTGGCGGCGGTGGCTGGCAATCGTCGTCGGCTTCGGCGGCGCGATGATCGTCATTCAACCGAGTTTCGAGATTTTCGGCTGGAAGGCCCTGCTGCCGGTGGCCTGCGCCTTTCTTTACGCGGTTTATCTCTTCATGAACCGGGCGGTCGGCATGGCGGATTCGCCCTTGACCATGCAGACCATGGCCGGCGTTGGCGGTACGATCTTCATGGCCGTGGCGCTCTGGATAGGGGCATCGGCTGGCGTTGCCGATTTTGCACCGTCCGTGCCCGCTTCCTGGCTCGGCCTCGTGCTGCTGCTGATTCTCGGCTCGATCTCCGGCTATGCGCATATGCTGGTCGTCCGCGCCTTCCGGCTGGCGCCGCTGTCGCTGCTGGCGCCGTTCCAGTATTTCGAGATCATCTCGGCAACCATTCTGGGTTATGCGCTGTTCGGGGACTTTCCAAATCTTTCCAAATGGATCGGCATCCTGATCATCGTCGGATCGGGCCTCTTCATCATCTGGCGCGAGCGTGTTCAGTCGCGATCGATGAAATCAGCCTGAATAGGCCGATCTTCCGCATGGACCGCCGGTGCGATTTATGGCTAAAACGCTGATAGGGCTATGCATTGGGCGGAGTTTCCATGTTCAAGAAAATCCTGATCGCCAACCGGGGCGAAATCGCCGGCCGCGTGATCAAGACTGCGCGCCGGATGGGGATTTCGACCGTTGCGGTCTATTCCGACGCCGATCGTGATGCCCTGCATGTCGAAATGGCCGATGAGGCCATCCATATCGGTGCAGCCCCCGCGGCCGAAAGCTATCTCGTCGCTGAAAAGATCATCGCCGCCTGCAAGGAAACCGGCGCCGAAGCGGTGCACCCAGGCTATGGCTTCCTCTCCGAGCGCGCTTCATTTTGCGAGGCACTGGAGCAGGAAGGCATCATCTTCATCGGTCCGAAGCCGAAGGCGATCAAGGCGATGGGCGACAAGATCGAATCGAAGAAATTCGCCAATGCCGCCAAGGTTTCGACGGTGCCCGGCTATCTCGGCGTCATCGACGATGCTGACCACGCCGAAAAGATCGCCTCCGAGATCGGCTATCCCGTTATGATCAAGGCATCGGCCGGCGGCGGCGGCAAAGGCATGCGCATCGCCTGGAGCAAGGGCGAAGTGCGCGACGGTTTCGAGCGCGCCCGCTCCGAGGCCAAGAGCTCTTTCGGCGACGACCGCGTTTTCATTGAGAAATTCGTGGTCGATCCGCGCCACATCGAAATCCAGGTGCTCGCGGATGCCCACGGCAATGTCGTCTATCTCGGCGAGCGTGAATGTTCCATCCAGCGACGGAATCAGAAAGTTGCGGAAGAGGCGCCCTCGCCTTTTCTCGATGAGGCCACACGAAAGGCCATGGGCGAACAGTCCGTCGCGCTCGCCAGAGCGGTCGATTATCAGAGCGCCGGAACGGTGGAATTCATCGTCGACCGCGATCGCAAATTCTATTTCCTCGAGATGAACACCCGCCTGCAAGTCGAACATCCGGTAACGGAACTCGTTACCGGCATCGATCTCGTCGAGCAGATGATCCGCGTCGCTGCCGGCGAAGAGCTGCCTTTTGCGCAGGACGATATCAAGCTGAACGGCTGGGCGATCGAAAGCCGCCTTTACGCCGAGGACCCCTATCGCAATTTCCTGCCTTCGATCGGCCGGCTGACGCGCTATCGTCCGCCGCGCGAGGGCAAGAGCGGCAACAGCATTGTCCGCAATGATACCGGCGTCTTCGAGGGCGCTGAAATCTCGATGTATTATGACCCGATGATCGCCAAGCTCTGCACCTGGGCACCGACGCGGCTTGAAGCGGTCGACGCAATGGGCGAAGCGCTGGATGGCTTTTTGGTCGACGGCATCGCACACAACATGCCGTTCCTGTCGGCACTGATGAAACATCCGCGCTGGCGCGAAGGCCGCCTTTCCACGGGTTTCATCGCTGAGGAATATCCGGACGGCTTTGCGGCGATGACACCGGACGGCGCCGAATCCGCCATGCTCGCTGCCGTCGCTCTTTCCTGCGCCCTTGTCGACGCCAACCGGCGGGAGCGCTACGCCGACAGGTTGCGACAGGCGACGGGCCCGTTGCGTGAGGAGTGGATCGTCAAGCTTGGCGCGGGCTATATTCCCGTAACGCTGCAGGACGGGCTCGTGATCATCCCATTCGAGATGGACATGCGGATCAACGGCGCGACCCTGCCGGTCGCGACCGATTGGCGCCCGGGTGACGCCATCTGGGCTGGAACGGTCGGCGGGCGGAAGATGACGGTCCAGATCCGTCCCTTCCTCAACGGCTTGCGCCTCGACTGGCAGGGCCTCTCGGTCCAGGCCAAGATCTTTACGCCGCGCCAGGCGGAGCTCGACAAGCTGATGCCCGTCAAACTGCCGCCAGATACCTCGAAGCTGCTGCTCTGCCCCATGCCCGGCCTCGTCGTCGCCATTGCGGTGGCTCAAGGCCAGGAGGTCAAGGCCGGCGAGACGCTGGCGATCGTCGAGGCGATGAAGATGGAGAACGTCCTTCGGGCCGAGCGAGACCTTATTGTCGGCAAGATCAACGCCAAGCCCGGCGAAAGCCTCGCCGTCGATGCGGTAATCATGGAATTCGCCTAATCCGTATTCGCTACTAAACCTCCGCTTTTTCGCTTGAGCCGTCTGGCGCGACCATGCCAATGTCGCACTAGCCAAATCATTAATTTAGAAGGGATGAGACGATGGACGTACGCGCCGCCGTAGCCGTTGCCGCTGGAAAACCGCTCGAAGTCATGACTGTGCAGCTCGACGGCCCGAAGGCCGGCGAGGTGCTGATCGAGGTCAAGGCGACGGGCATCTGCCACACCGACGATTTCACCCTCTCAGGCGCCGATCCGGAAGGCCTGTTTCCGGCGATCCTCGGCCATGAGGGCGCCGGCATCGTCGTTGATGTCGGCCCGGGTGTGACCTCGGTGAAGAAAGGCGACCACGTCATTCCGCTTTATACGCCCGAATGCCGCGAATGCCCCTCCTGCCTCAGCCGCAAG
>NZ_JARFYM010000025.1 GCF_030272705.1 Rhizobium mayense | reverse complement strand
ATCTCGGCTCACTCGTCCAGACCATCGGTCCAGACGAGTGCACCAATTATCTTGTCAATGCTGGATATGCTTCAAACAAAACATGAAGCGCTCTAGCGGAGAAAAATCGGCCCGGCGAAATTCCGGACAATCAGGTTGTCATCAACTACTTCTCACCGCGAAATCGATCCCCGTCACACTCATGAAACAAACATTTAGGATAAGCCAGTCTTGTAGTGAAGACGACAATCGGACTGGCAATGACCGATAAGACGCTCGATGAACGTGTAACCACAACTACGCCCAACTCACCGAGGAAATATCGTAACCAGTAGGGCTTCATGGTCGGACGAAGGTTTTCCATCCTGACCGACAGCCTCGACGATCTGCGGAAGGCTCGCTTCCAGACCGCGTGTAAAGAACCAGTCTAGCTTTGCCCGAGGCCGTGTATTGCTCTCGGCAAAACGCTGCGTCGGCTTCTCAGCCACGTTGCATTCCTGCCATTCGTAGCCGGCCTGGCGTGCCGCCTCGAAGAGCGGTTCGTATCGCTCCGGCAATGTCAGCCGCTCCGGTTCGCGCGCAAGCTGTTCGAGCCATGCTGCCGGATCGTCTCGGCGTTTGGTAAACGGTGCTGTCGACGTGTTGAAGTCCCCACCAAGAATTGCCGGTTCGCCAGGCGCTATTTTTTCGATCATTTCAAGCATGCGCGTCATTTCCTGACCGCGCAGCTCGGGATCGCAGTGACTCTCGAGATGCACGCTGACCATGGTCACCCATCGGCCCGATACGGCAATTTTGGCACCCAGCGCAATCGTTCCGCCAACGCGACGCTCGCCGTGTGCGCCATCGAACCAGTCACCGCGGGCGTCGAGCCTGATCAGAAACGGATTCGCCATCCCTGCCGCCGACAGCAACGCTGCCCCATGGAAACCCTCGGCATTGACTTCGCCGGCATGGACGATTTGTTCGGTGCGATCGCCCAGGCCGAGCTCGACGAATTCCACGGCGTAGAGGTATCCCTCTTCGAGGCGACCGGCGAGCTCGACGATCCCATCGCGGTTTTGCGTTCTCGCCATGCCGCGGTCGACTTCGCATAGAAGGGTCACATCTGTATTCAACTGCTGAAGCGTTGCCGTGCTGGCGTCAATATGGCCAATCGTTCGACATTCCAGAACGCGACGCGGGCAGGGCCTTCGATGTCGCGCGACCGTTGAGTTCCACCGATTTCGATTTCGCGAAGTACCTCCAGCCGATCGAAATGGCCCCGATGATTTTCCGGCGCGCTCGGACCCTCAAGGATCGCCTGGCGCTCGGCCGGCGAAACAGGGCTAAGACGCCGCACGGTTTTAAAAAGTATCTCGTCGTTCCACGGGTTCATGCTGTCATGTCTCGCTGTATGTTTTTTTGGATGCCCGCGTTTCTGTCCGCGCCGAGAATGTGGTCTCCACAGGAGAGCGTCCGTCGCGATACACGAGTACGCGATTGATCCTGCATCCGACACGATCATCCTTAACGATCATTTGCCGACGGCCAATCTGGGCTTTGATGGCCACGCCGTCTTCCATCACCACAGTTGCGATCCGCGAGGAGCCCAGTTCGGCGACATGATTGACGACACCCAGACTCGTGCCGTTCTCGAAGGGAGCCGTCAGCTCGCAATCCTCCGGACGTATCGCGATGGCCCATTCCTTCGTATCGTCTTCAAGCAACCCTGGGACCCTGAAAGCTCCGCTTGTCAGTTGGCCGCCCTCGTGATGCGAGGGAAGAATGGTCATGGTGCCAATGAAGCCAGCGGCGAAGAGTGTCGCCGGCCGCTCGTAGACCGTGCGGGGGGTGGCAATCTGTTCGACCGCACCGCGATTCATCACGACGATGCGATCGGCGAGCGACATTGCTTCTTCCTGATCGTGGGTCACGAATATGGTTGTCAGTCCGAGGCGGCGCTGGATCGACTTGAGCTCATCGCGCAAGCGAATGCGTAAGTGGGCGTCCAAGCTTGAGAACGGCTCGTCGAGAAGCAGTATTCTCGGCTCAAGGACTAAAGATCGAGCCAGAGCCACACGCTGTTGCTGGCCGCCGGAAAGCTGCGCTGGGTAGCGCTTTTCCAGGCCATCGAGGCCGACGAGCGCAAGGGCGGAAGCCACTTTCTGCGCAACCATGTGGCGCGGGAGGCGCCGTAGCTTCAGACCAAAGGCGATATTTCCGCCAACGGTCATATGGCTCCACAGTGCATGGCTCTGAAACACCATGCTGGTTGCGCGACGGTTCGGTGGAACATCCAACATCGACGCGCCGCCAATCAGGATATCTCCCTCATCCGGTGTTTCAAAACCGGCAATCATCCGCAGTGCGGTCGATTTTCCGCAACCTGATGGGCCAAGCAGACAGATGAATTCGCCTTCGGCAACATCGAGATCGAGCCGATTGACGGCGTGTGTGTCTCCGAAGGTCCGTGTCACATTTTGAAGCGTCAAAGTCGTCATCGTCGTCGTCAGGCTCCAAATCCGGCCGCGAAGCTGCGGCTCTCAAACAGGCGCCGTGCAAAGAGCAGCAGCACGAGAGACGGGACCCACAGCATCACTGAAAGCACCGCCCCGTATTGGACGATGATCTGTCCGGTGATGAGGGAAAGCATGATGATTGGCAGCGTTCTGACATCAGGCACACCCACCAGAAGTGCCCCGTCGACGTCGTAGAAGGTATTGACGAAAGTCAGCAGTAGTGCGGCGCCTATCGCTGGTGCGGCTTGCGGCAGGGTGATGCGCAAGAGCACGGTGAGATGCGAAGCGCCGACGTCTCTGGCGGCCTCCTCCATTCGAGGATCGACCCCGCGGAACGCGGCGGCCGGGATCCAGATCATGAAGAGTAGCGTGAAAACCAGCTGCACCAGCACGACCGCTGTGTAGGTTCCGATCAGCCCTGCGGACAGGAAAAATACGGCGATCGACACGTAGAGAGGAAACCGCGGAAACGCATTGACTGCGATGAACGATAGCAAAAGCCACCGTTTGCCCGGAAATTCGAGGCGGGCGAACGCGTAGGCCGCCGGCAGGCAAACGGTGGCCGACAGCAATGTGACAATGGTGGAAATCATCAGCGAGACAGGTAGCGCCTGTCTGACGTCAGCTCGCGCGAGAATAAGGCCCCAGTATTTGACGCCCCATTGCGCTGGCAGAAATGCAGGTGGCCGCCAAACGTCAGCGAAGGCCCAGATCAGCACGCAGGCAAGCGGTCCGAGCACAAAGATGACCAGGGCGACTAGGAGAACGGCACCCGCGGCCTGATCGGAGATTCCTCCTCGGCGTGGGGTCATTGTCGAGCCTTTCCATCGCGCGCGGTGTCGCGAAAAACGCAAAGCGTGTAGATTACACCGATCACCAAACACACGAGAAAGGTAACCGCCGCCTGCGTCTCCGCGACGCCGCTATCATGCCGCTCGGAGAAGGTATTCTGCATGAAGATCGACATCATTTGCGGCGCGGCCGGACCCAGAATGTAGGGAACCGTGAAGGATCCGAAAATACCGAGGAAATTCAATGATGCGGCGACAACGATAGACCGTATGATCTGAGGCAGGATGATCTGCGACAGGATCCGAAGCCATCCTGCGCCGACGTCGCGCGCGGCTTCGATCGAGCTGTTCGAGATCTGAGCGAGGCCCGCGGTCAGCAGCATGATTGTCAGCGGGATATTCTCCCAAACCAGCCCGATAATGGCGCCGCTCGGATGGAGGTACGGCGTCCGGTATCCACTGATGCCGAGAGCGCGCAACGTCGTTGGAAGCAGGCCTGTCGGGCCTATGAATCGGATCAAAGCGAAGGAAATCACGATCCCCGGCACAAAGAGAGGAAAAAGCGCAATGATCTGAATTGCGCCGATAAAGCGGCTCTGGGAGAAGCGCAAATAGAGCGCGATTATGAGCCCGATCGTCAGCAAGATGGCCAGCGTGATGACCGACACCTGGACTGTGAACAGCAGATTCGACGCGCTGCGAGCGTCCGAAAAGAAGGCTTCGTAATTCTTAAGCGAGGGCTCTCCCGCTTGATCCGGGAAAATCGTTCCGAGGAGTGAACGGCTGGCCGGTAGCAGGACAAGAAGGATCATCAGTCCGAAGGCCGGCGCTACCAGCGCCAGCCCTAAGGTACCACCACCACCTCGCGAGGCACGCTTGCGCCGCGGGACGGTAGTGATCTCACTGATACCCGCAGTCATCAGCCGCGAACGATATGGGTAGCAACATTGGAGTACCAACCGTCGTTTAGCGCGGCGCTCCACTGGCCGCCGGGGAAGGAGGGCATTTTTGCCGAGGCTACGTCCTTATATTTCGCAGCCAGGTCCGGGGAAAGATGCGACCATTCGATGCTTGGGAAAGCGCCGAAGTCTTTCAGCATCTGCTCCTGAACAGGGGGCGTCAGCATGAAGTTGGCGAGCTTGAAAGCCGCATCCTTGTGTGCGGCTTGAGAGGGAATCGACGAGAAGGCATAGCCGCCACAAAAAGGCAGATCCTGGAGTTGGGCGAGCTTGGTGGTCCCCGGAAGCGCACCCTGCGAAATCCCCTGCAGCGATTGATCGGACCAGGCCGTGATCATCGATACCGCGCCGTCGGCAAACAGTTGAAGCGTGGGGTTGTTGCCGGCCGGATAGGATCCCTTGTCATAGAGATAAGGCTCGATATCTTTCAGGATATCCCAGGCGCCGGCAAAGCGCTTCTTGGCGACATCAGCGTCAAAGTTGTCGGCTTTGAACAGCGTTGAGTCTCGATTGTTCGCTTCGTGAATTGCGCGCGTCACCATATAGGCGCCCGATCCACCCTTGTCCGGTCGGCAGTAGATGAATTTTCCGGGATGTCCCTTGATCCAAGCGATCAGATCCGCCCAGGTTTTTGGAACCTCTTGCGGCGACACCACCGCACTGTCATAGGCAAGCAGAACCTGGCTGGCGCGATATGGAATGTCCTGAGGGATCTCAAGGCTGGCCGGATTGACGAGCGCGAGATTCGGAATTTTCTGCGCGTCGACGGTCTCGAACGCGCCGGACTGTGCTGCGCCCGGTACACGCCGTGGATCAAATTCCTCGAAGTAATCGACCTTGGGGTCGGCCTTTGCCTGCATGGCGGCCACCACGCGCTCACCGACGACATCGTTCGAACCGTTCGCGCGGGTGATGACGATGTTCAGCGATAACCCAGGATTGGCCTTCTCGAACATCGGAGCGAGCGTGTTTGTCCACCAGTCGGTCACATTGGTATCGCCATCGGTCATAACGTCGATCACTGTCTTGTCTGCCGCATGGACTGCCGAGACAAAGTAGAGAAGGGTTGCCGACGCGGCGGCGGATTGCAGAAAGAGTCGGCGTGAGATTTCGACGGTCATGTGCTCGCTCCGGAATTGGCCACTGGATAAGCGGCGCGTTGCCAGAGCGCTATCGGCGTTCCTTGACCGTCAGGTGACATGCCGATGAAGCTTCCATAAAAGAAAGCTACATCACGCTTTGTTGATGGAAGTGCTGCGGTTCAAATCGAACCAATCGATCATTTGTCCGCGACGGCGATAAGAAGGCGGAGCTCGCCCTCTTGCCTCCGGCTTCGCGAGTTCCCTCGATCGAGGCCTCGAAGCAGATTTGCGCGGATTGCCCACGAGATTTCCAGGCAGATCCTCCAAACAGTGAGGCTCCCGGAAGAGGGCAATCTCTCCGTCGCGGAAAAATCAAGCTTGGTCATCCCCTTAGAATCGTTCGTTCGTGGCCCTCTCTATATGAGTTAATCCGGGGTCGCAGGTTCGACTCTATTCAAGGCGGCAAGTCTCTCGGCCGTTGGTAGACTGGGCTGTTTGAGGCCGATCGACCTTTTCCGGTTATTGCTGCTCAAAGTAATTCCAGAGAAAACATGCGGCTCCGAATAGGAGCCGCATGGGCGATTATCTCGTAGCGCGTTGTTGAAGTTGCGGCGTCAGTTGGAGTTCGTTGATCAGGATTGCTGCCGCCCCGATTGCCGCCGGAACAGCGAGCGCGCAGAAGATGCCACGGAAGTCCCAGCCGAAGCCGAGCAACAATCCGCCGATCGATGAACCCAGAATGCTGCCCAACCGGCCGATGCCCAGCATCCAGCTCACACCGGTCGCACGGGCAAAGGTTGGATAGCGGCCCGGAGCGTAGGCGTTTAGGCCGGTCTGTCCACCGCTCATGAAGAAGCCGACGATACCGACGATCAACGCGAGGGCAACGGAGGTCAGGCCCGTGAATGCGAGCACGACCAGAGCTGCGGCGCCCAGGAGATAGGCTAGTGAAATCGCGCTCTTCGACCCGACGCGGTGCATGGCGAAGCCCACGACAACCGCGCCGATCGTGCCGCCGAGCTGGAACATGGCGGTTACGCTGGCCGCGGTTTCGATCGGCATTCCGGCATCCTTGATCATGGTCGGCAGCCAGCTCGTCGTCAGATAGATGACCAGCAGGCCCATGAAGTAACACATCCAGAGCGACAGCGTGCGTATGATGAACGTGGGTGTGAAGAGGAGAGCAACAGGCTGAGCCGCGGTTACCGGTTCGTCTTCCAGCGTAAATTCAGATACGGCTTTCAAGTCCTGCCCGGTCACGCCGGCGAGCTGATTTCGGATGCGGTCGATGGAAACCCCGCGGACGACCATGAAGCGGGCTGATTCCGGAAGCAGGAAAAACAAGATCACGGATAGCGCAAGCGGCACGATGCCGCCGAACACGAGCACCGAATGCCAGCCGAACTTCGGCAGCAGGTATGCAGCGACAAAGCCGATGATCGCCGAGCCGAAATTGAAGCCGGTGAACATGATCGCCAGAAGAACGGAGCGCTTCTGTTCGGGTAGATATTCCGACAGCAGTGTTGTCGTGTTGGGCATGGCGGCGCCAAGGCCGAGGCCGGTCAGAAAACGGAGCACAGCCATCTCCGCAGGACTTTGGGTAAGCGCCGTAAGCAGGCTTAGAACGCCGAAGGCAAAGACCGAGGCGAGCAATACGCGGCGACGCCCGAACCAATCGGAAGAGGAGCCTGCGAAGATCGCGCCGATGGCCAGGCCAACGGGTGCAGCAGCCATGACAAGACCAAAGGCGGGCTTGGAAATGCCCCAGTCCCCCGTGATGGCCGGAGCAAGAAAGCCCATAATCGCGACGTCCAGTCCGTCGCAGAAGACGATGAGAAAGCAGAGAACAGTCAGTGTCCATTGCATTCGCGACATTGGGCGGCTGTTGATGTAAGACCTGATCTCCAGGACGGCTGGCTGTGTCATGTACTCCTCCGACATGATGGTTGCGCGTGTCCGCACGAGGCTGATGGCTGAGCGCTCTCGAACGACGTTGTGGGTGGATCACCCAGGCATCGATCCGTTCGAGGAATGGCTTTGCGAATGCATCTGATCGACGCTTGCCGTCAACCTCCTCTGCCCTCGCGCTTCGTTGACGGGCCAAGCAGTACGCGTCTAGCATCACCACCTCCAATCCATTCAGAGGTCCGAGGCATAAGTAGCGGCTATAGAGTGCTAGCGACCCGAGCGACGTGGTCGCGGAAAATGGAAAACGCCCAAACCTTCCCAATATCGCATCGCGACGCCGAGCGGCCAACGGATGGTCTGACCTCTTGAGGCAGCCGGTATCATGTAGGAGCGGGCATCAACCCGGCGCACACGCCGCGTGGCATGCATTCGAGGAAAGCATCTTAAGGGAAGGCTATAGGCGCCGGCTTTGTCTCGCTCGCGCTTCCGCACGGATGTCGTCGAGAAAAGCGGCCTGAGCGGCTGTCGGCAGCCACCCCCTGCGTATCGTGATGCCGATCGGCCGTTCGGTATGGGCGAGATCGAACGGCAGGGATGCCATAAGGCCGCGCTCGATCTCCGCTGCCGCCTGACCGCCTGAGATGAAACCGAGATGATCGCTCTGGTCGAGCAGTTCACGCATGAGGATCAGCGAGCTGGACTCGACCACGCTTCTCGGTCCCGGCGATTGCCCTTGGAAAAGGGCGTCGAAATGGGCTCTTATCGGCGTGCCGCTCGTTGCGACAACCCATGGATAGGATGCCAGATCGCCTATACATATCGAGGATTTTCCGGCGAGCGGATGGCGCTTGCCTGCGACAATCACCACGGTGTCATTAAACAGCGATTCCTGTTCGACGTCGTCGATGGGAAGGGGATTACGCATCGCTCCGATCAGGAAATCGATCTCGCCGCGCCTCAAGCCGCCGAGCAGTTCGGCATAGATGCCCTCGACAACCTTGATTGGCAGCTTCGGCCGTTTCTTCCGAAATCTGGCGATCGCCGACGGCAGGATGAAGGAGCGCGATAGGGGCATGCCGCCCACGACGATCAGTCCAGCCTCCTGCGCCCGGGCTTCGGCGAGATCCGCCTCTGCCTGATGCAGTTCGGCGAAGGCGAGGCGGGTCGCCTGCGCCAGGTTTTGCGCCAGGCGCGTGGCGACCATCCCATAGGACGTTCTCTCGAATAGAGGACGAGCAGCCTCCTTTTCGAGTTGGCTCACGGCGCGATGGACGGTCGGCTGCGCCAGCTCGAGCCGCCGCGCCGCAAGCGTGAAATTCTCCAGCTCCCTGACGGCGACCAGGGCTTCGAGCTGCGCCGAAGTGGCGGTGATCTTGAGCCTGGGCGCAAGCTCGGTCAACGCCGGATCGAGATAAGAGAAGGCACGCCTCGCGCGCAGAACCAGGAGCTTGCCCTCGTCGTTGACGAAGAGGCCATGCGGCGAACGCGTGAACAACGCATATCCGAGCGTCTTTTCGATCTTGGACATGGCCTGCGTGACCGCCGGCTGGGATACGTAGCAGATCTCGGCCGCGCGCGTGACAGAGCCCGTTTCCACGACGGCCAGGAAGACCCGCAGATGCCGCAGATTGTGCCTCATCGGATCGCCGCGGCCTTCTTGTCCCTCTCCTCATCCATCCGTTCGAGGATGCTATCGGCTCGGCTTGGAAGGTCGTCAATATCGACCGGAATGGAGAGCGCTGCGATCTCGTCCTGCCAAGCGGCAATGGCTGCCGACATCCTGTCCGGAAGTCCGAGTTCACGGACCGTAGCGGCAACCTCCCGCATCTCGGCCGCCCGACGAGCCCCGTGCACCATCATCCGTTCGAGGTTGTAGGCGCTGCGCCTGGCCCAATCTATGCCGGGATCGGAGGCTTGCAACGAAGCGATGACGGCGTTCTCCACGCCGGCACGGCGCGCCGCGAGCATCGCTTCAGCCGTCAGAGCCTCCAGGCCTTTGACCATGACGGAGCGCAGCATCTTGATCGATGACGCTTGTCCCACTTTCTCGCCCGCACGCTTCGGCTTCATCCCGAGATGCTCAAGCGCGTCGATGGCTGCTTCGGCATGGGGACCGGAAACCAAAAGTGGCGTCAAATGGCGGGCCGGATGCACGGGCGACATGACGGCGACATCGACATAACGGCCGCCTCCTGCTTCGATCGCCTCGGCTGCTATAATTTTGGCGGAGGGCGAGCAGGAATTGCAGTCGAAATAAAGCGCACCGGCCTCGAGCCATTTGGCCGCCTCTGTTGCTGCAAGCAAAGTCTGATCGGCTGTGACGAGGCTGAAGACGATCCCGGCGTCGGAGAGCGATTGCCGGGCGTCGTTGGCATGGCGGACGTCGAGTTCGGCGCAGGCTGCTGCGATTTCGCCGGCGCTATGCGGATCGGCAATCTTGATGTCATAGGAGGCGAGCATCGCACCGTCAGGTCGTGTCCAGCCCGATGCGAACGCGCGTGCTGCTTCGCCAAATCCGATCATGCCGATCTTGAAGTGGTTCATCATCCGTCCATCCCACGACCATTCCGTCAGTGCTGGCTTTAGTCCAAGAAAGATGGCTTCGCCATTCGTTATAGCAAAAACTTATGAACAAGGCGTCGAAAGAAAATTGGCAAACTGGCAGTTCGGAGCGACATACGGTTTCGAAAAACAGGAGGCTTCAATGTCCGACAAGAAGACCGCGTTGGTGATTAGCGCCCATGCCGCAGATTTCGTCTGGCGCTGTGGAGGGGCGATCGCTCTGCATGCCGACAAGGGTTGTGACGTCACCGTCGTCTGCTTGTCCTTCGGGGAGCGAGGCGAGTCAGCCAAGCTCTGGAAACAGAAGGACATGACGCTTGACCGCGTAAAGGCTGCGCGGCGTGCCGAGTCGGAAAAGGCTGCCCGGGCACTCGGAGTCCATGACCTGATCTGCTTCGATCTCGGCGACTATCCACTGCGCATGACGGATGATGACAAGTATCGCCTCGTCGAAGTGATCCGCAAGGTGCAGCCCTCGTTCATGCTGAGCCACTCGCAATATGATCCCTACAATACCGACCATATGTATGCGACGCAGGTCGCGCTCGAAACCCGCATGATCGCGCAGGCCTGGGGTCACAATCCTGGCGAAAGCGTCCTCGGTGCGCCGCAGCTCTATCTGTTCGAGCCGCATCAGACGGAGCAGATGGGTTGGAAGCCGGACGTGTTCCTCGACATCACCTCTGTATGGGATAAGAAGCGGGCCGCCATCGAATGCATGGAAGGGCAGGAACACCTCTGGGAATTCTACACTCGGGTCGCGCAGAACCGAGCCAACCACTTCCAGAGGAATTCGGGAGGCCAGTCCGGCGGGCGCGCCGCCAAATATGCGGAAGGATTCCAATCGGTCTTCCCGCGCACGGTCGATGACCTTTAATCGACCCTGGGAGGAGCTTGAAATGGAACCGTGTTTCGATATCGCCCACCTCGGTCACGTCGAGATGTTCACCGACAAATATGACGAGAGCCTCGATTTTTTCGTCAATGTCTATGGATTGACCTTGGCGGGTGAGGACGAGAGTTCCGCCTATTTGCGTGGCTGGGACGATTACGAGTTCCATACCCTGAAACTGACGCGCCATGAGACGACCGGCATCGGGCACGTCGCCTACAGGGTCTCGTCGCCGCAAGCGCTTGAACGACGCGTCACGGCGATCGAGGCGAGCGGTTACGATGTGCTCGGCTGGGTGGATGGCGATATGGGCCATGGCAGGGCGTTTCGATTCAGGGACCCTTTCGGCCATATCTTCGAAATCTATTGGGAGACGGTCCGCTACGATCCACCGCCGGCGGAGCGCCCGAAGCTCAAGAATCTTGCCCAGCGCTATCATGCGCGAGGCTGCCATCCGCGCCGCCTCGATCACCTGAACTTGCTCGCGGCCGACGTTTCCGAGTTCCGCAAGTTTATGGAAACCTGTCTCGGATCGCGCGTTACGGAGATGATTCAACTCGACAATGGCCGCCTCGGCGGATGCTGGTTCACGGTCAACAATAAGACCTATGACCTCGCCTGCACAGAAGAACATGGTGGCGACGACGGGCGCCTGCATCACGTGACCTATGCGACCGACACGCGGGAAGAAATCCTGCGTGCCGCCGACATCTTTCTCGAAAACGGCATCCACATCGAGACCGGACCTCATAAGCACGCGATCCAGGGAACTTTCTTCCTCTATGTCTGGGAGCCCGCAGGCAATCGGGTAGAGCTCGCCAATTCTGGCGCACGGCTGATCCTCGCGCCCGACTGGCAACCCGTCGTCTGGACCGAAACAGAGCGAAAGAAGGGCCAGGCCTGGGGCCTGAAGACAATCGAAACTTTCCACACGCACGGGACACCGCCCGTAAAGAAGCAGGGAGACCATTGATGGGAGTCGTCGTTCAGAACATCCCGCGCGCTGAACCTGGCTTGATCGGGAAGCTCGCCAAGGCAGGGGTCGCGACCGTTCACGAGGCGCAAGGCCGCAGGGGGATGCTCGCGAGCTACGTGCGGCCGATCTATTCCGGGGCGCAGGTTGCGGGATCGGCGGTGACGATTTCAGCACCTCCCGGCGACAACTGGATGGTCCATGTAGCGATCGAGCAGCTCAGGGAAGGAGACATTCTTGTCCTTGCGCCGACATCGCCTTGCGACAACGGCTATTTTGGCGATCTGCTCGCGACATCGGCCGTGGCACGCGGCTGCCGCGGCCTCGTAATCGATGCTGGCGTTCGCGATGTGCGGGACCTGACGCAGATGGGTTTTCCGGTTTGGTCGAAGGCGGTTTCCGCGCAAGGGACTGTCAAGGAGACGCTTGGCTCGGTGAACATCCCTGTCGTCTGCGCAGGCGCCCATATCGAGGCCGGCGATGTCATTGTTGCCGATGATGACGGCGTCTGCGTCGTCAAATGGGCCGAAGTGGCTGACGTAGTGGCGGCGGCGGAGAAGCGGCTTGCCAACGAAGAAGCCAAACGCACACGCTTGGCATCCGGTGAATTGGGCCTCGATATCTACGGCATGCGCGAGACACTGGCGGCAAAGGGGCTCAAATATGTATGAGGAGGGCATCCCCTGCTTGTGGATGCGGGGCGGCACGTCGAAGGGCGCCTATTTCCTGGCCGAGCACCTGCCGGCCGATACGGCGGAACGCGACGGTCTCCTGCTCAGAATCATGGGTTCGCCCGATCCGCGCCAGATCGACGGCATTGGCGGGGCAGATCCCCTGACGTCCAAAGTGGCGATCCTGTCACGCGCGACGCGTCCCGATGCAGACGTGGACTATCTGTTCCTGCAGGTATTCGTCGATCAGGCGCTGGTCAGCAATGCCCAGGGATGCGGCAACATTCTCGCCGGCGTCGGCCCCGCGGCGATCGAGCGGGGACTCGTGAAGACGAGCGGCGAAGCGACCAAGGTGCGCATCCATATGGTGAACTCCGGGGAGGTCGCGGTTGCTCGCATTGAAACTCCCAACGGCCGGGTGAACTATGCGGGGACCACGGAGATCGCGGGCGTTCCCGGTGCCCATGCGGCTATTCCGCTTTTGTTCACGAATATTGCTGGATCGATGTGCGGTTCGCTGCTGCCGACAGGACGTGAGGTCGACGTGATCGACGGGGTCGAGGCCACGTTGATCGACAACGGTATGCCCTGTGTCATCATGCGGGCGTCGGATTTCGGGCTGAGCGGCAGAGAAAGCAGAGAGGAAATCGAAGCAAATAGCGCCTTGAAGGAGCGTATCGAAGCCATTCGCCTGCAGGCGGGTCCGATGATGGCGCTCGGCGATGTGAAGACAGCCTCGGTTCCGAAAATGACCCTCGTATCACGGCCTACGAATGGTGGCGCCATTTCCACGCGCAGTTTCATTCCACACCGTGTGCATGCCTCGGTCGGCGTTCTGGCGGCGGTAACTGTTGCGACGGCGACCCGGCTCGCAGAAAGCCCGGCCGCAAAGCTGGTTACGGCGCCTGCGGATAGTCGCTACGAGATCGAGCATCCGACAGGCAGCATGGAAGTGTTATTGGAACTCGACGCCCAAGGCCAAATAAAGGCTGCGGGTACGATTCGAACGGCAAGAAAACTTTTCGAAGGCCGTGTTTTTCCACGCGAAACTCCTCCACTTGCCGAAGGCTCAGCGGGAACCTGAAACACAGCCAGACCGCATGGGCGATGATCTATCGCGGAAAACTGTGGCGCTCGTAGCTGATGGACGAATTCTTCATCCGACCATCTTTATACCCCACGCACTGACTCCATTGCCGCATTACGCGTGACGCCGTCTCGGTGTGCTCCGACGCATAATGCCTTGAAAGAATAGCGGCGCCGTAGGCTCGGGCTTTCTTGCAACATTTCTTTGCAAATCACCCCCGAGCCGCCATTTTTTTGCGAACAGCCCGCCGTATTTGAGGCGCCTCAATGCTATCCCTGAGATGTAACGCCCCAAGGAGCGCTGGATGGAGACGAGGCGGATTGAATGGAGAAATGCTCGAGGCGGCTCCTATTTGCATGCGGTATTAGCACTGTCTGCTTGCGCCGCCGTCGTCGGGCTGTTTTACGCGGCGACACCAATCGAGAGCCTCGGCCCCGTTGCGGTCGATGATGGCAAACTCTACGGGCTGCCGCCTATCAACAGCTTGCAGGCAGTTATCGATGCAAGTCCGGCCACGCCGTTACCGGCGATCGCGAATGTGGCCGTCCCAATTCCGGCGGAAAGATCGACGAGCTTGGCGAAGCTGGCCATAGCCCGAGTCCATGCACAAAAGGCGAAGGCGCCGCTTCCCGCATCGCCAGATGTGCGGCGGTTCGACGAGTGCCTGCCACAATGCGAGACCAGGGATCCCATGATCGCAGGATACACTGTCGACAACGACTATGCCGAAAGTCGGCAATTGCAGGCGAGCGACGACCACGCGGACGAACCCGGCTTCTCACCATTGAAAGATGCGACATATGCCGTCGCCCGGGTGGCGGACGCTTCCGGGGCAGCCCTCAAGGGAGGACGCAAGATGCTGGATCACGTCATTCCCACGGATTGGTGAGGTGCAGACCCCATTCAAGGTGGGCTGAGAACACCGGATTGCTAGGAAATTCACAATCATTCGCGAGCCGCGCCATGGGCGGCTCAACAAAAGAAGCATCCGGACAATACGACACTGCTTTTACCTGCCTGCCGACAGCACAGCTGTCGCGCTTGCTCGCAATAAAATCGAACAAAACCGAGAAAACCGCGAGACGCGCAACGGCTATTCTCTTTGTCATACTGGAGGATTGTCATGGCCTCGGACCTAACGAAGGGTGCCCAGAAGCGAATTTTGATATTTTTGCCGAAGGGCGCCGCTCAAGTCATCGCGACGAAGTTGGCAGAGCACGGGTATGAAACGACAGTTGCTTTGTCGATAGCGGAAGTGTCCAACGCCCTCCATTCCGATCGATACGGTCTCGCCGTAACCACACGACCAGACATTGATATCGTCCGCAATATTCGCTCCATACCAGTGGTGAATCTCGAGGTGTTTTTTCACGCTGTCCCGTCCGACAGCGGCCTCGTCACCTCATCGAAGCAATTTGACGACACCGGGTTCCTGCAACGGATCAAGGCGCTCATCGATCCGAGGCCCGGCAGGTCCGAACCCACCCAGCCTGAAACGGCGCCGATTGCGTCGGCCGGTGCAAACGTCAAGTGGCCCTCTCGATGGCTGGTATTCGCAAGATCTCTGCTCGGAAGCTACGTCGCTACGAACCCAAAGAGCTAAGACATGGTCGCTCATAGATCCGTTGGAAGCGAAATCGACTCAACGCGCGATCGGAACGCACGCCGCTTTCGATTTTCTGTCCAACATCTGCAGGCCGCGTTGCCGAAAGAGGAGCTGCTGCTTTACGGCGGAAGCATAACAATGGTCTGGATAATGGGTGCAGCGGCGTTAAGCGGCTACATCTTATCAGCGCTGTTTGCGATCGTGGCGATGTGGCGGTTCTTCAGAAGCGCCGCGAGCCACTTGTTGACGGAAATGCCGAAGCGTTCTGTGCTCAGGCACTACATGATCAGTGCAATCTCGCTGTTGCTGTTTTTCCTGCTGGCCGTTCGCGCCTGTTACATCGCCACGGTTATCATCGACACCGTATTTCGCAGCGATTTGTTCGAAAAGATCGCGGTCAAGAGCCTCACTTGACGTTCCACACCACCGGCCCTCTGGTATCCCCATTGCCAAAGGATGCGGGATGAGGAAATCTTGTAATAAATTCTTGCTGATAGAGTTACAGCAAACTTCGTTCGCAACATTCCGGCGCGAAGAAATACTCGGAAACATAGGGACGCATCCCGTTTATATGCTTCGATTAGCTTCGCATCAATGAATTGAACCGAGTTCAAAGGCATTGATCATGAAGCGTCTGCGTATCGCCACCACTTTATTGTTAACAGCCGTCGGCGGCATGAATATCCCGGCTTTTGCTGAGGAGCCTTCAATACCGGCTGCCGAGCAGAAACCTGTCGGTGCTGAGACAATGCAATCTGCGCCGGAATGGATGGGGCCGGAAAGAGCGCGATGCCCTGGTTTCCACGGCGATCCCCAGCTGGACAACGCTGTGATGGCATTCAGGGACGGCATGCCGGCCCCGTCGCCGCTCGGGCCGCCCGCCGGTTTCCCTCCTGACCCAGATCGCACGTTAGAGCTCGCAAGCAGATTGACGGCCATGGAAACGTTGATCGGCATCCGTGTCGCCCAACTTGATGCCTGGAGGAGCTACACCGCTGCATTGACGGACTTCCTCGATTTTCGGGACCATATGCCGCCAAGGCCCTATTCAGGGGCCAAAACGACCCCATCAGATCCCGATATCGGTGATAAGATACCGCCCGGACTGTTCGGGGAGGAGATCGCCGATCACATGCTGGACCAAGCAATCAAGGCTCGCATGCTGAAAGATAAAGCAACCGCGCTCCGCGCCGTTCTGACGGCTGACCAGCTCAAGAAGCTGGAGGATGCCGAACGATCGCCCGGCCCGGGCCCTCGTGGATTCCGTTAGAAGCCATCGATCCCCGCCTTGATGGGCAGGCCATTTATCTCCTTCTCCATCCGACGGGGATTAGCCCCGGACACAAGTTGCCCGATCTCCGTCGGTTGGAAGGAGCGGCCCGTAAAAAGGCTGCAAGGTCCGGGGCGCCCCGCCCGGCATCCCCGGACCAATCTCTATGCGGATGCACTGTCCGCACTTGACCATAGTTAGATACGATGCTGAATTCCCCAGGCCGGATAACGGCGCAAACCGAACTGAGACAAGTTGACATAGCCGCGCCGCGCGTGCGGCTGTTGGGCACTTCGCGAAAAATCCAACTTCGGCGGCCAGGTTTGGCTTTAGCCGCGCTCGCTCTGCTTGTCGTCGCCGGCGCATTGCTGTTTCGCGGAGACATCATTGCTCAGGAAAACTCATCCGCCATCACCGCTGCGGCGACACGCGGCGATGTCGAGGAAGCCGTGCTTGCCTCGGGCACATTCAAACCGATCAAGCTTGTTGCCGTGGGCGCGCAGGTCTCAGGACGGATCACGGCGCTGAAAGTCAAGCTCGGCGAAGCGGTCAAGAAGGATGCGCTGATCGCCGAAATCGACTCCACGACGCAACGCAACGACTTGAGGACCGCTCAGGCCTCGCTTGCCAATGTCAAAGCGCAACGCGAGGAAAGCGAAGCCGATCTCGTCAATGCGCAACAGACACTGGCACGACAGCAGACTGTTTTTCGCAATCGAGCCGGGTCCAAGGCCGATCTCGATAGTGCGGAGGCGAGCGTCAAGAAGATCACCGCGCAGATCGCTGCGCTCGATGCGCAGATCATTGCGGCTGGAGTTGCAGTTGAGACGGCGCAGGCCGATCTATCCTACACCCGGATCACCGCGCCGATGGACGGGACTGTGCTCGCCATCGTCAATCAGCAAGGCCAGACCGTCAATGCGGCCCAGTCGGCTCCGACGATCGTCATTCTCGGGGAGCTCGACACGATGATCGTTCGCATCGAGATATCGGAGGCCGACGTCGTCAAGGTCAAGGTGGGCCAACCGGTCTATTTCACCATCCTCGGCGATGCCGCAACCCGCTATGATGCCGTATTACAATCGATCGAGCCGGCACCAGAATCGATCACCAGCGACAGCAGCGTCACATCTTCCAGCACGACCTCCTCCAGCAGTACATCGACCTCCTCGTCGTCGTCTGCGATTTACTACAACGGCATCTTCGCCGTACCGAACCAGGACAACCGATTCCGAACTTATATGTCGGCCGAAGTCCATATTGTGCTCGGCGCGGCCAAAGATACACTCATCATTCCGTCTTCGGCGCTTGGAGCGAAAGCTGCCGACGGTTCCTATAGCGTGCAGGTCGTCGCGGCGGACGGACGGCAGACCTCTAGAAAAATCACCATCGGCCTCAACAACAACGTCACCGCCGAGGTGCGATCAGGCCTTTCGGAAGGGGAGCGCGTCGTTATCGGCCAAGCAAGCATAAGCACGACGACCAGTAGCAGTGCCGGCGGACCGCCGCCGCCGATGGGGTTCTGAGCGATGGTTGCCCCACTTATAGAACTGAAGGGTATCAGCCGGGAATATCAGTCCGGCGACCGTACCATTACGGTGCTGAAAGGCATTAATCTATCGATCGCCGAAGGAGAGATGGTCGCCATCGTCGGTCCCTCCGGTTCCGGCAAATCCACGCTGATGAACATCATCGGCCTGCTCGATCGTCCCACCGCCGGCACCTATGCGATCGCCGGATCCGAGACGCATCGGCTCGACAGCGATGCGCTTTCTAGGCTAAGGCGCGAGCATTTCGGCTTTATCTTCCAGCGCTATCATCTGCTTTCGGAGCTAAGCGCGCTTGGCAATGTCGAAGTCCCGGCGATCTATGCGGACCAGCCCAATCAGGCACGGCATGCCCGCGCCGCTGTACTTCTTGACCGTCTCGGCATGGGCGATAGGACCGCGCACAAGCCGGGTCAGCTTTCCGGCGGCCAGCAGCAGCGCGTCTCCATCGCGCGGGCCCTGATGAACAACAGCAATGTCATCCTCGCTGACGAGCCGACCGGCGCGCTCGACCAGCAAAGCGGCGAGGACGTGCTTGGCATCCTCTCCGAGTTGCATGCCGAAGGTCATACCGTGGTGATCGTCACCCATGACAAGAAGGTCGCGGCCCGCGCGCAGCGTGTCATCGAAATTTCCGACGGCCACATCATCGCTGACAGCCGATCATCCGACAAAAATACGCGGATTTCTAACAAACACGGTTCCTTGTGCGAGAAGGAGCATGCCAGCGCCGGCTGGCGTGAGCTGGGCAACCGGCTGCGCGAAGCTTTTCTCATGGCCATCCTCGCCTTGAAAGCGCGCCGGTTGCGCACCTTCCTCACCATGCTCGGCATCATCATCGGCATAGCCTCGGTCGTTAGCGTCGTTGCGCTCGGGGAAGGTTCGCAGCGCAAGGTGTTGGCCAATATCAACAGTCTCGGCACCAACACGCTGGAGATTTTTCCTGGCAAGAGTTTTGGCGATATCCGTTCGGGACGCATAAAGACCTTGGTGGTAGCCGACGCCGATGCCTTCGCCAAACTGACTTACGTCGCCGCGGTCACGCCGACCGTTTCGACCAGCAAGACGGTTCGGTTCGGTTCGACGGAGGCCAATGCGCTCATCAATGGCGTGGGCGACGCTTATTTTTCGGTCAAGGGTTCGAAGCTTGTGGTCGGTCGGCTGTTCGACGCAGACGGCGTGCGGCAGATGGTGCAGGACGCCGTCATCGACCAGAATACGGCGACGACGCTCTTTGCGGGTAAGGGCCTCGATCCCACCGGGCAGGTGATATTCGTCGGCCAGGTGCCCGTCCGCGTCATCGGCGTCATCGCTTCGCAGCAGGGCGGTTTCGGGTCCAGCGACAACCTCTCGGTCTATCTTCCCTATACCAGCGTGCAGGCGCGGTTCCTCGGCGATACATCGCTGCGCAGCATCACCCTGCGCATCAACGACGATACCGAAAGTGCGCTCGTGGAGAGCGCCGTGACGCAATTTCTGGAAGTCCGGCATGGCACCAGGGATTTTTTCATTCTCAACACGGACGACATCCGCCAGACGATAACGAGCACGACGCGGACGATGACCCTGCTTGTCTCCGCAATTGCCGTCATCTCGCTGCTTGTCGGAGGCATCGGCGTCATGAACATCATGCTCGTCTCGGTGTCCGAGCGCATCGCCGAGATCGGGGTCCGCATGGCTGTTGGCGCCCGTCGCCAGGATATATTGCAGCAATTCCTGATCGAGGCCGTGTTGGTCTGCCTGTTGGGCGGCACGCTTGGGATTGCTCTTGCGCTCGGCTTTGGTGTTGTCTTCAACCGATTGGGATCGAACTTCGCCCTGGTCTATTCAGGAAGTACCATCGCTCTCGCATTTACCTGTTCCTGCGTGATTGGCCTCACCTTCGGCTACCTGCCGGCGCGTAACGCGTCCAGGCTCGATCCCGTGGCGGCGCTTTCAAGAGATTGATCGTGAATCGCTAAAGTCGGGGTCAAAAGACCGACCATCCTCTTTCACAGAGGAAGAAATCCGGCTCCACCACTCATGTTGGGGGCGTCTGGTGGAGCCGGCATGCGGGTGATCAGAGCACTCAAAGAGCTCCGGACCGCATGTGAATTTACAGCAACCATCCTTGGAAATATTTCCAAACATTGCTGAAACAAGGTTTTTTTAGGAAATTTATTGTCCAAACGTTTCCAACATGGTTGAAATATTCGATGTTTATCCATCACATCTTTCAATACATTTGTATATCACTCGGGAAATATTGGTATATTGTGAGTACGTCATTTGTACGGAGCAAAATTATAGGCGATATCGCCCGTTTGACTATTTGCTCTCGCTGCTCCATTTCTTTAGACAGCAAGCGGCAATCATCGCTTCGTGGGAAGATGATCGAATAGGATCAACGAATTTCAACAGGGAGAGAGAACGGCGGCCCGATGTTGAACAGAGGCGATCGTCAACCAGCAATAAGTCTATCGCTGCGGCTCTTGAATGCGACCACCTGCTCCAGACCCCTCGGCTGCCGATTGCGCACGGTGATCTCTCCTTCGAACCTGGAAACGATTTCTTTGGCAATAGCCATTCCGAGGCCTGCTCCCGGGAAGGACCGCTGTCGCGCGATATCGATCCGGAAAAATGGCTCGAACACTTGGCTGAGGCGTTCTTCGGGAATGCCCGGCCCGGTATCGACAATCCTGACCACGGCCTTGTCGCCGGCGTGAGTGACGGTAACGATCGCCGATTCACCGTGCGTTGCCGCGTTGATCAAGAGGTTGCGCAGCGCCCTTGTGACCGCCAGGGAGCCCGCGCAAATCATCGCGGGCTCCAGCTCACCGACCTCGATCGCCATGCCCATCGTCGTCAGCTCCGTCACGATGTTTGCAACGATCGTATCGAGCCTTACACGCTGCATGCTGTCCGTGGAGATTTCCTCGCGCACCAATCCGATGGCGCTATCAGCGATCGTGTCGAGCTCTTGAAGGTCGGCGAGCCATTTCAGCCGATCTTCATCATCCTTGATGAATTCGGCACGCAATCGCATGCGCGTCATGGGGGTTCTGAGATCGTGACCGGCGGCTGCGACCAGTCGCATCCGGCTCTCCGTTGCGGCCTTCACCCTTGTCGATAGTTCATTGAGTGCCCGCGCGGTCACGCGAATTTCAGCCGGACCGGTTTCCGGAACGTGCGGGAGCGTCCCGTCCGGTCCAATCTCGGCCGAGGCGCGCTCAAGCAGGCGAAGCGGCTTCATGATCTTCGATGCGGCAAATATGGAAATTAGCACACTTCCGGTAATGATGAGGCCGAGCCATCCCGTGAGAATCTTCCATCCCCCAGGTGGCGGACCCAGTTCCGGCATCGGCATCACCATCCAATTGCCATCGGGGAGGTAGAGGGAGGCGGTTGTGGTGCCGGTCGATTGGCGGGATACGGTCGCTACCCGAACATCGCCGGTTCGGCGCAGGCTTTCCATCAAAAATCCGGAAAGCGGTTCATCGGGGGCTCCGTCTGCAGGAACAGCGGCTATGACCACGCCAGCAGAGATCGCTGCAGCCTTGTCTTTTTCCGCAAGCTTCGCGAGTATGGAGAGCTGTCGCGCCATCGGCTCCATGGTCGTTTCCGGCCGCGGTCCTCGCATCACCAGGCTTGCTGCAAAAGACGACGTGATGACAACCAGAACAATGGCCGTGAGCAAGAGAAGCGCCAGGCGGGCGCCCAGGGACTTCATGGATCGCTCTTGACAGCTGTCACGGGAACAACGAGCTGATATCCGCCGTTTCGGATCGTTCTGAACACTGGTTCGTCGGCCGTCTCTCCGAGCTTGCGACGCAATCGGCTCATCAGCACGTCTATCGAACGATCGGCCGGATCGCGATCACGCCCCTGCGTCAAGTCGAGCAGCTGGTCGCGGGACAGTAGCCGGCCGGCTCGTTCGACAAAGGCCTTGAGCAGATCAAATTCGGCGCCGGTCAACGAAATGACCTCGCCATTGTCCCTGGTAACGCGACGAAGCTGCGGATCGAGGGTCATCTCGGCAAAACGAAAACGACGCTGATCCGGTTCGGGAGACGAATCCTCATTTGTCCGGCGCAGGACCGCCCGAATGCGCGCTGCCAGCTCTCGCGGATTGAATGGCTTGCCGAGATAGTCGTCAGCGCCGATCTCAAGCCCCAGGATCCGATCGATATCCTCCTTCAGAGCGGTCAGGAGAATGACCGGGACGCGGGGGCGGCGGTTTCTGAGATCGCGACAAAGATCAAGGCCCGATCCATCGGGCAGCATGACATCCAAGACGAGGAGATCCGGAGTACGCCGATTGAGGGCTTCATTGCAGCCGCGAAGGTTGCTCGCCGTTGAGACGCGAAAGCCCTGCTCCTCAAGATATCGGCTCAGAAGCGCGCGAATTTCATGGTCGTCATCGACAATCAAGACATCGGACGCAGCGGTCACCGACATAGGCACATTTCCATTTCTTCAGGCTTTTACACCACTCCTCTCCAAAATGAGGTTTTTCGCAGGCGAGACCAGCAAAAACTCCCGTAAGAAACATTGGTTTACAAAAATCTTGATAGTGGAAATCTTGAGCAACGAAATAAGTCTGCGCGTTCCGTTCAACACCAATCGGCGCGCGTCGCGACTTCGCCGCTTGGCGGCGGGCTACTATTGCCCTGCTGGACGGCGGCCTTTGCGGCCCTCTCCAACTGCGTAACCAGCGCAGAACTGAAATGCATCGCGCATCCCTCTCATCTTCATCCAGCCTGTGCAGCTTGGTTCGCTCGGTGGCTGACCGTTCCGATAAATGCCTTCCGAGCCATGGAAACCGATTCCTGATGAGGCAGTGGTCGCTTGGTTGGACGCCCAAGCCATCGAAACGCTGTTCATTTCCGCAATAACGATTGCTGGACTTCGCTTCGGGATTGCTGCCATACCCTCGGGGAAACGGCAAACTATCCTCCGCGACCGCCTTGAGGGCGAAGTGCTGCCTCACTTTTCCGAGCGCATCCTGTCCCTCAATCTTGCGACTTCGCAGGTTTACTCGGAACTGATGGCACGCGCTCGAGTATCTGGAAAAGCGATCGGCGCGGCTGATGGCTATATTGCCGCCACAGCAGCAGCAAATCGCCTCGCAATCGCGACACAAGTCTGTTCGAGGCGGCTGGGTTAAAAGTGATTAATCCCTGGTCCCGATAATGGCGATGTGGATCTAGGTATCCTAGAGCGGTTCAGCGTTTCACGGAAACGATTTCCCGCTCTATCCCTTTGTTTTCACGCAATTCCGGACGGAAAACCGCTGCGCACTTTTCCTGGAATTGCTCTAGGTTCGTATCGGTTCAAGAGCAACGCAAGCCGTGCATTGATCCCGTCTGGCGGTGACAGGACATCGCGCTTTCGAAGTTCGAATCACTGTCATCCTGCACGAAGTTACATCCCTTGTGCTTAATCTCATGACCACTTCTTGCAGAATGCTTCGATGTCGTTCGTCTGAAAGTCTTGCAGCCTTTCCATGATCGTCTCGAACGGCCAATCCCACCAGGCGATCGATTCGAGCTTGGCAGCAATGTCTCGAACGAAGCGTTCTCGGATCATCTTTGCCGGCACTCCGCCAACGATCGTATAGGGTGCGACGTCTTTGCTGACGACGGCGCCGGCAGCCAGCACCGCGCCGTTTCCGACTGTCACCCCCGGCAAAACGATAACACCGTGGCCGATCCAGACATCGTGTCCAATCGTGACGCGGTCTGAAGCGCGATCGTGGAAAAACGCGTAATCCCGCGTGACATCGGCTGAATAATACTCCGGGCAATAGGTGAACCGATGCATTGATGGTCGGTCCATGGGGTGGTTCGGTGCTCCGATCCGGACTTCAGCTGCAATGGCGCAGAACTTGCCGATGACGGCGTCGCCAACCATGCAGCGCTGCCCAAGATAGGAATAGTCGCCGAGCTCGACCGTATGCAAAGAGGTGTCAGCCAGGATCTCGCAGCAACGGCCAATCCTGCTTTCCCGAAGGGCTACGGATTGATGAATGACGGTTTCGGCGATCTTGGGCCGTTTCTGTTCAGCTATTTTCGACATCTTACCTTCCGAATTATAGCGGGTATCGGCGCGATGGCCGGCGGCTAAAGGTTGGCGAGCGTCTCTGCTTCATCCTCGACGATGATCGCCTCGAGCTGGATTTCGCGGTCGACCAGGTGCTGTATATCCTCGGGATGATGGAAGACGCCGATCATGGCGACACCGGCTGCCTTCAATTCCTGAAGTCGATTGACGAGCGCCCGGCGTGCGTCCCGGTCAAGCGATGCCGTTGGTTCGTCAAGAAACAGCAGGCGCTGAGGCAAGATAAGCGCACGGGCAAGATTGACCTTTTGCTGCTCGCCGCCTGAAAAGGTCGACGGATAGGCCGGCCAAAGCTGCTTCTTGACGCCAAAGGCAGAAAGCCATCGACGGGCTTCCATCAGTGCGTCCGCTTGGGTCGTGCCGGCAAGCCGCAACGGTTCGGCGACGATTTCTTCCGCTGCAACACGCGGCCTGGCGTTGAGAAACTGGGTAACAAAGCCGATTTCCCGGCGCCGCAGAACGGCAATGTCGACGTCCGCCGCCGTTGCAAGGTCTATGACGCCTTCCGTCGTGTGATAGAAGGCATGGCCAGCGCGCGGCAGATAGGAACGATAGAGTGTGCGCAGCAAGGTGGACTTGCCGGCACCATTTTCTCCTTTCAGCAGGATGAACTCGCCGCGTCCAACCTCGAAGCTGAGGCCTTCAAAGGCATAGAGCGTGCGCTTGAGATGATGCATCTCGAACTGTTTGGAAAGGCCCGAAACCTGAAGGACAGGGCCAGGCATCATGTTTGCTTGCGTCGTCATATCGGGATCTCTTAGAGCTTGGCGTGGACCAGTTGCTGCGTGTACTCGTGCTGCGGATCCTGGAAAATCTGGTCGGCAAGGCCTTGCTCGACCACTTCGCCGCGTCGCATGACCATAACCCTGTCGGCCATGGTTCTGATGACACCGAGATCGTGAGATACCAGGACCATCGTGATGGCGCGGTCGCGTTGGAGCCGCTTCAGCGTGTCGAGCACCAAGGCTTGAACGCTAACGTCGAGGCCGGTCGTCGGCTCGTCAAGCAGAAGCACTGACGGCTTGAGCGCGATTGCCTTGGCCAGCTGCACACGCTGCTGCATGCCGCCTGACAGTTCTCGCGGCGTGGCATCCATGCGCTCGATCGGAAATTCCGACGCGGCCAGCGATTGCCTGGCGCTTTCGCGCAATTCGGCGAAGTTGCGCTTACCCGCGATCAACAGGCGCTCGGCGACGTTGCCGCTGCTGGTGTGACCCATCAGCAGGCCGAGATGGGGGTTCTGGTAGACAATCCCGATGTGATGCGCGCGAAGCATTCGTCGCTCAAATCGATCGAGCGTAAACAGGTCGCGCTCCTCCTGTTCGGGTAATGCCAGACGATAGCTGCCGGCGTCCGGCGTATCCTCCAAGTTCATCATCCGTAGCAGGGTCGATTTACCCGAGCCGGACTCCCCGACAACGCCAAGCACTTCGCCTGGATAGACGGTGACATCGACATTCGTGAGCGCCTTCACAGATCCAAAGGATTTGGCGATGCCGCGCATGCTCAGCATGGGAGCCGCCAGCATCAGTTGCGGCGGGTTCCGACCGGTCCCGGTCGCGTTGTGATGATCAGCCTGCAGCATCAGTCCATCTTTCCATTCTTGTACCACGTGTCACCGACTGCGACCATTTCGCCGCCGGATGTCTTGATGTGCTTGACGCCGAAATGGCTGTCGGAGAGCTCAAAGCGTGCGGATCCGTCGTCCTGCGGCAGTTCGTTGACGAAAAAGCCGGTTACCTGAGTGCGGTAGCACGTCTTGTCCGCATGATCCTCGATCCTGTAGGGCACGTCATCGAACACCAGTGGTTCGACGTCGGTGAAAGGCGGCACAACATACAGTCGCTTTTCCCGGCCGGCCGAGAGAATAGTCAGATGCGCCGACTGGTGCAGTTTCTTCACATCCCAGCGTGGGATGGGTGACGGCGAGATGACGTAACGGCCGTTTACCAAGCTTGGATAGCTCGAGCCCTGCATGATGCGGCCCGATTTGACAAGCTGTTCGTAAAGGACGAGCCAGAGCTGTCCATAATCGGCGTCGCCATGCATCTCTCGCGTAATCGACATATCCGATTGCACGGCGCGAAGCGGCTCGGGGTCTGGCACCTGCAGGACAAGAACCTGATCGTCCCGAAGCTTTTCCTCGGGAATGCGATGCCGAGACTGTATGATGGTGGCTTCCAGCGTATCTTCGGTGGCGCCACACCCGCCCACGCGGTTGAAGAATTTTCGGATGCTGACGGCGTTGACGGAATCGTCAGCGCCCTGGTCGATGACCTTGACCACAGATGTCGGCTTCAGGAGCGTCAGCGTGACCTGCAATCCGCCCGTTCCCCAGCCGCGGGCCATCGGCACCTCGCGACTCGCATAGGGGACCTGGTAGCCGGGCACGGCGATGGCCTTGAGGATGCTTCGGCGCAGCTCACGTTTTGCGGATTCGTCGAGGAACCCGTAATTAAAGGCAGCCCATGGCTTGGTCAGTTCCTGCAGCTTCATACGGAAGCCTCCTCTTGCTTGAGTACAGCGCCCTGATCGTTCGAAGAATGGGCTGCAAGGTCTTTGTCTGCTTTGACACGCCGAACCGCGTCCAATGTGGATTGGAACGTGACATAATGTGGCAGCTTGAAATGGATGCAGAAACCAGAACTCTCGACGGGCTCTGTATGATAGAGGACGAACTCTTCGGTGGACGCCGGATGAGGATTTTTCTGGCTCATGGCGCGATCCAAAGTGGCACCGGCAATCACCTTCACCTCGTTCCATCCGAAGGTGGCGCAGAAGCCCAATTCCAGTGCGCCAGATTTGGAAATGATTTCGGCTTGGCTGACGCGTACGCGGCCCGCGCTGAACACAGTGCCCGATGGATGCCGTAAGCGCACAGGCGCCTCTGCAAGCCGGATCTCATTGACGGTCGGGTGGACGTCGCCGTAGCCACGCATGCTGGAATAGCCAAGCGCAAGTGTGCCACCGGTATCCGAGCGGGCAAGGCTCTGCAGCCTGTGGGCGCGCGGTGCTGGAAACAGCAAGGGTTCGCGCGTCAGATCGGGAATATCCTCAAGATCGACGGTGTCAGTGGAACGGTCAGGAATGAGCCCCTGCGCTCTTTGCCAGTCGGCCAGAGAGGGTTGGCTTGCTGGAGCGGGGACTGCGGCAGGAGCAACCGCTTCGGGCACGAAGGCTTCTCCCGTAAGCACGCCGACCTGAAGGAGCCGGTGCGAGTAATCGAGAGTCGGACCGAGGATCTGTCCGCCCGGAATATCCTTGAATGCTGCCGATATGCGGCGGACGGTGAACAGATCGGATTGAACTACGGTTTCCGCGACGGCAATCCGCGGCTGGGTCGTGCGATAGGCGCGCAGAAGCAAGACGGCTTCGTAGATGTCGCCGCCAGCCTGTGCCATTGCAAGGGCAGCCATATCAGGCTCGTAGAACGAGGCTTCGCCCATCAGCCGATCGACGAGATATGGAAGGCTGTGCTTGATGCTGTCAACGCGGCCTTTGTCGATCGTTCCGAGATCGCTGCGGAACAACCGTTCTGCTTGTTCAATGGCGTGTTCGCCACCGCGTGTAGCCACATAAGCCATCAGAGCACCTCTACGTTTGTAGACCGGGGAATGCCGAGGATCTGATCCCCGTCGACCAAATAGACGTCCCAGCCGAGCGGGTACCGGAGTGATCGTTGCCTTGTGATCCAGAAAAGCGGGTCAACGGATTCGAGGATGATGTCGATACTTCCGTCTATCCCCGGACCGGTCAGACGATAGCGGCTTCCACGTCCTATCTTAACAGGTGCAAAGAGTGTCGCCGCCTGATCGGGATAGGCCAGGGTCCCCACGGCAAGTGCGCTGAGCAGTGCAGCACCGTCGGCTGTGTCCACCGTGGCAAAAACATACTGCGCCTGCGAAAGGGATTCCCGCCGGGCACCAGTGCGATCTAGGCGGAGGTCTTCTTCCAGCGTTACCGCCACGTGGTAAGAACATTCGCGGTCGAGCAGCGCCTCGGCCATAACCGAAAGCCCCGCCAGCGGCAAAGTGCGAACGATTCCGGGCCGGCTCATGGCCCACATCATCTCTTCGAAAGCGTCATTGGTTCTGGTGTCTTCAATTGTCGGGAGCGGTGCGGCTTTCATCAGAATGTCTCCATTTGCACGCGGGTCGCTTCGACCATTTTCAGTCGGACGTCATCGTTTTCGAGCCGATGATGATGCTCTGCATCGAGGAGGGTCTGGATTTTTGAAAGCGCGTGGGATGCAGCGATCGACGCGTCGACGACGGCAATGGCCATGGCATGTTCGAGATCGCGGCCGACCACGCCGCCGTAACCCTTTACGTCATGGTCGCGGGCGTCGATGTGGGCCTCTGACACCAGGACTTCGCCGAGATGGAAGGCGGTGCCGTGGACTGTGTCCTCGTAAGGCAGCATTGCGAGGCCTGTCCGGTTCGACAGCACGTCAATGCTGCCAATGGTTTCCAGAATCGCTTCCGCGCACGCCTTTATGTATTCTGGCCGCCCTGCCGCCAGGATTTCGAGCACATCGGCATGGCAATAGGGTCCGACGACCGGCGAGCCGGCCTTATTCTCGGTCATTGCAGATTTCCTTTTTTCGCAAAAACGCCCGACTGAGTGTCCGGCGGTGATATTCGAATAACTATCTATCGACATTCGAATATCATGTCCAGCGCCCGCGACACGATTCCTGCAACTACCTGCCAGATTCCAGCCACTCTGCGGTGACGCGACATGCCTCTTCGGTCGCTGTTACAGTCGAATGACCGTCGAGCAGGAAAAAGAGAAGTGCGCCGGCAAAACGATCGCCGGCTCCGATGGAATTGGCTGTCGCAACCGTGATTTTGGGCTCGACCTCGATCGCACGTACGCCGTCGAAAATGGTGATAGCGCTCGGGCCGTCCGTGAGAACCAGCGTCTTTAGCCGGTCGCCGCCAACTTGCTTGGCCCGTTGCCATGCTTCGGCCAGCTCGCCGGCAACATCCGCCTTCGATGATATGATAATATCCGACGGCCGGAGCGTCGCCTTGCGAAGTGGCATCTGCGAGATGACGAGGGGTATATTGTCGAGTTGCCCGGATAGACTATCGGCGAGATTGACCGCGTTGATGTAGACGGCATCATGGTCCATCTTATCACAGGCCCGGAGAGCAGGAAGGCCGGCGCTATGCTTCGATATGATTGTCCGCTCGCCATTCGGCTCCAGGAGAATTTCGAGCGGTTCAGTTTCGCCTTCAGCCCACCCAATGTTAGAGCAATCGAAGCCACGTGTCGTCAGCTCCGACAGGATCGCCGTTCCAGCATTGTCGTCCATGAGCCGTGCGACTATCGAGACTTCTGCACCAAGGTCGAGCATCTGCAGTCCTGTGTAAAAAGCGCCACCGCCGAGATGCGTTTCAATACGCGAATAGCGAAGCCTGCTACCGGGTTTCAGCGGCTCGTTCAAATACCAGACCCGATCCCGGTTGACCGATCCGATAACGGCAACACGTTTCATTTCTCTCCGATCCCCGGCGCCAAAGCGTCGACAATGAAGCGTTGTGCTGACAAAAACACGATAAGGACCGGGGCGATGGAGAGAAGACTTGTGGCCATAAGGGGTCCCCAGGAGCGATCGGCACCCTCCAGATCAGCAAACGTCGCTATACCGGTCGTCAAGGTCTTCTTGAACTCGTCATCCAGGACAAGTTGACCCCAGAGGTAAATGTTCCAGGCGCCCATGAAGGAGATGACCGATAGCGCTGCGATGGCCGGAACAACGTTCGGAACCGCAATCTCGGCAAATTGCCGCCAAAGTCCAGCCCCATCGATCCGGGCGGCTTCGAACATCGAACGTGGCAGGGATCGAAAGGCCTGCCGCATGTAAAAGACATAAAAGCCGATATAGGGGATCGACGGAATAATCATCGAACCGTAGGTGTCTACGGCCTGGAGTTTGACGACTGCGATATAGGTCGGGATGATTGCAAGAACCGTCGGAAACGACATCGTCGCAATCACAAGCCAGAAAAGCGCCCGCCGACCGCGAAACTCCAACCGGGCAAACGCATAGCCCGCCGGTACCGCCAGAATAAGTTTTCCGATGGTGATCAGGGTCGCTGTCAGGACCGAATTCCAAAGCCACATCCAGATCGGGTGCCGGCTAGCTGCAATCGTGAAATTTGAAAGTGTTGGCTGATCCGGCCAGAACCGGATCATCTTGGCTGAGATCAGATCGTTCGGCGTAAAGGCCGACGTCATCATCCAGATGAGCGGAAAGAGTGTCGCGACACAAGAAGCGAGCAGCACAACGTGGATGAATGTCCGGTTGACAAGCGGAAATAGGGATTTCGCGGTCATCCGTAATGAACCCTTTTCTCGCTCACCCGGAACTGTAGCCAAGTAATGGCAAGGACGATGACGATGATTATAACCGCGACTGCGCTGGCCGGGCCGAACTGGAAGAACTGAAGTCCCTGCTGCCAGAGATAATAAACGACGCTCGAACTCTGTCCGGCCGGCCCTCCGTGGGTCAGAACATCGATGACGCCGACGAGGTCATCGAGGACATGGAAGAGGGTGGTGACGCTGATAAAAAACGCAGTTGGCGCCATCATCGGCAAGCTGATATCGAAAAAGTGTTGGCGAGCGCTCGCGCCGTCAAGTTGGGATGCCTCACGCAATTCGCGTGGCAGATTGGCGATGGCGGCCAGCCATAGCAGCATGTTCAGTCCAAATGTCTTCCAAAAGGTTACGACGCAAACGCAGAAAAGCGCCAGGTCCGGATCCGTGTGCCATTTCGACCGGGGGAAACCGAAGTAGCTGAGCACCTCATTCAAGAGACCATTGACCGGATTGAACAGCCATGACCAGGCGACGCCGGCGACGGAAAACGCCACGATCGTCGGGAGAAACAGACTTGTCTGGTAGATCATCCGCAGCGGGCTTTTTCGAGCGCTGTGCAGCAGTACCGCGAGGCCGAGCGGAAGGACAATTTCGGCAGGGATCAGCACGATGCAGTAGAGGAGAGTGTTCCAGCCAGCAAGCCGAAAATCTGGATTTCCAAGCGCCGCCTTGTAATTGTCGAGACCCGCGAATCCGATGTCCGTGGAAAGCAGGTTCCAGTCCAGGAAGGAAAGTCCGATGGACGCCAGCAGGGGGGCGTAGAGAAACACAAGGACGGCGATGACTGCCGGCCCCGCGAACAGATAAGGGGCCAGCACTTTCACGAACTGCCGCATGGGAAGGCTACGCAGAAATCAGCGCCGCGAGTTCGGCGTGCGCGTTTTTGACGCCGTCCGCCACGCTTGTCTCCTTGTTCAACATCCGCGAGACCCACTTGCGCCAGACGGCCTGACCTTCGAGGCCGCGCTTTCCTGGCCAGATGGTTTCTGCCGTCAAGCCGTCGGCCAGCTGTGCCGCTGCCGGCTTCATGAAGTCGTTGATCAGTGGAACGTCATGCTTGGACGTGTTGAGGTAGCCGACTTCCGACCAGATCTTCTGCCCTTCCTTCGATGCGCAGAACTCCAGGAAGGCCAATGACGCATCAGCCTGTTCCTGGTTCTTCGTATAGACGGCAAGGAAGTTGCCGCCGCTGTTCATCTTGCGAGCGTGCCCTTTAAGTCCAGGGAACTTGGCGGTAATCGCTTTGCCCTGGCCAAAGGGGAAAGTCACGGCTGCGGTCGAGCTGGTGGTGCAGATGGCAAGCGCGCCTGACTGGAAAGCCGCCGTCTGCTCTTTGTCGTCGACGGGAAGCCAGAGGCCTTCAGCGGCGGGCGCGCAATATTCCGCCATTCCGGCGACCGATTCTGGGCTGTTCAGCGCGAGCTTGCCGTCGGGGTCGATGATGTAGCCGCCGGCATTCTGGATGAAAGACTGGCTCGTCCACTCATTGTTGGACAGCGCGATTGGCGAACGATAGGTCGGATGCTTGCCCTTGAGGGCAGTGTCGATCTTCCGGGCGCTCTCGTAAAGCCATGCACTGTCAGGGTTTTCCGGCAGCTTTGGATCGAGGCCGGCTGCCGCCCACATTTCGCTATTGATGAATGTGATCGGGGTGGACATGGCCCACGGCAAGCCGATGAGCGCGCCATCGATTGTCACCAGCGGAAGCACGCTCGAGCGGAAATTGGACAGGATTGCATCGGCTTTCGTCGCATTGATTTCCCGTAGATCGCGTGCCCCAAGGGTGCGTTTGGCAAAGTAGCCGAATTTCCATCCGGTGATCATCATCGCCGGCGGCCGTCCGGCGGCTACGCTTGCAACAGCCTTCGTCGCCGCGGACTGATAATCCCCGTCGAAGCGGTTGGTGACGGTAACGCCGAGCTTCTTGGCGTTGAAGGCATCAACTACCTTCTGGAACGGCTTGTCTGAGCCCCAGATGCTGGAAATGACGATATCGGCGTCGGCCGAACGTGCCGCCCTGGGGGCGATCGCCGCGGCGAGCGTCATGGAGGCCGTGGCAAGGAAATTGCGGCGGTTCATTGTGGTCATGGTCGGATCCAGTCATTCGAATTGTGATTAGACATTCGGATCTCAATTAGCGATCCCGTATGACACGCGTGTGAACGGCATCTATGCCACATGCAGCTAAAAGTGAAACTTCGCACACTTTGTATTAATTGAAATCGAGTGATCAGCGCGATATATGACATTCGAATGACGATTGGGCAGGCGGGACGTGCGTGGATAAAAAGCTAATTCATGGCCAATGGCAAAAAGTTGAGAATGATATTGCCGAAGACATCATCGCTGGTCGGCTTGCGCCCACGGCACAGCTCCCGAAAGAAGCGGAGTTGATGGAGAAATTTGGCGTCGGGCGCCATTCGATCCGCAAAGCCATATCTCAGCTCGAAAATCGCGGTCTCGTACGTGTAGAACACGGCAAAGGAACGTTCGTCCAGGATGCCCGGATCAGCTATCGGCTTTCTGAAAGAGTGCGGTTTACCCAAAACCTTATGGATCAGGGCAGGGAAGCGCTTGGCCAGCCGGTTACCGAGGAAATCGTGAACGCCAGCAAGGAAATCGCCGAGGCATTGCGCTTGCCCGAGGGCGAACCTGTCTATCATATTGTCCGCTGCGAGTTCGTGGACGACAAGCCCATTTCCTATAGTCGCTCCTATTTTCCAGTGCGCCGCTTTCCGGGCTTCAACGACGCGCGGCGAAGTGGCCGTAGCATCACAAGTATCTTCGCTGATTATGGCGTTCCGGATTACATTCGTTTGCGCACGGAGATCGTCTCAAGACTGCCTACCCCAGAGGAGGCAAGACATTTGCAACAGGATGCGGCTCAGCCGGTCACTGCGCTTCGGAAAGTGGACGTAGATCTCAAGGGTGTTCCGGTCGCCTATTCGGTTTCGATCTGGCCAGGAGACAGAGTGCAGTTCACCATCGACAATACGAGCCAGCTGTTGGACGCCCTCGCCAGAGGAACGGACTAATCCGTGGCTTCGTTTGCATGAATGCGACTGCTTGGGGTCATTTGCGGAAGAGGGCGAAATACGATCTTAAGGCGCCACCCATACTAGCCCGTGCCATAATTTGTCATTGTCGGCGGGAATTGAGAAATCCAACGATGGTTTTCGAATGAGGCGACGCGGCGGCCTATGTCGAAAGCAAACTGGATTACCACCGCAAATCTAAAGTTTGGTCGCGGAACGTGGCCGAAGTTTAGATGTCCAGCCCCTCCCGAACTGAACGCCCACTGTTTCCGGAGACCCTACGCCGCCACGCAACGTTCGGCCCAAAGCTGCCGGCATCCGAAATCCTTCATAAAATGTGACGTTCGGCGAGCCTCGGCGGTTGGTTCCCGGCTGCCACATCGAAAAGCAGGCGCCAGGCCAACCGAGATCCCAGCTGGTTGTGACGCCGCATCAAAGACAGGTCTCGCCGTTTGCCCAACGCCGCCACTCCTGCGGCGGTGGGGGTCGCCAGCCTCATGCGGCCGGCAGCGCGCCGATGGGGATGTCGTCGCTCTCATCGCCGCGCTCGAAGGCCATTTGGTCGGCTAGCTGGCGGAGTTGGTTGAAGTCGGCCGGGCCGTCGAAGGAGGTGCCGCCGAGGCGGATGGCGACGGAAAGCGGCGCGCCGTCGGTGCTGAAGGTGGCCGCGGAGACGCGCGTGCGGATGCGTGTGCCGATGTCGCGGGCATTCTCGACCGTGGCGCCAGGCAGGAAGACGCCGAGTTCGTTGGTCGCAAGCCGCGCCACGAGATCGCCATGACGAACCGAGGACTGGATGATCGAGGCAAGCGATTGCATCACGGTGTCGGCCCATTGCGGCCCGTAGCGGCGGCCGATGTCGTCGAGCGTATCGATGATGACGACGATGACGATGCCGCCGGCATCGGTGGCGGCATGCTTGCGCCGGTCGATAAAGTGCTCAACGGCCGCGGCAAAGGCGGTGCCGTTCAGCGTCTTCGTCACGCCGTCGTACCGCGCCGCCTGGGTGACGTTTTCCTGCAACCTGCGGACGACGCCGTTGTTAAGCTGCAAGGCAAAAAGCAGCGGAAAGGCCACAAATGCGGAAATAAGTGCTGCACCGACAAATCCGACCAAAAATGGTCGATCCGGCATCAATAGGTTCAATATAAGTAGAAGACCAACGGAGCCGACCACGGCGCATAGGGTGCCGAGCGTGGCCCTCCGCAGGGCTTTGAAAATGGTGGCGGAGGGATGTCGCTGTTGTAGAATCATATTGGAGTTATACCCGTTCTTAAATGCTGCGTCAGCTAAACACGGGCCCGAAAAAACCGGCTTAAGAAATCCTGTAAAATTTGTTGCTTTGCACAGTTGTTGTTTTCACGAATGTCTTCGAACGAATATCCGGAACCGTTGTTTGCGCTTGGTGCCCGGTTTGCGCTAAAACCCCAGCGCTTCATCTCGATCCATGGTCCTGGGCGTGTTTCATCTTCAGCGTGTGAATCGGCATGGAGGTCACGATGCCGATAACGCAACAAGCAATTGTTTTCGCTGCAGCATTTGGGGTCATTATTTGATGCTTATTTGCACTCGCAGGCGGTGCCGAAGGTTCTAATCCCATCAATGCAAAACCCGGTTTTCCTAGTTTCTAGGGGAGGCTTGATAGCAAGTTGCAACTTCAACGCAGGCTCTGAGCCCCCATAGCAACGGCCCGTTCTCGTTGTGGCCCAAATCCCCGACCGAGAGGGCGAAAGGCGATGATATCCAGGGTATCGCGTTCGAGCCCGGTCGGGGACTTTGGTTCGGTCATCAATATGACTCCCAATTGTTGCTAGCAACGGCCACATTGCCATGAAAGGCTGCAGCCAGCTTCGACACCGTGCTCCGCGCCGGCGACATAACCAGCTTTGAGGCGGCGGTCGCGATAACGGGCCGAGTTTCGGGCCGGGTCATGCCGCTTCCGACATTGAACTGACCCAACAACTGGAACAGCGCGTCAGTTTCTTTCGCAAGGCTGTGAGCGGCGGCCGTCGATTCTTCGACCATGGCCGCATTCTGCTGTGTGCCCTGATCCATGGTGTTGACCGCCTGATTGATCTCCTTGATACCCGTCGCCTGCTCCTTGGAGGCTTCGACGATAGCTTCGACGTTGCTGTTGACCTGCTGGACCTGCGACACGATTGTTGTGAGCGCGGTGCCCGTTTCTCCAACCAGTGCTACGCCATTCTTCACGTGCGCGTTTGAATCGGTGATCAGGCCCTTGATTTCCTTGGCAGCTTTGGCGGAGCGCTGGGCAAGTTCACGCACCTCCTGGGCTACGACAGCGAAGCCTTTTCCGGCGTCGCCAGCGCGCGCGGCCTCGACACCGGCGTTAAGCGCCAGAAGATTGGTCTGGAAGGCAATCTCGTCGATGACGCCAATGATATTGGAGATTTCCGCGGAGGAGCTCTCGATCTTGCCCATGGCCTCGATGGCGCTACGAACGACCGCGCCTGAATGCTCGGCGTTCTCGCGCGTCTTGCGGACAAGCTGGCCGGCCTCTTCGGCGCGGCGGCTGGAATCAGCCACCGTGGTCGTGATCTCCTCAAGGGCCGCGGCTGTCTCTTCCACTGAGGCGGCCTGCTGCTCGGTTCGCTTCGATAAATCGTCGGAGGCCGACCGGATCTGCTGCGAGCCGGCGGCGATTGCGCCGGCATTCTCAGCCACCGCCTGCATTGCCGTCCGCAACTTCTCCATTGCCGCGTTGAAGTCGGTGCGGAGGCGTTCCAGCGTAGGAATGAATGGGGTGCTCAAGTTCTGCGTCAGATCGCCATTCGAAAGCTGCATCAACGCGGCCGCGAGCTGATCGACATTATTCACCCGGGCGGTAACGTCGGTCGCGAATTTGACGATCTTGAAGACCTTGCCGTTCATGTCGAAGATGGGATTGTAGGAGGCTTGGATATAGAGCCTCTTCCCACCCTTGCCGATGCGCAGGAATTCTTCTGCTACGAATTCGCCATCGGAGAGCCGTTGCCAGAAACGGCGATAGTCGTCACTCTTCGTATAGATACTGTCGCAAAACATCGAATGATGGCGGCCGTGGATTTCCGAAAGCTGATAGCCGAGCGCTGAGAGGAAATTTTGGTTGGCGGTCAGGATCTCGCCGTTCGGCGTAAATTCAATGACGGCCTGGGCACGAGAGAGCGCTTCGAGTTTGCCCGCGTCCTCGGCGCTTTTCAACTTTTGCGTCGTGATGTCGGTTGCGAACTTGACGACCTTGTATGGTTTTCCACCTCGAAGGACCGGATTGTAGGAGGCTTCGATCCAGACCTCCTTGCCACCCTTTCCGATGCGCCTGTACTGACGCTGGTCAAACTCACCGCGATTGAGACTGGCCCAGAACTCACGATAGTCGGAGGACGAGGCTTCCGCCGGATCGACGAACAAGCGGTGATGTTGGCCGATGATCTCCGAAGCCTCGTAGCCGAGGGTTCGGCAAAAATTGGTATTGGCTGTCAGAACCTTGCCCGTCATGTCGAACTCAATGATGGCTTGCGACTTGTTCATCGCGGCCAATACAGCCTTTGCGTCCGACCCAAAGCTGGATGCTATTCCCCTCATATCGTTTCCTCACAGTAGGATTACATTCAAGAGCTGTAATCGCTCTCGTTATTGCAATGCGCGCGCCTCGGCATGCGGCAACCGCCGCAATCAGCAGCGAGATAGCCAGTTCATCGGCACGGTTTGTAGGACGACATCTGTAGCAGTAATCTTGGCTGTTAATGCGGAGATACCCGCGTCGCGAAGGCCGCCGCCATCATGGCAGCTGGGACGAAATTTCGCGTCGCCTCGCTGTCCCAAAAGTGGGACGCAATGGTTTCAAAACCATAAAGAAAACAGGAAGTATTTGATTTTTCCCAAGTTGCGACTGGGAATTTGTCGATATTCTATTAGATGTTGATCTCAAGCCGCATGTTAGCGCGCGTTGCGTGTTTTTAGCTGATAATCTGCCGGCGGATCGCCTCAGCGATCGCATGCGTGCGATTGTTGGCGCCAAGTTTGTGTACTGCGCGCTTTAGATAGGTGTTGACCGTTTCGGCTTGGTACTCGGAAGCGGCCGCGATTTCGTCGCTGGTCAGCCCTTTGCTCGCCAACGCGAGGCAGTGCAGCTCGCCTTCCGAAAGACGGTACGTGCTCGCCGCGAAGCGGTCCATCACTGGCCTCGTTACAGATCTGTGGAGCGGCTCGGCGAGGAACGCCAGCAACTGCCGCTCGCTTTCCGCAAATGGACGGTCGCTTGTGAAGCAAACACCTCCATAAACACGGTCGTCTCTCGACACGGGAACCAGAAAGCGGTTTCGGATATCAAAGGAACGATGCAAGTACTCAAGCCGCGCCGGCGCTACCATCGTGTCGAACGCTTCTTCTTCAGTCATCGCCGCGTTCCGGCGTTGTGACAATATTACGAGCGGATCGGAAAGATGAAGCTCTTCGGCGAAGTACGTCTCCACATAGGCTGGGGGAAAAGAGGTCTCGCTCGACTGGCCGTGCCCGAAGTGATAGCCGTCGATATCGAGGCCTGCGACGGCGATGTGCCTGAATCCCACCGATTTGTGCAGTTGGTCCACCACCACGTTGTTTCTCAGTATGCGTTGCGTCGGAACGGCGGAAAGGCTTCGATATGAATCAAAGGAAGGAATGGCGACGCAGCCCATTTGCAACCTCAAATATCTATATGTGTTCGGCGGAAACTTTTCGCGCCATTCGGTTGATCAAACGTTAACGCTCAAAGACGGGTGGAAGGGCTTTCTCAATCTGGCGAATTGAACATCATGATGCGCGGAGCATTTGGTCGGGAAACTGCAAAGGCTCAGGCCTTCCGGCGTTCGCAGTTGGGCATCCTAGGAATAGATTGCTTTGACGACGGGCCTTTAAGTCCGGCGGCTCTTTGCAATAAGCCGAAGGAGGCGTCACCGCGTCACAATTGAACCATGTGCTGAAGCTGCTTACAGATTGGAAGTCGATCAGTTGGGTGATCTCCGTCATCGACAGATCCGATGTGGTGAGCGCGTCTTTGCCCAAAAGCATCCGCCACCGGCTGATATAGTCGATCGGAGGCATTCCGGCGATCTGCGTGAAGCATGTTTTCATTGTAAAGTCTCAACCGCACTGACTGCTTGGTGATTCGTCGGACTGTCCGATGTGTTTGATCGAAATCGATGGCGTCGCTGCACACGGGAAAGTTGTCATCCCCAGATATTTCTAGACAATGGAAAATCAGCTTTAAGTAGAATTCATCGTCCCTTAGCTCGCATGAAGAGACGATTGTATGTCGGATCGGCCACACATCCGTGCTGCAGCTGTGAAAAGACCAAAAATGGTCAACATATTGTTAGCCGTAAGGCTTGCGTGTCCCGATATTAACTGCTTCACACGAATAAATTGGAATCTACTTTGCAAGAAGACATGACTTCGTCTAGCCTAATAGTTGGATAAGCTTTAGATCGCATATTAGCAAAGTATTATTATAGGGGAAGGGTACAGTTTTGTCTTATAGAAAGCGATTGATTGTAGCGATCGGGATTTCGGCAGCCATTAGTTCTTTATTTAGTAGCGCTGCTTACGCCGTGACACTGCAGCAGGCAATTGACAAGACAATGAAGACCAACCCGCAGATCATGGAGGCTGCCCAAAATCGGGAGGCGACCGAGTTCGAGTTGCGCCAGGCGCGGGGGCTTTATTTGCCTTCCGTCGATCTGGAGTCGGGTTACGGTCGCCGTAGACTTTCGGACGTCACGTCTGGAGCCCTGTCACGTAGCACGGATTACCTGAACCCGGCCGACGTAAGCTTGACTATCACGCAGACGTTGTTTGACGGCGGTGACCGCAAGGCACAAAAGGACAAGCAGGCGGCTCGTGTCGACGGCGCATCCTTTCGCGTCCAGCAGCGCTCGGAAGCCTTGGCGCTCGAAGTGACCCAGAATTATCTCGAATATATGCTGCAGACGGAAATCGTCGCAGCGGCGGAAAGGAACGTCGCCTTCCACAAGCAGATGGTCGGCAACATCGAGGAAAGCATCAAAGGTGGTGCCCTTACCGATGCCGATCGCTTTCAGGGTCGCGAGCGCCTGCAAGCGGCAGATGCCCGCCTTCAGGAAGCCAAGCAGGAGCTGGATGCGACCAAGATCCGCTACCTTCAAGTCGTCGGCGAGCCGATCAGCAATGCGCAACGTCCTGCCTCTGTAGCGCATTACCTGCCGAAGACGCTGGATGACGCCGTCTTCATCGCCCAAAAAAATAATCCGCAGATTTCTTCGGCCAAAGCTGATGTCAACGCTGCTGACGCCGATGTCCGCGGTTCCAAGGCTGCCTTCCTGCCGAAGTTGGACCTCGTCGGCAGTGCACGCATTGGTGATGATGTTGACGGCAACAAGGGCAACACCAACGACGTCCAGGTCGGTGTCGTCGCCAAATGGAACCTCTATCACGGCGGAATCGATACTGCCCATCAGCAGGAACTGGTCCGTCGCGCCACCGAACAGCGTTTTGCATTGAGCCAGAGCTATCGCGAGGTCGATCAGTCGGTTCGCTCCGCTTGGAGCGAGCGCACCAATCAGGGCCAGCTGGCGCGTATTTTGGATGGGCAAGAGAAGACGAACGCCCAGCTCGTGTCGTCCTATCGTGACCAATTCAAGGTCGGTCAGCGCTCATTGCTCGATCTGTTGGATGCCCAGAATACCCGCTTCAACACCGAGGTTTTGGCCAAGACGGCGGATGTCGCTTCGCTCTTTGCCGAATACAAGATCCTCGCAGCATCGGGCAGTTTGTTGTCGACGATGAAGCTGAAGCCGGTCGAGCAGGCGACGCCTTATGCCCGCGATCAGTTCGGGGTGTCGTCGAACACGGCTGATCCCGGTTATGTCAGATACGACTCGCACCAGAAGCCCGGCCTGCCGATGGATCTGCTCGAGCCGATTCGTTAATCGTTAGGACTGAGATTGGTAGTACTCCATGTTGAACGTGGCACCTGACGTGTCTGCGAGCGTATCGCTGCGGTCATTCAAGTCGGCATTCAAATCGATCGCCGCGTTTTACGGCCGCCCGAGCTCGGATACAGTGCTGTTTTCAGGCGTTCCGGACGAGGTTCTGGAAGCCATGGAGCAGGACGATGTCGAGCGCCTGTCGGAACGCGTCGGCTTGCAGGTTCTGAAGCACAAAGAACGCGATTGCCGGCTGGGTAATTTCGACTGCCCCGCCATCGTCGCCTTTGCCGGCGGCGGCGTGCTCCCGTTGCTCGAAATGGCCGAAAATGGCTCCTACGTCATCGACATCGCGCCAACGGCCGGAGCGTCGCTCCACCTGACGCGGGACGAGCTTGCCGCTCTCAATCCGCAGGCCGCCTTTGCCTTCACGCTCTTCTATCAGAATGCTTCGGAAGAAGCGCGCGTCGGTCATGCGGTGGAGATAGAAAAGCGTCACTGGCTGGCGACGACGCTGGTGCCCTACTGGCGCACCTATGCCCGCGTCATGCTGGCGGCGCTATTTATCAACATTATCGCGCTGGCGTCACCGCTTTTCACCATGAATGTCTACGACCGCGTGCTGCCGAACAAGGCGTTCCCGACGCTCTGGGTGCTGACCGCCGGCATTTCCCTGGCATATCTTTTCGATTTCCTCCTTAAGACGGCCCGCGCGTCGCTGATAGACTATGCCGGCCGCAAGGCGGACATGCGTCTGTCGCAACTGATCTTCGACAAGATCCTGAACTCGACGCTGGCGTCCCGCCCGATGTCGACAGGCGAATATGCCAACCGCGTGACGCAATATGAATTCGTGCGCGAATTCTTCACCTCGAACACCATCGGCGTGCTGATCGACAGCCTCTTCGTCGTCATCTTCCTGATCGTCATCTACATGATCGCCGACTGGCTGGTGGTTATTCCGGCCGTCGCCTTCGTTCTGTCTGTGGTGATTGGGCTCGTGGCTCAGGCGCAGATCGGCAAGCGCATGGCGACTGCGACGAATGAAGCATCGCGTCGCCAGTCGATGCTCGTGGAGACAATTTCGACGATCGAGACATTGAAGAGTCTTCGAGCCGAGGCGACCATGTTGCGCCGCTGGCAGGAGCTGACGAAATATTCAAGCCGCACCAGCGAGGACATTAAGCACATCTCGTCGAACGCCATCAACTTGACGATGTTGTTGCAACAGATGGTTAGCGTCCTCATCGTCGTGGCGGGCACCTATGAATTCGCCGATGGAAAAATTGCCATGGGCGCGATCGTTGCCACCGTCATGCTGGCGAGCCGCGCCGGCGCGCCTTTCGGACAGATCGCCATGACATTGGCGCGCTTCCGCCAGGCCACCATGTCGCTGCGCATTCTCGATAAGATCATGGAACAGCCTGATGACCGACCGTCGACTGTCGGCTTTGTCAACCGGCAGATCCGCAGCGGCGCATTCAGCTTCCAGAACGTCTCTTTCCAATATCCGGGTTCCGACCAGTCAGTCATCAATCAACTATCCTTCACGGTTACGCCCGGCGAGAAGATCGGGATTATCGGCCGCATTGGTTCAGGCAAGACGACGATCGGCCGGTTGCTCGACGGGCTCTTCCAACCCGCCAGCGGCCGCGTGTTGATCGATGGGGTCGATATCCGTCAATATCACATGGCAGAGGTGCGCGCCGCCGTGGCTGTCGCCGGTCAGTCGTCGGACCTGTTTTCCGGCACAGTGAAGGAAAATCTGCTGCTCGGGCGGGCTGATGCGAGCGACGAAGAGCTGCTGGCCGTCTCGCAGATGACCGGTGTCGAGGAATTCGTCGCCGTCCATCCGCGCGGTTTCGACATGCCGGTCGGCGAGCGCGGCGCGAACCTTTCGAATGGCCAGAAGCAGGCACTAACCATCGCGCGCCTGCTCTTGACCCGGCCGAAGATCGTCTTCCTCGATGAGCCCTCGGGCGCGATGGATCTGGCGAGCGAACGGCATCTGATCAACAAGCTAACGAATGCGTTTGGTCCGGAAACAACGCTGATGGTGGCGACCCATCGCCACAGCATGTTGGAGCTGGTCGACCGGCTCATCGTCATCGACAAGGGCCGCATCATTGCCGATGGACCGAAGCACGCCGTCATCGAGGCGATGCAGCGCAAGGCGGTGCCCTGATGCGGACTCATCGTCGCAATATCCACGACAATCCTCCACTTTTCGCCCGGCTGATCCTCGGTATCTGCGCCTTGATGATTGCCGCTTTCATCGCTTGGGCGGCGTTGGCCGATATCGACGAGATCGCACGGGGCGAGGGGAAGGTGATACCGGTATCGAAGACGCAGATCGTACAGTCGTCCGAGCCCGGCATCGTCCAGCAAATCAATGTCAATCTCGGCCAAGTCGTCCGTAAGGGCGATCTTCTGGTCCAGCTCGACAATACCACGACGCAATCGACGCTTGGTGAGTCGGTGGCCAAGGCCCGTGCTCTCGGTGCCAAGGTTGCGCGCCTCGCCTTGGAGGAGGCGGGCACCTACGACGCGCAATTTATTTGTCCCGCCGATATTCTGGCCACCGCCAAGAACGTCTGCGACAACGAGGAAAAGCTTTTCGAGGCGGATCGTGCCGCCTATCAGAACAAGCTCGATGTTCTCGACCAGCGTTTGAAGCAGCATCAGAACGAGCTGGACGAGGCCCATGCCAACATAGACCGCCTGACGCAGAATATCGCCGGCGCCCAAAAGCAGTATGATCTGCTGAAGCCGCTCGGCGAGAAGAAGCTGGTCGCCGAAACTGAAATCCTGAAGGTCCAGCGAGACTTGGTCGACCTACAGGGTCAGCTTAAAGTCTACGTCGAAAGTCTGGATCGCCTGCAGGCGGCCGTCAAGGAGGCTAACCTACAGGTCAACGACCTCGGGTTGCAGCTGCGCCAACAGGCATTGACCGACAAGGGGCAGGCACTGTCGGAGCTGTCGGTCGTCGACGAGACGATCCGCGGGGCATCCGACCGGGTCAAGCATACGGATATCCGTTCCCCTGTCGACGGCATCGTCAATACGCTGGAGGTCAATACCATCGGCGCCTATGTCGACGCCGGTAAGGTTATCGCCGGCGTCGTGCCGACAGCCGACAATCTGTTGATCGAGGCGAAGATTTCACCGCGCGACGTTGCCTTCGTCCGCGTCGGCCAGCCTGCGGTCATCAAGATTTCGGCCTACGATTTCTCGATCTTCGGCGCGCTGGACGGTACGGTCGTCAACGTCTCCGCCGACAGCCTTGTCGATAAGGACAAGAACGAAACCTATTACCTCGTGCGCATCAAGACCGACAAGTCGGAGCTGGAGCGCGACGGCAAGCGCTATCCGATCATCCCGGGCATGGTGGCTTCCGCCGAGATCATGACCGGCCGCAAAGCGATCCTCGCCTATCTGATGAAACCGATCAACAAGGCGCGCTCCGAAGCGCTGACGGAACGGTGAGGGCGGCTATGCGCAAAGGAGCGGGAAAGGACGAAGTCACGACGATGGCCCGCAGCGACGCCTTGCCGTCTGTCGAAGGCGATGAACTGGAGCCGCGGTTCCGTGCCGTGACTGGCGGCGGCGAGCGTCGTGGCATTCGCCTGGAGCGGATCTATTGGGACAGCCTCGGACGCATGTCCGAAGCCGGCGGCATCAGCATCGGCGACCTCGTTCACCACACGGCGGCCAACATGCCGGAAACCGGCAATCTTGCCTCTTTGTTGCGCGTGCTAAGCTTCAAATGGGCGCTGAGCCGTCTGGACGCCATCGAGGATGTCGCGTCGCTGACCAATCTCAAGGCAGTCCTTCAAGCGTCGCCGACGCCGGCGGTGGTGTTGACGCAGGAGCGCGGGGTCAAGCTTTTCAACGATGCCTTCCTGAAGATGCTGCGCCATCGCCTGCCGCTGATCGATGACGTCCAACAGACGGCGCGCACCCTGCACTTTTCTATCGACACGCAGGTCGAGGAAGTGCTCTCCGTCCTGTCGGCCAATCGCGGCAAGACGCTGAACACCGGCTTCAAGATCAGCCTCGGTTCGCAATCGCTGACGGGCCAGATCAATCTGGCGCTGGCGCCGACACACGAGGCGCCGATGCTGATCGGATATATTTCCGTTTACTGAGAATGTCGCCGCTTTCGTTATCCGCGACGTTCACCCCGGACGTGTCGAAAAGGCAAGTCCGATCAGTGGATCTCGCCTTCGCCAGGGGCCACCTTGGCGAGCGGCACTGCGGCGACAACCGCTTTAGCATGAGGATCGCGGGATCCGTGCAGATAACCGCGGCCGGCGACGATCGAATAGAGCGGCAGGTATTCTGCAATGCGCTTGTCAGGCAAAACCTCATCGCGCATGTTGTCGAGGATGAGATAGTTGCCGTTGACCGAGACCGACAGGACGGCGTGGTAGAAATGCCGCTGCTGGTCAAAGAGGATGACCAGCGCCATTTGGTCGAGATCGATGCCCGCCTTGTAGAGGGCCGCCATCTTTAATATGGCATAGTCCTCGCAATCGCCCTGCTGATGCAACAGCGCCTCGCTCGGCTTCGCCCAGTAGTCCGTCACATGATAGGTATCCATGTCGCTGGCGTAGCGGATGGCATGATTGACGGCAAAATTGATTGCGTTGATTTGGTCGCGGATAGAGGCGCCAGCAGTCTTTGTCTCGGCGGCCGCGACGGCGGCTGAGGCTGCGTCGCATCCGCCGGCGCCGCAATCGAGCGCTTTGCCGGACCGGATCTCGGCGAGCGGGCCTGCGAATTTGTCGAGCGCGGCAAGATGTTTGAAGGGAATGGCGACGGTTCCGAACACCGAGTCGCCCATTGGGGGGATGGTCGGCTGTGCAGGGTGTGCCGGCTCGAGTACGACCTCATCATTATGCGGAAGGCCCGCGGGCTCGACGGCGAGGCTCTGGCTGAGCGCAGCAAGGTCGACGCTCCCAATCACCTTTACCGCGTTTGCGGCGGCTGGCGCAACGAGATCGATGACTGTGTCGAATAGCGGATCCGCAAACAGGTTGACGACCGGGCGGGCAGTCTCGCTGGCGGCAGCTGCGCAAACTGTCGTTGACGACAGACCAAAGGCTAGGGAAGCTGCAGCAATCGCTGCAAGTATAACTTTGTTGTTCTTGCGTTCCATTGGCGCTTAATTCTCCCTGGTTGAGAGAATAATGCGCGATATCTCTGAATACGGCGTTCGGAAGCGTAGATAATCTAAGTATAAAATCAGCGATCAAATAAGTATAAAATTCAATCGGGTTTGGTGGGAAACCATTAAGGATGATATCGCTCGGCGCACCAAGACGATCCGGCATGGCGCGAAATCGATGGCTGAGCGCAACAGCAGCGGCGACAACGCTCTAAAGCGCACCACGCTCGATGCGATCGGTTTGCTTCAGAACGACTGCGCGAGCTGGGAGGCGACCTTCAGCTTGCCGCCGTCGATCGTATTGATCACCATTTTGCGCTCTACCATGCCCGCGGCATTGAAGCGGAAGAGCCCTGTCGTGCCGCGGAAGCCGACCTTGCTCATTAGGTTGGCGGTGGTGATGGCTTGCGGTCCCTGGGAACGGATGAGGCCGGAGGCGATCGCCATGGCGTCATAGCCATAGGCACCGTAGGTTGTCAGCGGGTGATTGAAGTGGCGCTGGTAACGCTCGGCAATCAATCCGCTGCTTTGCCTATCGTCTGTCGCGACAAATGCGCCCGTCGCAGCCGACACTGCATAGGCTGATTGCGGCCATCTGTTGGTACCTACCAGCGCCTGAGCGGGAATGGCAGCACTGCGCACCGCACTCGCCACCGCGCCGATTTCCGGCGTATCGCCGAGAATGACCACGATCTCGGCCGACTGGATGAGCGGCCGGTTCTTGGTAAGGATATCAGCGGCCTGGTCGCTTGCGTTGTAACGGCCCAGGCCCATGAAAGTGTTGCCACTGTTCCAGATGGCGTTGCCCAACCTGGTGCTGTCGGATTGAGAAAGATCCGCAGGCACCAGCGCCGACACCTTCTTGTGACCTCCAGGACCGGCCGCCTTGACGCCCTCGGTCGCGCTGTCGATTTCGTCCGAGGCGAGATTGAAGACATCGCCGCTCGTCGCGGCCATGGCACTCGCAAGGTTAAGCAATGGCGGACGCTGGGCAGGCGATATGGCGGCGATCGCAGCTGTTTCGGCCGGCGGCAGATAGCTGACGATTAGCGCGGCATTACGGCCCTTGGCCGCTGCGACCTGCGTCGCGATTCCTGCAAGACCGGGGCCGACATCTTTTACACGCAGCCGAATCTGATTGTTGCCGAGCTCGCCGACGCCAAGCACTGCCCCGTCACGTACGTCGCGAGCCGGACCTTCGTAGAGACCTGCCGCACCCTTGCGCAGCAGCAGCGTGATTTCCGTGCCGCTGTCGCCGCCGTAGCTTTCTTCGATGGCGGTGGACGGCATTTTTATATCGTCGTTCCTGCTGTTGCTGCTTAGGCCGACACCGTCCATCTGGCATCCGGCGAGGCCCGCGCAGAGGATAAGAACGGCACCGTGCGCCGACCGCCGATACCGTCTCAGCGGCAGCCAATCAGTCAAAAGGCTCAACGAAAGGCTGATCGCAAACGGCACAACTCACTCCACCCAATTCTCGAACGCAGGCTGCGACAGCCTGTGGTGGCGCATTTGCACACAGCGGCTGGCGCAAAGTCAAGCGGTATACTTAAGGAGTTGTTGGATTGTTGAGTTAACCATGGGTAAATATATCTGCGGTCGTGCATAACCCGCTATATCTGTGAGGTTAACGAAGTATTGCAATCACCCCGCTCTCGTAATTGATTGCCGTCAAATTACGAGACACCGGGAGTTAGACTTATGGAAGATTCGCGCATTTCGACGGTAGACCACGAAACGGTTTCGAACGATTTCGTATCGGGCGGCCGGGACTCGGGCCATGCAACCGATATCGGCGTGGACCAGCAGCTTCCGTTGTCACAGAATGCTGATGTCGCAGCGTTCGAGATGGCGCAGGCCGGTGAGCAGCAGGCGAGCGGCAAGACTGGGCGCGTTGCCGCCAACGAGCCGCAAAACACCGACACTCGTCAGCCGATCCAAATCGTGCCGGACAATGGCAACGTCGTCCATCTGCCGGCCAACACCTCGATCGACGACATCCACGTCGAGGGGCGCAACCTTGTTCTGATCCAGGCCGACGGCACGCGCATCGTCATCATTAACGGTGCGCTCCACGTCCCGACCTTCCTGATCGGCGAAGTCACGCTGCCGCAGCAGGCCGTGGTCGCTGCACTGCAGCAGCAGGGCATCAACGTCGCTGAAGGTCCCGACGGTTCTGTTCACGCCGGCAATAGCACGGATTCCGGCCACCAGTTCACGGACAGCCAGGCTGGAAATGCGCGGACGCCACTAAATCTGATTGGTCTCCTCGGTCCCGGCGGCGCAAACGGCGACGGCAACGGCGGCAATCTGTCCGGCACCCAGACTCGGGTTCCCTTTATCCTTGAGCAGGCGACCGAAACAGCCTCGCTGATCGAACGCGGCAGCAGCACTGGCGCCTTCCTCACGACAAGCAGCACCGGCCGCTTCGGCTTCGGCGGCAATCATGCCGCGATCACCACCGTCACGCTTGTTGGCGAGGCAGAAACTACCGGTAACGGCGCTCAGCAGCTGTCGGGACTGACGTCCGGCGGCGTTCCCGTTGTCGTCACCCAGAACGGCCACACGGTCACCGGCGTTGCTAATGGCGTCACGGTCTTCACGCTGGTATTCAACGCCTCGACCGGCGACTACACCTTCACCCAGCTCGCTGCTCTCGACCATCCCCGCGGCGCCAATTCGGCCAGCGATGTGCTTGAACTGCAATTCCGCTATACAGTCTCCGACACGAGCGGCCATACGGTTTCGGCTGTGGCGACCGTCGATATTGCGGACAGTGTGCCGGTTGCAGCGGTAGGTACAGCGGGTTCGGTCACCGAGGCGGTGCTGGCTGCCGGCAACGCAGCCCTGACCCATGCCACCGGCGCCGCAACGGCCACCGGCTCGCTCAACATATCCTGGGGCGCTGACAGCGCCAACACCGACAAGGGCGGCCTCGGCGATCGCTCGGTCGCCTTCACCAATGCTGCAGTTTCGGCGACGGGTGAGGACAACGGCGCGCTGACCTCGCACGGTCTTGCGGTTCATACGGTGCTGCTCGCCGACGGCACGCTGGTTGGCTATACCGGCGAGGCCGCTCCGACCGCAACCTCCGCATCCAACGTGGTCTTCTATGCGACGGTCTCGGACACCGACAACGGCCATTATAACTTCACCCTGGTCCAGTCGCTCGATGACGCCAAGGGTTCGGATGCCATCGCGCTGACCTTCGGCTACACGGCAACCGATTCCGACGGCGATGCCGCCACGAACAGCTTCACCATCACCGTCGCCGACGACAAGCCTGTCGCTGCCATCGGCGATGCAGGCACGGTCACCGAAGGCGCGCTGGCGAGCGGCAACGAAAACCCGCATGTTGAGACCGATGCCATCGCCACCGGCTCGCTCAACATCTCCTGGGGTGCTGATAACGCCAACACCGACAAGGGCGGTGCCGGCGACCGGTCTGTCGCCTTCACCGATGCCACGGTCACGACGCAGGGCCAGGATGGCGAGGCACTGAGTTCGCATGGTCTTGCCGTTCATACGGCGATTTTGGCCGACGGCACGCTGGTTGGATATACGGGCGAAGCCGCTCCGACGGCAACCTCTGCATCCAACGTGGTCTTCTATGCGACGGTCTCCGACACCGACAACGGCCACTATAACTTCACCCTAGTGCAGTCGCTTGATGACGCCAAAGGTTCGGACGCCATCACGCTGACCTTTGGCTACACGGCAACCGATTCCGATGGCGATACCGCCGCGAACAGCTTCACGATCACCGTCGCCGACGACAAGCCTGTCGCTGCGACTGGCGATGCAGGCTCTGTCACCGAAGGCGCGCTGGCGGGCGGCAACGAGAACCCGCATGTCGGGACCGATGCCAACGCCACCGGCTCGCTCAACATCTCCTGGGGCGCCGACAACGCCAACACCGACAAGGGCGGCGCCGGTGACCGCTCGGTCGCCTTCACCAATGCCATGGTCACGACAGAGGGCCAGGATGGCGAGGCACTGAGCTCGCATGGTCTTGCGGTTCACACGGCGCTGCTGGCCGATGGCACGCTGGTTGGTTACACCGGCGAGGCCGCTCCGACGGCGGTCATGGATGGCAAAGGCGCGGTTGGCTCGAACATCGTCTTCTATGCGACGGTCTCGGACACCGACAACGGGCACTATAACTTCACCCTGGTCCAGTCGCTCGACGACGCCAAGGGTTCGGATGCCATCACGTTGACCTTCGGTTATACGGCAACCGATTCCGACGGCGATACCGCCACCAACACCTTCACCGTCACCGTCGCCGACGACAAGCCTGTCGCCAGCGACGTCACGGTCGGCGCCGGCAACCTTTACGACACGATGCCGGCAGAGCAGATGCCGCTCCATCCACTCGTCGAGCTCAGCGAAGGGCCGAAGCCGTCGGAAGGCGCCGCCGACTCCGTCAGCAGCGGATCGGGCAGCCTGTTTACTGCCGGCGCCGACGGCTTCCAGCAGGTCACCTTCACGGATCCGGCCGGCCTCAAGGGCATCTACATCGATGCCAATGGTGTCGCTCACAAGGAAGGTCTGTCCTTTAGCACCACGACTGACAATCTCGGCAATACCATTTACACTGCAAGCGGCAAGGAGTCGGGTCAGGTTCTCTTCACACTGACCGTCGGTGCCGACGGCAGCTATACCTACGTGCAATCCGGCGCGTTCGCCGATGCCAAGGGTTCCGACAACGAGAATTTCAAGATCTCCTTTGAAGTCACCGATGGTGACGGTGACAAGGCGACAGGCTCGCTGACACTCAACGTCGCCGACAGCTTTCCGGTCGCCAATAATGTGACGGTCGACGCGGGCAACCTCCACGACACCACGTCGACCTCCTCGGGGCCGAATCCGTCTCCCGTTCAGTTGCTTCTCGAGCAGCCGAGCGAGGGCTCGACGCCGTCGGATGGCGCCAAGACTGACACCGACAGCGTCGGCGGCGCATCAGGCACCCTGTTCACGACAGGCGCCGACGGCTTCGCGCGGCTGACTTTCACCAATCCGACCGATCTCAAGGCCATCAATATTGACGAAAACGGCGTCGCGCATGCCGAAGCGCTGCGTTACAGCACCTCGAGGGACGATTCCGGCAATACGATCTACACGGCGACCGGCAAGGATTCCGGACACGTTATCTTCACGCTCACCGTCCATGCCGACGGCAGCTACACCTATGTGCAGTCCGGCGCCTTCGCCGACGCCAAGGGTTCCGACAACGAGAATTTCAAGATCGGCTTCGAAGTCACCGACGGTGATGGCGACAAGGCAACGGGCTCCCTGACGCTCAACGTCGCCGACAGCCTCCCGGTCGCCAACAATGTCGCGGCCGATCGCGTCCTCAACGACGATATGTCCCCGGGCGGCAATCACGACACGACCGATGAAAACAACAGCGTCAAGGGTAGCATCGGCGGCCTGTTCAACATGGGCGCAGATGGGTTCAAGAGCGTTGCGATCGCTCATTCGGATCTGCCGAAGCTGACCACGATCTACACTGATGCGAATGGCGTTGCGCATCAGGAAGCCGTGACCTGGAGCAAGGCGCAGGTTGCCGACGGCAGCACAACCTGGGTGGCCAGCAGCGCGCATCATGAGACCGTTGCCACGCTGACCGTTAATGCCGATGGCTCCTACACGTTCTCGACCGGCGCGCCGCTTGCGCATCCGACCGCGCAAGCCGCTGAAGAGACCCTGTCCCTGACGTTCAATTTCACCGTCACTGATGGCGACGGCGACAAGGCAACGGGCTCGCTGACGGTTGGCGTCAAGGACGACGTGCCGGTCGCTCACGCGGTTGACAACACGGCCTCGCCGCTCAACGACGATGCACAGACCGGCGGAAATCTGGACGCTAACGACGCCAATACGCATAGCGTCTCGGGCGCTGCCGGCGCCCTGTTCAGCGCTGGCGCCGACGGCTTTACAAGCGTCTCGATCGATCAGTCCAGCCTTCCGGCTCTGAAGACGATCTATGTCGATGCCAATGGGTTCGCGCAGCAGGAAGACGTTACCTGGGGCAAGCCGACGATTTCTGGCGGTGCGACGACCTGGGTTGCTTCCAGCGCCAATCACGAGACCGTCGCCACGCTGACCATCAATGCCGATGGCTCCTACACGTTCAGCACCAGTGCGCCGCTCGTCCACCCGACCTCCGGCACGACGGAAGAAGGCTTGCCGCTGACCTTCACCTTCACGGTGACCGATGGCGACAACGATACATCGACTGGTTCGCTGACCCTGCACGTTACCGACGATGTGCCGCTGGCAAACACCGTCACGGTGACCAGCGTGACGTTGAATGACGATGCCCTGAAGGGCGGAAATCCAGATACGGTCGGCGTCGCGGACACCGACACTGTCAGCGGCGCGAGCGGCGCGCTCTTTACGGGCGGTGCGGATGGCGTTCATCAGGTGACGCTCGGAGCGACGACGGATTTCAGCGCCATCTATATCGGCAAGGACGGCTTTGCCCATGTCGAGTCGGTCGTTTGGGGCAGCCCGACGACGGCGGCGGGCGGCGAGACGATCTGGATCGCGACGGGCAAGGACAGCGGCCAGACGGTCGCGACTCTGACAATCGGCGCTGACGGTTCCTACAGCTTCACGCTCAGCGCGCCGGTCGCTCACACGGCAAGCCCGACCGCGGAAAATACGCAGGATCTGACCTTCAATTTCACGGTTACCGATGGCGATAGCGATACGGCCAATGGCGCGCTCACGGTCACCGTCAAGGACGACGCACCGATCGCCCATAAGGTTGATGCCACCTCGACGCCACTCAACGACGACGCGCAGGCACATGGTAACCTCGACGGCGCCGCCGACGCGAAGACGATCAACGGCGACGCAGGGGCGCTGTTCTCCGCCGGTGCCGACGGCGTCAAGGGTGTATCGATGGACAGCCTGCCGACGCTGAAGGCGATCTACCTCGACAGCCACGGCATCGGCCATCAGGAAGCGGTGTCCTGGACGTCGTCTGCCGCGAACGGTGTGACCACCTGGACAGCAACCGGCGCCTCCAGCCATGCCACCGTCGCGGTTCTGACGATTGGCGCTGACGGGTCCTACAGCTTCACCGCGGATGCGCCGCTCGTTCATTCGACCTCGTCGACCACCGAAGACAGCCTGACGCTGAATTTCGGCTTCACGGTCACAGATGGCGACGGCGATACAGCGAAGGGCTCGCTTGCGATTGCCATCACGGACGACGTCCCGGTTGCATCCGGCACGACCGTTGCCGTCAGGGCTGACGAGGGCGACATTTACAATCTCCTGTCGCATGGCAACAGCGCGCTCGATGGCACGCATGACGGTTCGTCCTCGCAGCCTGCACTGTTCGGTTTCGGCTTTGCGGCCACGGTATCCGGTTCCGTTGCGTCCACCGTTTCCTTCGGTGCCGATGGCGCAGCGGCCGGCGGCGGCTTCAGCTTCACCGCCACAGCGGCGTCGACGCTTACCGCTCTGCATCTGACTTCGGGTGGCGAAGCGCTCTCTTATGCCGTCGTCAACAACGTGATCATCGGCTATGTCGATAATGACCACCACAGCGGCTACAATCCACTTCTCGACCGCCCGGTCCTGTCATTGTCGTTGTCCGCCGACGGCAGCTTCACCTTCCAGCAGTACGACCAGCTCGACAATGTCGCCGGCCCCGGCAACGACCTGCGCTCCGGCAATGGTTCGATCTCGGCCATCGATTTCGGCTCCGTCATCCAGGCGACCGACGGTGATGGCGACAGCGTGACGCTGACGGGCGCCTTGAAGGTCACCATCGTCGACGACGTTCCGAAGGTCAGTCTGGCCCTGACGGGCTCGATCACGATCGACGAGAGCGGCAGAGGCGATGACGACGTCAGCGCCAGCAATTCGATCAGAGGCCTGTTTGCCGGCATCACCGGCGGCAACGATCCTCACATGTCGACGGTCTACGCGCAGCATGGCGTCGTTTCTCCGTCGGTCTCGATGGGCGCCGACGATGCGACGGGTGCGACAAGCAGCCTGACACTCCATATCGACAATGCGGACTCCGGCCTGACGACGACGGCAGGTCAGACGATCACGCTCTCCCAGCTCGCCGACGGCACGGTTGTCGGCAAGATCGCGGACGGCGAGATCGCCTTTGCGATCCGCATCGATGACAGCGGCAAGGTCAGCATCGCCCAGTACATGGCGCTCGCCAACCCGAATACGTCGAAGTCGGACGGCGATACGGTCGATCTCACCGGCAAGCTTTCGGCAGTGCTGAGCGCGACCGATAGCGACGGCGACACTGTCAGCACGTCCGTTTCCATCGGCAGCAGCATTCGCTTCGATGATGACGGCCCGTCGATCGGCAACGCCGTGTCGACGAAGACGCTTGCCGAGCACAGCCTCTTGACGAATTCGGGCGCGATCTCGCCTTCCGGCGTCAGCACCGGCGCGGTTGCGCTCAATTTCGCCTTCGGCGCCGATGGTCCGGCTGCTCATGCCGTTACCTTTGTCGCCCGTTCGAACGGCAGCTATTTCACCGCGAGCTACGGCAACAATCAGAGCCTCGATGCGACCAAGCTCAGCTCCGGCGGCCATGCGCTGTCCTACTCGGTCAGCAGCGACGGCATGACCCTGATCGCCTACACCGGCAGCAATGCCGCCGACCAGTCGAGCTGGGTCTTCAAGGTCGACCTGTCTCAGGACAGTGCTCACGCCAGCGGCGCCTACAACTTTACGCTCTACAAGGCGCTCGACGACGTCAACGGCCAAACCAACCTTTCGGATATCAAGCTGACCTTCCAGGTTGCCGGCCATGACGGTGACGGGGATACCACGACCGGCACGCAGAGCTTCTCGGTCGATGTCACCGACGACAGCCCGTCCATCTCGTCCTTCGTGGTCGACAAGAGCCAGGCGATCACCGTGGACGAACACGGCCTGACGCCGTCCTCCCCGGTCAGCGCCACGACCGGAACGCATTCGATCGTCACGGCGGTCGTCAATGCCGGCGCCGACGGCCTTGCCTCGCAGGTCTATTCTCTGCAGGTCGGCAACAATGGGAATTCCGGCCTCTCGACCATCGACAATCATGCGATCACGCTGCAGCAACAGTCGGCAGGGACGGTCAACGGCGTCTACACCGACTCCGACGGCAAGACGCACATTGCCTTTACGATCTCCATCGACTCCGGCAGCGGCGCACTCAACGTCACGGAAAACGTGGCGTTGAAGGACATCGTCAACAACAACCCGGTCGACCACCTGAACCTTGCCACCGGCTCCCTGAGCGCAGTGGTGACGGTGACCGATGGCGACGGCGATACGGCAAGCAAGTCTGCCGACCTGTCCGGTGTCATCACCTTCAAGGACGACGTTCCGACCATCGCAAGCGTGGCTATCGGCGGCGTCGGTGAAAACGACCTGGCGACGACGCATCCGACTGCTACGGGTTCGCTGGCGATCAGCTTCGGCGCCGACGGCGCCAAGAGCGTCGTCTTCAGCAACGCATCCGCCGCAAGCAACGTGACGGGTCCGAGCGGTCTGTCGTCGAACGGAAAGCCGCTGGCCTATGCCTTCATCGGCAGCCTGCTGGTGGCCTATACGGGAGCGATGCCGACGGAGGCGGATGCGGCCAACGTGGTCTTCACCGTGGCGCTCGCACTCTCCGGCTCCTATACGTTCACGCTCCTCCAGCCGCTCGATCATTCCGACGCCATCGCTTCCAATGGCAGCCATGCGATCGATCTGACCTTCGGCTACACGGCCACGGACGGCGACAATGATAAGGCAAGCGGCAGCTTCACGGTCGAAGTGAACGCAGCCGGCACGGTAACCGCTCAGACGATCGACTACTCCGCCATCTCGACCGGCGTTACCGTCAACCTCTCCGACGTCAGCGAGACCGTCGGCTCGCAGACGATTGCCGCCAATACGGCAACCGATGCCGGCGCGCTCCATGTTGTCGGCAGAGACAACGTAGCCGATATGACGCATGTCATCGGCACCAGCGGCGACGACACGCTGGTTGGCGGTGCCGGCGATACGCTAACGGGCGGCGCAGGTAACGACACCTTCGTGGCTGCCAGCGGAACGGTCACCGTCACCGATCTTCACGACCAAGATATCGTCAAGGTTCTGAACGGCGCGACCGCTGCCATCACCGCCACCGGTGACTGGACCGCAACGAGCGACACGGTCAACAGCGGGACGGCAACGATCAATGCCAATGGCCATGACATTGACCTGTCGGCTGCCGGCGGCAATGGCTGGACACTGACCAATGCCGGCAATGCAACCGGCGTGACCCTGGTCGGTTCGAACCACGGCGACACCATCATCGGCGGTTCCGGTGACGATATCATCAAGGCCGGCACCGGCTCTGATAACATCGATGCCGGCGCCGGTAACGACAAGATCTATCTGTCTGCCGATATTGCCGATGCCGGAGGCTATGCACCGCGCAGCTTCGACCTCGGCGCCGGCGTCAATATCGAGGTCTCGCTTGCCGGCAAGTCCGGCACCGGTGACAACGTCAATGGCGGCGCCGGCGACGATACGCTCTATCTGCAGGGTTCCGGTTCTAACGGCTACGTCCTCGACTACCGCTCGAACGCGGGCCTGCAGCTCCAGGGCGTCGAACACATCGTTGGCACCGACAGCAACGACCTGATCGCAGTCTCCAAGACCTACATGAGCGATGCAGCGGGTGGTGGCGTTACCATCGACGGCGGTGCCGGCGACGACGTCATCTTCGGCGGTGCCGGCAACGACACGCTGATCGGCGGCTCCGGCAACGACACCATCGTCGCCGGTACGGGCAACGACACGATCCTCGGCGGCACAGGCAGCGACAAGATCTACTACATCGTCGGTTCCGGCAACGACCGTATCGACGGCGGTGCGACCTTGGTTGGCGGTAAGGAAACCGACACCGACGAACTGCATATCGTCGGCGATGGCAACAGTCACACCTACACGATTGGCGAGATTGCCCTCGGCGATGCCGGCAACATCGCATCGGCCGACGACCATGCCGATCTGACCATCGGCATCAGCGGCGGCGGCAGCGTCCGTGCCGACGGCATCGAGGACCTTTACCTCGATCTCGGCGGCAGCGCCGGCAACACGATCGTCTTCGGCAATGTCAGCGATACGGCGCTGGCGCCCGACACGATCGTCGTCAACAGCGGTAGCGGCAACGATACCTTCGACATGACCGGCCTCACCGGCAATGTCCACATCGTCATCAACGACAACGATCCCGTTGCAACCGCAGGCAGCGACACCGACACGCTGAAGCTTGCCGGCAAATGGGCCGACTGGACGGTGACCCACACCGGCACCGACGACGGCACCGGCAGCTATACGCTGACGAACGGCACCGAGACGATCACCGTCACCAATGTCGAGCAGTTCACCTTCATGGGCGAAAACGGTGGTGCCGGCGGCACGCTGTCGCTCAGCCAGTTGATGAACGTTGCGCCTGTGGCAAACAACTTCACCGCCTTGAGCCCGGTGACCGAAGACAGCTCCGCCGAAAGCGTCGAAGGCTTCATTTTCAACGGCAACCATGCAACGGATGCGAACACCAACAAGTTCGATACGTTGACGGTCGTCGGTATCAATGCGGGAACGACGCCGTCTGCGGTTGCCAATGTGGCGAGCTCCGGCCCGACAGTTATTGACGGCACCTATGGCAAGCTGACCATCTACGCCAACGGCGATTACAGCTATACGCTCGACGACACGAAGGATGCGACCAACTCCCTCAGCCAGGGCGAAAAGGTCAAGGAGGTCTTCGACTATACCGTTCAGGACGCTCACGGTGTCCAAAGCTCCGCGACGATCACGATCAACGTCATAGGCACGAACGATGCGCCGATCGCCGCTGCCGAGGTAGCCTCTGCGACTGAGGACACGGCAGTCACGGCGACCGGCAGCCTTCTTGCGGGGGCCAGCGACGTCGACCACCTGGATGTTCTGTCAGTCGCCAAGGTCGGTGACGTCGCCGACGGCCATGCAGGGGTCGCGGGCACCTACGGCACGCTGACGTGGGACAGCACCACCGGTGCATACACCTATGTCCTGAACAATGCCGATCCGGCCGTGCAGCATCTCATCCCGAACGAGACGCTGACCGACAAGTTCACCTTCACGATCACCGACAATCACGGCGGCACCAGCACGCAGACGCTGACGGTGACGATCAACGGTTCCGACGACTTCCCGGTCATCATCGGCGCGCAGGATACTGCTGGCCATGCTGTTGCCGCGAACCTTCTGGTCGACGGCGATTTCGCCCATGCAACGGCATCCGCCTGGACGAATGGCAGCGGCTTCATCTGGGCGACCGAAGGCACCGGCTGGACAATTTCCGGCACCGAGCCAGGCCAGACCGGCGTGCGCCTTGAAGAGATTGCCAGCAACTATAACGGCGTTACGTCGTCCAACGGCGCGCCGATGATCGATCTCGGCGCTTCTCCGGGCAATATCGCGATTTCGCAGACCGTTCACGGTCTGACTGATGGTGCAAGCTACGTTCTAAGCTTCGAGTATGGCACGCCCGCCAACGGCACCGCCGCGGTGCAGGTCTGGTGGAATGGAGAGCTGGTCGATACGCTGACGCCGACGCCTGGCGCCGGGCCTATGTCGACCATCACCCTGCCGCTGACGGCACACGGCAGCGACAACACGATCTCCTTCGTCGAAGTCGGCACTGCTAGCGACAACACCGGCACCTATCTCGCCAATGTCTCGCTGACCGCCGCATCGGCAACGTCGCTGCCGGTCATCGCCGATGCAATGAACGAGAACGATACCCACAGTTTCACCTTCGGCTCGGCCCAGTTCAACTACGGCGCCGACGGTCAGGGCACCACGGGTGCGCTTACCTTCGACACCGCGCATGCGGTGGTCTCCGGTCCACAGGGCATCACCCTCGGCATGCCACAATTGAGCTTCGACGGCTCGACCATTACGGTAACCCCAGGCACGGCCTTCGACGCGCTTGGCGCTGGCGAGATCGCCAAGATCAGCATTCCCTTCGAAGTGACGGATCGCAACGGCAGCGTCACCTCCGGGGTCTACGAGCTGACGGTTACCGGCACCAACGATGCGCCTGTTATCCTGGCATCGAGCCAGATGACCGGTTCGGTCGTCGAGCAAGGCTTGGATACGACCGGCCATGCAGTTGGGACATCGTCCGTTTCTGGCGTCATGGCAAGCAGCGATGTCGACCACGGCGACACCGCGACCTGGTCGATCGTCTCGGGCCAGACGACTGTGTCGTCGATGCCGGGCACCTACGGCACGCTCCAGATGGACGCGAGCACCGGCAAGTGGACCTACACGATCAACGAAACGGCGGCCAACTCGCTGCAGCTTGGCGATCAGAAGGTCGACAGCTTCACGGTCGAAGTCGCGGACGGCCATGGCGGCATTGCTACGCAGCAGGTCAACATCACCGTCAACGGCACGAACGACGCGCCAACGATCTCGATCGCCAGCGGCGACAGTGCCAGCGGTGCAGTGAGGGAGGCCGGTGTTAACGTTGCTGACGACAGCGCGCATAATTCGGTTTCCGGCCATCTGACGGGGGCTGATGTCGACAACACGTCTTTGACGTGGTCGGTGGTTGCGGACAGCGGCCAGACAGGAAATCAAAATGGGTCGGTTACGGGCGCTTACGGCACGCTGAGTGTCGGTGCTAACGGCACCTGGAGCTATGTATTGGATCAATCGAAGGCCGATTCGCTGAATGCTTCGGATCATCCGCAGGAAAGCTTCACGGTTCAGCTGAGCGATGGCCAAGGTGGCGTCACGACGCAGACGGTCATCGTGACGGTTAACGGCACGAACGATGCCCCGGTGCTGAGCAGCACTGCTTCGACTGCGTCCTATACCGCGGGAGACGCCGCGATGGTGCTGTCGAGCACGACGACCGTGGCCGACGTCGACAATACGACACTGGCGTCAGCCAAGGTTTCCATTTCGAGCGGCTTTGCGAGCGGCGACGTATTGTCAGTAGCGCTGACGGGGACGTCGATTACGGCAAGCTACAACGCCACAACCGGCGTATTGACGCTGACAGGCAACGACACGCTGGCGCATTACCAGGCGGTCCTGGACAGCGTCACGTTCTCGTCGACGAGCTCCAGCACAGCCACCCGGACGATCAGTTGGTCCGTCAATGATGGGGCGGTCGACAGTAGCGTGAGCACAACGACGCTTACTGTCGCCGCGCACCAAGATGTGGCGCCGGTACTGGATCTGAATACTTCGACCGCTGGAAGCGATTCATCAATCAGCTACAAAGCGAAGACCGGCGCCGTTAATCTGGCACCGCACGCTCTGGTCACAGACGCTGACTCCACCAATTTCAGCGGTGGAACACTTGTCGTCCAATCGACGGGTTCCTCGGTCAAATTGAGCGTTTCAGGTGCGACCTCCGGCAATCTTTCTTATAACGGGAAGAACATTGGTACCCTCACATCCAGCGATGGTGGTGCAACGCTGACGATTAGCTTCAACACGAATGCTACGCCGGCTGCGGTAACCGCGTTGCTGAAGGACATTCAATTCAGCTCGACCTCGAATTCGGGAGGCGACCGGACTGTTACTTTTACTGTCAGCGACGGCGATGGTGGATCATCCTCTGCGGTTGTGCATGTGGACTATACATATTCCAATATGCCCGCCGGCACTTCTGGCGAGGCGATGAACCTTGCACTCTCTGCTCCGTCGGATCATGTCGGCGCGGTGCTGGTCACCGTTGCCGGCCTGCACACCGGTTGGACGTTGAGCGGCGGTACGCAGAATGCCGACGGTACCTGGTCGGTTTCCACTAGCGATCCGTCGTCGCTGACGGTCACGTCGCCCCAAGGCGTTACCGGCGCACTGGTCCTACAGGTCACCGAGACCTGGACCAATGCGGACGGCTCGACTGGCATGGCCACTGTGGCCGACAACGTTGAAGCCTATGCCAAAGGAGCGCCGATTTTCGCCTGGTCGGGCGACGATACGCTCACTGCATCGAGCGCAAACGACACGCTGGTCTTCGCGAACACCATCGGTGCCGACGTCGTGCACAACTTCGACACGGCGCATGATAAGATCGATCTGGTCGGCTTCGCGGGCTTCTCAAGCTTCGCGGACGTTCAGGCCCATCTGTCGACCGACGCATCGGGCAATGCCGTTATCACGCTCGGCGATGGCGAGACCATTACCTTGGCGGGCGTCAGCGCCGCGGCGCTTACGGCGGACGACTTCCTCTTCAACGAGACGGTGGTAACGCACAATACCGGCGATATGGTGCTGAGCGACGGCGCGCTGATGCCGATTAGCGGCACGCTCGACAATACCGGCAGCATCCACCTCGCTTCGACCGGCAGCGAGACGGCCTTCGAAATCGTGCAACACGGCCTCACGCTGACCGGCGGCGGCACGGTGACGCTGTCCGATGATGCGTCCAACGTCATCTTCGGCAGCGGTGACAATGTCACGCTGACCAATGTTGACAACACCATCTCCGGCGCCGGCCAACTCGGCGACGGTCACCTGACGCTGGTCAACGAGGGCACGATCATTGCCGACGGCAGCCACGCGCTCGTCATCGACACCGGTGTCAACGCGGTGAGCAATACCGGCACGATGGAGGCGACCGGGACCGGCGGACTCGACATACACAGCGGCGTCGTCAATGACGGCACATTGTGGGCGAATGGCGGCAATATCAATCTCGAGGGCAATGTCAGCGGCAGCGGCACGGTGCTGGTGTCGGGTCATGCTGGCCTCGAAATCGGCGGTTCATTCAGCGAGGCGATCACGTTGAACACGGACGCCCGGGCCACCATCACCATCGACCACGCGGCAGCCTTCACCGGTACGATCGCCGGCCTCGACGGCAATGACACGCTGCGGTTTGGCGACATCTCTGCCGCGACTGCCAGCTTCTCCTATGCCGAAAACGCGGCGAAGACCGGCGGCGTGCTCACCGTCACCGACGGTACCCACACCGCCGCGATCGGTCTCATAGGCGATTACTCGGCCAGCGACTTCTCGCTCAGCCACGACGGCGCCTATGCCGAGATCGACTTCGGCCACCTCTATGGTACCGACGGCAACGACACGCTGACGAGTGGCGGCGGCTTCACCATGACCGGTGGCCCTGGTGCGGATATCTTCGTGCTCGATGCCCAGGCTCTGCACAACCTCAACATGGCCGACGTCATCACCGACTTCAGCCCGAAGGGAGAGGGGGACAAGCTGGATGTGTCGAACCTGCTGAACGCACTGGTCGGCGAACATCCGGGCATGACCGAGGCGAGCGCTGTCGCGTCGATGACGGCGGCGGTCGATACCGCAACCAATTCGACGAAGATCAGCATCAACTCGGGTTCGGAAACCCATGTCGTCGCTACGTTGCAGAACTACGCCCCGACCGGCCACGATGCTGTCCACGTGCTGTTCAACAACCACGATGAGCAGCTTGCGACCCATACGCAAACTGCTGGCGCTTGACGCCTTTCCAGCGGCACCAAGATCTCGAAGCGGCGCGTCTCGGACGCGCCGTTTTTCATTGAAATCGATGCTGCCGACATGGCACAGCATGTGTCGATCGGGAGGCATCGCCTTAACGGTCGGACCCTCCGGCCACGCAGCATATCAAGCAACTCCGGTCCGGTTCGCGCAACGATGGCCATTACTGCTTGAAGAGCGGGTCGCAGACACAGCGGCAGGATCGAACTTGCCGGTGTCGGGAGGTCCGCCATTTCTATTGCGAGAACATAATCGAGATCCGGAATGATCGCGCCGAACACTCTGAAGGTTTGATAGGTGAGGTGCGCTTCGAGACGCCGCCTGGTGAGCAGGCGCAGGGCGCGTCCCTGGAGGACGTCATGGAGGAGTGGGTTGTTTGCCGTGTATCTGAATGCGGAATTACTTGCGCCCCCCACGCATTGCGAAAGCTTGCCTTCAGCGCTAAGCGTGCTGCATGGGATTCGGGGTTTTTATCCATCGCTCAGATTCGATCTACGACGACAGCCCGGCGGAACAATACCAGTTCCCGAGCCAGTATCTTGGCCGCGTTCAAGCCTGTGTCGGAGACTGGATCATCTACTGTGAGCCGCGCAAAGTTGCTGCGACGCGCGGCTATTTCGCCGTAGCAAAGGTTGCCCAGGTCATCCCGGATCCGAAGGCGCCTGGCATGTATCTGGCGCTGATAGAACCAGGGAGTTACCTAGATTTCATCAATGCCGTTCCGTTCAGTGGAACAGATGGCGTTATCGAACGCGGTGTCCTGAACGATGATGGTCGGATTTCTGGAAGAGCGCAGGCAGCGGTACGACCCATTTCCGGGGCGGATTTCAATCGTATCCTGTCGGCTGGTCTTGATGAACAAGAACCAGAATTGCCCCGCCTGGGCGACCAGATACCTTCACATTCTGTCGACGGCTTCGAAGACGGAGCTCAGGCACCGTTCATGTTCGAGCAAGAGCGGGAGCGCGTTGCACAATTGTCGTCGCGGATCGTTCGTAGCCGAATATTTCGCCGGCTCGTTTTGCACGCCTATGACAAACGATGCGCAATCACTGGATTGAAGCTCATCAACGGCGGCGGACGCGCGGAAGTCGATGCTGGACATATCCGGCCACTAGAGGCGAACGGACCCGATATTCTTGGCAACGGCATTGCGCTATCTGGCACGGCGCACTGGATGTTCGACCGCGGACTGATCAGTCTTACCGATGAACTTGACATCTTGATTTCTCGGCAAGCCAACGATCCCGATAGCATCCGAGGTGTGATCAACAAAACAGGAAGGGCGATTGCGCCTCTACGACCAATCGAGCGGCCACATCCTCGATTTCTGCGGTGGCACCGTGAGAATTGTTTCAAACACTGATTTATTGGCGATGACAGTGCTGGCCGTTCGATTCTCGCCAAGAGCAGCCGTTGGCCGGTGCATCTGAATGCGGAATTACTTGCGCGCCCGCGCATTGCGTGGAGCGAAAGCTAGCCTTCAGCACGCCCCGACGACTTTGGGCGTCAATTGGCGAACTCGGCGGTCGGATCCCGGATACCAGATTGAAACCAGGCACCTGCGGCGACATTCGACTCCGTGCTTTTTGTGTAGACGCCGGCAATACCCCAGAAAGTTCCCCGTTATTCATTGGCTAAGTTGTTCCCACGCGGTTTGTTTTGCGCCACTCTTCGTATTCTCCGCGGGCATCGTCATGCAGCGGATAGTAACGCTGCAGCGACCCGCCCTCCATGAGCTTCAATCGCGAGAACTCCTCCCACTCGTGATGCTTTTGCGATTCTTCGATTACCTTCGAGGCCATTGCGACTGGAAGCACCACCACCCCATCATCGTCGGCGACGATGATGTCTCCGGGGATTACTGTGACGCCGCCGCAGGCGATTGGAACGTTAACGGCGTTGGGATAGATGCCGGTCTGCACATGATAGTTGGGCGTCCAGCCGCGCAGCCATAAAGGTAGATCCAGCTTCTCGACATTGGGCCGATCGCGCATGCAGCCATCGATCACGATGCCAGCGCCGCCTCTGCCTTTGAAATACGTCGACATCATATCGCCGAAGACGCCCGAGCTCATGTCGCCGCGCGCGTCGACCACAACCACATCGTCCTCCTGCACGTGATAAAGCACGTGGCGGTGCAACTGCGTCTCGGGATTTGCATATTCTCCCTCGGTGAAGAGGTCCGGCCGCTGCGGCATGAATTGAAGCGTCAGGGCCGGCCCGACGATCGACTTGCCGCGATTTTGCGGCACGGGACCGACCATGTGCGGATTGCGAAAGCCCATGTGGCCAAGCGTGCCGGAAATTGTTGCGGCGCCGATTTCCTTCAGCGCGTCGATCAGCTCTTTGGGCGGTCGCGGAATGTCAGGCGTATGCGTCATTTTAGGCTCCAGTGGATGAAACTACCAGTTTGTGACAGAACCGTCGCGGCGCTTCAGGTGAGGCGCTTCCCAGAAACGAAAGCTCTCCGCCTTGACCGCCTCTTCGTTGACCTCGACGCCGAGCCCGGGCAGATCGCTGACGGGATAGTCGGGGCCGTCGAGCCGAGGTTGCACGGGGAAGAAGTCGGAATTATCGAAGCCCAACTTTGCTTCGGGCGCTCTGGTCTCAAGCCAAGCGAAATTTGGTACCGCGGCGGCGAGATGAATGGTCGCGGCCGTGCAGACTGGGCCGAGGGGATTGTGCGGCATCAGGTCCACATAGTGCGCCTCGCTCCAGCCAGTGACCTTCATCGCTTCGGTGAGCCCGCCAACATTGCAAACATCGAGCCGGTTGAACTGATGGATGCCACGCTCGATGTAGGGCAGGAATTGCCACTTGCTGGCAAATTCCTCGCCGATGGCGAAGGGGATGTCAGTCATCGTGCGCAGGGATTCGTAGGCCTGGGGTGTCTCGTCTCGTATCGGCTCCTCGAGGAAATCAAGCACACCACGGCCGAGCTTGTTACAGAAGCTCGCCGCCTCCGCCACCGACAGCCGATGATGATAGTCGATGCCGAGGACGACGTCGTCGCCGAGCGCCTCGCGCGCTTTGTTTAGCATAGTCGCGGTAGCGCCGATCGACTCCCGCGGCTCAAAGATGTCCTTGCTGTGTTGCCCGGCTGGGAAGAAGCGGATCGCCTGCCACCCTTGTGTGCGTAGTTCGCGGGCCCGTTCGATGGCAACATCGCCCTCGGCCTCGTCACCGGTCGAGGCGAAGGTCGGAATGCGGTCGCGCTGCTTGCCGCCCAGCAGTTCGTAGGCCGGCACCCCTAGCGCCTTGCCCTTGATGTCGTGAAGGGCAATGTCGATGGCGGAAATCGCCGCCTGCAGAACGCGGCCGCCTTCGAAGTATTGGCTGCGATAAGCTTCTTGCCAGATCCGACCAATCTGCATCGGGTCGCGGCCGATGAGAAACTCGCGATAGTGCTTGATCGCGCCGGCTACGGCCTTCTCGCGACCGCTCAAGCCGCTCTCGCCCCAGCCGAAGATGCCGTTGTCGGTCTCGACCTTGACCAGCATCTGGTTGCGCGTACCTACCCATACCGGATAGGGCTTGATCGCCGTGATTTTAAGCCTCGCAGTCATCCACGCCCTCGCTTCACACCCATCCGTTTTGCTCTCAGTCGGCCTTGAGAGCCATTTCTGTTTCGCCGTCGAACAGATGCATCCGCTCCTGATCGAACTCGAGCCAAATCTGTTCGTCGGGCGCGACGGCAATGGTCGGCGGCACGCTGACATTGACGATGGCGCCGGACAGCAACGCCTGTACGAAGGTGACGTCTCCGGTCGGCTCCACCGTGTAGGCCTTGGCAGGCACGCTTCCAGGCATCGCACTCTTATGCAGCTTGATCGTCGAGTGACGTGCGCCGAGCACGACTTTCTTGGTTTTTGCCCTCGCGACCTTCCGAACGTTGTTTGGCGAGAGCTCGAGGCGCCAGCCCTCCGCGCTGGTCAACACAGTGTTGCCGCTTGCCGTTGACGCCTCCAGCGGAACAAGGCTCATCGCCGGGCTGCCGACGAAGCTGGCGACGAACATGTTCACCGGATGGGCAAAGACCTGCGCCGGTGAATCGTATTGCTGCAGGTAGCCGCCGTTCATCACCGCCATCCTGTCGGCCATGGTTACCGCTTCGAGCTGGTCGTGCGTCACGTAGATGATCGTCGCCTTGAGGTCCTGGTGGAAACGCTTGATCTCCGACCGCATCTGGACGCGCAGCTTTGCGTCGAGGTTGGAGAGTGGTTCATCCATCAGGAATACCGCCGGATCGCGAACGAGGGCACGGCCCAGCGCCACGCGCTGCTGTTGGCCGCCCGAAAGTTCGCGTGGCTTGCGCTCGAGCAGCTGCGTCATGTCGAGCACGCGCGCCGCTTCCCTGACCTTCTTGTCGATCTCGTCCCTTGGCAGTTTGCGCATCTGTAGCGGGAACGCCAGATTATTGTAGACCGATTTCTGCGGATAGAGCGCGTAGTTCTGGAACACCATTGCGATGTCTCGGTCCTTGGGATCGAGGTCGTTGACCACCCGGTCGCCGATCACGATGTCGCCAGAGGTGATAGGGATGAGCCCCGCCACAAGATTGAGTGTGGTTGTCTTGCCGCAGCCTGAAGGGCCGACGAGCGCAACGAATTCGCCGTCGTTGACCGTCAGCGAAACATTGTTGACAGCTTTGAAGCTGCCATAGGTCTTGACTAGATCTTTGAGGACCACGTGGGTCACCGGCAACTCCCCTAGTGCTTGACTGCGCCTTCCGTGAGGGCGCGTACGAAGTATCGTTGCAGGACGAGGAACAGGACCACGACGGGCACGCTCATCATGAAGCTGGCCGCCATCAGGCCCGGAAAGTCCGTTGTATTTTCCGAGAAGAAGCGCTGGATGCCGACCGGCAGTGTCAACTGCTCGTTCTTGGAGAGGAAGGTGTAGGCGTAGATGTACTCGTTCCACGCGCCAATGAAGGAATAGATCGCCGTGGCGATGATGCCTGGCGCCGAGAGCGGCATCACGATCTGGACGAAGGCCTGGAACCGCGTTGCCCCGTCGATGCGCGCCGCCTGCTCGAGTTGCACCGGGATGTTGTCGAAAAAGCCCTTGAGCAGCCAGATCGCCAGCGGCAGGCCGAATGTGAGGTAGGTGAGGATGAGCGACCCATGCGTGTTCACCAGCCCGACCGCGCGCATCAGGATGAAGAGCGGCACGAGAAAGATCACCGCCGGGAACATGTTCCGAAGCAAGACGGCGAAGAACAGAAAGTTCCGGCCCGGGAAGGTGAAGCGTGAAAACGCGTAGGCCGCAGGAACTGCCACGATCACCGAAAGGATGGTCGTGGCGGTGGAGACGAAAAGACTATTCCAGAAGAAGCGCAGGAAGTCCTGGCCTACGCTGTTTTGCGGATCGAGCAGCTTCTGATAGCTGGCGAGGGTGGGTTGGTCTGGCCACCATTGCGGCGGGAATTGCATGGCCGCGAAGCCGGACTTGATCGAGGTGATCAGCATCCAGACCATCGGTAATGCGGTGTAAAGCAGCATGAACACAAGGAAGATGCGTCCGCCCCACCGCCATCCATCGATGCGCATACGGCGACGCGCTCGGTCCCGCTGAGCAGTCTCGGCAATCGCGCTCATTTGCTACCGTCCTTCTGTTCATTGCCGCTCAGGGCACGGACGTAGAAGTAGCCGAGCGACATCAGGATCAGGAACAGCAGCACCGAATAGGCGGCCGCCACCCCCCAGCGCTGGCGGCCGAAGGCGAGCTCATAAATATGGGTGATCCAGATATGCGATGCGTTCGACGGTCCGCCGCCGGTCATGATCCAGGGGATGATGAAAGAATTGAAGTTGGCCACTGCCAGCAGAAGGATCGTCACCGTCGAGACGTTTCTCAAATGCGGAAAGGTGACGTGCCAGAACCGCTGCCATGCATTGGCTCCATCGACTTTTGCGGCACGCAGCAACTGGTCGGGAACCGTCTGCAGGCCAGCCGTCATCATGATCATGGCAAACGGAAACTCTCGCCAGATATTGACGACGATCAGCGAGGGCAGCACTGTGCTGACGTTGTCGATGAAATTCGGCGGCCGCTCGGCCCATCCGAGGCTGACCACGACCGCGCCAATGATCCCGAAGTCCGAGTGGTAGATCCATTTCCAGATATAGGACGCGGCGACCGCGCTGATGACCCAGGGAATGATCAGGACGGCGCGCAGGATGCCACGGCCGAGAAAGTCACGATGGAGCGCCAGGGCGCAGGCAAACCCGAGGACAAATGAGACGAAAGTGGATCCCAGCGTCCAGATAAGGGTGTTCGAGGTGACCTTCCAGAACACCGGACTGGTGAGGATGGCGATGTAGTTGTCGAAGCCGACGAAAATCTTGTCCCGGAGTTGCAGTCCGGGCGGTGTATTAAAGAAAGACAGCTCGATCGTGTAGTAGATAGGGTAGGCTATGACGATGAGCATCACGGCGATCGCAGGAAGAACGTAGGCGTAGTCAGCGCGATGCTGCCAAATCTTTCGCAGCCCGCCGAACCCATCGGGTTGCAGTCTTCGGCGAGCCTCGGCCTTCCCAGTCAAGATCGTCACGATACTCTGTCCTTATTCTTCGGAAGAAACCGGCTGCAATCGAGGCGCAGCCGGTCAGATCGTCAGGCTTGGACTAGAGTCCGCCATTCATCAGGTCTTTGACCTTCTTGGCTGCGTCGTCCGCTGCTTGGTCGACGGTCATGGCTCCGGTCAGGGCATTTTGCAGCATGTCCGGGACGATGATGTTCATGATCTCGGGGGACTGTGGCAGTGCCGGGAAGGGAACGCCGTATGGAAGCATTGAGGTCGTGACATCAAGGAACTTGATATGGTCCAGACGTTCCTTCATCCACTTGGTCTTGAAGCCGTTAAGGTTTCCCGGGTTCGAGCCCGCGTAGGCCATCTTCAGCGACCATTCGGGGCTTGTCCACATGCAGGTGATAGCCCTTGCCGCCGGCTCGTCTACCTTGCCGCCCTCGACATATTCGGGCTTCACGATGTGAATGTTGGAGCCGCCAAACACGACAGCACGCTTGCCGTCGGGGCCAGTCGGAATGAGACCGTAGCGCATGTTGTCGATGACGGTCTGGGCTTTGACTTTGTCAGTACCTGTCGCCTTTTTCTGCAGGTCGAGCATGACGTCGTAGTCGGACGGGTGCGAGATCATCATGCCGAGCTGACCGGCGAGGAAGAGCGGCTGGTTGTCGGCTTGCTGGTTGGTCAGCGCTGAAACCGGAACCGACTTGTCGCGAACATACATATCGTAGGAGGCTTGCAATGCCGCCTTGCTCTGCGGGCTGTTGAGCTCGACTTCCTTATAGGCCGGGTTGGCGGTAGCTTCGTCGAAGACGCCGCCGCCATAGGCCCACAGCTGTGGCATGAATCGGTACGGCGTATTGCCGGCATTCTTGCGAGCCACGAGGCCGTAACCGGCAATGCCGAGCTTGTCGTGGATCTGCTTGGAATATTTGACGACGTCATCCCAGGTTGCCGGAGCCTTGTCAGGATCGAGGCCTGCGCGCTTGAAAATGTCAGCGTTCCAGATGAACGCCATCGTCTCGTTGTTGGTTGGAATGCCGTAGGTCACCCCGTCCCAGGTTACGGCCTTCATTGCGCCGGGCCAGAAATCCTCGGTCGAATACCCTACATCCTCGGGTTTGAGCGGCTGCAAATAGCCCTTTGAGGCGAATTCGGTGCCGCCAAGAATCTGCAGGCGGATCGCCATGGGCGCTGCATTGCCAAGGAGCGCGGTCCGGAACTTGTCCAGCAGGTCGTTATAGGTGAGGGCTTGTTCCTCAAGCTGGATGTTTGGATAGGTTTTGCGGAAGGTCGCGAAGAAGTCCTTGTAATACTGGCGCAGGAGGTCGGGATCGCCCTCGAACACACCCTGATACCAGAATGTCAGTCGCCCCTTGTAGTCGAGCGGGGTGACCTTGGCGCAATCGGCCGCCGTGTCAAAATCCTGCGTGCCGGCAATGGCGCGCACATATTGCGGCGACCACTTGCTCAAGTCGACCGACGCACCCAGCGCAGACGCCGACATCAACGATACCATCAAAGCAGTGGATACAGTACCGCGCACAACAGCACTGCCGAGTGAAATACTCGTCATAAGTATCCTCCCAGGTTTTCTCCCGTGCCGCTCTGCATCGAGGCGAGCGGTCTTTGCTCCCCGGCCGTAGGGCTTCCCACCCAATGTATCCTTTCGACCTTGTCATACGTTTTCAGATTGAAGATTGTCTGTCAATCAAAGAAATCATACATTGTTTGGCGAAGTTTCGCATGATATCCAAGAAATATGTGTATTGATTGGGGACAATCTTGGCCGAAACAAGTGATTTTAAAGCACAGCCACCCGAGGGGTTCGACGCTATCGGGGCCTCCAGCGAGGGCGCGTCGCTTTATCAACTGATCAGGGAAGACATCATCGAAGGGCGGCTCGCTGCCAATGAGCGACTTGTCATCACCGATCTCGCCCGGCGCCACGGCACCTCGACCAACCCCGTGCGCGAGGCTTTGCAACTGTTGCGCGGGGAGGGCTTTGTCACTTTCATTCCCAACCGCGGAGCGCGCGTCCGGCCCATAGATCAGGATTTTGTTCGGGATATCTACGAGATAGGAGTCTTGATCGAGCCGGCACTGACGCGATGGTTCGTCAATATGGCCACCGTCGAGGACATTGCTGAACTCGAACGCATCCAGGGACTGATTGAAGAAAACAACTTCGCCGACACGTTCAAGCACAGCGAGCTGGACACCGCCTTTCACACCGTAATGTACCAAAAGCACTACAACCGCCATGCCGCCGAGCTTTGGTGGAAGCATCGAGAAGTGCTTCGAGCCGTGAGCCGGCGTTTCAACTTCACGCTCGCCCGACGTGCCGCGATCCTTAGCGAGCATCGCGAGCTCATCGCGCTTGTAAAAGCGGGAAATGCGAACGAGGCAGCCGAACTCATTGCGCGCCATGTCGAGGGCTCCGGCCGGCATATCCTCGAACACATGCGTGCGCGTCACGCCGCTCGGGCAGGATAGATTTCACCTGGAATATCGTTACCCCGACAACTTCAGACAAAGGCAGTTGAGATGAAAATCACCAGCGTTCGGCCGTGGCTAATCAGATCCGATGCTTCTTATTGGGGAGAGTATCTGTTCGTCGAAGTGACGACCGACGAGGGGGTGAGTGGCTGGGGAGAGATCACCACCACGACAAGGCTCGCCAATCGCGCGCTCTGCACGATCCTGCGGCAGATCGGTGCCGCTGTGACAGGCGAAGACCCGGCGCGCATCGAGTATCTGTGGCACAAGATATTCCGCAGCTTCACCTACATGGGCAGTCGCGGCGCCGCCGTCGAATGCGTGAGCGCCATCGACATAGCCCTCTGGGACATCCGCGGCAAAGTTCTTGGTAAGCCGATTTACGAGCTGTTGGGCGGACCGGTACGCGATGAAATCGCGCTTTACACGCATCCCAACCAGGCCAAGTTTACCAGCAAAGAGGCTGTAGTCCGTGAAATACGAGATATCGTCGAGTCCGGCCACACTGCACTCAAGTTCGATCCTTTTCCCCAGCAAGGCCGCACCGTCGATGGACTGCCTCGCGAACGGCGGGATGGCTACCTCGATGGCAGCATGACCCGCAAGGACGAGCGCGAAGCCGCCGAACTCACGGCTCTGATCCGCGAGACGGCGGGTTCTGATGTCGACATCCTCATCGATGCGCATGGCCGCTTCGACGTTCCCACCGCCATTCGCCTTTGTCGGAGCCTCGAGGAAGCTGGTCAGATCGACTGGTTTGAGGAGCCTTGTCCACCGGAGAGCCTCAACGCTCTCAGACAGGTCCGTGAGAAGGTCAGCGCCGCTATCTCGTGGGGCGAACGCGGCCACACGAAGTGGGATTTCGTGCCGGTGCTCGAAAACAAGCTCGCCGACTACATCATGCCGGACGTCACCTGGACCGGCGGCATTACCGAACTCAAGAAGATTTCTGCCCTATGCGAAGCCTATTACATACCGGTCTCGCCGCATGACGCCGCAGGGCCGATCAACGTGGTAGCGGGAGCGCAGGTGATGATGACCGTTCCTAATTTCTACAAACTCGAAACCTCGGCGTGGAACCTGGGCAAATACGATGACCTTATCGACAGACCGCTCGATGTTTCGAACGGCAGCCTCAAGCTTACGTCCAAGCCTGGTCTCGGCGTTGAAATGAACCGCGACTACCTTCAAAACCACGAGATAGAGCTGGACTAGCTAGCAACGCTCTCCGCCACTCCAGCGTGCGCGGCGACGAGCCCCCCGACCAGAACGAGGATGAATCATGCCAGAGGCAGATGGAGCCGACGAGGCGCTCAATCGGGTGAACACGCATTCCAAGCCGTCCGACCTTCGCATCACCGACATGCGGGTGGCCGAAATTGTCGGCGCGCCGTTCAACTCGGTGCTGCTTAAGATTTACACCAACCAGGGCATCGTCGGGCTTGGCGAGGTGCGCGACGGTGCCAGCGCCACCTACGCGCTGATGCTGAAGAGCCGGTTGCTAGGCGAGAACCCTTGCAACATCGACCGCCTGTTTCGCCGAATCAAGCAGTTCGGCGGGCACGGCCGGCAAGGCGGCGGCGTATCGGCGGTTGAAATCGCGTTGTGGGATCTTGCCGGCAAGGCCTATGGCGTCCCCATCTACCAGATGCTCGGCGGCCGTTTTCGCGAGAAAGTGCGCGTCTACTGCGATACCGACGCCACCGTGCCGAGCGGTACGGAGACCGGCAAGCGTCTCAAGCAGCGCATGGAGCTCGGATTCACTTTCCTCAAGATGGATCTGGGGCTGATGCAGATCGCTGATGTGCCCGGTGCGGTCGTATTTCCCGCCGGCTCACTGGAGGGATACCGCACCGATCCCAGTCGCGGGCCGTTGAAGACCATTGAGGAGCGGCGTGTCCGCAACGCTGCCTACGATTTGCATAACGTCCAGCACCCGTTTACCGGCCTGCACTTTTCCGACAAGGGCCTCGACCTGCTTGAGCAGTACATCGCCGAGGTGCGTGAGGTCATCGGCATGGATGTGCCGCTTGCGATCGACCATATCGGCCACATCTCGATGCAGAACGGCATTCGCCTTGCCAGGCGAATTGAAAAATACGTGCCAGCCTGGCTCGAGGATGTGATCCCGTGGCAGTATACCGAGCAATACCGACAGCTGCAGGACGCCACCACGGTGCCGATCTGCACTGGCGAGGATATATACCTCAAGGAGGGATTCGAACCTCTGCTCAACAGCGGCGGCGTCTCCGTCATCCACCCGGACCTGCTCACCAGTGGGGGAATCCTCGAGACCAAGAAGATCGGTGACATGGCGCAAGACCGGGGTGTCGCCATGGCCATCCACATGGCAGAAAGTCCAATCGCCGCAATGGCCGCGGCACATGTCGCGACCGCGACCGAAAATTTCATGGCGCTCGAATACCATTCCGTCGATGTCGACTGGTGGGACGATATCGTAACGGGCCTTCCCAAGCCCCTGGTGAAGAACGGCTTCATCACTGTTCCCGACAAGCCGGGCCTGGGGATTGACGACGTCGTCGACGAGGTGATCTCGCGACATCTGCAGCCGGGTGTCACCGGCATTTGGCGGCCTACGGATCATTGGGACGATGAGTATTCCTGGGACCGCACCTGGAGCTGAGGCAAAAAGGAACGAAGATGAAGATCACGGATCTCCGCTGCGCCGTTATCGGCAAACACCCAATCGTCCGCATCGTTACAGACGAGGGCCTCTATGGCTTGGGCGAAGTCGAGTTCACCAAGTCCTACCTCAAGCCCTTTGTGCTGCATTTCCGCGAGGCGCTGATCGGCGAGGACCCGACCGACGTCGAGAGAGTAATGCTGAAGATCCGCCAACGCGGCTCTTTCAAGCCGTACGGCGCGGCGGTGAGCGCTATTGAGCATGCGCTGTGGGATATTGCTGGCAAGGCCGCGGGCGTGCCCGCCTATAAACTGCTCGGCGGCAAGGTGCGGGACAAGGTGCGCGTCTACAACGGCTCGGTTCGCCGGAAGCGCACGGGCGACCGGCCGGAGGATTACGCCGCTGACGTCAAATGGATGATGGAACAGCCGCAGAACTTCTTCATGGTCAAGCAAGGAATCTCGTTCCACTCCAACATGAAGGACACCATCGAGGGCTTCCACTATGGCGTGACGCAGAAGAAGGCCGGCTATCACGGTGCCATGGATCAGGGCGTGATCAGCGAACGCGGTTTCAATCACATGCTCGACTGCGTGATCGCGATGAAGGAAGTGCTGGGCGACAAAGTCAGCCTGGCGCTCGACTGCGGCCCGGGCTGGATGCTGCCCGATGCCATTAAATTCGCTCGCGCGGTCGAGAAGTACAATTTGATGTGGCTCGAGGACATGCTGACTGGCGACTATGTGCCGTGGGTCAATCCGCAGGCCTATCGGGAACTGACAACCTCCACCTCGACGCCAATCCACACTGGTGAGCAGATCTACCTGCGGCACAATTTCAAGGAACTAATCGAGACGCAAGCGGTACGTGTCATCGGCCCTGATCCAGCCGACATTGGCGGCATTGCCGAGCTAAAATGGGTCGCCGAGCACGCCTACATGCACTCGATCCTGATGGCACCGCACGGCACCGCTAACGGCCTGCTGGGCCTCGGCGCGTTGATCAATGTCTGCGCCACGCTGCCGGCAAATTACATCGCCTTCGAATATCCCACCGCCTCCGACCCCTGGTGGGAGGATCTGGTGATCGGCTTGCCACCGCAGATCGTGAAGGACAGCATGGTGGACCTACTGGAAGCGCCGGGGCTGGGCCTCGATATCGACGCTGAAGGGGCCAGGAGATATCTCAGGGAAGAGGATGAGGGCTTTTTCGACTGATGCTCCCTCGCATGCGGCTGGATGATATCGAACTGGCTGGCGTCAGGACTGGCAAGTGGCGCGACGTATGCTTTGGAGCAGGTCTGACACTGGACGCCGATCTCGAGAAGACGATCAAGACGACGATCCGCACCGGCGCCTCATTGCGTCACATGCCTACCAAGGTGATCCAGATCGCGGATACTCCGCGCACCAAGATCGCCGAACTCGCTGTCCGCGAGGGTGTATGGCAGGCCAGTGAAAAATAAGGAAGAGCCGGCAATCCGGACGCGCTTGAGATTTATGCGAGGCTCGAAGCGCTGAAGGCTTAGGAGTCGGCCTGATCGATGGCTGGCCGCACAATACAGTTCGATGACTCACGAAAAATGCGTTCCATAAATTGTGCTAGGTCGCAAAATATCGATTTTTTCAGGTGCTTAGATGATTTAGTTGAGGGTTCGTCGGTTCAGATCCCTTGAAGAGCGAAAAAAGCATTTTTCCGCATCTTTTTCGAGATTCTCGCCATGCGGAGATGAAGCCGGCTGCTCGAAACGTCCGGCTTCAAGCCAGACACTGGGACTAAATTCCCGATAGTCTGTTAAAGACCCCCCAACCGGCCGGATCCCGCCCCTAAGCCTCATACAGGACATATGCAGCTCTCACTGCTGCCGATGCCCGATTCTCCACACCGAGTTTCACGTAGATCTGCTCCAGATGTTTGTTCACGGTCCGCGCGGAAAGTCCCAGGATCTCGCCGATATCGCGGTTCGATTTCCCCTTGGCAATCCAGAGCAAGACTTCGGATTCGCGCTGCGTCAGCGCAAAATGCTGGCGCAGCACGTCGTCGTCTGCGCGCTGGTTGGTCGCGGTGAGGCGGAAAAGATATTCGTCCGGGCCAATCGCACCGAGGAAAGCGAGCTGCAGAGCCGCTTGGCCGCCATTGCTGATGGACAGCAGGTTGTCGCGTGCCGGTCCCGGCCGTTCGCGCTCGCGCATGAAGGTAGCGATGTGTTTGGCCACAAAATCGAGGCCGTCGTCGCTGCCGGTCGCGGCATTGACGAGGCGCGTCGCTTGCGGAGTCGACCAATGAATAGCGCCATCGCCTTTGGCCGCCAGCAGATGTCGCCCAGCGGCGTCGAGCGCAACGCGGGCGCTCTGGGCGGAGCGGGCATTGCGCAAATGGACGCGGATGCGGGCGCGCAGTTCATCGACGTTGATCGGCTTGGTGAGGTAGTCGACGCCACCTGATTCCAGCGCATGCACCACGTGCTCGGTTTCGGTCAGGCCGGTCATGAACACCACGGGAATCTGGGCTATGCCGGCGTTCGCCTTCAGCCGCCGACAGGTCTCGAAGCCGTCCATGGATGGCATCAAGGCATCGAGCAGGATCAGGTCCGGCGTGATGCGTTCGACGATGTTCAGCGCCGCTAACCCCGATGTTGCGATGAGCACGGAGAAGCCCGACTGCTCCAGGGCGTCGGTCAGGAAACCGAGTGCCTCCGGCGAATCGTCCACAAGCAAGACTATATCGCGGGGAAGGGCGGGCTCAGCCAATCGGTTCTACCTCTTCATTGTCGATTCTGTGCAGGAAGTTCAGAAACCCGTCGATATCGAAGGCTTGAACATAGGTGCGCAAAGCATCGGTGAACGGTTGGTTCTGATCGAGCTTGGCAAGATCCGCTAGCTTCGCTTCGATGCCTCTGACATAGCCGATTTCGCCAAGCCGTATCAACTCGCGTACATGCTCTATCCCCGGGCCCTTCATCGGGTGCATGGGTTTTTGCAAGACAGGTGCGGAACCATCGGCATAGATCCACCTTAGGCCGAGATGCAGCGCTAGCTTGTCGCGAAGCTGGCGGATATCGATCGGTTTGGCGATGGCGTCATTATGGCTGTCGTCGCTGTCCTTGGCGGCAGCGCCATCGCCGATATTGGCGGACAACATGAGGATCGGCGCCATCTGGCCGTTTTCCCTGAGCCGCGAGACCAGTTGCCAACCGTTCATGCCCGGCATGGAGATATCGACCAGGAAAAGATCCGGTTTGATGCCCTCGATCAGCGTCAGACAGTCTGGCCCGCCGGCGGCCGTCAGCACGATGAAATCGAGGGGCGACAGCACTTCGCGCATCAGCTCGCGATGATCTTCGTTATCGTCGACGATGACGATGGTGCGGCGCGCGCCTTCATAGCTGACTATCTTCTGCTCCTGCGCCGGCGGCTTCATCGGCCGGATCACCGCCGATAGCATCAGGCGCACTTTGAAAGTCGAGCCCTTGTCCTTTTCGCTGGCGACGGAGATCTCGCCGCCGAGCGTATTGGTAAGCAGTCGGGTGATGGTCAGTCCAAGGCCGAGGCCTGGCATGGGGCGGACGCTGTCGGCATCGCCACGCTGGAAGGGCTCATAGATGCGGGTGAGATCCTTCTCGGCAATGCCGCGCCCGGTGTCGGCGATGGTGAAGCTCGCGACCTGGCTGCGATAGCCGACTTCAAAACGCACGCTGCCCGTGTCGGTGAACTTGATGGCGTTGGAGAGCAGGTTGACGAGGATCTGCCGGAGCCGCTTTTCGTCGGTGCGGACATAATCGGGCAGGGCAGCGGATCGTTCATGGATGAAAGTAAGACCCTTGGCCTGCGCCTGCGGGCGGAACATGTCGACGATCTGGTCGAGAAAATCCTGAATGTTGATCTCGTTGGAATAGACCTGCAGCCGGCCGGCCTCGATCTTGGAAATATCCAGCAGCCCGTCGATCAGGCCGGAAAGATGTTCGGCGCTGCGGCGGATGACCTTCAGCGATGATTGCCGTGGCGCAGGAATGGTTTCGTCGCGCTCGAGAATCTGGGCATAGCCGAGCACCGCATTGAGCGGCGTGCGCAATTCGTGGCTTAAGCCGACGACGTAGCGGCTCTTGGCGCGGTTGGCAGCTTCCGCCGCCTCCTTGGCGCTCTGCAAAGCCGCGTCCGTCTTCTTGTGCGCGGCGATTTCCTTAAGCAAAAGAGTGTTCTGCCGGGAGGATTCTTCTTCGGCAACAACGCGGCTGTCGTGAGCGAGCACGTAGAACCAGCACACGACGCCGGCGATGACGGCGAAAACGAAGAAGACGATCAAGATGGTGCGGTCGACCACTTGCGCCGTCTCGGGCGAAGCGGAGCCGACCTGATGCGCGATCATCGCCAGGATGGCGCCCACGGCTGTCAGCGCCACCGCAACGGCGATGCCGTAGCGGCCAAGACGGGTGGCAAGCTTGGCGACGACGGTCTCCGGCAGCAGGGTCTTGGCGACCGTGCCGACCTGCGTATTGAGCCGTGCTTTCGGTTTGCACATGTCGTGGCAGCGGCTGTCAAGCGAGCAGCAGAGCGAACAGATCGGCGCGGCATAGGCCGGGCACCAGGCCATGTCCTCCGGCTCGAAAGGATGCTCGCAGACCGAGCAGGTGATGGTGGCGAGGTTCTTCCAGCTCTGGCGCGGCTTGCGGGCGAGATAGAATTTTCCCTTGGTCGCCCAGGCGAGCGTGGGGGAGGCGATGAGGGCAATGACCAAGGTGATGTAGGGGGCAAGCGAGGCGGCGACTGCGCCAAGGGCGCCGAAATGGGCGATAAGGGCAATCGTTGCCGAGAGTGCCATGGTCCCCAAGCCCACAGGGTTGATGTCGTAGAGATGGGCGCGCTTGAATTCGATGCCGGGGGGAGCAAGGCCGAGCGGCTTGTTGATGAAGAGGTCGGCGGAAATCGTGCAGAGCCACGCCATGGCGATGATCGAGAAGATGCCGAGCGTCTCTTCCAACAGCCTGTAGATGCCGAGTTCCATCAGCAGCAGGGCGATGGCGACGTTGAAAACCAGCCAGATGACGCGGCCGGGATGGCTGTGGGTCAGACGCGAGAAGAAATTCGACCAGGCGAGCGAGCCAGCATAGGCATTCATCACATTGATCTTGAGCTGCGAAACCACGACGAAAGCGGCCATCAGCAATAGGGCGGCGCTGTGCCAGGGGATCATATAGCCGAAAGCAGTCAGATACATCTGTGCCGGATCAGCGGCGCGGTCCGCCGGAACATCGGAACTTAGCGTCAGCACGACGAGGAAGGAGCCAGCCAGCAGCTTCAGCGCGCCGATGAGCACCCAGCCGGGACCAGCGAGGAAGATCACCAGGCGGTGCCGCCACTTGCGGCGGCCTTCCGGCGGCAGGAAGCGCAGAAAGTCGGCCTGTTCGCCGATCTGCGACATCAGCGCCAGGATCACGGCGGAAGCGGCGCCGAATTCAACGAGATCGAAGGGAGCGGCGGTTCCGGATGTGCTGGACGCATGATGTATGCCGGCGAAAGCGCGCCAGAGGTCGAACTTTCCCCAATCGGAAAAGGCGATGAAGATGAAGGGCAGGATATTGAGAACGATCCAGAACGGCTGCGTCAGGAGTTGAAACCGGCTGATCAGACGGACGCCATGCGTCACCAGTGGAATGACCATGACAGCGCTGATGATATAGCCGATCCACAAAGGTATGCCCAGCGTCAGTTCCAGCGCCCCCGACATGATCGAGGCTTCGATGGCAAACAGCATGAAGGTGAAGCTGGCATAGATCAGCGAGGTGATGGTCGAGCCGATATAACCGAAGCTCGCGCCGCGCGTCAGAAGATCGATATCGACGCCATGCCGGATGGCATAGCGGCTGATCGGGAGGCCGATCGCCAGCATAGCGATGCTGGCAACGATAATGGCGTAGAAGGCATTGGTCGTGCCGTAAGAGAGCGTGATGGCGCCGCCGATCGCCTCCAGCGCCAGGAAAGAGATGGCGCCGATCGCCGTCTGCGAAATACGCTGCGAGGAAAATTGCCGGGCACTTTTGGCGGTGAAGCGCAGGGCATAGTCTTCCAATGTCTGGTTTGCGACCCAGCGGTTATATTCGCGTCTCACCGGAATGATGCGTTGCCGCGCTGCCATGCCCACCCTTCAGCAGTCTTGCCCCAAATAGTTTGGCAACTGTAATTCATGACGTAACACGGATCGCCGCAGTCCTTAAGTGTGTGGACTGCTAATATGCTGCACATTTCGCCCCGCTTCCTACGTCATATTACGTATGTGGAATCCCCTGGTGCTGCCGGATAGTCGCGGAAGGCAACGGTTAATCTTCGTTTACGAGCCGTTGCGGCAGACAAAAAGAGGGGAACTACGCATGAAACTGAGGACTCTTGTCTCCGGCGCGCTTCTGGGCGCCATCATGTCGACGACCGCGTTGCATGGAGCTTTTGCCGCCGACGACACCATCAAGGTCGGCGTTCTCCATTCGCTTTCCGGCACCATGGCGATTTCGGAAACGACGCTGAAGGATGCCATGCTGATGCTCATCGACGAGCAGAACAAGAAGGGCGGCGTTCTCGGCAAGAAACTGGAGCCCGTCGTCGTCGACCCGGCGTCCGACTGGCCGCTGTTTGCCGAAAAAGCTCGTGAGCTGATCCAGAAGGACAAGGTTTCGGCCGTGTTCGGTTGCTGGACCTCGGTGTCGCGCAAGTCTGTCCTGCCGGTGTTCAAGGAACTGGACTCGATCCTGTTCTACCCCGTGCAGTTCGAGGGTGAAGAGTCGGAGCGCAACGTGTTCTATACCGGTGCCGCGCCGAACCAGCAGGCGATCCCCGCTGTCGATTACCTGATGCAGAACGAGGGCGTGCAGCGCTGGGTTCTTGAAGGCACCGACTACGTCTATCCGCGCACGACCAACAAGATCCTTGAAGCCTACCTGAAGTCCAAGGGCGTCAAGGACGAAGACATCATCATCAACTACACGCCGTTCGGCTTTTCTGACTGGCAGACGGAAGTCTCCAAGATCAAGGCCTTCGGCTCGGCCGGCAAGAAGACCGCGGTCGTCTCCACCATCAATGGCGACGCCAATGTTCCTTTCTACAAGGAACTCGGCAACCAGGGCGTCAAGGCGGAAGACATTCCGGTCGTCGCTTTCTCCGTCGGCGAAGAAGAGCTCGCCGGCGTCGACACCAAGCCGCTGGTCGGCCATCTTGCCGCCTGGAACTATTTCCAGTCCGTCGATACGCCTGCCAATGCCGAATTCATCAAGGAATGGCACGCCTATACCAAGAACGACAAGCGGGTAACCAACGATCCGATGGAAGCTGCCTACATCGGCTTCAACATGTGGGTGAAGGCCGTCGAGAAGGCCGGTACGACCGATCCGGACAAGGTGATCGACGCGCTCGTCGGCGTTTCCGTTCCAAACCTTACCGGCGGCTACGCCACCATGATGCCTAACCATTACATCACCAAGCCCGTGCTGATCGGCGAAGTGCAGGAAAACGGCCAGTTCGATGTCGTTTCGCAGACCCCTGCGGTGGTCGGCAAGGAATGGTCGGATTACCTGCCTGACAGCAAGGATCTGATCTCGGATTGGCGCATGCCGATGAACTGCGGCAACTTCAACGTTACCACCGGCAAGTGCGGCGGCAAGGGTTCCTGAGTTCCGTCCGATATCGAGGCGGCGCTGGGCCGCCTCGAATAATTCCTTGATGTCGCATGATCTTATCCGAAAACCGCTTCGCACTTTTCGGGATCATGCGCGCAGATCGTCGCGGGCAGGCTCCTCTGCCCGCGACAGCATGAGGGGACGTGCGATGTTCGACAAATTCATTCACCGCAAGGCTCTGGCGTTTGCCGCCGGCTTTTGCCTGATGCTGGTGCTGGCGGCGACCGCGCTGCGCGCCGAGGAGGATGCGTATAGCCTCATCAATGCGCTGGGTCCGGCAAACTTCCAGCAGGCCGACGAGATTGTGAAGAACCTGGCCAAGACCGGCGATCCCAAGGTAGTTCCGGCGCTGCAGGCCTTTTCGGACGGTGATCTCTATGTCCGCAAATCCGACAATCAAGTCTTCATCGCCAAATCTTCCGGTGATGGCATGGCCTTGGTCGATCCGTTGACCGGGCAGGCGGCCGGCCAGGAAGCCAAGGGCAATCTCAGCAAGATCAAGATCAACAACAATCTTCGTCGCTCGGTCCGTGCGGCGCTCGGCGGCCTGACGCTGATGAGCCCGGATCGCGGCGTTCGACTGGAGGCCGCGCAATCCGTTTTGAAAGCGCCGAGCTCGGATTCGCTGGAGGCGCTGGAAGCGGCGTTGCAGAGCGAAAAGGACGGCGAAATCCGCGGCGTACTCGAGAGGGCGCGCGCCGTTGCCGTGCTCAGCTCTGATCGTTCGCCGGAGCAGAAGAAGGCGGCGATCGAGACGATCAAGAACGAAGGCGGGCGCGATGCGATCGGTGTTCTGTCCTCGGTTTCCGTCGATGACAGCCTGAAGCCCGATGTCGCGGCGGCGATTGCCAGCATCCAGAGCCAATTGGCGATCTGGGATGCGGTGCAGAATGTCTGGTATGGTCTCTCGCTTGGCTCGGTGCTGCTGCTTGCCGCAATCGGGCTTGCCATCACCTTCGGCGTCATGGGCATCATCAACATGGCGCATGGCGAGATGGTCATGCTCGGCGCCTATTCCACATTCATGGTTCAGAGCGTCATCCGCAGTTCCTATCCGGAACTCTTCGACTGGTCGCTGGCAATCGCCCTGCCGGTGGCATTTCTGGTCACCGGCGCCGTCGGCCTGGTCATCGAGCGCGGTGTCATCCGTTTCCTCTACGGCCGGCCGTTGGAAACGCTGCTCGCCACCTGGGGCATCTCACTGATCCTGCAGCAGGCCGTGCGCTCGATCTTCGGGCCTACCAATCAGGAAGTCGGCAATCCCTCCTGGATGTCGGGTTCCTTCGATCTTGGTTATCTCTCGATCACCTGGAACCGTCTCTGGATCATCGTTTTCGCGCTCGGCGTCTTCGTCGCCCTGCTGTTGCTGCTGAAGCGCTCGGCCTTTGGGCTGCAGATGCGGGCGGTGACGCAGAATCGGCGCATGGCGTCCTCCATGGGCATTCGCACGCCCTGGCTCGACGCTTTCACCTTTGCCCTGGGGTCGGGCATTGCGGGGATGGCAGGCGTTGCGCTCTCGCAGATCGACAACGTCTCGCCAAACCTTGGGCAGGGCTACATCATCGACAGTTTCATGGTTGTCGTCTTCGGCGGCGTCGGCAATCTCTGGGGAACGCTGGTCGGCGCCTTCTCGCTCGGCATCCTCAACAAGTTCCTCGAACCCTATGCGGGGGCTGTACTCGGCAAGATCCTGGTTCTCGTCCTCATCATCCTCTTTATCCAGAAACGTCCGCGCGGGCTCTTCGCCCTCAAGGGAAGGGCGGTGGAAGCATGATCACAGCCTTTCTCCTCCGTTCGCTCGATCGCCGTATCAGCATCGCCATTGCGACATTGATCGCCATCGCTCTCCTCGTACCGCTGTCGAACCTGGCTCTGCCGGAAACCAGCCCGCTGCACACACCGACCTATCTTATGTCCCTATTCGGCAAATATCTGACCTACGCGCTGCTGGCCTTGGCACTCGATCTGGTCTGGGGCTATTGCGGCATTCTCTCGCTCGGCCATGGCGCCTTCTTCGCGCTCGGCGGCTATGCGATGGGCATGTATCTGATGCGGCAGATTGGCTCGCGCGGCACTTACGGCAATCCTATCCTGCCGGACTTCATGGTGTTCCTGAACTGGAAGGAGCTGCCCTGGTTCTGGTACGGCTTCGATCATTTCTGGTTTGCGATGATCATGGTGCTGGCAGCACCTGGCCTGCTCGCCTTCGTCTTCGGTTGGTTCGCTTTCCGCTCTCGCGTCAATGGCGTCTATCTGTCGATCATCACGCAGGCGATGACCTATGCGCTGCTGCTCGCCTTCTTCCGCAACGACATGGGCTTCGGCGGCAACAACGGCCTGACCGATTTCAAGGATATTCTCGGCTTCAACATTCAAGCCGATGGCACGCGCGCCGTACTCTTTGCCGTCACCGCGCTGTTTCTGGCGCTGGCGCTGATCCTGTCGTCCGCGATCGTGCGGTCGAAGTTCGGCAAAGTGCTAGTCGGCGTTCGTGACGCCGAAAGCCGGACGCGCTTCTTGGGTTACCGCGTCGAGCACATGAAGCTCTTCGTCTTTGTGATATCGGCGATGATGGCCGGCATTGCCGGTGCCCTCTACGTGCCGCAGATCGGCATCATCAATCCCGGCGAATTCGCGCCCGCCAATTCGATCGAAGTGGTCATCTGGACGGCGGTCGGTGGCCGGGCGACGCTGATCGGCCCGATCATCGGCGCCATCCTCGTCAATGGCGGCAAAACGATTTTCACCGGCCTGTTCCCCAATTTCTGGCTCTTTGCCCTTGGCGGCCTCTTCGTCGCGGTGACACTGCTCCTGCCCAAGGGCATCGTTGGTACGGTGGCGCAATATATCGGTAGTGGTTGCAAGTCAGTCAGCACGAAGCCCAAAGCTGAGGAAGCGGAAGCCGGTAAAACGACGATCCAGGCGGCGGAGTGAGACCATGATCCCGGACATCAAGCCCAACAGCATGCTTTATCTCAACAACGTCTCCGTCTCCTTCGACGGCTTCAAGGCGCTGAATTCGCTGTCGATCGTCATCGAGCCGGGGGAGCTTCGCGCCATCATCGGCCCGAACGGCGCCGGCAAGACGACGATGATGGATATCGTCACCGGCAAGGCCCGGCCCGACGAGGGTGAGGTGTTCTTCAACGGCCAGATCGATCTCACCAAGAAGGACGAGGCCGATATCGCCCAACTCGGAATCGGCCGCAAGTTCCAGAAGCCGACCGTCTTCGAAAGCCATACCGTCTGGGACAATCTCGAGCTGGCGCTCAACCGCAAGCGCGGCGTTTTCTCGACGCTCTTTTATCGCCTGACGCCGGAAGATCGTGACCGCATCCGCGAAATCCTCGACACGGTGCGCCTTTCCCACCGGAGCGATGAGCTGGCAGCCAATCTTTCGCATGGGCAGAAGCAATGGCTGGAAATCGGCATGCTGCTCGCCCAGGAGCCGAAGCTGCTTCTGGTCGACGAGCCTGTGGCCGGCATGACAGATGCCGAGACGGCCGAGACGGCGGTGCTCCTGAAGGAGATCGCCAAGACGCGTTCCGTGGTGGTGGTCGAGCACGACATGGGCTTCATCCGCGACCTCGACGTCAAGGTGACGTGCCTGGCGGAAGGCTCGGTATTGGCCGAAGGCTCGATCGATTTCGTCAGCAACGATCCGAAGGTGATCGAGAATTATTTGGGGCGATGAAATGCTGACAGTCGAAAACGCAAATCTGCATTATGGCGCCGCCCAGGCGCTGCGTGGCATCTCGATCAAGGCGGAAATGGGTAAGATTACCTGCGTGCTCGGACGCAACGGTGTCGGCAAGAGTTCGCTGCTGCGCGCGGTCACCGGCCAGCATGCGCTGTCGGCGGGTTCGGTCACCTTCAACGGCGTGACGCTGAACGGCATGGCGCCTTTTGCCCGCGCCAAGCAGGGCATCGGCTATGTGCCGCAGGGGCGCGAAATCTTTCCGCTGCTGACTGTCAAGGAGAACCTGGAGACCGGCTTCGCATCGGTGCCGCGCCGCGAACGCACCATTCCCGAGGACATCTACAATCTGTTTCCGGTGCTGAAATCCATGCTGTCGCGCCGTGGCGGCGATCTTTCCGGCGGCCAGCAGCAGCAACTGGCGATCGGCCGTGCGATGGTGATGCGGCCAAAAATACTGGTGTTGGATGAGCCGACCGAAGGCATTCAACCGTCGATCATCAAGGATATCGGCCGGGCTATCCGTTATCTCAGGGGTTCTACCGGCATGGCGATCCTGCTGGTCGAGCAATACCTCGATTTTTGCCGCGAGCTTGCCGATTACGTCTATATCATGGACCGCGGGGAGATCGTCCACGAAGGCCTGGCGGAGACGCTGGATACCCAGGAGGCGAGACGGCACCTTACGGTTTGATCACTATCGCGGAATTCGTCGGCTTTCCAGGCCAAGCTCGGGCACGGGGGCGCCTTGATGCCGACGGTTCCGTTGTCGATGCCCCGATTCAAAGCCGCGGGAATAGGAAAGCAGTCCTTCTGCTCATGCGTCAGCTTCAGAAAGGTCAAGGCGCGGCACCGTAGAGCGTTCGGCAATCAAAATAATCCAGGAGCTCTATCGAGTCGGCCAGATGAGATTGGGTTTGGGCCTTGAGAACGTCTGCCGCCCGCCCTTCCAGCCCGCCAGTGGCAGGCCGATTTCGCGGATCGCGGAACAGGCATTTTCAGCGTCGAGAATAACAATGTCGGCCGGGCTTCCAGGCTTGAGCGTGTGGTCGCGCCGCATGAGACGTGCAGCGCTTGTTGCGACCATGTCGAAGGCGACGATCACGTCCTCGTCCCTGGAAAGTTGGGCGGCATTGGCAAAGAGATTGGCCATGCGGCTGAGAGATGCGTCACCATAGGGCGTAAAGGGATTGAGAACGTTGTTTGTTGCCGCGGTAACCGTAACGCCTCTGCCGGCCAGAAGCATTGCCGGCGCGATCCCGCGCGGAACGAGGTGATCTCGTTCGCGGCCGAGCAGAAACATATCCGTCGCCGGCAGGACAGTTACGGCAATGCCGGTCTCACCAAGTTGATCGGCAATCGCCTCGACCGCCGTTCTCGGCATTGCGGACAGTTTCGTCACGTGGCCGATCGAGACGCGGCCGGCGTAGTTGCGGCGCCGCGTTTCGGCTATCACCGAGGGAATTGCCGAATTTTTCGGATCGAGATCGAAGTCGAGATGAAAGTCGACATCGACGTCATGCCTTTCGGCGAGATCGAAGATCCAGCGAATGTGCCGATCAGGGTCGGGATCGGTATATGGGCAGCCACCGATCAGGTCCGCGCCTGACATGAGCGCTTGGCCGAGCATCTCGGCAGTCTCTGGTTCGTTGTTCAATCCTTCCTGGGCAAAGGCGCAGATCTGAATGTCGATCGCCCACGCGAATTCCTTTTTGATCTGGCGGATCGCGTCGAAGGACCGGAAGCCGGCGCGAGGATCGATCTCGACAAAGGCCCGCATCGCAATCGTGCCGTTGACGATGGCTTTTTCGACGACACGGGCGGCACGAGCATGGACATCCTCGACCGTGAAGCCAACCTTGGCTTTTGCCGTTTCGCGGACCGCTTCCTCAAGCGTGCCTTCGCAGATCATGCATCGGTCCAGAATACAGGCTTTGTCGAGATGGATGTGGCTATCGACGAAGCCGCCGAACGCGAAATGGCCGCACATGTCGTGACGCGGCGCATCGGCAGCGATGTGCGGCTCGATGGCCGCAATTCGGCTACCGCTGAGCCCGATGTCGACGGGATGCGGCTGGTCTGCGATGTGCACATTCCCGATAACAAGATCAAGCATGGTAGGTCTCAATGCCGTTGGACTGTGAAGCCTGATCAGCCGCGAAGAACTGCGCCGTCACGGGCGATCAACCTGCCGGCCTTATAAACCGACCGCTCTTTCGGCACGGAAACGACGGCGACCGGTATGTGCTCAGCTTTCAGCGTGACGAAATCCGCCTTGTCGCCGACTTCCAGTCCATAACCCTCCAGCCTCAGCGCCTTCGCGCCGGCGACAGTTACAACGTCGAAGGCGGCCCTAAGCTCGTCATCGGTGTAGAAACCCGAGCGATAGCCGATCATCATGGCACGGCTCAGCATGTCGCCATCGCCGTAGGGCCACCAAGAGTCGCGGATATTGTCACTACCGCTGAAAACGGTCACGCCTTCGGCCCGCAAGAGCGCGACAGGAGGAAAGGCATGGTTGCCAGGCGCGTTGGTCATGATGGAAACGCCACTTTCGAATAGCATGACAGCGGCACGCTTTGCTGCATCCGGCGTCAGGTCGCCGAGCGCATAGGCGTGGCTGATCGCGACATGGCCTCCCATGGAAAGCACGCGGGTACGCGCGCAAATCTGCTCGATGGTGAACAGGCCAAGCGTCCCGGCGTCATGCAGATGGATGTCGACGCCGGCGCCGTGCTTCTCGGCCACGCCAAATACCACGTCGAGATGCCTTTCGACGTCGCGATCGAAACTGGCAGGATCGAGGCCGCCGACAAGATCCGCACCGAGAGACATGGCCTCGTCGAGTAGATCAGGCGTTCCGGGGCTCTTAAGGATGCCGCTCTGGGGAAAGGCAACGAGCTGAATATCGATCAGGTCCCGATATTCCTCGCGCACCGCCAGGACCGTTTCCAGCGACTTCAGGCCCACGGAACCGTCGACCATGACGTGACTGCGCATCGATGTGCAGCCGTTGGCAATGCAGAGATCCAGCTGCTTGCGCGCCCTGACATCCATCGGTGCCGCCTTGGCGATGTTTTGCGCCTGGAAGGCCACGCGTTCGTGCACATCGAAACCGTTCGTGCATGGCCTGTGCGGCACCCAGGAATCGCCGTAGAAGCTGGTGTCCAGATGAATATGGCCTTCGACGAAGCCCGGAACGACGAGCGCGCCGCCGAGATCGACGATATCCAGTGCTGCTTGGCCCGAGCCTGCCGCCGAGATCGAAGCGATCCGCCCGCCGGAGACGCCGATGTCGCTGACGGAACCGTCGATCAGCCTCGCTCCCGTGAAAACAGTGTCGAATGCGGTCACGATATTCTCCCTAAATTTCATCCCGTAGGCGAACGCGCCTGGAACCAGGGCAGCCAAAACGCCGCCGCCGGACTTTCATGCAAGATGAGTGCCACTCGCCGGAAATCACCGCTCAAGAAGCCGCGCTTTCAGCGATCGAAGGCTTCCTTCAGGCCCATGCTCTTGCGTTCGCGCAGATCGAGATCAGCCTCGATATGCGAAATATGGTGGAGCATGAGATCACAAGCCCTCTCGATATCCTTTCGCTCGATGGCGGCGATGATGTCGCCGTGCTCCGCGTGGCCACAGCTCGAGGCGCTTGATCGGCCATAGAGCGCGATCACAAGCGACGATCGGGCAACAAGCTCCTCCATGAAGCGCTGCATGATCGAATTGCCGGAGATCGAGGCGAGCATGAGATGAAAATCGCCGGATGCCTTGATCTCGGCGCGGCGTGCGGCCTGGCCGCGCTCGCTCATTAGCCGGCCTTCTTCGAGCAGGAGCTGCTTCAGCTGTTGAAACTGTGGGGGCGTGATCCTCTTCGCCACTTCGCTGAGAATACCCGGCTCCACCAGACGGCGGGCGGCGAAGATCTGCCGGGCTTCGTCCGGCGAGGGATAGGCGACGAAAGCGCCGCGGTTTTTCTCGACGCTGACAAGCCCTTCATAGGATAGGGCCTGCAGAGCGGCGCGCGCCAACGTCCGGCTGACGTTGAACAGATTGCCGACATCGCTTTCCGTAAGTTTCGTGCCCGGTGAAAGCCTGCGCTCGACGATCGCTTCGCGAATGGCATCGCGGATCTGCTGTGCGCCGGTTTCAGTGGAATCGTTTGTCGTCAGGAGCGCGTCGGCTGGGGAGTTCATGAAATCGGATACCTGATAATCGGCGTGATGATATCCGTGTTTGTCGCAAAAGTTAAATGGATTTTGTCGCAGAATCGCGGGCACAATTGTATACGATTCGATGCACATATTGCAGACGAAAGCCTATTTCATGTGCAGAAACCTGCTTGCCTTTCGTATGGGCATTCGCGGAAGCAGCGGCAAAAGCCCATAACTCACAAAGGGTTGGTGCATCGCAACAGAACTGGCACGGCAGATGCATCGTCTTTCTCGAACAGAGGGAGACACGATGTCGAAAGCGGCAGAGATCGATATAGCATCCGTTTCGAAGATTTATGGTACGACGACCGCTGTCCACGCCATAAGTCTCAAGATCCCGGCTGGTTCCTATTGCTGCTTTCTGGGTCCGTCCGGCTGCGGCAAGACGTCGACCCTTCGCATGATCGCGGGCCATGAAAGCATCACGTCCGGCGATATCCGGCTTGGAAATGTCGTCGTCACCGACTTCCCGCCGGCCAAGCGCGGCACTGCCATGATGTTCCAGTCCTACGCGCTTTTTCCGCATCTCGACCTCATCGACAACGTCGCCTTCAGTCTGAAGATGAAGGGCGTGAACAAGGACGAGCGCCGGGCCAAGGCGCTTGACATGCTGAAGCTGATGCAGATGGAGGCCTATGCCACGCGGCGCCCGGCGCAGCTTTCCGGCGGGCAGCAGCAACGCGTGGCGCTTGCGCGCGCGCTGATTACCGATCCCGAGGCTCTGCTCCTCGACGAGCCACTCTCGGCGCTCGATCCGTTCCTGAAGATCCGCATGCGCGCCGAGCTGAAGAAGCTGCAGAAGACGCTTGGCATCACCTTCGTGCATGTGACGCACAGTCAGGAAGAAGCCATGGCGCTCGCCGATATCATCGTCATCATGAACGACGGCAGGATCGAGCAGGCGGCCGCGCCGCGTCAGGTCTTCGAGCGTCCGGCAACGGCCTTCGTTGCCCGCTTCATGGGCGATCATAACGTACTCTCCGGCCGGGTGGCATCCAGCGAAAACGGCGTGCTGACGATGGTTGTGCCCGAGGGGCAGGCATTTTCCGTGCGCGGAGTGGGAAGGGGAGTGAGCGAGGCCATCGATATTGGCATCCGCACCGACCGTGTGCGCCTGCAGGAGGCCTCGGAAAAGACCCTCGGCTTCAACGGCATCGTTTCCAACATCGAATATCGCGGCGCGTCGGTGAAGATCACCGTCATCGGCGCGGGCAGCGACGACTTCACGGTCATCGCGAGCGACGGCGATTACTTCGCCAAACCCGTATCGGTCGGCGATGCGGTGTCTCTGAGCTGGGCTCCGGAGGACGTCATCCTCCTTGGCCGAGTTTCCGCATGAATTTAAGCATCACAAAAGGGGAACTGATATGACGACTGAAACGAAGACCACCAAGGCGGCCAAAGAAATCTCTCGCCGCTCACTTCTAAAGACCGGCGCCGCCGCTGCCGGCGCAATTGCCGGCTCCGGCCTCATCACCGGCTTTCCGACCATCTGGGCGCAATCCAACATCACGCTTCGCCAATTCGGCACCGGCGTTTCGAACATCAATGCCATCGCCGAAAAGTGCAAGGCCGATCTCGGCATCACCCTGGAGATGACGGCGACCGATTCCGACGCTGCCGCCCAGCGCGCCGTCACCCAGCCGGACAGCTATGACATTGCCGACGTCGAATACTGGATCGCCAAGAAGGTCTTCCCGACCGGCGTTCTGCAGCCGATGGACGTCAAGAAGCTCAAATATTACGACAAGATCGTGCCGCTGTTCATCAACGGCAAGCTGAAGCCGGACAGTGTCATCGCCCAGGGCACGGCGCCGCACACGGTCGGCTTCGTCGAAGCGCAGGGTTCCAAGAAATTCGCCAAGGAGCCGACGCAGTGGATGACGATGGTGCCGACCATATACAACGCCGATACGCTCGGCATCCGCCCGGATCTGACCGGCCGGCCGATCACGAGCTGGGCCGATATTCTCGATCCTGCCTTCAAGGGCAAGACCGCGATCCTCAACATCCCGTCGATCGGCATCATGGATGCTGCGATGATCATGGAAGCCGCCGGCAAGATCAAATATGCCGACAAGGGCAACATGACGAAGGCGGAGATCGACAAGACGATCGACTTCCTGATCAAGACCAAGGGTGACGGGCAATTCCGCGCCTTCTGGAAGTCGTTCGACGAGTCGGTCAACCTGATGGCCTCGGGCGAAGTGGTCATCCAGTCCATGTGGTCGCCGGCCGTTGCCGCTGTCCGCTCCAAGGGGATCGCCTGCGTCTTCCAGCCGCTCAAGGAAGGTTATCGCGCCTGGGGCGGCGGCCTCGGCCTCGCCTCGCACCTCAAGGGCGCACAGCTCGACGCCGCTTATGAATACATCAACTGGTACACGTCCGGCTGGGTCGGCGGCTATCTCAACCGTCAGGGTTACTACTCCGCCTGCATGGAAACGGCCAAGCAGTACATGTCGGCCGACGAATGGGGCTACTGGATCGAGGGCAAGCCGGCGCAGGGCGATATCCTGTCTCCGGAAGGCAAGGTCATGGAGAAGGCCGGCGCCGTTCGCGACGGCGGTTCCTTCGAAGCCCGCATGGGCGCAGTCGCCTGCTGGAACTCGGTGATGGACGAGGACCGCTACATGGTCCGCCGCTGGAACGAGTTTATCGCTGCTTAAGCATCGCCGCCCAAATCAAATCCTCTCCTCGCAAGCGGGGGGAGGAAGCCGCTAACGGAGAGACCGGAACATGGCGACGATCGCCTCCTCAAAGACAGACCAGGCAGCAGGGAAATCAGGTGGTGGTTTCGGCGTGCCGCTTTGGCTCATCTCCTATCTCCAAGCAGCGCCGCTCCTTCTGATCCTGGGCTTCTTCTTCCTGCTACCGATCGCGATGATTGGTGTCGTCAGTTTCTGGGACTATGATTTCGCAGGTCTCTATCCCGCCTTCCTGACCACGAACTACACCGATACGCTGGGTTCGTGGGTCACCTGGAAGACCTATCTCAATACGCTGAAGTTCACGGCCATCGTTTGGGCGTTGACGCTGGTGATTGGCTTCTGGGTCGCCTATTTCCTCGCCTTCCATGTTCGCCGCACCTCGACGCAGATGGTCCTTTTCCTAGTCTGCACCGTGCCATTCATGACGTCGAACATCATCCGCATGATCTCCTGGATCCCGGTGCTCGGCCGCAACGGTCTTGTCAATTCGACGCTTATCCAGATGGGCCTTATTCCGAAGCCGATCGAATGGCTTCTCTATTCCGATTTCGCCGTCGTGCTTGCCATGGTGCATCTCTATACGCTGTTCATGGTGACGCCGATCTTCAACACGCTGATGCGCATCGACCGCTCGCTGTTCGAAGCGGCGCGCGACGCCGGCGCCAGCGGCTGGCAGATCCTTTGGAACGTGGTGATCCCGCTTGCCAAGCCCGGAATGGCGATCGGCACGATCTTCGTCGTCACGCTGGTGATGGCGGATTTTTCGACTGTGCAGGTCATGTCCGGCGGCCAGAGCGCCTCCATCGCTCTGATGATGAAAAACCAGATGTCGCTGCTGCAATATCCGGCGGCGGCTGCCAATGCCGTGGTGCTGCTGATCCTCGTCCTTCTGATGGTCGCCGCCATCCTGCGGGTCGTTGATATCCGCAAGGAGCTTTGAGATGAACCGCGAAAAACGCAGTCTCGAATTCTATGTCCTGGCGATCTTTTTCATCGTCTTCGTGATGTTTCTCTACGGGCCGCTTTCGGCGATCCTCATCCTCTCCTTCCAGGGACCGGATGGCGGCCTGACCTTCCCGTTGAACGGTGTCTCGCTGCACTGGTTTGCGAACCTGTTCGAGAAGCAGGCAGTCGGCGATTTCGGCGCCTCGTTCCGCCGATCCTTCATGCTCGGGCTGATGGTGATGGTCGTAACGGTCGTCGTGTCGCTGATGGCGGGCCTCGCCTTCCGGCGCCGCTTCCGCGGCGCCTCGCTACTGTTCTACGCGACGGTTGCCAGCCTGGTGGTTCCGTCCATCATCATCTCCCTCGGCATCGGCGTTGTCTTCCAGCAGGGCGGTCTTGCTCCGGCCTGGTATTCCTCAGGCTTCGGCGCGCATTTGACCTGGACGCTGCCCTTCGGCGTGCTGATCATGTTCGCCGTCTTCAATCGCTTTTCGCCGACTTACGAGGAGGCGGCGCGCGATCTCGGCGCGACCTCATGGCAGACCTTTCGCCATATCGTGTTGCCGATGATCGCCCCGAGCCTGATCGGCGTCGGCTTGTTCGGCTTCACGCTGTCTTATGACGAGTTCGCGCGTACGCTGATGACATCGGGCACCTACAACACGCTGCCGCTCGAAATCTACGGCATGACCACCAACGTCACGACCCCCGTGCTTTATGCACTGGGAACGGTGACGACACTCTTTTCCTTCACCATCATTCTCATGGCGCTCGGCATCATGGCCATGCTCGGCCGCCGCCAAGCCAAGAAAAATTGAGATCATGCGCCTCTTGCTCATCAATCCGAATACGACTGCTTCCATGACCGAGAAGGCGGCAATAGTCGCACGTGCCGTGGCGAGCGCCGACACCGAGATCATCGCAGCCACCTCGCAAATGGGGCCGGCGTCGATCGAGGGCTATTATGACGGCGCCATTGCCGTACCGGGCATGCTGCGTGAACTTAAGGAGAGACGGGTCGCTGGTTATGACGCCGCAATCATCTGCTGCTTCGACGATACCGGGTTGGAGGCAGCGCGTACGTTTTGTGACGTTCCGGTCGTCGGCCTCTGTGAATCCGCTGTTGTGACGGCCGGCTTCCTCGCGCAACGCTTCAGTGTTGTGACGACGCTCGAACGCTCGCGCATCCTGATCGACAATCTCATCCAACGCTACGGGATGGGCGGCCGGGTCAAGGTTCGCGCCTCGGATATTCCCGTTCTCGAGCTTGAGGACCCGTCTTCCGGCGCAATCGCAAAGCTGCGGGCGGAAATCGAACGGGCGCTTGCAGAAGATGGGGCTGAGGCCATCGTGCTCGGCTGCGCCGGCATGACCGATCTCGCAAGGGAGCTGCGATCGATCTATGAGGTGCCCGTCGTGGATGGTGTCGCAGCAGCGGTCAAGCAGGCTGAGGCTTTGGTGTCGTTGGGCCTGTCCACCAGCAAGCGCAGTTCGTATGCCTCGCCGTTGCCCAAGCCTCTTGCGGGCGTGATCTAGGATAATGTGCCAATGCCGCAGCGCACAACAGTCAGTGTGGGAGCTTGGGACCAAAATCCAGCTTAGACACGATGCCTTCCAAAGCTACATAGTGCTCGCTGACCATGTGATCGTGAGATTAGGATAGCTTTTTGAGGGTCTTCAATCCGATTTCGTTCAAGGCGACTAGCTGTCGCTTTTCAGTGGCGATTTGCTGTACCACGAGGTTGCCCTTTTGGACCCGCAGCAGTCGTGATGGACTTCGATAGGGAATGCTAGCGTTCTTTTTCTGTTGTCTCTCGAATGTCTGTTTGAGAAAAATCGCTGCCGTTGAACAGCCGGGGCTCACTGGTTAGCTTAGCCAGTGCGTAAGAAAAGCAATCGCCAAAGTTTAACAAAATCCGCCCGCGTGTCGAAGCCTGCTGCCGGAAACCGTGGCCCCTTTACAAGGGCACTACCCCATTGCGAGTTACAGGTCTGCCGTTCGTTCTCAAGGTGGGCCTTCTTCATGTCCAATTCAAAACAATTCATCCGTTTCTAGACGGAAATGGGCGAATTGGACGTTTGCTGGTGACGCTGTACCTTTGCATGAATGGGGTTTAACGCAAGCCTTTGCTCTATCCGAGCCGATACCTAAAAACCCATCGCAGAATGCTATCGACTGCTTCACGTGGTTCGCGAGCAGGGCACTTGGGAGGCCTGGCTCGATTTCTTCCTTACTGGCGTCGCCGACACTGCGCTGAGGCTGATGCAGGAGAATTCCGCCGCCACTCTCGGCGTTACGGATGCGGCGGGTAAGTTGGTCGGTCTCGTCACAAGCGACACGATCGCCGAGATGATGACGCTGGCGATGCTCCAGAAGGACCGCGCGGGCGGTGCGCCGTTTGTGCCGCGGAAAGGCTCG
>NZ_JARFYM010000024.1 GCF_030272705.1 Rhizobium mayense | reverse complement strand
CAGGTTCTGCTGGCGTTCGGCGTTGATTTCCTGCTCCTGGGCCGCCTGGCGCTCGGTCAGCGCATGGCGTTCGCGGATCTTTTCCTGCAGCGCCAGGGTAGCCCTGGCCATCAGGCCGATTTCGTTGCGCATGCCGACATGCGGGATCACGACCTTCACGTCTTCATCGGCAACGGCCTTCAATGCGGCGTGAACCTCCGTCAGGGGTTTCGAAATGCCGCGGATCACAACGAAGGCGCCGGCGAGTGCGACGACGAAGAGCACGAGGCTCGACCACAAGGCCGTCCAGATCTTCGCATGGACCTGTGCATCGAGGTCGTCCATATAGACGCCGGTAATGACGACGACCTTCCAAGGATCGAAGGCGCGGGCGTAGGCGGTCTTGCGGAAAGTGGCGTCCGCCGGTTCGCCGGGCTTGCTGGCGTAGTAGTCGGTGAGACCGCCGCCCTGTTGGCCGAGCTTGACCAGTTCCTCGCGATAGTAGTGACCCGTCTGGTCGGGCTGGCCCTTCTGATTCTTGCCGACCTTCGAGGTATCGTAATGGAAGACCATGGTGATGTCGTAGTCGTAACCGAAGAGGTAGCCGTCCGGTGTGTATCTGATGGCGTTGACGGCGGCATAGGCCTGGGCCTTCGCCTGTTCTTCGGTCAGTTTGCCGGCCTTTTCCTGATCATAATAGAATTTCAGGACGGAAATGCCGGACTCGACCTGCGTGCGTAGCATCTCGTATCGCTCGTTGTAGATGGAGTCGACGGACGAGCGGATTTGCAAATAGGTAGCCGCCGCGAAGGCGATCATAAGCCCGGTAACGAGCAATATAAGCTGGCTTGAAATCTTCAAATTTTTCATGGCGCCCCGCAACAGGATGGATCAGTGAACCTCCGGTGCGGTTTGATCCCGCCTGTGCGATCGCCAGGTGAAACCCGACGAATCTACTGCTGCTGAAAAGACATGCGGCTACCGGTAGAATTAAGAATGACTTTATTTCTCTAAAAAAACTTTAATTGACGAATTTTGCCCAATAGCGGGCTTGCGATCGCGCGCGGCGGCAGCCGCAACGCTGCTCGGGCCGAAACGCCGACGATCACGCCTTCGTGACAATCTCCACTGTAACGAATCTCGCTCTGCAAACGAGTACCTGACGTGCCCCAATGACAGGGGTGTCAACGAACCCAATGGAGATAGTTCATGTTGAAAGCTACTGTGAGTTCTGTCCTGCTCGCCGGCGCGGTGACGACGGCGCTTGCGTCCATGGCCGCCGCGGCGCCGCTGACGAAGGCTGAAGTCAGTGCAGCGACCGCGGCCCACAAGGAGAAGTGCTACGGTGTCGCTCTGAAGGGCCAAAACGATTGCGCCGCCGGCCCGGGAACCACCTGCCAAGGTACGTCGACCATCGATTTCCAGGGCAATTCCTGGAAGTTCGTTCAGGGCGGCACCTGTGCCTCGCTCGACATCCCGGGTGGCCGTCATGGCTCGCTGACGCCGCTCAAGCGCGACCTCTGATCGACACGGCCATTGGAAAGCGGAGAAGACAAGATGAACGCCCACAATCGAACCGTCGCTCCTGTCGTCGAAGCGGGTGCTGAGCTCCGCTTTCCCTTCCATTCCGTTCACGGCTTGGCGGGCACAAGCTTCAAGCCGGAACATCTGCCAGCAATTCTGGCCGAAACCGACCGGCAGGGATTTTTTGAAATTCATGCCGAAAACTACATGGGCGCCGGCGGCCCTCCTCATCACGCGCTCGAGCTTGTGCGTCGGGTTCACCCGATCTCGCTCCATGGCGTCTGCATGTCTCTCGGCGGGCCGCAGCCCCTGAACAGGGATCATCTTCGGCGGTTTCGCGAGTTGGTGATCAGATACGAACCGGCACTTGTGTCGGAGCACCTGGCGTGGTCGACCCACGAGAACACCTATTTGAATGACCTGCTGCCCTTGCCTTATACGAGCGCCACGCTCGCCCATGTCTGCGATCACATCGACGAAATGCAGACGACGATCGGGCGTGCCATTCTGCTGGAGAATCCATCGACCTACGTGCTCTTCGCCGAATCCTCCATGAGCGAAACGGATTTCATGAGCGAGATTGCAAGGCGGACTGGGTGCGGTCTCTTGCTAGACGTCAACAATGTCTTTGTTTCGGCCACGAACCAGGGATATTCGGCGCTGGACTATCTTGCCGATTTCCCGTTGTCGAAAGTCGGTGAAATCCATCTCGCAGGTCATGCCGAGCAGACGGACGACGAGGGCGAATTGCTGCTGATCGACAGTCACGACGGGCCGGTCGCCGACGCGGTGTGGCGCCTTTATGAGATCGTCATCGACCGCTGCGGCGCAATTCCATCCCTGGTCGAATGGGACAGCAAGATCCCGGATTGGCCGATCCTGCGCACCGAGGCCGTTGCGGCCCAGGCTATCCTCGATAGGCGCTCGCAGAACGTGGGTCAGTGCTATGCGATCCGCTGACGTCCTGTCCATCGGGCGCGGTGATCGGTCATTCACCTCGACTTTCTCCGCGTCCCTGCTCGATCCGGAACAGCAAACGCCGGTTTCGGTGATTGGTCCGCGTGGCAAAGCTGCGGACAAGCGCTACAACGTCTACCGCAACAATGTCACCGTGAGCCTGATCGAGGCGCTGATCGCGATTTTCCCGGCGACCCAACGCATAACGGGACCGGATTTCTTTCGCGCGATGGCGCGTTTCCATATTCGTGAGACGCCGCCAACTTCACCGCTTTTGTTCGAATACGGCCGCGATTTCCCTACTTTTATCGATGCCTATGAATATGCACAGCCGATGCCGTGGTTAGGAGACGTCGCGCGGCTGGAGCGGGCCTGGTTGGATGCCTATCACGCCGCCGATTGCCCGATCGTCTCGTCAGACGATCTATCGCGCGTGGCATCGGAGAAATTGCCCGAACTTCGATTTCGCGCCCATCCCGCGACGAGAATTCTGTCCTCCGAATTTCCGGCAGTGACGATCTTCGCCGCAAACCGAAGCTCCGAACCGGTGAACCGCATCGAGCACATCGTCCCCGAAGATGCGCTGGTCACCCGACCGGAACTCGACGTCATGGTTCGATTGCTGCCTCCCGGCGGAGCCGCATTCCTCGTCTGTCTTGCCGATGGTGGTCCTCTCGAGGCAGCCGCGGCCGCGGCACTGGAGGTCGACCCCGCGTTCGATCTTGCGGGCATGTTGGCTGAGATGATCGAAGCTGGCGCTTTTGCTGAGATCTACATGGAGAATTCCGATGTCGAAAACGCTTGAAGCACTGGCTGTCACCAAGCCATTCGCGCCACTTGTCCAATTAGTCGAGAAAGCAAACTGGCTGGTCCAGATGGTCGCTCAGCCGTCCTTTGCGCAACTGGTTTTGCGTGTGGGACTGGCCGTGCCGTTTTGGCGCTCCGGCATCCTTAAATGGGACGGATTCCTACAGTTGAGCGACACGGCCGTCGAGCTCTTTTCGAGTGAGTTCATGCTGCATCTTCCAGGTGGGCCATATCCCTATCCGGCGCCGGCGGTGATGGCATTCCTATCGGGTTCAGGGGAGGTGGTGTTTTCAACTCTGCTGGTGCTCGGCCTTGCCACGCGCTTTGCCGCGACAGGTCTTCTCATTATGACCGCCGTTGTCGAACTGACTGTTCCCGACGGATGGCCCGTTCATATCACCTGGGTGGCGATGGCGCTTGGTATCATGGCTTGGGGGCCGGGGCGTTTGTCGTTGGATTATCTCGTCCGGCGAGTTCTCGGTATGGATACACCGTTCAGAAGCCCTCCGCCCGCGACGCCGGCAGAGGATCAAGCGTAGCGCCTGACGACTGCCGCAGCGGGCAGCAGTCTTCCTCCTCGCGATGGTCGTTACAAGGAGGCGCTTCCGAATTGGCCTTCATTGATCGTTGTCGGCTGAGACGGTGCAGTTCGACGTCTTCTGGCCAACCACACTTCGCCTGCTCGCGGCGTTGGCGGACATTGTTGCAACTCGATTGCAAAAAGCGTTACGGTCTCGGCTAGCGCCTTCTCGGCGTCCGTAAACGGCAGTGCCGAACCTGCCTCTCTTGCATGGCCGTATATTTCAGCACAGGCGATAACGCGTTCCGCGTAATAATTGCACTCAGGTGTCGGGTCCACAAAGTCCAGCAAGACCCGGATATTCATCGCTACCTGAAGGACGAAAGCGGCGGCTGAGAAATCGGCGACCGCGCCGGGCGGTCTCGTTTGATCCAGGTATTTTTTCCACTGCGTTTTCATTTTGACGTCTTTCGCGTTCAGCTGTCCCGACATGAAACGGAAGGGATGGTGGGAATCTCCGCGGCGCCCATGACAGATTGTCCCTTTGCCGCATGCAACAGAACCACCAACAACCGAGTGCAACGAAAGGCATTCGTCTGCACTTCCCGTCTGATGAATCGATTGCTCCCCACGCAGTACTACGCGCAGGACGAACGCTCTTTCAATCTCGCTGTTCGCAATTGGGCTTCAGTCGGCTGGTCCTTGCGACCTTTGTCCGATAGATGCGCTGGACCAAGGTCTTAGCCGGTATTGCAAAAGTCCGAGATTTGCGTTTTAGCCAAGACAAAGGTTGACGGTTCGGTTGCAAAAGCGATCTGATATCGTCGCGGAGTAGCTGTTTCGAATCCGGTGAACGGTTCTTCGGCACAGTGGTGTATTTATAGGCGTGTAGGAAGCCAGCCATGTCTTTACGCGAAAAGTCGATCGCGGTTCTTCTCGGTGCCTCGTTTGCGCTGGTGCTCGTGGCTACGCCTTACACCGTCGAGATTCGCGGGTCCTCTGTCGGACTTGTTGCGCAAACCGCCCATGCAAAAGGTGGCGGCAACGGTAACGGCGGGGGCAACGGCGGAGGTAATGGCAATGGCGGCGGCAACGGTAACGGCGGTGGCAATAGCGGAAACGGCAATGGAAATGGCGGGGGTAACGGAAGCGGTAACGGCAACGGTGGCAATAGCGGAAACGGCAACGGCAATGGCAAAGCCAACGGAAAAAGCGCCACACAGTCGCAAACCGACTCTGACGACTCGACCGACGCCAATGATGGGTCGATGGAAGTACGCCACGACGACGGCATCAGTGAAGCAATACAAAATGGACGTTATGTCATGAAGGATTCGAAGGGCCGCACCATCATCAATCGCGGCGCGACCACGGCCGATCACCTGCGACTGCAGAATCTCCTTCACTAGATTCCATAGATTAGAGCGACCTTTGCGCGTTCAAATAAACGCGCCGCGCTCTAACCACGATTTTCAAGCGCATCGCGAAAAGCCATTGCGGCCTCTGTTCGGTTCGCAACACCCAGTTTCGTGAAGATCTGGGTCATATGATGCTTGATGGTCTTCTCGTGGAGATCAAGCTTCAGGCCGATCTGCTTATTGCTCAGTCCGGCTGCGACGAACTCAAGTACCTCGCTTTCCCTGTCTGTCAGGTCTCGAAGAAGATCGGCTTTTTGCACGGAGCCGTTGCTGCCGCCGGAAAGCAGGCGGGCGGAAAGAGTGGGAGCGACATAGCTCTCTCCGGAAGCCACCGTGCGGAGGATGTCGGCCAGTGCTCTAGAGCCTACGCCCTTCAGGACATACCCTTTTGCTCCGTTCTTGAGAGCCGTTGTCACATCGTCGCTTGCTTCGGAGACCGTCAACATCACGATTTTCTGACCGGGCACTCGCTCGAGGATCAGCGGGAGTGCGTCGAGGCCCCCACCGGGCATGGAGATATCCAACAACAGAACGTCCGGACGCTTTTCCTCGGAAATCCGAATCGCATCTTCCTTCGTGCTTCCTTCGCCAACGATTGCAAAACCATCGATCTCGGCGAGGCTGCGAATGACCCCCTCCCGGAACAATGGATGGTCGTCGATCACCGCTAGACTGATTGCTGTCGTCATGTCTGCTCCATTTCCATTGCGTTCAGCGACATTTGAACGATCGTTCCGTCTTTGGAAGATTTTAAGTCGAAAGTACCGCCAAGACTTTCCACCCTCTCTCTGAGGCCTGCCAAACCAAGGCTGCTCGGAGGTATATACGCCGGATCGAAGCCGGGCCCCTTGTCCGACACTGCGATCGTGATCTGCCCGTCTTCGATGGTCTGCCTCACTTGCTGCGCGGCGCCCTCACCATGACGATAGCCGTTGTTAAGCGCTTCCTGCACGAACCGATATACACATATCTTGGCGGATGTCGAAAGCTCTCGCGTCGTGTCGGAATAGGATAGGCCGACCTTGACGCCGGTTCGTTGCTCATGGGCGCGGACCGCGCGTTGTAACAGCTCGGAGAGGTTTGCCGCCTCGATGTGTGGCAACACCAACCCGCTGCAGATGCTTCTGATGTCTGCCATCGCGTCGTCCAGACTTGCTTTGATCGCGCTAAGCGACTGTTCTCGCTCATGCGCCGGAGTGGCTGGGTTCACCAAAGCCGGACTGTCCAATCTCAAGGACGCATAGGCTACGAGCTGGGCTGGTCCGTCATGCAAATCGGCGCCGATGCGCCTGAGATAGCTCTCGTTGAGCGCGGCGGCGCGTTGCGAAGCGCGTTGAACGCGGGCGTGCAGAATATCGTTCTGCCGCAGCAGCGTCGACAGTTCCCCGATGCGCGCTTTGAGAGCGCTGCGCTGACTTTCAATCGTCCGGCTTCCGCGAAGGACGATAATGGAGAGAAGGAGAAAGAATGTCAGCGTGAACAGCGCGACCGCCACCCAGCTTCTGAAACGGGCCTCGTTCAGGCTGCGTTCGAAGTCGTACGCCACTTCGTAAAATTCAGAAACGGCCACGACCTTTCCCGACCAAGGCTGGAGGACCGGATTGTAGATCTCCAGAAGCGGCTTGCCGCTGTTGCGCTCGGCAACACTTTCGACATCGTCGAGCTGATTGAATTGCGCCACCATCGTCCCGGCAAATGCCGTCTTCAGGTCATTGCTGAGCGGAAACTTCTTACCCACGAGGTTTTTGTCGTTGGAATAAAGAATGGTGCCGTCGCTGCGCCAGAGGCGAAAGGACATCAGGCGGCTGCCGAGCGCACCCTCACCAAGCGTTTCGTCGAGGGCGCGCGTCACGGTATCATCCAGGAATTCGGTCGTCTGCATATCCGGAAGCAGAGGCGCAATGACGCTGTCGACATAAAGCGCGGTGCTGGCCGCAGAATTGCGCGTGACGGTCTCCTCGATGAGGTCGGTGACGAAGGCGCCGACGAGGAGCATCGCGCAAGCGGAAACGAAGCCGCCAAACAGCAGAAATTGTTTCGCCAGGGATTGGGAATTCCAGCTGGCGATTAAGCGGGCAGGCGACAGCATTGATTTGAGATTCGTCTGCATCTCTGGCTACTTTCAGCGATGACCACCTTCGGCATACCTATTGCAGCCGGGCAGCGCGTCAAATGACGGTGGGTTCGTCTCGCCGGTAAGTTCCGGCATCGACGCCCCCTAGGCGCCTGTGAAACCTATCGGACTTTTGGCCATCCGCAATAAGCCTAAGGTCCGATCACAGACAGCATTGGTCCCGCCCCGGTAGAAACTTTTATTTCCGGCAATATTGTGGACATCAGCGCGGTTACTCGTTGCTCGTCCCGCGTCGCAGTTGCACGGGGCGAGCGATGTGGTTGCCCATTGCTCGTCCCGCGTCACGGTGACGTGGCAGCGGATGAGCACGACCAGGAATGAAAGGAAGAAGCGCATGAAATTCGGTTCAGTCTTCGGAACGACCATGGTCGCCATGACGCTTGCCGTTGTCCCGGCGGGTGGTGCTGCGATCGGTCTCGCAAGCATCGCATATGCCAAAGGCGGTAACGGCGGCGGCAATGGCAATGGCGGCGGCAATGGAAACGGCAATGGCGGAAGCCATGGCAGCGAAAATTCCAGTCATGACAAGTCCGACGACGGACAATCAAGTGATCGGGCAAGCGATCGGGCCAATGATCGAGCAAGTGAGCGGGCGGACGATCGGGCAACCGCCGCGGCAACCGATGATGATGGAGATGCGGGGAACGCGAAGCACGCGGCTCATTCCCTTCATTCCCATTCTCATTTCTCGAAGTCTTCAGTTGCGAGCGAGAAGCTTGAGAAGCACGCCACGACCAAGGTCAAATCGGAGACGGCGGAGCTTGGTAGCCTCAATTCGCTGAAGCGCAACTATCACGCCTATATGAATTCAAATGATCCGAAGATGGCTGCTGTCAGAGCTTATGTCATGGATTATGCCGAGTTCGAACTCAAGAATGGGATCAATGCTGTTCCGACTGATCCGGCCCTTAGCGACGAAGCCCTGCGCTCGGCTCTAGCTCAAACGTCAAAGACTGGGGTCGTGACGGACAAGACGCTGGCCGAGGCCAAGGATATCCTGGGCGTTGGGCCTGCTGTCGGCAAGATAGATCAGGTTCGTGATGCCCTGGAAAGATCCACCGTTCAAACGGCACCGTCGGACGATGAAATAGAGCCTGCCGATTGAGAGTTCGCCTGCGGCGGGTGCCACAGTATCTTCCGGATCTATAAAATGCAGTGATGAACGAGGTTGCCGGTCGAATCCGCTGGAGCGAGCGGATGCTATTTTGCTGAAAGGCCGCTGGACAGGTTCCTGTCCGGCCAATATTTGGCCTGAGCTAAATTAGCCGGCGACAAAAGGTGGGAGGCGGAGCAGGAGCAATAGATGCACCGCCTTCCACCTCCGCTGTTCGATAGAAAATGGTGCCAGTGGAGCCATGGCGCCGATCGATTGTTTGCGGTGATCGTGAGGCGCAAGCCGTCATTGTTCTTTCCCGGCGCGGGGAAGACGCGAGCAATTGCCGCACCTACAATGTCCGCGTTCGCCCGAATGTGCGCAGCAATAGATTGATTGAGACAGCAACCTTGTCGATGTCGGGAACATCTCGTGAATAGCCGCCCGTGTAGAGTTTGACGATCATCTTGTCGCGGGCAGCCCCCTTGATGTCGAAATGCAGATGCAAGTAGTAGGCCTGCTTGTCTCCGCTGCGACTTATGCTCTTGCCTCGCTGTGTAACTTGCTTGAGTTCCGTTGCGATGGGTTCAAAGCCATCGATCTGGAGCGCGACGGATTTGGATTGAAAGCGGGTCTCGACAGGGACTGCGACGACCGCCTTGTCGAGCGCCAGGCTGACGACGCGACCCTCAACGCCACCGACAGTGACAGCTTCGTCAAGCTTGAATGCATGAAACAATCGCCGGGGTTTCTCGAAGCAAATCAGGGATGCAACGGCAAGCACGATGATATTGATGCCGGACCAGCAGGCGGCGATGGGCGAGAATTGCCCTTGCACATGCGACGTCTCCGGCACGATGTTGATCAACAAGCCGAGGGCCGTGACAGTAATCAAGCCTGCGATCCAGGCGAAACTATATCGGTCGAATTGGTTCGCCTCGTTGCTGCTACCCTTTGGCGTAACCCTGAACGGCTTACCAAAAGGCCGGACCACGCTGGAGACGACGGTCGGCAACATGCGGAACGTCGCAAAGGTGCCGACGGCACTTGAAATAACAGGCAGGTACCGTGTCGGCGTTATCCACAACATGAGAAGGAAATAAGCGGCTAACAACGGAATCTGATAGGAGATGTAGTCGGTGATGCCGGTGAAATAAAGTGGCAGCAGACCAGACCAGAGATAAACGACGGGTACGATCAATATCGTGAAGCGAGTCAAATATTGGACGAGCCACGATGCCGGCAGGAACATGATCCGCTGAAACAGCGACAAGCCCGGGCCGCGTAGCGGGCCGTTGTGGAGGTAGAGCGTCTGAATGCCGCCCTGGCACCATCGTTCGCGCTGCACAAAATAGCCGGTGAGATTTTCGGCGGCCAATCCCATCGACAGGCGCTCGTTCAGATAGCGCGTCTTGTAACCCTTGTTGAGCATAGATAGTGTCGTCAACAGGTCTTCGGTGATGGACTCGGTCGGAAACCCGCCGATTGCATCGATGGCGCTGCGCCGCGCAATCGAGCACGACCCGCAACAAAAGCTGACATCCCAGACATCCCGACTGGGCGCAATCTCGTCGAAGAACAAGCGCTGCTCATCCGGCCAAATATTCTCAAGCCCCAGGTTCGACTGCACCGGATCGACATTGAAGAAATGTTGCGGGGTCTGCACGATGCCAATGTTCTTATCGGAGAAAAAGGGCAGCGTCCGGCGAAGGAAATGCCGGTAGGGAACGAAATCCGCGTCGAAAATCGCCACGAACTCGCCCGCACTAACCTTCAGGCCATTATTCATGTTGCCTGCTTTGGCATGCGCGTTGTCCGGGCGCGTGACGTGGATTGCATTCCTTTCTTCGCAATAGGTCTTGAGCCAGTCCCGTCGCTGGTCGTCGAGCACGTATACCTTCAACTTGTCAGCCGGGTAATCCAGCGAGAGCGCCCCGACGATCGTCCTTTCGAGGACATCGAGAGGCTCGTTATAGGTCGGAATGAAGACATCAACACTCGGCAGCTCACCTTCGGCACGTGCAAAGAAGGTCCGTGCAAGCCTGTCGGCTTCTGCGCTTCGATCTACGCAACGGCTCATCAATATCAGAAAGAGGGCGACCTCCGAAAAAGCCAGAATCTCGACGATGAAAAGAAACCAGACCCAGTAGAAACCGAAGCCGTCATTGGGATAAGGAAGAACGGTTTCGATCAGCCTCCACAGCATGTAGCGCAGCGCGACCGCTGCGACGAAAGCACACGTAATCGCCCGCGCCCAGGTATGGTAACGCGACCAGTTGAAAGGGCCGAGCATAAAGAACGCTAAAACAAGAATAGTCGGCGCGAGCGCTAGAAGATGCTGAACCACAGGCTCTTCACCCATTTTGACAGGCCGGCGCTATCGAAGCCGACACCGTTCTTTGAGAAACGCACCTGAACTGTCCGCCCCACCTGGCAGAAATTGCCGAAATCACCGTTCAGAAAGGACGGTTCGAGACGAACCCGGATACGGGCGCTGCGCTGAGTCGAGGCAGGCTGAGTGGCTGCAAAGGAATCCGTTTCGATAACCGCTGAGCTGCCCCGCACGGAGATGACTTCCCCGTTGAAAACATCGGCGCGCCCGAACAGCCGTACCTCCGCAGCAAGTCCCGGATAAATTTCGTCGTAGTCGACCTCCGGAACAAGAATATCAACGTACAGTTCGCGGCAATCGAGCACGCGCATCAGCTCATTGTTGAGCACGACGTTGGAGCCATTGACGATATTTCTGCTCCAAACGACACCATCAAATGGAGCGATCGCTGCTGCCGATTCAAGGCTGTGAATTCGGTTCTCTTCCTGGGCTAGCTGCTTTCCGACTTCAGTGGCGCGTGTCTGATTTTCCGCTATGCGCGAATTCAGGTCGTTGATGCGAACGATGACCTCGTCTTGGCGTTGTCGTGAATAAGGCACATCATTCTGCCCGTCGCCGAAAACGAATATGCCCTGTCGAACAGCGTCAAGCCTTTGTTGCAACTGATCGACCGTCAAATTGCTGATCTCGACCTCGCCGCCGGTCACGGCTCCGGCAGCGCGGGCCGCATCGACCATCCTTTGGGTGAGAATGCCCTTTGATTCGAGGTCCAGTCGACGGTTTAGGTCGACTTGCGCGACAAGATCCTGTGCCTGTGAAACCGCAACCCGCTTCCGCAGGATCTCGACTTCACGTTCAAGGTTGGCGATGGTGGTGTTCTTATAGACCTCCAATCGCGTGGCAAGCTGATCGCGAAGCTGAGTAAGCTCGTCCCGCTCCTTCTGAAGCGCCGCCACACTATCGCGCGCCGTATTTTGGTCCGCTTGTAGCGACGCGAGGATTGCGCGGTTTACGCGTGGATTGTTGATCTCGGCAAGTGTCTGTCCCTCTTTGACCGGCGCACCGACCCTTAACGGATCTCCCGCAATCATTCCATCAATCGGGGCGTTCACGACCGCAAACCGTGCATTGACCGTGCCGTCGAGGCTTGTGAAACCTGTTAATCCCGGCAGTAAGACAACAATGGCGACCGCCAGTAGCACGAGGCCGATAGTGATGCGTGTAACGCGATGATTCCAGATCATTTTGATTCCGAACAATATCGCCATAGCCGCAATGGCTGGATTGATCCGGTGCCATGCGCCGATAGATGCAACCATTTCTTGCGTAATTTAGACCGTTCAAAAATAACAGGCAAGGGAGGGTCGAAAACGTCCTTAACGAGGAAATCTGACAAGGAAATTCAAGGGGGTTGTCCTATCCCCGTGTTTTCGGGGTGGACGATGCCTGTGCCAATGATTCCGCCGCTGCGCGAATCGCGACGAGCTGAGCGTAGCTAGCGAGAAGCTCGAGAAGTACGCCGCCCAAGGTCAAAGCGGAAACGGCGGAGCTTGGCAGCCTCAACTCGCTGAAGCGCAATTATCACGCCTATATGAATTCTAAGTATCCGAAGATGGCGGCTATCATCGCGCGTCAGATTGCGAATATCTTTCCGACGGCCAAGGGTGCCACGGTGCTGTCACCATAGGCGTTCGCGAGGGCATTCACCGCCCGCCAGCCCGTGCAATGGCCCGGCGCGATCAAGGTAAGACCGAACGTTCCGATGTCGCGCACGGATTCGGCAATGATCTTCTCGTTGCCGCCCGCCAAGTGGAAGCCACCAGCAACAGCATAGAGCGGGATTGCCGGGAAACTGGATTGCGCGTGTTTGAGAACGTTGATGATACCTGCGTGCGAGCAGGCCGTGAGTACGACAATGCCTTTGCCGCCCACGTGAACGGCCAGAAAGCGTTCGTCCATGATGAGCGGATCATCTTCCCAAGATTGGCCGTCCTCGCTCCGCCGCTTGTGGCCGGGGAACCCCTTCTCGTAGCGCGTCATGCGGGGAATCTCGCCGCTGACTAGAAACATATCGTCGAGCAGGACTTGCGCCTCTGTCGTGACGACCGGGACGGCTCCCTTCGCAGCGAGATCGTCCGGCGAGGGGATCTCGCGGATGGGAAGTAATCCGCCGCCCGTGAGCGGCAAGGCGCGCTGGCGAAACATGCCGGGGTGCAAATAGCAGGGAATCGCGCGGCCGCCGTTTGCTTTGGTGATGAGGTCAAACGCAATCGGCAGCCCGCCGGCGTGGTCCCAGTGCCCGTGCGAGAGCACCACAGCATCGATGCTGGCGAAGTCGATGCCCAGCCGGGTCCCATTGTATTCGACCGCGAACTCCACCGGACCGGCATCGAACAGAACAACGCGGCTCGCCGCGCCGCGAAACGCTTTGACGACGACTGCCAAGCCGTGATTCGCACAACATTGGCAGCGGCCGGACAATTGTCGCATGCCCGCCCGCATAAGCGCTGTCCACTCAAGCGTGACATTCGGCGGGGCCGTGGACAAACTATCGGTCAGATTGTCGATCAGGATCTGAAATTCCAACCGATCCACGGGCTGCAAAGTGGGCATGGGCGGTTTCCCTCGTTCGGCCGCACGAGACTCTCTTGCGAGCTATGCGTCCTCAGGCCGAGGATAGAGTCTACCACATTAGCGAGCGGAAACGGTGCTCCACATGGGCCCAAGAACAAGCTGCCAATGTCGGAGTCGGGTCATTCGCGACCGGGTCGCGCCAAGTCCGGCCAAGTCTGCTATGCCGCCGAAAGCGGAAGTCAAGTCAGAGCATTAGTGGCACAGCCGTAGGGCGCGGCCCGAGGCGCGATTCAAGCTCCGAAATCGAAGTCACGAATCATGCGCTACGAACTCAGCGATCACGAATGGACCGCCATCAAACCGATGCTGCCGAACAAGCCGCGCGGCGTTCGTCGCGTAAATGACCGTCGCGTGCTCAATGGCATCTTTTGGGTACTGCGTTCTGGTGCGCCATGGCGCGACCCCGCCGAAGAACTACGGTCCCCGCACCACTTGTTACAATCGCTTCGTTCGGTGGCGGCGGGCTGGCGTCTGGGACCGGATCATGGATGCACTGGCCGCCGGTCGTGACGCGGCGATGCAAATGATCGATACCTCGGTCGTCCGCGAGCACCAGCACGGAGCTTGCATCGCCGACAACAATCATCAAGATATGGGTCGCTCACGAGGGCCCCCGACGAGCAAGATTCACGCGGTGGTGGACGCCAATGGCTCGCCGGTCCATCTCGCGCTCACGCCCGGTGAGGCGCACGACAATCGGTTGTGTTCGGTTCTCCTCAGCGCCTTGCTTCCACAAACGATGTTACTCGCGGATCGCGGATACGACGCGGATTGGATCTGGGAGCTTGCCCGCCAGCAAGGAGCATGGGCGAATATTCCGCCGAAACGAAATCGCAAAGACGCGATCTGCTTCAGCCCGTATCTGTATCGCGCGCGCAACATGATCGAACGGTTCTTCAACAAGATCAAGCAATGTCGGCGCGTTGCAACCCGATATGACAAGCTCGCAGCCAACTATCTGGCGTTCGTAAAGCTCGCATCAATCCGAATTTGGCTGCGTGCTAATGAGCCCGCGCCCTAGCTCAAGCGTCAAAGACTGGGGTCGTGACGGAAAAGACGCTAGCCGAGGCCAAGGATATCCTGGGTGTCGGCCCGGCCGTCGGGAAAATAGATTAGGTTCGTGATGTCCTGGAAAGATCCAGTGTTGAAACGGCGCCATCGGACGATGTAACGGAACCCGCCGATTGAAAGGTCGCCGGAGATTAACCAGACTGAAGCACTGGGGGATGGCAAGCCAATTACTCGGCTGCCGTCAAAGCCTCATAGTCGCGCGAGGCGCTTTCAATCGCGCTGAGTGAGTTCAATATCGAAATCATATCGCAGGCCTCGGCCCACGGCAGTCGTTGCAAAGCAACACCGCCTAGCTCAGCCGTGCGCATGGTGACGCGGTCGACAATTTTCCACTTCGCCTCGCCGTCCAATCGCAAATTATACCTTCGCATAAACAGCTCCTCTGATCGGGGGTGACCCTAAACATAAGAACCTAATTTTGAAAGACCTAAATCAGTAATTTTGAAAGCTATGAATCAGGCGGCCCGCAAAGCGACTATACCCGCGCTGCTTGACACCATAGCGAACCCAATTTCGGGCGATCTAGCCAGCGACAACGCGCCCTATCGTTTTAGTCGGTGGGCTGTCTTAATCTCTCTCAACTCTCCTGCTCCGGGCAGAGCGGCGTCCTGTCCGACGTAGCCGACATCACACGACTTGGCGGGATGTTCACTTGCGTGTCATTTTTTTGAGAGACATCTTATCCGGCATGTTTCTATGCCGCCTCGAAATTAGCCGGCTTTGAGCGCTGGTCTCTCGCGACCGAAATGGAGCGGGATGCTGATTTTACGATGTGAATATTAACGTGCTTTGGCTTCTTTGCGTATTCTCAAGCAGATGGTGATAGAGGGCATATGATTGGTTTCCGCCTGTATAGACCGAAGAATTTCATCACGAATATTCACAGCAAATGCAGCGAGCAAGCTATATGAGGCGGCCAATCTCGCGAAAACCAAATGCAATCGCTTATTATACCGATTTCGTCGTCTACCCGATCACCGTTGTCGGACTGAGTGCGGCCTACTTCACTTTGGGCTATGATCGCGAACCATTGATCTGGATCGCTGCGATCGTGATCGGCGCAGCCGCATGGACATTGGTCGAGTACCTGATTCACCGCTTCGTGCTGCACCATGTCGTCTATGTGCGCGACATGCATATTCAACACCACCACGCACCGGCAGAACTGATTGACACGCCGATCTGGCTGAGCCTGTTTTTCATGGTCGCGGGCGTATTGCTGCCATCGTGGTGGGCCTTTGGATTTGGCGTGGCGTCAGGCTTCACCGTTGGCATGACCCTTGGCTATCTCACTTACGGGACAATGCATCACGCCATGCATCATTGGCGGATTCCGCATGATACCTATCTCTACCGCGCCAAGCGCTGGCACGCGCAGCATCATGCGTCTACCGACGAGGGGAATTATGGCGTTTCGTCGCTTTTCTGGGACCACGTGTTTGGCACGGTGCTGCCGGATCCGGCAGCGAAGAGCAGGGAAAGGCGAGGCGGCGGCTGAGTGCGGTTGCTCAGAGCGCTCTTCGCTTAAGCGTACCGTCTTCCATATACAAGCTGACCGGTGTTTTATTCCTCGAACATCTTGCCGCTGCGCGCTTCAAGTCGGTAGCGATGTCCGGGATAGACGAGGCGGGCGATGGAAACCACCTGGCGCGCCGACCAGGTGCGCCGGCGGATCGTCAGGCAAGGCTCGGTCTTCAGGACCGTCAACAGCTTGCATTCCCAGGGCTGTGGCATCGCCGCCTCGACGATGTGCTCGGAGCCGCTGAGTGGAGCCGCGGCCGTCAGATAGGCGTTCGGTGTCAGCGTCGTGAAATCCTGCTCGAGATATTCGGGCGCTGCTTCGGGATGAACGAAACGGTCCTCGATCTGCACCGGGACTCCGTTTTCGCTGTGGACGATCAGCGAGTGGAAAACAGCCCCTCCGATTTCCAGTTCGAGCGCGTCGGCAACCTCTGGAGAGGCGGTTTCCCGGGCCAGAACGACGACTGAGGCCTCGTGAACATGGCCACGTTCGGCAATCTCGTCGGCGATGTTGCGAACCTCGAACAGGGCCGAATAGCCCTTGCGTTCGGCGACGAAGGAGCCTACGCCCTGAATACGCACGAGTTCCCCTTCGTTGGCGAGTTCTCGCAGCGCGCGGTTGGCGGTCATCTTGCTGACGCCAAGTTCCACGACCAGCTCGTTTTCCGAGGGGACACGATGCTTCGGCGGCCATTCGCCGCTTTGGATCCGATCCAGAATCATCTGCTTGACGCCGGCGTATAATGGGCCGGTGTCGTTTTCGGCCAGCTCACGTTTCCGATCGGTACCGCGTTTCATTGCCTAATCCTTGTGCAGCAGGAATTTCGCCTGTAATTCGACTTGGGACTTGCATATCACAAAATATCACATATGGTACCCTATACAACTACCCGATTGAACTGACCGGCGGATGCCGGTCGGTGAACGGCAAGCCGGCGAAGACTGGCATAAAACAAAGATTGGCTATTTCGATCTCAAGAGGAGAACTTCGATGAAGATTAGGCATGCGCTTCTTTCCAGCGCCCTGGCGCTTTCCGTTCTCGCCGGTCCCGCAGCTCAGGCGAAGGACTGGAAAACGGTTACCATCACGCTCGAAGGCGCCTATGCGCCATGGAATCTGACCAACTCCGACGGCACGCTCGGCGGCTTCGAACCGGAGCTGGCGAAGGTTCTGTGCGAGCGGGCGAAGGTCGACTGCAAGCTCGTGGCGTCCGACTGGGACGGCATGATTCCCGCCCTGAACGCAGGCAAGTTCGACGTGATCATGGATGCGCTGTCGATCACAGACGAGCGCAAGCAGGTCATCGATTTCACCGTTCCCTATGCCGCGACTCCGGCCGCCTTTGCGACTGCAAAGGATAGCCCACTGGCCAATGCCACAGGCACCGGAGCGGCCGTGAAGATGACGCCCGGTCAGACCGGCGTTAAGGAGATCGACGCGTTGAAGGAAGCCTTCAAGGGCAAGACGATCGGCATCCAGGCCGCTACCGTCTACGCCAAGTTCATCTACGACAACTTCGGCGACGTCGCGACGATCCGCGAGTACAAGACCGGCGCCGACCGCGACCTCGATCTGCAGAACGGCCGTATCGATCTTGGTTTTGACGATGCCGTCTATTTCCAGACGGCTTTCGATGCCGCCAACGGCGCGCTCGCCTTTACCGGCCCGCAAATTGCCGGCCCGATATGGGGCGTCGGCGAAGGCCTTGGCGTTCGCAAGTCCGACGCGGATCTGCGTGACATGTTCAGCACGGCAATCAAGTCGGCACTGGCCGACGGCACCGTGAAGAACCTCTCGATGAAGTGGTTCAAGACGGACGTCTCCCCGCAGGAATAATCCTTAGCCGGCGCCTCCGCATGGCGGAAGCGCCGGCTCTCGGCTTCAATGCCGCTTCCTGCATGCTATGATTTTGAGCAATCAAGAAGACTGACCGCTCGATACGGGGAACGAAGGTGATGGCGACATTGCAATTGATCGGTTTCGGCTCGACCGGCTGGGGGGCGCTGCTTTTGCTCGGGGCGCTGATGACGCTATGCGTCACCGCCGTCGCATTGGCGATCGGTGCTGTCTTCGGTGCCATTGTCGCGGCCGCGAAGCTTTCCGGCAATCTCATTCTGAAGACGCTTGGAAACGTCTATACAACCGTTTTCCGCGGCGTGCCGGAGCTGCTTATCATCTATCTCATTTATTTCGGCGGATCGAGCGCGATCACCAGCATCGGCAAGTCCTTCGGCTATGAGGGCTTTTTGGGCATGCCGTCCTTTGCGGCTGGCGCGCTTGCGGTCGGCATCATCTCGGGCGCCTATCAGGCCGAAGTATTCCGCGGCGCCTATCTCGCGGTCTCCAAGGGCGAACTCGAAGCCGCCTTGGCGATTGGAATGCATGGGGCCTTGAGATTTCGGCGCATCATCATGCCGCAGGTGCTACGCTTCGCCATTCCGGGCATGGGCAATGTCTGGCAGTTGAGCCTCAAGGATTCCGCGCTGATCTCGGTCACCGGCCTTGCCGAGCTGATGCGGACCAGTCAGGTCGCCGCCGGTTCGACACGGCAATATTTTCTGTTCTTCGTCGTCGGTGGCGCACTCTATCTCATCCTGACGAGCCTGTCGGATCGCGTCTTCAACGGCGCCGAACGGCGCGCCAATCGCAGCATGCCCTCCGCGATGGGCCAGGCCTGAGGATTCGATCATGGATTTCGCTTTTCTCGCACAGACCATGGCCACGCTGCTCGAAGCTCTGCCGACGACGCTGGCGCTGTTCTTCCTGTCGGTCGCCATCGGCGGCGTTCTCGCAATCCTGATCGTCTGGATGCGGGTGGGCGGCAATCCAATCCTGTCCGCCATTGCCAAGGGCTACATCTTCGTTTTCCGAGGATCGCCGCTGCTCATCCAGATGTTCCTCATCTTCTACGGGCTCGCCCAATTCGGCTTCATCCGCTATGGGCCCCTTTGGCCGCTGCTGCGCGAACCTTTCGTCTGTGCGGTGTTGTCGCTGGCGCTCTGCACCGGAGGTTATACTGCGGAGATCTTCCGCGGCGGTATTCGCGCGGTCTCGCCGCGCGAAATCGAAGCGGCGCGTTCGATCGGCATGTCCGGTTTCCTGCTGGTGCGGCGCGTCCTGGCGCCGATCGCCTTCCGCCATGCACTCCCTGCTTATTCGACCGAAATCGTGCTGATGATGAAGTCGACGGCGCTCGCAAGTCTCGTCACTGTCTGGGAGGTGACCGGTGTGGCCCAGCGGCTGATCTCGCATACCTACCGCACGATGGAAGTCTTCCTCTGCGCGGCCGCCATCTATCTCATCTTGAATTTCATCATCCTGCAGGCGCTTGGCTTGCTGGAATATCATCTGTCTCGCCATCGTCGCGCCGTTCCGGCGGCGCTGAAGGCGTAAGGAAACTGGCCTAGATCTGGATTGGAGCGATCATGCCCGGCGTCGTCAGACTTTCGGTCCGCAATATCCGCAAGAGCTTCGGCACGCACGAGGTTCTGCGCGGCATTTCCCTGGAGGCGCAGGACGGCGATGTCATCTCGCTGCTTGGCGCCTCGGGTTCGGGCAAATCGACCTTTCTGCGCTGTATCAATCTCCTGGAGATCGCCAATGACGGCGAGATCTGGGTCGACGGCGAGCAGATTCGGATGGTGCATAACGGCGGCAAAACCAAGCCGGCCAGCCAGAAGCAGGTGGATCATATCCGCTCCGAGCTCGGCATGGTGTTCCAGTCTTTCAATCTCTGGTCTCACATGACGATCCTGCAAAACGTCATCGAGGGTCCCGTGCATGTGCTGAAGCGGCCGCGGGCCGAATGCATCGCCGAGGCCGAGGCATTGCTCGAAAAGGTCGGCATCGCCGACAAGCGCCATGCCTATCCGGCGCTCCTGTCCGGCGGCCAGCAGCAGCGCGCGGCAATCGCTCGTTCGCTCGCCATGAAACCGAAGGTCATGCTTTTCGACGAACCGACCTCGGCGCTCGATCCGGAACTCGTCGGGGAGGTGCTGCGCGTCATGCGCTCGCTGGCGGAAGAGGGCATGACCATGCTCGTCGTCACGCATGAGATGAGCTTTGCCCGCAACGTCTCCAACCGCGTTGTCTTCATGCGCGAGGGCCTGATCGAAAGCAGCGGCCCGCCGCAGGAGATGTTCGGCAGCGGCGCCTCGCCAGCCTTCCGCCAGTTCATCGGACATTTCGGAAATCCGACATGACTGTTACGCTTCGAACGGTGCTGAGCTGGCGGGATATCGCTAGCGTGGCGGACGGGGCGCCTCTATCGCTCGCACCGGCCGTCCGGGAACGCATCATTCATGCAAGTCGGATCGTCGAACGCATCGTCGAGACCGGTGCGCGCGCCTACGGCGTCAATACCGGCGTCGGCGCGCTGTCGGATACCGTGGTCGACCGTGAATCCCAGAGCCGCCTGTCGCGCAATATCATCCTCAGCCATGCCTGCGGCGTCGGAGAGCTGCTGGCGCCGCGAGAGGTGCGTGCCATTATCGCGGCTGAGATTGCCAATTTTTCCCATGGCCATTCCGGCGTGAGGCTGGAGATTGTCAGTCATCTCGCGGCCTTTCTCGAAAAAGATTGCATTCCCGACGTGCCTTCGAAAGGTTCTGCAGGTTATCTGATACACAATGCCCATATCGCCTTGGTGCTGATCGGGGAGGGGAACGCCAGGGTCAGCGGTAAAGCCATGTCCGGTCGCGAAGCCTTGGCCGCGATCGGTCTCGAACCGCTGGTGCTCGGCGCCAAGGAAGGACTGAGCCTCGTCAACGGCACGGCATGCGCCACCGGTCTTTCCAGCGTGGCGCTGGCTGGTGCCGAGCGCTTGCTTAATTGGGCCGATGCGATCGCGGTGCTCACGCTGGAGGCGGCCGGTTGTCAGGTGGCGGCATTCGATGAAGCCGTGCTGGCGCTGCGCCCCTCCAAGGGCATTGCCACGGTCGGCGCCTCGTTGCGCGCCCGGCTGCAGGGTAGCGGCCTCATCGCCGCAGCTTTGGGCCGGCGCACGCAGGATGCTCTCAGCCTACGCGCCATTCCGCATGCCCATGGCGCCGCCCGTGACGTCTTCGATAATTCCGCTGGTGTTGTCGATCAGGAGCTTACCTCCGTCACCGATAATCCAGCGGTTTCCGGCACGCCGGCGAACCCGATAGTCTCGTCGGAAGCGCATGCGGTTGCGCCGGCGCTCGGGCAAGCTTCCGACAGCCTTGCCATCGCGCTCGCCCAGATCGCGGCGATGAGCGAACGGCGCATGGACCGGCTGGTCAATCCGCTGGTCAGCGGTCTGCCGCCCTTTCTCGCCAGCGACGCCGGCAGCAATTCCGGTTTCATGATCGCCCAATATACGGCCGCGGCACTTGCGAACGAAAACCGCCGGCTGGCGGCACCCGCCTGCACCGACGGCGGAGTGACTTCCGGCCTGCAGGAGGATTTCCTGGCGCATCCGACAGCGGCGGCGAACAAACTGCTCGCGGTGATCGACAACGCCGAATATATCCTGGCAATTGAATTGATGGCGGCGGCACAGGCGCATGATTTCCTCAGCGCTGCCGGGGCTCGTGCGGCGGGCACTGATGCCATCTACAGGATGGTGCGTGAGCGCATACCTCATTATGCCGACGACCGGCCCTTGAGCGGCGATATCGAAAGCTTGCGGAACCTGATCCGCGAGACGCTGCCACCCGATTTTACATAATAGGATATCTTCATGACCGCTCAGTTTGACGTCGCCGTCATCGGCCTCGGCGCCATGGGGAGTGCCGCAATTTCCTTTCTTTCGGCGCGTGGCGTCAAGGCGATCGGCATCGACGCTCATTTTCCCGCCCATGCCTTGAGTTCGTCGCATGGCGACAGCCGGCTGATCCGCCTCGGTTATTTCGAAGACCCGTCCTATGTGCCGCTGCTGCAGCGTGCCTACGAAAACTGGCGGGCGCTGGAAGCGCGGTTGCGCGCCGACGTCCTGACGATTACCGGTGTCCTACAGATCGGCAAGCCGGACAGCAAGATTGTCAGCGGCACGCGGGCCTCCTGCGAACTGCATCTTCTGCCCTATGAGGAGTTGGATCGGAAGGCGATGGCGGCGCGTTTTCCGGCCTTCGCGTTGGACGAAGACGAGATCGCGCTACTTGATCCGCAAGGCGGCTATCTCCGGCCGGAAGCGGCGGTCATGGGCTATCTGAAGCTGGCGGCGACGGATGGCGCGATCCTGCATTTCGGCGAGAAGGTGACGGCGATCGAGCCCGATGATGCCGGAGTGACGATTTCGTCCGACGTCGGTCGCTATCGTGCCAGGAAGGTAATCGTCTCGACCGGTTCGTGGATCGCCGAGTTGGTGCCGCAGTTGCGGGAACACGCCAATCCGATCCGGCAGGTCGTCGCCTGGTATCAGCCGCGCGACGGCTTCGTGACGCAGCCGCATCGCATGCCCGCTTTCCTCCGCGACGAAGGCGAGGATGGCTCCTATTTCGGCTTCCCGGCAATCGGCGTCGACGGCGTCAAGATCGGCCGCCACGCACATTTCATGGAGCCGATCGATCCGAACCGGCCGAACCCGCCTGTCAATGATAGGGATACGGCACTGCTGGACGGCTTCATCGGAAGGCGTCTCCCAGCCGCTGCGGGCGTTCGCGTCAATGCCGTGACCTGCCGCTACACGATGTTGCCGAGCGAGGATTTCCTGATCGATTTCGTGCCCGGCGAGCCGCGCGTCGTCGTCGCCTCGCCGTGTTCCGGCCATGGTTTCAAGTTCACCAGCGTTGTCGGAGAAATTCTTGCCGATCTCGCGATCGACGGTGGTACACCGCTGCCGATTTCGGCTTTCTCCTTCGAGGAGATGGAAAATTTCCTTGCGCCGCGAAAGATCCAGGCTCGCGGCTAGCAATTGCGGGTCAGATTGCCGCTTGGCTATTGCGGTGGTTTATCCGTCTTGGCGTGCAGGAAGTTGGCGAATTCCATGGGGAAGGGGAACAGGATCGTCGAGCTCTTCTCGCTGGCGATGACATTCAGCGTGCCTAGATAACGAAGTTGCATGGCCTCCGGTTGCTTGGCCAGGATTTCGGCCGCTTCGAGCAGCTTCGCTGCCGCTTGCTGCTCGCCGTCGGCATTGATGATTTTGGCGCGCCGCTCGCGTTCGGCCTCCGCCTGCCGGGCGATCGCGCGGATCATGGATTCGTTGATGTCAACATGTTTGATCTCGACATTGGCGACCTTGATGCCCCAGGCATCGGTCTGGGCATCGAGGATTTCCTGAATATCGTTGTTGAGCTTGTCGCGCTCTGCCAGCATCTCGTCGAGGTCGTGCTTGCCGAGCACCGAACGCAACGTCGTCTGGGCGAGCTGGCTTGTCGCCATCATGAAGTCCTCGACTTGGATCGTCGATTTCTCAGGCTCGATGACCCGGAAATAGATTACCGCACTGACACGAACCGAGACGTTGTCATGGGAAATAACGTCCTGGCCGGGAACGTCGAGCACCCGCGTGCGCAGGTCGACGCGTATCATCTGCTGGACGTAGGGGAGGAGAAGGAACAGGCCGGGGCCTTTCACGCCGGTGAAGCGGCCAAGCGTGAAAACCACGCCGCGCTCGTACTCGCGCAGGATCTTGATGGCAGATGCGACGACGAGCAGCAAAATAAGGACGATCACCAGGTAGAAGGCGAGATCCGCGAATATGCCCATGACTTTTCCTCCTGCTTTCAAAAGTCGCGAGTTTGTTATGCGCTGCGTGTCACCTCGAGCGTCAGACCGTTGCGGGCGATCACTTTGACGGCGTCACCGGCGGCAAGCGGTTCCGGAGAAATTGCCTTCCAGCGTTCGCCACGCGCAAAGACGTACCCCGAACCACCTGTCCAACTTTCGACCTTGCCTGAAATGCCGATCATCTGTTCGGTGCCGGTGCTGACTTTGTGCCAGCGCGACAGGATCGCTAGGCGGGCGACGATGAGGCTGAATGCGATGGCGGCGATGGCGATGCCACCCAGCACGCCCCAGGACACCTCAAAGCCGGGAACATCCGTATTGAACAGAATGGCCGCGCCGAGCACGAGCGCAATCCCACCACCGACGCCGATGGCGCCAAAGGATGGCGAATGAGCTTCGACGACCGTCATCCCTACGCCGAGGGCAATCAATCCTACGCCGGTGTAACTCACCGGCAGCAATGCCAGGGCGTAGAGACCGAGCAGCAGGCAGATGGCCCCGATCGTGCCAGGGACAAATGTCCCCGGGGTGAGAAATTCGAAGATTATGCCGTAGATGCCGACCATCATGAGGATGAGTGCTATGTTCGGATCGGTGATCACTGAAAGCACGCGCGTCCGCCAGTCCGGCTCGAATTCGTGGACGGTAAGGCCGGCGGTATCGAGGCGGACATCCGCTTGTCCGACCCGAACGATGCGGCCCTGCGCCTGGGTCAAGAGGTCCTCGACGGAGGTTGCCGTGAAATCGACGACGTGTTGCTGCACGGCTGCAGTCGATGAGAGGCTTGCGGCCTCGCGCACCGCTCGTTCAGCCCAATCGGCGTTGCGATTGCGCAATTCGGCAAGCCCGCGAATATAGGCGACGGCATCGTTGACAGCTTTCGCCTCGCTGGCGTTATGGGGGGCTTGTCCCTGCGTGTTATCTGGCTTGCCGGGCGTTCCCCCGGGGTTCCCTTGGTCGGGTTCCGTGCCACCGCCGAAGGGACCGCCGCTGATCATGATCGGAGTAGCCGCGCCTAGATTGGTACCCGGCGCCATCGCGGCGATGTGGCTTGCGTAAAGAATGTAAGTGCCGGCACTGGCGGCTCGTGCTCCGCTAGGGGCCACAAATCCAGCCACGGGCACCGGCGAGGCGAGTATGGCACGTATGATGTCTCGCATCGACGTGTCGAGACCGCCGGGTGTGTCCATCTGTAGTACGGCAAGGCTCGCACCCTGTTCGGCGGCGCGTTGAAGGCCGCGCTTCACATAGTCTGATGTTGCCGGGCCGATGGCGCCGTTTATCCTCAGGACTATGGCTACACGCTCTGCTCCCCATGTCAGCGGGGCAGCCAGGCTGAAAGCGGATGCCAGAGCCAGCATCAAGGCGAGGATTGGCGGCATTCGTCGCCAAAGCTTCAAACACTGCGCTATCCTTCGCCGAGCGTTCATTTTTATGAATATATGGCGGGCGTGCCAAACGGTAAGGTGGCAAGCGCTTCCATCGATTTCTATTGTGCTGAAAAAGGCTCAACAAACCTGTGACGTCGCGCCCGTTTGTGAAGCTGTCGCGGTCGCGGGCCGTTTCAATGGAAGTGTCACGGCTAGAGTGCCGTTACCAAAGGCAGCAATTGCTCGCCGCCGCGGTAGATCATGCCGATTGCGACGTAGAGGATGACGACAAGGCCGACCCAGCCGATCCAGCGATACCTGCTCAATAGCATGGCGATGAAGGACGATGCCAAGCCCATCAGCAGCACCGAGAGAACCAGGCCGAAAATCAATGCACCCATGTTCCGTTCGGCGGCACCGGCGACAGCCAGGACATTGTCGAGCGACATGGAGACGTCGGCAACGATGATCTGCGTGATCGCTTGCCGGAAGAGCTTCGATCCCATCGCCACTACACCACAGGCACCGGGCGTCAAATCGGCGGCCTCCTCCTCATCAGCCACCCGCAATTCCTTCAGCATCGTCCAGCAGACCCATAGCAGGAGCAAGCCGCCGACCAAGGTGATACCTGTGATATCGAGCAACCGCACCGCGACGAGCGCGAACAGGATGCGGATGATGGCGGCGGCCGTGATCCCCGCGGCGATCGCTTTGTTCCGCAACCTATTGTCCAGTCCAGCCGCCGCCATGCCGATGACGATGACATTGTCGCCGGACAGAAGGATGTTGACCACGATCACCTGCAGATAGGCAGAGATCGCGCCTTGGTCGATATGGAGGGGCATTCGCAGAAAGTCCTTCGACGCTCAATCGTTGAGCATGGCTCCAGCGAGCTCTTTGAACTTGATCGGCCAGGGGCCGGCGAAATGGCAGGCGGCAGAATGTCCGTCGCCGACGGATTGCAGCGGAGGTTCGGTGGTCTTGCAGATGTCCTTCGCCATCGGGCAACGCGGATGGAAACGACAGCCGGCCGGAACCGCGGCCGGGCTTGGCGGGTCGCCAGGCAGAAGAATTCGCTTCTTCCGACGCGCCGGATGCGCCGCGGGCACGGCCGAGAGAAGCGCCTGACTATAGGGATGGTGCGGTTCCTGGAAGAATTTCGCTTTCGGCGCGATCTCCATGATCTTGCCGAGATACATGACGGCAACCCGATCGGCGATATGGCGAACGGTCGGCATGTCGTGCGATATGAACAGATAGGCGGTGCCTTTTTCCTCCTGCAGGTCCTGCAGGATGTTGAGGACCTGCGAGCGGATCGACACGTCGAGCGCCGAAACCGGTTCATCGGCGACGATCAGCTTCGGGCTGAGGGCGAAAGCTCTGATGATGCCCAGTCGCTGACGCTGGCCGCCCGAAAACTGCCGCGGTCGCTGGCCGATGTGCCTGGCGCTGAGGCCGACGGCTTCCAGCAATTGACCGGCGATCGTCTGGCGCTGCTTGGGACCGGAAATCATGCCGTGCACGACCATCGGTTCGGTCACGATGGAGCCGGCGGTCATGCGCGGATCCAGCGAGGAATAGGGGTCTTGGAAAACGAACTGCAGTTCGCGGCGCACCGAGCGTAGCTGTCGCTGTGAGAGTTGCGATATATTAGCTTGGTCGAACTCGATCCGGCCGGCCGTCAGCTTGGTGAGGCCGAGCACCAGACGGGCAACCGTCGACTTGCCGCAGCCGGACTCGCCGACCAGCGCCAGCGTCTCACGCTCCTTGATGTCGAAGGAGACGCCATCGACCGCCCGCAAGCTGCTGCCGTAAGTCTTGGCGATGTTTTCGACTTTCAGAATGGATGCACTCATCTTGCCTGGCTCCTCGCCCAGCAGGCGACGCGCTGGCCGCGGTCGTAGTTCTCAAGAGCCGGAATTTGTTTGTCGCAAACGGCCAGCCGCTCGCCGCAGCGCGGATTGAATGCGCACCCCGAGGGGATTTCGGAGATATGCGGCACGGCGCCGCCGATTGCCGGCAGTCGGCGGACCAACGGGCTTTCCAGGGATGGCGTCGAGCCCAAAAGGCCGATCGAATAGGGATGCATCGTACGATCGAAGAGATCGATCGCCCGGGCTTCTTCGACCACCTTGCCGCAATACATGACGCAGACGCGCTGGGCAAGTTCGGCCACCACGCCGAAATCATGGGTAATGATGATGACCGCGAGGTTCATTTCCTCCTGCAGGCTGCGCAGCAGCTCAAGCACCTGCGCCTGAATGGTCACGTCGAGTGCCGTGGTCGGCTCGTCGGCGATCACCAGTTTGGGCTCACAGGACAGCGCCATGGCGATCATCACGCGCTGGCGCATGCCGCCGGACAATTCATGCGGATAGGCCGAGAACCGGGCGACCGGGTCCGGGATGCCGACGCGGGCAAGGAGATCGAGTGCCCGGGTCCGTGCCTGAGCCTTCGAGAGCTTCAGGTGTTGCATGATCGGCGCGGTGATCTGCCGGCCGACCGTCATCACGGGATTGAGTGCGGTCATTGGCTCCTGGAAGATCATCGAAATGTCTTTGCCCCTGACCTGATCGAGCTGCGTGCGGTTGAGCTGCAGCAGGTCTTGGCCATCGAAGGAAATCTCGCCGGCGACAACATCGGCCGCCATTGGCAGCAGCCCCATAGCGGCAAGTGCGGTGAGGCTCTTACCGGAGCCGGATTCGCCGACCAGTCCAAGACATTCACCGGAAGCGACGGCCAGATCGATGCCGCGCAGGGCCGGTACATCCGCTCCCTTGTTCCTGAAATTGACCCGCAGATTTTTGATCGAAAGCAATGGCATCGTCATCGCGTCATCCGATCCGGATCGAGATAGTCACGCAGGGCATCTCCCAATATGTTGAAGGCCAATACGGCGAGCGTGATCGCGAGACCGGCGAACAGGGCGGGCAATGGCGAGCTGAAGAGGTTCGATACGCCTTCGCGCACGATGTTGCCCCACGACGGTGCGGGCGCCTGGGCGCCCAAGCCGATGAAGCTTAGCGACGCCTCCAGGCGAATGGCCGTGCCGATCCAGATAGTGGTCATCACCACAAGGGGCCCGGCGATATTCGGCAGGATATGAACAAAGATCGTGCCGAAGCTCGGCCGGCCCATGGCGATCGAGGCATCGACGTAACTTTCCTGCCTGACCGAGAGAGCGGAGGCGCGCGCCAAGCGGACGAAAGAAGGCACCAGTGCCGACGCGATCGCGATCGAGAGATTCTGGATGCCCGGCCCGAGCATGGCGACGATGAGAACGCCGAGCAGCAATGGGTCGAAAGACATCATCACGTCGGTAACGCGTGTGACGATGCGCTCGGTCCAGCCGCCGAAGAAAGCAGCCGCCATGCCTAGCGAAATGCCGACGGCGCCGGCGATCAGCGGCGCGGCGAGCCCGATCGTCATTGAAAGCCTTGCCCCTTCGATCAGCCGGGAGAGAACGTCGCGGCCGAGCGTGTCGGTGCCGAGCAAATATTGTGCGGAGGGGCCGGCCTCCTGCATGTCGACATTCTGCAGCAGAGGATCATGCGGTTCGATGACCGGACCTAAGGCCACGACCCCGAGCAGGACCACCAGGATGATGAGGGCGATGCCGATGAAGAAGCGGTCCAGCATATCAATTGGTCCTCACGCGCGGGTCGAAGACGACGTATAGGAGATCGGTGGCGAGGTTCACCGCGACGACGAGAACGGACAGAATGACCAGCCCTCCCTGTATCAGCGTATAGTCTCGGGAGGTGATGGCGCCCACCAGCAGTTGCCCGACGCCGGGGCGGTTGAACACCAGTTCGATTGCAATCGTGCCGCCGAGCGTGGCGATGATGGACAACGAAATCTGCGTGGTGATCGGGATCATGGCGTTACGGAAGATGTGTTTCCAAACGACCGTGCGCTCCGACAGCCCGAGCGAGCGGGCCGTGCGGACGAAGTCGCGGCCACTGGCATCGAGCACTGCAGTGCGGGTGAAACGGATCAACCCGAAACCCTTGAGTACGCCGAGCGTGATCGCCGGCAAAGCCAGGTAGCGCAGATCGAACGGAGTCTTGCCGCCGCCAAGCAGCGGAAACCAATGCAATCTGAGGCCAAAGATGACGAGCAGCACAAGGCCGACATAGAAGTCGGGGAGCGCCGAGCCGAACAGGGAAACCAGGCGTGAGGAATGGTCGGCGCCGCCGCCCGGCTTCAGCGCACCCCAGACGCCCGGTGGCAGGCCGACAATAATGCCGATGATCGTCGAGGCGATGGTCAGCATGATCGTATAGGGCAGATGCCGTGCCATGGTGGCGCCGACATCCACCTTGTTGACCAGGGAATGCCCGAGATCGAGATGCAGCAGACCCCAAAGGAACTGCCCGTATTGCACGATCAGCGGCTGGTCGAGGCCGAGAGCCTTGCGGGCATTCTCGATCGCCTCCGCGCCGGCCCGGTCCCCAAGCATGGCGACGACGGGATCACCCGGCAGGAGGCGCATGGCGAAGAAGACGAAACTGAAGACGAGAAAAGCGGTTAAAATCGCTTCCCCCGCTCGTTTGAGGACAAAGCCGAGCAATTCTGGTTCCTCCGACGCGTGATGCCGGTTGGTGCTTAAGACCGGGCGCGACGGCCCGGTCCGTCAAACAATCAGCTATCGGTGAGCTTGGCGGTCGAATATTCGAATTGGCCGTATCCGCTGACCGGCTTGTATCCGAGGTCGATTTTCCCCTGGAAAGCGGTAATGATCGGGGCCGTCTGCAGCGTGATGAGCGGAACGTCCTTCAACACCTGCAATTGCGCCTGCTTGAGGTATTCGAGCTGCTTGGCGGCATCCGCTTCCGCGACTGCTTTGGCAACCAGATCGTCGATGTTGCCGCCGACTTCGCCGTAATGGGAGAAGTTGCGCAGCGAAGAGGGTTTGCCGACAGCCGCCTGCTTCGACAGGAATTCGTTCAGAACCTGCGGCGCCGTCGGTTCCATGGCGGTCGACAATTCGACGACCGTGCCCCGATCCTGGCGGATATTGGCCTGGTAGCTGGCGTGATCCTGCACCTGCAGGTTCAGGTTGACGCCGATCTTGCGCAGCATGTCCTGTACCATCAGCATATTGGTCTTGTAGTCGTCGCGCTCGCTGATGATTGCGTCGAGCGAGAAGCCATTGGGATAGCCGGCCTCCGCCAGCAGGGCCTTGGCCTTCTCGGGGCTGTAGTCGTAACGCAGCTCCGCCGGGATGTCGGAGGCCTTGAGGGCGCCGAAGAATTCCTCGGGAACGATGGCTGGAAGATCGCCATGGACAACGCCGAAGGCCTTCGCCCACTGGCTGCGGTCGATGGCATAGGCCAGAGCCTGGCGGACCTTGAGGTTATCGAGGGGCTTGACCGTCATGTTGAAAGAGATGAACTGCAAGCTTCCCGGCAGCAGCGTGTTGATCACGGCATCCGGATTCTGCGCCTGCATGTTCTTGACCCATTTCGGATCGCGATCGCCGCCTGTGACGTCGAGCTCGCCGCCGATAAAGGCGATGGTCGCGGCATTGTTGTCGGGGATATAGCGCAGCTCAAGCTCGTCGAGCGGCGCGCGGCCGCCGAAGTAACCGTCGAACGCCTTCAGGATAATCGCCTCCTGCGGGCGATATTCGGAGAATTCGAAGGCACCGCTGCCCACCGGCTGGAAGCCGAACTTTTCGCCCAGCTCTTCCACAGCCTTCTTCGGCACGATGAACCGGCCGAAGCCGGGGATCAGCGCCTCGACATGGAAGAATGGATCGGTCGCCTTCAGATTGAAGCGTACGGTCAACGGATCGACGATATCGATGCTGTCGATCGATTTGAAGCTTGCTCCGTGCACGCCGCCGAGCTTTGGATCCATCTGGCGTTCGAACGAGAATTTGACGTCTTCTGCGGAGACTTCGCCGTAACCCTTGTGCCACTTCACGCCGGGGCGAAGGTGGAATGTCCAGGTCTTGCGATCCGGCGAGATATCCCAGCTTTTTGCCAGAACCGGCTGCAACTTGTCCAAATCGACGTCGAGCGTCCCGCGCGGGGGCGAAACCAGCGAATTGAAAATCTGCAGTGCGACAGTTTCATCGTCGCCCGTTTTGGTCATGGCCGGATCGACCGAGCCGATATCGCGCGATCCCAGGCGGATGCTGATCCTCTTCGGATCGCCGGCGGCGAAAGCGCGTGGCATATGGGCCATCGCGGCAGCGATGCCGACACTGGCCAACAGGGTGCGGCGGGTGATGCCGCCCTTGGCGCCGGCCTCAGGCGGCCGCGCGGCCTTTGTTCTTCTTGTCATGTTCGTCCCTCCTCCTCCGGGTATTGCGAACGTCACTCAATGACGAAATGTTCGAGCGTGTTTCGTTTGATCATTTCCCAATCATATTCGACGCCGAGACCCGGGCCGTCGGGCACGGCGAAGCATCCATCGGCACCGACATCGTCCAGCAGGTCCGAATAGCCATCCCGGTAGATCGACACTGTCGCCTGACCGCGCGACGGACCAACCATGGCAAGTTCATAGAAGTTCGTGTTGCGGATGGCCGCCATGCAATGCCGATGGGCCGGCCCGTTGCCGTGCAGTTCGACGTCAAGGCCAAGGGCCTCGGCAAAATGGGCGATCTTCATCGTGCCGGTAATGCCGATATCGAGGTCCGGATCGGCGCGGACGAAATCGGTGCCATCCGCCAGCACCAGATTGGCAACGGCTTCAAGTCCGCGAACGTGCTCGCCGAGCAAGATCGGCGTCTTGATCAGCTCCCGCAGCCTGCGATGGGCATGCGCTGCCAGACCGCCATCGCTGTAAGGGTCCTCATACCAAAAGAAGCCCGCTTCGTCGCAGGCGCGGCCGACAGCAAGCGCATCGGCAAAGGTCTTCAAATGGCAGGCGGAATCATGCATCAGCGCCATGCGACCGCCGACGGTTTTGCCAAGCAACCTGATCGCGGCGATATCGCGATCCGGCGAACCGTCGGTCCAGCCGTGCATCTTGAAGGCGCGATAGCCAAGGCCGTAACACTCTTCGGCGAACCCGGCGAAGGCCTCCGGCGTCGCCAAGCCACCGCCATCGCCGCCGAACCATGTGCTGGCATAGGCCGGAAGCCGGGTGCGAAAGCCGCCGAGCAACTGGCTGACGGAGGCACTGGCCCGTTTGCCCGCCAGGTCCCAGAGCGCGTTGTCGATCTGGCAGGCGCCAATCCGATCTTCCTTGCGCAGGAAGCGACGGATCCGCTCATAGATCTGTTCGCGGCCAAGTGCGTTTTCGCCCAAAATCCATTTGGCGCAGAATCGCGTCTGTCCAACTGCATCGGACCGCCCGCCGCTATATTCGCCGCGCGAGCCATCGGCTGTTTCGATCGTCACCGCGATGCGCGTGCGTTGGCTCTCGGCGCCTGGCATATCGATGCCACTCGGGCTGACGTCGAACGCAACGTTCTTCACCGGCTGCGAGAACAGAAATATCTCGATCCGCTTGATCGCAGCGCCTGGTTCTCTGGATGTTTGGTCCATCTCCGAAGCGATCTCCCTTTCGCTTGATTGACGACCTATTCGATGACGGCGTGCGCCGTGGCATTGCTCCGAATGAAATCCCAGTCATAGTCCACGCCGAGGCCTGGACCGGTCGGAACCGGGAAGCAGCCGTCCTCACCGACGGCATCGAGATGGTCGCTGTAGCCGCAGGTATAGACAGGCGCATTGAAATCGGCGCCCGAAGGACCGACCATCGAAAGTTCGTAGAAATTCGTGTTGCGGATGGCCGACATGCAATGGCGATGTGCCGGGCCAGGCGCATGCAGCTCGACATCGAGACCGAGCGCCTCGGCAAAATGCGCAATCTTCATCGTGCCGGTGATACCCATGTCGAAGTCGGGGTCTGCGCGGACGAAATCCGTGCCGTCGGCAAGAACCAGATTGGCGATCGACTCCAGGCCGCGAACGTGTTCGCCAAGCAGCAGCGGCGTCTTGATCAATTCACGCATGCGGCGATGCGAATGCGCCGCGAGCCCGCCATCGCTATAGGGGTCTTCATACCAGTAGAAGCCGGCGTCGTCGCAGGCGCGACCGACCGCGAGCGCATCGGCGAATGTCTTGAAGTGGCAGGCAGAGTCATGCATCAGCGCCATGCGGCCGCCGACGCGCCGGCCCAAGGCGCGCACGGTCGCGGCATCGCGCTCATAGCCGCCGTCGGTCCAGCCATGCATCTTGAAGCCGCGGTAGCCTTTTTCGTAACAGGCTTCGGCGAAGTCGGCGAAAGCTTCAGGGGTCGCAAGTCCGCCGCCGTCGCCGCCAAACCAGGTGCTGGCATAGGCTTTGACCCGATCCTTGCCGCCGCCGAGCAGGCTGGCCACCGATGTTCCGAGCCGGCGTCCAGCGAGATCCCAGAGAGCCACGTCGATGACGCCGGCGCCCATGCGATCCTCTTTGCGCAGTTGCCGCCGGATCAGCTCGTAGGCCTTTTCTCGTGCGAAGCAATCCATGCCCAAAATAGCGCGCGCGCAGGCTGAAGCCTGCGCCATGGCGTTGGCCTGGCCACCGACATAGGCGCCTTTCCCGCCGTCACGAGTCTCGATGGAAACGGCCAAACGTGCGCGTGAGGATTTTGCGCCCGGCATATCGATGCCGCCGCGGTCGACGCCGATCATGGGATACGAAAACAGGAATAGCTCGATACGCTTCACCTGCGTGGCAGGGGACGCTTCGATATCACGCTTAATATCATCAAGTTCTTGCAAAGGTTGCCTCCTCCGGCCCCGCGCACTTTATATTTTCATATATCGTATCGGATTTTATAGTTTGTCAAGCCGCGATTGTCGGCCGCGAACTATCGAGGCGCTGCGCCCAACAGGCCGGGTCGAGGAGATCCCGAGCCAAGGTCACCGATCAATCAGTCGATGAATGTGATTGGTGTAATCGACATGAAACTCGCCCAGCCCGAATGCGGAGGGCGAAGACATGTTCATCTTCAGTGTACGGAAAGCCTGCCCACCTAGTTTAAGCAGACAAAAGATCCTTCACGCGCAAAATAACGCGGTTTTGATGGAGCATTCTGACCGCCCGAACGATTTCGCGCCGACGGCCAAAATAGCAGATGGTGGGCCAGTCAGATTTTCGGGGATGCCGCGGCTCCAACCTGAGTTTCCCTGACGATCCGTTCCCGGCGCGATATCTGCTGTTCCACGACGAATACGAGCAGGCCGCCGATGGCCAGGCATGCGGCCAGGAAGAACATCGGTGCGATCGTGCTTCCAGTTGCATCTTTGATCCATGGCACGACGTTCTGGGCGACGAAGCCGCCGAGGTTGCCAACGGAGTTGATCGCTGCGAGGCCTGCTGCGGCGCCGGCACCCTTAAGGAATCGCGAGGGCAGGCTCCAGAAGACCGGCTGACCGGCAAAGATACCGGCAGCAGCGATGCACAGGAACGCGAACTGCAGCGTGTGGTCCGGGATCAGCGCGGAAAGCAGCAGAGCTATCGCGCCGACAAAAGCCGGGATGACGATATAGGCCGTCTTGGATTTCGCGTTTTTCGCCATGGCTGGAACGACGTAGAGGGAGATCGCGACCAGCACCCAGGGAATGATATTGAGAAAACCGTTCTCGGTATTGCCGACGCCGAAACTTTTCACGATCGTCGGCAGCCAGTAGCTCAGGCCATAGGCCGAGAGCGGAAAGGCGACATAGCAGAGCGCCATCAGCAGCACGCGCGGGTCGACGAGCGCCTTGAAACCGTTATCGGCATTTTTTTCCATGCCCGCATTTTCGGAGGTGAGCCTGTCCTGCAGCCAGCGCTTCTCCTCGTCCGAGAGGAAATGCGCCTGCGCCGGTCGGTCCGATAGATAGAACAGTGTCACAATGCCCAAGATGATGGCTGGAATGCCCGTTGCGAGGAACACCCATTGCCAGCCGGAAGTATTGTAGAGCCCGTCGAGATCGAGCAGGGTGCCGCCGAGCGGCGCGCCGACGGCGTTGGCAAACGCGCTGAAGATCATGAACAGCCCGACCATCGTCCCACGATAGGCCGACGGGAACCAGAGCGTGAGAAGGTAGAGAACGCCGGGGAAGAAGCCCGCCTCGCAAGCGCCGAGCAGGAAGCGCAGGATGTAGAACATCGTCGCATTCTGCGTATAGGCGAGGAGTGTCGTCACAATGCCCCAGGATACGAGAATTCTGGCGAACCATTTGCTGGCGCCAAATCTCTCCAGCATCAGATTGCTCGGCACTTCAAAGATGAAGTAGCCGATGAAAAAGAGGGACGCGCCGAGGCCATAGGCATATTCGCTCATCCCGAGCGCATCGACCATCTGCAGCTTGGCGAAGCTGACATTCTGACGGTCGATGTAGGCTACCAGGTATAGAAGCCCTAAGAAGGGCATCAGGCGCCAGGTGATTTTCGAGATGAGCTGTTTTTCGTCGACCATGGCGGTTCTCCTAAAATGTTATTCGATTCCTCAGCACTCGAAGATGAGCGAGCTGATTATTTCGCTTTCTAGATGTGGCGGCGGGAGAGTGTGGCAATATGTTTAGACAGAAATCCGGACTGCAGAAACCAGTGGCCGAACAGGTCACCGAAGACATACGGTGTGCGACGCGCAACTATCACTCCGCCGAAGACAAAATCCGAATGTGCCGGAGGGCCTGCGCGGCGAGGAGGGTATTGCTGCTCTTTGCCATTGCGGGGGCATTGCCGAGAGTATCTACTACGGTAGATTGAAGCAAGGTTTCGATCCGAACGTTTTGCGAGCAGCCTTACGGCATGGGCGTCTTCGAGTCGACTGCCTCCTCCACAAACTCGACGCCGAGTTCCTGGCTTCCATCACGCATGAGCAGATGCTGCGGTATTCCATCGGGACGCAGCCTCGTTTCTGCCAGCGGCGACACATATTTCCGGCCGGCCTTGCGGCGGTCGAAATCGGCACGGGCGGCAGCGCGCAGTTCGGCGCTGGTCATCAGGTCGTAACCGACGCCGGCCATTATGATTGCCGAATAGATCGACCCCTTGTCGCCGATGCTCATACCGCCGCAGGCTGTCACCGGCCAGGTATGCAGGCCAACGCCGATCGGCATGGTTGCTATGGCGAAAAGGCCGGTAGGCGTGTTGAAGCTCACGTCGCCGACATCGGTGCTGCCGCCAGTGGTGATTTCGGGCAGCAGTGGCATGATGACGGGCATGAGGCCGGCTTCCGGCAGCTGCATTTCGCGCTGAAAGGCCTTGGCGAATCCCTGCTCCTCCTCCGTCCACTCCATGGGGAGCTTCGTCATATGGGCGTGGATCTGGTTCACCAGCGTTTCGTTCGGCAGCAGATCGTACATCCCGAAGAAATGATCAATTTCGACGTGGGTCTGCGTCGAGGTGGCCGCGCCGCTGGCGACATCCTTGACCCATTCCGTGACGCTATTGACGTCTTCCCGATCCTGATCGCGAATCACCATGATAATCTCGGCGGAGGCGGGGATGACATTCGCCGCGGTGCCACTATCCGTATAGATGTAGTGCAGACGCGTAGTCGGCTTCATATGCTCGCGCATGAACTGGATGCCAATGCCGAAAAGTTCGGCCCCCTTCAGCGCGCTGCGGCCTTCCCAAGGGTCGACGCCGGCATGAGCGGTCTGGCCGATGTAACGTATCCGCAGTATGTTGGCGGCCGCGCTCCTGAGCAGGCCTGTGGCGTTCATCGGTCCCGGATGCCAGGCGAGGCAGGCGTCGAGGTCACTGAACAGCCCGTCGCGGGCCATATAGACCTTGGCACCCTCGGTTTCCTCTGCCGCGCAGCCATAGACCCGGATGGTTCCCGGCACATTTTTGTCGATCATCATCTTCTTCAACGCGAACGCCGCGCCGGTGCAGCCCGCGCCCAACATGTTGTGGCCGCACCCATGACCGACCTCGACACCTGTGGGGCCGGGCGTCTGGCGCGACTCGGCAGCATTGCCGAGGTCCGGAAGTGCGTCGTATTCCGGCAGGAAGCCGATCTTCGGTCCGCTTTCGCCCTGCGTCCATTCGGCCACGAACGCCGTAGGTATGCCGGAGGTCCCGGTGCTGACGATCTTGAAGCCGGCCTCCCGCAATTCTCGAAGATGGATCTCCGACGACTTCTCCTCGTGTAGCGAAAGCTCCGGGGTCTTCCAGACCTCGCGTGAGATTCGCAGGATCGCCTCGCGGACCGCCTCGACGGCGTCATGCGCGGCTTTGGCAGACTCGGAAACGTCGCCATCCTCAGCCGCGGCGAAGGAAGGCGGCATCATCCACACGGCCGTGGACGCAAGCGAGCCTGCTAGCAGTGTCCGGCGCGAAATCTCGTTCATCCTGATGAAAGATTCGTTCCACATGGCGAGCGATCCCAATAGCGTCCAACGATCCCAGACACAAATAACCGGCACATGCATGCGGCAAGGCATCAAGGGACAGGCTTGGTACGGATGATGGCACCTCGGCTGGCAGAAATCCAGCCCAACAGTCCTGAGCCGTTCCGGTATAAGCTAGTAGGTTGGCCTGTTGGTTCTTCTGGAAGTGAGGCGACCTCGGCGTATCCGTCGGCTCAATTCGAACGCGACGCCAGCCAGTTGTGCCACTCTTCCTCGCTGCCATGGAAAGCATTGAGGTCGATCCGCCCTTCGACGCCATGCGAGAGGCCGGAACCGGAATATTGCCAGAAGAGCCATTTGCGTCCCGGATAGACCTTGGAGGGGTGCGCAGCGACCGAGCGCAGCCAGAAGGGATAATCGGCGAACTCGCCCTTCAAGTTGTCGCGGTAGAAATCCGGAGAGGTATAGATGATCGGGCGTTGGCCGTAATACCTCTCAAGCTTGTCCATAAAAACCTGCATTTTTTCCAGGACATGCTCGCGTGAAAGCCGTCTCTTGCAACTGGAGTCGCCATTCCATTCGACGTCTATGACCGGCGGGAGGGCGCCTGCCTCCCTTGGAACATTGCGGATGAACCAGTCGGCCTGTTCGCCGGCGGTTCGGCACCAATAGAAGAAGTGATAGGCCCCCCGTTTCAGCCCGGCCTCTTTGGCCCGGCGCCAGTTCTTGTTGAACATCGGATCTAGGTGATCGCCACCGTCGGTCGCTTTCAAATAGACGAAGTTTGCGCCCTGCGCCTGCAACTTCTCCCAATCGATCTCACCCTGCCAGCGCGAAACATCGACGCCGTGCACAGCGAGCTTTTTCGGTGAGGAACTGCCGAAGTTGATGGGTTTGGCGTCACGGAAATGACGGCTGTAGATTTGCATGCGTGTTTGCGGAGCCGCCGTGACCATAGGGTTGGCCGGCATGAGCAATGCGACCGGTTTTTCCGCCGGGATCGGTATGTCGTCGTTTTTGGCCGTGGGTAAGAATGCCTGCGGCTCCGGCCCTGTCGAGACCAATGCTTGCTGTTGCTGGCTTACCTGCACAGTGACTCTGGTGTGGCCCACGTCAGCAGAGGGCACGGGGCCACTCGATCGGGTGATGGAACTGGTTGTTTCCTGCGACGGTGCTCCGGCTGGGACGTCTTCCGGGCCGGGGCTGGCGACGCAAGCCGACAAGATCAGAGAAGCAAGAAAGATTGCTGAAACAGCCGCTAGACGCATATCAACCCGTACGCAAAAAAACAGTCGACGACCGAATCCACGCCGTCGGAAAACCACCGACATGAATTGCTAACGGAGAATTACCAAAAAAGATTGAATGCAATCTTTACAGTTCAGCGACCAACATCGCTGCTCAAAGAGGGCGTGATATCGCCACCGATCGCCGTTTGTCTCGCACCCACCGGGTCATGACCGGTGGGCGCCGCTGGAGAGAAGCTTCAGCCAGGGAGCGGAATGAAACAGACTCATGAGCAGGTACATAGGGACCATTCCGCTGAGCGATGAAGCCCGGTCGGTGGCAGAGCAGATCATATCCGCGCCGCCGGCAGTGGCCGTCAGCAGCGCCATGACAGCGAACGTCGGTGCCGCGGCCAGGGATAGCCAACCGGATATGCCCCTGGCTGCGGCGTTGCCGCTTGGGTCGAGGGCGGAGCCGCTGCCCGCGGGTGAGGTCTCTTTTGGGCTGTTGGATTGAAGAGACATCGAACGTCAGCCCCGGGCATATTTGTCATGGTGGCGCCACCAGATGCCATTCTCGTTGCGCCCTTTGGGGGCACGGTCGAGCCATTGATACATGCCCCATAGGCCGTCCAGCCCGCGCGCATAGCTGGAATAGGTGTGGTACACGATGCCGTCGTCGAGCACGAAGGCGCTGACGCCTGGTCTTTCGCGCGTAAATGTGGCGGCGTCGGTTCCTGTCATGGCTGCCATTTGCGTGACCGGTCCCTCGGGTTTGCCCGCGACAAGCTGAGGCGAGGGCGCTTCGCGACGGAAGTTGTATTGTATGCCACCTTCTCGCTGCTGCTCCTCGGTGAACAAAACGGCGAAGTCGCGGTTGAATTCACTGCCGAACGAGGATGCCCACGGAAAGGTCCATCCCATCCGCTGCTTGAATGCTTGCAGCTTTGCGAGCGGCGCGCGCGATATCGTCGAGAAGGCGACATCGTGGTTTTCGAGATGGACGACGAAACCGTTGAACCCATCCGCGATCGAAGAGCAGGAGGGGCATCCGGCCGTATAGTCGGGGCCGAACATGAAATGGTAGACGAGGAGTTGCGAGCGTCCCCTGAAGAGATCCGCCAGCGAGGCATTTCCTTCGTCGGTCTCGAACCGATAGTCCTTGTCGATCCGGACCCATGGCAGCGCTTGACGCCGCAGCGCCAATTCGTCGCTGCGACGCGTGAGTTCCTTTTCATCCTCAAGCAGATCGAGCCTTGCGGCCAACCACTCTTCGCGAGTCGCGGTCAAATGTGCCGTCATTGTGCTTCTCCTTTGACTGTTTGTCGTCGTATCGCTCAAGATGCGACGTGTTGTTTGGTGGCCGTCATAAAATACGCCCGCCTATCGAAACGATGGGAGTTACAAGTTTGACGGGATTTCGATGGACTCGATGATCACCGCCGCGGCCCGGGCGCTGGCGGCGGGTGATCCTCTCGGCGCATTGAAGCGGGTCGCCCTGCGTGACGACGCACCTGCGCTGGCGCTCAGAGGCATCGCGATGGCACAGCTCGGCGATCTCGCCCGGGCAAAGGCGCTCCTCAAAAGTGCTGCGCGCGCGTTCGGTCCGAAAGAGGCCATGGCTCGAGCACGCTGTATCGTCGCAGAGGCTGAGATTGCGCTTGTCTCGCGCGATCTCGCCTGGCCCGCCAAGGCGCTCGCTTCAGCACGGGCAACGCTTGAAGCGCATGGCGACCGGATGAATGCCGCGCACGCACGCAATCTCGAAGTCCGGCGGCTGCTCCTGATCGGCCATCTTGATGAGGCCGAACGGATGCTGGCCGAGCTCGATCCGGCCCTGCTCCCTGCTGTTTCGAGGGCCGCTTACGAATTGGTGGTCGCCGGCATCGCCGTTCGGCGCCTGCAGACGACAGCCGCGCGCGCGGCATTCACCCGAGCCGAGCAGGCAGCGCGCGCAGCGAACATCCCGGCGCTGATGGCGGAAGTCGAAAGCGCTGCCCTTGTCCTGAATACGCCGGCGGCGCGCCTGATGCGTCGTGGCGAGGAACACCCGCTTCTGCTTGAAGAGGTGGAGACGCTTCTGGCGTCAGGGGAACTCGTAGTGGACGCATGCCGAAATGTTGTTCGGGACGCGGGAGTCGTCGTTTCGCTTGCGACGCGCCCTGTTTTGTTCGCGCTTGCCCGTGCGATGGGTGAGGCCTGGCCCGGAGACGTGCCGAGGAATATGCTCCTCGCACGCGCCTTCCGGGCGAAACACGCCGATGAATCGCACCGGGCACGGCTTAGAGTCGAAATGGGGCGGCTTCGCGCCGAGTTGCGGACACTGGCGGACGTCAAGGCAACGAAGGGAGGCTTTGCGCTGGTGCCGCGCCGCGGGCGCGAGGTCGTGGTGCTGGCGCCGCCTGTTGAGGAGCAGCATGCAGCCGTGCTCGCCTTCCTCGCTGACGGCGAGTCCTGGTCGAGTTCGGCTCTCGCGATTGCGATTGGCGCCAGCCCGCGTACCGTGCAGCGGGCGCTTGAACAACTTGCCGCGGCAGGCAAAGTGCAGTCGTTAGGCTTGGGGAGAGCGCGCCGTTGGATGACCCCGCCAGTACTTGGATTCCCGACGATCTTGTTACTCCCCGGTCCGCTGCCGAACGAGTAGGATGAGAATATGAAACAATCCGCTGCCGAAATCCTCCGAGAGTATGGGCCCTTTCCAGGCGCCGACCAGATACATGGCGTCACCTTCGACGGCCTGCATGTCTGGTTTGCGTCAGGAGACCGGCTGAACGCCCTTGATCCGGCAACCGGAAAGACGGTGCGCTCGATTGACGTCGCCGCGCATGCGGGAACGGCCTTCGACGGTCAGCACCTGTTCCAGATCGCCGAGGACCGCATCCAGAAAATCGATCCGGCGACCGGCCGCGTGCTTGCCACCATCCCGGCGCCAGGCAACGGCGGTGACTCGGGGCTGGCATGGGCCGAGGGAACGCTCTGGGTGGGCGAGCATCGTGGCCGGAAAATCCATCAGATCGATCCACAGACAGGAACGATCCTTCGCACGATCGAGTCCAACCGTGTTGTTACCGGGGTCACTTGGGTCGACGGAGAGCTTTGGCACGGCACCTGGGAAGGTGACGAGAGCGATGTGAGGCGGATCGATCCCGAAACGGGAAAGGTCCTGGAGAGGCTCGATATGCCACCTGGAACGGGCGTGTCGGGACTGGAGTCCGATGGTGGCGACCAGTTCTTCTGCGGCGGTGGAAGCAGCGGGAAGCTGAGAGCCGTTCGCCGGCCAAAGCGCGTCTCCAAGTCCAAAGGCTAGATCTGCGTGAGATAGACGTTGTTTTGCCATGCCGATAAGATGCTCGGGATCGGACGAATCGCAGGTGAATTTTATCTGAAAAGCAAGCCACCTCGGCGTCTTCGCGCATCAATTCGGTTTGGCGTTCATCCATATGCACAGATATTTCGGGCACGATAAGCCGAGCGCCGACCTCTCCGCTATCGTTACCTGCGCTCCGCGATCGGTGAAAAATCCGTTAACTATCCGTAGTTTGGTCAACTGTGGTCAGTTGTCAGCCATGCCGCGCATCGACGGCATCTCCGGGCGGCCAAATGGGCGATTGGTGCAATGCAACGATTTGCGCTTGTTCATATTACAAGGTTGAAATAAAAGGTTATCGGCGTCTTAACGGGCGGCTGTCCCAAGACTCATAAAAGACTTCGCAAGAATCTATGCAGAGAAGGAGACGATAATGTCCATTTCAGTCAACAATTTAAATAGGGTTCAAACGGAAGCCCTGCAGGCGGACGATGTGGCGGCGCGTGTGAAAGCGGCTCGCGAAACCGTGGGCTACAGCATTGAAGATCTGGCGGTGACATGTGGTCTTGCCAACGACGAGATCATGGAAATCGAAGATGGCGCGGATATAGATCCGGCCAAGCTGAGGCGGATCGCCACCGCTCTTCAGCTGCCGCCGTCGGCGTTCCTGACGGCCTAGTCCTTCAGAAGAAATCTGGTCGGCCTTGCTTTCGGCAAGAGCCGATCAGTGGGGCAGTAGTTCTTCTGATGAGCACCGTGGCGGCGGCCAGTTTCCGCGTTGCGCAGTGCTCCTCCCGATTCCACGGGGCATTAAATACCGTCGCAGGTGACTGCGGCTGGCGGCTTTTGCCCCCCGCCATATAGTCGGGCTTTTTCACCAAGCGCACGCGCGTTGCCTTTTACCACATAGACAATGTTTTCGAGATCGCCGCCACAACGGGCGCCGGTCCCGGTGTTGGCGTGGTCTCGATCCGGCCGACCAATAGGGGCGCACCAAGGCGCCCTCCGATGTTCCCAGCCATATTGACATCGCACGCACCGCCGCTATCATTCCATTATAACATTTAATGTTCCGTAATAATGTAATAAACAAGGGGATGATGTCGTGCGAAACAAATTTGCCTTTCTTCTGGGAGCAGCCCTTCTCGTCATGCCTTCCGCGCTTTTGGCGCAGGAAAAGGGCGGTGTGATCAATGTCGCAACGATCGGCGAGCCGCCGACTTTGGATCCGATGGCGTCGACGGCAGACTTGGTCGGCATCGTCTCGCAGCACATTTTCGAGACCCTCTATACCTTCGACAAGAATTGGAAGGTAACGCCGCTTCTGGCCGACAGCATGCCCGAAATCGGCGCCGACGGTAAAACCTATACGATCAAGCTTCGCACTGGCGTCAAATTCCACGACAACAGCGAGATGACCTCGGCGGATGTCGTTGCGTCGCTCAATCGCTGGACCAAGATTGCCTCACGCGGCAAGCAGACCGCCGGTATCATCGACAGCATCACGGCGGTCGATCCGTCGACGGTCAAAATCATGCTGAAGCAGCCCTATGCGCCGCTGCTTTCGCTGCTCGCCTTCAACAATTCGGCGGCGATCATCATTCCGGCTAAGCATCAGGAAGACCCGATGACCGTCTTTGTCGGCACCGGTCCTTACATGCTGAAGGAGCGCAAGGCCGACCAATATATTCAGTTGGTGCGCTTCGACGGTTATAAATCCCGCGGCGGCGAGGCTGATGGATACGGCGGCGCCCGGCATCAATATCTCGATGAAATCCGCTTTGTCCCCGTTCCCGACGCCAATACCCGCGTCGAGGCAGCGGTTGCCGGTCAATATGACTATGTCGACTCGCTGCCGGTCGAATCCTTCGATCGCCTGAAAAGCTCGACGGCGTCCGCGCCGGTCATGCTGAAGCCCTTCGGCTATCCGGTCTTCGTCTTCAATACGGCGAACGGTATCACCAAGAACGTCGATATCCGCAAAGCAGTACGCACTGCGCTCAGCATGGAGGACATGCTTGCCGCCGCCTTCGGTAGCACCGATTTCTATTCGCTCGATGCCGCATTTTACCCGAAGCCCTATGCGTGGAACACGGATGCCGGCACGAGTGGCGCCTATAATGTCGCCGATCCCGAGGCCGCCGGCGCTCTGCTGAAGAAGGCGGGCTATAATGGGGAGCCGTTGCGTATCCTCACCAGTCGCCAGTACGAGTTCCACTACAAGATGGCGCAGGTTGCGGCCGAATATCTGAAGCAGGCCGGTTTCAATGTCGACATGCAGGTGGTCGATTGGGCAACGCTGACCCAGCGCCGCGCCGATCCGAAGCTGTGGGATATCTATATTACGCATAGCCCCTTCCTGCCCGAGCCGGCCTTGATGGGACAAATGTCGACCAGCTCGCCCGGCTGGTGGGACACGCCGGCCCGAAAGGTCGCGGTCGATGCCTTCAATTCCGCTGTAGATCCCGACAAGCGCGTGGCGCTGTGGGCTGATGTCCAGAAGGTGATGTACGACGAAGTGCCGCTGATCAAGATCGGCGACTTCAATGCTCTGGCTGCCAAATCGCAGAAGCTGGAAGGGGTAGAGGCGGCGCCCTGGCCGTATTTCTGGAACGCATCGATCAAGAAGTAGCAGCCCATAGGCTCGTCATTCCGGCCGCGACTGACGCGGCCGGAGGATCGGACAGGACATGATACGCTATATCCTTCAGCGCCTCTTCGGCATGATCGTCGTGATGTTCCTCGTGGTCACGATCGTCTTCGTGATCGTGCGCGTCACTCCCGGTGATCCGGCCGCGGTCATGCTCGGCCCGGATGCGACGGCGCAAGACATCGCCAGCCTCAGAGCAAGGCTCGGCCTCGATCAGCCGCTGGTCTTGCAATACCTCTATTATTTCGGCCAGCTTCTGCGGGGCGATCTCGGTCAGTCTATCTTTCTGAACGAGCCTGTGTCCGCAGCGCTTGTCGAGCGCGCCGAGCCGACGTTCTTTCTGACCGTATTTTCGCTGATCATCGCCAGCATCATCGCCCTGCCGATCGGCATCTATTCCGCCTATCGTCGCGGTTCGATTTTCGATCAGGCGGCGACAGCGCTCGCCATGCTGGCGGCCAGCATTCCGAGCTTCTGGCTCGGCCTCATTCTCATTCAGTCCGTTGCCGTTCGCCACGGTATCTTTCCAGTCTCCGGATATGGCGGGCCAGGCTCGTCATTCGTGGACCGGATGTATCATCTGGCGCTACCCTCGATCGTGCTTGGTGTCGTCTCCTCGGCACTGATCCTGCGCTTCACCCGCGCTTCGATGCTGGACGTGCTTGGCGACGATTATATCCGCACCGCCCGCGCCAAAGGTCTTATCGAACGCAAGGTGATCCTGAAGCATGCGCTGAAAAACGCGCTGATCCCGATCCTCACCGTCATCGGTCTGACCGCCGCGGTGCTGATCTCCGGCGCGGTGGTGACCGAGACCATCTTCAGTCTCCCGGGCATCGGCAACCTCGTGGTGTCCGCCGTGCTCAGGCGTGACTATCCGGTGATCCAGGGCGCGCTGCTCGTCATCGCCGGGCTCTATGTGCTGATCAATTTTGCGATCGACATGCTTTATCTGCTGGTCGATCCGAGGGTGCGCTACTGATGGCCGCGATATCAGACACCACCGTCGGCGCCGAGCGCCGCAAATTCGCCAGACGTCTCTTCAAGCGCAAGACAGTCGTCTTTGGTGTCGCCGTGCTGACGATATTCGTGCTGCTCGCCGTCCTCGCGCCGTTGATAGCGCCCTATGCGCCGGGCAAGCTGTCCATCGTCAACCGGCTGAAGCCGCCGAGCTTCATTCATTTCTTCGGCACAGACGAATTCGGCCGCGATGTCTTCACGCGTACCATCTATGCCGGCCGCCTGTCCCTGCTGGTCGGCGGCGCGGTCGTCCTGCTGGCCGCTGTGATCGGCGTCACGCTCGGATTGCTGGCCGGCTTCTTCAAGCAATTGGATACGCCGATCGCCCGGCTGGTCGATGCCATGATGGCCTTTCCCGACATCCTGCTGGCGATCGCGCTGGTCGCGGCCCTCGGACCATCGCTGACGACGGTCATCGTCGCGCTCAGCATCGTCTATGCGCCGCGGCTCGCCCGCATCGTTCGCGCCTCGACGCTGGTCATCCGCGAACTGCCCTATGTGGAGGCGGCCCGTGCGCTCGGCGTTTCGACGTTGCATATCATGACGCGACATGTGCTCAGGAACCTGCTGTCGCCGATCCTGGTGCAGGGCACCTTCCTGTTTGCCAACGCCATGCTTGCCGAAGCTGGCCTTTCCTTCCTCGGCCTTGGCGTGAGCCCGGATATTCCGACCTGGGGAACGATGATCGCCGCCGGTCGGCAATATCTCGATCAGGCCGCCTGGATGACGCTGTTCCCGGGCTTTGCCATCATCCTCTCCGTCCTGTCGCTGCAGATGGTCGGCGACGGATTGCGCGACATTCTCGATCCCAGACTTCGAAAGGACTTGTAGCTCATGTCTTCCGGATATGAACCGAAACGGCCATTGTTGATCACCAACGTCAAGCCGATAGCGTTCGGGCAGGCGACTCCCGGCAGCGTCGTCGACGTGCTCGTCGGCGCGGATGGGCGCATCGCCGAGGTCGGGCCGTCGCTTGCCGTCTCCGCCGACGTCGAAAGGATCGATGGCAAGGGCGCTTGGATGTCGCCCGGCTGGATCGACCTGCATGTCCATATCTGGCATGGCGGCACCGACATCTCCCTCCGCCCATCCGAATGCGGCGTCGAACGTGGCGTAACCACGCTGGTCGATGCCGGCTCGGCAGGTGAGGCGAATTTCCATGGGTTCCGCGAATATATCATCGAGCCGGCACGCGAGCGCATCAAAGCGTTTCTCAATCTCGGCTCGATCGGTCTCGTCGCCTGCAATCGCGTCAGCGAATTGATAGACATCCGCTCAATTGATTTCGACCGCATGCTTCAGGTCTATGCCGACAACAGCGAGCATATTGTCGGCATCAAAGTGCGTGCGAGCCATGTCATCACCGGCTCATGGGGCATTACGCCCGTCAAGCTTGGCAAGAAGATCGCCAAGATTCTGAAAATCCCGATGATGGTGCATGTCGGCGAGCCGCCGGCACTCTATGATGAGGTGCTGGAGGTTCTCGGGCCCGGCGACATCATCACGCACTGCTTCAACGGCAAGGCCGGCAGCAGCATCTTGGAGGATGAGGATCTTTTCGATCTCGCCGAGCGCTGCGCTGGCGAGGGTATCCGTCTCGATATCGGCCATGGCGGCGCGTCCTTCTCCTTCCGCGTCGCCGAGGCGGCCGTCAAGCGCGGGCTTCTGCCGTTCTCGATCTCCACCGATCTGCACAACCGGTCGATGAATTTCCCGGTCTGGGATCTCGCGACCACCATGTCGAAACTCCTGTCTGTCGGTATGCCCTTCGAGAAGGTGATCGAAGCGGTCACGCACGCGCCGGCATCGGCCATCAAGCTGCCGCTCGTCAATCGGCTTGCGGTCGGAGAGCGGGCCGAATTCACGATCTTCGATCTTGTGGAGTCCGATATCGAAGCGGTGGATTCGATGGGGGACGCCGCCGTGCTGAAAGAACTTTTCGAACCGCGTTTCGCGGTTATCGGCGCTGACGCCTTTGCCGCGAGCCGTTACGTCCCGCGGGCGCGAAAACTGACGCCCCACGGCCATAGCCATTGATAGCTGGGCTTCGAATATTATGATTTTACGACAGGAGTTTGCGTGAACCAGTCTTCAGCCACCGCCGAGAACGCCCAGGGTTCGCCCAGTGAGCGTCTCTCTGCTCTCGGCATCGTGCTGCCGCCGCCACCGCCGCCGATCGCCAATTTCGTGACACATGTTCGCGAGGGCAACATGCTTTACTTATCCGGCCAAGGGCCGCGCGAGGCCGACGGCACCATGCATTTCGGCAAGGTCGGCGCCGATGTCGGCATCGATGAGGCCTATCTCCATGCGCGGCTGACCGGCATCAATCTGCTGGCCGTCATGCAGGATGCGCTCGGCGATCTCGCGCGCGTCAAGCGCGTCGTGAAGCTTTTGGGCATGGTCAATGCCACGCCCGATTTCGCTGATCATCCGAGCGTTATCAACGGCTGTTCTGACTTGCTCATCGAGGTTTTCGGAGCCGCCGGCCAGCACGCCCGCTCTGCTGTCGGCTTCGGCTCGTTGCCGGGCAATATCACTGTCGAGATCGAGGCGATCGTGGCTTTGCACAGCTGAGGAAGGACAGGACGTCAGTGACCGCGCCAGCCCATCAGTCTTTCGATCTTCTCCGCCGAGCTTCGCACCTGCGCGACGTAGTGGCCTTCTTCGGAGAAGGCTTTCTGCTCCGGAAGGACGATGGAGATGGTTGCGACACACTGGCCGTCGCGGTCGCAGATGGGCGAAGCAATGCACGCGACGGCATAGTCGGATTCTCCTGCCTGGATCGACAGGCGCGATTCCAGCGCTTTTGCCGCGGCCGTCGACAGCGTCACCGGGTCGACATCGGCGCGGCCGGTTGGAGAGGTGCGAGCGCAGTGGCGGAAAAGTGCGATGCGTTCTTCCTCCGGCAGATGCCCGACGAGCAGGCGGCCGGAAGCCGTCCAATTGAGCGGCACCCGCGTGCCGACGCGCGACGCCACCTGAAAGTGGCTCGGGCCATCGGCCATGGCGAGAACGAGCATATGGTCGCCGTCGCGGCCGCAGACCTGAACGGTTTCGCCGGCCTGCCGGCAGAGATCGTGCATTTCATGGGTAGCGACGCTCATGAAATCGAGCGACCGGGCGTAAGCCAGGCCGTAGTGATAGAGACGAGCCCCGAGCCAGATAGTGCCGTCGGCATTGCGGCTAAGGAGGTTCTTCTCAACGAGGTCATCGACGATGACGTAGACGGTCGAGAGCGGCGCGCCGATCGCCTTGGCGACGGCATAGACACCGCAGGGCGCTCCAGTTTCGTAGAGGTGATCGATGATCTGCAGCGCTCGGTCGATGCCGCTCACGCGCGAGCGCCGCGGCCCCTTGACGGCGTCGCCGTCGTTTTCATTGACTGTCTCGCTCTCGGAGTAGCCGATGGGTGATGTCTTCGCGTCCAAAAACCGAACTCCCGTTCAAATCGGTGATTTGTTACATAATTATGGCATAGCTGTCGATGGTTCGGAACTACAAGCGCCGCCTCGCCAGCAAAAAAATCTGGAGGTTCCCAATGCCGAATGAAGATATTCGTCCGCCTGTCGGACTTCGCCCCGTTATCAATGTCTCGGGCACGATGACGAGCCTCGGTGCATCGATCGTCGTTCCGCAGGCGATTGCCGCGATGGGTTCCATCCTGCCGCAATTCGTCGAGATCAACGATCTGCAGCGCAAGGCGAGTGCGGTTATCGCGCGGCTGACGGGTGGTGAAGCGGGTTTCATCACGGCCTCCTGCTCGGCAGGCATTAGCCTGGCGGTCGCCGGCGCCATCACCGGCAACGACCTCGCAGCGATCGAGCGTCTCCCCGATGTGCGCGGCGACAAGAACGAAGTCATCGTTCAGATGGGACATGTGGTGAGCTATGGCGCGCCGGTTGACCAGGCGGTGCGGCTGGCGGGCGGTAAGGTCGTGCTGATCGGCCAGGCGACCTCGACCTACCGGCATCACCTCGAAGGTGCGATCACCGAAAAGACGGCCGCCGCCCTTTACGTCGTTTCGCATCATGTCGTTGGCTACGGGATGTTGAGCCTCAAGGAATTCTGCGAGATCGCCAATGCCAAGGGCGTGCCTGTCATTGTCGATGCGGCTTCCGAATATGACCTGCGCATTTTCCTGGAGCAGGGAGCGGATCTCGTCCTTTATTCCGGCCACAAATTCCTCGGCGGTCCGACGTCGGGTATTGTTGCTGGGCGCAAGGACATGGTCCGCAACACTTTCCTGCAAAACCTGGGCATCGGCCGTGGCATGAAGGTCGGCAAGGAGAGCATTTTCGGGGTCATGGCTGCACTCGAAGCCTGGGAGACGCGTGACCATGCCGGCATCCGCGAGCGCGAGACCGGCTATCTTCGTCTCTGGCATGATCGGTTCGATGGCCGCCCCGGCGTCAAGGCGGTAATCGAGCCTGACCCGACCAACAATCCGCTCGACCGGCTGCGCCTCACCATCGATCCGCGCGAGGCTCACATCACCGCCTGGGATCTGGCAGACGCCTTGGCGAGGGGAAATCCACCGGTCATCGTTCGCGATCATGAGGTCGAGCACAACTACTTCTATCTCGACCCATGCAATCTACATCCGGGCCAGGAGGTGATCGTAGCGGCTCGCATCGGCGAAGAGCTCGACAAGGCGCAAGCCTCCAATGAGATCATCGCTACGTCGTTGGAAGAGCGCAGCCGTCGCCGTTTCGACGGCTTGTCGCGCTGGCCGGATTGAGGCTGTGAACAGGGGGATCATGATGGCCAGCAGCGACGCACGGACTTCACAGCTCGTCGAGCCCGTACTTTCGGTCGAGAAAATGACGACCTCCTTCCTGGCGGAAGGAGCCTGGAAGCCGGTGGTGCGTGACGTGTCTTTCACCGTGGCCCCAGGGGAAACTGTTGCGATCGTCGGTGAATCCGGCTCGGGCAAGAGCGTCACGTCGCTGTCGATCATGCGGCTGCTGCAGCAGGACATGAGCCGGATCACTGGCCGCATCACGCTCGGCGGGCGGGATATTCTGGCGCTGTCAGAAGCGGAGATGCGCCGTGTGCGCGGCAAGGATGTCGCGATGATCTTCCAGGAGCCGATGACCAGCCTCAATCCGCTCTTCACCATCGGCGACCAGATTTCCGAGGCGCTGCTCTGCCATGGCGAGATGTCCAGCGCGGAAGCGAAGGCAGAAACGATCCGGCTTCTGGAGCGGGTGCGCATCCCATCGGCCGCATCGCGTTTCGACGAATATCCGCATCGCTTTTCCGGCGGCATGCGCCAGCGTGTGATGATTGCCATGGCGCTGGCCTCGCGACCGAAGCTGCTGATTGCCGACGAACCGACGACGGCGCTTGATGTCACCATCCAGGGACAAATACTCGATCTCATCAAGACGTTGCAGGAAGAGCAGGGAACATCTGTGCTGTTCATCACCCACGACATGGGCGTGGTGGCCGAGATCGCCGACCGCACAATCGTCATGTATCGGGGCGAGCAGGTGGAGACGGGCGAGACCAGCGAGATCTTCTTCCACGCCAAGCACCCCTATACACGCGCGCTGCTTTCCGCTGTTCCCGTGCTCGGCAACATGAGAGGGCACGAGCGACCCCTGCGGTTTCCGGTTGTCAACAGCGAGACCGGTCAAGCGGAGCCGCTGGTGGAGGCTGCTGATACCGTCGCGGCTGCGCAGCGGCCGGTGCTGGAGGTGAAGAACCTCTGCAAACGGTTCGACATTCATTCCGGTCTTTTCGGCCGGCTGCAGGGCAGGGTGCATGCGGTCGAGAATGTCTCGTTTGATCTGCAAGCTGGCGAGACGCTATCGCTAGTCGGCGAATCCGGTTGCGGCAAGTCAACGACGGGCCGCGCCATCATGCGCCTGATCGAACCGCAAAGCGGCTCCGTCCTCGTCGACGGCGAGGAGATGCTGGCCCTCGATCGCAAGGGTCTGCGCGAAATGCGCCGCAAGGTGCAGATGATCTTCCAGGACCCCTTCGCCAGCCTCAATCCGCGCATGACGATCGGCGCCGCCGTTGCCGAACCCTATCTCGAACACAAGATGGGAACGACGAAGGAGGCACGCGACAAGGTCGCCGACCTACTGGTGAAGGTCGGACTCTCGCCGGACATGGGGACGCGCTATCCTCACGAGTTTTCCGGCGGGCAGCGTCAGCGCATTTGTATCGCCCGCGCGCTCACCCTCGATCCCAAAGTGATCATCGCCGACGAGAGCGTTTCTGCCCTTGACGTTTCGATCAAGGCGCAGGTCATCAACCTGCTGCTCGACCTGCAGCAAAGCCTGAACCTCGCCTTCCTGTTCATTTCGCATGACATGGCCGTCGTCGAGCGCGTCAGCCACCGGGTCGCGGTCATGTATCTCGGCGAAATCGTCGAGATCGGGCCGCGCCAGGCAGTGTTCGAGAACCCGCAGCACCCCTATACCAAGAAGCTGATGTCGGCGGTGCCCGTTCCCGATCCGGCACGGCGGAAATTGAAGCACAGCATTGCCGCCGACGAACTGAAAAGCCCGATCCGGCCTCCCGACCACAAGATGCAGCCGCTAAGATACGTGGAGATCTCGCCCGGCCATCAAGTTGCGCTCTGAGGGAGATTCGGCGCATCCATGTCGTCATTGCAGCGTCGTAGGCCGTCGCTGGATAAACGGTTTCCGTCGATGATGTTATGGTTGCACAACGAGCCTTATCTTGAGGATATCTCATGAATTTTTCCCAGCAACCCCGACCGACCGAGGCGGGCATTCTGCAATTTATGGAGATCTGCGATTCCTTTTATCCGCCTGATGCGGTGACGGCATCCATAGCGCAGCAGCGGCGGTGGTATGACGCGCTTTGCGGCCGTTTCGACCGCCCATTGCCTGACGGCATGCGCACGCTGGATGACGTCGTGATGGGGAGAATCCCGGTCAGGCGTTATCAGCCACGGACGATCAGGAGCCCGGCATGCCTGCTCTACCTTCACGGCGGCGGCTTTGTGGTCGGTTCACTGCAAAGCCATCACGCGATTTGTGCTGAGATCGCCGACCACGTCAGGGCCGGGCTGGTGTCGGTCGATTATCGTCTGGCGCCAGAGCATCTCTGGCCGGCTCAGACGGATGATTGCTTTGTCGTTCTCAAGCAGTTGCTTGCCGAGGAAAAGACCGTCGTGCTGATCGGCGACAGCGCCGGCGGCAATCTGGCGGCGGGGCTCGCCATTCGGGCAAAGAACGAACGGCTCTCCGGTATTGCCGGGCAGGTGCTGATCTATCCGGCGCTCGGCGGCGACCTCGTTTCCGGTTCCTATAAGGAGATGGCGAATGCGCCGGGGCTGACGACCGCCGACGTCGGTTATTACCGCCGCGTGTTGCAGGCGCCAGCTGGTGATCCGGTTGCCGAACCTCTTGCCTCATCGTCGTTCGCCGGCCTTCCGCCGGCCTTCATAACGGTTGCGCACTTCGATCCGCTGCGAGACGACGGTCGCAACTATGCGGCAAGGCTTGCGGAGGCGGGCGTCGAGGTCTGGTTTCGCGAAGAGCCACAGATGGTGCATGCCTGGCTGCGTGCCCGGCATATGAGCGACGGCGCGCGTGCCGGTTTCCGCGCCATATGCGAGGCGGCCAGCCAATTTGCCGGATCGAGCTGATCACATCAGATCGCGCGGGATACGCTTTTCCTCGAAGATTTTTTCGAAAATTTGCGTATTGCCCTCGAAGGCGATGACGGACGCGCGGATGATCCATTCGGTTGCCGTGCAAGAAATCGCCGCCGTCGCCACCGTGCGGACGAACCATCCCGGCCGCCGCATGTCGCATGTCCAGATCGAGGTCCCACTCATCGAAAGGGGATCGTCCGGTGCGATGGACCAGACCTCTTCGCGAAGCTGGCGCGTAGAAAGACCAGTGCCCGGATGTTCGAAAAGGCCGGTGTCCTCCCGAATCTCATAGTGGGTCTTGTTGGCGGCGAGATCGCGCACGACCTGACGCTTCGTCGTGGCCGGAGCGTGTTCGATATATTTCGGCAGCGGGTCGGGATTATCAGGCTGCTTGACATCGATGGCTTCATGATCGCCGAGCTTTGGCAGACCGAAACCAATGGAGGCGATATCGATCGTCAGCCCTGGGTTTTCCGGCGGCGGCAGGATCATTGGCCAGTATGCCGTCGAAAGCGAAAGGCCAATGCGATGACCCTTTCGGAACCGATAACCGCAGGCGTCCAGCGTCAGTCTGATTGAGGTGCGTTCGCCCTTCTGTAACGGTTTCGGCTCGGCATTGCCTTCGCGATGGGCAAGGTTGAGCACACCGAAGGAGACGCGCGTCGCTGTGCCGTCCGGGTGCAGGTCGATAAGCCTGGCGCAAATATTGGCCGTTTCGGCATCGCAGCGTAGGGAGAGGGTGACGACAGGACGACCGAGATAGTCGTGATCGGCGGCTAGCGGTGTGGTCTGGAACGTCAGCGAGCCGGCATCGTCGAGGCGCTGATCGATCGCCATCTCCGCATCGGGTTTCAGGGTGAAATATTCACCGGAAGTCGTGCCCGTGTCGAGGGGCGAGCGCAGATAGATGGCATGTTCCGGCGCATGCGGGATCGGCAGGCCTTCCATCAGCGTGCCGAACTGCTCGACATAGAAACATTGCATCTCCGGCTTCCGCCAATCCCGCATGGCAATCCAGAAGCCGGGATCGAAATCCCGGCGTGGTGCAGGCTTCACCGCGTCGAGGATATAGGCGCGCATCTGCGGCGCGTTCTCAGCGCCGTTCTGGTCGCCACGCAGCCAGCGGTTCCACCAGGCGATCGCCTCTCCGTGGAAATCGGCGCGGGGCTTCGGCCAAGCGAAATGCGGATATTTGTGGACCCACGGACCGATCAGCGCTTTTGCCGTGTCGCCGAGACCTTCGACGACCGCCATCGGCGTGTTGCGATAGCCATCCGCCCAGCCGGCGATGACGAGGGCAGGGATTCCGACATCGGCGAAATTCTCGCAGATCGAGCCATGCCGCCAGAAATCGTCACGGCGTTGATGCTGGATCCATTCCTCCATGAAGAAAGGCTCGTTCTCCAGGCGTTGCAGCCACATATCGCGCCAGCGATCGCCAACGATCTCCGGGTCGGGAGAGCGGGATTGATAGCCGAGCATGGTCGCGGCCCAGGAGAGCTGCGCCGAGAGATGGCAGCCATTCTTATAGTGGATATCGTCATTGTAACGGTCGACCGTGGAGGCGATCGATATCACCGCCTTGAGCGCGGGCGGGCGCAGGGCGGCGACCTGTAAGCTGTTGAATCCGCCCCAGGAAATGCCCATCATGCCGACGGCGCCATTCGACCAGGGCTGCGCTGCGATCCACGCAATTAGTTCGCAGGCATTGGCGAGTTCGAGCTCCGTATATTCGCCGTCGATAACACCGTCGGATTCGCCGGAGCCGCGAATATCGACGCGAACACCGGCGATGCCGGCGGCAGCAAACACCGGGTAAGTCGATTCATCGCGGGGGCTGGTTCCATCGCGCTTGCGGTAAGGCAGGAATTCGAACACCGCCGGCACGGGATCGCTTTCAGCGCGGTCGGGCATCCAGATACGTGCCGCAAGACGCGTACCGTCCTTGAGCGTGATCCAATGGTTTTCGATAACAGTGAAGCTGCGGTCGGTCATGACGGGTTCATTCCGATATTGCTGGCGCGATGATATTAAGGCTGCAGTGGATGAACGTCATGTATCAATTCCCAGCGCTTTCCATCTTTCGCGTCGTCAGGACGCGCTCCAGCCAGCCGATCTCCATTTCCGGCACCGATTTCAGCAACAGATCCGTGTAGTCGTCGAAAGGTGGCGAAAGCACCTTCGATTTCGGCCCGAAGCGCACGAGCCTGCCGCGATGCATGACCGCGACACTGTCGGCGATCGCGCGGACGATGGCGATATCGTGGGTGATGAAGATATAAGAGAGCTGGGATTCTTCCTGGAGCCGCATGAGCAGTTTCAGAATGCCTTCGGCAACCAGCGGATCGAGCGCCGAGGTGGGCTCATCGCAGAGGATGAGTTCAGGCTTCGCCGCAAGGGCGCGCGCAATCGCGACACGCTGTTTCTGGCCTCCGGAAAGCTCGGCTGGATAACGGTCGATGAAACCATTGCCCATCTCGATCTCGTCGAGCAGCTCCTTCACCCGCGCCGTCTTTGCAGCGCCTCGCAGGCCATAATAGAAAGTGAGGGGACGGCCGATGATATCGCGCACAGTCTGGCGGGGGTTCATGGCAGTATCGGCCATCTGGTAGATCAGTTGAATGCGCCGTAGTTCGTTGCGCGAGCGGTTCCTCAGAGCCGGGGTGAGCAGCTTGTTGTCAAAGGAAATCCTTCCATCGCTGGGCGGTAGTAATCCGGTGATAACGCGGGCAAGCGTTGATTTTCCGGAGCCGGATTCACCCACAATGGCAAGTGTCTGACCTTTTGGTACATGTAGAGAAACGTCATGCAACACCTTGAATCCGTTCGAATATTCAGCACTGATATTCTCGACCCTCAGAAGGGTGTCAGATTGATCCGCCGCCTCTTCCCGCGCCGTCTGGCGGACATTGACAAGGGCGCGGGTATACTCCTCCCGAGGCGCCTCGATGATCTGCTGTACCGGGCCGCATTCCACCTGTCTGCCGTGTCGCAACACCATGATGTCGTCGGAGATCTGCGCAACGACGGCAAGGTCGTGGGTGATGTAGAGGGCTGCCGTATGGGTCGCTTCAATGGCGTGTTTGATCGCCGCCAGGACGTCGATCTGCGTCGTAACGTCGAGTGCCGTGGTCGGTTCGTCGAAGACGATCAGTTGGGGATTGGAGCAGAGCGCCATTGCTGTCATGGCGCGTTGAAGCTGGCCGCCCGAGACCTGGTGCGGAAAGCGCTCGCCGAAGGTCTCGGGATTGGGCAGGCCAAGGACCCGGAAGAGGTAAAGCGCGCGCTTCCTCGCTTCGTCCTTCGTCATCAACCCATGTTTGACGGAGGCTTCTATCACCTGTTCGCCCAGCCTGTGGGCCGGATTGAAGGCCGCTGCAGCCGATTGCGCGACATAACAGACGCGTGCCCCGCGAATCCTCCGTATGCCCGATTTTCCCATCGGAAGAATATCGACGCCGTTGAGCAGCACCGTGCCGCCGGTGATTTCGGCACCGCCGCGGCCATAGGCAAGCGCACAAAGTCCGATGGTGGATTTGCCGGCACCGGACTCGCCGATCAGGCCGAGCACCTTGCCCTTCTGCAAATCGAAGGAGACGCCGTTGACGATCGTGACCCGCTTCGGCGGTTCGCCGGGCGGATAACTGGTCGCTTCGATCTTGAGATCGCGAACGGAAAGAAGCTCAGGCATCGCCACGTCCTCCTTTAAGGCTGGAGGTGCGCTTCAGGAGCCAGTCGACCACCAGATTGACACAGACTGCGAGCGCCGCGATCGCGGCGCCCGGCACAAGAGCGGCGGAAATGCCGAAGATGATACCATCCTTGTTATCCTTGACCATGCCGCCCCAATCGGCCGACGGCGGCTGGATGCCGAGCCCGAGGAAGGAGAGCGTCGACAGGAACAGGATCGAAAAGGCAAAACGCAGGCCGAATTCCGCCAGCAAGGGCGAGAGCGTGTTCGGCAGGATTTCGCGGAAGATGATCCAGACCTTGCCTTCGCCGCGGAGCTTGGCAGCTTCCACGAATTCCATGACCGCCACGTCCAGCGCGACGGCGCGGCCGAGGCGATAGACGCGCGTGGAGTCGAGGATCGCCATGACAAGGATCAGAACGACGAGATTCTGCGGCAGCACGGCCAGCACCACCAACGCGAAGATCAGGGTCGGGATCGACATCATCAGGTCGTTGAAACGCGAGAAGACCGTATCGATCAGTCCACGCGAGACGGCGGCGGTGAAGCTGAGGATGATGCCGAGCGAAAACGAGATGATCGTCGCCGCCAGCGCCACGAACAGCGTCGTGCGGGCGCCATAGATCAGCCGTGAAAGGATATCGCGGCCGAGATTGTCGAGACCGAAGAAATACTGCGTGTCGGCTGGCTGCCAGACGTTGCCGACCACTTCGGTTTCGCCAAATGGCGCGATCAGGGGGGCAAAGATCGCGCAGATGAAGGCGAGCAGAATGCCTATGATGCCGACCCAGGCGGTGATGGGGATGTCTCTCATTCTCATCGCGGATGCCTCAGGCGCGGGTTGGCGACGATCGCCAGGATATCGGCAACCATGTTGAGCAGGATGTAGACGGCGGCGAAGATCAGTCCGCAGGCCTGGACCACCGGCATGTCGCGCACGGTGACGGCATCGACCATGTACTGTCCCATGCCGGGATAGACGAAGACCACTTCGACGACCACGACGCCAACGATGAGATAGGCGAGGTTCAACGCCACAACGTTGATGATCGGCGCCAGAGCATTGGGTGCGGCATGTTTGACGATCGCGCGAAAGGCGCTAAGGCCCTTCAACTCCGCCGTTTCCATATAGGCGGACGACATCACGGAGAGGATCGCGGCCCGTGTCATGCGCATCATGTGAGCGAGAACGACGAGCACCAGCGTCGCCGTCGGCAGGGCAATGGCTTTCAGCCTGTCAATGAAATCCATACCGTCGTATACGGTCGCCGGAAAGGTCGCGATCCCGAATTTCACGCCGAAAAACAGGATGAGCAGATAGCCGATGAAGAATTCCGGCAGCGAGATCGCCGCCAGCGAGATCACGTTTATGATCTTGTCAGGCAATCGGTTTCGGAAATGCACGGCCAACATGCCGAGCCCAACTGCGAGCGGCACCGAGATTACCGCGGCACAGGCTGCAAGGAAAAGCGAATTGCCGAGACGCTTGCCGATCTGCTCGCTGACGGAGTTCTTGCTGGCCCAGGATGTGCCAAAATCGCCCCGGACGGCGTTGCCGAGCCATTCGACGTAGCGGGTGGTCACCGGCCGGTTGAGACCCAGTTCGGTGCGGATATTGGCCACAGCCTGCGGCGTCGCCGACTGGCCGAGATAGGTCGTCGCGAAATCGCCCGGCAAGGCTTCCAGGCCGCCGAAGATCAGGACCGAGACGGCAAAAAGCAGCACGAGGCTGAGCAGACAGCGTTCGATAATCAAGGACAGCAGCGGAAAACGCTGTCTAAACCGCAATCCCGGCATGACTGTGCTGGGTGGTATGTTGGACATGGCTGATGCCTCGCGCTGAAACGTCAGGAGGACCGCGGAGGCTTTCCGCAGTCCCGGTTGCGTTAAAGATGAGGGCGTTTCCGCCCTGCTTCGGGCATCAGGACTCCAGCCAGACGCGGGTGGCGACGTAGCCATTCGACATGTCGTTGCCGATGTCATGAACGTAGCCCTTCACCTGCTTGGTGGAGGCGTTCACGAAGTCGTTGAACATCGGCAGGATGACGCCGCCTTCGTCGCGGACCATCATCGCCATGGCGCGGTAAAGCTCCTTGCGCTTGGCCTCGTCCAACTCGGAGCGGGCCTGAAGCAGAAGCTTGTCGAAGTCAGGACGCTTGAAGCGGGTGTCGTTCCAGTCCGCCGTCGAGAGATACGCGGTGGAATACATCTGATCCTGCGTCGGTCGTCCGCCCCAGTAGGAGGTGGAGAAGGGCTGGACATTCCACACATTGGTCCAGTAGCCGTCGCCCGGCTCGCGCTTGACCTCGATGTTGATCCCAGCCTTCTTGCAGCTTTCCTGATAGAGGACGGCGGCGTCGACGGCGCCCGGGAACGCGACTTCCGAGGTGCGCAACAGTACGGAACCGTCGTGGCCGGACTTCTTGTAGTGGAAGGCGGCCTTATCGGGATCGTAAACACGCTGTTCGATGCCTTCGGGGAAGAGGGCATAGGTGCTGTTGATCGGGAAGTCGTTGCCGACCTTGCCATAGCCGCCGAGGATCTTCTTGACCATGGTTTCGCGGTCCATCGCATATTTCAGCGCCAGGCGCAGGTCGTTATTGTCGAATGGCGCGGTGTTGCAGTGCATGATGAACACATAGTGCCCACGGCCGGCGGTCGAGAGGATTTCGACATTGGGTGCGCGCTTCAACAGGTCCACGGTCTTCGGGTCGACACGGTTGATGTAATGCACCTGACCCGACGATAAAGCGGCGATACGGGCAGTCGCGTCGTTCATACCGATGATTTCGACCGAGTCGACGAAGCCGCGGTCGGTACGCCAGTCGTCTTTGTTGCGCTCAAAGGTGGCGCGTACGCCGGGCTCGAAACTGACGAACTTGTAGGGACCGGTGCCGATCGAAGCGAGGGGGTCGTCTTTGCCGCCGTTCGGCTGGATGACGAGATGGTAGTCGGAGAGCAGCAACGGCATGTCGGCGTTGCCTTCGGTCAGGGTCAGGACGAGGTTATCGCCGTCGGCCTTGATCTCCTTGATCGATTTCATGACGCCGAGTGCGCCGGATTCCGACTTGCTGTCGGTGTGGCGGTTCAATGTGGCAACGACGTCGTCGATGGTCAGATCCTTGCCGTTGTGGAACTTGACGCCCTTGCGGATCTTGAAGGTCCACGTCGCGGCGTCCTTCGACGGCTCCCAGGATTCGGCGAGTGCCGGAACGGCAGCGCCGGTCAGCGGATGGGATTCGACCAGCATGTCGCCCCAGCAACGGCCGACGCAGAACATGAACTGCGACAGGAATTTTGCCGGGTCCTTGGAGTCGGTGGCGGCGCCGCCTTCAAGTCCGAGTTTCAAATGGCCGCCGCGTTTCGGTTCGGCTGCCATTGCGCTCTCGGTGAAAAGCTGGTCAGCAAGTGCCAATGTCATGCCGGCCGCCATGGCCCGTCCCATGAATTCGCGGCGGCTCAGCCCGCCCGAGGTCACACGGCTTGCCAAATGTTTCGTGTAGTCTTTCATTCCCCTGTTCCTTCTTCTTGATGCGTTGACAGAACTCTTGGGCAAAGCTTCGGATGCGGTTCCTCTCCGCCGGAAGCTTGATTGCCCGCGATCATGCGGGAAAATGATGCGGTTGCCGCCGCCTTGTCACTTTCCTTTCCAGATTGGGGTTCGCTTCTCCGCGAAAGCCCTTGCGCCTTCCAACTGATCCTCGCTCGAATACAGGGCATCAACGGTCGCAAACTGCCGTTTGGTGATCTTGTTCATGGCAGTCTGAAACGTCGTTCCCTCCGCTTCGCGGACAATTTCTTTGATGGCTGCGTAGACAAGGGGCGGGCCGCTTTCGAGAAGGCGGGCGAATTCCCACGCCCGATCCATCAATCGGTCCGCAGCGACAATCTCGTTGACGAAACCCCAGCGATGGGCCTCCGCAACATCGAGCCAGCGGCCGGTCAGGAGCATGTCCATGGCGATGTGGTAGGGGATGCGCTTCGGCAACTTTATCGATGCCGCGTCGGCAACGGTCCCAGAGCGGATTTCGGGCAAGGCGAAGGTCGCATGCTCGGCTGCAATGATCAGATCGGTGGAGAGGGCAATCTCTAGGCCGCCCCCGCAGCAGATGCCGTTGACGGCGCAGATCACGGGCTTGTTGAGATCCCGAAGTTCCTGCAGACCGCCGAAACCGCCGACGCCATAATCGCCATCGACCGCGTCGCCGGCCGCGGCGGCTTTCAAATCCCAGCCGGCTGAAAAGAACTTCTCGCCAGCACCTGAAATGATCGCAACGCGCAGATCGGGATCGTCACGGAAATCGCGGAAGATCAGGCCCATCTCGCGGCTTGTCGCAAGGTCGATGGCATTCGCCTTCGGACGGTCGATGATGACCTCCACGATACCGTTGTCACGCCTGATGCGGATGGGACTTTGCAACTTCCGCTACCTCCTTCGCCTGATGAGGGCGTCTGCGGCGACGACGCCACGATTATCAGGCAGAACCATCAATGGATTAATGTCCAGTTCCTCAAGCCGCGCGGCGTTTTTTACGACATATTCTGCCGCTGATACGACGGCGTCGGCAACTGTATCGAGGTTGCTCTTGGCCCCGCCACGATAGCCTTCGATCAATTTTCTGACCTTCAGCCGCGAAATGGCGTCCAGGACGTCCGACTTTATCACCGGAAGAGCTAAAATGACGGAATCTTCAAGCAATTCCACCAGGATTCCGCCCGCTCCGATCGTCAATGCCAATCCAAAGACAGGGTCGCGCACGGCGCCGACGATCAACTCGGCGACGGGGCGCTCGATCATCCGTTCGACCAGGTATCTGGAGGCGACGGGAGCCATCCGCTCCGCCGCGCTTTGCACCGCCTCCATATCCCGGAGGTTGAGTACGACGGCCCCGATCTCGGACTTGTGCTCGATGCCCAATGCCTTCAGTGCGACAGGAAAGCCGATGCGTCGCGCCTGATCCGCGGCGTCGCTTGGACTGGATGCCGTTGCCCCAAGCGGAATGGGGAGTCCGGCGGCAGATAGCTCAACCTTGGCCGCTACCTCAGTCAAGGTCTCGATCTCGCCTGTGGCCAGGGGAATATCGAGGAGCGGCAGCGGCGCTGGAGCATGCCATGCCGAGCCAATCCGGCTTGCGACTTCTGCCGCGGCTATGGCTTCGCTGATACCGCAGAGAGGCACTATGCCATTCTGCATTAGTTGCAGGGCGATCGCTTCCGGCATGTTCTCCGGCAGCGTCGCCAGTATCCCGGCACGGGCGCCGGTGCGCCTTGTCGATGCGACGACAGCGGCGATCGTGGTCATCCACTCCGCTGCATCGCAACGATCGTCCCGCGGAAAATCGAGGACGATCAGATTGAGCGCGTAGTCGCCCTCGAACATGGCGGTGAAGGCTTCCGACTGGCGGGAAAGATCGCCCCAAACGAAGGTGTGATAGTCGAGAGGATTCGAAAGGGTGACCATCTCGCCGAGATTGCGCCGCAAGGCCGGCAATTGCTCCGGTTTCAGAGCGCGAAAATCCACGGCCCGGCCGATCGCGGCATCGGCCATCAGCGAGGCTTCGCCGCCGGAGCAGCTCATAGAAGAAATTGCCTTGCTTGTCAGCGGGCCGGTCACGTGCAGCAGCTTCAGCGTCTCGATGAGTTCCGGCAACGTCGCGACCCGGCCGACACCGAGACGAGCGAGAACCGCATCGGCGATGGCATCGCTGCCGGCCAGGGATGCCGTATGCGAAACGGCCGCGCGCTGCGCCTGTTCGGATTTGCCGACTTTCAGAGCGACGACGGGTTTGCGCAGTTCCCGCGCACGCATGGCAAGCTTTTCAAGTGTCCGGACGTTGCCGAACCCTTCGATATGCAGACCGACCGCCGTAACGCGAGGATCTTCCAGGACTGCGAGGGCGAGATCCGACAATCCGATCTGGGCCTGGTTGCCTGCCGTCATCAGATAGCTGATAGGCAGGCCGCGCTTTTGCATGGAAAGATTGATGGCGATGTTGGAGGATTGGGTGAGAATGGCAACGCCGCTTTCGACGCGCACCATTCCGTGCTGGTCAGGCCAGAGCAGGGCGCCATCCAGTCCGTTGATCACGCCATAACAATTCGGCCCGATGATCGGCATATCGCCGGCCGCATTGACCAAGGCTTCCTGCAGCGCGACGCCATCTGTTAGTTCCGCAACCGCTTCGCTGAAGCCGGATGCGTAACATACGGCGCCACCGGCGCCTCGGGCTGAGAGCGCGCGCACGATATCGATGGTCAGCATCCGGTTGACGCCGACGAAAGCGGCATCCGGTGCGGCAGGCAAGTCCTTCACCGAACGATAGCAACGGCGCCCGAGCACGGCATCGAGCGTCGGATGCACCGGCCAGATGTCTCCAGCAAAACCCATGCGATCGCATTGCTCGATGACCCGGCGCGCCTCGCGGCCGCCGAAGACAGCGATCGTTTGCGGTCTGATCAGGCGATCGAGCGGGCGTTGCGTCATCCGACTAGGCTCCGAATGGCCGCAGCAGATCGCGGCTGATGATGTGCCGCTGGATTTCCGAGGTTCCGTCCCATATGCGTTCGACGCGCGCATCGCGCCAGAAACGGGCGAGCGGCAGGTCGTCCATCAGTCCCATGCCGCCGAAGATCTGGATCGCCTCGTCGGTGACGCGGGCAAGCATTTCGGAGGCGTAGAGCTTGGCCGATGCGATCTCGCGATTGGCCGGGACGCCGGCATCCAGTTTCCAGGCGGCGGATAGTGTCAGCAAGTCTGCGGCATCGATCTCCGTGATCATGTCGGCAAGCTTGAACGACACGCCCTGATTGGCGCCGATCGGCCGGCCGAACTGCTTGCGCTCCGCCGCATAGGGCAGGGCCAGGTCGAAGACGCGTCGAGCCCGCCCGACGCAGGTCGCTGCGACCGTCAGACGCGTGCCATAAAGCCATTCATTGGCAATGTCGAAGCCGCGATGCACCTCGCCCAGCACCTGGGACTTCGGCAGGCGGCAATCGGTGAAGTTCAGGATGACGTTGTGGTAGCCGCGATGGGAGACCGAGTCGTAGCCCTTGAGGATATCGAACCCTGGCGTGCCGCGATCGACCAGAAAAGCGGTGATCTTCTTCTTCGCACCCTTAGGCGTTTCTTCCTCGCCGGTGGCGGCAAAGACGATGACGAAATCGGCGACATCGGCATGGGAGATGAAATGCTTGGTGCCGTTCAGAACGAAATCGTCGCCATCCTGCCGCGCTGCGCATTTCATGCCGCGCATGTCGGAGCCGGCGTCGGGTTCGGTAATGGCGAGCGCGTCAATCTTCTCGCCGCGCACGGCCGGCAGGAGATATCTCTCGCGCTGCTCGCCTTCGCAGGCCATCAGGATTCCGGAAGGGCGGCCGAAGAAGACCGTCAGCCCCATCGAGCCGCGGCCGAGCTCACGTTCGACGAGGGTGAAGGTCACATGGTCGAGGCCGGCGCCGCCGATCTCCTCGGGAAAGTTACAGGCATAGAAACCGAGTTCGATGCATTTGCGCCGGATCTCCTGGGCAAGCCCCGGCGAGACGATGCCGGTGCGGTCGACCTCGTTCTCGTACGGATAAATCTCCGTCTCGACGAAATCGCGGACCGTCTTGACGATCATCTCCTGTTCTTCGCTGAGTCCGAAGTTCACGATCGCCTCCTCCTAGCGTTTTTGTCCCACGTGACGGCCGGCTCCCTCCGGCACAGGCAGTTTTTCATGGGCCTCGGCGATCGGCCTAATTTTGCTCAGCACCTCCTCCGGTGCAGGAGCGGCTTTTCCGGCCTTGGCATCGACATGCAGCAGCATGTGTTCGCCGGTGGCGATCGCTTCGCCCGTCGCCGTGTCGTAGATCGTGTGGAACACACGCAGCCGCTTCTCGTCGGCTGACAGAACCTGGCAGGTCGAATGGATAGCCCGGCCGAGCTTGGCCTCGGCGAGATGGCGAATATGCGTCTCGACGGTGTAATAGCTGTGACCGCGTTCGACATAAGCAAAGTCGACGCCGATCAGCCGCAGCAGCGCGTCCGAGGTATCGCCGAACACCTGCAGATAACGGTGCTCGGTCATATGGCCGTTATAGTCCACCCAGGCCGGACTGACTTTGGTTTCGATAAGGCGCAATGGCTGCCCGGCGTCCCACAGCTTTTTGCCGCCGCCCGCCGCCGCCCAAAGGCCCTGCTCGAATTCCTTGAGCAGCTTGCCGGCGCCCCAGCCTTTGCCGTCGTGGCTGCCCTTCAGGGTCTGCAGGATGCCGACAAGATTTTCGTCACGAATGCGCTCCAGCTCACGGATCGACAGTCCATCAGCCTGTTCGTCCGACTGCTGGCCGATTTTTTCGACCAGTGCATCGTCGAGATCGACGACATCCATCAGCTTCGTCCAGTTCCATTGCAGGGCCGGGCCGAATTGCGCGAGGAAGTGCCGCATGCCCGCTTCACCGCCGGCAATGCGGTAGGTCTGGAAGAGACCCATCTGCGCCCAGCGCAAACCGAAGGAATAGCGAATGACATCATCCAGTGTCTCGACGGTGCAGATGTCGTCCTTGATCAGCCAGAGCGCCTCCCGCCATAGGGCCTCCAGCAGACGGTCCCCAACGAAAGCCTCGATCTCCTTGGCAATATGGACGCCCTTCATGCCGATCGGCGGCAGACGTTCCATGGCGGCCTGGATCGTTTCTGTCGACGTCTTCTCGCCACCGACGATTTCCACAAGCGGCAGCAGATAGACGGGATTATAGGGGTGGGCGACGAAGAGGCGTTCCGGATAGCGCATGTCGCGCTGCAGGTCGGTCGGCAACAGACCCGAGGTCGAGGAGCCGATCAGCGCATCTGGCCCCGCCGCCGCATCGATCTGCGTCAGTACCTTGCGCTTGAGGTCCAGCCGCTCGGGGACGCTCTCCTGGATCCAATCGGCACCGGCAACGGCTTGCTCCAGGGTCTCACGGAAGGCGAGCTTGCCGCGTGGCGGAAGGGGTGCGCCGGTCAGCATCGCATAGGCTTTTTCCGCGTTCGCCAGCACTTCGCCGACGATGCGGGTTGCTTCCGGATGGGGATCGTAGACATCGACATCGATGCCTGCCAGCAGAAAACGGGCGATCCATCCGCCGCCGATGACGCCGCCGCCGATGCAGGCTGCCTTGCTGATCATGGTCATCGGGGCCTCAGCGCTTCGTCAGTTTCAGTTTCTTGCGGACATCCTCGGGGCCGATAATGCGCGCGCCCATGCCTTCGACGACCTGCACCGCTTTTTCGACCAGCTGGGCGTTGGTGGCGAGCACGCCCTTTCCGGCATAGAGATTGTCCTCGAGCCCAACGCGGACATTACCGCCGGCAAGCACAGCGGCAGCCGGATAGGCCAAGGCGTTGCGACCGATAGAAAAGGCCGAGAAGGTCCAGCTCGAGGGAACGTTGTTGACCATCGCCATGAAGGTGTTCAGGTCATCGGGCGCCCCCCAGGGGATGCCCATGCAGAGCTGGATGAGGATGGGATGCTCAATCAAACCCTCCTCGGCAAGCTGCTTGGCAAACCAGAGATGACCGGTATCGAAGGCTTCGATCTCGGGCCGCACGCCGAGATCCGTCATCTTCTTCGCCATTGCGCGCAGCATGGATGGCGTATTGGTCATCACATAGTCGCCGAGACTGAAGTTCATCGTGCCGCAATCGAGCGTGCAGATTTCCGGCAGGCACTCGGCAACATGGCTGACGCGTTCGGAGGCTCCCGCCATGTCAGTACCTCGATCGTTCAGGGGCAGGGGGCGTTCAACATCGCCGAAAATGAGGTCGCCGCCCATGCCAGCGGTCAGGTTGAGCACCACATCGACATCCGCGGAGCGGATGCGGTCCGTTACTTCCTTGTAGAGATCGTTGCGGCGGCTGGCAGCGCCAGTCTCGGGATCGCGGACATGACAATGGACGACGGCGGCACCAGCGTTGGCGGCATCGATCGCGGATTCCGCGATCTGCTTGGGAGTGATCGGAACATGGCTGGATTTCGAAACCGTGTCACCGGCGCCGGTGACGGCACAAGTGATGAAGACATCGCGGTTCATCGCAAGAGGCATTATTGTTCTCCCTCGTATTGGGCGCATTACGAGGCATGTGACGTCTTCTTGCTTTGCATTTCCGGAAGCAAACGATACATTATCGGAAACATGCGAGGATGTCCGTGTTCACCTCAATCAATAGGCCGCTCGACATCGACCTGCTCGTGCTGCCGGAAACGAACCTCATCCTGATCGCATCGGTGATCGAACCGTTGCGCGGCGCCAATCGCATTTCCGGGGCCGAAATCTATCGCTGGCATTTGTTTACACCTGATGGCTCGCCCATCGAAACGACAAGCCAGATTCCGGTTCCGGCTTCCGGCAGCTTCCGGCCGACACACGACTCCGCTCCGCTTTTCGTGCTGGCGAGCTACAATTGGCGCCGCAGCGCGACACAGGCGCTGAAGATGCAGTTGTCGCAGACGGCGCGCCATCGTTCGATGATGGCCGGCATCGAGTCCGGCAGTTGGCTGCTGGCCGAGGCGAGTCTTCTCAACAATGTGTCGGCGGCAGTCCATTGGGAGGACTTTGAGGATTTCGCACTGGCGTATCCGCAGGTGCGTGCCGTCAAGGACCGTTTCGTGATCGATGGCAAGCGCATCACCACCGCGGGCTCACTGCCGACCGTCGACCTCATGCTGGAGATCATCCGGCGGCGACAGGGCTATTCGCTTGCCCTCGAAGTGAGCCGGCTTTTCATCTATGAGCCGGCAGCCGTCTACGGTGCAGTCGAGCTTTCGCCGTCGACCGCCGGCCTGCGCATGCGCGACCCGCGCGTCGCACAGGCCGTGCGGCTGATGGAGGAGAATATCGAGCAACCGCTGGTCCTGACGCGCCTGGCGCGGCGCGTCGGCGTCAGCGCCCGTCATCTCCAGGCGCTTTTTCAGGAAAGCTTTGGCGCTCCGCCGCATGTGCATTACCTGGCCCTTCGGCTCAACGCCGCGCGCCGCAAGGTGATCGAGACCAAGGAATCTTTCGCGGAGATCGCTGCGGCGACCGGCTTCAACTCGGCGTCCGCCTTTTCGCGCAGCTATCGCGCCAGCTTTTCAGAAAGTCCTTCCGGCACGCGGCAGCGCCTGCGCCGGCGCTCTACGGCTGCAGCAGAGCCGACATAGGCTGGAAAGCTTCGCGCACCATTTCCGCAAGCTCCTGGATCGCCTCGCTTGAATGATAGGGATTGCGGCGCAGGACGACGCGAGAGGAATCGACCGGCGGAAAGCCGTCGTCGCTCGTCAGCTCCCGGCAGCCGTGTGGAATATTGCTTCGGGATAGAGTCGTGACGGCGAGGCCCGCGGAGACGGCGTTTTTCAGGCCGGAACTGGTGTCTGCGATGAAGGCGATGCGATAGGACCGCGCCTGCTGCTCCAGCGAACGCAGGGCAAAATCCCGCGCCCAGGTCGAGTTCCGGTATGTGGCAACCGGCAGCGGCGTCGCGTCATGCAGGCGATGCACCAGCGAGGTCACCCAGACTGTTGGGTCGATGCAGAGGACCTCGCCATTGGAATGATTGCTCCAGTCGAAGACCACGGCTAGGTCAAGTTCGTCCTTCTCCAGGGCGGCAAGATTTCGTGCCGTGTAGTCGCAGGAGACAGTCACTTCGACGGCGGGGTGCCGGACGGCGAAGGCGGCAAGGGCCGCCGGCAGGACAGTCTGGCTGTATTCTTCCGGAATTCCGATGCGAACCGGTCCATTCAACGGCTTGGTGCGGATCGTTGCGGCCGCCTCGTTCAACAGGTCGACGATCCGTTGTGCATAGGGAAGCAACTGATTCCCCGACCGGGTCAGCACGACCCCGCGCGCGCTTCTTTCGAACAGCGCCTCACCGACGATTTCCTCAAGACGTTTGATCTGGGCACTGACCGCCGATTGCGTACGGCCTATGCGTTGCGCGGCAACGGAAAAATTCGACGTCTCAGTGATGATGAGAAACGTCCGGAGCAGATCGCTTTCGATGGGTTCGCGCATGGGCAAGCCACAAAAATTTCCGATGGCACATATCTCTACTATTCGTTTGTCTGATGTCAAATATCGGCGCACACAGTTGTTGATCGTTCGGTGTTTCTTCCTGAGTCCATTCCATGACTTTTCAGTTTCCGGCCCGCTCCGCTCTTGCCAGCGACTACGAGAAGGGCGTCATTCTCGTGGCTACGGCAATGCTTGCGTGGAGCTGCAGCGGCATCTACGCGCGCCTTCTGACCACGGACATATGGACGGCGATCGCCTGGCGGTCGCTGTTTGGCGGCGTATTCATGTTGGTTCCAAGCTTTTTCCTCGAAGGCGGGTTTTCGCGGCGCCAATGGAGCTCGATTTTTCATCCCGGCGGTCTGGCAATGCTTGCCTGTCAGACCATCAGCCAGGCCTGCTTCATCGGCGCGCTCTACATGACCACGGTCGCGAACGTGACGATGATCTATGCGACGGCACCGTTCATCGCGGCGTTTCTTAGCTGGATCATGCTGAAGGAACGCGTGGCGAAGCGGACGTTGATCGCCGGCGGCATCTGCCTTATCGGCGTAGCCATCATCGTCGCATCTTCGATCGGCGGTGGTACGGGTGTTGGAGACCTGCTGGCGCTCGGGATGACGGTCACCTTCGCCCTCATCATCGTTATCCCGCGCATGGACCCTAGCATCCCTATCCTGCCGTCGAGTGTCGCCAGCGGGTTCCTCGCATTCGTGGTCTTCGTACCATTCGCCTCGACGAGTTCTATTGACGCTCACAATTGGCTCTTGCTGGCGGCTTTCGGGGCGACGAATTTCGCGCTCGCCTTCGTCCTCTTCCTGTTCGGTTCGAGAAAGATGCCGGCAGCCGATGCAGCCCTCATCAGCTCCATGGAAATCGTATTGACTCCGTTCTGGGTCTGGCTCTTCTTTTCGGAAATACCGCCTGTGGCTACTTTCGTTGGCGGGGCGATTATCTTCGTGACGATCGTCTGGCACACAGCCGTCGACCTGCGACATGGTCGTCGGGCGCGTGCGCCCGCCTAGCAAGCTATAGCTATCGGCCCTTGTCTCGGCAAAGATGGCGGCCCGAGCCTCGATTTCACAAAGCGATGACAGCGACATGACCTCCAACGACCCCTTGCTTCAGCCCTATCAACTCAAGCATTTGACCCTGAAGAACCGCATCATGTCGACGGCACATGAGCCGGCCTATTCCGAGGGCGGCATGCCGACGGATCGCTACAGGCTCTATCATCGCGAAAAGGCGAAAGGCGGCATTGCGCTGACTATGACGGCAGGATCTGCTGTCGTGTCGCCGGATTCGCCGCCAGCCTTCGGCAATCTTCACGCCTATCGCGACGAGATAGTTCCGTGGCTGAAAAAGCTCGCCGACGATTGTCATGAATATGGTGCGGCCGTGATGATCCAGCTTACCCATCTCGGTCGCCGGACAGGCTGGAACAGGGGTGACTGGCTGCCCGTGCTTGCACCGTCGCCGATCCGCGAGCCGGCGCACCGCGCCTTTCCGAAGGCGGCCGAAGAATGGGATGTCGAGCGCATCATTGCCGATTTCGCCGCCGCCGCGCAGCGCATGCAGGCAGCCGGCCTCGATGGCATCGAGCTCGAAGCCTACGGCCATCTGATCGATGGCTTCTGGTCGCCGGCGACGAATAAGCGCGACGACGACTTCGGTGGCTCGCTCGAAAATCGCATGCGCTTCTCGATGATGGTAACCGAGGCCATCCGCAAGGCGGTCGGTCCGGATTTCATCGTCGGCATGCGGCTTGTCGCCGACGAGGATTGGGAGAAGGGCCTGTCGCGGGAAGAGGGCATCGAGATCGCGCGGCGCCTTGCCGCATCCGGAAGTATCGACTTTCTCAACGTTATTCGTGGACATATCGATCATGACGCGGCGCTCAACAACGTCATCCCTATCCAGGGCATGGCGTCGGCGCCGCATCTCGATTTCGCGGGCGAGGTCAGGGCGGCAACCAAATTCCCGGTTTTCCACGCAGCCCGTATCGCCGATATCGCGACAGCACGCCATGCGATCGCGGAGGGCAAGCTAGACATGGTCGGCATGACGCGCGCCCATATTGCCGATCCGCACATCGTCAACAAGGTCATGGCCGGTGAGGAGGCGCGCATCCGTCCCTGCGTCGGGGCAACTTATTGTCTCGACCGCATCTATGAAGGCGGCGAGGCGCTCTGTATTCATAACGCGGCGACCGGTCGCGAGGCCGAGATGCCGCATCAGATCGAAAGGGCATCCGTGGCTCGGAAGGCCGTCGTGATCGGCGCCGGTCCCGCAGGCCTGGAGGCGGCGCGCGTCCTTGCCGAGCGTGGCCACAGGGTCGATGTGCTCGAAGCAACCGGGAAGGCAGGCGGGCAGATCAACCTTCTCACCCGCAATCCGCGCCGCAAGGAGATGATCGGTATCGTCGACTGGCGGCTTTCGGAGCTGGAACGCCTTGGCGTTGCGATCCACTATGACGTTTACGCCGGCGCGGACGACCTTCTGGCATTCGAGCCTGATATCGTTGTTGTCGCGACGGGCGGCATCGCGCAATCGCCCGAGCTCGACGCGGGCGATCAACTCGTGACCTCGTCCTGGGATATTCTGGCCGGCGCTGTGAGGCCCGAGGGCCAAGTCTTGCTATTTGATGACAATGGTGGCCATCAGGGCATGTCGGCAGCCGAAGTCATCGCCAATAGCGGCGCAGAGCTGGAGCTCGTCTCACCCGAACGCTTCTTCGCGCCGGAAATGGGCGGCATGAACCATGTGCCTTATGCGAAAACCTTCGCAGAGAGAAACGTCAGGGTGACGATAAACACCCGGCTGAAGTCGGTCCGCCGCGACGGGAATGCGCTGATTGCGGTCCTGAGCTCGGATTTTTCGGAAAAGTCGGAATGGGAGCGGCGCGTATCGCAGGTCGTCGTCGAGCATGGCACAATGGCCAATGATGAGCTGTACCTCGAGCTGAAGCCAGCCTCGCGAAATCTTGGCGCCGTCGATTATCAGGCATTGATTGCCCGCCGCCCGCCACTGCCGCAACGAAACGGCGAGGGCGCCTTCGATCTGATCAGGATCGGCGATGCCGTGGCGAGCCGCAACATCCATGCGGCGATCTACGACGCTCTGCGCTACTGCTCGATGCTCTGATCACTCGGCAGTAGAGGTCCTGAGCGTTGCGGAGAATATAACTATTCACTTATAAAGTGTATATATGTTCAGCTACCATTCATTTAGCGAAAGGCAAATAGGCAACCGCCGCAACGCCTTGCGGCTGATTGAGGCTCGGCTACCGATATAGCTCACGAGGCAGGTGGCCGGGCCTCTCAGATCTCCAAACGATACGGATAGGCGCAATGCGGCTGCTTCTCGCTTTAATTGACTGGATCTTGGAGCGGCGCCGGAAGCGAATTGAGCGGGAAACCATCCAATATTCCGCCGATGATCCATGGGTTCTCCAGCAGATCGAAGAATTCGAGCGGGAATTGAAAGAATAAAGCGCTGCCAGCGAGCCCAACCAGTGTCACCCGATGGGCGGCAATCCAGCTATGATCTTGTCCATCGTCAGCGGATAATCTCTCACCCGCACGCCGCAGGCGTTGTAGACGGCATTTGCCACTGCAGCTCCCACGCCACAGATACCCAGTTCGCCGATGCCTTTGGCGCGGATCGGCGATGACTGATCGTCAACTTCATCAAGGAACACCACATCGAGATCCGGTATGTCTGCATGCACCGGCACCTGATATTCCGCCAGATCGTGATTGACGAAATAGCCGTATCTTTTGTCGACGATGCATTCTTCCATCAGAGCCGCGCCTATTCCCATCGTCATGCCACCAAGGCACTGGCTGCGGGCCGTCATCGGGTTGATGATGCGACCGGCGGCACAGACGCTCAACATGCGCCGGACCCTGATTTCCCCGGTTGCGATATCCACGCCGACTTCGGCGAAATGAGCACCGAAGGCGGCCTGCGCGAATTTCTTCTGCAGATCGCCGAATTCCGCCTTCTCTTCGGCTGATATCCCGGCATCGCCTGCGATATCAGCCAACCGGATCGAGCGGCCTTGCGATATCACCGAGCCATCCGAGAAAGATACGTCAGTTGTGTTAAGTCCGGATCGACGAACGATTTCGTCCCGCAGAGCGCTGCAGGTATAGTAGACGCCGGTGCTGGACGAATTGGCGCCGAAGGAGCCGCCGGAGCCGGCGGCTTCGGGGAAATCGCTATCGCCGAGCTTGACCCGAACGGAGTCCACCGGCAGCCCGAGCATCTCGGCGCCGATCATGGCAAGGATGGTGTAGCTGCCGGTGCCGATGTCGGTCTGCTGGGTCTCGATGGTCAGAATGCCGTTGCGATCAATCGTGGCGCGGGCGCCTGAGGGCCGCACCGGATTATTGCGGATGGCGGCGGCAACGCCTATCCCGACAAGCCACTCGCCGTTTCGGACCTGCCCAGGTTTCGGGTTGCGCTTCGACCACCCGAAGCGCTCGGCACCCGTCTGCATGCATTGGACCAGCTTTCGCGTCGAAAAAGGTCTGCTCGGCCCGACCTCGGGATCGTACTGGATGTCGTTTCGAATGCGCAGTTCCACCGGGTCGATATTGAGCTTTTCGGCCAGCTCGTCCATCGCGCATTCCAGGGCCAGGAGCCCGGCTGCCTCGCCGGGCGCCCGCATTGCGGCGCCGATGGGCAGATCGAGCTCGCTCAGCCGCGTCTCGATCCACCTGTTGTCGCCGGGATAAAGCAACTTGGTCTGCGCCGCTGCGTTTTCGGGACCGTGACCGGGCTGGTTGCCGCACCAGACCTGATGGCCGACCGCCGTCAATCGTCCGTCAGGCCCGGCGCCGAGGCGCAAACGCTGAATTGTCGCTGCCCGGTGCGTTGTGTGGTTGTATATCTGTGGCCGGGTGAGAGCCACTTTGACCGGACGACCCAACTGCCTTGCGGCCATTGCTGCAAGGATAGGATCGGCATAGACGACCAGTTTGGAGCCGAAGCCGCCGCCGATATAGGCAGACACCACCCGTACATTGTCCTGCGGTATGCCGAATGTATCAGCAATATTGGCTTGCGCCGAATGGATGATTTGATGCGCCATATAGACGGTCAGCTTGTCGCCGTCCCATTTGGCGATGCTCGCATGCGGCTCCATCATCGAGTGGCTTTGGTTTGGCGTCGTATAGGTGACATCGACGCTAGCTGCGGCCGTCGAAAATGCCTTCTGGAAATCGCCCATGTGGGTATCTGCCGCGGCTCTCGTCATGCTTCCGGTGTCTTTGACCGCGTTTAGGTCGAAAGCCCCTTTGCTCTTCGTATATTCGATCTTGATCAGGCGCGCGGCGGCCCGGGCCTGCTCGAAGGTTTCTGCGACGACGAATGCGATGGCCTGGTCATAATGCTTGATATCCGCGCCCTGAAGCTGGGGCGAGCCATCGTCGCCCTGCTTCGGGGCATTCTTGTATGTGAGAACCAGCAGAACGCCTGGAGCGCTCTCCGCTGCATTCGTGTCGATCGACCGGATCGAGCCGGTCGCGATGCCGGCGCCGAGGATGAAACCGTACGCCGCGTTCGGGATTTCGTCATTATATTCATAGGCGTAGCGTGCCTGCCCCGAGACTTTGAGCGGGCCGTCGATGCGCACATGCGGATGACTGACAACGGTCTCATTGTCGATCGGGTTGCGAGGGGCGGGGCTATTGAAGAGCATGGCTAACTCCTAAAGCGTTCTCGAAGTCAGAACGGACGCAACGGTGCGCTCCAACAGCGCCACCTTGAACCGGTTCTCCTCGGTCGGCCGTGCATCGGCGAGAACGGCATCCGTCAGGCGTTTGGCATCGCTTGCATGCGCCTTTTCGGCACTTTCCACGCGCCAGGGTTTCGGCGCTATTCCGCCGAAGGCAAATCTGCCGGACCCGTCCTGTTGAATGACCGCCGCAACCGATACCGTCGCAAACGCGTAGGACGCGCGGTCGCGGACCTTGCGATAGATATGCCGCCCGCCAAGTGGCTTCGGCAGGATGACCGATGTGATCATGTCGCCCTTTTGCAGGACGGTTTCGACATGCGGCGTATCGCCCGGCGGCCGATGCAGGTCCGCGATCGGAATGTGCTTCGTTTTTCCATCGGCGCTGGCCACCTCGACGACTGCGTCGAGGAGCCGCATCGCAACGGCCATGTCCGAGGGATGCTGCGCGATGCAGGCATTGCTCACGCCGACAATTGCGAGATTGCGGCTGAAACCCCCGAGAGCGGAGCAGCCGGAACCGGGGACGCGCTTGTTGCAGGGTTGAGCGGTGTCGTAGAAATAAGGACAGCGTGTTCTCTGCAGGAGATTTCCCGCCGTGGTCGCCTTGTTGCGCAACTGCCCGGAGGCACCGGCGACAAGAGCGCGAGAAAGAACGGGATAATGTTCCATCACGGTGCGGTTGGCTGCAAGATCCGTGTTGCGTACCAACGCGCCGATCCGCAATCCGCCCTCCGGTGTCGCCTCGATCGTGTCGAGGCCGAGATGGTTGATGTCGACCAGATGGGCCGGTGTTTCGATCTCCAGCTTCATGAGATCGAGAAGATTCGTCCCGCCGGCGATGAACTTGGCGTTCTCGTGATTGGCGACCGCATCGGCGGCGGCGGCGGGCGTTGCGGCGCGTTCATAGGTGAACTGTCTCATATGCGTTCTCCGCTTTGAACATCACGGATTGCGGCGACGATATTCGGATAGGCGGCACAGCGGCAGATATTGCCGCTCATGCGCTCGCGGACCTCGTTGTCGGAGAAAGCCACGTTCTGGATATCTTCGCTGACATGGCTTGGGATGCCCGCCTCGATTTCCTTCAGCATGGCGACGGCGGAACAGATTTGTCCGGGCGTGCAATATCCGCATTGAAAGCCGTCATGAGCCACAAAGGCGGCCTGCATGGGATGCAGACGGTCGGGCGTGCCCAGGCCTTCGATGGTGGTGATTTCATCCCCCTCATGCATGACGGCAAGGGTGAGGCAACTGTTGATGCGCCGGCCATTGACCATGACGGTGCAGGCGCCGCATTGACCATGGTCGCAGCCCTTCTTGCTGCCGGTCAGATGAAGGTGATCGCGCAGGGCATCGAGAAGTGTGGTTCGGGTATCCAGCGTCAAATCATGACGGGTGCCGTTGATATTCAGATCGAAATGCGCAGTCGGCACCGTTGGATCGACGGTATTGACAACCGCGGCTTCGGCATCGGATTTGTCAGCCAGCGGACCGATCGCCAAAACCGCGGCGGCTGCGACACTTGATTGGAGAACTTCTCGGCGCGTAATGCCGATCCGACAGAGATCCTTGTCTTCCATGGCGAACTCCTGCGATGACGTCCGCAAGAGAGGCTAGGCGGTGACGCGGCAAATTCCATGCAAAACGGATCAAAACATCATCACGAAAACTTTAGCTCCCGAAGGTTTGCGCGGGCATGCTGGATCAAGCGTGTATCCGCAGCCCATTCTTGTCGAACAGGCACACACGATTGGTCTTAGCTTAGAGGTGCGCGCGAGGCGATTTACAAAAAATCTTCTCCGTCGCGATCCGTTTCCGCCTTTCGCGTCGTCATTTGTGTGTCTGAAACAGAAGGAGATACGCTATGTCCGACGAACCCGTTATTTTGGTCAATGTGCTGAAGGTCAAACCCGGCCAACAGGATGCCCTGATCGCACTCTTGAAGCAAAACACCGAAACGGTGGTCCGCACGCTCCACGGTTGGAAGACGACCCGGTTGATCGCTGCAAAGGACGGCGCCGGCGTCGTCATCTACTCCGAGTGGGCGACGCCCGCGGCCGTCGAGGCGATGCGCAGCGATCCGCGCATGCAAGCCTATTTGCCGAAGATCATGGAGCTGGCGAGCTTGGACTCGATGATGGGGTCAGCGGTGTTCGGCGAAACCCGGTGAGTGTTTAGGTCACGCAAGTAACAAAGGAGAATTGCAATGGCTCGGATGGTCGTTATTTACCCGACACCGAAGGACGTCGAGGAATTTGACCGACATTACTTCGAAATCCACGTGCCTCTCGCCAAGAAGATTCCGGGGCTCAGGAAATACGAGGTTAACGACGGCCCCATCGCAACGCCGATAGGAAGCTCCGCTATTCATCGGATCGGAACGCTGTATTTCGACGACCTTGCGGCGATCGAAAGGGCGTTTGCAAGCCCGGAGGGACAGGCAGCCGGAGCGGACCGCCGATTTTTTGCGCCCGATGACTCGGGCGTACAAATGTTCCTTTTCGACAACAGGGACGTTTGAACAGAAGGCAAAGGCGTCGTAGGTCTCAATACATGAACACCGACGAATTCGAAGATTTCCTGAAAGCGCTGCGGCCACGGCTTCATCGCTACTGCGCGCGCATGACGGGATCGGCGGTCAATGGCGAGGATGTCTTGCAGGATACCCTCGTCAAGGCCCTTCACGCGCGAGCCCAGGGTGCGGAGGTCGATAATATCGAGGGCTGGTTGTTTCGCATCGCCCACAATGCGAGCCTCGATTTCCTGCGCCAGAGGTCCCGGAACACCGTCGTTCCGCTCACCGAAGACGTTGAAGCCGCGCCCATAGCCGAGACGGACATCGTCGCGGTCAGCTTTCAGACCTTTCTGCGGCTGCCCGAACTTCAGCGCTGCGCGGTGATCCTCAAGGATGTAATGGGTCATTCGGTCGAGGAGATCGCAGGCGTTGCCGAGTGCTCACCGGCAGCCGCCAAATCGGCGCTCCAGCGAGGGCGGGCCGCGCTACGGCAACTTGCGCAAGAGCCCGAAGACATTCGGCTGCCGCTGATGTCCGATTCCGACCGGCGAAAGATTACCGCTTATGTCGATCTGTTTCGCGGTGGCGATTTCGACGCAATCCGCGCCATGCTCGCTGATGACGTCAAGCTCGAGCTGGTGAACCGGCTCCGGCTGGAAGGCCGCGAGAAGATTGGTGTTTATTTCACGCGCTATGCGCAAGAGGCGAAATGGCGGTTCGCCCTCGGCGCGGTTGAAGGACAGCCGGCCATGCTGGTTTTCGACAGCAACGGCCCGATGGAAAGACCTGCGCATTTTGTCCTGGTCGGCTGGTCGGAAAGCCGGATCATCGAGATCCGCGATTTCCTGTTCGCTCCCTATGTGCTCGAAACCATAGATTGGGTGCGTTTGGGCTAAGCTCATGAGCGGCTCTTGAAGCGGCTATGACGTCTTATTCGCGCTCCCCTCGGACGCTCCAGTAGAACACCTCAAGTTTGTGGCTGGGAGTAGCACCCTGGAACGTGTCGCTGAATGCCTTGTCGAGGATGGAGGGGTTGAACACGACCTTTTGCGAAAGAAACTCAAAAAACCGGGCGACCTGCATTTGGCGCGAGGTATCACTCATCGGCCTAGCTTTCCCGAAGATCGCGTAGCGATCATTCGTGTAGGTCCTCGTGCCGTTGTCATATGCGCATCCCGGGATCGTTTTGACGTTTTCGGTAATGATTTCCAGGTCACCCACAAAGTAGTGAAAGTCATCATGGCAGAAAGCCTGTGCGGCAGCCGTATACCCTGGATAGGACTTGATCCTGCTTTCAGTATTCTTCCCACACAAAGGGGTTGGATCAGGTTTCGTCGGATCGCCACGTAAGTAATCGATGAGCGCCTCGTCGAATTTGGGGAGCTCATGCGCAATCAGTAGAGCGTTGATTCCCTCCTTCTGAGCTGTGGTTCCCCCTACAAGACCGATTAGCGGCCTATCGGGGTCAGAACAGATCTTGTCCGGCGGGTCCTCTCCCTTGCGCGTGATATAGCTTATTCCGGTCAAAAAGAGCGGCGCAGAAACTATGAAGCCGTTCCGCCGTTCATTGGTAATCGTTGCCGGATCGCAGAGTATGTCGAATTTGACGCCAAGGTTGAGAAAGCGGGAATCGTTTATAGGGGATGTGGCGTCGTTCGTTGTTGCGGCGTCTTTGCCCGCGGAGGTGGACGTATCTGCCGAAGCCTCATTATCGCGCGCCTGGTCAATATCGTAGGTGCCGATATCATTGAAGGTAAATTCGCCTGGCTTTGCATCCAAAATCATTTCGGCAAGGGCGGCATCGCATATTCGGACCATATAACCCGTGTACCCGGCTCTTTCCAACGGACCGCGCGCGGCATCGGATGCCTTCTCACCGGGCAGACTCGACCTGTAGGAAAAGGGCCGGGCATCGCTTCTAACCCCGATGCAAAGCAGCGTTTTCTCATTGCATGTTGTGATTGGCGGTTGCTGCGGAGGCTCGGCTTGCGCGAACCCTCCCGCGATAAGGGTAAAACACGCGAAAAGCGAACTAAGCAGTGCGGTGTTCATCGATCTCCCCCATAGTCCACTTTCTATTTCACGTCGTCGTCTCCAGCCTCCGTAATCTCAAGCATGACGGCAAATGTCAGGAGAAATAGAAACGGCACCAAGCAAAATATAAATGTGTCTCTTAGTTGTTGTGAGATTAAAGCCGCTTTTGGTGCCGCGGGAAGCGCTGATCCATAGGTCAGGAAAATCGCAAGCCACATGTACGCAGCGTATAATGCAGAGAAAATAATACTGATTAATACTGTCCAGAACACACTGAGATGTCTGTGCTTGTCCATGATGACGAGGGCTGCAAATGACAGGATCAGCCCGGCCCCGAAATGGAGGGCAAAGAATTCCCCCGATTGTTCGAATAAAAAGATGATCTGCGTTTGTGTCAGATGAAAATTCACCGCCCATGCCAGCTTAGCAAAGTTGACTGCAGCCGACGCAAAAATTGCGATAAGCCCTGACAGGAAGGACATCCCGAGCAGCGTCAGGAACGGAAACTGGTAGAATTTCCAGTCCGTTCGCCATGATTGTTGTTCGATGCGCACCTCGCGCGCGACGAGCACAAAGAAAACGCTCAAAAAAACCAGCAGTCCCGAATGAAGCGTGTCCCAGGCCGTCGCTTCGACGAAAATTGGTCGTTGTGAAAGATTATATCGGCGTTTGGCTTCGTTCGTCTTGCACTCATCGTAATTGTTGACAGTTGGCGAACAAACAGGTTCGGCCTTATCCTTAGTATTTGCTGCATCATTATTTGCTTTTATTTGCTCATTGATTTCGTTCTCTAAGAGGCGTGCTTGTTCGCTATACACGCTCTTATCGCTTTCCACTTTCCAGTCGCGCCATTGGTCGTAAACAAGAAAAGTCACGATCGCGCCTACGACCAAGCCAACGACCATACTGATTGCGAATGAGTTTTGCTCGGCGTTATATTTTTCCTGGATGCGCTTTACGGTTTTTTCCATCGGGCTCGGCGGTTTTGTGTCTTCTTTTCTTGAGGTTTTCCGGCCGGATTTTGGGGCTCCCCGACGGAGCAAGCCGCTTTGGCTGAAGACTGACCTGTTATTGCGCACGAACAGGACGGCGAATACCGCCATGGTATTCGATCGCACGATCGCCGCTTCGCGCTGGAGCTTCGAAAGCGCGTCCCAGGTTTCATGCAAGTCGGGCTGTGTTTCCCCGTCCTCGCCTTTGGATTGAAGCTTTTTCTGCAAATCAGCTATGATGACGTGCAGGCCCGCGAGTTGCCCATCGAGTTTGTTCGACAGTGATTCCAACTCAGACATTTGATAGAGCGGGAAATATAGCATTCGATTATTCGCGCTCGTGGCGACTGACAGATAGTCAATCGTGGCCAATGACGACTCAATCTCCGCAATTTTTCTCCCATGATCCGCTTTATTCCTGATTGATTCAGTCGCGGCGCGAAAACTTGTGACCAACAATCCCGGTTGATCTTTCGTAAACTCGTCGTAGTCCAAGCCACGTAGGCTCTCTATGACCCTATAGACGCCGCGGGGGATGCCGGCCATGCGATGGGCGAGGCTTCTCATCGTCGCTTCGATAGGTTTGACGGCGCCAATCGACAGGAATGAAATCAAGAGAGCGGAAACGAAGATGGGTTTGCCGTAACCCGACGCAGACAATAGCGATGGGTCACTGGCCGGCATAAGGACGTTGTCGGTGGCGCCGATTTCGCTTCTTGCCTTGCTCGCGCTCAGCAACAGCCCATAGACCTCCGCCGACCCCAGAACGACGGCGTAGACGATGAGATACAGGGCGGCATAAAATGTGAAACCGGCAATAATCTCACCGGTCGTACAGAGGCTCCTGACCTCGACTTCTTTGAGAATCGGGTGCAGCGAGAACGGATGATCGCCCGTTTGCGAATTGAAATTCCGGAATGCCTCGATCAGCAGCGTCACCGCCCCGGCTACAATTGCGCCCGCGTAGATCAAATCGTTCATCGCCGGGCGTCCGAACTGTAACGCTCAGGGGCAGTTTTGAGCTGATGAATTGCAGGGGCCGGCAGCCATCGCTTTGTTGTCAACGGCGACAAAGCCAGCAATTCCAAAAGCGAGGACACTCATCATCAATAAGAACTTGATCATGTGTTCACTCTTTTCATGGTGGTGAAAGTGAAATATATCACACCTAAAACTTGCGTCAACTGCGCTGTAAGGAGTTCATGTTCCACCATGAGTCGACTTAGGTTCAGATCCTGCCGTAAGTTGGCTTCCCATGTCATTGAAATATCTGACAACAACAATCAGCTATGGTGGTCTGGGCTCTCGTCGCGCGACCAGGACTCACGTGCGCTATTTGACCTAGGGCAGGTTTATGCCAAGGGTTCTTTTTCATGTGGCCAAAGCTCGTAGAAATGTTGAACCGGCCCGTGACCGGTGCCGACCGATAGAGTATCGGCGGCCGCAACCGCACCCGCGAGGTATTGCTTGGCTGTGGTGACGGCGTCGGTCAGTGACGAGCCTTTCGCGATCTCCGCTGCCAAAGCGCTGGAAAGGGTGCAGCCGGTCCCATGGGTGTTCCTGGTCGGAACGCGGCCGGCTTCGAACCAGGTCAGACCCTCCGGACTTGCGAGCACATCCGGGCTTTCATCGCCCGCAAGATGTCCGCCCTTGACCAGAACGGCCAGCGGACCGAGCCTTGCCAGGGCTTCTGCCTGTCGGGTCATCGTCTCGCGATTTTCGGCAACGGGTTCGTGCAGAAGTGCGGCCGCCTCCGGCAGGTTGGGCGTCAACAAGGTGGCAAGCGGGAGAAGCCTGCTGGTCAGGACGTCGACGGCATCCGCAGCGAGAAGCGCTGCTCCGCCCTTGGCGATCATAACCGGGTCAAGCACGATGGGAAGGTCTCGGTGCGGAGTGAGCGCTTCGGCGACGGCTTCGGCGATTGCAGCATTCGCAATCATGCCGATCTTGACGGCGTCGACGCGCACATCGGCAAAGATAGCCTTGATCTGCTGTGCGACGAATTGCGGAGGAACGGGGTGGACGCCGGAAACGCCTTGCGTGTTCTGGGCCGTCAGCGCGGTCAGCGCCGCCATGCCATAGACGCCACGGGCCGAAAATGCTTTCAAGTCCGCCTGAATGCCGGCGCCGCCGGAGGGGTCCGAGCCGGCGATGGAAAGAACGTTTCGGATCATAGGTGCGCCTTTCTGATGGCCCTCGCGATGTCGGCTGCCGCGGCCTGCGGATCCGGCGTGCCGCATATGGCGGAAACGACGGCAAGGCCGTCGGCTCCAGCCAGAAGGGTACTGGCCGCGTGCTCCGCCTTCAGGCCGCCGATCGCGACGGAAGGAACGGGGCAGAGATCGACTATGCGCGCCAGTCCCGCAAAGCCTATCGGGTGTTTATGGTCGGGTTTGGTCGGCGTCGCAAAAACGGGGCCGATGCCAGCGTAATCGACGATGCCGGGATCGATGGCCGCCGCAAGCGCTTCCGTTTCCACGGAGAGGCCGAGGATCATCTCGGGGCCGATCAAACGACGTGCGGCGCGGGCGTCCATGTCGTCCTGGCCGATATGCAGGCCGTCGGCCTCGATTGCGATTGCTGCATCGACGTCGTCATTGATGACGAGGCGCGCCTTCGTGCCGGCCAGCGCCTGCTTCAGTGCTCGACCGGTTTCGATCATGTGCGCGGTCGAGGCATGCTTATCGCGCAATTGCACGAAGGTGGCACCACCGGCGACGGCGGCACGCGCGGTTTCCACCATGCCGATACCGGCGCAGAGCACCGGATCGAGAACGAGGTAGAGGGAAAGATCGAAGCTTTTCATGCCGGGATGATCCGTGCTTCCCGGTCGATCACCGTTTCATCCAGTGCCGCAAGTGCGTCGAGGAAACGCCACGAGAAGGAGCCGGGGCCGGCTGCTTCGCGGGCTGCCCGTTCGCCGGCGACTGCGAAAGCGGTGAGTGCTGCGACGGACGCATCGAATGGGTCTTCCGGCCTTGTCGCCGCGAATGCCCCAACGAGGCAGGTCAGCGCGCAACCGAGCGCGGTAACCTGCGTCATCAATGGCGAGCCACCCTCTATGCGCACCGCTCTGTTGCCATCGGTGACGAAATCCGTGGCGCCGGTGACTGCGATAACGGACCGATATTTCCGGGCAAGCAGGGTTGCAGACTCCTCGGCCAGTTCGACGGGATCGCGGCTGTCGACGCCCCGGCCACGGCTTGTGCCGCCGGCAAGCGCAATGATTTCAGACGCATTGCCGCGGATGATCGCCGGATTGAGCTCCAGCAATTCTGCCACCGCTTTACGCCGGAAGGACGTTGCATAGTGGGCGACGGGGTCGAGAACCCAAGGTTTGCCCGCCTTCGTCGCCGACTGCGCGGCCGATACCATGCCGGCCATCCAGCCGGTGGACAAGGTGCCGATATTGATCGTCAATGCGCCGGAGATGGCTGCGAATTCGCCGGCTTCCTCTTCGGCATGCACCATCGCCGGAGAGGCGCCGGCGGCAAGCATTACATTGGCGGCGATGTTCATCGCAACGTAGTTGGTGATGCATTGCACCAGCGGAGGGTTCGCCCGCATGGCGGTCAACAGAGTGCCGGGAGTGGTCTGGTTTTGCATATCGCCCCTTTCGGGCGGGGCGAGACGCATGGGGTGACGATACAGTGTGCCGGACCCCGAGCGACTCCCTCCGCCAGCATTATCTGGTTCAGGTTCAAAGGGTGCTTCTCAGCCCATCATGCTATGGGCGCCCCTGTCTCTCATCACCGTCCTTTTCGCAGAGAAAGACCGCTCTGTCACCAGAAAATCGTTACGAGCTGATCAAGCTTGCGGAGGTCGGATGCCTGAATTCAGAAACGAGAAGGCATGGCAGACACATCATTTCGTCTAGTGGTGGTGCCCTGTACCCGGCCCGTGTTCCGGTTTCCTGATGAACAAGGCTGCTGCGATCGCTCCCAACGAGATGATCATCCCGCAGAGAAACGCCGCCTTGATGCCCCCGGTCGTTGCCGCTGCGACACCGGCGCCACCGGCGGAAAGGCTGGTGGCCCGCAAGGTCATGATTGCGACGAACAATGCCGTACCGGCCGCGCCGGCGACCTGCTGGGTTGCGCCGAGCATGGCGCTACCGTGCGAATAGAGGTTTGGCGGCAACGATCCCAGGCTGACGGTAAACAGCGGCGTGAACATCAGTGCGAGGCCGATGCTGAGCACGATATGGGCGATCAGCAGCATCCAGACAGGCGTGTCCTGTTGTATGAGGGTCAACCCGCCCATCACCACGCTGAGCATGATCGCGCCCGGTATGATCAGCGGCGCTGGGCCGTATTTATCGAAGAGGTGCCCGACCCTCGGCGCACAAAGGCCCATGATCAGCCCGCCGGGCAGCAATAGCAGCCCGGTCTGCAGCGTCGACAGTCCCAGCACGTTTTGCAAATAGATGGGAAGCAGGATGAAGACGCCGAACATCGACATCATCAGGATGGCCATCATCACCATCGCGATCGTGAATGTCTTCGTGGTCAGGGTGCGCAGGTCAAGCAGTGCCCGATCTTGTCTCTGCAACCGCAACTGGCGCAATACAAAAACCGCGATGACCACACCGCCGATCAGGAGCGGAAACCACGGCGATAGCACTGGCTGATGAAGCGCCGCTTCGCCGAGGCCGCTGAGGCCATAGACGAAACCGCCGAAGCCGATAGCGGAGAGGATGATCGAAAGAATATCGATCGGCGCGGTGGTTGGAGTGGTCACATTCCTCATCCGCGAAGCCCCGAGCGCCAATGCGCAAAGCGCAATCGGCAACACCAACAGGAAGAGCCAGCGCCATTCAAGCGTCGAAAGGATCAGGCCGGAAATGGTTGGTCCGATCGCCGGCGCCACCGAAATAACGACTGAGATATTGCCCATGGTTCGGCCTCGGGATTCCGGCGGCACCAAGGTCATTACCGTCGTCATCAACAGCGGCATCATGATCGCCGTGCCCGAGGCCTGAACGATCCGCCCGAGCACAAGTTCGGCGAAGCCCGGCGCCAGTGCAGAAATGAGCGTACCGGCGCTGAACAGCGACATGGCGAGAATGAATACGGGCCGCGTATTGAGCCGCTGCAGCAAATATCCGGTAATCGGGATGACGACGGCCATGGTCAGCATGAATGCCGTGGTGAGCCACTGAGCAGCACTTGCCGTGATATTGAGATCGGCCATCAGATGCGGCAGCGCGACACCCATGATGGTTTCGTTGAGGATGACGACAAAAGCCGACACCAACAGCAGGCCGATAACGAGTTTGTTGCGGGCGCTACGGTCTTCCACGGTGGGGATATCCTGCTCCGCATTGGCAACAGTTTGAGCGTCGGTCGTCATGGTGTTCCCTTGACTTGAAATCGGAAAAGGCAATTGAATTGCCTGGAGCGCTGAATTGTTTGGGGTCGTTCCTTCTTATGACGAACGGGTGCATGAATTTGCGACACGTGCAGCGAATTATTTTTGCGCTGCCGGAACGTGCGGACGGGCGAAGTCGCTGTGTGCGCTAGCCACCAGCTTTGATAAATGGCCGAAACGAAGCCTGTATTGGGCGGGTGTCAAACCAGTTTTACGTCGGAACAGACGGTTCAGAAAGCTGACATCCTCATAGCCGACCTCATCGGCTATGACTTCCACGCTCAGCTCGCTTGTCTCGAGCAGTTGTTTGGCCTCCTCAATGCGAACCGCGTGGAGATAGTCGATCGGTTTCATCCCGGTCGCCTTGGTGAAACGGCGGAGGAAGGATCGTTCCGGCAACCCGGATCGTTCGATGATCGATGCGATCGGTGCGCGTGTCCGGTAGTGGAGCGCCAGCCATTCCTGACAACTGCCGATCATAGGATCGTCCGAGTGCCGATGGCAGGTGAGAGATGCGAATGGCTGCTGGCCAAGGTCGTGCCACTGCAGCATGTAGACCTTGGCAACTTCGATCGCCTCCTTCAGCCCTACGAATCTCGCGATGACGTAAAGGGCGAGATCCTGCCAGCTCGAACCTCCTCCGGCCATGACAATCCGCTGGCCTTCACCCGTCAGGACAAGGGATCGGTTCGTCTGCACTCGCACGCGAGGATAATTGTCCGACAGCGTCGATACATAGCCCCAATGTATGGTCGCCTCGCAATCCGCAAGCAGTCCCGCCTCGCCGAATAGCACGGCCCCGGAGCAGGCGCTGGCCAGCAATGATCCTCGCCGGTAGTTCTCGGCCAGCCATTGCGCCTCGGGATCATATTGGCCGGAAACGCTTTCGCCCGGGTTCACAAAGAAGTCGGGAATGCAGATGATGTCCGGGGGCGGGCAGTCGTGCAGGGCAAAGTCGGGGTGGACGCGCACCTCGTTTATCGCCCGGAAATCCTCCACGCTTCTGGCGACGACATAAGGCCGCATCCGTGCCTCGCAGATCTCGCCCTTCGTTATGAACGGCCAGTCGCGACCGGGCGATGAAAGCAGATCGAGCATGCCGTAGAGGGTAGAGGCCGTCGCGGCCGGGACGGCGAGTATCGCGACGTTCAGCGGACGGTTGCCTGAGGTCATCGAGATCACCCGATCAAATGGCGGAAATCGCCAGGTTGTGGCACTTATAGCTTTAGCACGTCATCCGACATCGAACTAGCTTTGAGGCATTCCAAGCAGAGGATGGGGGTTCGACATGTCGATTGACCAGCTACGCAACGGCTTTCGCGGAGAACTGCTGGCCATGGCTGGCATGGGACTTCGCGAGGCATCTCGCTTATTGAACCTCATGCGCGCTCGCCAAATTCAACGCACGGCGCAGCACACGCTTGACGAAATAGCAACGCGCTTTCCGGCGTATCTGATCGATGACGTCAACGCTCGCGGCCTGCCGCCGGATCGTGCATGGGGAGCGCATCGGCCCGAACCACTCCACGAGGCTGTCGTCGGAGAGGCTAGGCTCGCTCGCGAACACCGTGCCCCCGAAGTCGCGGATCCAACGCGCCATACTGTCGCGTTCCTCGAAGGAGACGTGCAGCGCGTGCTCGCCTTCGCGCGGGAATCCCATGACGGCGGAGACGGTTCCCGCAAGAATAGACCGCCCCCTCCTTACCGTGGCGGTTCTCGAAGCGCCCGCATCCGTGCCTCGCAGATCTCGCCTTTGGTTATGAACGGCCAGTCGCGACCGTGCGATGAGAGCAGATCGAGCATGCCGTAAAGGGTCGAGGCGTCGCTGCCGGGACGGCGAGGATCACCACGTTCAGGGGACGGTTGCCTGAGGTCTTCAAGATTACCCGACAAAATGGCGGAAATCGCCAGGTTGTGGCATTTATAGCTTTAGCACGCCATCCGCTGTCGAACTAGCTTCGATGCATTTCAAGCAGAAGATGGGGGTTCGACATGTCGATTGACCAGCTACGCGACGACTTTCACGGAGAACTGCTGGAACCGGATGATGCCGGATACGAGCAGGCCAGGATCGTCTGGAACGGCATGATCGACAGGCGGCCTGCCGTGATCGCGCGGTGTCGCAACGCCGCCGACGTTGTTCTGGCAGTAAACCATGCTCGGGAGCACGATCTCCTGATCGCCGTGCGAAGCGGCGGCCACAACGTCGCCGGCTACGCCGTCTGCGATGGGGGGATGATGATCGACCTGTCGCGGATGAACTCCGTGCGCGTGCCTCCCGAGCTTGATCGCGTATTCGTGGAAGGGGGCGCGACCTGGGCCGACGTCGACGGGGCGACGACGCCGTTCGGCCGAGCCACGCCGGGCGGCCTAATTTCGGCGACCGGCGTGGCTGGTCTTGCCCTTGTCGGCGGCATCGGATGGCTGCGGGGAAAGCATGGATTGAGTTGCGACAACATAGTCTCGGCAGAGCTGGTGACTGCCGACGGGCACTTGGTTCGCGCCAGCGCTTCCGAAAATCCGGATCTCTTCTGGGCGCTTAGGGGTGGAGGCGGCAATTTCGGTATCGTCGTCAATTTCGAGTTCATGCTGCATGAGATCCCGCCGCTGCTCATGTTCTGCGCGCCAGTCTATCCCGAGGAGAGGGCTGTGGAGGTACTCACTCGGTGGCGCGACTACATGGCGGACGCGCCCGACGAGGTTACGGGATTGGCGGAGTTCTCCACGATTCCTCACGATCCGGCATATCCGCAGGATTGTTGGGGCCGCAGGGTATTGAGCTTGGCGACGGTCTTCGACGGTCCGGCGGAGACTGGGGAACTCGTTACGAGGCCGCTCCGTCAGTTCGGCGCCCCCCTGATGGATTTCAGTGACCGGATGCCCTACCGCACCTTGCAGACGCTCTACGACGGTCTTTTCCCAAAGGGGCGCGACCGGTGTTACTGGAAGTCCACCTATCTCGCGCATCTGAAGCACGAGACGATCGAGGCCATCGTGGCGGGACTGGATAGGCGGCCGTCGGAGATGACGTTCGCATCGGTCTGGAAGTTTGGTGGGCAGGTGGCCAGCATCGCCGCCGACGCCACGGCCTTCGGCGATAGGTCCATGCCTTTCATGCTCAGCCTCGACGCCATTTGGTCGTCGCCGGCGGATGACGAAGCCAACACTGCATGGGTGAAGTCGGTTTGGAACGACATGCAGGTTCATAGTACCGGGAGGAGCTACCTGAATTTCCCAGGTCTCGGAGAGGGCGAAAATCTTGTAAGTGACGCCTTTGGGCCCGAGGTGTTCGAGCGGCTTCTCCGGATCAAGAGGAAATATGATCCCGGCAATTTGTTTCGAATGAACCAGAACATCTGCGTGCCACCATGAGGAGTATGTGGCGAGCGACCTCGGCAAATCACGACATAGCCGCTCCCTCGAAGGAAGCCGTCTTACGAGATCCTGTCAGCCTTGAGGGGAGCGATCGGAGGGGCGTTCTCCCATCGCTCCCGCGACCAGATGCCATCCGACGAGCACGGGCACCAAAAGCAGGATGCCCACCAATATCCCGGTGAGCCGCGCCACACCGGGGTCGATCTCGGCATGCACATAGCCGTCAGGCACCAGCGTCACCAGGATTGCCAGGGTAAACTGGGTTCCCCCATAGGCGATGACGCTCTTGCCGTTCTCGATATGCCGGCCCAGGATCACACCCAGCATCGTCCCGACGATCAACACCGGGGCGACCGCTTGCGCCGAGATATGCGCCAGGAAGAGGAACAGCGCCGCGAGGGCTGCGCCGCAGACGCATCCCGCCACCCGCAGCAGGATCCGGCGGCTCACTGGAACGAGGCCGCTCTTGCCGATGCCGCTTAGCGGGATGAGCATCAGCGCCATTATGCTGACAGCGCCTTGCGTAAGCTCCGGGATCTGAAACACCGCCCGGAGGAAGGGCAGCATGGCGAGGGCGACGGCAGCCTGGCCGGCGTGGCGGGCAACTTCGGGGTTCCAGCCGAAGCGAGGCGTCGGCGGGCGTGGCGGGCCTGGCCAACGCCGTCGAAGCGTGTAGGTCGAAACCATGCTGACCAGCACGCAGGCGAGGGTGCCCGCGACGGTCTCCCGTATGCGTGTCGAGACGAAGGCAGTTACCACGAGGTCAGGGTGTTCGAGCTTGTCCAATAGGACCATGGCAAAGGTCAAGCCGACGAACAACCAGGCATAGCTGCGCTTGCTCGTAAGCGCGCCATAGAGCGTGGCGCCGCCGATCAACGCCAAGGACGCCGCCGAGGCTGTTGGGCTGGTCCAGACCAGCGGGGTCACGATCAGCGCCAACAGCGCGCCGGATATGGTGCCGATGATGCGCAGTACGCCGCGCAGCAGGCTCTCCGAGATGTGGCCGCGCATGACCATATAGCCGGAGAACGCAGCCCAGGAGATGTTCTGCACGTCGGCGAGATGACCGAGGACGATTGCGAGGAGCACCGAGGCGACGCATTCGAGTTCGTCGACCATGCGCGGGCCAGGGGTAAAAAGCTCATTCGCCTCCGCCACGAGGCGCTGGTACCACTGGCGGTCTAGCATATCCCGAAGCATTCCACGCCCGCTCGTCCTGTTCGATTATCAACGACAGGAATAAATCTACGCCGTGAAAAATACCATGTCCATTCAGCCCCGAAGTCGGGTCAGGATGATACCGTCGACCCATGCGCCAGACGCATGGGTGCAGTGAAGCCTTGGCGCTGCAACAATCGAGGGCCGCATATTATATCAGTGTTATCGAAGCGAATGGAGCGCCACGGATGGCAGCTCGGCTTCGAATGCCCAAGGAAAGGGGATCATCATGAACGTCGCACGCTCTTTCAACAACTGGCGCAAGTACCGTCAAACGGTCGCCGAACTGGGTCGTATGTCCACTCGCGAACTGCATGACCTTGGTATCGCTCGCGCTGATATTCACAATATTGCCCGCGGGGCGGTTGCTCGCTAACGGCACATAACGCCTCAAAATTCGACTATTCGCCAGCGCCTGCTTCCTCCCGAGCGGGCGCTTTTGTTTTTGCGTTGCGAGTTGGCTGTCCCGGCAGTCCAACATAAGTCAAACCCGAAAAGCCTCCCGCATTTCGCATAACGCATGCCTGCCCTGCAAAGAAATGCCTATGAACTGAGCAAATTGCTGATAGGGTGACAGCCATCGAAGCGGTGCACTCCTCCCGCATCCCTTCGTGATGCGGGCGCCCTTATCCTCCTCCCGAGGTCGTCTGCGGGAATGGCAGCACTCCTCCTCCCAGCTGCCGTTCGGTTCTTTTCGAAAGCCTGCCGCACCTCCTCCCGCGGCAGGCTTTTTCGTATTGAGCTTCGGAAAAATCAGAGAACTCGGTTGATCGATTCCCTGTGCCGCCATGCCGCCGCCAGGACCAATCGGCAAGTCAGCTTCGCTCCATCTTGTTTGTCCTAATATTCCGTGCCCGAAAGCAACCGGACATAAGAGGAACGCTCCCGCATGCTGAAGACCTTTGACGACCGCATGCCCGGCTCCTCCTTGAGCAGCAAAGCGGCTGAGTCTGCAGGAGCGCCGTTGGAGCAGTCCGGCAAAGGCAGGGAGGCGCTTCTCAATTGCTTGATCTCCGGCGGAGACGAGAGATTGGAATGCGAGCCGGCGACCGGCCTCAACATGTACGGTTACGGCCCATCGCCCCGGCCGCAGGACCTGGCCTTCGGTTCCTCGACGGCATCGACCATTTCCGCATCGGCTTTCGCGGCGGTCGGCGCCTATCATGCGGATCTTCTGCGGGAACTGGAAACTGGCCCGGCGGCCGATATCTATGCGCGGGAGATCGCGCAGGCGCGGACAGAGTTGCTGCGTCTGCTGGGCCTCGATCGGGGGCTGGGGTCTTCGCCTGTGGATGTCATCATGGCGACGTCCGGCACCGATATCCATCTTTTCGCCGCGACGCTGCTTGCGCGCCAAGATGATCAGACCTTGATGACCATAACGCTGATGGGCAACGAGACCGGGAGCGGGGTCATGGCCGCCGCGTCCGGGCGCCACTTCATGAGCCGCGTCAGCAACACTTGCCCCGTCGCCAAGGGTGAAGAACTGAGCCCCGGGCATGCCACGCGAAATACCTCGGTCGCGGTGCGCAATGCGGACGGTACGCTGCGAAGCGATGAAGAGATCGAGTTCGAGCTGCGGGGGCTGATCGAACTTGCCCGTGCGGCAGGTCTCCGATGCCTGCTGGTTGTCACGGATGTTTCCAAAACCAGCTTGTTGGCGCCGGGACTCGAAGCGGTCTTCCGTCTGAAGGCGCGTTTCGGCGCCATGCTCGATATCATGATCGACGCCTGCCAGTTTCGTGTCTCCGCGGCAACGATCGGTGCCTATCTCTCGCATGATTTCCTGGTGGCCGTCACCGGTTCCAAATTCCTCGCCGGTCCGATTTTCAGCGGGGCGCTATTCTGCTCGCCTCGGATGTCGGATCGCCTGAAGCCGCGGACTTTGCCGGCGGCGCTTGCCGACTATTGCGCGCAAGCGGATTGGCCGGAAGGCTGGATAGCCCGGGATGTGCTGCCGCATCGCGCCAATTTCGGCCTTCTGTTGCGATGGAAGGCGGCCCTATTCGAACTTGAACGCTTTGTCCGCGCGCCCGAGGAAAAGGTGATCGCCGTGCTGTCCGCCTTCGCTAGAGCGGTGGGAGAGCGGCTCGAGCAAGGCAGCGCATTTAGACTGCTTGACGGTCGGCCGATAGATCGGAAGCCTCTGTGGGACGGATCGGACGCCGTATGCTGGGATGAGATACCGTCGATCTTTTCATTCTATCTCCGCAACCCCCATCAGGGAGGCATGTTGACGGCCACGGAGACGGCCGCGGTCTACAGGAATCTCGCCGTCGAGCATGGCGACCTTGTGCCGGTGCGTCTCGGTCAGCCCGTCCGCTGCGCCGATTTCGGCGACATGCCGGCGAGCGCTTTACGGATATGCCTGAGCGCCCCATTGATCGTGCAGGCTTGCGAAAGCGCCGATGCGCTCGATGAGTTGATCTCACAGGCAATGACGGTCCTGGATCGAACGGCTGACGCTGCCGCGCAGTTGACGTTTCAGCCGGGCAGTGCTCGCGCATCGCTCTAATCTCTTGAAGTCAGAGCGTCTCGTCCGCTCGCGGTGAGGCCGTCTGCCATAGGTTTGACCAGGTTACGCAGTGTTATGTTGATCATGCTCGATCTCCATTCTCGTCACCGACCCGCTCCTCAAAAGCTGTCCGGCCCACTAAGGTCGACCAAAGCTAAACTATTCGACTAAATAAGCCGAATAGAGGCATGACATGGGCCTTTGCCGGCTCGTTTTTCAGCCTGGCGTCAGTTCGCTCCTATAACAACTCAGCCAAGCCAGACGCAGAACCCACCGCGGTCTTTGGAGGATAATTTTGAATCTCATAGTATTGCGTGATTCTCCTCCGGGGCTAATGCGTCAGCCTGTGCCTGGCCATTTGAAATATCGAGCGGATATTGACGGACTTCGTGCGCTCGCGATCCTGCCGGTCGTGCTGTTCCACGCGGGCATTCCCGGGTTCAGCGGTGGTTTCGTTGGTGTCGACGTTTTCTTCGTCATCTCCGGATACCTGATGGCCACGCTGATCTCAGGCGAAATCGCAGGCGGAGATTTCAGCATCCTGCGCTTTTACGAGAGGCGGATACGGCGAATCTTTCCGGCCCTCTTTGCTGTTCTTGCGGCCTCGTCCGTAGCGGCATGGCTGCTTCTGATGCCGGTCGAACTGGAATATTTCGCCCGCAGCCTCAAGGCGGCCGCGCTGTTCACCTCGAATATTCAGTTTGAAAAAGAGAGCGGCTATTTCGACATCGGCGCCCAGTTGAAGCCGCTGCTGCATACCTGGTCGCTCGCGGTCGAAGAGCAGTTCTACATCCTGTTTCCGCTGCTGCTGATTGCTGTCAGCCGATTTGCACGGCGCCATACGGTGCACGTTCTGCTCGGCCTGTTGATCGTTTCATTCGCGGCGAGTGCCTGGACGGTCTTCCGAAACCCGACGGCGGCATTCTACCTGCTGCAGTTCCGCGCCTGGGAACTGCTTCTCGGAGCTATGCTGGCTTTCAACGTGATACCGAGGCCGGCGCGTCCTGCAACGCGCGAGGCCCTGGCCGCCCTGGGCATCGGCTTGATCGCCATCGCTGTCTTCGGTTTCACCGACCATACCCAGTTTCCCGGCCCGGCAGCCTTGCTGCCCTGCCTTGGAGCGGCCCTGGTGATCTATGCCGGAGCTGAATACGGATTGGCTGGCCGGGCGCTGCGGGCAAAACCTCTGGTATTTGTCGGGTTGATTTCCTATTCCCTCTATCTATGGCATTGGCCGATCATCGTCTTCAGCCGCGAAATCTCTGGGCGGGAGCTTTCCCAGGCCCAGGGTGGCTTGATCGTCCTCGCTTCGCTTGCTCTTGCCGCATTTTCGTGGCGGTTTATCGAGCGTCCCTTTCGCGGTCGTGGCGGCAGCCTGGGTCGACGGTCCTTGTTTGCGGCTGGGGCAACGGTCATGGTCGCGATGGTCGTCTTCGGCAACTATGTCATTCGCGACGTCGGCGTGCCGGGTCGCCTGCCTGCCGACGTGCAGAAGGTCTACGCCGCCACTTACGACATCAGCCGCTTCGGCGAACCGCCATGCTTTGCAGACTCCGATACGACCGGTCCGTCTGTAGCCGACATACGTGCCGGCAAACTTTGTACGCTCGGCGTTGACGGATCGAATCCTCCTACCTTCCTCGTCTGGGGAGACTCGCATTCCGGAGCCATGTCTCCGGCGATCGATGGGGCTGCAAAACAGGCTAGTGTTTCCGGTCTGTTTGCGGGGCATGCGTCCTGTGCTCCGCTACCGGATGCGCACCTTCCAGCTCATGGCGGCGTGAAGCGATGCGACGATTTCAACGGCGCGGTTCGCGACCTAGTCAGATCGAAGCACATACCGCTGGTGTTCCTGATCGCCTACTGGCCGAAATACGTGCACGACGCAGAACTGCCGAAAGAAGGTGTCTACTTCGATCCGTCGATACCGCCGCCGTTGCAGGACAAATCCGCCGCGGTGACGGCATCCCTGGATCGTCTCATGGCGGAATTGGCGCAGCAGGGAACCAAGGTCGTGTTGGTCATGGACGTGCCGGAGATGGGCCGTTATATGCCGGAAGCCATCGCCAAGGCCACGATGACCAAGACATCGACCGACATTGCGCCACCGTGGAATTACGTTGCGGAACGACAGGCACTGTCGCGCGCCATTCTGACCCGTCTGGCTGCCAAATATGGCGCTGGCATAGTCGACCCGCTGCCGGCGATCTGCCATGACGGGCATTGTGATGCGACTTATGATGGTATGCCGCTCTACAAGGATGCTGACCACATAACGGCCACGACATCGAAAAGATTGAGCTATCTGTTCTCGCCTGTATTCACATCCCCGGAGCGTAAGCCGAGTCCGCCGAGCAATTCATGAGGTTGGTTCAGCGCAACCCATTCGGCTTTCGTTCAATGCATTCCGCCGCCTCCGCCTCCTTTGAGATCGACATTGCTGAGGATCAGCGCAAGCGGGATCGCTGAGAGCGCGATCAGCATAAGCACGTAGAAAACGTCGATATAGGCGAGAAAGGTCGATTGTGTCTGGACCTGTTGTCCGATCCAGGCCCTTGCCTGCGCTTGCGCCTCTGCCATGGTCGCACCTTTCTCGGCAAAATAGCGCGTCATGGTCTGGAGCGTGTCGTGGTAGGCCGGTGAGGACGGGATGATATGTTCGACGAGGCGGCTGCGATGCCACTGCTGGCGATGCGCTAGAACGTTCAACCCGATGCATACGCCGATTGAGCCGCCGATATTGCGGGCGGCGTTGATCATGGCGGAGGCCTGATTGGTCTGGTTCGGCCGCAAACCGTAATAGGATGCCGATGTGATTGCGATGAAGATCAAGGGCAGGCCCAATCCGATATACAAGCGAGACCAGACGAAGAACGCGAAATTGAGACCGGGGCTAAGTTGTGTCAGCCACCACATCGAGCCCGCAATGATCGCTGCACCAGTGGCGATCATGTATTTCGGCTGGACCACCGTCGTCAGGCGACCGGAAACGAACATCATGACCATGGTGACGAAACCGCCCGGCGACAGCGCAAGGCCGGCCCAGGTGGCGGTATACCCGTAATTCTGTTGTAGGACCTGCGGAAGGAATTGCGTCGTGGCAATCAGGATCGCGCCGGTCGCCATCATGACGATGAAGCAGGATCCGAACTGGCGGGTTCCAAGCAGCCGACCGTCGATGATCGGGTTCGATTTCGTTAGCACCCAAGGGGTCGCCAGAGCAAAGGCCAGCGCGCAAAGCGCCGTCATGGCGATAATGAAATTCGAATCGAACCAGTCTTCCGTCTGACCGCGGTCGAGAACGAGTTCGAGCGAACCGAGAAACGTTGCCACAAGCAGGAAACCGACAAGATCGAAGCGGATGCCTTGCCTGCGGAGCTCCTGCCGCTTTCGGCGCATTTCCTCTGATCTCTCCACCAGAAAATAGACGAGGATGAAGGCAAAGACGCCGACCGGGCCGTTGATCAGGAAACACCAGTGCCAGGAAAAATTATCCGAGAGATAGCCGCCGAGCGTCGGACCGACTATGGGCGCCACAACGACCGCCACGCCGAACAGCGCGAAGGCCTGGCCGCGTTTGGATGGCGGAAACGCATCGGCGAGGATCGCCTGCGACGTCGGCACCATGCCGCCGCCGGCAAAGCCCTGGATGATGCGAAAGATGAGAAGCGATTGAAGGTTCCACGCCAGTCCGCAAAGAACGGAGGCGATCGTGAAGATCGCGAGGCAAGAGAGATAGAAGCGCCGCCTGCCATATCGTTCGGCGATGAAGCTGCTCGCGACCAGAACGGTAGCATTGGAAACGAGATAGGTCGTGACAACCCAGGAGGCTTCGTCCGCGCTGACCGCGAGACCTCCCGAAATATAGCGCAAGGCGACATTGGCGATTGTCGTGTCCAGCACTTCCATGAAAGTCGCAAGAGAAACGACGATTGCGATCAGCCATGGATTGGTGGCAGCGGCGGCGGCTGGGTTCGCTCCGCCGGCGGTTGTGCTCGCGCTACTCATGTCAATGCCTCGGCCGGACGGTGACGGTTGGGACCACGGACATGCCGGGGCCGATCGATAGATCGGGAGGCCAGTTGTCGACGACGATCTTCACCGGCACGCGCTGCGTCACCTTGACGTAATTACCGGTCGCGTTCTCGGCCGGAAGCAACGAGAACGCGGTGCCGGAGCCGGGCTGGACCGAGGCGACCTTGCCGTGCAGTTTATGATCCGGATAGGCGTCGATCGTCACATCCACCGGCTGCCCAGGCCGCATGTCCGTCAACTGCGTCTCCTTGAAGTTGGCGGTGATCCAGACTTCGTCGGGGACAAACAGCGAGATTGCCTGCCCGGCTTCGATATATTGGCCCTTGGCGCCAGTGAGGCGGACGACACGACCGGGCTGGGCCGCGACGATCGTCGTGTATTTCAGGTTCTGCCGCGCTTCTTCGGCCTGCGCCTGGGCCTGGCTCAGGCTGGCGACGGCGCTTGTCTTCTGGGCTTCGGCAACCGCTTTGTTCTTCAGCGCCGAGGTGATGTTTGCTGCCGCCTGCGCCAGGCTTGCCTGGCTTTGCAGCAGGGTCGATTCGGCCTGCTGCACCGCTTGTAGGCTGCCGGAGCCGCTCTTGACCAATTGCTGCTGGCGCGTGGCCTGCTCCTGAGCATATTGCAGTGCTGCCGATGCCGAGTTCTGCTGGGCTTTTGCGACATCGATCGCGGCGGTTGCGGCGTCGATCTGGGCGCCGGTGCTTGCGACCGCGGCGCTTGCCACGTTCACCTGTCCATTGGCCTGGTCGAGGGCGATCTGGTAATCGCGCGGATCGATCTTCAGGATGACATCGCCGGTCTGGACATGCTGGTTGTCGGTCACCGGAACCTCGGAGACATAGCCGGAGACTTTCATGGCGAGCGAGAAGCTGCGCGCATCGATGAAGGCATCGTCGGTCGTTTCATAGGGATGGAAATAGATCAGCCAGCCGAGCCACGCGGCGGCGACAAGGGCGGCGAGAATCACAACGCCGAGCAAGACCCAGAAAGGATGGCGGCGGACAAAGGACGGACGTTTTTCCTCCGTCCGGTCAGTCTGCTGATCATCGCCCGGGCGGATACGTTCAATCCGAGGTTCGGTCTGGCTGTTTTTCGGAGCGACACGCTGATCATCGACCACGGCACAACTCACACATTGTTGGCCACAGCATCGGTAACGTTTCGATGGAGGATCAGTTCCTGACGGCTTTGATCAGGGTCGGAGCATGGCGGTTTTGTCGCAGTGCCGGATGCCAGCCTCCAACACAGGATTTACCGAGGTCGCGGGGCCCGGTTAGCCCCCAACGGGCGTTCGCCGGTCATCTCCGTCCAAACCCGCAAAATCTCCCCTGACGATACCGTGGCGCTGGAGTTTGTCATAGAAGGTCTTCCGGGGGATGCCGAGGGCCTCGATTGTGCGGCGCACATCACCCGCGTTTTGAGCGAGCGTCTCACGGATGAGGTCGGCCTCGTAGCGCTCGACGCGGGCGGGAAGGGACAGTGTTGCATAGGCAGAGGGGACTTCGCTCGGGTTTGGGCCTGCCGCCGATTCCAGGCCAAGGACGAAACGCTCGGCGAAGTGCGAAAGCTCGCGAACATTGCCCGGCCAGTCGTGGCTCTGCAAGTGGCGGCGCACAGTGGCCGAAATGGCGGGTACGTCTCGCTTGAAGCGGCTGGCGGCGCGATCGGTGAAATATCCGAAGAGCAGGGGGATATCGTCACGCCTGTCGCGCAGCGGTGGAATGGAGATGGTGACGACGTTGAGACGGTAATAGAGATCCTCACGGAAATCGCCACGCTGGCGGGGATCGGCAAGATCGACCTTCGCCGCCGCAACGACGCGGAGGTCAACTGGGCGCACCTCGTTGGTACCGAGCGGCGTCACCTCACGCATCTCCAGAACACGCAGCATCTTCACCTGTATTGCCGGCGGCATGCTCTCGATCTCATCGAGGAACAGTGTGCCGGCGCTTGCATGTTCGATGCGGCCGACACGTTTCTTCTGTGCACCGGTGAAGGCACCTGGCTCGTGGCCGAAAAGCTCGCTCTCGATGACGGTCTCGGGCAGGGCTCCGCAATTGAGCGCGACGAAATTGCCTGCCGCTCGCCGGCTCCAGCGATGCAGCAGGCTTGCGACCACTTCCTTGCCGCTGCCAGTCTCGCCGGTCACCAGCACATCGACATCCGTATCCGCAATCTGTCGCAGCGTGTGGCGGAGCCGCTCTATGGCAGGCGTCTGGCCGATCAGCGGCAGATCGCCCTGCGCCTGTTCGGCCGCAATCCGAAGGGCGCGGTTTTCCAGAACAAGGCGCCGCTTTTCCGCTGCCCGCCGCACGCTTTGCACCAATCGATCGGTGGCGAAGGGTTTGGTGATGAAATCATAAGCGCCGTCCTGGATCGCCTTGACCGCCATTGGGATATCGCCATGGCCGGTGACCAGGATGACAGGCAGGTCCGCATCCAGCTCTCTGACGCGGCTGAAGAGCTGCTGCCCATCCATTTGCGGCATGCGGATATCGGAGACGACCACGCCGGCAAAACCGGCGTCCAGCGCGCCGAGCGCATCTGCCGCCGAGGGGAAGGCAGAGACAGAAAAGCCGGCAAGTTCAAGCGTTTGTTTCGTCGCCTTCAACAAGTCCTTGTCGTCGTCGATGAGGAAGACCGGGGAAACATCGCTCATGAAATCGCCTTGCGCAGATGAATGGTGAAACGGGTGCCGGTGTTGCAGCTTTCAACATCGATGCGGCCGCCATAGTCGGCGACGATATCTTTGGAGATGACGAGGCCAAGGCCGAGACCCTTTTCCTTCGACGTGTTGAAGGGTGTGAACAGTGAATGGAGGACCGCCGGCGGAATGCCGGGACCATTGTCGGAGACGATGACCTCAACGCTCTCGTCAATGTCCCGCGCCGAAACCTCAACTCTTGCCTGATCGCGGCCTTCCAATGCTTCGAGCGCGTTCTGAAAGAGATTGATGAGCACCTGTTCGAGCCGAACGCGCGTGCCGATAACCTTCAGCCCGGCGGGCGGAAGATCGATCGCCAAGGCATCGAGCCGACCGGCGAAGCGGCTTTTGAGCAGGATAACCGCGCCTTCGATGACGCTTCTGAGTTCCACCGGTTCCGGCGCGCTTCGCCCCTTGCGAGCGAACGCCTTCAACTCCTCGGTGATGGTGCCGATCCGCTCGGTCAGGGCCGCTATGGAGGTGAGGTTTTCCTTTGCCGGTGCAATTTGTTCTCGTTCCAGAAAGATGTGAGCGTTGTCGGCATAGGCTCGGATGGTTGCGACAGGCTGGTTGATCTCGTGGGCGACTCCGGCCGCGACCTGGCCGAGAATTGCGAGACGATTGGCCTGCACCAGTTCCTGCTGCACGATCTGCAGCTTCGCCTCCGTCGTCCGGTGGTCGGCAATCTCGGCCTCCAGACGATCGCGGGCGCGGCTCAGATCTTCGGTTCGCTCCAATACCCGCCGTTCCAGCTCTTCCCGTGCGATCCTGCTGATTGCGATCTGCATCGCGGAAACGTGGCGGCGCCTCAGCAGGAAGGCAGCAATCGCCAGGACGGGTACCAGCACGGTTAGCGCGAGGAAGCGCGCTTCGCGGACGGCCGCGGAAATCGCCTGGTCCGTCGGGATGAGATAGTCCAACTGCCAGGGTGTCGAAGGAACCGGTGTCGTCAGGCGCATATATTCCGCAGCGCTGCTGCCGGGCAGGACCGCGCGCACGATAGCGGTATCCGGACCGATGGCTTGCGGCCGGGCGATCGGCAGAGGTGTCAGAGGCGCATCGCCAAATTGCAGGCTCTTGCGGATAGCGGCGAGATTGTCGCCCGACAACGGGGATGTCGTCATGAAGCGCCAGGAGGGAATGCTGGTGATCAGGACGATGCCGTGCTCGTCGGTCACGTAGGCAGGACGGCCGGCTTCACGCCAATCGGCTTCGAGCTGGTCGAACTCCATCTTCACGACCACGACGCCCAGCGCCGCATCCGCATCGCCGACACGACGGGAAATATAGAGGCCCGGGCGGTTGCTGATGTTGCCGAGGGCAAAATGTTCGGCAGTTCCCGTCTCCATCGCCCGGCGGAAATAATCGCGGAAGGAATAGTCGTTGCCGACGAAGCTCAGCGGTTCGCGCCAGTTGCTCGATGCTATCGCCACGCCGTCCTTGCCGGTGACATAGAGTACGGAGGCCTTGGTGCCGGACACGAGGCTTTCGAGCTTGCGATCGAGCGTGGCGACGGCATCGCCCTTTGCCGCGGCGAGCGCATCGCGCACCTGTTGGTCGTCCGCCAATAGCAGCGGCAAGGCGCGAGGGCGTTCGAGGACGGCTCGCAGCAGCGCTACCTTCAGGTTCGCATCGGTGCGACCCTGGACCTGCAACGCCTCGATCGCGGTCGCGCGGCCGTAAACGCCTGCGCCATAGAGCGCGGCCGCAACGACGATCGCGCAGAAAATGGCAAAGACCAACCAGACACGGCGAGAGCGCCGACCCAGTTGCTCAGGCGTCGAAAATCGTTCCGTGGCCGGCCGCTGCAGCATGGGTGCATTGTGCATGATTTCGCGCGCGCTGCAATTCAATATGTGCGGATTGCCGCACAGATATGGAGACCCAAACAGCGCACCGTTATAAAATATGATTTTGAATCAAAATACTATGAGGAATTCCTTCGTCTGGCACGTCTGTTGCAACGATCCGCCAAACAGTCGAAGGCTGTTGAAGATTGGTCGTTGCCCGGAGGGCCGAGGGATCGGTTGGGCATAACGGAGGATATCATGATTATACCCGAAGCCGCCGAGACACACGGCAAAGTCGCCTTTTACCGGCATCTCTATGTGCAGGTCCTTGTAGCTATTGCCGCGGGTATTCTGCTCGGACATTTCTATCCGCCTTCATCAAACTGGTGCGCATGGTCATTGCGCCGGTCATCTTCCTGACGGTGGCAACCGGCATCGCCGGCATGTCGGACCTGAAGAAATTCGGCCGCGTGGTCGGCAAGGCACTCCTCTATTTCCTCGTATTCTCGACGCTTGCACTGATCGTCGGCCTCATCGTCTCGAACGTCCTGCAACCGGGCACCGGCATGCATATCAATCCGGCGTCGCTGGACACAAAGGCCGTCAACAACTACGCGGCACAGGCACATGACGCCACGGTCGTCGGCTTCCTGATGAATATCATCCCGGACACCATCGTCGGCGCCTTCGCCAAGGGCGATATTCTCCAGGTCCTGTTCTTCTCGGTGATCTTCGGCATCGCGCTCGGCGCTGTCGGCGAACGCGGCCGACCAATACTGGATTTCCTGCAGGTGCTGACGGCGCCAATTTTCCGTATGGTGTCCATCCTGATGAAGTTCGCGCCGATCGGCGCTTTCGGCGCCATGGCCTTCACGATCGGCAAATACGGTATTGGCGCGATCGCCAACCTGGCATTCCTGATTGGCACCTTCTATCTGACGTCGATACTGTTCGTGCTCGTCGTGCTTGGCGCTGTTGCCCGCTATAACGGCTTCTCGATCCTGGCGCTGATCCGCTACATCAAGGAAGAGCTTCTGCTGGTGCTCGGCACGTCTTCTTCGGAGGCCGCATTGCCCGGCCTGATGAACAAGATGGAACGCGCCGGCTGCAAGCGCTCCGTCGTCGGCCTCGTCATTCCGACGGGCTATTCCTTCAACCTTGATGGCACCAATATCTACATGACGTTGGCAGCGCTCTTCATCGCCCAGGCGACCGATACGCCGCTGACGTTCGGTGACCAGATCCTGTTGCTGCTGGTGGCAATGTTGAGTTCGAAGGGTGCTGCGGGCATCACCGGCGCCGGTTTCATCACACTTGCCGCCACACTCTCCGTCATCCCCTCGGTTCCGATCGCCGGCATGGCGCTGATCCTCGGTATCGACCGCTTCATGTCGGAATGCCGCGCGCTGACCAATCTCGTCGGCAATGCCGTGGCGACCGTCGTTGTCGCACGCTGGGAAAATGAACTCGATCGGTCGAAATTCGCCGCTGCCATGGCCGGGCAATTGACCAGCGACTTTGACACGCCGGCGTTGCAACCTGCCGAATGACGGCGCCACGACTACTGTCTGAAGATGCCAAAAGGGCCTCCCTCTCACGGGAGGCCCTTTTCAATTTCAGGTCGGCTTGCAGATTGAAAAGTCGAACATCTGATCCGTGAACACCTTCATCGCCATGAGATCGGAGCCTTGAATTAAGCCGGAACATCGGCGGCCACCGGACGTTAGCCAAAAGAGCTGCAAGCCGTGCCAAACGGACGTGATGGTGCTGAAGAACATGGAGATTTTTCCGTTTTCTCTCCATGGCCGATGAAATGGCAGGCGAGCTTCCCATCCATCCGGTCTGCGGCTCCTCACTCTCAACGATGGAGAACGGCATGGACGAGAGCATGAAGCTTTATCGGCTGGTTCCAATCGCTGCAGCCGCCGATCCCAATTGGCTGGGCGCGAAATCACATGGGGAAGTGCTGGTCGCAGCCCGCACCCCTGGCGATGCCCGCATTGTCGCAGCCGAACGCGAGCTGGACTTCATGGACATCGACGCTGCGCCGGCGGAAGACAAGACGACCGTCATGGCGAGCGTTTTCCGCAACGAGAAACTCTATACCGTTATCGAGGTAGACAATGGCAGGACACATCACGAGCGTGGTGTCGTCAGCGGCACGATCGGTGTCGACACCATCATCTCCACGCAGATCTGAAACATCGTGCCGGCCAAATGCGCGGCTTTTGCTCATCGCAGCGCTGATGATCGCGATTCCAGAAATCGTATCCGCACAACAGATGCCAAACAGCGACCGCTGTACGGGACCGGGTAGCAACAGCCAGACTGAGGGCAAGCAAACGGCGCCGCGTTCTCAGGGCAGCACCAGTCAAGAACTTTCCGATTGCGGCGGTGTCCTAAAACCACCGGCGACCGGTGACAATGGGTTGGAAAAGCCAGCGCCGCGTGACGGCAAGACACCCGTGATACCGCCCGGCGACGGGCCGGACACGCAAGAAAACAACACGCCGCAAGCCAAGTAATTGCGGGGTGATAGTCTTATGGCTTCGGCTCCGGCTGCTCGATCGTCTTCTGGGCGATGGTCGAGTTTTGATTGTTGCCGCCGGTCACATACGGCTTGATGACGACGAGGCTGAGAATCGAGCCCACCATCAATGCCAGTATGATGATCAGCAATGCGCGCATGTCTGCCTTCGCTTCCTAGCGCGGCCTGCGGATGCAGAGATTGCTGTCGTGACCGCTGATGCCGCTCACCTGACGGGAGTGCGTTTCAGCCCGTCGCTTGGATTCGTCGTTTTCGACCGATCCTTCGATGAGGACACGGCCGCTGCTGACGGAAACGAAGATGCTGGCGGCATTCAGCAGTGGGTCTCCATTCAATCTCTCATGAATCTCCGCGAGGATCTCTGCATCCGGCCGCCACTGCGTTTGGGAGAGCTTGAACGGGTTTCTCCCGATCTCGGCGTTATGTTCTTTGCGATGGCGTTGCATGACGCCCTCCCTCCGTTAGCTCATGAAGTGCAACAAGCAAAACGCCATAAGGTTCCATGTCTGCCTTTGACCGCTTATCGACCCGTCAGAACTCCACGGAGCAAAAAGCCCGCCAGACCGCCGATTGCCAGCACCGTGGCATTGCGCATCGTGTGACGCGGTCGCGAAGCCCTCACGGCCTCCGCGATCCGGCCGGCGGCAGTGTCCAAGGCTTCCATACGCTGCCTTTCACAATCTGCAGTGTCAGCCGAGCGTGAATCGTCCGTGCCTGGCTCGCATGCCGCCAACCCGACGAGGATGGTCGTCCGAAACCCGGCGGCATGTCCGCCGGCCTCGCGATTGAGGCCGGTCAGCCCGCCGGCGGCGATGACCAATAGGATGCATATGGCGATCTCCAACCATGTCGGTTTCAAGGGCATGATCTCGATCATCGTACTCGGCATCGCACCGTCCTCACATCCGTTTCATGGCCGCCCTCGAATGCCGGAACAAAGCTAGAGGGATTTCGTTCCGTCTCCAAGGAGATGAAAGGGCCTCTGCCGATAGCCCGACTGCTAATGAGATTTCAGGAGAATGCGCATGACGATGACCGCAAAAGATATTATCTCCGTTCTCGGACCCATCGATAAGGCCCTGATGGCGGATGTCTCCGCGACTGGGGCAACGCTGGGGGAGCTCGCGGAGGCCTGGGCCTGGGTCAATAATGATGAGGCGCTGATTGGCGAGGGCAGGACGTTGCCGACCGGCAAGGTGGCTGAGCTTGTCGATATGCTTTCGCCCCGTGAAGACGACGAATTCGAGATGTAATTTCGAATATCCGCGGCGCGGTCTGGAACAGATCGGCGCTTCGCTTGTTGTTGTAACAGGCCCTCAAAAGAGGGTGCTGCGACCAATGGGGAGCCGGGCGCCGCCCGATCTAAGCTCGCTGCAAGGATGTGTCCCGCGGCGAAAGCGCGGACACGAGCGTCCGATCATGGAGGAACCAATGAAAGTTCGAGACGCCATGACGCACGATGTGCGCATCACCAATCCCGACGAGACCATCCTGCAGGCCGCCCGGACGATGGCGGATCTCGATGCCGGCATCCTGCCTGTCGGCGACCACGATCGTTTGGTCGGCATGATCACCGATCGTGATATCGCCATTCGCGGCATCGCGAGAGGCAGAGGCCCGGACGCGAAGGTCCGCGACGTAATGACATCGGAAGTCAAATATTGCTTCGACGATCAGGAGATCGATGAGGTCTGCCGCAACATGGGCAACATCAAGGTTCGGCGTCTGCCCGTGCTGGATCATAGCAAGCGGCTGGTCGGTATCCTGTCGCTCGGCGACATCGCCGTAGCCCAAGGCAATGGTGCAGCCAGCGAAGCGCTGAAGAGCATTTCACGCCACGGGGGCGAGCATAGCCAAACGACGTAAACCTGGGCATGTTTCGGTCGTGGAGACAGCCGACGATGCACGGACGTCTTCGCATGGTGGAAAAGCAGATCGCCGGTCGCGGCATTCGCGACCCGGCAGTGCTGGACGCTATGCGCCGGGTGCCACGGGAAATGTTCGTCGAGAAGGGCTTCGAGATGTTTGCCTATAACGACTGCCCCCTGCCGATAGGCCAGGGGCAGACGATCTCGCAACCCTACATGGTCGCGCTGATGATCGAGGCGGCCGAAGTCAAGTCCACCGATACTGTTCTCGAAATCGGCGCGGGGCTCGGCTATGCGGCAGCGATCCTCAGCCGCATAGCCGCTCATGTCATTGCCGTAGAGCGCCACGCCTCTCTGGCGGCGGGAGCGGCAGAACGACTGCACCGTCTCGGCTACGACAATGTCGATTTGCATTGTGGGGACGGTTCGAGGGGGTGGGCGGAAGCGGCGCCCTTCAATGTCATCCTCGTCTCCGCCGCCGCCCCGGAAGTGCCGCAGGCCCTGAAAGAGCAGCTGGCGATCGGCGGTCGGCTCGTCATCCCGGTGGGACCGGAGGAGAGCAGGCAGACGCTTCTGAAAATCCTGCGGAAAGGCCCGGATGATTTTGCCACCCAAAATCTCGGCGCCGTGATTTTCGTGCCGCTGATCAGCGAGCGGCGTGGAGCCGAAGACTATAGCTGATCACAGCGCTTCGACCACAAAGCCGGCAACGCCGAGATCAAGCTTGTTCCGCGCGACTGAGGGGCACGCTGCGCCAATCACCCATTCCTATCTCCTCCCTTGCACATCGTGGAAGCCTTGCAATCGCGTGCAAATGCCGCACGCCCCAACGACGCCCATCAACAGCCTTCTTCATAAAACTGTCACCGCGGCGGCTCAGAGGATAGTGCACGCAATTGCAAACATTGGGCGGAGTCGCTGGCGGGTAGGAGATTGGCGTGTCACAGAAAGTGTTCGTGAGCGCACAGGAAGTGGCTGATCGCGCAGGGGTCTCCCGCTCGGCCGTTTCGCGCACGTTTACGCCGGGAGCGAGCGTGTCGCCCGAGACACGACGGAAGGTGCTCGAAGCAGCCGACGCACTAGGCTATCACGTCAATCATCTCGCTCGCGGGCTGATGCGCAACGAAAGCGGCATCGTCTGCCTGATCGTGTCTGACTTGGCCACGCCTCATCGCTCCGGCATGATTAAGGTGCTGACGCAGGAACTGCAGCACAGCGGCAAGATTGCCATGCTCGTCAACACCGATCTCTCGGACGGCAGTGTCGACCTGGCGCTGCGCCAGGCGATCCACTATCGCGCCGACGCCTCGATCATTCTCTCGGGGATGCCCGACAAGTCCATCGCGCAGCTTTGCCTGAAGAGCGGTCAGCGCCTGGTATTGATCAATCGCGACGACGAGCAGGACGGACCTTTGCGGATCAATCTGGATGACGAAGAGGCCGCCGGCCGCATCCTGATTGCCTTCCTTCGTGCCGGCTGCCGCAAGTTGGCCTTCGCCAATTCGGAAGCAGGCACGCCAAGCCTTATGGCAAGGGAGAACGGCTTCGTTGCTGCGGCCAGGGCGCATGGCCTGGATGTAGTCGTCGAGCGTTATGGCTGGACCGGCTATGAGAGCGGCAGGGTTCTTGCGCAGCGGCTTCTCACCCGGAACCAGCGGCCGGATGCCGTCTTCTGCGCGACCGACCTGCTTGCCTGCGGTTTCATGGATGCCGCCCGCCACCAGTTTTCTATCTCTGTTCCCGACCAGCTCTGTGTCGCCGGTTTCGACGACATCGAACAGGCCTCTTGGGCATCCTATCAACTGACGACATTTGCCCAGCCGCTCGCCACCATCGCCCGGGAGGCGGTCTCCTGGCTCGAAAGCGGGCCGGTCGCAAACTCGGAAGGACGGACATCCGCCATCCGCCTCCATGCCGATCTCGTATGGCGCAGCTCGATCAGGGGTGGTTGAGGACATGGCACCTCTGATCTCAGGGCGGGCGAAATTCTCCGGAGGATCGGACAGATTTCTGTCTGAGCTTGCCTCCCATGCGGATGCGCTGTTTCACGGTCCGATATATGAGCAATATGCAGCGATCTGCTATCGGAAACATCCCGATCTCGGCGCGGCGCAAGTGCTCATTGTCACCAGCCGGGAAAGCGGGCGCTGGATTGTTCCCAAGGGCTGGCCAATAAAGGGGAAAAAGCCGCACGAAGTTGCAGCGATAGAGGCCTTCGAGGAAGCCGGGGTGCGCGGCAAGATCAAGAAGAAGCCCTTGGGCTATTTCACCTACCTGAAGCAGCTTGTCGACGGCAATCGCGTCCCCTGCGTCGTTCAACTGCACCTTCTCGAGGTCGAAAAGATCTGCGAGAACTTTCCGGAAAGAGGGCAGCGCCGTATCGAATGGGTCTCTTTCATCGAAGCTGCCAGCCGTGTGCGCGAACCGGAACTCAAGGGCCTTTTTCTGATTGCCGACCGCAAGCTCAGGCGGACAAAAGCGAAGAAGTAGCGTTCGCTTCACCCGCGCCCATCCAAGGCTGCGGCTGATCGCGATGAATACGACCGGCGCTCTTCACCTCGGAGTTCATGTACGGGAACGATTCCCCCGTTGTTGATCAATTGATTGGCTTGTAACAGTTTTGGCTTGCGGGCATCGGATTAGTAAGATGACCATCGCCGGATAATGGTGTTACGAAATTTCGAGATAAAAAAGAGGGGTATCAGACTATGCATTTCAAGCTTCTATCCGCAGCCGCCTTTGCCCTGAGCCTCCTGGCATCGGCCGCTTATGCCCAATCGGCAAAGGATACGCTCACCATCGACCTGCCGAACGACGCTGCAACGCTCGATCCGCATCTTCAATGGGACACCGACAGCTACAGCGTCTACCGCAACATCTTTGACAATCTCATCACCCGCGATGCGTCGGGCACGATTGTGCCGCAGGTCGCGACGTCCTGGAAATATCTTGACGATAAGACGCTCGAGTTCCAGATCCGCGATGATGTGACTTTCCAGGACGGCAGCAAGCTGACGGCTGATGACGTCGCCTACAGCATCAACCGCATTATCGATCCGGCGCTCAAGAGCCCGCAGCTGTCGCAGTTCAACCAGATCGACAAGGCCGAGGCGACCAGTGCGACGGTCGTGAAGATGACGACGAAATCGCCCTATCCGGCGCTGCTCGCCCAGCTTGTCAAGCTTTCCATCGTGCCGAAGGCCTATGTCGAGAAGGTGGGCGCTCAGGAATTTAATCAAAAGCCGATGGGCAGCGGCCCCTACAAGGTCGTGCAGTGGCAGAAGGGCGTGCAGACCGAGCTGCAGGCCAACGACCAATACTGGCGTGCAAAGCCGCCGTTTGAACACGTGTTCTTCCGCGCCGTTCCGGACGTTTCGACCCGTATCGCCGATCTCAAGACCGGCAAGGCCGATCTGGTTCGCGATCTTCCTTCCGATCAGGCGATTGCGCTGAAGAGTGATCAGGGTGCACAGGTGCTGTCGGTTCCGACCGAGCGTGTCGGCTATATCTACATCAATGCCCAGGCCGGGGCGACCAAGGACGTCCGCGTGCGACAGGCGATCGCCTATGCGATCGACCGGCAGACCCTGATCGACGCGCTGCTGCAGGGCTTCGGGTCCCCGGTCAACATTCTCGGCGCGCAACCGATCTTCGGTTATACCGACAAGGTCGAAGGCTATCCTTTCGATCCGGACAAGGCGCGCGCCCTGATCAAGGAAGCGGGCGCCGAAGGGGCGAAAATCGAGTTCCTCACCTCGCCGGCCTATGATCGCTCGATGGTTGAGGCCATCCAGCAGATGCTGAACGATGTCGGCCTCAATACGGAAATTACCGCGCTCGATCAGGCGACATTCCTGAAGCGCCGCCAGGGCGACGCGAAGGACGCCGGCAGCGTCGCGCTCGGCCGCTGGTCCTGCGCCTGCCAGGACGCGGATGGCATCATCTTCCCGCTCTTTCGCACCGGCAGCAGCTGGGCGAAATACAGCAATCCGCAATACGACAGCCTCGTCGACGACGCTCGCTCGACACTCGACAACGCCAAACGACTGGCGGATTACCAGAAAGCCTACGAGATCCTGAGGGACGATGTACCCGGCATTGGCCTATATCAGGGCGACGCCGTTTACGGCGCCAATCGCCATCTGAAGTGGCAGCCGAGTCCGAATGAAGCCATGTTCGTCATGGACATGAGCTGGCAGCAGTGATCTGGCCGGCCACATGATTTCTAAATTGGATACCTTTATGACTATCGACATTTCTGCTGATGATATCGACCAAGCAGCCTTGCTCGCAGAACTGCGGCACTGGGTTGAGCTGGAAACGCATACGCCCGATGCGGATGCCGTGAACCAACTGGTTGACCGCGTCGAGGCAATCGCCAGAGCCGCCGGTCTCGCTACCGAGCGGACGCCTGGCACGATGGGGTTCGGCGATATTCTTGCCGTGCGCACGCCGCGCCCTGCGGGCAGCAACCAGAAGAGCACGCTCATCCTTGCCCATCTCGACACGGTTCATGCAGCCGGCACGATCGAGAGCAAGCTGCCATGGCGGCAGGAGGGCGATCGTCTCTATGGGCCGGGCATCTACGACATGAAGGCCGGTGCGCTTATGGCATTGGAGGCGATGAAGCTCGCAGTCCGGCACGATTCCGGTCCCAAGCTTCCGGTCGATCTGCTCTTCATGCCGGACGAGGAGATGGGCAGCGCCAGCTCCCGCGCACTGATCGAAACTTTTGGCCGCAATGCCCGTTATGCGCTGGTGGTCGAGCCTGCCCGTGATGGCGGCAAGATCGTCGTCGCGCGCAAGGGTGTTGCCATGTACGACATCATCGTCCGCGGCCGCGCCTCCCATGCCGGGAGCAAGCCACAGGATGGCCGAAGCGCGATCCGTGCGGCCGCACGGTTGGTACTTGAGCTTGAAGCGCTGAACGATCCGGTGTGTGGCGTCACCGTGACGGTCGGCACCATTCGCGGCGGTACCGGCCGCAACACAGTGCCGGCGGAATGCCGCATGCAGGTCGACGCGCGCCTGCCCGACGAGCAGGCGGCTCTGGAAATCCTGGGCAAGATCGAGGCCGTGAGGCCCGTCGATCCAGACATCACCATCGAGATCACAGGGGGCCTCAGCCGGCCGCCCTTCGCGCAATCTGAAAGCGGCAGGCAGCTCTTCGACCATACGGCAGAGATCGCCGCCGAACTCGGTATCACATTGGAAGGCGTCAGCACCGGGGGCGGCTCGGACGGCAATTTCACCGCCGCTCTCGGAGTCGCGACGCTGGACGGCCTGGGTGCGGACGGTGCCGGCGCTCATACGTTCGACGAATTTATCTATGTGAGCAGCGTCGCGCCGCGCACGGCATTGCTTGCCAACCTGATGTTGACGCTCGACGGAAACGTCTGATGCCCCTGCGATCGATCGAGGGAGTATCCCAGGTGCCGTCGAGCAATGACATCGGCTGAAATTCTCGGCTTCGTGTTGCTCGCCGGAGCGGCCGCATATGTGCAGACATTGACGGGCTTTGCCTTCGGCCTGCTGCCGATGGGCGGTGTCGGTCTCACCGCCGTCATGCCGCTGCCGGATGTGGCCGTCATAACGGATGTGCTGACGCTGGTCAACGCGACGATCATGATGGTGAAGGGCTGGCGCTATGTGTTGCGCCAGGAGTTCGTTTTAGTGTTGTGGCAGGCTATTTCCTGCTCGATCAACTCGCCAGCAACGGGCTGATCTATCTGCGCATCATCCTCGGCGTCGTCATCGTCGCCTCCTCCCTGCAACTGGTTCTGCCGCCCAAGGAGGAACGACGGGAAACGAGGGATTCGTCCTTTGTTGTCTATGGCGCCTTCTCGGGCTTTATGGGCGGGCTGTTCTCCACCAGCGGCCCGCCGCTGGTCTATCATTTCTACCGTCAGCCGCTGCCGATCGCCGCCATCCGTGAGATGCTGGTGGCGATCTTTGCTTTCAACGCGCTGATCCGTCTTCTCGTCGTCATTGCCGACGACACCTTTCCCGAACCCCGTTATTGGCCGCCTTTTTCAGCCGTCGTCACCGTTGCCATCAGCACCCACCTGGCCAGACGTCTGCCGCCGCCCTTGTCGCCCAAGGTCCTGAAGCTGATCATCTTTCTTCTGCTCTGCGCATCGGGCATGTCCCTCGCGCTGCCGGCAATTCCGAAGGCGGTGGAGCTAGCCGCGATATCGGTCCGAGCCGCCCTTAATCAGCCGAAAAGTTCGCTCAGTTCGATCCGCGCGACGTCGCGAAGTCTTTCTGCCTCGCTCATCTCTATCGAGCGGTATGGCCAGCGCAGACGGGTGCCGACAGGTCCCCAGTTGCCGATAGCACAGAGGAGCTTGTCGAGCGCGGCGTTTGAGTAGCCCAGTCGCTGGCGATAGGGGACGATATGCGTTTCCATGAATTTGCAAATCCGGCACTCCAAACCGAGAGCGGCATGGATATCCTCCTGCATCGATGCGGTCCACATCTGTGCGCCTCGGGGGCTCAGGCAGCAGACGTTGGAGAAAGAACCCGCCGCGACTCCTTCCGCAATGCCAGTTGCGAGATGATGGCCAGGGACGAAGAGCGAGAGCTCCGAGAGGTGTTGGCGTGCTTCCGCATACCATTGCTTGTCACCGTCAGCCACCTTCGCGCCGATGACGCCTGGCGCTGCGGCACAGATCCTGCCCAGCTCCTCCGGCGCCAGGACCCGTTTGGCATGCGGTGGGTTGTAGAGGATCAGCGGAACGCCATTTGCGACGTCGACAGCGCCTTTCAGAAAATCGATGGCTTCCTGATCCGTCACCGGCCACCAGTCGGGCAGGATGACCTGGATCGCCAGTGGCTTCAAGAGCGCCGCGCGGCGAAGCCGCTCCAGCGTGATGCGGGCGTCCGGTTGGCACGCGCCGATGACGAAGTTCATGCCGACCTCGGTGCATCGTTCGGCCAGCATCGATTGGATGCGGTCGAATTCGGCTTCGGTTTGGCTATGAAATTCACCCGCCGTGCCGTTCGAATAGATGCCGTCGACACCGGCCGCGATCAGGATGTCGATTTCCTCGCTGAGCTTTGCGAATTCGATTTCATCGCCCACGCCGATCGGCAGAAGAAGGGTCGCCCAATTGCCGGCGATGGCATGCCGCTTTTTTGCTGTCACCGAGTGCCTCTCAATTCAAATCGTCGCGAATGCAGGCTTTGAAATGACCCGGTGCGACCTCTCTCTGCTCCGGGACCGTCTTGCCGCAGGCATCCTGTGCGTGCGGACAGCGTGTGCGGAAGACGCAGCCGGAGGGTGGATTGGCCGGGCTCGGTATGTCGCCTCTGAGGATCTGGCGCTCGCGCCGGACATTGGGATCGGTCGACGGAATCGCCGACAGCAGCGCGCGCGTATAGGGGTGCTGCGGCCTGGCGTAGAGATCGGCACTCGGCGCGATTTCCATGATGCGGCCCAGATAGAGCACGATCACCCGGTCGCAGATATATTCGACGACGGCCAGATCATGCGAAATGAAGAGCATGGTCAGGCCGAGGCGCATTTGCAATTCGCGCAACAGATTGATGACCTGCGCCTGGATCGAGACGTCAAGTGCCGAGACCGGCTCGTCGGCCACGATAAATTCGGGCGACAGGGTCAAGGCGCGGGCGATGCCGATGCGCTGGCGCTGGCCACCCGAAAATTCGTGCGCGTAGCGATTGATCACATCGGCGGGCAGATCGACCTGGGCGAGGGCGGAGTGCGCCCGCTCGAGCCGCTCCTTGCTGGTCCCGATGCGCTGGATCTTCAGGCCCTCGGTCAGGATCTCGCCAATCGTCATGCGCGGCGAGAGGCTGGCGAAGGGATCCTGAAAAATATACTGCATGCGCGGTCGTGCGCGTCTCAGAGCGGAGGCGGACAGCGTGGTCAGTTCCACGCCGTCGAAGCGGACACTGCCCGCCGACGGCTCCACGAGGCGCAGGACCGAACGTCCGATCGTGGTTTTTCCGCTGCCGGATTCGCCCACAAGCCCGACGACCTCGCCCTTGGCGATATCAAAGGAGATATTCTGAAGAATGTTCAGCTTGGTACCTCGGGACGTATAGTGCTTCCCGAGATCGCGGACGGAGAGCAAGGGCTCGCTCATCTAGATCTCCTGCCATCTTATGCAGCGGCTGCGGTGTTGCGGACTGACCTCCGCGAGCTCCGGAACGGCCGCGCGGCAGGCATCGACCGCGAATTTGCAACGCGGGGAAAATGCACAGCCGGCCGGCATGTTCGTCAGGCTCGGGACCACGCCCGGAATGGCGGCGAGTTTCTCGCCGGCCTGCTTCATCCGCGCCGCATCGCCGAGACGCGGCATGGAGGCCAGAAGGCCCATCGTATAGGGATGGCGCGGATTGCTGAAGACCTCGCCGACCGGCCCCTCTTCGACGATCCGCCCCGCATACATGACAGCAACGCGATGGGCGATCTCGGCAACGACGCCGAGATTGTGCGTGATAAACAGCATGGCCATGCCGCGCTCGCGCTGCAGCCTGAGGAGCAGGTCGAGAATTTGCGCCTGGATTGTCACATCCAGCGCCGTGGTGGGTTCATCGGCAATCAGCAATGTCGGATCGCATGCGAGAGCCATGGCGATCGTCGCCCTCTGCCGCATGCCGCCCGACAGTTCGTGCGGATATTGGCCGGCACGCCGCTTCGCATCCGGAATACCGACGCTGTCGATCAGTTGGACAGCCGCATCCATCGCAGATTTCCGATCCGCGCCGCGATGGATGCGGATCGGTTCCGATATCTGGTCGCCGATCGTATACACGGGATTGAGGCTCGACATCGGCTCCTGAAACACCATGCCGATGTCATCGCCCCTGATCCTGCGCATAGCCTCATCGCCAAGGGAGACGAGATTGCGAACTTCGCCGTTCTTGCTCTTCAGGCGGATGTTGCCGGCGGCGATCCTCCCGATATTGCGGGTGAGCAAACGCATGACGGAAAGGCTGGTCACCGATTTCCCAGAGCCGGATTCGCCGACGAGCGCCAGGGTCTCGCCGGCGGCAACGGTCAGGTCGATATCGTGGACAGCCGTGATCTCGCCGCCGCGGATGCGGAAGATCGTTCGCAGCCCCTTGATGTCGAGAACGGGATCGGTGGTCAGCTCCATTACGCGCCTCAGTTCAACAGGCCGGTTGCGCGCAAGATTTCGTCGATCCGTGCCGTTTCGGCCTCGTTCAGCGCGGCGCGTGGCCGCGGCATGATGGCGGTATCGATGATCCCGAGGCTGCGCATGGCGGCCTTGAAAGCGCCTATGCCCGATGCGCCGCCGCTAACGCGACCCTGGGCGACCCACACGATTTCGAAGAGGCGGCAGAGGCGCTCCTGCTCCTTTCGCGCTGCGGCCCAATCGCCACGCTGTGCGGCATCCCACAAACGGACATAGCCATGAGGGTCGACGTTGGCGATGCCCGGAACGACGCCGTGGGCGCCCATCAGCAGGGCATTGTCGACGACGATCTCGGAGCCGGTCATCAGGAAGATGTCCTTGTGTTCGGCGAGATCGAGCAGAGCATAGCGGAAATTGCCGTCATCACCGCTCGAATCCTTGAGGCCGATGATGGTGCCTTCCTTGGCGAGCGTCACGACGGTCTGCCGCTGCAGCTTCACATGAACGCAGACGGGAATGTCGTAGGCGACGACCGGGACGTCTACCGCATCCCTGATGTAGCGGAAATGATCGAGGATCTCGGATTGGCTGGTAACAGTATAGAAGGGTGCCGTTACCACCACCGCGTCGGCGCCGGCGGCCTTCGCGACTTTCGCATGGGCGATGACGCGATCGGTCGTCGGATCGATGGTGCCGACGATGAGCGGCACGCGGCCGTTCACCACCTTTGCCGAATGCTCGATGATCTCGCGTCGCGTCTTTTCATCGTGAAAGACGACTTCGCTCGTCGAGCCGAGCACGAACACGCCGTGGCAGCCGGCATCGATCAGATGTTCGAGAACCCGAGTATAGGACGGATAATCGACAGTGAAATCCGGATTGAGCGGCGTTACGACGGGGGGGACGACACCCTTGAATTTGGTCATTTTCGCTTTCTTTCGATTGTCAGTTTAGTTCGGCACGCGGATCGAAGGCATCTCTGAGGCCATCGCCGATGAAGTTGATTGCAAGTACGGCAAGGATCAGCGCTCCGCCGGGGAAGAGCCATTGCCAGGGATATTGTTCGAGAACCGCGGTCGAGCGGGCGGCATTGAGCATGTTGCCCCAGCTTGCGGCAGGCGGGGCAATGCCGAGACCGAGGAAGGACAGACCAGCCTCGAGCAGGATGGCATTGGCGATCTGCAGCGTTGCGTAGACGACGAGGATGTCGATCGCGTTCGGCAGACCGTGGCGAAAAAGCAGGTGTCCAATGCCGGCGCCCATGCCGCGCGAGGCCAAGACGAAATCGCGCTCGCGCAGTTCCAGAAGCCGCGAGCGGACCATGCGCGCAAGAAGCGGCCAGGAGAGCAGAGAGATAACGATCACCGTCGGCCAGATGCCGGTGCCGGCGATCGAGGCGAGCACAAGCAGGAAAATGACGGGCGGCAAGGTCATCACCAGATCGACGAAGCGCATCGAGACGGCATCGGCCCATCGGCCGGCGAGCGCGGAGACGGCGCCGAAGAGAAAGCCGATGATCGCCGAAAGGGCGGTCGATGCAACGGCGACGAGCAGCGAAATTCGGCCGCCTTCCAGAACACGCGCGAAGACGTCGCGGCCGACGCCGTCGGTTCCGAACCAGTGCGTTGCCGTCGGGCCGCTGTTCATGGCCAGAAGGTCGATATCGTTCGGCTGAAACGTCCACCACAGCGGATAGGACAGGATCAGCAGCAACATCGGAACGGCGACGCAAATGCCGGCGACAGCGGCGCGGTTCAGCAGAAAGCGTTCGAATGCGCGGGCGAGCGGCCCGGCGCTGCGGCGGGACGTGGAGCTATCAGACATCGTCAGCCTACCTTGATGCGCGGATCGACAACCGCATAGGTAATGTCGGTCAACAGATTGACGACGATGACGCAGATGCCGATGACGAGCGTCGCACCCATGATGACGGGGTAATCTCGCGTCTCAACGGCATCGACGAGGAGCAGGCCCATGCCTGGCCAATTGAAGACGCTCTCGATGAAGATGGCGCCGCCGATCGCAAGCCCGATGGTGGAACCAACGAGAGTTACGATGGGAAGAAGGGCATTGCGGAGCGCATGCTTGGTGATGACCCAGAACTCCACAACACCCTTGGCGCGAGCTGTGCGCACATAATCCTGGTTGAGAACCTCCAGCAGCGACGCGCGCATGTAGCGGGTGATCAATGCAGCCTGCGCGATAGACAGCAGTGCGGCGGGCAGGATCAGGTGATGAATGAGATCACCAATCTAAAATTCCTCGCCCGGCGTCAGCATGCCGCCGGACGGCATCCAATGCAGGCGAACGGAGAAGACATAGAGGCCGATGAGGGCGCTGAGGAATGCGGGACTGGAAATGCCGGCAAGCGCGAAGACGGAGAAGGACAGATCGGCGATCGAATTGCGGCGGACGGCGCTGAAAACGCCCACGGCAATACCAGCAATAACGGCGATCACCAGAGCCGAACCCATGAGGAGGACGGTCGGTCCGATCCGCGATAGCACGAGACCCAGAACCGGTTGGTCGAGACGCTTGATCGAATAGCCGAGATTGCCCATCAGCGCGTTCTGCAGCCAACCGAGATATTGCAGCGGCAAGGGCTGGTCGAGACCCAGGCTTTTGCGCAGGTTGGCGAGGTCGGTCGGCGACATCGGGACGTTCGGATCGATATAGGCGTCGATCGGATCGCCGGGCGTCAGACGCAACAGCAGGAAGATCAGCATGCTCAGGGCGATGAGCATGCCAACTCCTATGATCAGGCGTCGAAGGCTGTATCGAAGCATTGTGAATCCGTCTTGTGAGGGTGGCCCTGGCCACCCTCAAGGCGTTTCAGGAAAGGAGCGCCTTATTCGGCGATCGACCATTTCTGCGCATCGGCCTGATAAGGTCCGCCGCCCGGCGCCGGCGTCCAGACGAAGTCTTTCACCTTGGACGAGACGATGCCGTAGCGTTTTGCCACCCAGAGCGTTGCCCAGGGCAGATTGGAATTCATGGCCTTGCAGACGTCCTGATAACGGCCGTCACGCTTGGAGCCGTCGGTCTCCGAAAGCGCGGCGTTGAGTGCGGTGCTCACCTCCGGCATGCGTGCCCTAACGACATTCGCTCCGGCCGGCGGAATCTGGCTTTCATTCAGCCCGACATTGATGCTTCCGGCATCCGGCCCGTTCTGAAGCCCGGCGTAGACCATCTGGAACTGCGCGACGTCCGGTTTTGGGTTGAGCACGATGCTGTTATAGGTTGGCGCATCGACTGCGCGCGGGACGACATTGATGCCGACCTGGGCGAGCATCGCCTGGACGGCAGCCAGAACATTGGTTGCGAGCGGCGTCGTATAGTAGGTCAGCAGGGTGATCGGCTTGCTGCCGTTGATCTGATCCCAGCCCGCTTCCGCCAGCAATTGCTTGGATTTTGCCGGGTCGTAGGCATAGTCGTCGATGCCTTTTGGCACCAGCTGGTCTGCAACGTAAGCGCAGTTGGCAGGCTGAGCTGCGCCGCCGTAAAGGCTCTTGATGATGGCATCGCGATTGATGGCGTACATCACTGCCTTGCGGACGCGCGGATCCTTCCAGATCGGCGACTCGTGGTTGAAGCCGAGATAGTTGACGACGAAGGAATCGCCCTCGATAACCTTGAAGTTCTTGTCGTCCTTGAAAGTCGGCACGTCGTTGGAATCGACGTAGGTGAACTGTATCTCACCGGATCTTAGAGCCGCGATCGCCGCAGCCGGATTGGCGAAATAGCGGTTGATGACGCGTTCAAGTGCTGGCTTGCCGCCACGGTATTCGGTGTTGGCTGCGAGCTCGACATATTGATCGGATACGTATTTCGTGAACTTGAAAGGTCCGGTACCGATCGGCGTGGTGGACCACCATGTGCTCTTGGCCAACTGATCGGCCGGGATCGAGGACAGGGCATGCTCCGGCAGCATCATGACCTTCGTCATGGTGTCGAGAAAGCTGCCGGTCGGAGCGCTCAGTTTGACGACAACCGTGTGGTCGTCCGGCGTTTCAACGGATGAGATGTTCTGCAAGCGGGCGGCAAGTACCGAGCCGGTCTTGGCGTTCATTGCGAGGCCGAGGGTGAACTTGGCGTCCTTCGCCGTGAATGCCTGGCCGTCATGCCATTTGGCGTCCGTCAGTTTGAACGTGTAGGTCTTCTGATCGGGGCTCACCTCGTAGGAGCTCGCGAGCTCGCCGACGACTTTCTGCAGCTTCTCGTCATAAGTGACGAGCGGTTCGAAATAGATGCTGAGCCAAGTGAATCCGGCAGTAGCGGCAAGCGGATTGAAGTTGCCCTGGAAGCCGCCCGGGCCGACGTCGAAGCCACCGGAAAGGGTCGCTGCCTGCGCCTGGCCGACAAGGGCCGGAATTGCGGTCGTCGACAGCATGGCCGCGAGGGCGATGATGGATAATCTAAATGGTTTTCTCACGTGTTCCTCCCACATTTGAACTTGTCTTGTTGTTCGCAATCACCACGGCAATGCCCTCGTAGTGACGGTCCAGCCGCCTGCGCGCCTCGTCCAGATCTCTTGCTTCCACTGCGTCCACGATCGCGGCGTGATCGCGCCAGGTCGCCATCGGGTCGAGGTTTTCCAAGTTGACGAAATCCGAAGCCTTGTAGAAAGCGAGCCAGAAGACATCGATCAGCCGCACGAGCGTTTCATTGTGCTGGCAGCGAAAAAGCAGTCGGTGGAAGAGCTGATCGTCTTCCGCAAAGGCCTCTCCGCGCTCGGCATGGACGCGCATTCTGTTGACCGTGTCGCGCAGTTCGGTGATGTCTTCCTCGCCGATCATCTCGATCGTCTTGCCGATCAGGCCCACTTCCAGCGTGCGGCGGATTTCAAGGACCTCCTCGATTTGGCGCAGCGCGCCGCCGAGCCCATAGGCGAGATTGTCGAGCAGCGGTTCGAAGGAAAAAGCCTTCACGAAGATGCCGACTCCACGCCGCGTCTCCAGCACACCTAGCGATTCCAGCGCCTTGATTCCCTCGCGCAACGAATTCCGGCTCACGTCGAGCTGCGTCGCGAGCTCTCCCTCGGGCGGCAGGAGCGTGCCGGGCGCCAGCCCGTTTTCATCGATATAGGCGCGCAAACTCTCCTGCACGGAGACGTGCAGCAGGGGTGCTCGGGTCAGGGGCTTCATCGATTTCAAGGCCATTTTCGGTTTCTTTCGCGGACAATCACGATCAAGATGAAGCTTACATATTGACTTGTAGGATATCTGTCAACTGTAAACCCATCGATGCGATAGCTCCATCGGTCAGCAATTGCTCTTTCATTTTAATACCAGTATAGGTCCAGATAGATTTCAGCAGAAAGATGATGTGCGGAAGTTTGAGACGGGAGCACGCATGACGACGGATGGGTTGATCAAACTCGTCAGCAGTGAACTGGAAGCAACGACACCGGGCCTGCCGCTTTACAAGCGGCTGAAGGCGGCGATCGAAACCGCGATCCTGTCGAACGCCTTGAAGGCTGGCGCGGTTCTTCCGGGGGAGCGCGTTCTTGCCGATACGTTGTCGCTCTCTCGCGTGACTGTCCGCAAGGCGCTGGCGTTGCTCGAGGAAGAAGGTTTTCTCAACCGCCGCCATGGTTTCAAGACGGAAGTCGGATCGCGCGTCGAAAAATCCTTGTCGACACTGACGAGTTTTTCGGAGGATATCATTGCCCGCGGGCTTGTTCCGGGATGTGTCTGGCTTTCCAAGCAGATAAGCCGACCTTCTCCAACGGAGATGATGGCTCTGGGCGTTGCCGGAAACAGCAATGTCGTGCGCATGAAGCGTATCCGGACCGCCGACGGCGTACCGATCGCGGTCGAGATTTCGGCGGTGCCCGTCCGTTTCCTGCCCTCTGCGGAGATGGTCAAGGACTCGCTCTACGAGGCCCTGGAAGCGCGAGGATTCCTGCCGCAACGGGCTATCCAGAGGATGCGGTCGCGTGCGGCATCCGCAGAGGACGCGCAGCATCTTCATTGCGACCCGGGCGCCCCGCTGCTGATGACGGAGCGCCGCTGCTTCCTTGCCGACGGACAGATCGTCGAATATTGCGAAAGCCGCTATAAGGGCGATGTCTACGACTTCGTCTTCGAACTGCAGCGATGATACCAGTCATAAACTGGTTGTAATCTGGTATTTTCCAATTATCGTGGCACGGAAATGGAGTGCCACGATTGCAGCGCGACGACATCAAGAGCAGCCTCATCGTTTCCTGCCAGCCGGTTCCCGATGGGCCGATGGATGCGGCGGAATTCGTCATTGGATTTGCCAGAGCCGCCGTTGACGCCGGAGCAAGGGCGTTACGGATCGAATCCGTTGCCTATCTGAAGGCCGTTCGTCCGGCGGTCACCGTGCCGATCATCGGCATCGTCAAGCGAGATCTCGAAGAAAGTCCGGTGCGCATCACCCCGTTTGTGGCAGACGCCGAGGCCCTGGCGGATGCGGGTGCCGATATCGTTGCCTTCGATGCCACGGACCGTGTTCGTCCTGCCTCCATCGAGGCATTGGTGAAGGCGGTAAGAGCGAAGGGCAAGCTGACCATGGCCGATTGCTCGAGCATCGAGGACGCGCGCCACGCCTTGGCGGCCGGTGTCGATTTCGTTGGCACGACGCTATCCGGCTATGTCGGCGGGCCTGAGCCCATCGATCCTGACCTCAGTCTTATCGCCGGGATGCGGCAACTCACGCCCTATGTCATTGCCGAGGGCCGCATCCGCACGACGGAACAGGCCGCCGCGGCGGTAAAGGCCGGCGCCTTCGCCGTCGTCGTCGGCTCGGCAATTACGCGCACTGAACATGTGACCTCATGGTTTCATGAGGCAGTCGCGAAAGCCCATGATACCAACAGCGCTGAAACCATCCTTGCCATTGATATCGGCGGCACGAAGACCATGGCCGCGCTCGTCAGAGGCAGCGATGTTCTCGACGAAATAACTGTTCCGACCGCGCGGCAAGAAGGGCCGGATGCATGGCTTGCGGCGATCGCCGACAGGGCTGGGATATGGAAGGATCGCTATTCCCGCGTCGGCATCGCGGTGACCGGCTTCGTTCAGGACGGCCGGTGGTCGGCGCTCAATCCGGCGACGCTCGGCATTCCCGACCAATATCCGATTGTCGAAAAGGCACAGGCCATCTTCGGCAAGCCGGTTTTTGCGGCCAATGACGCGCAGGCAGCTGCTTGGGGAGAATACAGGTTTGGCGCCGGGGAACGCGGCGACCTGGTGTTTCTTACCATTTCCACGGGCATCGGCGGCGGGATCGTCATCAACGGCCGTCCGCTTGCCGGTCTTGCCGGTCATTTCGGCTTGATCCGCGGTCCGTCTGAAGGCCGCTCTCCGCTGGAAGATCAGACATCGGGTCGGTGGATCGCCTCGGAAGCTCTCAAAGCCGGTCACAAGGCAACCGCCGCGGAGGTCTTCGACCTCGCGGAAAAAGGTGCGCCCTGGGCTAAGGCGATTGTTTCGCAATCGGTGCTCCGGGTCGCCACGCTCTGCCGCGATATTCAGATGATGCTCGATCCGAAGCGGATCGTCGTCGGCGGCGGCATCGGGCTTGCCAAGGGTTATCTCGATCAGATGCGGGAGCAGCTTGCTGGCATCGAAAGCCGCCTGAGACCTGTTCTCGTTCCCGCAAAGCTTGGTAGCCGCGCGGGGATCATCGGGGTGGCAAGTCTTGCCGGGGAACAAGACTGACAATTCCAAAAGACATACATTCAGACCCAACAATAAAAGAGAGAGGGAACTACGATGAAATTGAGCAGGACATTTCTCCCAGCCCTTGCGGTGCTTCTTGCAAGCGTCGCCATGCCGGGCACCTCGAATGCGACCGTGACGGTTCTCGGCTGGCCGGGCGGTTCGGAGGAAACGGCGCTTCGCGCCACCGTGGAAGCCTATAACGCCAGACCCGGCATCACCGACGCCGACAAGGTCGAACTCCTGTTCTTCAACCGTGAGGGCTTCTACGACAAGCTCCAGGCCGACATGGCGGCGGGCTCCAATGCCTTCGATATCAATCTGGTGGCGACCTACTCGATCGGCCGCTACGCGCCTTATATGGAGCCGGTCGATCTCGGTAGCGACGCCGCCAAGACGTTCGGCGAATCCGTGCTGAAGACCATGCAGTTCGACGGCAAGCAATATGGTGTGCCGACCGATCTGTCGCTGCACTTCATGTACTACCGCAAGGACCTGATCGACGCCCTGATGAAGGACGACGCCGCCAAGGCGAAATATGCCGAAATTTCCAAGAAGTATCTCGGCAAGGAACTGCAGCCGAAGGACCCCGATAGCTGGAACTGGGAGGATTGGGCAGCAACGGCGCTCTATTTCTCGAAAGGGGTGAATTCGGCAAGCCCGGTGCGTTACGGCACGGTGCTGCAGATGAAGAACCTGCTCTTCAACATGATGGTGTTCCAGTCGCTGCCGCGGTCCTACGGCGGGGATTGGGCTGACAAGGGCGGCAACGTCACCATCGATTCCGATGCCTACAAGACCGGACTGGAACTCTATAAGAAGCTCTACGACGCCGGCGCGTCACCGAAGGATTCCCTGAGCTACGAATATCCGGAAACCAATGCGGCCTATAGCTCCGGCCAGGCTGCCACCGCGCTTCAGTGGAATGCTGCCGCTGCGGATTTGACCAGTGCCGACAAGTCCCCGGCGGTTGCCGACGTCACCGGCATCGTGGCGCCGCCGGCCGGTCCCAAGGGCCGCGCCGACCATATCCATGGTCTTGGCCTTGGCCTTAACAAGAACGCCAAAAACAAGGACGGTGCAGTCAAGTTCCTGAAATGGCTGGCGACCGAAGACGCGGCTCTGCTTTATGCCCGCAGCGGTGGCTCGCCGGCGCTTGCGCCCGACGTGGTGGCGAAGGTTGCCAAGGAGCGGCCGGATCTCGTCAAGCTCGGGGAGTTTGCCAGCAAGTACGGCTATGTGATGAACGGAGCGACCTCTGCCAATGCGCTCTCCATCTATGAGCTGCAGGCCAAGGAGTTTACCGGCTACTGGTCCGGTCAGCAAAGCCTTGACGACGCACTTGCTCACACCAAAGCTGGCATGCAGGGTCTCCTGAAGAAGTAACATCAGCCGGACGCCGTGTTTTCCCGGCGTCCGGCCCATCCGGCGGATTGAAATGGCTATCGTACATCGTGCTGAGGGAAGGGCTTATCTCACGCCGCTCGTGGGATTCCTGCTGCTGTTCCTGGGTTTCCCCGCAATCGTCAATCTCATCTATTCGGTATCGACCGTCAGCTTCCAGACGCTGCGAAGCCCGAGCCTCAGTGGATTCGGCAACTATCTGACCGTGCTTACCGATCATGGTTTCTGGCAAGCGATTTCCTTTTCCATGCGATTTGGGATTTTGACAGCGCTTATCGAATGCCTGGTCGGCCTTTTCCTGGCGATCTTTCTGGCCCCACTTCTTTCCAAGCGCTCGGCGCTGATGGCGCCACTGATGCTGCCCTTGATGGTTGCGCCCGCCATGATCGGTTTGATGTATCGCCTCGTGCTGCATGAGTTTGCCGGCCCCGTGCCCTACTATCTCTTCGAATGGTTCGGCGACAGTCCCGCCTTTCTCGATATCAATCATGCCTTCTGGACGTTGACCGTCGTTGAGACGCTTCAGTGGACGCCCTTCGCTTTTCTGCTGTTCTACATGGCCTATGTCGCGGTGCCGCTCGACGTGCGCGAAGCGGCTTCGCTCGATGGTGCGTCGGCGCTCAAAACACTTTGGTGGATCGAGCTGCCGCTGATGCTGCCGACATTGGTGATCGCTTTCTTCATCCGCTTCATCGATGGCTTTCGCGTGTTCGACAATGTCTATGCGCTGACCGGCAGCGGCGCAGGCGGCTCGACGACGTCGCTGTCGATCTACATCTACCAGGCTTTCTTCAAAGAAGGCGCGATCGGCAAGGCGGTTGCGGCGTCCGTCATCCTTTTCCTCGCATCGCTCGCCGTGCTCTACGGCCTCAACTGGCTTGCCGGCCGCAGGAGAATTTGAGTGTTTGTGAACGCCCTGCGCTGGATCGTTTTCGCCGTTGCCGCCATTGCGATGAACTTTCCGATCGTCGTGACACTTGTTACCTCGTTCAAGAGCGCGCGCGAGCTCTCCGTCAATCCCGGCCTATGGATCAACCAGCCGACACTCGAGAACTACCTGCGCGTTCTGACGCAGACGGATCGCTTCAACATCTATTCCTATCTCTGGAACAGCACTGTCGCCTCGTTGATTGGGACGGGGCTCGCCATCCTCCTGGCTTTTCCGGCGGCCTATGCGATCGCGCGAAGCGAAGCGGGTAAGCGGACCTTATTGCCTATCGTTGTCAATTTGCGCGCTGTGCCACTGATCATCTTCGCGATCCCGCTCTACATGATGTATCAATGGCTTGGCCTGCTCGATACCCGGCTCGGCCTCGGCCTGATCCTCACCGTCGTCAACACGCCGCTGGCGCTTGTCATTCTCGTCAACGCAATTTCCGATGTGCCGCTGGAACTGGACGAGGCCGCGAGAGTGGACGGTGCAAATTCCTGGCGGATCATGATCAGCATTATCAGGCCTGTCGTGCGCCCGGCGCTGGTCACGACCTTCATCTTCGGCTTTATCACCGCCTGGAACGAGTTCCTCTTTGGTCTGATGCTGACGACGAACAAGGCAGTGCCGATGACGGTCGGCGCGTCGTTCTTCTTCGCGGCAAGCGGCGGCGGCGTTCAATGGGGCACAGCCTCCGCGGTGATGATGCTCGGCGCGCTGCCCCCGGTTTTTCTCGGTCTCCTTATGTATCGCCAGATTTCGGGCTCGATGGCCGCGGGAGCTGTAAAGGGATAGGGATGATTCTAGGCTCCGCTACCGTGCACGGCCAGGGGCGCAAAATGACGTATGTCCTTCAGGCACTGGTGCTCTGGCGCGGCAGCAGCTCAAATCCAAGGTCTATCTGCTCCGCGTCGGGCTTCGCCCCGGCTTCCAGTGCCGAGAGAACCTTCTCCGCCGCAAGCTTTCCGGTTTCATAGCGTCGTGTTGCGATCGAGGAAAGCGACGGCGAGACGCATGCCGCGAATTCGAGATCATGAAATCCCATGATCGATATATCGTCCGGCACCCGGATGCCGCGCTTGCGACACTCCTGCATCGCGCCGAGAGCCAGATTATCATCGGTGCAGAATATGGCTTCCGGAACATTTCCGCGTTCATGCGCCGTGGCGAAGAGTTCCGATCCCAGCGCAACAGAACTGTGCCGCGGCTTCTCGGCGATGATTTCCGAGGTTGGTATGTCGGCTTCTCGCATCGCTCTATGATATCCGTCGAAGCGCGATTGCGCGCGATGATCGAGATTGCCGGTCAGAAACGCAATCCGACGAAAGCCGCGCTGAATGAGATGGCGGGTGGCCACGTAGCCGGCATGTTCCTGCGACATCCCGATGTTGAGATTTATCGGGGAGTCAGAGAGCTCGAAGGTTTCGACGACCGGAAGGTTTGCCTGACTGAGAAGCTGCCTCGATAGCGCCGTATGGTGGATACCGGCGATGATGATCGCTTCGACCTTTTGTCCGAGCAGCACTTTGATGGCGTTCTCTTCCTCGATCTCGGAATAGCGGCTGTTGACGACCAATACCTGGAAACCGGCGTCGATCAGAACCTCGTGTAGCGCAAAAAGGTATTCGGCGAAGATGACATTGTAGAGGGTCGGCACGATCACGCCGATCGTATGCGTGCGCGATGAGGCGAGCCTGCTCGCAGCGACATTCGGCACATAACCGAGTTCGTTCACCGCTGCATGGACGCGCAGGCGCAATCCTTCCGACACTGCCCCCGGCTTCCTCAGAACGCGGGATACAGTGATCGGGCTGACGCCAGCGAGGTTTGCCACATCATCCAGTGTTATTCGGCGCATAAGTAACGTTTCAGTCGTTGTTGCTTTCGATTTCCGAGAGACAAAGAATATCTATAGATACTCCATAGTTGACAGCGCTAGCAATTGTAATTTGACAGCGCTGTCAACTATGTTACGCTCCGAGAAATTCGGAAAGGATGGGATGGAGCCTTTCCGGATGCAATCATGCCGATCAAAAATAGAAGGGGTGGATCGATCCGCCCAAGGAGGAGGACTTCTATGCTGAAAGCAATCAAAGCAAGATCCGCCCGGATCGCTGTGTTTTCCGTACCGCTTATGACGCTGCTTGCCGGCGCGGCTTATGCGGAACCAAAAGTCGTGTCCGGGCCTGCGGGCGATCCGAAATGCATGACGCCCTGGGCAGCCGATACAGTGTTTCTTCAGTATCCCCAAAAGAAGGGACCCTATCGGATAGCGCTTGCCAACGGCTATATCGCCAATACCTGGCGCATCCAGATGGTGCAGACGGCGAAGGCTTATGCGGCACAACCTGATGTTGCCGCCAAGCTGAAGGAATTCAAGGTCGTATCGACGGGCGAAGATGTCCCTGCCCAGATATCGGCAATCAATAATTTCATCGACGCAGGCTACGATGCGATTGTCGTGGACGCGCAAAACCCGACCGCTTTTGGCCCGGTCATCAAACGCGCCAAGGAAGCGGGCGTCATCCTGGTCGCCTTTGACAACACGCTCGACACGAAAGACGCCATCAACGTCAATGTCGATCAAAAGGGTCTCGGTGTCATCTGGGGTGACTGGCTTGTGAAGCACATGCCCAACGGCGGCAAGGTTCTCGAGGTACGTGGGGTTGCCGGTACCTCCGTCGACACCGATCGGCACAATGGCATTAAAGAGACACTGAGCGCGTCCGGCAAGAAGTTCAATGTGACAGAAGTCGTCGGCAAATGGGATGACGGCGTTGCGCAGAAGGCGACTGCCGATGCGATCGCGACCAATGGTCCCTTCGACGGTATCACCGCGCAGGGTGGCGATACCGGCGTCGTGCAGGCAATGATGGATGCTAAGCATCCCTTCGTGCCCTTCGGCGGCGAGACGGAAAACGGCTTTCGCAAGCTTTGCGCTTCGCATTCGGGTGATGGCCTGAAATGTGCATCCGCGGGAACCGGACCGGCTCAGGTTGCGGTTGCCATCAAGACCGCGATCGCCGCTCTGGAAGGTCAGGTCATACCCCAGGCAGTGAAGCTGCCGACGGCTCTGGTCTCTGATCCGGATTTCAAGGAAGGCCAGGATTTTTATCCCAAGCAGTCCGACAACTTCTTTGTCGGCAATTCCTTCCCGACTTGCGGCATCAATTTCACGGCTCAGGAAATCATGGGGCAGACGAAGGAAAATCAATAATTCCCTTTGATTCCGACGCTTGACTGCGGACCTTCGCGTCCGCAGTCTCGTTCTTGCGGCACCCGATGGGAGGTTGGGCGCGTGAGTTTATCCGAACCGTTTTTCCGGATGGAAGGCATATCCAAGCGCTATGGCGGTGTCGTCGCGCTGAAAGAGGCCAACATCGCCATTCGGCCGGGAGCCATCCACGCCGTTCTCGGCGAAAATGGTGCGGGCAAATCGACCCTTATCAAGATCATGGCGGGTGTCGTGGCGGCCGACGAAGGCCGGATGGTGTTCGACGGCAAGGAGGTGTCTTTCGCGACACCTGCCACGGCAAACAGTGCGGGCATCGTCTGCGTCTTCCAGGAACTGTCGCTGATTCCGGATCTGTCCGTTGCGGACAACATCGTCATCAGCAATCCGCCGCTGCGTTTCGGGATGATCGACCGCCGCAGGCAGAGATTGATCGCTGAAGAAGCACTGGCGCGCGCCGGAGCTTCCGATATCCACCCTTCCTCGCTGGTCAAAGACCTGCCGCTCTCGCGTTGCCAGATGGTCGAGATTGCCAAGGCGCTTGCCCGTAAACCGCGGATCATGATCCTCGACGAGGCAACTTCGGCCTTGACGCAACCCGACGTCGAAAAAGTTTTCAGCGTGCTGAAGCGGCTGCGCGCGGAGGGCATGGCGCTTATCTACATTTCGCACCGCATGCATGAGATTGCCCAACTGGCGGATGAATGCACCGTCTTCCGCAACGGACGCAGTATCGAATCCTATCCAGCCGGGACGAAAAGCGATCATCAGGTGATCGAGTTGATGATCGGACGCGAGTATACCAGCGTATTTCCGCCGAAGTATCCTCCTGAGAAGACGCTTGCCCCAATCCTCGCGTGCCGGAACCTTTCCTGGGGTAGCCGGCTCTCCGGCATCAGCTTCGATGTCAGGCCCGGCGAAATCGTCGGGCTCGGCGGTCTGGACGGGCAGGGGCAACGGGAACTGCTCTTGTCGCTGTTCGGCGTGCTGCGCGACGTCAGGGGCGATGTACAGATTGCTGGCCGAAGCGTGACGATGAAAAGTCCGAAACAGGCAAAATCCGCCGAGACCTCGATCGCGCTTATCCCGGAAGACCGAAAGACCGAAGGCCTCATGCTGCCCATGACCGTGCGCGAAAATCTTTCGATCGCGGCCCTCGACAGCGTGTCCAACAGGGGCGTGATCGATCGCGCGGCCGAGGCGGAGCGGATCGACGAACTCCTCAAGCTGCTGGCGATCAAGGCAGCGACGATCGACATGCCGGTCGGAGCCCTCTCCGGCGGCAATCAGCAGAAGGTCGTCATCGCCAAGTGGCTGATGAACCGGCCGAAGATCGTTCTGCTGAACGACCCGACGCGCGGCATCGATGTCGGCACCAAGCAGGAAATCTACGTCCTGCTCCGCGAGCTTGCGGAAGCCGGCGTCGCGCTCATCTTCTATTCCACCGACTATGACGAACTGATCGGCTGCTGTGACCGGGTACTGGTCATGTACGACGGCAAGATCGTCCGCGTGCTGGAAGGTTCCGACATCAATGAACGGGAATTGATTGGCAGTGCGTTGAACATCGGCGCACACCTGACAGAACAGAAGGTCGGCCAATGAAAGAGATACCGCACGGCGAGTGGCGCTTCTGGTATGCGCAACACAAGGGGACGCTGCTGGCAGCGGTGCTCTTTGTCGTCATGTTCGTAATCTATGTCTCGAACCATCCGGCTGGGTTTACCCCGAATGTCGTGCAGACCGCTTCCAACAAGGCGGCGTTGTTGGCTTTCGTGGCGATGGCGCAATGTTTTGTGGTCATCACCGCCGGCATTGACCTTTCAGTCGGTATGATCCTCATCCTGTGCAATTGTCTCGCCTCATGGCTTGTCGTCGGAACGCCGTTTCAGACCGCTTTGGGTGTTGTCGCCGTTCTTTTGACGGGGCTTGCCTGCGGCATGCTGAACGGGTTGATCATCATCTTCGGACGGCTGCAGCCGATCGTGACCACGATCGCGACAAGTGCAATCTTCTTCGGCTTTGCCTTGGTGCTGCGTCCGACGCCCGGCGGTGCGGTGAACGAGACGCTGGCGGATGCCTTTACCTCCAAGCTTTTCGGCGTCATCCCGGCGAGCCTTGTCGTGCTTGCGGCAACCCTCCTGATCTTCTGGATCCCGTTCGGCAGATCGATCCTGGGCCGGGCCGCCTACGCGGCAGGATCCGCTGAAAACGCCGCCTATATGTCCGGCATGCCGATCAAGCGTGCCAAATTCGCATCCTATGCACTGGCGGGATTGATGTCGGCGATTGGCGGGCTTTACCTGACCTTCTTCTCCTATACCGGCGAAGCCGCATTCGCGAGCGGCAATGCCTACACGCTTTATTCGATCGCGGCCGTGGTGCTTGGCGGAGTTTCGCTGGCGGGTGGGAAAGGTGGCGCCGTCGGGGCGGTTTTCGGCGCGCTGGCTTTCCGGACGATCGGCGACCTCCTGTTCGTCTTCGATCTCGATCCCCTCTGGCAACCGCTGTTCCAGGGCATCGTGCTGATGCTGGCGATCAGCATAGGTAGCATGGGCTTGGCGCGGGTTCGCAATCGTCTGGAGTGGTTTCAATGAGCGATGATGTATCCCTCATGCAGCGGTCCGGCATACCCGCGCGCTTGCGCCGCGTCGATCCGGCGGTGGCAATTGCCTTCGGCTGCATCCTGCTCCTGCTTCTTGGCGGCTCCATCTATTCGTCGAATTTCCTGTCGCCTGACTATCTGCTGCAACAGTTGAAGGTCGCGTCGTTTCTCGGCGTCATCGCAACCGGCATGATGATGGTCATTCTCATCGGGCAGATCGACCTCTCGGTTCCCTGGGTCGTCGCCGCCGGAGCGATGATGGCTTGCGCGGCAACCGCCTACGGCAGTTTTGGATCGTTCTTCGCCATTCCGTTCGGGATCGTGTGCGGTGCGGTGATCGGCGCGGTCAATGGCCTTGCGGTCGCCTATCTGCGCATTCCATCGATGATCATCACGCTCGCGACGAACGCGGTCGTGCAGGGCTTGATGGTCGTCTATACCGGAGGTTTTGCGCCGCAAGACTCCGCATCTCCCGCGATGCGTTTTCTCGCGACCGGCTATGTCATACCCCCGATTCCGAATGGTGTGATCGTTTGGCTGGTTGTCGGTATCCTGGCCGTTTTCCTGCTTGTCAGGACCACATTCGGCCGTTCGCTGTATGCGATCGGAAACCGGGAGAGAGCCGCCTATATGTCGGGAATCGACACGCGCCGCATCACTTTGCTGGCGTTCGTCATTTCAGGCTCCCTCAGCGCTCTCGGCGGAGTGCTGTTGGCCGGCTATGCGTCCAAGGCCTCCCAATCGATGGGCGACGCCTATCTGTTGCCGTCGATTGCGGCGGTCGTTCTTGGTGGAACCCATGTGCTTGGCGGCAAAGGATCGTATCTCGGAACCGTCGCCGGCGTCATCCTGATTACCCTTCTGCAATCCATATTGTCCGTCATGCAGATCGAAGAAGCCGGACGGCAGCTCATCTATGGCGTCGTCATTATCTGCATGCTGCTGCTCTATGGGCGACAAAAGCTCGTTTAGAGATACGTCGCCTGGAACCAGCACCGAATGCTTCAGCACTTGAAATAGCCCCCTGCTTCCGGCAAACAGCCGGAAGAACGAGGGCGTGGAAATGAGACACATCTACATAGTCGGCATCGGAACGGGAAATCCCGAGCACCTCACCGTTCAGGCGATCAACACGCTGAACAAGGTGGATGTCATCTTCATTCCCAGCAAAGGTGCGGCCAAGGCCGAGCTTGCCGACGTCCGGAAAGATATCTGCCAGCGCTATGTTACGAACATGGCCATCCGCTTCGTCGACTATGCCGTGCCGGTGCGTCAGACGGCCGACCGCAGCTACGTCCAAAGCGTTGACGACTGGCATGCGCAAATTTCGTCGACTTATGAGCGGCTGTTCCAGGATCATTTGACGGAAGAGGGAAGCGGTGCCTTCCTTGTCTGGGGCGATCCCAGCCTCTACGACAGCACAATCCGCATCATCGAGCGGGTCAGGGCGCGGGACCGTGTCGCCCTCGACTACAGCGTCATGCCTGGAATCACCAGCATCCAGGCTCTGACGGCGAGCCATCGCATTCCGCTCAACCTCGTCGGAAAGCCGGTGCAGATCACCACGGGCCGCCGACTAACCGAGAGTTTTCCGGGTATTGTTGAAACCGCCGTCGTCATGCTCGACGGCGAGCTGGCTTTCAGCAAGATCGATGATCCCGATGCCTACATCTATTGGGGTGCCTATCTCGGCACCGAGGATGAAATCACCATTGCCGGCCGCCTTGCCGATGTGTCTGACTGTATCGTGGCGACGCGGACGGAAGCGCGGGCGAAGCATGGCTGGATCATGGATATCTATCTGCTGCGCAAAGGCTCAGATTTCGACGACCAGGCGTGAGGCACTGTGCCGCCGCCAAATTGTTTGCCCGCCGATGAGGATTGTGTAAGGACATGTCCTTCGGGAAGGATGGTCTTATGGCACAGGCCGACAGGCAATTGATCGAAGAGCGCGATATCTCCTCGCGAGAGGGTGTCGATGCCGTCGCCTGCGTTGCGGATGCACCATCGATGGCCCGCGGCGCTTGCCCATCGCTCGGTGCTCCGATGATCACTGGTGACGGACTGCTCGTGCGACTGCGTCCGATGACGCCGGGCCTGACGATCGGGCAATTCCGAGCGCTTGCCGAGGCGGCTGACAGACACGGCAACGGACTGATCGAAATCACGGCGCGCGGCAATCTTCAACTGCGCGGCATGACTGCGGAAAGCATGACCGGACTTGCCGCGGACATCGATCGTGCCGGTATAGTCCCTGAAACCGGCGTCACAATAGAGATCCCGCCGCACAGCGGATTGGACCCGCTGGAAATCGCCGATGGCCGCGAGTTAGCCACACGGCTTCGCCAGCAGATCGCCGCGCTCGATCCTCAGCCGGTATTGGCACCCAAGCTGACCATCATCATCGATTCCGGCGGGCGGCTGAACCTGGATGCGATTTCAGCGGATATTCGGCTGAGAGCGAGAAGAACCGCTGACGGTTCGACCACATGGGTTCTTGCCATAGGCGGTACGGCGCAGACGGCGAAGGTTCTCGCATCGCTCTCTGCCGAACAATTCATACCGGCCGTCATCGGGCTTCTGAAAACGCTTGCGCGTCTCGGGCCGCGCGCACGAGGCCGCGATCTCGACGCGGACAGACTGCGAATGGAGCTTCAATCGCCGGAAATCAGCGCACTCGGCATAGCCGACAAGTATGTTTCGCCGGTCGGCATCCATCCCATCGGCGATGGTCTCGCGCTCGGCCTGCGCCCGTCCTTCGGGCAAATCCATGCGAGCGACGTTCTCCGCTTTCTCGCCATTGCCGAGGCTGCCGGAGCAACCGAAATCCGCACCGCTCCGGAACATGCCATCTTGGTGCTGGGTCTCTATGTCCAAGCAGCGAGAGAGGCGCAGTTGGCAGCAGCCGTCTGCGGTTTTCGCACGGAGGCGGACGATCCGCTAAACCACATAGACGTCTGTTCCGGAGCAGGGGCGTGTGCTTCCGCTTTCTACGCAACGAAGTCCGCAGCCGCGGAGCTTCTCGACACAGCTCCGGAACTGCTTGACAGCTCGCTAACAGTCCATCTGTCCGGCTGCCGCAAGGGCTGTGCTCGGCCGGTCGCGGCCGGTCTCACCATCGTCGGTGCGCCAATGGGCTATGGCATTGTCGTAAATGGGTCCGCATCGAGCGAGCCAGTGGCCTACATCGGAAAAGACAAGCTGAAATCTGCATTGATGCATATGAGCAGGCTGGTGCGGAATAACAAAGTTGCTGGCGAATCGGCGGAGGAGTGTCTTACACGGCTTGGCACCGACGCGATCGTTACAGCGCTACGACAGGGGTAGGAATGCCTGACTATGATTATATCCGCGAGGGCAACGCGATCTACGAGCGCTCCTTCGCGATCATCCGCAGCGAGGCCGATCTGTCGCGCTTTTCAGATGCGGAAGCCGATGTGGCCATCCGCATGATCCATGCCTGTGGCCTGGTCGAAGCATCGGAGCATTTCGTCTTCTCTCCCGATTTCGCCGCCGCCGCGCGTTCGGCGCTTGCCAATGGCGCACCGATCTTCTGCGATGCCGAGATGGTTGCCCATGGCGTTACGCGCGCGCGTCTGCCAGCGGCCAATGAGGTGATCTGCACGCTGCATGATCCCCGCACGCCGGAATTGGCGAAGACGACCGGCAATACCCGCTCGGCGGCCGCAATGCATCTTTGGGGCGACCGCCTGGCTGGCTCCGTCGTCGCCATCGGCAATGCGCCGACAGCGTTGTTTCATCTCCTCGAAATGCTGCGCGACGGCGCGCCGAAGCCGGCGGCCATCATCGGTATGCCCGTCGGATTTGTAGGAGCCGCCGAGTCCAAGGATGCGCTGGCGGAAAATTCCTATGGCGTACCCTATGCCATAGTCCGTGGCCGTCTTGGCGGCAGCGCCATCACCGCCGCCGCGATCAACGCATTGGCGAGGTCTGGCCTATGAGCGCGCATTCCACGGGCCGGCTGATCGGGATCGGAACCGGGCCCGGTGATCCGGAATTGCTGACCATCAAGGCCGTCAGAGCCTTGGAGAAAGCCGATGTCGTTGCCTATTTCGCCAAGCAGGGGAGAAACGGCAACGGCCGCGCCGTCGTCGGCGATCTGCTCAGAACCGACGTGATGCTGCTGCCGCTCTACTATCCCGTGACGACGGAAATCGACAAGAACGAGGCGGACTACAAGAGCCAGATTACTGATTTCTATAATGCCTCCGCCGAAATGGTCGCCGCCTATCTGAAAGCCGGCAAGACCGTAGCCGTGCTCAGCGAAGGCGATCCGCTGTTCTACGGCTCCTATATGCATCTGCACGTGCGCCTTGCCGACCGCTATCCAACGGAAGTCATTCCGGGGATAACGGCGATGTCTGGCTGCTGGTCGTTGGCTGGACTGCCGATTGTCCAAGGGGACGATGTGCTTTCCGTACTCCCCGGTACGATGGCGGAAGGCGAACTTGCCCGCCGCCTCGCCGACACGCAGGCAGCCGTGATCATGAAGGTCGGCCGCAACTTGCCGAAGATCCGCCGTGCCCTTGAGGCCGTGGGACGCCTCGAGGAGGCGATTTACGTCGAGCGCGGCACAATGACGAACGGCGCCATAACGCCACTCGCTGAAAGGGGAGACGGCGAGGCACCCTATTTTTCCCTGATCCTCGTTCCCGGCTGGGAAGACAAGCCATGAGCGGCCGCCTCTATGTCATCGGCACTGGTCCCGGCAATCCCGCGCAGATGACGCCGGAAGCGCAGGCGGCTGTGGCCGACGCCACCGAATTTTTCGGCTATGGCCCCTATCTCGATCGCCTGTCGCTTCGGCCGAATCAGATCCGCCAGGCATCCGACAACCGCGAAGAGCTGGATCGAGCCAAGGCAGCGCTGGAGCGTGCCGTCGCCGGCGCAAACGTCTGCGTCGTCTCGGGTGGCGATCCCGGTGTTTTTGCCATGGCGGCAGCTGTGTGCGAGGCGATCGACAATGGACCCGACGAATGGCGGGATATCGATCTTGTCGTCGTGCCCGGTATTACCGCCATGCTTGCCGTCGCGGCTCGGATCGGCGCGCCGTTGGGACATGATTTCTGCGCAATCTCACTGTCGGACAATCTAAAGCCCTGGAATATAATAGGAAATAGGCTGCGTTTGGTCGCTGAAGCCGGGCTTGTGATCGCCCTTTACAATCCCATCAGCAAAGCGCGTCCCTGGCAGCTCGGCAAAGCTTTCGACATCCTGCGCGGCGTTCTGCCCGCCGACGTTCCCGTCATTTTCGGCCGCGCGGCGGGCCGGCCGGACGAGCGCATGACAGTTGCAAGGCTGGCGGATGCGGACGCGTCGAGCGCTGATATGGCCACCTGCGTCATCATCGGCTCGGCCGAGACGCGCGTCATCGCCCGGGAGACGAGACCTGATCTGGTCTATACGCCGCGCTTCATCAAGGAAGGGGCGAGATGATCGATATGATGCAGCGCTGCCTCGACAGTTTCGACCGCCAGCATATCGGCTGCCGGCGCGCGCTCGATCATGATCACTTCGATGCCCAGTTGCCGCGCCGCCTCGATCTTCGCGTAGGTCGCACTGCCGCCGCTGTTCTTGGTCACGATCACGTCGATACGATATTGCCGCAACAGGTCCAGTTCGTCTTCCAGCCGGAACGGACCCTTGGCATGGATATAGGTGACGTTGGGCACCGTCAGCGGCAGCTCGACCGGGTCGACGCTGCGCACCCAATAATGATGGATGGGCGCAGCATTGGCCTGATGAGCCTCTTGTCGGCCAATCGCCAGGAAGACATTGAGAGGCGAGGGACCAAGCGCCGCTATCGCCTTCGAAACACCTTGTACAGAGCGCCAGCGATCGCCCTCGACCGGCAGCCAGGTTGGGCGGCGAAGTGCAAAAGCGGAGATACCGCAGAGGTGAGCCGCCTCCGCCGCGTTGGCGGACATGCGGGCGGCGAAGGGATGGGTCGCATCGATCAGCAGATCGATCGCCTCGTCTCTCAAATAGCGGGCAAGACCCTCTGCGCCACCGAAGCCGCCAGTACGCACCGGAACCGGCTGCGGAGCAGGTTCGATGGTTCTGCCCGCCAACGACAGGACGACGTCGAGATCGGCGCGCGACGCCAGTGCCTCCGCCAATTGACGTGCTTCCGTCGTGCCGCCCAAGATCAGAATTCGGGTCCTGCCCATGTCTGAGATGCCTTCCCCTCAACGTTGGCTCATTATAATCGGCATCGGCGAAGACGGTCCAGCCGGGCTTGGCGACGAGGCCAAGCGGCTGATTGCGGCAGCGCCGGTCGTCTTCGGCGGCGCGCGGCATATCGAGCTGATGCAGGCCATGATCAAGGGTGAGGCGCATCGCTGGCAGAGCCCCTTTGAGAAATCCGTCGACGCCCTACTGGCGCGACGCGGAATGCCGACCGTCGTCCTTGCTTCCGGCGATCCCTTCTACTACGGCGTCGGCGCCACGCTCTCGCGGCATGTTCCGGCATCCGAGATGACAGTAATTCCGGCGCCTTCTTCCTTCAGCCTGGCCGCCTCGCGCCTCGGCTGGCCTTTGCAAGACGTCACCGTTCTTTCCCTGCATGGGCGACCGCTCGACCTCATCCGTCCGCATCTCCATCCCGGTCGCAAGATCCTAGCCTTGACGTGGGATGGCCAAGGTCCAGCCGATCTTGCGCGTTTGCTGCAGGAGACTGGATTTGGTCAATCGATGCTGACAATTCTCGAGGCGTTGGGTGGGCCTCATGAACGAGTCTCGACGCGGCGGGCTGCTGATTTCACGCTCTCTGGCATCAATGATCTGAATGTTTGCGGCATTGAAGTCATCGCAGGGGCCGGCGCTCGCATCCTGCCGCTCAGCGCCGGGCTAGACGACAGCCTGTTCGAGCATGACGGCCAGATCACCAAACGGGAAATCCGAGCGATGACCCTGTCAGCGCTGGCGCCACGCCATAGCGAGTTGCTGTGGGATATCGGTGCCGGCTCCGGTTCGATCGGCATAGAATGGATGCTGGCCCATTCTTCGATGCGGGCCATCGCCGTCGAATCTTCCAGCGAGCGCGCTGCTCGCATCCGCCGCAACGCGGCGAGCTTCGGTGTTCCAGGCCTTACCATCATCGAAGGACAGGCGCCGCAAGCACTTGTCGGCCTGCCGGCGCCGGATGCCATCTTCATCGGTGGTGGCGGCAGCGACGCAGGCGTCATGGATGCCGCTATTGCCGCGTTGAAGGCCGGAGGGCGGCTGGTCGTCAATGCGGTGACGACGGAGATGGAGGCGATCCTGCTTGCCGAACATGCCTGCCGCGGCGGCTCGCTGATCCGCATCGATATCGCCCGGGCCGGGCCCATCGGCACCATGACCGGCTGGCGGCCGGCTATGCCGGTGACGCAATGGTCCTGGGTCAAACCACAAGAATGAAAAACGAGGTAGCGGGATGACGGTGCATTTCATTGGAGCGGGCCCGGGGGCAGCGGACCTGATCACGGTGCGTGGCAGGGACCTGATCGGCAAATGCCCGGTCTGCCTCTATGCCGGCTCGATCGTCTCGCCGGACCTCCTGCAATATTGCCCGCCCGGCGCCCGCATCATCGACACCGCACCAATGTCGCTGGATGAAATCGAGGCCGAATATCTGAAAGCAGCGGCATCGGGCGAGGATGTCGCCCGCCTCCATTCCGGTGACCTCTCCGTCTGGAGCGCCGTTGCCGAACAGATCCGCCGCCTGGAAAAGCACGGCATCACCTATACGCTGACCCCCGGCGTTCCCGCCTTCGCCGCGGCGGCGTCCGCGCTTGGGCGCGAGCTGACCATACCCGCCGTTGCGCAAAGCCTTGTTCTGACGCGTGTTTCCGGCCGCGCGTCGCCGATGCCGAACAACGAAACTCTGGAGAAATTCGGCGCCACGGGCGCAACGCTCGCCATCCACCTGGCAATCCACGCACTTCCTCAGGTGGTCGAGGAGTTGACGCCGCTTTATGGCGCGGATTGCCCGGTCGCGATCGTTGTCAAAGCCTCCTGGCCTGATGAGCGCATTCTTCACGGCACACTCGGCACGATCGAAGCAAAGGTCGCGGCCGAGCCGATCGAGCGCACAGCGTTGATCTTCGTCGGTCCGTCGCTAGCCGCCAGCGATTTCCGCGAAAGCTCGCTGTACGATCCCGCCTATCAGCGTCGCTTCCGAGGCAGGGAATAACAGGCGGGCGACGTTGCGGAATTTACACAGCATTCCGTCAGAGCAAGGTTTGCATAATCGTCGGCTGCACTGGCGAGATTGACCAACGAGACTAGGGGATCTCGTTGGTCAAGTGGCTATCAAACGTGCGCGGCCATATACGCCATGCTTTCCTTCAACGCCGTCACCGGTTCCTTCAGCGCATGCACGTCCGGTGCAAAGGGCTCGAAGGAGAAGGGGCCGGCATAGCCGGCGGACAACAGTGCCCGCATCTGCCCGACATTGTCGAGACGGTCGCTGGCATTGACCAGAACGCGGTGCGGATCGCGCATATCGGCAACCGAGACGGCGGTATCGCTGACGCCGGAGATATGGACCAGGCCGGTGAGCGCAGGGAAAATCGCCGTCTCGCCGGCGAGGTGATGATGGAAGGTGTCGTGGACAAGACGGAACGCCGATTGCGCGCCAAGCTCTTCGATTGCAGCAGCGGCTTCCGTCTTCGAACGCAGCGAGCAGATCTCGAAGCCAAGTGGCTCCACTAGGCCGACAATCCCTGCGGCATCTAGCATCGGCTTCAGCGCCGTCAAGGCCGCCACGAGATTCTGCTTGCGTGCCTCCGGTTCCCTGCCGCTGCCGTCATTGACGGGAACGAGCACTAGGGCTTGCGCGCCACAATCCCGCGCATAACCGATGAGCTTGGCCGCCTCCTTGGCGCGCGCCTCATTCCACTCGTTGAAACGCTGCAGCGCGTTGATCGAAATGATCGTCAGTCCGTAGCGCGCCGCAAGTTCCCCGACCGTTGCGGCCGGGGTGCCGTCCAGGATCGCTTTGCCGGCCAAATCATTGCGGATTTCGACGCTGTCGATGCCGAGTGTGTTCGCCGCTGAAAAGAACGATTCCAAGCTCAAGGACGGCGCACACATATGATTGAGCGCGAAACGAATGGAACTCATGGTAGGCATTCCTCCTCTTAAGCACCGGCCCAGCAGAATGTCGATCGGCCGCGCATGCCTCCAAACGAGTACCGAGAATCATGCCATCGATCCACAGGCGAGCGCCGGCATCTCCAATCATTCGTGATAGAAATATTCCAAGCCGTGATGGAATTCCATCATTCTCGGCTAAATGTTTTCCGACACGAAGATGTCGAAAGGCAGGAAGGATTGCCCCGGCATTGCCGCTTCGCCACGTTCGATGGCGCCGATCATCAAACCGAATAACTCCTTGCAGAGCGACGGGAGAGGTGTTCCGATGACCATGGTGACGACATCGTCGGCGAGCGCCGCTTTCGATTCCGGCGTCAGTTCGTTGACGACGACGATTAGCTTGCCGGCAAGCGCTTCCTCGCGAATGGCGGATATCGCGCCTTCCATGCCGCCGCCACAGACGTAGAAGCCGATGAGATCGGGATGTTTCTGCAGCAGGTTGAGTGTCGCCTCATGGGTGATTTCCGCGGTGTCCAAATTGATCAGCGTGTCCAGCACTTCGAAATCAGGCGCGTTCTCGCGAAAGTAGGAGCGAAAACCGATCTCGCGCAGTTCATGGCCATGAAAGCGATGGCTTCCGACAAAGCAGGCGACCTTGCCTGGCTGGCGGGCGGATCTGGCGATCGTCCAGGCGGCGGTGCGCCCGACCTTGCGGTTATCGACGCCGACATAGGTTTCGCGCACCCCTGTCGCGAAATCGGAGAGCAATGAAAATACGGGGATGCCTTTCTCCTTCAATTCCTCGACCGCCGCCGTCACCGCCGGATAATCGGGTGCGACCAAGGCGACCGCCTGGCTCCGCGCCGCCATGGCTTTCAGCTTCTCGACGATCGCCGTGGGTGTCGATGCAGCGACGAAATCGACTTGCGCATGGGCGCGCGCCGTTGCAACCGATTGCGCCGCTGCGCCGATCTCCTTGGCGAAAGACTGATAGAACGGTTGGGACGGCTTCTGCAGCACGAAGCCCAATCGATATTGCGGTAGATCCTCGAACACCCGCTGCCGCAACAGACCGACAGCATGGTAGCCGATCGATTGTGCTGCTTCGTAGACGCGCCGAGCCGTTTCCTCCCGCACACGATGCCGTCCGTTCAGCACGCGATCAATCGTGGCGACGCTCACGCCGGATGCCTTTGCGAGATCGGAGATTGTCGGACGACGCATGTTTGCCCCTGAGGTATTCCATCATGCATGAGATAGGGCATTGATGGATAATGATAGATTCCATCATTCCCGCATTGAGGCAAGCGAAAACTGGACCTATCATTAGGAATATGAGGTGCGGTGCGCGCTTTTGCGCATCGCGGGAGGCTGAGATGATCGAGATAGTGAAGCGCGATTACAGCCTGCTTGGCCCGAGCGGCAAAGCGGCTGTCGAGACCGGGTTGGCGGCGGCGGAGTGGTACCACACGGATATTCCGCGCAAGGAGATGAAAGCGCTGATGCAGCGCTCGGATGAAGCCGCGATCCGCGACACGATCATCTGGCTGGGTTGCATGGCGATCTTCGCCGGCCTCGGAGTCTATTTCTGGGGCTCCTGGATCTGTGTTCCCTTCTTTCTGGCTTACGGCGTGCTTTATGGCTCCGCCTCGGACAGCCGCTGGCATGAATGCGGGCACGGTACGGCGTTCAAGACCCGCTGGATGAACGATGTGGTCTACCAGATCGCCAGCTTCATGATGATGCGCAATCCGGTAACCTGGCGCTGGAGCCATACACGCCATCACACCGATACCGTCATCGTCGGCCGCGATCCGGAAATCGCCGTCATGCGGCCGCCGGATCTCCTGCGCCTGGTCCTGAATTTCTTCGGCATTTACGATGTCGCCTATGGCATGCTGGACATGATCCGCAATGCGTTCGGCGTCGTCAGTGCCGCCGAAAAGACCTTCATTCCCGAGCAGGAGCAGCCGAAGGTCATCCGCACCGCCCGCATCTGGAGCGCGATCTATATCGCAACGATCGCCGCCGCTCTCTGCATGGGTTCGTTTCTGCCGCTGGTGCTGATCGGCCTGCCGCGGCTCTACGGCGCCTGGCATCATGTGCTGACCGGCCTGCTGCAGCACGGCGGGCTGGCCGACAATGTCGTCGACCACCGGCTGAACAGCCGCACGGTGCTGATGAATCCGATCAGCCGCTTCGTCTATTGGAACATGAACTATCATGTGGAGCACCACATGTTCCCGATGGTTCCCTATCATGCGCTGCCGAAACTGCATGCGATGATTAAAGACGACCTGCCGAAGCCCAACCCCTCCATGTGGTCGGGTTACCGCGAAATGATCCCGGCCTTCCTGCGGCAGCTACGCAATGAAGATTATTTCCTGAAGCGTGAGTTGCCGCCGACGGCCAGACCCTATCGGGAGGAATTCCACAATACGCTGGCTGATGCAGCACAATAACAGTCGAAAATTGCAAACAGGGAGGCAGGAATGAGCGGCAACTGGATCGAGGTCTGTGCAGCAGATGCGATCGATGAAGAGGACGTCATGCGCTTCGACCATGGCGGTCGAACCTTCGCCATCTATCGCAGTCCGGAGGACGACTATTTCGCTACCGACGGTCTGTGTACACACGAGCAGGTCCATCTCGCCGATGGGCTGGTCATGGCCAACATCATCGAATGTCCCAAGCACAATGGCCGCTTCGACTACAGGACTGGCGAAGCCAAGGGTGCGCCCGTCTGCGTCAGCCTTAAGACCTATCCAGTCAGGGTCGAAAACGGCACCGTCTTCATTGCGGTATAAGGAGCAAGAGCATGCCGCATTTCATTATTGTCGGGGCGGGAGAGTGTGGTGCTCGCGCGGCCTTTGCGCTCAGGGAGAAGGGCTTTAAAGGCGACATCACCTTGATCGGCGCCGAGCCGGTTGCCCCCTATGAACGCCCGCCGCTCTCGAAGGAAGGCCTCGTCCACGCCCATGAGCCGAAGTTCGTGGCCGCATTGGAGCGTTATGTGGAGCAGGGCATCGATCTGCGGCTGGGTATCGATGCGACCGACATCGACCCGATCGGCAAGCTGGTCACACTCACAAACGGCGAAAAGGTTGGCTACGACAAATTGCTGCTGGCGACCGGTGCATCCGCGCGCAGCTTTCCCGGTGTCACGAGAACCGGCGAGCGTATTCGCATGCTCCGCAGCCACGCCGACGCTCTGGCCTTGCGGGCGGCACTTCTCCCGGGCCGACACATCGCCATCATCGGCGGCGGCTTTATCGGTCTCGAGCTGGCGGCCACGGCGCGCAGGCTTGGCGCGGACGCAACCGTCATCGAGGGCCTGCCGCGCGTGTTGAAACGAGGCGTCCCGGAGGCCGTAGCCGAGGTGATAACGCAGCGTCATCGCGAAGAAGGCGTCGATATCCGCTGCGGGGAGACCATTATGGCCGTGGAGGATGGGGCAGACAATGCGATTGTTCGCCTGGCGAGCGGCGAGGTGATTTCCACCGATCTTGTCCTGATCGGAATCGGCGCGCAGCCGAACGTCGCCCTGGCGGAAAAAGCGGGGCTTGCGATCGACAACGGCATCGCCGTCAACGAGCGGTTGGAAACATCTGCGACCGACGTTTACGCCGCCGGCGATTGCTGCTCCTTCCCCTTGGCGCTCTATGGCGGACGGCGGGTTCGCCTGGAATCCTGGCGCAACGCGCAGGAGCAGGGAACCTTGGCCGCAGCCAATTTGCTTGGCGCACAAAACAGTATCTCGGCCGTGCCGTGGTTCTGGTCCGATCAATATGATCTGACGCTGCAGATCGCCGGCCTCGCCGATGGCGCGACGACGATGTTCAGGCGTGATCTCAGCGACGACGCATTCATCCTTTTCCATGTCGATGAAACCGGGCGCCTGCTCGCTGCGAGCGGCATCGGTCGCGGCAATGCGGTGGCCCGTGATATCCGCCTCGCCGAAATGCTGATCGGTGCCCGCATATGCCCGGATCCGGTGGCGCTCACGGCAAACCACATCAAACTTAAATCACTTCTTGCTGCATGATCCACCTCTAGGCGTTCGCCAGCCCTTGACGAACGGCCTCGAACCATAAATCTCTCTCCTTATAACAATAGCTAAGGAGGACGCGTTGAAACTAGTCGGTATATCAGGCAGCCTCCGTAAAGGCTCTTTCAACACGGCGCTGCTGCACGCCGCCGTCGAACTTGCGCCGCCGGGTGTCGAGCTCATAGCCGCGACCATCCACGGCGTCCCACTTTATGACGCTGATGTCGAGGTCGGCGAGGGTATCCCAGAGAAGGTCACCGAGCTCAAGGAGCTTGCTGCGGCTGCCGATGGACTGATGCTGTTCACGCCGGAATACAACAATTCGCTTCCCGGCGTCTTCAAGAACGCGATCGATTGGATGACCCGGCCGTCCAGCGATATTCCCCGCATCTTCAGGGCCAAGCCTGTTGCCGTTCTCGGCGCATCGCCCGGCAATTTCGGCACGATCCTCAGTCAGAATGCCTGGCTATCCGTGCTGCGAACCATTGGTGCCAATCCCTGGTTCGGCGGCCGGCTGATGGTTTCGCGTGCCGGCAGCGTTTTCGATGCGGAAGGTCAAATCGTCGACGAGAAAATCAAGCAGAACCTCGCCGCTTTCGTCCAGGGTTTCGCCGCCTTTGTCGAAAGCACGCAAAAGAGCTGATCGACACATTTCGTGTAGTGAGCCGGATGCCGAACCCTATGATCGAAAGATAGAATAGCCTATTGTGACCGGCAGCGTCGGGTCGGCCGGCGCTTCCGGGGCCCGCATACGATCTTTCTTCGAATTGAAATGAAATCCAATACAGCCGGTTATGTCTTCACGCTGTTGGCAATCAGCATTTTTGCCATACAGGACGGCATCTCCAAACACTTGGTCAGTGCCTATCCGCCACTCTTCGTGGCGATGATCCGCTATTGGGCCTTCATGCTCTTTGCCGTGGCGATGGCGTCAAAGTCGCCGGGCGGATTGCGTGTCGCCGTCCACACCAAGCGACCGCGCTTGCAGATAGCCCGCGGGCTATTGCTCGCCTCCCAGATCGTCGTCGCCATCTCGTCCTTCGTCATTGTCGGCCTTGCCCGTTCGCAGGCGATCTTCTCGTCCGGACCATTGATGGTGGCATTGTTGTCGGTGCCGATCCTTGGCGAAAAAGTCGGTTGGCGGCGTTGGCTGGCGATCTGCATTGGCTTCGTTGGCGTGCTGCTGATCCTGAAACCCGAAAGCGGCTTTTTCGACATCCGTTTCCTGGTGCCGCTTTCAGGCGCCCTGCTGTTTTCGTTTTATGTCGTCCTCACCCGCTATGTGAGCCGTGACGACTCCGCGATGACCAGCTTTTTCTACACCGGCATCGTCGGTGCTGTCGCGATGAGCTGCATCGGGCCGTTCTTCTGGACACCGCTTGCGCCACATGACTGGGTTTTCATGGGTGTACTCTGCCTCACCGGCATGTCGAGCCACTATTTTCTCATCCGCGCCTACGATCTTCTCGACGCAGTCGTGATCCAGCCACTCACCTATCTACAACTCGTCTTTTCCGCGATCATCGGTGTGTCGATTTTCGGCGAGACCCTCAATTTCAATACGGTCGCCGGTGCAATTATCGTCGTGGCCGCGGGCATTTTCACCATTTGGCGCGAAAACGCCTTGGCACGCGCTGGCGCCAAGGCGTCGAAAGCGTAGGTGGTGGCCCTAGGTTCAGGAGGCTGGAGCGACCTTTAGGCGTCGATCTCCGCCTTTGGCCGCTCCTCGGTGTAGTAGCTGGTGTATTTCTGCCGATAGCGCTCCGTGCCACCGAAGTCGCTATAGCGCGACAGTTCGGACATATCCGTCTTGTTGAGGATGACGCCCAGGATGCGCGAACTGATCTGCGGCTCCTGTTCCAGAATATCCCTGACGAGATTGGTCGGCGTCGCGCCCCATTCGGCAACGAACAGGAAGGCGTCCACCTGCGGCGCGAATGCCTTGGCGTCGATGACAGGGCCCAGCGGCGCAAGGTCGACGACGACATAGTCGAACATCTTCCGCGCATTCTCCATCAGATTCATCATCCCCTGCGAAGACAGGAGCTCGCTGGTGTGCAACAGGTGATCGCGCAGCACCACCGGTAGAATGGCGAGTTTGGTGCGCGGATCCACCCTGACGGCGCTTGCCCAGGGAACCTCGCCGAGAACCGCCTCGATGAGACCAGTCTGTGGCGGCGACTTCAGCATCCGGCTCAAACCGGGATTGCGCAAGTCGGCATCGATCAACAGCGTGCGTTTGCCGCTGCTTGCGAGCAGGGCGGCAAAATTTGCTGCCGTCGTCGACTTGCCTTCGCCGGGCAGCGCCGAGACGACGCCGATGACGCGATCTGCTCGCCCTTGCAGCATGACGTCGCTGGCAAGCTTGGCGTTGCGCAGGGTTTCGGCGAATATCGAACGCGGCGCCTCGACCGAGACACGCATGATGCGTTCGAAAGCCACGCCGTTTTCGGCATCCTCGGCCGTTGCCGGTGCGGCCCCAGCTTTGCGTTTGCGGCCCTTCTTCCTGTCGAGCGACTGCTGACCGAGTAGCGGCAGATAGCCCAGGAATTTAAGCCCGAGCGCTGCGCGGACATCGCCTTCGACCCGGAAGTAGCGATCACGGAATTCCTGGAGCGCGGCAAAAGCACCGCCGGCCATCAAGCCAAGAACGACCGAAAGTGCCAGTGCGAGCGTCTTTTTCGGGGCAGACGGTGCAGTCGGAACGCCAGCAGCAGATATGACACGTGCCTTGGCGATCGGGAAGGAGCGCTGCTGCGATGCCTCTTCATAACGGCTGAGATAGGATTCGTAGAGCGTCTTCAGCGCGGTCGCCTTCTGATTAAGCTCGTTCAAGTGCACGAGGGATTTGTTGGCCTCGGAATTCTTGCCGACCACACCCTCGATGCTCTCGCGCAGCGACACCGCACGCGACTGTGCCACGTCAAGTTCATTCTTGTAGCTCGCCGTCAATTGCTGGAGCTCCTGATAGATCTGCCGGGTGATATCCTCGCGCTCCGCCTTCAGCGCCACGGCCTGGGGATGATCGGCGCCAAAATTCTGCGTCACGTCCTGCTCGCGCTTCTGCACTTGGAGATAGCGGGTCTTCAGATCCTGCAACACGCTGTTGTCGGTCTGGCTGGACGAGATCGTTGCGTTTTTCACCGCATTGTCCGGCCCCTGGTCAATAATCGATTTATATTGATTGTAGCGTGCCGAGGCGCTGGCGGTATCCGCCTGGGCGATGATCAGCTGTTTGTTGAGATCGGAAATCTGCTGTTCCGACATCAGCTCGCCGCCCGTCTGAGTCAAACCATTGTCCGCCTTGTATTTTTCGACTTCGAGCGAAGCCTGTTGCGAACGCTGGCGCAAGTCGTTCAACCGTTCCTGCAGCCAGACGGATGCCCGTTCGGTCGCATCGAAATTGGCGTTCAGCTGATCGGTGAGATAGGCGTCGGCATAGGCGGCCGTAACCTTGGCGGCCAATTGCGGATCGGTCGAGTCGAAAGATACCGAGACGACGGAACTACGGGTCACACGCTCAACCTTCAGAGCGTCCTGCAATGTCGCGGCGATTTGTTGACGTTGCGCCTCGCGGGCCTCTTCGGGAGTTAGCGGCGGCTTCGCCGGCTTGAAGGCGCTGGCAATCGACTTCACGCCGGATTTGATCAGCGCTACCGGCGACTGCGGCGGATTCAGGATCGCGTCATTGTTGAGGAGGCCAGCCGCATCGACGACGCGCAACGCCATTTCGTTGGATTTCAGGATTTCGACAGCGCTGGCGATCTCCATGTCGGCCTGTTGGCTGCTGGCCGCCGGCGGCTGGTCCTCCGCGTATTTGGTCATGGTTTCGTCAAGCAATATCTGTGTCGCAGACGTATAGCTCGAAGGTGCGGTCACGAGATAAGCGACCGCCAGCGCGACGAAAAGGGCCACGCCGGCGAGAATGGTGCGAATGCGACGGGTCACGACCGCCATCAGCCGGTCGAGGTCGATGAAACCATCCTGATCGTCCGCCTTGGGAAGGGCGCTGTGGAAGGTGAAATTCTTCTGATGCATGGCGACCACCTTGTCGGAGAAGCCTAAATGAATAACGGCTCTGGCCTGCGGCCATCGAGGCCGCAGGCGAAAGTCTGAAGCGGCTTATGCTGCGGTCATCTGCGCTTCGTGCGAGAGAACCAGGTTTCGGATCGAGTCATAGACGAGACCGCCGATATCGGTGCGTGCAAGCGCGAAGGCGACATTCGCTTCGATGAAGCCTTGCTTCGATCCGCAATCGAAAGTCTTTCCGCTGTAGGCCTGGGCATGGAAGGCCTGTGTTTGCGACAGGCGCAGCATACCGTCGGTCAGTTGGATTTCGTTACCGGCGCCGCGCTCCTGGCGCGCGAGGATGTCGAAAATCTCAGGCTGGAGAATATAGCGCCCATTAAGGTAAAAGTTAGAAGGCGCTTCCGACGGATGCGGTTTCTCAACCATTTTGGTCACACCGAAGCCGTGCCGAACCGGTGCTCCCCGGCCGATGATGCCGTATTTCGAGGTCTCTTCCGGTGCACATTCCTCGACCGCGACGATGTTGCCGCCAACTTCATCATAGAGGTCCATGAGCCCGGCCATGCAGCCGCGCAGGCCGTGGCAGACCATGTCGGGCAGCAGCAGCGCGAACGGCTCATTGCCGATCAGGTCGCGGGCACACCAGACGGCATGACCAAGGCCCAGCGGCGCCTGCTGCCGGGTAAAGCTGATCGAACCGGCTCTGGGCAGGAGACTTTCCAGTTCGGAGACCTGCTTTGTCTTGCCAGCCCTGTGCAGCGAGGAGATCAGCTCAGGTGTGTCGTCGAAATGATCTTCAATCGCCGACTTGTTGCGGCTGGTGACAAAAACGATGTGTTCGATGCCGGCCTCGATGGCCTCATCGACGGCGTATTGCACCACCGGACGATCGACGATCGTCAGCATTTCCTTCGGCATAGCCTTTGTGGCGGGCAGGAAACGGGTTCCGTTGCCGGCAACCGGGATGATTGCTTTTCTCACAGGATGCTTAGGGTCCATGGCTCTATCCTTTATTAGAGTGAGGGCCTGCGCCCAGACTGGGGAGGGAGGAGGAGATTTGAGACGTCGCAGCCACTTCGCCGCCCCGCAGGACGGTTGCCTCACCGCCAACCCGAGGAAGGGCGGCAAGACGACGAAGACGCGCTGCGATCGGCATGCGCAAGTGACGAACCGCGCGTGGATTGCGGCATGCAATCTTCAGCGCGTTCAGCAGGGCGCCGTCCTTGATGCTGTCGACAAGCATCAGGAAGGACAGTGTTTCTTTCAGGTTCCGCGTCCGGCGCCGCTGGGCGGCAAGGGCGGCAGCACCGAAAGTATGGTCAGCGAAAAACGTGCGGTCGGCGGCAATCATCGCTTCGACGTGATCCCGCTTCAGCACCCGCGAGATCGAGCCCTCGCGAATGTAATAGAGATAGCCGGCAGTCGGCTCGACCGCGCAGACGCCGCCTCTGGCCAGCGCGGAGGCGAGGAAGATGTAATCCTCGCCGATCCGGAGGGACTGATCGAAGCGGAGACGATGCTTTTCCAGGAAGGCTCGCTCAAAGACCGGTTTCATGTAGCCGAAATTATGCTCGGAGTGGAAAATCATGTTCGACGAGATGAATTTCGCCAACGTCAGCACGGGCAGGCGCGTGAGCACCGCTTCAGGAAACATCGTGCTCGCGGCCGCGTCCTCTCCCCGGATGATGTCGAGATTGTCGACCACGATCTGGGCTTCGGCCTTTTCGGCCCGCGCGATCAACCGCGCCATCCGGTCCGGGCGCAGGGCATCGTCGGAATCGAGTACGGCCACCCATCGGCCGCGCGCGGCATCGAGGCCGGCATTGCGCGCCGCGGCTGGACCGCCGTTGCGGGGCATCGCCACCAGCCGGACCCGCGGGTCGGCGTGGTTACCGGCGATCGCCGGAGTGTTGTCGCTGGAACAATCGTCGACGACGATCACCTCCATGCTGACGGCACCCTGCGCAAGCGCGCTGTCAATGGCGCGCTCCAGCGTGTCCTCGGCGTTGTAGGCTGCGATGACGAAACTGACATCAGGGATGAAATCCGTCATTGCGGTGCCTTCTCCAAACTTCCGTATTGTTCAATTTCGCGGACACCGAACAGGCCGCTGACCACACCCGCGTGCATGATGCCGCGCAGGCCATAGCGATGGCGCTGCACGGGGAAAGCGGCAAGAAGCGTGGCCGCGGCAAAGCAGTAGGCGGATTTGGCGCCAGCGAGCGCAATCGCCTTCCACCGGCCAAGACCTGCCGAACTCTCCAGCAGCATGCGTCCATGGGTCTGGCCCATGCGGAAACGCCGCTTTGCAAGCCAGGCGCGTGTCGCCCGCCCGCTCGGCACCGGTTCGTAGACCAGAGCGTCTTCGGCATAGGCGATCCGTCCGCCCGCCTTGTGCATGTGGGCGAAGAATTCCGTATCCTCGCCACCGCTGCGCCCCAGCGCGATGTTGAAGCGGCGGCCGGTAAGAGACGGTGTGTTGCGCCGCAGCAGCGCATTGCAGGTATAGCCCGTGCGGATCTCGCCGGAGACCCAGACCGGTAATGTCGAATGGAAATCGCCACGCCGCATCCAGGCGGGCGCCATGTTCGGGTAAACGGCGCGCACCGGGCCGAGAACAGCAGCGGCCCCGGTCGTATCCGCCGTCACCAGCAGTTCCGCCAGCCAATCTTCCGACGCGGTCTCATCGTCATCGATAAAGGCCACAAAATCGCCGGTCGCGTGATCGAGGCAGGCATTGCGGGCAATCGAAATGTTCGAAGCGGGGCAATGCACATAGGTGATCTCGAAGGGCACCGCCGAACGCATGGCGTCGACACGGTTGCGCGCACTCGGCGTCACGTCGTTGTCCGCAACGATAATGCGGACGAGAGTGCCGGCAGGAACGGACAAGACCGCCAGCGACAGCAAGGTCTGGTCCAGTTCGGCACGGCGATAGGTGCAGACGGCGATGTCGATCTTCACGGGGCGGCACTCCCGGTTCTGTGTGCTGGTACTACCCCGCGTCCACGGAAGCTAAGCACCTCCATCCAGAAGCCCATCGACCAGGCGAAATGCATGACCATGGCCGAGATGGCAGCAAGCGGTCCGTAGGGGTTGCGCTCGCCAAGGGCGATCCAGAAGCCATAGGCGACGCAAGCGAACGCCCATAGGCCGACTGGAATGACCGCGATCCAATTAAGGATCGCCAGAAAGGCGCCGACAAAGATCGGCACCACGGCGAGCGGCAGCATCTGGCGAATGCTCGGCATGCTGCGATGCTTGAGGATATTGCGGGCCCGACCGCGGCCATAGCCGAGATACTGCCGGAAAAGCGTCGGAATGCTGGCCCGCGGATAGTAGGTCATCGCCGTCTTGTCGGTAAGCCAGATACGATATCCCGCCTTCCGCAGCCGATAATCGAGCTCGGCATCCTCGTTGTGGCTGAAGGTCTCGTCATAGCCGCCGATGGCACGGAAAGCGGCAATGCGCATCAATGCATGATGGCCGTGGTCGGCCCAGTGCCCCTTGGCGCCTTCGCGATGTTTCGAGCCGCCATTGCCGAGCTTTGAATTCTGCGCCACAGCCGTCGCCTTCTGGAAAGCGCTGAAGCCCATGGTACGCATCGCGACCACGACGGAATCCGCTCCCGTTGCGCCCGCCTCGCGCACTAGCGTCTGGCAGTAGTCATCCGGATAGTCGCCATGGGCGTCGATGCGAATGAAATAGTCGTAGTCGTCACCGAAGGTTTCGATTGCGAGATTGATCGCGGCACTTTGCAGCCGTTTCGGGTTATTGAGCAGGAGAACGCGCGGATCGGCCACGGCGATATCCCTGACGATGTCACGGGTTTTATCCGTGCTGCCGCCATCGGCCACCACGATCCTGGCATCCAGTTCGTCCAGCGCCGGCCCGAGCTTGGCAATCAGCGGCCCGATGTGCTTCTCTTCGTTGAGGCAGGGGATAACGATTAAGCAACGTTTATCCATGGGTATTCCGGTCTTCATTGCAATCCACCTCTATTGCGATGCAGTTGTGGGAGGGCCTGTAATTCGGCGGTTTGCTCGCTGGCGCGGGCAAGAGAAGCCAGCCGTTGCACCAAGGCCTGGCAATCGGCGCGATCGGTCATCCATTGCCTGCGGTCTTGCGTGGCCAAGGCATTGAAAGCGGCGAGATAGCGTTCCTCGCTCATATCGCCCAGAAGATCGGCGAGATGCGCAGCGTCCGCCTCCTTGAGCGTCAGTCCGATTTTACGGCTTGTCAGGAACCGCGCAGTCTCGGTGCCATCGACAGCGATCGCTACCGCGCCATGCAGGCCACCTTCATAAAGACGGTTCGGCAACAGCCAGCTTGAGTTCAGCCCCTCTTCGAAGAAGTCGATCGCCCAGGAGAATTGCACCTCGCCATAGATCGCCGCGAGGTCCTCGGGATTTTTGTAGGGCCCGCCGAAGCGCATGAAAGGCGCATCACGGACGAAACCATCGAAATCGCTGAATTCCGAACGGGCCGGCCGGCCACGCAAAACGATCTCGAAGCGACCGTCCATCTGGCGGGAGAAATCGGCGAGCATTTCCAGCGATTTGCGGCAACGCAGCGCACCGAACCAGCCGATCTTCCAGGGCTCGCCACTGGCTGGCAATCGAGGACCAGCCGCAATCTCAGCCTCAGCGCCTTCGAGGGCTAGAACCTTGTTTTCGAGGAGGACGATCGGCAGGTCGAGACCGGAGCGCGAGCGGAAATAATGCTCGACAAAAGCCGGCGAACTGGTGAGCAGCAGTGCCGCGTCCGCGCCGAAATGACGCTCGAGGCCGCGCAGAGCACCGCCAAAGACATCTTGGCGCAACAGTAGCCGGTGAATGTCGAGGCATTCATAGACAACGGGCATATCGCCGCCGAAGATGGACTTGGCGCGGTTGGCCACAGCCAGCATTTCAAGATTGCGGCCGATGATGATGTCCGGCTTGTCGACCGAGCGCAGCAAGCCGCGTAGTCGCAGAGCGGACTTGGCGACAGCGGCGATACGCTGCGCGAACTGTGCGTCACGCGTCCGGCCTAGCTCGATCGGTTCGACACCATGGATGGCAGCCAAGGCGTTGTCACTGCGGCGAAATCCTGCCAGCGTCACCCGTGCCCCGCCCGCCTGCAGCATCAGCACCCGCCTGCGCACGGCAGGATCGGCGAGATCATGGACGAAATAGAGAATATGCAGCATCAAAACTTCCGCTCTCGTGCCCGGCAACGGCCAGGCGCCTCGTTTCATTCGTGTTGCATCACGGGTTCCTGCTCCAACCGCGAACTCACTCCGCGGCCGGACTATCTCAGTTCAGCTTGCAGGCGATCGATTCAGGGAATTGGCACTTGTCGCCAGCCGCCGTGAAGGCAACTCGGTCGATCTGCATCGTTGCCGGCCCGCCGCCATAGGCGAACTTGCCCATCCAGCCGCTGAGCGTGTCTGTGCCCCAAAGGCTGAAGAAAATCTTCTGAGCGTGCGTCGGTATCTTGGAAGGATCGGTAACCTCCTGAACCAGCTTGCCGTTCACGTAATAGCGAAGCCGATCCTTCTCCCAGACGAAGGCATAGTCGTTGAAGCCTTGATCGGCGCCGCCGGCGACCGGAACCAGTTTCTCGTTGCCGCCTTTGGCGCCGATATATTGATTAACCTGAACCTGTGTAGGATTCTTGCCGAGCACCTCGAAATCGATCTCGTCGTGCGGTTTCTTGTCGGTCTCGCCGATATAGGTGAAGAAAGCCGAATTGAGGCCCGAACCGGTCGCGGTGCGATAACGCGCCTCGTAGGTGCCGTAGCCATAGGTCTTGGTCGTCTGGAGCTCGCCGCAGGCATAGTCGCGCTGACCGGTCTTGGCCTGGGTGAATTGAAGCTTCAGCATGCCACCGTCAACGCTGACCTGCTTCTTAGACCAGGTGCAATTCTGGTGCGGGCCGTTGTTCCAGCCATCCGAAATATACCAGCGGCCGCTGTCGATCCTGTCGAAATTGTCGACGAAAGATTTGCCGCTCGGTTGATCCTCCTGCGCGGAAGCCGCGCAGGGAATGAGGCCGATGCCCAAGATGGCGAATGAAACAAGGCTAAGTCTTCTCGCGCGGAAGATCGGATTCGTCATGTATCACCTTTACTCGGAGGTCGTTTGCCGACCGTCGGCAGTCAGAACATTGGCGGGCCGCTGCATGCGGCTGCCAGTCAGAAGATTGTAGAAGGAGGGAGCGGCATAGCGCGCCAAACCGTTGGTCAGCGGCAGCGCCGTCAGGGTAATGCCGGCCGCCAGCAGGTAGAACACAGGATAGAGGTCCGCACCGCTGCGATTCCACAAAACAAAAAGGCAGAACAGCAGCGGATAATGGGCGCAGAAAATCCAGAAGCTCAAGCCGCCGGTTTCTGCCAATCGCTGTCCAAGCTTGCTCTTGATCAAGATTGCCGAAAGCGCCCAGAACCCGGGAATACCAGCAAGCACCATCATATCTCGGCTGAATTCGAGCCAAACTGGCGGTTCCGGCGCAGTCACATAGGCTGCTGTCGCCCACAAAATCGCAAGTGCGAGAAAAGCCGCGCCAATGGGGGCCGCATATCGGTCGATGATTGTCAGATCGACGCGGTAAAGGCTGAGATAGATACCGAAGCTGAAGCTGAAGAGGATGGAGTTCCTGAGCACGATGCCAAGCGATACCGGCAGTGCCGCAAGCAGCAACAAGGATGCCAGCGTCGGCAGCGGATAGCGGCAGATCAGCATCGCCAGCAGCGGCGAGAGCAGAATGCAAACGAAGAGATCGCGCAGGAAATAGAGCGGCAGATCAATTGGCGTGCCTTCAATGGCAAACAGAAGTGTAGCGAGCGTGCGCGGGCTGGCGTCTGTCAGATCCGGAATATAGCCGTCGCCTATGCCGCGGTTCTGCAAGATCAGCACGAACAGAAAGAAGCCGCTGTTCCACAGCAGAAACGGCAGAAGAACTGTCTTGGCCTTGCGGCGAATGGTCTTGCGATAATCCAGCGAAGCCGCGCCGTGACGGAAAAGGAGATAGCCGGAAATGGCGCTGAGGCAGGGTACGCCGACGCGAAACAAGCTATCGCGCAGGAAGACCCGAAACCAATCGAAGAAGCCATAGGCGCCTTGGAACGGGCTGGAATCCGTATCGAATGGAATATGTACAAACACGATGCCGGAGATAAGCACGATGCGCATAAGATTGATCCGCGAAGACACGTTGGCAGTCACGTTCACGATATCTGTCACCCCTTTTTCGGACCGCTCCCCCTTGCGGCCGCTTCAACCAGAGCAGACTAGAGCCCGCGACACCTAACCTAGGGCGATCTCGCGAAAGGAAATATGGCACTGCAGCAAAAAACGGAGGTATATGAGCGCTAAAGCCAGTCATTTCGCGACGAAAACACTGCGCGACGATATAATCCAAACGGGTTAATTCGTCTGGAAGTCTCTGGTTTAAAACGATTTTAAGGACGGCGTAATATTATGTGAACGGAATTGAAATACACGCTGTGGCGGCATCAAATTTTTTTCCACCGGCCGAGGATTTTTTTGCATCGCCGCAGACTTCTTGATCAAAAATGATCGAAATGAGGCGGCGATGCAAGCTTCTTGAGAAAGTGCGAATAGGATCATTCACCTACGAGTTGTGGTTCTCCCTTTGGCATTCTGCGTGAGCGAACAAGTTCCAGCAGCTTGCGGACAAGGGCTCCCTCGGTCAGCAGAACAAGCACGGTATAGATCACGCCGCCTGCCACCGAGCCGACCACGACCTGCAGGACGGCGCCTGGTAGCTGCGTCTGCAGGTGGTCAAGCATGAAGCGAACGATGAGAGCCATGATGAGGGCAGTGATCATCGGCCGATTGCTGATATAGAGGCCTTGGAAGAACGGCGTGCCATCGGCGCGAAAGACTGCCCAGGAATAAAAGATCAGCGTGACGACGCTGACGATGCAAAGCCAGACCATGGCCGAGATCAGATTGCCGCTGATCGCTCCATAGGCAACAGCAGCGGTCGTTATGATGGCGCGGATGATTGCCGACCAGAACAGAACATTGCCGCGGCCGACGCCCTTGAGATAAGGGATGAAGGTACTGCAGGGAGTCAGGATCGCCTTGGAAATAGCCAGCAGTCCGAGTACCGGCCAGGCATAGGCCCATTTTTGTCCGAACAGCACCAGCATGGCCGGCTGAGCGATCGCCCACAACCCGAACATCATCGGCGCGAGGAGCACTGTCGTCACCTGCGTGCTCAGCATCAGCGCATCCGACCGGCGTTTGCGGTCGTGCATCATGCGGCTGAAGGCCGGAAACAACACGCCCATGACTGCCGAGAGCACCACCTGGTTCGGAATGCTGGCAAAGCGGTTGCCGGCCGAATAGGCACCCGCATCGGCAAGGCCGAGATAGCGGGCGATGATCACCATCGGCGACTGGAAGGTGACGAAATTGGCGATTTCCGAGCCCATCATACCAAAGGAGAATTTCGTCAGTCCCCTGACGCGGCTGAACGAGAAGACCGGGCGGGGAAAATAACCGGAGACGCTATAAAGACCGACGAGGCGCACGGTGCCCGAAACAAAAAGCTGGGCAACCAGCGACCAGACGCCAAATCCGAAATATGCCAGTCCGACCGCCATCAATGCGCCGGCGGACTCCGAAACCATGCTCCAGACAGCGTCCTTGCTGAAGTTCATCCGCCGCGCCAGGATCGAGTAGGCGACGTCGGCCGCAAGCTGAATCGGGATCATGAAGGCCATGATGCGCAGAAGGTAGGCTGCCTCTTTTGCGCCCAATAATGCTGCAAAGAAGTCGGCGAAGACGTAGAGAACCACGGCCATCAGCGTCGACACGGCCAAATTGACCCAGAAGACCGAGTGGATGGTCAGCATGTCCTCCTTTTCCTGAATGACAAGGGAGGAGGTCAGTCCGGCGCCGCCGATCATGGCCAGGAATTGCACCACCGTCAGCGCTACGGCGACGACACCGAATTCTTCCGGGCTGAGGATGCGTGCAAGGATGGGGACGGTAATGAATTTCAATCCAAATGTACTTGTCTTGGATAAAACGCTCCATCCGACATTGTTCGTAATCGAACGGACGCTAACTGTTGAGGTCATTGCGACATCCTATCTCTTGGGACCGGCTAAAAATGAGTGATGGAGATTGTCGGAAAACACATGGCCGCGGCCCCGCAAAGGGGGCCGCAAACTTTTTGTTGAAACCGTAAAGGCGAGAAAATGGCGTCAGTTACGATTGTTATTCCCTTCTACCAGAAGCAATCAGGCATTCTGCAGCGCGCATTGAGGTCGATATCTAGGCAGGTGTTTCAGGATTTCGATATCCTCGTCGTCGATGATGAATCGCCGCTTCCGGCGGAAAGCGAACTGCAATCGCTTGGGGAAGAGGAACGCGCGCGTATTAGGGTGATCCGTCAGGCCAATGCCGGCCCAGGTGGTGCGCGCAATACCGGCCTCGACAATGTGCCGGCATCAAGCCGCTTCGTTGCCTTTCTCGATTCCGACGACGAATGGGCGCCGGAACATCTCAGCAACGCCTTCGAGGCCCTGACGCGACACAATGCTGATTGTTATTGGGACTCGATCTATGGTGGCGAGGAATTCTTCTACCACTTTAGCATGGCGGAACTGGCGAAATCGTTCGATGCCACCCGTCTCTCCCAAATGCCGTCAGTCATCGAAATTCCCGATATCGCCAGCGTTATGCTGAAAGACTGGAGTTTTCTGCATCTTTCCTGCATGGTGATCGGCCGGCCACTGTTTGAGAAAATCCGCTTCGAAGCCGCCTTGCGGCTGGCGGCAGAGGACGTGTTGTTCTTCTGCGACTGCATTCTGGCGGCCAAACGCGTGTTGCTTTGTGAAGATACCGGCGCAATGCGCGGCGAGGGCATGAATATCTTTCACAGCATCGATAACGATTCTCCCGAATTCCTGCACCAGCAGTTCAACACCTGGACGGCGCTTAACACACTGGAACAGCGGTTTTCGCGCCGGCCTCAGGACGTTGCGGCCATTCGCGTTTACAAGAACCGAGCCCGCAAACAGGCGCTATGGAGCCAAGTGCGACAATTGCGCCGGCGGCGGTTCCCGCAGGTCGGGCTCCTGGCAAAATGGGCATGGCGCGATCCGGCGATATTGCAGAGCGCGATGCAGCTTGCCGCAGGCAAGTTCGCGCCCTAGTTTTCGCACCTGCAGCAAAGCTGTCGATGCCATAGTACTCAAAAGCCAACGCGTGTTCGGCTACCACATCACCAAGGAGACCTGCATGAAGCCGTTCCACTGGGAATCCACCCATGGCAATTTCGGTGACGATCTCAATCTCTGGCTCTGGGATTTTCTGCTCCCGGGCCTGCGCGAGGTGCATGAAGAAACACTGCTGGTCGGTGTCGGCACCGTCCTCAACACCCTGATACTGCCGCTTGAGGGCCGCAAGCTCGTCATCGGAAGCGGCTTTGGCTATGGCTCGCTTCCCGATATGCGCGACAGGAACGAATGGGATATTCGCTGCGTGCGCGGCCCGCTGACAGCGGAAAAAGTCGGGCTCCCGCAAGACATGGGCATCATCGATCCGGCAGTGATGGTGACCGAAATGCCGGAATTCAAAAATCTGCCGAAAAGCAAACGCCGCACCTTCGTGCCGCATTGGGAGTCGGCAGCAGCGGGGATATGGCCGGAGATCTGCAAGACCGTCGGCCTTTCCTACCTCGATCCCCGTGGCGAGGCGAAGGCCGTGATCCGCGAGATCGCGACATCCGAGCTGATCGTCGCCGAATCCATGCACGGCGCGATCCTTGCCGATGCCTTCCGCGTACCGTGGATCGCCGTCAGCACGTCGCGAGCGATCAACAGCTTCAAGTGGAACGACTGGGCCCGCTCTCTCGGTGTTACCTACGCGCCAAAGCTCATTCCGGTCTCCACCCGCGCCGAAGCGATCGCCAAGGGTGCCCGGTTCTGGGGCGTCGGTTTCGAACGCGACGAACAGGCTGGAGACGATCTGGACAAGCGCCGGCAGGGAGAGACGATGGTTCTCGCCGATCCAGAGCAGACGCGTTTACGGGTGATGGCAAAACAGGCACTTGCCATGCCTTCGGCACTTGGGCTTTGGCAGGCCAGCAAGGCGAAGCCGCAATTGAGCGCCGATGCGACACTTGCCAGCCGCAAGCAGCGCCTTTGGGATGTTCTCGAAGGCGTGCGCCGCGACTACCTCTGATACGGTGTAGACTTATTTGGGAGCGGCCTGCAGCAGATAACGCAGGCCGTTCGTCCCAGAATGAGCAATCGGCGCAGCGCCGCGCTTGCGAAAACGCTCCGTCTTGTCGGCAAAAATACCGCCAGCAATGGCCGGAATAGCGGTGGGATTGCCCAAGGCATAAAAAGCCGCCGCGGCCAGACCCGACTGTCCCTTGATATCCAGGAAGCGCCGCAACTCATAGCGGCCGCGAACATGTTGCTCGTGGCGGCCAATGGCGGCTGCATCGGTCTGCGAAAGCCCGCCGGCCGCCAGAATCGCCCTATCGGCTTCGTATAGCCGCCGCAAATCCTCGGTGCGATGGCGACCACTTAGCGAATTGCTGCGCACCACCGCACCATAACCGCAGCTATGGATGACTTTGTAGCGAGCAGCCTTAGCAAGCGCCCGCACATAGAGATCGTAATCCTCGCCAAGACGCAGGGCCTCGTCATAGCGCAGTCCATGGGCGTTCAGAAACGATCGGCGCATCAGCGGCTTCAGGAAGCCTATCTCGCCGCGTCGGACGCCACGTTTGGAGATATTGCCTTCGACAAAGGCGACCAGATCCAGAAAGCGCGGCTTTGGATCAAAATGATCGATCATCGTAAAAGCATCCGAGACCGTATCGGCATTGACGAAGGCAATGTTGTCGGCAACGAAATCCCAATCGTCGGCGGCGAGCAACGGCTTGAAGCGCCCTGGGAAAAAGAAATCGTCGGCATCGAGGATGCTGATCAGAGGCGCGCGCGAAATCTCGATGGCGTGATTGCGTGCTGCCGCAGGACCGCGATTTTTCTCGAATTGCCGGATGGTGAGACGCCCACTGCCGTCGTCGGCGAGGCTGGCGGAGGCGGCGGTGCCATCTGTTGAACCATCGTCGATGACAACGACTTCACCCACCTCGGGCTCGCGCAGCGCCGAAGCGACGGCAAGGCCGATGGTGTCGCCGGCATTCTTTGCGGCGATGATTACACAGACGTTGTTCTCGGCACTGTCAGTCACATTAGCCTCCATGGTTCTGCCGGAGACTTAGGACGGCATCAGCTATCGGCAACCACACGATTGCCAAAAGATCGACCAAGCGGTGACCTTACGGATTGAAGGGTTCGGAACGGTTGAGGTTGGAAGCGTGCAAGCCGGTGACCTTGTCGTCGTCACGCATCGGCATTGCGGCCGCATCTTCATTCAACAACGCGTTTCGCGCCCTCTGTTCTTTCCAGACGAGGTAAAGGACGCCAAGAAAGTAACCGATCTGCAGCAGTACGGCGCAAATCACCGTTTCGATCAAAGTGGTCGAAAGAGATTGCGTCAGGAAGTAAGTAGCAATGGCAAATACGGCCAGGGCGCCGAGCATGCTGACAAAAAAGCGTGGCGCATACATAACGTTACCTCGCGCGCACAATCACGAAAAAAGCGGTCAAGGTCTTGCCTCCCAAAATAGACCCACAAGGCAAATATATTTAATGAATCCTTTAGATTCAACCGAGTGATTATGGTCTGTTGCGAATGAATACGACTTTACCCACCACTCGTTAAAACTAGTCCCCCGAAATATGCGCAATTGGACTCGATGTCTTTTCTCTTTCTTTGCCCTTCTCATTAAGGTTGTCCATTAAGCGGACATATACAATTTTCATGATATTAACTCGTCCGGGCTATTGACCCGTGTGTCAAACAATTCAATCAACTTTTATTACAAAGTCTGGTCCTCGCCAACGCCAATATGTGCATCGCAATATGGTGTTGCAGCGCAATAATTTCCGCGAAAAATCAAGATTGCGCAGGAACGATCAAGAGTGAGCAAAGCCTTTCTCAACAAAAATCGATGAACAAAGCGCTTCTTATAGCCTTTAACATTCTTTTACCTCACCATCCGTAACGTAAGATGTGTGTTATTTAGCCTTCTATACAATACTTTCTTTAGTAT
>NZ_JARFYM010000023.1 GCF_030272705.1 Rhizobium mayense | reverse complement strand
GGTTTACGCTGGTAACGCGGGGTGGAGCAGCCCGGTAGCTCGTCAGGCTCATAACCTGAAGGCCGCAGGTTCAAATCCTGCCCCCGCAACCAAGCCTTCTCCTAGATACTTATCGCTGGCGCGAAGACTTCATCTTCGCTGGCGATGGTAGCTCCTCGTCCTGCGGACCATAACCTGAAGGCGAGACGCGGCACAGAAAACCACAAAGCCTGCCCCCCGCTGCCAATAAAACTTGCAAATTCTCCGACTCGGGATATTTGCCCTTAAGCTCCTCCGCGCAAGCGTCGACGGGCTTTTGATTGAGCTAGCGTTTCGTGAACGAAACGCCGCGCAATTTCTGAAATGGGAGGAAATGACTTGAACGAGACTCAACAACTGTGGGAATGGCGCGAGAAGATCGCAAATCTCTACTACGAGGTACGTTCTAGTCCGGACGCGGTTGCTGCCTGGAGGCTTTGGTGCGACACCCGTTCGACCCTGTTTCGCGACCATCCTCAGTCGCCAATTGAGTCGGTCGACCGCAAGACGTTCGAAGGGCCGACGATATTTCCTTATGATCCCTCGTTGCGCCTGGCTGTTCAGCTTGTCCCGGAAACGCCGGAACGGATAGCCGTCGCAACAGGAGTGGATGGTGACCTGTCGATGCATGCTTTCGCCCGTACAACCGGGCTGGAGACCAGATTGGGTGGCGAACTAACCCTTTACTGGATTGAGGGGTACGGCGGTGGCGTGTTCCTGCCGTTTGTCGACGCGACCTCAGGGACCGAGACGTATGGCGGTGGCCGATATCTCCTCGACACCATCAAGGGAGCGGATCTCGGAGTTGTCCGTCCAGACGGCACACTAGTGCTTGATTTCAACTTCTCCTATTTTCCTTCGTGCGCCTATTCTTCCCGGTATGTCTGTCCATTAGCGCCATCGGGCAATCGACTGAAAGGCGCGGTGAAAGCCGGAGAACGGCTACCTATCTCGAAATGAGCCGCGGTGAAGCGGAGATGCAGTGATTGTGATGACAGCACATCCCTTACAAATAGGATTCTACTTCCTGCCGTTCACTGTCGGTGCAGTAAACCTTTGCTGCATCGAGTCGCCTGATAGCTATTTTGATTGGGCTCGAGGCTGATAGTTGAGTTGACATCAGAATTGCTTTGTCAAGAAAGAACGACGGGTCATGGTTTGTCGCCCAACCGGGCTTCAGCCGCCTCAATTCTTGCGCCCAAAGGTTATCTATCGGAACTAAGGCCAGTTTTAAGCTGAGTTAAATTTCGATCCAAAAGACCTTTCTAAATAGATCAGAAGCTGTGGTTCCATAACAGAACCTTATGCCAGCCAATCGAATTGGTTGGTCGAGGGTTCGAGTTGGTTCAAGGCGGCTTATTCTGCAACTCTCGGTGCGCTCGGGCCCCGCGCAACCAATTCCTCCTCCTCACAAAGATACTATTGCTCGCGCAGACTGCGGCGACGCTGGCGATACTAGCTCCTTGGCCAAACCATAACCACAAGGCCGCCAGACGCGGGCGCTGTTCGGCGGCGCGGTCGGTGATCTGCTGGATGATACTCTTTTGGGGCTGTTTCACGTTCCCGAGTTTGCCGCCCAGTTCGACAGCGCAGTGCATTCTTCAGCGGAGCCGTCCTATGGGAGATCATCTTCTCGCATACCCGGTCGAACATGCGCGTCAAAAGCAGTAAGCGCCTGCCTGGCGAGTAGGACGCCGGTCACCAGGGTCCTCTTATCATTTACCGAAAGCCGGGCATCGCTGCCCGGCTTCGGAGTCATATTCGATCGGATCGCAGGCGGTCGAGATCGCCCGCACGGAGCTTAAAGCGGGGCTCGCGATCGTTTTTGTTTCCAGGTAGGGTTCAAAGACTTCCTGCCCGCGTTCGCGGCCCCAGCCGGACTGGCGGAAACCGCCGAAGGGCAGCGCGCAGTCGCCCACGAAATGGCGGTTGATGCGGATCGTGCCGGCCCGCACCCGGGCGGCGGCCATCTTATGCGCGATGGAGCTCCAAGCGATATTCGTCTTACCTTGGACGGAAGGTAACGGCTGATCGCAATGCGGCGCCAATTGTCTGCGATACCAAAGAGCTACGGCCGTTCGCCAGCCTTGAGTCGCCGTCCGATGTCATCAATGACCGCAGGCAGATCGGCGATCGTGTCAACGACATAATGCGCGCCATGGGCTCTGAGGCTTGTTGAGGCGCGATTGCGAATATCGGAAAGCTTTTCTGGAGGAAGTGCGGTGATCTCTTCCGGCGTTAACCCCGCCTCGTTGCCGCTCAGGGCAACGCCGACGGTCCAGCAACCGGCGGCCACGCCTTCGTCGATCCCGACGCCGGTGTCGTCGACCTTGACGACTGCATGTGCAGGCCAGACTTCGAGGTCGAGGAAGCACTTATACATGTTCATCGGTGTCGGGCGTCCCTGCGGAAGGTCGCCCGCGCAAACCAGATTGTCGACCTCATAGCCCTGCGCCCTGGCAAGCGGCAGGATTCTCTCCATGATCGAACGCGTATAGCCGGTCGTCGAGCCGATCTTCAAGCCGCGCTGACGGAGTGTGCTCACAACGTTGACGGTGCCGGGCACGAGACTGGCGAATTTGTGCACGACCTCTTCGTTCATCGGCACGAATACCTCGTAGACGGCATCGACGTCTTCGCTCGACGGCGCCTTTCCGTGGCGTTGCATCCAAAGATCGTGAATGCGTGGTTGTCGCAACATGGCGTCGATATGGTCCCACTTCGGCCGACCCATCGGTTCTCGGGCTTCCGCGATCGTTACGTCGATGCCGAAGCGGGCGAAGGCCTCGACAAAGACGCCCATCGGCGCGAACGAGCCAAAATCAATGGTCGTGCCCGCCCAATCGAATATGACGGCCTTCAATTCGGTCATGCTTATGCCTCCTGAGGAACCGGAACGGATGAAAAGAGATCGTCAGCGACCTGTTCGCCGAGCGCGAAACCGGTCGAGGCGCCGGTTCCACCCGTCACCATGACGATGCGGACATTGTCGGCCGGCCGCTCGACGAGCACGGTGCGCTCGGCCGAGGAGGCATAGGTGCCGATCCAGCGGTTGACGACATGGCGGTCCGGGCAGTCGAAGATGCGGTCGAATTCGTCGAGGATCAGGCGATCGAAACGCTCTTGGGCAAAGGGCTGCTGGGCATTGCCGTAGACATGGCTGTCACCGACGACCAGCGAACCGTCAGCCGACTGCACGGCGATGAGGTGAATGCCGGCGGCGCGGCTTTCGGCCTCCTCCGCATCAAGCCGCCGGTCAAGCGCTACTGCTTCCGGAAGGGCGGCAAATCCCTCGTACCGGGCGAGACTCATGTCCGACATCACGGCGGCGCCGAAGCGGGTCGGCTGACCGGGCGAGACGCGCAGCATCTGCAACGTGCAGATGGTTAGCGGATGGGCGGCAATTACATTGGGAAAAAGGGTAGAGAAATCATCGCCGGGGCAGATGGCGACCGCTTCGGCCTCGATCGTGCCATGGCTGGTCTCGACGCGGGTCCCGTTCACCGAGCGCACCGCCGTATTCCAGCGGAAGTCGACCTGATGCTTGTGCTCGAGCCAAGTGGCGAGCTTCGGCAAGGCCTCCGAGGATTCGACGCGTAGTTCATGCGGGCTGTAGAGCGTGGATTTTACGGCGTCCAGCCGCAGCGCGGGCACGAGATCGGCAGCTTCGGCCGAAGTGATCAGCCGGCATTGCTCGCCCATTGGAGTCTTCAGGAAGGCATCCAGAACGACGGCCGCCTCTTCCAGGCGCGCCGGCATTATGAGGCCGCGATGGATGACGGGGATGCCGGCCTCTTCGACGATCTCGGCCCAGATATCGCGGGCGCGCATGGCGCGGGCCCAATGCGCCCCGGCGCGCTGGCCCGTGATGGTGACGAAGCCGAAATTGCGGATCGACGCGCCGATGGCCTTGGCATTGCGTTCAACGACCACGACCTTCTTGCCTTTGCGCGCGGCGGCAAGGGCCACGCCGAGGCCGACAATGCCTGCTCCCACCACTGCGAGATCATATCCTGCAGCCATATCACCCTATCCTCACTCTGTTGCTTTCCTCAGCTGCCTGCTTCGCCGGCGAGCGACGAAAACCCGCATTTTATGGAATAGGGCAAAGGATATCGGAGCGATATGACAAAATTATAAAATTTCAAAAACTATATGCAAAACCTATAATCATAGCCATCACGCGTAAGGCAGATCTCCCTCCGCTTCGGCCAAATGATCCTTGGCGATATCGAAGAATGCCTGGATCGCGGCATGATCGCGGCATTCTGGCAGCGTGATCAGGTAGTGACCGATTTGAAGTTCGGGCTCGACGAGCGGCACTACGTCGATATGATCATCCGGGCTAACCTCGCCCTCTATGGAAATCGCCAATCCAATTCCGGCCGCCGCCGCAGCGTAGGCGACATCAAGGGTGGCGACTTCCATGACAGGCTTGAGCTGAATACCCTGCCGGTTGGCGGCGTCCTCCAGAAGAGTGCGTGTCCCGGATGCTTTATTCCACAGAACCATGTCCCGGCCGTCGAGATCGGCAAGCGTGAGCTTGCCTCTTCCGAGCAGCGGATCGCCCTTGCGGCCATAGATCGCGACGCGGGATTGGTGAAGGCGCAGCGACGAGAAGCGGCCGTCCGGCGCGACCTGCGAGACTGCCGCGACATCGAGTTCGCCGCGCGCCACGGCGTCCGTCAACTCCAGCGATGGGCCTCCGCGCGTCGTCAGGCGAAGTGAGGGAAATTGCCGCACGAAGGCCGTCAGGATCGGCATGAGGAGGCGATGCGCGCTGAAGCCGATGGAAATGGTGCCCTTGTTGAGCGATGTCGTGTCCGCGATTGCCCGGTCCACCTCCTGGACGCATTTCAGGGTGATTTTGATCTTGGCGATCAGATCGATCGCGGAAGGTGCCACCGTCACGTTATGGCCGTCGCGAATGAAGACGCGGGTGCGGCAGAGCTCTTCGAAGGATTGTACCTGCGTCGAGACCGACGGCTGGCTGATGCCGAGATCTTCCGCCGCGCGCGAGAACTTGCCGGTTCGAGCGAGCGCCTCGACGGCTCTCATTTGCGCAAGCGTAACGGATGGCATTCCTTACCTCATGAAATTTTGGCGTCCCCAAGGCTTGCATACGTTGTCGCTTGCAGCCAGGCAACGGCCTTCAGCCTTCCACTTCGGCGATCAACGCAAATATCAGCGCAACATGGCCTTGTTGGACAGGCGCGAGAGGATCCAGAGCACGATCAATGTCGCCGTACCGAGGATCATCGTCAACGTCGCCGCATCGAAGATCGCTCCGCGGTCGGAAAGCGCAAAGATGTTGACCGGCAAGGTGACCCAGCCGGGCGGATAGACCATGACCGTTGCACCCAGTTCTCCCATCGACAGGGCAAAGCTCAGGCTGAACGCGGCAATCAGATAGGGCATCAGCAGCGGCAGGGTAATGCGGCGCAGGCGATAGAATGGGCGCGCACCGAGACTTTCGGCGATCTGTTCGCAATCTGCCGGAAGACGAGACAGCCCGGCAGTGACGTTGCCATAGGTAAAGGCCGAAATCAGCACGAAATGGGCGATCAGCACGATCATCCGTGTACCGTTCAGCAGGATGGGCGGCTGGCTGAAGGCGACGAGCAGGCCGAGCCCGATCGACACGGACGGTACGGCGCTTGGCACGAAGAAGAGAAGATCGAGAACCCGTTTCGGAAGCGGCTTGATCGGCCGTAGGGCGAGAGCTGCCCAGGTACCGGTGATGAGCGCGGCCACACTGGCGATCGCGCCGGTTGCGATGCTTGCCTTCAGGCTGTCGAAAGAGTCGCTCGTGAACGCATTGGCATAATGGATAAGGGTCAGCTTGCTGGGGAGAATCCCGTTCCATTGGCCGCTCACGCTGGCGAGCGCGATGACGGCGATGGGTAGGCCGTAGACGATTGCGAAGAGCGGAATGGCGACCAGCCAGACCATGAGGCGCCCGGACTTAGACCAGACCAGCACGACGGCCTCCAAAATGTGCGATCACGGCACGATATAGGCTGTAGAGCCCAAGCGAGAGCGCGACGTTAACGACGGCAATGACACAGGCCGTGGTGTAGTCGAATTCCTGAATGGCCTTGGAGTAAATCAGCACTGGCAGCGTGATGACACCCTTTGCGCCGATGAACAGAACGATGCCGAATTCATTGACCGTCAGCAACAGGCAGAGGCTGCCGCCGGCAATCAGGGCCGGCATGGCGGCCGGCAGAATGATCTGCCGGACGATGCGCCAAGGCTTGGCGCCGAGCGAGCTCGCGACTTCGATCTGCGCCTGCTCGATCTGAGAGAAAGTGGCAAGCAGCGGGCGCATGACGAAGGGGGTATAGACTGTCGTTTCGGCCAGGATCACGCCCCATTGCGAATAGAGAAAATTGATCGGCGGCAGATCGACATGCATGAGCTGCATCAGCGATTCATTGAGAAGGCCGGCGGAGCCATAGATGAACGTGAAGGCAAGCGTCACCAGAAAAGTCGGCAGGGCGATGACCGTGTCTATCACGCGTCCGCAGAATCTGGCGCCCGGAAAAGGGATAAATGCGATGACGAGCGAAAAGACAAAACCCAGGATCAGGCAGCCCGCTGTCGAGCCCAGGGCGATCACGATCGTATGCACAAGGCCGTCGTGAAATTCGCGCGATGCCAGCACCGTTTGGAACGTCGCCAGGGATAGCTTGCCGGTGTCACCGAGCGACTGCCGGAAAATAAGCCCCAGCGGATAGAAGAACAGCACGCCGAGAACCAACAGCGGCGGGGCAATCCAGGCCCGATCCCATCGGGGCCCGCGCTCAACGGAGGCGATAGCAACATTAGCCATGCCGCTCGTCCTCAGGCACGAGGGTCACGTCAGCCGGATTGAAATGGACGTCGAGGCGAGCACCCGGCTCCGGCGGCCGATGCATCGGCACGGAGGTCAGGCGGACTTCCTGTCCGGCCACATCGAGCGTGACGCTATGGGTATCGCCCTGCCATTGAACGCTGCGCACCGTGCCCGCCAGTCTGTTGCTGTCGCTCAGCGGCGGATCGAGACGGAAGTCATGCGGCCGGGCGCACAGGAGGCACTCGCTGCCCGGAGGCAGGCGATGATGGTTGCGGGCAATCAATTGCTGATCGCCGAAGGTCACCCGGGCCCGATCGCCATCGAGTGGCTGCAGATCCTTGACGGTCAGCAAATTCGCCCTGCCGAGAAATTCGGCAGCAAAGCGGTTCGGCGGATAGCGAAAAAGCGATTGCGCGTCGCCGAAGGCTCTGAGCTTACCGTCGCGCATGATGCCGATATGGTTGGCGAGCGTCAAAGCCTCAGACTGGTCATGGGTGACATACAAGACCGTCAGGGACGGCAGGTCGCGATGCAGCCGGGCAAGCTCATCGACCATCGAACGGCGGATCTGCGCATCGAGCGCCGAAAGCGGTTCGTCGAGCAATAGCACCTGCGGGCGGATGGCAATGGCCCGGGCAATGGCGACACGTTGCTGCTGACCGCCGGAAAGCTCCCGTGGATAGCGTTTCGCGTAGGCGGACATGCCGACCATGGCAAGCGCTTCCGGCACGCGCGCACGACTGACGTCTTCCGCAGTCCGGCGCGCCCGCAAACCGAAGGCGACATTTTCCTCGACGCGCATATGCGGAAACAAGGCGTAGTTCTGCACCACCATGCCGATGTCACGGTCATAGGGCGCGAGATTGGTAACGTCCCGGTCGCCAATGGTGATGCGGCCGCTTGCCGGGCGCACGAAACCGGCGACTGCTCTGAGCGCCGTGGTCTTTCCCGATCCGGACGGGCCGATCAGCGCGACAATCTCGCCGGGATTGACCGTCAGGCTCAATGAATCGAGGACGGTCAGCCCATTATAGGCGACAGAAACGTCCTCGAAGCGGATCCGCTTGGCGGAGGCGGCCGATGCCATTGTCATCGGCCGCGCGCCTTCGGAAACCATGGTTCCCGCCGACGACATCAGTTGCTCGTGGTCGCCTGGTTATAGGCGTCGACGTCCTGCTTCAGGTCGGCCAGCACCTGCGTCCAATCGGGCGACCGGATCTCGATGCCGTCCATGATGGCATGGAGCTTTGCATAATTGTCGTCGGTCGGATGGATGTCGGTGCGAACAGGCAGACCCTGGGCAACGGCACTGACGTCCTTTTGGGCGTCCTCGGCGAGCAGGAAGTCGATCAGCTTCTTGCCGTTGTCGCTGTGCGGCGCGCCGGCGACGAGGCCGATATAGTAGGGCAGCGGGAAGGCGGTCTTCTTGCCGTCCGGGCCGGCGGGGAAGAAGATCTTGATGTTCGGATTGTTGGCCTGCTGGGCAAGGTTCATCTGAAGGTCGCCGTTGGCGACATAGAGTTCGCCCTTGTTGACGAGCGCAGTCAGCTTGCCGGTCGAGGCGGAAGGACCGAGATTGTTGACCTGAAGCTTCTTCAGATAGTCGAGGCCGGCATCCTTGCCGCCGAAGGCATGGAAGGCCTGCAGCATCAGCGCGGTGCCATCGCCGGCCTGGCCGGGCGTCGAATACTGGATTTTCTGCTTGAACTTGGAATCGAGCAGATCCTGGTAGGTCGCCGGAGCCGTCTTCAAGACGGAGCTGTTGTAGATGAAGTTCGGATAGTTGTTGATCATCGCGACGTAGAAGCCCTTCGGGTCCTTGTCGCGTGCGTCGATCTTGTCGGCGCCAGCCGGCGTATAGGCCTGCAGCAGGTTTTCGCTCGCAGCCTTCTGCACGAAGGGCGGCAGAGTGACGAGAACGTCGGCCTGGGTGTTGGATTTTTCCTTGGCGATACGATCGACAACACCGCTGGAGCCAGCCTCGACATACTGGACCTTGATGCCGGTTGCCTTGGTGAAAGCGTCGAACTCATTGCCGAACCAGCTCGGCGAACCGTCATGAAGACCGTCGGCGCTGTAAATGGTCACGATATTGTCGTCCGCCATGGCGGGCATTGCGACGGAGGCGAAAAGCCCGGCAATCGCCAAAATGCATTTTGCGTTCATGATGGTTCCCTCACTGAAAATGCGATCCCGCTCGCCTGCCTGGCAGTGGATCGCAAGGAAGCTGTGCGAGGAAAATCATATGCAAAAACTATTACATCCAAATGACAATAGAAAAAAACTATAAATTGTAAGAGCCGTCAGCGGTTGCGAAGGTCATACGGCGGGATCGCTGGGCAAACTGTTTTCCGAAGCGAATGACACGATCGACAAGCGGCCGATCGAAGGACTGGAGGAAGCGGGCGCTAATTGGATATGGACGGCGCGCGCATTTGTCCGGAAGTCTTCATCCGGGATTGCGAAGCCGTATCCGCCGGATCTTAGTCGCGGCGATCATTCTCGCGGGCGCCGCGGCTCTGTTCGTCCTTTACGGAGTGACCCCGTCGCGGCTTTACGCCTGCCTGGCATCGGAAAACGGACTGCTGCTCATTCTCTCGCAGATGGTGAGCTGGCGGCGGCAATACCGCAGCAGCGCAATCAAGGTGCGGATGAGGGGCGATGCGCCTTGCCATCCGCTTCGGAGGCTGACGGTGTCAGGCGGGCAGGCGGGCGTTAACCGCTGCAGCGGTCGTTTCGAGTGCGAGCCGCTTGCCACTTGCCGCATCGAAGATGTGCAGAGCCGATGGCGGCAAGGCGAGCGTCAAGAGCGTTCCTTCCTGTGCCTCCATGTCGGGCGGCAGAACCACGGCCATCTCAGCCTCGCCCACAGCGCAGTAGGCGATCTGGCTGCCGCCCAGTTCCTCGACAAGATCGATCCGCGCCGCGAGGCCCGGTGCACCGGGCGCCGCAATGCTGACGTGCTCTGGCCGAATGCCGAGCTTGATGCGGGTACCGACCGCAAGATCATGCGAAGGAGCGGCGATCCGATTGGTCGTCACGGCGTCGAGTGCGATTTCGCCCGGCGAGACGATGGCGGCATCGAACAAGTTCATGGCGGGGGCGCCCATGAAGCTGGCGACGAACACAGAGGCCGGCCTGCGATAGATCTCGGACGGCCTTCCGACCTGCTCGATATGGCCGGCATTCATCACGACCAGCAGGTCGGCGAGCGTCATAGCCTCCACCTGGTCGTGGGTGACGAAGATCGAGGTCGCCCCAAGTCGTTTGTGCAGCCGCCGGATTTCGATGCGCATCTGCACCCGCAGCTTGGCGTCGAGATTGCTGAGCGGCTCGTCGAACAGGAACACCTTGGGCTCGCGCACGATGGCCCGGCCCATGGCGACGCGCTGGCGCTGCCCGCCCGAGAGCTGGGCCGGTCGCCGATCGAGATACTGCGTGAGATCGAGGATGCGCGCCGCCTCCTCGACCCGCCGCTCGCGTTCAGCCTTTGGGAGCCGCGCGATCTTGAGCGGATAGGCCATGTTCTGGCGCACGGTCATGTGCGGGTAGAGGGCATAGTTTTGGAACACCATGGCGCAGCCGCGATCGGCCGGGTCGATATCGTTGACGATCTCGCCGTCGATCGCGAGTTCGCCCGAGGTGATGTCCTCCAGCCCGGCGATCATGCGCAGCAGGGTGGATTTGCCGCAGCCAGAAGGGCCGACGATCACCACGAACTGATCGTCCTTTATGGCGAGGTCGAGGCCGTGCACGACCTGATTGCCCTGATAGGCTTTCTTCACTCCGTTGAGTTCCAGTTCGGCCATCATGCCTCTCCCTGTCCGTTCACCGCGACCAGCCGGCTGCGCAGCTTACCGATCGTGACCGCGTCGACGCCGATCCCGCTCAGGTATGCGGCTATCCCGCCATGCTTGGCTTCGATGTGGTCGAGCGTGGCAAACATGGTCGCCGGCTCGCTTACCAGCAGCCGGCTGAACTGCTCGGGGTCGATGCCCCGCGTCTTGGCGTCGGCGAGGAGCTCGGCAACGATTGGCTCGATTGCCGGGCGGGTCAGTGCATAATCGGCAACGATGGTGTCGCGGTCGACGCCGGCAGCGCCAAGGAGCAGAGCCGCGATCATCCCGGTACGGTCCTTGCCGGCGGTGCAGTGGAACATCACCACGCCTTGGTCGGCATCGGCGATGTGGTGAAGAACATCGCGGAAAGCCTCGCCGCGCAGCGCCAGGGCCTTGAGATAAAGGTCGAGCAGCACGTCGCCGTCGGCATATTGCCCGCCCGGGGTCAGGGTCGGGACCAACTGCTCGAACAGCGACACGTTGATGTAGCGCACCTCGGCACTGCCCTTGAAGGGACTGGGCGCCTGCTCAAGTTCGCCGGCATGGCGCAGGTCGATGACGGTGCGCAGGCCCGCTTCGAGCAGGGCGTCGATGTCGGTGGCGTCGAGCCGGTGAAGAGCATCGGCTCTGAACAGGCGGCGCCATTGTGTGACAGCGTCGCCCGCTTGGTAACCGCCCAGGTCACGGACGTTGTGGGCGCCGTTAAGGCGGAAGTGACGGTCGATGGAGGCGTTCATCAGCGGAGTCCCGATTTCATGAAGGATTGGACGACCTGCCGTTGCAGCAGGACATAAAAGATGAGGATCGGCAGGCTGGCCATGGTCGAAGCCGCCATCAGCGGGCCCCAGGCATTACCCTCGGCGGTAATGAACATCTGGATGCCGATCTGGATGACACTGTTTTCCGGCGTGCGGCTTAAAAGCAGCGGCCAGAAATACTCGTTCCAGGTGGAAATGAAGATCAGGATGGCGAGCGAGGCGATGGTGCCGCGCAAATTTGGTACCACCACTTCCCACAGTGTCCGCCAACTGCGAGCGCCATCCATCCGAGCGGCTTCCAAAACCTCCTTGGGGAAGGCACGCATCGACTGGGTGAGCAGCAGGATGCAGAGCGCCGAGGCGAAATGCGGCAGGATCAGCGCCACGATATTGTCGAGCAGTCCCATATTGGCGACGAGCAGGTAATTGGGAATCATCACCACCTGAAACGGCACCAGCCAGGTCAGCGCCACGAGGCTGCTGACAAGCCAGTCGTACGAGAATTTCCAGCGTGCGAAAGCATAGGCGGCAAGGAGCCCGGTAAAGAGCTGCACCACCGTCACCACGGCCGAGACCACAAGTGTGTTCATGAGCATCCGCACCACCGGGATGGCGCGTAGCGCATAGGTATAATTTTCGAGTGAAGCGGCGGTGGGCCACAGGCTCGTCTCGAAGATGGCATTGGCTGGCCGAAGCGAGGTGACCAGCATCCAATAGACCGGGAACAGGCAGAAGATGGTCAGCACCACCATGACGATGTGACCGATCATCGTATCGAGACCCCGGGCCGAGCGGCGCCGCCGGCGGGGACGGGAGGGGGAGAGCTCCACGTGGCTCGTTGTCGCGTCAATTGTCATAGAAGGAGTACCGGTTGACGAGGCGGAACAGGATGAAGGCGACGATGCTGAAGCCGATGAAAAGGATGATGGCCGCTGCCGAGCTCCAGCCGACCGAAAGGCTGGAAAAGCCGAAATCCCACAGCAGGTAGTAGATATTGCTGGTGGCCCCGAGCGGTCCTCCGGAGGTGAGCACGTTGATGTAGGTGAAGCTCCACTGTGCTCCGAGCAGGATCGTCATCATGACAAGGAGCAGTACCGAGGAGGAAAGCAACGGGAGCCGGACGTCGCGGATGATCTCCCATTTACTGGCGCCATCCATGCGGGCCGCCTCGATCAGCGAGGGATTAATGTTGGCGTTCGCCGCCGAAAGGATCAGCGTCGAGAAGCCGATCAGCTTCCATCCGGTGATGACGATGATCGTCCAGATGGCAATCTTGGGATCGGTGAGGAACTTGACCGGCGAATAACCGAAGAGGCTCAGCCCGACATTGACCATGCCGTGACCGGGGTCGAGCAGCCAGCGCCAGACAGCGGCCGCGACGACCGGTGCGATGATCATCGGCACGAAGATCAGCGCACGATAGATATTGCGCGAGCGCGCCGGCAGGTCGTGCGTCCAGATGGCGATGGCGAGCGGAATGATGACCGCGATCGGGATCAGTCCCAGCACGTAAATGCCGGTATTGCGCGCTGCCTGCCAAAGCTTGGGCAGGGCGAAGATATTGGTGTAATTCCGCCATCCGACGAATTTGAGCGGCGCGGTGGGCAGCATGTTCCATTCGTAGAAACTAAGCCGCAGGGCATCGATCAGCGGCCAGTAGATCCACAAGACCAGCGTGAACACGGCCGGCAGAAGATAGATCCACGGCGTGATTTGAGTCCATTTGCTGCTCAAGCGGCGTGCGGCTCGCCGGTTGGCACCGGAAGCGCTGAGGGTCATTTCGGCCACGGCGCATGCTCCTTTGTGCTGGAGGAAGACAACCGACCGCTTTCCGCGGGACCAAATAGGTGTCGCGACTGCTTGGGCGACCGGGTGGGGGGCGCGGCAATCGGCGGGTCGGCGAGATGGCTAAAAGATACCGGCTCAGTCATGGCTTCGTCTGGTGCGTTCAATCGGCGGAAAGGCGCCGGGACCCGCCGTCGGGCCCCGGCATCCGGACTCATTGCTGCGGCATCAGGCCCTGGGCGAGATCCTGGGCAGCCTTCATTGTTTCGGCCACGTCCCCGTCACCGAAGACGGCCGCTTCGGTCGCATCCAGGAAGATTTTTGCGATCTGGCGGTAGTTCTGGCCCGGATAAGCGACCCAAGGCTGAAGCCGATCGAGCTGAGCAAGGTTCGGACGCACCATCGGATGCGCTTTTACCCAAGCCCCGAGATATTGAGGATCGTCGACGATATTGGCACGGAGCGGCAGGTAGCCGATCTGCGATGTGATGATGGAGTAGCCGTGCTTCGACGTCAGGAACTTCATGAGCTCCCACGCTGCGCGCTGCTTGACGGGATCCTTGCTGAAGATCACCAGCCCGCTGCCGGAATTCGTCGGCGTGGAGGGCTTGTCGCCGAAGCCGGGCATCTGGGCGGCACGCAGCTCGAACTTGCCCTCGGATCCCTTGATCAGCACATTCTGCTGAGCCGAGGTGTTCAGCAGCATCGCGAGCTGTCCCGACGTCATCGCCTCGACCATCGCGTCATTCGGCATGTTCTCATAGACGCCGGCATCGTGAAGGCCGCGCAGCATGGAAACCGCCTGCACCGCTGCCGGTTCGCCGAAGGTGATCGTTTTACGATCGTCGGACAGGACGCCGCCGCCGTTGGAGCGAAGAACGCCCTGAAGGGCCCAGTCGAATCCGGCCGCACCGCCGCCCGCGAGCGCGCCGTTGAAGCCCTGAGCGCCTGTCTTCTCGTGGATGGTGACCGCCGCGGCCTTGACCTGCTCCCAGGTCCTTGGCGGTTCGTCGGGATTGAGCCCGGCCTTTCGGAAGAGATCGGCATTGTAGAACAAAACCGGCGTGGAGAAGGTGTAGGCCAGCGCGTAGGTCTTGCCGTTCAACTGGCCAAGCTTGACGCCGGCGGGAATCATGCCGGAGAGGTGATCGGCCAATTCCTGCTTGGGAACGATATCCTCGAGCGCGGCGGCGCCGAGATTGTCGGCGGCAAAGGCCAGCCCGTCAAACACGACCTGCGCGACGTCGGGAACCCGGTTCGCAGCCATATCGCTTTGCAGGCGGCTCGCCATATCTGGCGAAGGTACGGCAACGCCCTCCACCTTTATGGTGGGGTTCGCAGCCATGAACTCGTCGATCAGCTTCTTGGTGGCGTCGGCGCCGAGCCCGGCGGAGGCCAGGTTATAATTGTAGAACGTGATCGTGACCGGCGCGTCCACGCGGGGGGCGGCGGTCTGCGCAAAGGCGGTCGTGCCCGAGGAAAGCACGGTTGCCGCCATCGTAGCGGAGAGGATAAGGAAGGTTCGTTTCAGCATGGGTTTCCCGTCAAAAGGATCATTCAGCAGCTTCGCGAGAGGCGAGATAGGCGTCGAGCCGCGCCTGGAATTCGTTGAGCGGCGTGGAGCTGATCTGGCTGCGGGTAGAAGGTTGCGGAGCAAAGGAGATGGTCAGTCCAGACGGCCGGATGGTGCCGATCGCCATCGATGCGCCCTCGACCGCGCGGATCGCGTCACCCAAGATTACGGGATCAAGCGCATTGTGCTGGCCGATGCCGACGACGACAGGGATGCCGTGCCAGTTCGACACGCGATCGTAGTGAATGTGGCCGGAGAGGATGCCGATGATTTTGCGGCCAGCCAGCAGTTCGCGCAAAGCGATGGTGTCGGCGATGGCAAGCGTTTCCCATTCGCCTTCGAAATTGTCTTCGTCGAGCGCGGGCGCATGATGCATCACCAGCAGCTTGGGCAGTTCTGCATGGTCGTCGAGCCGCGCGGCGAGCCAATCGAGCTGACCGGGCTCGAAGGCACCGCCGATCGTCTTGGGCACGCTCGAATCGACGGTGATGATGTGGATGCCGTCGATGATGGTGTCATGATCGTAGGGCAGGCTCGTATTTTCGATGCCGTCGAAGAACGCGCTGTAAAAACCCCGGCGCGTGTCGTGATTGCCGAGTGCAAAGAGCACCGGCACATCCAGCCCGGCTTCGGCGAGCAGCGACTTGAGGTGTTCGTAGCTGTCCACATCGCCGCGATTGGTGAGGTCGCCCGAGACGATGATGAAGGAGGGCTGCGGATTCATTCGCTTGATATCGGCCATGATGGCGCGGAAGTTGGTGGTGGTGTCGCTGTGCAGATGCGGATCAGGCACGCCAGGGGCGCCGACGTGAAGGTCGGTGATGTGGACGAAGGTGATGTTGCGGCTCATGGAGTTTGTTCCTTCTGGTTGTGGGTGACGGGACGGCCTGGGGGGGCCGAGAATTCTGGCGACGTCATCGTGGCCAAGCACGGCCGCCTCGGCATGCCCGTCTTCACGTTCAGTGTGGAGCGGCGCCGCGTCGATGGAGGTCCGCGGCGCCGGCGTGAAGCAGCCTTGGCTCAGTTGGCCGGCATCAGATCCTGAGCCCGGTCCTGGGCGGCCTTGAGCGTCTCGGCCACGTCCACACCGCCGAATACACTCGTCTCGGCTGCGTCCATCATGGTCTTGACGATCTGCGCGTAGTTCGGGCCGGGCATGGAGTCCCAGGGCTCGAGCACGGCGAGCTGCTCGATATTGGGCTGCACCAACGGATGGGCCTTGACCCAATCTCCCAGATATTTGGGGTCATTGATGATGTCGGTGCGGAGCGGCAGATAGCCGATCTCAGAGGTGATGACCGTGTAGCCGTGCTTGCTCGTAAGAAACTTCATCAGCTCCCACGATGCCCGCTGCTTGACCGGATCGCGGCTCAGCACCACTAGCGCGCTGCCGGAATTGTTCGGACGCACCGGCTTGTCGCCGAAAGCCGGCATCTTGGCCGCGCGCAGGTCGAAATGGCCTTGGGCGCCCTTGACCAGAAAGGCCTGGATGGCCGAGGTCTGGAGGTACATGCCCGCATTGCCGCCGGCTAGGCTTTCCATTGCCTCGTTGATGTCCATGTTTTCGAAGGCACCTGTGTCGGCGAGGTCGCGCAGCATGCGTACCGCCTCGACCGACTCGGGCTCGGCGAATTTGAGCGTCTTGCGGTCTCGCGAGATCACCTCGCCACCGTTGGAGCGGACGACGCCCTGGAACAGCCAATCGACGGCGCTTGGCCCAAAAATGCCGGCGATGAATCCGGTCTTGCCGGTCTTGTCCTTGATGGCGAGAGCATCGGTCTTGACCTCGGCCCAGGTTTTGGGCGGGTTGTCCGGGTTGAGCCCGGCTGCCTTGAACAGATCGGCATTGTAGAACAGCACGGGGGTGGAGAAGGTATAGGCCAGGCCATAGGTCTTGCCGTTAAGCACACCGAGCTTGGTGCCGTTCGGGCTCATGCCTTGCATGTGCGCGGCGATCTCCTGGGCCGGCACGAAATCCTCGAGCGCCTTGGCGCCGTAATTGGTGACGGCATAGTCCAGGGAGTTGAAACCAAGCTGTACGAGGTCGACCGAGCGCGAAGCGGCGAGATCGGCTTGTATGCGCGCATTGCCGTCTGCGGACGAATAGGGCACGCCTTGAACCTTGATGTTGGGATTGGCCGCCATGAATTCGGCGATCAGCCGCTCGGTCGCATCCTTGCCATTGCCGGCCGAGCCGAGGTTGTAGTTGTAGAAGGTGATCGTCACCGGCTGGTCGACGGTCAGCCGCGCTTGCTGGGCGAATGCGGAACCGCCAAGCGCGGCGGCAATGAGGGCGAGGCCCGAAACGAAGGTTCTGCGCAGCATATTCTTCTCTCCCTACTCGGCAGCCGATGTGGCTTCTTTGGCGCTCCTGGCGACGATTTCGCGGATCCTTTCCATGTCGAGCACGTGTAGCTCACGTCTGGTCGAAGGCTGCGGCGCGAACGAGATCGTCAGGCCCGAGGGGCGGATGGTGCCGATCGCCATGGACGCGCCTTCAAGCATGCGGAAGCTGTCCCCGAGCCCAACGACGTCTGTCGCGGCATGCTGGCCGACGCCCACCACCAACGGGATGCCATACCAGCTGGAGACGCGGTCGAAATGAATATGGCCGGAAAGGATGCCGACGATGTCGGAGCGGTCGATAAGCAGGTCGCGCAGGGCGATGGTGTCGGCGATGGCAAGCGTTTCCCATTCGCCATCGAAATCCTCTTCGTCGAGGGCGGGGGCATGGTGCATTACGAGCAGCTTGGGCAGGCCCGCATGCTCGCTGAGGCGCATCGCGAGCCAATCGAGCTGTCCCGGCTCAAACGCACCGCCGATCTTCTTGGGTACGCTCGAATCCATCACGATGATGTGGATGCCCGCGACAACGAGATCATGGTCATGGGGCGCGGACGTGTCCTCGGTGCGGCCCAGCATAACGGGGTAGAAACCTTCGCGCGTGTCGTGGTTGCCCAGCGCGAACAGCATCGGAATGTTGAGGTCAGCCTCGGAGATGAGGGACTTCAGATGCTCGTAGCTTGCGGCATCGCCGCGGTTGGTGAGGTCGCCGCTGGCCACGATGAAGGCCGGGCTGGGCTTCATCCTCCTGATATCGGCGGCAATGGCGCGGAAGGTGGCGGTCGTGTCGGAGAACAGATGATCGTCTTTCGCCGATGGATCGCCGACATGCAGGTCGGTAAGGTGAACAAAGGTGATGTTGTCTGCCATGGTTGTACTTCCTGAAAGGCGAGTCATCCTGTTCGGTGAATGCAGCATCCTGCGCCCGCCGTTGTTTTTGATTCGTGCGGAACTGCCGGCGTCCGTCGGCACGCTCCATTCCCTTACGGGTGATCGCGTCACAGGGTTGTTCCAGCTCTGCCGCAACAACCTCTTGCGTGAGGCGTGCAAATATGCGTAGCTGTGCTCAATGACAAATGAATGAAGGTTCATTCAGACTATGGATATTGCATTGGATAAACGGGAACGCATCCTCAATACGGCCGCCGAACTGCTGCTGAAGACAGGGCTGCAAACGCCTATGTCCGCCATCGCCGAGCAGGCGAACGTGGCCACGGGCTCGCTCTACAACTACTTCCCTTCAAAGGAAGACCTGGTGTTTGCCGTCTACCAGCGCGTGGCTGCGGAACTGAACGCGGATATGATCGTGGAGATCGATCAGGAGACCCCGTTCCCGGCACGGGTCGAAGCCTATATTATGCGCTATATCGAGCACCTTTGGCGCGACCAGACCCGTGCCATGCTCTATGAGGTGATCACCAACTCCCCGCTCATCATGCAGGAGCGTGTCGGATCGCTTTTCCTTGAGTTCGCGATTTACAGCATCAAGGTATTCTCCGAGCCACCGGAGAACGGCGAGCCGGAAATGCCCAAGTCGTTGATGGCGTCCTTCGTTCGCGGCGCCATCCGCAACACGCTCAAGCGCTTGCGCGCCGCCGGCGGCGAGCTCACGCCGGACCTCAAGCATCGGATCGTCGTCATGTGCTGGGCCGCCATCACCGCCTGAAGCGGGATGGCATGCTCGGTGTCAGGCGGTCGGGCTCGGATCGCCAGACTATTCCTGAGCAGTCTCCCTCATCACCGTCAGTGGCTTCTTTAGCCATTCCTTGCCGCCGGCTGGGCCGGTCGATTCGCGTTCGATGATATCAGAGACCAGCGCGAGCCTTACTGGCGGCCGCTCGCGGGCTTCGGGATTGGCTAGCCTGTCGGCAATGCAGCGCACCATGGCTGCGCCCATTTCCACCTGCGGCGTCCGCACTGTCGTCAGGCGCGGGGAGAAGTGGGACGCCGAGGCGAAGTTGTTGAAGCCGACGACAGAAATATCGTCGGGAACGCGAATGCCGAGGCGCAGAAGCTCGGAGGTGACGGCGATCGCGATGCCGTCATGGGCGCAGAAGAGCGCAGTTGGTGCCTTGCCGGAGCGCAGATATGAGAAGAAGGCGCTGCGGAAACCCTTCTCCTCGTCGAAGACGATGTCGTCGACGCTCGTTCCTTCGATCGTTTGCGCCCCGTCACGGAAGCCGCGAAAGCGCTCGGCGCGGCCCATAGGCGTGGCGCTGCCGTGCACGAAGGCCATTTCGCGATGCCCGAGCTTGAGAAGCATCTGGGCGACACCATAGCCGGATTCCCAGTCGGCGCCGACGACCTGGTCGATGCGCTCCATCGGGCTCACATAGCTGGCGCAGACCACGGGCAGTCCGGTGCGCGCGGCAAGCGCGGTCCATTCCGACGGGCGGGGCACGGCGAGGATGAGGCCGACGACGGAAGTCTCCATCTGCCCGACCTCGCTCAGATAGCGCGCCTGCCTCGGCACGATTGCAAAACCCAGCCGCTCTCCCTCCTGCTCGGCGCCGTGCATGATGTTCAGCCAGAGCTCGCTGCTGACCGGGTCGATTTCCTGGCGGATGAAGAGGATGTGGCCGGCCGTATAGGGTACGTCCTGATTGACGTGGTAACCCATGGAATGCGCTGCACGCAAAACACGGTTGCGCGTCGATTCGCCGACCCCGGGCTTACCCGAAAGGGCGCGGGAGACCGAGAATTTCGAGAGACCGAGCTTATCTGCAAGATCCTGTATCGTTACCCTGTTTGAGGCCATTCCCGAGACCCTTGTTATGACAGTTGCGGTTCTGCCGTAGGAAGGCTGCTACGTCAAGTCGCCGTGCGAACTTACCAAAAATAGTTGCGCTTCAAGTTTGCCTATGTTAGCTGATTACCTAACAAAACGCAAATAAATCGTTAGGCGCCGGCGAGGAGGGGCTTTGGCGGCGTCGCACGGAGGGTGGAGACAGTGGGCAAGCATGTCGTGGCTGCATTGGCCGATATCCCGCCGGGGTCGAGGAAGCTCGTTCATGTAAACGGACGCGCGATCGCCGTGTTCAACGTCAATGGCGAGTTTTTCGGCATTTCTAATACCTGCCCGCATCAGGGCGGCAGTCTGGTCACGGGTGCGACGGTCGGCCTGACGACCTCCGACGAGCCCGGCAAGTTCTGTCATTCCCGCCCCGGCGAATTCGTTCGCTGCCCCTGGCATAGCTGGGAGTTCGACCTGCGTTCAGGCCAATCACGGTGCGATCCCCGCAGGTTCCGCACGAAGGCCTATGACCTGACGGTCGAGACCGGCGAGACGCTCGTCGCAGGGCCTTATGTGATCGAGACCTTCGGCATTTCCGTCGAGGATCAATACGTCGTCGTTGAACTTTGAAGCGCGGGGGCGCGCCTGACGGGGAGGACATTCATCTTGCCGATTTCTGATGCCATCGACTGCGACATTCATCCGGGCGTGCCGACGGTCAAGGCGCTGCTCCCCTATATGACCGACTATTGGCGTGAGAGCTTCATCGCAAGGGGGCAAGACGGATTCCAGCCCGCCAGCTATCTGCCTAATTCGCCATTGACCTGCCGGCCCGACTGGCGAGACGGCGAGGAGATTCCCGGAACCAGCTTCGAGCGCCTGAAAGCCCATGCTCTCGATGGTTTCGGATCGAGGTTCGCCATCTGCAACGTCCTCTATGGAGGTTCCTTCGCGGTCAGCGAGACGATGGGAGCCGCGCTCTGCTCGGCTGTCAACGACTGGATTCGCGAGCAATGGCTCGACCGCGATCCGCGCCTGCGGGCCTCGATCGTCGTTCCGACGCAGAACCCGGCGCTTGCCGTCGAGGAGATCGAGCGTCAGGCGGATGATCCGCGTTTCGTGCAGATATTGATGCCCGTCGGCCTCGACATGATGCTCGGCAAGCAGCACTACTGGCCGATCTTTGAGGCTGCCGTAAGACATCGCCTGCCTATCGGCCTTCATGCCGGCAGCCTTTATCGTTACGCGCCGACCGCGGTCGGCTGGCCTAGCCATCACCTCCAGGATTACGTCAGCAACAATCAGGCCTTCGAGAGCCAATTGCTGAGCCTTATCGCGCAGGGCGTTTTCGTGAAATTTCCGGATCTGATGGTCGTGCTCATCGAAAGTGGCGTCACCTGGCTGCCGGGCTTTCTCTGGCGTGCGCGCAAGACCTGGCGCGCGGTTCGCCCGGAAGTGCCCTGGGTAAAGGAATCACCGATCGACATTATCCGCCGCCACGTTCGTCTGACGGCGCAACCGATCGATGCGCCGGACAATCCGGAAATACTCGAGCGCGTCCTGGAGCAGATCGGCTCGGACGACATGCTGCTTTTCGCTTCCGACTATCCCCATTGGCAGTTCGACGGCGACCAGATGCTGCCGAAGGGCGTTCCGGCCCGCCTTATCGAGAAAATGGCGAAGGACAACCCGCTTGCGACCTATCCGCGGCTGAGGGAGACACTGCAATGAGTGCGCGCGACACCGCTCCCGAGCGTCCCGCTGACGCCGCCCGCTTTCAGTTCATCGACTGCGATATCCACCCATCGCTCAAGCACAAGAAGGCGCTGTACCCCTATCTTTCAAAGCAGTGGCGGGATCATCTTGACACTTACGGCAGTCTCACCCACGGCGTCTATGCCACCCGTGGCGGCGCCTATCCGCGCTTCACGCCGGAAACGGCGCGGCGCGATGCCTGGCCGCCCAACGGCAATCCGCCGGGCTCCGATCTCGAATTCATGCAGCAGCAGCATCTCGACGCGCATAATGTCCGCTTCGGCATACTGGAGCCGATCGTCGGTGCGAACAATGCCCGCAACACCGACCTTTCGGCTGCGCTCTGCACTGCCACAAACGAATGGCAGGTCGACGAATTCACCTCCAGGGACAGTCGCCTCAAGGCCTCCATCCACATCTGCGCGGAAGACGCCGATCTCGCGGTCGAGGAGATAGACCGGCGTGCCGGAGACCGGAACTTCGCCCAGATCCAGCTTGGCTCGCGCTCGGTCGAACCGATCGGACGTAAACGCTATTGGCCGATTTTCGAGGCGGCCCAGCGGTATGACATCCCGATCGGCTTTCACGTCGGGGGCCCGTCGCCTTATGCCCCTTCGCCGAGTGGCTGGCCCGATTATTACATCGAGGATCATCACGTGCTCACCCACAGCGCCCATACGCAGGTGGCGAGCATGATCCTCGAAGGCGTCTTCGAACTCTTCCCCCGGGTGCGCGTGGTGATGATCGAGGCTGGTTTCGCCTGGGCGCCGCCGCTCGCCTGGCGGCTCGACAACCACTGGCGGAAGGTCCGGAGTGAAACGCCACGCTGCAAGCGCCCGCCCTCGGAATATATGCGCCAAAATATCTGGTTCACGACGCAGCCGGCCGAAGAACCCGAAGACCGCAAGGATCTTCGCCTGCTGTTCGAATGGATCGGCTTCGACCGCATGATGTTCGCCACCGACTATCCGCACTGGGATTTCGACGATCCGCAGCGTGCGCTCCTCATGCCGATGAGCGAGACGGAGCGGCGCATGCTGTTCCATGACAACGCATTGAAATTCTACGCCAATCTCGACTGAGAAACAGGTCTCCCATGAAGAAGCTCATCAATGATCCCGCCGACTATGTCGACGAAACGCTCGACGGTCTCGCGCTCGCCTATCCGGCCCTCGTGCGAGACGGCGCCCATGGCCGTGTCATCCGGCGTACTGCGGGGGCGACGCAGGGTAAGGTCGGCATCGCTTCCGGCGGCGGCTCCGGCCATCTGCCGCTATTCACCGGCTATGTCGGCAGCGGGCTGATCGATAGCTGCGCCATCGGCAACGTCTTCGAAGGGCCGAATATCGAAAGCTGTATCGACGCGATCAGGCTAGCCGACGGTGGGCGCGGGGTCCTGCGCCTTTATGGCAATTACGGCGGCGACCGGATGAATTTCGACATGGCCGGAGAGTTCCTGGAAGAAGAAGGTATTGCGACGACGACCGTTCTCGGGACCGACGATATCGCGAGCGGCAGCCCGGCCCAGATCGCGCGCCGTCGCGGCGTCGCCGGCCTGATCTATGCCTGCAAGGCAGCCGGAGCCAGCGCCGACAGCGGCGCCGATCTTGAGGAAGTGACGCGTGTCGCAGCCAAGGCCGTGGCCGCGACGCGGACGATCGGCGTCGGCCTCGGTCCCTGCCGTCTGCCATCTGCGGACAAGCCAAGCTTCGAGCTGGCGCCCGACGAGATCGAGATGGGCATCGGTATCCATGGCGAGCCAGGAATCTGGCGCGACACGATGCGCCGGGCCGATGTTCTTGCCGAGGAGATGGTTGGGCGGCTGCTCGCCGACATGCCGGCAGCGCCGCAAGGCGAGGTCTCCGTGCTGGTCAACGGCCTCGGCGCAACGCCGATCGAGGAGCTCTTTATCGTGTACCGTCACGTCCGCAGATTGCTCGACGATGAGAGGCTGCAGGTCGTGCAGCCTCTCATCGGCAACTTCGTCACCTCCATGGAGATGCAGGGCATGTCCATCAGCCTGTTTCATCTCGACGACGAGCTTAAGGGGCTGCTTGCAGCGCCCGCCGAGTGCCCCTTCTGGAGGGTCGGCTGATGGAACTTACGGTCGCACAGATCGTCGCTGGCGTCCGCCGGGCCGCCGATAGTCTCAAGGTTCTGGAGCAGGAACTCAACGCAGCCGACGCCAAACTCGGCGACGGCGATACCGGGTCGATGCTGGCGCGGGTCATCGGCGCCATGGCCACAAGCGATGTCGCCGCCTCGGTCTCTGTCAGCGAAGCTTTTGGCAAGCTTGCACGCGCGGCCGTGTCGGCGACGGGCTCAAGCCTAGGGACCCTGCTTGCGACCGCGCTTCTCACCATGTCGAAACAGACGAAAAGCGCGGTGCAGGTCGAGTGGCGATCGCTGCCGGTTCTCCTGGCTGCGGCTCTGGAGGCGATGATCGCGCGTGGCGGAGCCGCACTGGGCGACAAGACCGTGCTCGATGCATTGGAGGCGATTACCTCGGCAATGGCTGTCGCACCGGATGCCCAAAGCGCTGCCCTTGCCGCCCGGCAAGCCGCCTTCGCGGCGCTCGATGCCTTTCGCGACCGGCCGTGCCGGATGGGGCGCGCGAAGTTCTTTGCGGAACGGAGCATAGGCCTCGACGACCCAGGCATGCTCGCAATCGCGCGGCTAGTCGACGCACTCGCCACTCCGCCGGTCTCCGCCTGAAGCTCGACACTGCCTCAACCTAACAAAGTTGCGGTTTCCATCGAAGCGCCTCAATTATTTTGTCGGACCGCCCTCTTATAAAGCATTGGCTTTTTCGGCTTAAATATCTGATTTATTCCAATTATTTGCACGGTTACGGCACGTGGTTTGAATTCCACCTGCTGCAGGCTTTGACAAAAAGAATAACATTGTTTGTTTTTAACTTGCGTCGCGTTAGGTTTTGCGCTTCTATAAACGCATAGATCGTTCGGCTGGCTTTGCGGGACGGGCGACCTGGAGGCGGTCGCTGAATTTGGAGGAGAGCAATGGTGGCTCAACAGTTCGAGCAGGCGGCGGACTATACCGATCGGCCAGTTGACGAAGAGCGGGCGGAATCGCGTCGCAACGCGGTCATCAAATTCCAGGACAGAATTTTCGTACCGCTGACGGTGGTTCCGACGCTTCTCGCCAGCTTGCTGGTGTTCGGCATTCCGCTCGTCTTTTCCTTCATGTTGAGCTTTCAGGGATGGTCCATCGACAGCGCCTTGTTCTCCGGTCGCTTCGTCGGTTTCGCCAACTATCAGGACCTCTTTACCGATCCGCTGTTTCGCTCCAGCCTGATGCTGACGATCGGTTATACGGCGGTGACCGTCACCGCAGAGCTGCTGCTCGGCCTGGCGGTCGCTTTGTTGCTCAACTGCCGGGTTCCGTTCATCCGCTTCTTTCGCACAGCGCTTATCATTCCGATGATGATCACCCCGATCGTCGCGGCGCTGACCTGGAAGCTGCTGCTCGATCCGAATTACGGGCTCATCAACGTTATCCTTGGGACGAAGACTGTGTGGCTCGGCGACCCCGGTCTGGCGCTGATTGCGGTCGCGATGGTCAATATCTGGCAGAACGCGCCCTTCGTCGCGATTCTCCTTCTCGCCGGCCTGCAATCGCTGCCCCATGAGCCGGTCGAGGCGGCCGCGGTCGATGGCGCCAATCCCTGGCAGACCTTCCGCCATGTGACGCTGCCGCTACTGGCGCCCTATATCGTCGTCGCCGTCCTGCTGCGCACGATTTTCGAGTTCCGCTCCTTCGAGAATATCTGGGTGATGACTGGAGGCGGTCCGGCTAACGCGACCAAGCTTCTTTCGGTCTACACCTTCGAGGCCTCCTTCCTTTCCTTCGACCTGACGCTCGCCTCCGCGGCGTCATGGGTGATGTTGTTCATCGTGCTGATCTTCTGCGTGCTCTTCATCATGGCCACCAAGCGCAAGGAGATCGCGTGATGTCCGCCCTTCTTCGCGGCAAGCGCCGCAAGTTCGCCTATCATGTCGCCGTCTATGCCGGGCTTTTCAGCCTGCTTGCGATCTTCGTGTTCCCGCTGCTGTGGATCGTCGGCATCTCGCTGAAGACGCGCGAGCAGATCTTCACCAATCCGCCAGTCTTTTTCTGGATCCCGACCTTCGAGAACTATACGCAGGTGCTGACGCAGTCGGATTTCCTGGCTTCCTTCGGTAATTCGCTGATTACAACAAGCTGCTCCGTGGCGCTGTCGCTGCTGATCGGCATCCCGGCATCTTATACCTTCGCCCGTTTCCGCTTTCCGGGGCAGGGCTTCGCGATGGTCACCCTGCTCATCATGCGCATGTTGCCGCCGGTCGCCATCCTGTTGCCGCTCTTCATTCTCTTCAAGGCGGTCGGACTTTCGAATACACGGGCTTCCGTCATCATTGCCTATACGACCTTCAGCCTGCCGCTGATCGTCTGGGTCATGAAGGATTATTTCGCGAACCTGCCGAAGGAGCTCGAGGAGGCGGCCTATATCGACGGCGCCTCGCGCATGCTCGCTTTCCGCAAGATCGTCCTGCCGCTTGCCCGTCCAGGCATCGTGACGGCCGCGATCCTGTCGCTGCTGCTTGCCTGGAACGACTTCATCTTCGCAGCCATCCTGACCAACAACGCGACGCGCACCTCGCCCGTCCTGCTGGCCAGCTATGCCGGTGGGGAGACCGGCACGAACTGGGGAGCGATCACGGCGTCGGGTGTGCTCGTCGTGATCCCCGTCATCATCTTCTCGCTGATCGTCCAGAAGCACCTGGTGCAGGGGCTGTCGTCGGGAACCGTGAAATAGAAGGTCAACAAGACACCAAGTCGAGGAGGAGAATGCCAATGGAGAAGAACAGGGGACCTTTCAAGGGGCCGTCAATCACCCGCCGCAACATGATGCTGGGATCGGCCGCGGCGATCGCTGGCGGCAGCCTGATGAGTTCGGCATTGTTTACGCCGGCGCTGGCCCAGAGCAAGCCGTCCAAGCTGACGGTCCTCGGTGACAGCGCGCCATGGAAGGGCACGATCATCGAGGATGCCATTCCGGCCTTCACGAAGGAGACGGGCATCGAGGTCGAATATATCCAGCTGCCGAACGAGCCGCTGATCACCCGTGCCCGCGCCGAGCTTACCAGCGGCAGCACGACGAGTTTCGACGTGATGCAGATGGGCGCTTCGATGATCGGCTGGATGCATCCCTACATGGAGGACGTGAACGAGCTTCTGAAGAAGGCCGGTGGGAAATATGCAGTCGACTTCGGCATGGACGAATTCTCCCAGGCGGCGATCGATCTTGCCAGCATGGACGGCGTTCTGCGCGGGGTGCCCTATCGCAGCACCACCTACATCCTTCACTACCAGAAGGAACTGCTCGACCAGGTCGGGATCAAGCCGCCGACCAACTTCGCCGAATACCTGGCCGCGGCTGAGAAGCTCACCGAAGCAGGCAAGCCGAACCGTTACGGCGTGGGCTATTGCGCCCGCCAGGGCGGTGCAATCGTCGACCATTTTGGCCCCTACCTCCTGTCGGCCGGTGGCGGCTTCTACGATTCGAAATCGAAGGACATCTGGATCAATAACGACAAATCCGTCGCTGGACTCGATTTCTATGCGAGCCTGCTCAACAAGTACCATGTCGTTCCCGAGGATGCGCTGACCTGGGAATGGGACGAGATCATCGCCAACGGCCAGAACGACCGCTATGCGATGGCGATTACGCTGAACGCTTCCGCCACGCCGATCAACAAATCCGACAAGTCGAAGACGAAGGGCAGATGGGGCTGGGCTCTGGTGCCAGGCGCCACAGGCCCCGCCGACAGCCGATCCTCGCTCGGCGGCTGGAGCTTCGCGGTCCCGTCGGCCGGCGCAAACAAGGGATGGGCGTTCGAATTCGTCCAGTTCATCACCAGCCGCGAATGGGCGAAGCGCTCGATGGAGAAAGGCAACGCCTCGGCGCGTCTTTCCGTCCTGACCGACCCGGAAGTGATCGAGACATACGGCTGGACCGGCGTGATGGCCGAGCAGCTGAAGACGGCGCAGGCCAATCCCCGCGACGCCTTCTGGGGCGCGGTCGAGGCACAGCTTCGCGCCGGCCTTTCAAAGACCCTGCTCGGTCAGGCCTCCCCGAAGGCCGCAATGGACGAGGTTGCCACCAACTGGCAGCGCACCATGCGCCGCGCAGGCTGATCACCGATCCCCGGCCGGGCGTCCTCGCGGTGCCCGGCCGATAAGAAAGATGGAGACAAGACATATGGCGTCGGTTCAGCTTACTGGTGTCAAGAAATCGTTCGGGGCGCTGCCCGTGATCCACGACCTCGACCTGAAGATCGAGGACGGGGCCTTTGTCGCCCTCGTCGGCCCTTCCGGCTGCGGGAAATCCACGCTCTTGCGGATGATTGCGGGGCTGGAGGAGACGACCGGCGGCGATATCGCCATCGGCGGCAGGCTGGTGAACGACCTTACGCCGCGCGAGCGCAACATCGCGATGGTCTTTCAAAACTATGCGCTCTATCCGCATATGACCGTCGCCGAGAACATGGGCTTCAACATGAAGCTCGCGAGGAAACCGGCGGCCGAGATCGATGCGCGGGTCAACGAAGCCGCCCGCATGCTAAGCCTGACGCCCTTGCTTGGACGCAAGCCATCCCAGCTTTCCGGCGGTCAGCGTCAGCGCGTGGCCATGGGCCGCGCTGTCGTGCGCAACCCGCAGGTCTTTCTCTTCGACGAGCCGCTCTCCAATCTGGATGCGAAGCTGCGCGTGCAGATGCGCGCGGAAATCAAGCTCTTGCACCAGAAGGTGCGCACGACCGCGATATACGTCACGCATGACCAGATCGAAGCCATGACGCTCGCCGATCATATCGTCGTCATGCACGGCGGGCGTATCGAGCAACAGGGGCATCCTATGGAACTCTATCGCAAGCCGGCCAACCTCTTCGTCGCCGGTTTCATCGGAACTCCTGCGATGAACTTCGTCGATGCGGTCGGCGCGACCGATGCGGGCGGTGCCTTCGCCCGGCTTCCCCATGGCGAAGCGATCCGCTTTGCCGGCGCCCGCATCGAGGACGGACAGCCGATCACGCTCGGCCTCCGCCCGGAGCACTTGGCGCGACGGGGCAACGGCACACGCCTTTCGGGACCCGCGCGTTTCGTCGAGCCGACCGGCGCGCTGACGCATGTGACCTTCGATCTCGGGGGGCGCGACATCGTTGCCGTCATCGATGGCGAAAAGACAGTCAATGCCGGCGAGACCTTCGAGGCGACCATTGCGCCCGATCTCATCCATGTTTTCGACAAAGCATCCGGCGCCCGGCTGAACGCGGCATGACGGACGACAGGCAGTTTATCGAGCCGCGGGATTGCCCGGCTTTACGACAGGAGACGACAACGTGACGGAACATATGAAAGCGGCAATGGCTATCGAGGCCGTCGAAAACGCGGTGCGGACGCATTCGCGGCCGGCCGACCTGCGGATCACCGATATGCGCATCGCCGTCGTCACGGGCATCTGCTATTACCCGCTGATCCGGATCGACACCAATCAAGGCGTCTATGGTCTCGGTGAGGTTCGTGACGGCGGGCATCCGGAAAGCGCCCTGCGCCTGAAACATTTCCTGCTTGGCCAGAACCCTTGCAATGTCGACATGATCTTCAACGCACTGCGCCTCTATGGCGGCGATGGGCGGGAGGGCGGCGGCATCTCCGGTATCGAGATTGCGCTCTGGGATCTGGTCGGCAAGATCTACGGCGTTCCCTGCTACCAGTTCTTCGGCGGCAAGTATCGCGATCAGGTCCGTATCTATGGCGACACGCCGGCGCCGGAGAAACTCACGCCGGAGGCCTACGCCAAGGCCGTGCGGGCGCGGGCGGACATGGGGCTGACCTTCATCAAGTTCGATCTTCCCCCTAAGCTTTTCGAGACGACCGACGGCGCGTTGATCGGCTCGGCGACCAGACATGAATACGATCTCGGCCGGTCGACCCGTACGCCCGGTTCCGGGCGCGGCGCCAAGATATCGGAAAAAGGCATCGAGACGGCCGTCGAGATCGTTCGTGCCGTGCGCGCCGAAGTCGGCAACGACATTTCGCTCTGCGTCGATCATTTCGGCGAAGGCTATGTGACGGCCGACGAGGCGATCCGCATCGGCAAGGCGCTTGAGCCCTTCAATCTCGCCTGGATCGAAGATCCGGTGCTCTGGCACGATATCAAGGGTCATAAGAAGGTAGCGGATGCATTGTTGACTCCGGTTGCCGGCGGCGAAGACCTCTATCTCGTCGACGGCTTCCGCGAAGCCATCGAAACCAAGGCCTTCGATATCCTGCATCCCGACCTTCTGAGTGCCGGAGGCATGCTGGAGACCAAGCGCATTGCCGATTACGGTGCATCCTATGGACTGCCGAGCGCGCTTCATAGCTGCTGCTCGCCGATCGCCTTCATGGCGAATGTGCATTGCGGCGCGGCAATCAACAGCCTGATCGCCGTGGAGCATCACGGGCTCGACGTACCCTTTTGGGAGGAGCTCGTGACGGGCCTCGACCGGGATTACATGACGGATGGCTATGTGAACGTGCCGGAGCTTCCAGGGCTCGGCCTCGATCTCAATCTCGAGGCCGTCGAGGCAAATCTTCGCGAGCCCGGAACGCTCTTCCAGCCGACCGAAGCCTGGAACAAGCGCAAGGCCGGTTTCGAGCGCGTCGATCCTCCGCGCTATCAAACGCAACTGATCAGACAGAAAGCAAACGGAACTCACCAATGATCGAGACGCAGGACATCACCCGCCCGCCGCGCGAATGGATCGATGCCATCCGCAAAATCGGCGCGGCGACCGCAAGCAGCCAGCTCAATAAGATGGGTATCCGCAATTCCCATATCTGCGGCCCGGTATCGCGTCGCGAGGGCGCGGTCATCTGCGGCCCGGCGCTGACGCTGCAGTTCGTGCCTAAGCGGGAGGATTACTATGGCGACGACGAATATGCCGAGCCGGAGAAGCAGCTTCACCGCCATGTCCTCTATCACACCAAGCCCGGCGACATTGTCGTCGTCGATGCGCGCGGCGACATGCGGAGCGGTATCTTCGGTGAGATGATGCTGACCTATTTCAAGGGGAAAGGTGGCGCCGGCGTCGTCATCGATGGCTGCCTGCGCGACTATCCGAATGCCAAGCATCTCGATCTCGGCCTCTGGATTCGCGGATTGACGCCGAATTTCCATACCCAGACCGACATCATGCCCTGGGGCGTGAACGTGCCGATCGCTTGCGGCGGCGTGTTCGTCATGCCCGGCGACATCATCGTCGCCGACGACGACGGCGCAGTCGTCGTGCCGGTGAAATATGCGCCCGAACTCATCAAGCGCGCCTCGACCCATCACGAGTGGGAAGGCTTCTCCAAGGAGAAGTTGCTCGCCGGCGGCGAGTTGAAGCGCTACTACCCCCTCCACGATGATGCGCGGGAGGAATACGAGGCCTGGCGCAAGCTGCAGCCGTCGACCCACGAGAGCTAGAGCAGCCGGTAAAGCCGCCTAGTTCTCAAAGAAGCCGCGGTCTCCCTCCGCCAGATGGGCCGCGGCTTTTTCTAGGATGAAATCGACGCCCATGCTTGGCCTATCCCAGACCTCGATGAAGCCGTCGGGGACGATCGGCTTGGGCAGGTCTTCCAGGATGTCATACCACCATTCCGGCTCGCTGACGGGCAGCTCGAAGGCGATCTAGTTCTACGGCAGCGTGCAGCTGACCTGCACCGGCGTGGCAAGTCCGAGCAGCCCGTTGGCCGTTCCATGCGGTGCAAAGAGAAGACCGTGAATTTCGGCATATTCCGCCATCCGCTTGGGCTCGGTCGTGCCACCGGCGTCACAGGGATCGGCGCACTTTACCTGCGTAATGATCACCTTGAAATCCCACCTCGCGTCGCTTGTGGCATCGGGCGGCGCTGATCGCCGCCCGATAGAGAAGCTTTATTCGAAGCCCATGATTTTGTGCGGCACGTAATGTTCGGTCAGTTCCTTGATGTCCTCCGCCGTCAGGCGGATTGACACTGCCTCGACGGCGTCGATGATCTGGCTTTCGCGGCTGACGCCCACAATCGGCGCGGCGACTGCGGGATTGGAGAGCAGCCAGGCAATCGCGATGCGCGCGCGCGGCACGTCATGACGCCGGGCGACGTTTGCGACCGCATTGATCACTTTTGCATCCGCCTCCTCGGTGTCTCCATAGAGTACCGGCCGGAGAATGTCGGTGCCCTTGCGCAGCGACTCGTGGCCTTCCTCGCGCGCGAGCAGACCACGCGCCAGCGGGCTCCACGGGATGAGGCCGACGCCCTCGGCGGCGCAAAGCGGCACCATTTCGCGCTCTTCCTCCCGGTTGAGCAGGTTGTAGTGGTTCTGCATCGAAATGAAGCGTGCCCAACCTTTCCGATCGGACAGATAGAGGGACTTGGCGAACTTCCAGGCATGCATGGAGGAAGCGCCGATATAGCGCACCTTGCCGGCCTTGATGATGTCGGTCAGGGCCTCGAGCGTCTCTTCGATCGGCGTCACCGGATCCCAGCGATGGATCTGGTAGAGGTCGACATAGTCCGTGCCGAGCCGACGCAGGCTATGGTCGATTTCCTGCATGATCGCTTTACGGGAGAGGCCCTTGGCGTTCGGCCCCTCGCGCAGCGGCGAGTTGATCTTCGTCGCTAGGACGATCTCGTCGCGGTTGGCGAAGTCTTTCAGCGCGCGGCCGACGATTTCCTCGCTGGAGCCGTTGGAATAGATGTTTGCCGTATCGAAGAAGTTGATGCCCATCTCGATCGCCTTGCGGATCAGCGGGCGGCTCTCCTCCTCGACGAGCGTCCATTTCGGGTTGCCGCGATCGGGCTCGCCAAAGGTCATGCATCCAAGGCAGATGCGGGACACTTCCAGCCCCGAATTCCCAAGTTTCGTATATTCCATGTCGCTACTCCCTGCGTTCAATGGGTGTCTTTCATGTGTTCGATGCGGCCGCGGTCGACGCTAACGGGATCGAGTTGCGGCTCCGCCGCCGACAAGGTTGCTTGTATTTTGTTATGTAAAATCTCTCTTTTTGTTTGTTAATGCAAGCCTTTGTTTGTAGATTCATGGCCGGAGATCCTCGGAGGAAATTGGGATATGGATTTGATTGGTAAAGTTGCGCTCGTAACGGGAGCGGGCTCGGGAATCGGAAAGGCGTGCGCCCTAGACCTCGCCGCAAAAGGCGCCAAGGTTGCCGCCCTCAGCCGCACCGTGAGCGAGATTGAGCGCACGCGCGAGGAGATCGAAAGCCGGGGAGGGGAAGCTTCGGCTATCGTTGCCGACGTCGCAGAGGAAGCCGAGATGCGCCGAGCCGTCGACATGGTGATTGATCGTTTCGGCCGGCTGGATATCGTGGTCGTCAATGCCGGCATCAATGGCGTCTGGGCCCCGATCGACGATCTCCGGCCGGACGAATGGGACAAGACGATCGCCGTCAATCTGCGCGGCACCTATCTGACGCTGCACCTCACCGTGCCGCATCTGAAGGCGGCAGGGGGTGGCTCGATCGTCGTGGTTTCCTCCATCAACGGCACGCGCACCTTCTCGACGGCCGGCGCGACCGCCTATACGGCCTCGAAGGCGGCGCAGGTCGCGATGGTGCAGCAGCTTGCACTGGAGCTCGGTCGCCATCGCATTCGCATCAATGCCGTCTGCCCCGGCCTCATCGAGACCAACATTCCGGACAGCACCGTCAAGCGCAACCAGGACCTGGCCCGCATTCCGGTGATCTGGCCGGAGGGCGATATTCCGATCACCGGTGGCAAGGCCGGCAGGAGCGAGGATGTGGCTGAGGTCGTGACCTTCCTCGCCTCGGACGCGGCGCGTCACGTTACCGGTAGTCCGGTCTGGATCGACGGCGGCCAGAGCCTGTTGCGATAGGATGGACGCAGCAAGACGAGGGGCGGAGCGCGCGTTCGCAACCGCTCCCCCCGGTTCGTCGAAGAGCGATGTTTGCGCTGGGTGCCCTACTCTCGGTGGCGGATACTAGAACCGGATGCCAAACATAGTCGATAAAGCCGCAATAAGGTTGCGGCGGTTTGTTGCTTTGTTATGTTCTGGATCGCGCAATTTGTTGGCGGCACGCCTGAATTTCGAAGGGCGAGGGATGCAAACGCGTCTTCCGCAAGGCGTCAGACAGGTCATAGCATTGCAAGCTAGGGGAACAATTCTCGCCGTTCTTGCCAAGCTCCTTGCTTGAGACACCCTCTTCAGTGATTGACTGCAATAAATTTTCACCTCAAGCTTGAAGAAGTCGATCTCCTCCGCAACCAACAGCGGGTCGGCGAAGCCCTGGCAATGGATCGGCCAGGATATCGGATAGACGAGGAAGAAATTGACCGGCCTAGGGGCTCCCGGGATCGGCGACATCGATCGGCATTGTCGGCCATTCGTAAATCTCGGCGCCACCCCTGATCGCGGAAACATGTTGCGGGAACCAGTTGCAGAACCGTTCCAACAGGTTTAGTTTAGCTTTTGCTTATGGCTGACGTCGGGTTGCGAGGGGAGCTGGATAAAATCGCTCGTTAAAGCTGTAGCGACATAGGGGTTGTCATACCGCCACCTGACATTGGTGTCAGACAGGCTACCAAGTTTATCTCTGATCACCATGAATGCGGCTCTTGCCATCGACGATGAAGAGCTGGGTTTGTAGGTGAGGGCGGCCTGGTCCGAAGGCGGATTTTTCATTGGAGCATTTGGGTCGATGGCCAAGCTGGCATTCGACCCTGACGACAGAGCCGGCGCTTTCGCTTCATCCTCAGTGGTGCGCGTCTGCCCATAATGACTTGAAGAAAAGTCTTTGCGAACGGTGACGGGCTCATAGAGCCGAGCCCGCCCTTAATTCCAAGGAGAGCCTGGAGAATACCACTGCCTCTTCCTTCGGATGGAACAGGCAAAACTGACGGTCGTACAATGCTGAGACAGCATTGGCTTGCGTGACAACAAACTGGAGAAATTCTGCATCGCCATTTTGAGCGGGAGGCTCAGATGACTTCACCGGAAACCGCAGTGATGAACGAGACAGCTTCGGGCAAGACCCCGCTGTCAGCCGAGGAACTTCGCCGGATGGACGCCTACTGGCGGGCATCCAACTATCTGTCGGTCGGGCAGATCTATTTGCTCAACAATCCGTTGCTCAAGGAGCCGCTGAAACGCGAGCACATCAAGCCGCGCCTGCTGGGCCACTGGGGAACGTCGCCCGGCCTGAACATGCTCTACGTGCATCTGAACCGTGTGATCAAGCGCGACGATCTCAACATGATCTATGTGATCGGGCCTGGCCATGGTGGACCGTCATTGGTCGCGCATGCCTATCTGGAAGGGACCTACAGCGAATTCTATCCGAATATCGAGCAGAACGTGGAGGGCATGCAGCGGCTGTTCAAGCAGTTCAGTTTCCCCGGCGGCATCCCGAGCCACGTCGCCCCCGAAACGCCTGGAAGCATCCATGAAGGTGGTGAGCTGGGCTATGCCCTGAGCCACGCTTACGGCGCAGCCTTCGACAATCCGGATCTCATCGTCGCTTGCGTCGTCGGCGACGGTGAGGCGGAAACAGGGCCGCTCGCCACGGGATGGCACAGCAACAAATTCCTCAATCCCGCGCGCGACGGATGCGTGCTGCCGATCTTGCATCTCAACGGCTACAAGATCGCCAATCCGTGCTTCCTCGCCCGTATTCCGAAGGAGGAACTGAGGAAGTTCTTCGAGGGGATGGGCTATGCCCCCCTCTTCGTCGAAGGGCATGAGCCCGACCAGGTGCAGCAGCAGCTTGCCGCGGCCATGGACACCGCAGTCGCGGAGATCAAGAGAATCTGGGCAGAGGCCAGAGACAGGGGGAATGTCAGCCGTCCGGCTTGGCCCATGATCGTCTTCCGCACCCCCAAGGGGTGGACTTGTCCGAGCGAAATCGACGGGAAGAAGTGCGAAGACTATTGGCGGGCGCATCAGGTTCCGATGGGCGACATGGACAAGCCCGAGCACATCGAGATTCTCCAGCAGTGGATGAAAACATACAGGCCCGAAGAACTCTTCGATGAGAACGGCAAGTTCCGCGCTGAATTTGCCTCGTTGGCACCATCAGGTCATCGCCGCATGAGCGACAACCCGCATGCAAACGGCGGCCTGCTGCTGCACGATCTGAAGATGCCGGACTTCCGCGACTACGCCGTCTCGGTGCCGAGCCCCGGATCGGTGACCACGGAATCCGCCCGCGTGATGGGCAAGTTCCTGCGCGATGTCATGAAGCTGAACATGAACAGCAAGAACTTCAGGCTGTTCAGCCCTGACGAGAACAACTCCAACCGCTGGCAGGACGTGCTGGAGGTCACCGACCGTTGCTACATGGCGGAGATCTATCCGGAGGACGATCGCCTGTCGCCCGATGGCCGCGTGATGGAGGTGCTGAGCGAACATCAGTGCCAAGGCTGGCTGGAGGGTTACCTGCTGACGGGCCGGCACGGCTTCTTCTCTTGCTACGAGGCCTTCATCCACATTATCGACTCGATGTTCAATCAGCATGCCAAGTGGCTGAAGGTATGCAGCCACATTCCGTGGCGACGGCCGATCGCCTCCCTGAACTACTTCCTGAGCTCGCACGTCTGGCGGCAGGATCACAACGGGTTCAGCCATCAGGATCCCGGGTTCATCGATCACGTCGTCAACAAGAAGGCGGAGGTCATCCGCGTCTATCTGCCGGCAGATGCAAATACGCTGCTTTCCGTCACCGACCATTGCCTGCGCAGCCGCAACTATGTGAACGTCGTCGTGGCTGGCAAGCAACCGGCTCCGCAATGGCTGACAATGGATCAGGCGATCAAGCACTGCGCCGAAGGTGTCGGTATTTGGGAGTGGGCCAGCAACGATCGGGGATCGGAGCCCGACGTCGTGATGGCATGCTGCGGCGACGTGCCGACGCTGGAGACGCTTGCGGCTGTCCAACTCATCCGCGAGCATATTCCGGAGTTGAAGGTGCGCGTCATCAACGTCGTCAACCTCATGAAGCTGCAGCCTTCGAATGAGCACCCGCACGGGCTTCCCGATCGCGATTTCGATGCGCTTTTCACCAAGGACAAGCCGATCATTTTCGCGTTCCATGGATATCCCTGGCTGATCCACCGGCTGACCTACCGGCGCACCAACCACGACAATCTGCATGTGCGAGGATACAAGGAAGAGGGAACGACCACGACGCCGTTCGACATGGTCGTCCTCAACCAGCTCGATCGCTTTCATCTTGTGGAAGACGTCATCGATCGGCTGCCGCAGCTCGGCGCTCGTGCGGCCTACTTCAAACAGTGGATCCGCGAGAAGCTGATCGAGCACCGGCAGTACATCGAGGAGCATGGCGATGACATGCCTCAGATCAGCGGCTGGAAATGGGGCGTCAAGAGCACGGAGCAAGCAAAGGGAGCGACTTCCACGGAAGGCGACAACACCTAAATGACGCTCGGCCTGTGGCCGCTTCGATTGGGGGAATTGTCCAATGGGCGAAATTGAAGTCGTCACTTCCACGCGCTCAGGGGGCTTGCCTCCCGGGTGCGTCCAAGTGCGTTCAGTTCGACTGTTCAACACGGGAACGAAGGCGGGAGGGCTCGCGCAGGCGCGCCGTCCAGATATCCTCCAGAAAGGCTTGGTCGGCTAGCCATGTTGGACTTGCATTTAACCGATGTCGATCTGAGCCGAATGCCGACCGATGAGGATCTCGGTCGTCTTCAGTTCACGACGGTGCTTTACTATCTGCAATGCACCAACCCGGACAACGGGTTGGTGCGTGACAAGACGCAAGCGGGCGCACCGGCAAGCATCGCCGCCATCGGCATGGCGCTTGCCACTATTCCGGTCGTGGTCGAGCGTGGCGTCATCATTCGCGAATTTGCCGCCAAGATCGCGCGGCGGCGGCTGGAATTCTTGATGAATTGCCACCAGGGACCGGAACCTGACGCCTCCGGTTACAAAGGCTTCTTCTATCATTTCCTCGACATCGAGACAGGGCGACGGGTCTGGCAGTGCGAATTGTCGACGATCGACTCGGCTTTTCTGTTTGCCGGCGCTTTGACCGTCGCCACCTATTTTGATGGGGACTCAGAAGATGAGGCGAAGGTCAGGCAACTCGGCACGGCGCTCTACGAGCGGGCGGACTGGAACTGGGCGTGTGACCACGGCGCGACACTGACCCATGGCTGGCGACCGGAAAATGGTTTCATCCCCTATCGCTGGCGCGGCTATGACGAAGGCTTGCTTCTCTACATACTCGGACTTGGCTCACCGACCCATCCGCTACCGCCGGAAAGCTATGCGGCTTATACGGAAAGCTATGAGTGGCGAAACATCTTCGGGCGCGAACTGCTTTATTCCGGTCCGCTCTTTACGCATCAGCTTTCGCATATGTGGATCGATTTCCGAGAGATTCGCGATGAATTCATGCGGGAGCATGACAGCGACTATTTCCAAAACAGCCGGCAAGCGACCTTCGTACAGCAGGAATATGCGATCCGAAATCCCTTGGGATTCGAAGGATACGGCGAGCACTGCTGGGGATTTACCGCGAGCGACGGCCCCGGCTGGCTGACCAAGGATATTGGCGGTGCGCGCCGCGAGTTCTTCGACTACGTCGCACGGGGCGCACCGTTCGGGCCGGACGACGGTACCGTATCGCCCTGGGTCGTCGTCGCGTCCCTTCCGTTTGCGCCCGAGATCGTCATTCCGACCCTCCGCAATTTTGCTTCCCTAAAGCTGGGCATGAGGCGGCTCTATGGCTTCAAGCCATCCTTCAATCAGACGTTCAAGGATGAAAATAGCCCGACCGGCTGGTGGATAAGCCCTTACCATTTTGGGATCGATCAAGGGCCGGTAGCGCTGATGATCGAGAACTATCGAACCGGCTTCCTCTGGAACCTGATGGGCAATTGCGAGCCCGTCGTCCGCGGCCTGCGCCAGGCCGGATTCACCGGTGGGTGGCTGTAGCAAGGATACCGCGGAGAGAGCACTCGGATGCTTCTACTCGATGGCTTCGAGTAGAAGCGGCTGCGCTGTAGCCGGGAGGCTTCTCTACCATTTGATCATACTGAAGCTATGCAGGATAATCTGTAGGCCAAGGGCTGCCTGCGTAACCCCGAGCACGACCGCCAGTACCTGAAGCAAAGTACCGATCCAGCTCAGAATGGTTTCCGCAAACAGCATCGCCACCCAGTCCAGGGCCAGAATCAGCAATACGATAGTGGTGACGGTGAGGCCTTCGGCTTGCCGGCCACCTGCCAGTGTTGCGAAAACGATGACCGCGGCGACTCCGTAAGGCGTTACAATTGTCGGAAACGCCAGGGGAGTAAGGGCCAATTTAAGATCTGGCGGTTTGTCCGTCTCGTTCGAGCGAACCGGCATGCTGGCAGACTGTTGCAATACGGTTTGCAGGGCCACGAGAAACAGGATGATGCCTCCGGTCATCGCCAGGACAGGCAATGAGATTTCGAAATTCTCAAGCATGGTACGTCCTAGCAAGCCGGCGATTGCCAGGGCTGCGGCTGAAAAGAGGATTGCTCTCCGCGCCATGCGATGTCGAAAGCGGCGGTCGCAATTGCCGGTCATCGCCACGAAGGGCACCAGGATCTTGATCGGGCCGAGCATCAGAAAGAGCATGAAGAATATTTTTCGCGCGCCGAACTCCACCTCGGGCATTCCCGCACCAAGCGGCGATTGCGCAAAGGACTGAGCGGGAGACAAGGCCAAAACTATCACCAGAGCGAGGATCAAGTGAAATGAACGACAGTCGAGCCGCCAGGTTTTTGACGGATGGGTGAATAGGCGCGAGCAAACAAGATCGGCGTAAGACCGGACAACCTCGGGGATGGTCGATATGGCCACTGTTCGCGTCTCCGAAGCTATCAACGAGGCACAAATCAACGTTGCCGTCGCAGCGCCAAATATGTTGCGAGGGATGTACAACCAGACCGCTATACTAGACCTCAATCTTCGATAATCGGAGTCCCTTTTTCCACCTGCGCGTGCCTCGCTCAGTATTGTCCCTAAGTTGTCTCAGCCCCTGTGCGGAGCTATATATTAGACAACAAATTTGGGCTCGGATTTCTAGGTCGGAGTTGACGCGATGCTCGTAAGAGACGTGATGAAGCAAAGAATTATCAAGGTCTCGCCGGACAACAGCGTCAAGCAGGCCGCAGAGCTGATGCTCGCCAATCATATCAGCGGTCTCCCGGTTATCGACGATGAAGGACGATTGGTTGGCCTCATCACAGAGGGCGATCTGTTGCGGAGGTCCGAGTTAGGTCATCGAACCAAGGCCGATGAATCCTTGCCTCCGGAGGAGAGGGCCAAGACATACATCAAGAGCAACGCATGGAAAGTTGCCGATGTGATGAGCCGCAATCCAGTGTCCGTCGAGGAGGACACGCCGCTTGCACGCGTCGCCAACCTGATGCAGGAGCACGGTATCAAGCGCCTTCCCGTGATGCGGGCGGGCGCCGTGGTCGGCATCGTGAGCCGTGCGGATCTTCTCCAGGCGATCATCTTCGCCAAACCCGATGAAACGGCGCCTGGTGACGAAGCGATCCGTCGCAGCATCATGACTCGCTTGAGTGAGAACACCGGTCTCGAAGGACAGGATCTGACGGTGACGGTGGCAAACGGCGTGGTACATTTGTGGGGACATGTCTCGACGGAGGAATGCCGGAAGGCGGCGCGCGTCGCAGCCGAGAGTGTCCGCGGCGTCGCTGGTGTCGTGGATCATTTCTTGGAGCACAAGTCCTAAAGAACCAGAAGAGGGCCGCGGACCTTCGGAGACCCTGGCAACCAGAGTGCCAGAGCTGCTCCCACAACAAGCGGGTCCTCGTGAATGCGGTAACCAATGACAACCGCCGCTGCCAAGGCACGGCTAGGGGGTAGCATGAGCAGCGAGAAGGCGGCTGTTCAGCCGCAGGATTTCAAGTCTCTTTCCTCTCCGCATCTTCCAGAACAATACGGCTGCGGTCCCATCCAATTCAGGGGAAGCCATGATGGGCTCTATGAGCGTCATTTGCTTTTCGACAATGTTATCGCTCCCGAGGATGCAGGAAACCGCGAACGATATGAGGCGATTGCCCGATCCGTCAGGGATGTGCTGTCGCAGCGTTGGCAACGGACGGAACAGACCTACAACAGGGAGAATCCGAAGCGGGTCTACTATCTGTCGATGGAGTTCCTGATCGGGCGATCCCTCAGTAACAATCTCCTCAATCTGCGACTTGATCCCCTCGCCAAGCGGCTCTTCGATCACGAGCATATTGACGAACTGGCCGTTCTTGCCGAGGAGCCCGACGCGGGATTGGGTAACGGCGGGCTAGGACGGCTCGCCGCCTGCTTCCTGGACTCGATGGCGACGATGCAACTGCCGGCGATGGGGTATGGGCTGCGCTACGAGTACGGGATTTTCAAGCAGACGATCGTCGATGGCTGGCAACGCGAGCAGCCGGACAACTGGTTGCGTCGGCCGGATCCCTGGGAGGTCGCTCGCCCGCAGGAAGCCGTGGAAATCAAACTCGGCTGCTCCTTCGAGGTCCGCGGAGGGAATCTGCGGGTCGCGGTTGGGATGCCGTCCCGCCTCATCGGCATACCCTACGACCGGCCGGTCGTCGGCTACGGTGGTATGACCATAAACACGCTGCGACTTTGGGCGGCCGCAACGCCGGAAAGTTTCGATTTCCAGACATTCGGCGCCGGTGAGTTCGTCAGCGCGCTCGCCCAAAGGCTCACAGCAGAGACGGTCACGCGGGTTCTCTACCCCGACGATTCGACGAGCATGGGACAAGGCCTGCGGTTCGTTCAGGAATATTTCTTGGTCGCATGTTCGCTTGCCGACCTCGTCCGGCGGTTTCGCTCGAATAATTCCGATTGGCATTCTCTGCCGGGTAAGGTGGCGATCCAGCTCAACGACACGCATCCGAGCATGGCAGTCGCCGAATTGATGCGCATCCTGCTCGATGACGCGGATCTCAGTTGGGATGATGCCTGGGATCTGACTAGGGCTTGCCTCGCCTACACCAATCACACGCTTCTGCCCGAGGCACTGGAGAAATGGCCGCTGCGGTGGTTCGAACTGATGTTGCCGCGTCATCTCGAGATCATTCTGGAGATTGATCGGCGTTTCAAGGAGGAGATCCTCAACCGCTTTCCCCATGATCAAGGCCTGGTCGAGCGGGCAAGCCTGATCGAGCATGGTGGCGAACACCTGGTGCGTATGGCCCATCTTGCCATCGTCGGTTCGCACAGCACCAACGGGGTTGCCGAGATCCATTCGAGACTGCTGCGTGAAACCACCGTCAAGGATCTAGCCGGGATATTCCCCCAACGGTTCAACAACAAGACGAATGGCGTCACACCCCGACGCTGGCTGCTCATGTCCAACCTGGAGCTTGCACGGTGCATAAACGATGCCATAGGCGAGGGGTGGATCACCGACCTCAGCGAGCTGGAAAGGTTGAAACCGCTCGTCGATGACAGTGGTTTTGTCGATCAGGTCCGGGAGGCCAAGCGGATGGCCAAGCACCGCTTTGCCGCATGGCTGAAATCGAGCGCCGGCATCGTCGTCGATCCCAGTGCGATCTTTGACAGCCAGGTCAAGCGCATTCACGAATACAAGCGGCAATTGTTGAACGCACTGCGGATTGTCGCGCTCTACAACCGGATTCGCGAAAATCCCGACCTGGATATGGCGCCGCGCACCTTCTTCTTTTCCGGCAAAGCCGCGCCCGCTTACGTTGTGGCGAAGCTGATAATCAAATTTCTCAATAATCTCGCCGGCACGATCGATGCCGACCCTCAGGTGCGTGGGCGCCTCAAGGTCGTTTTCCTGCCCGACTACTGCGTCTCGGTGGCGGAGCGCCTCATCCCCGCCAGTGACGTTTCCAACCAGATCTCGACAGCCGGATACGAAGCGAGCGGCACCAGCAACATGAAGTTCATGATGAATGGTGCGCTGACGATCGGCACCCGCGACGGGGCCACGATCGAAATGGCCGAGGCGGCGGGCGAGGACAACTTCTTCCTGTTCGGTTTGACGGCCGAAGAGGTCGCGGGGAGCCGCGGCTGGTATAGCCCATATTGGCACTACGACAACGAACCGGAGACCCGCGCGGTGCTGGATCTGATCCTGTCCGGTCATTTCTGCCGTCACGAACCCGGGGTCGTGGATGCGCTGCGCAACATCCTCCTGACGAGCGGCGATGTCTTCAGGCATTTGGCGGACCTCACCTCATATCTGGAAGCGGACCAGCGTTTGCAGTCTCTCTACGCCGATCCTCGAGCATGGACACGTAAAGCGCTGCTCAACATCGCCAGCTCCGGCAAGTTCTCAAGCGATCGTACGATCGCCGATTATGCGGCCGAAATCTGGGATGCGAGACCCTGTCCTGTTGCTTGATGGTGAATGGCAATAACAGCGGGGGCGCGCATGAGCCAGCAGCATATTCCGCTCAAGTTGACGGCGAGCAGGTTCGTCCGCGCGATCAGGCTCTTTATGACCTCGGATGTCGGCGGAAGAGCCAAATTCCTGCTTTTCGCTCTCGTCGCTCTCTTCGGCGGCATCAGTGTTCTGAATGTCGTCAATAGCTTCGTTGGCCGGCATTTCATGACTGCCATCGCCGAAAGGCAGACGGCAGAATTCATTCGCCAGGCCATCCTGTACACCATGGCTTTCGCAGCATCGACCGTTGCTTCGGTAATCGCCCGGTTCTCGGAGGAACGGCTCGCCTTGCTCTGGCGGGAATTCCTGACGCGCCGCGCTGTCGGCCTTTATATGACCGGAGGGACGTTTTACCGCGTCGGGGTTCGGGGCAAGCTCACAAATCCTGACCAGCGGATCGCCGATGACATCAACGCCTTCACAGTTACGACCCTTTCTTTCGTATTGATGCTGCTGAACAGCGTTTTGACTGTCCTGACCTTCTCAGGCGTTCTTTGGGTCATCAGCCCGCTGCTGCTTATCGCGGCTGTCGTATACGCAGCCTCCGGATCTTACCTGACAATCGTATTGGGCCGCCCCCTGATCAGCCTGAGCTATGATCAGCTCGACCGCGAGGCAGCGTTCCGGTCCGGCTTGATCCGCGTGCGCGAGAACGCGGAATCGATCATGCTTGGGGCAGGTGAGCAAAGGCACGCCAATCTCTTGCTGAGGCGTCTCGATGAACTTGCCACGAACTTCAGGCGCATAATCGTCATCAACCGCAATGTCGGTTTCTTCACGACGGGCTATAACTGGATGACTCAGATCATTCCGATCCTCATCATCGCCCCCGCATTCATCCGGGGCGACATGGAGTTCGGCGTCGTTACCCAGTCTGCGGCGGCCTTTGCGATGCTTGTCGGCGCGTTCTCATTTATTGTCAGTCAATTCAAATCGATTTCCAATTTCGCGGTCGTGGTGGCGCGCCTCAGCTCGCTGATTGAAGCGATGGAAGAAGCTGCCGAGCCAACAGAAACCGACCTGCAGGTCGTGGAGGCCGACGGAAACCTTGCCTATGAAGGCCTTACGCTCACGTCACCAAGCGGCCATGCGTTAGTGAAAGATCTTTCGGCGATCTTTCCGGCTGACACGCGCGTCGTAGTGGTGGGAGGCGATGATGGCGGGGCGACCGCCTTGTTCCGGATAACGGCGGGACTTGGCCCATCCGGAGTGGGGCGTATCATTCGTCCGGCACGCGATCAGCTGCGTTTTCTCGCGCAACGAACCCAGCTCGCTCCTGGAACCCTGCGACAAATATTGGTGCCGGTACAGCAGCAAAGCGAAGCGTCTGATGATCAGATCCTTGCCCTCCTCAAGCGGCTCGGATTTGTCCGCGCCCTGACCGTTGATGATCTCGACAAGGAGTGCGACTGGTCGAGCCTATTGTCGCCACGCGAACAGCAGATTATGGCGATTGCCGAGGTGCTTAGTGCTGGTCCTCGGTATGTTCTTCTGGAAAATGCGGACGTGATTTTTGGGCACGAGCTGCTTCGCGTTGTCCTGGAACTGCTTGCTGAGCGAGAGATCGCTTGCATCAACTTCGCCGACACCGATACCTCGCGAGAGGCTTACGATGCCGTGCTCGAGTGTCACGCGGACGGATCATGGAGGTGGATCAGTCGAGGGGAACAGTCGGTGGACCAGTGACTGACTTCCTCCCAGGAATTGTAGCCTGTTTGGCTACCTTTCGTGCATACGCTTGTTATGATAATTTAGTAATGACTGATTTAATATCGAATATCGGCCGCACGTAGCTTTCATCCCATGCGATTTTTTGACCTCGTTACTTCGGCCGACGGGTTCCTTCGATAAGCACGAAGAATTTTTCTTGGGGGGAAACAATGGGAAAATCTGCGTCTTTTCTGGCGACCGTCCCGCATGGAAGGCAATATCTTCTGTCGGCCTGCACCGTGCTTTGCACCTCGTTGTGTGTGCTCAGCCTTTTTGTCGGCGTCGCTCATTCTCAACAGCCCAGCGCCGCACAACGCAATGCAATCAAGTCGGCCTGCCGGTCCGATTTCATCGCACAATGTTCGGGCGTGTCGCCGGGCGGCATCGAAGCTCTAACCTGCCTCCAACAGCATAGCGCAACACTTTCTCCGGCCTGCCGAAGCGCCGTATCGGCGGTGGGCGGCACAACCAAGCAGAAGTCCAGCGCCGCTGCGCCGGCCGAGACACCTGGAACGGCGCCGGCGCAATCTGGCACCGCGGCTTCCGGAGCAATGCAAGCACATCAACCGACACAGGCGCAGCGCAATGCCGTCAAATCTGCCTGCCGGTCTGATTTCATGGCACAGTGCTCGGGTGTTACGCCAGGAGGCACCGAAGCGCTTACCTGTCTTCGCCAGCACAATTCAACCCTCTCTCCATCCTGCCAGCAGGCAGTCGCAGCCCTCGGAGGCAGCGCTTCTGCGCCTGCGGCCGGTGGTGGTGCAGCGGCGGCGACGGCCGCGCCGGCTATGCGCACCACCATGCCATCCTTCACGCCACGTGAAGAATTGATGATCATGCGTCAATCGTGCGGGCCGGATTTCCGGGCTTTTTGTCGTTCGGTGCCGCTTGGCGGCGGCCGGGGCATTGCCTGCCTGCGAGACAATCTGCAGCGAGTGTCTCCGTCATGCCATAAGGTATTGACCAGCGGACTATGAGGTTCTGCCCGGCCTTTGCCGCTGCGGGGAGGTCTCGTTTCTGTCCGGATGAAGGGGCGGACGGCGCATGTTTCTCGATCACAAATTTGCAGGTCGACAGCGGACGGGCCGTCTGCGGTCTTCAGGCACTGGAAACTGACATTTCATGCAAGCTTTAGCAATACGGGCCCGCCGCGGCAGGCGGGGCCTAATTCGATGGATCAACAAAGACCCGAACGAAAGGCATTGCCATGTCATCGATCTCCTACCTTCTGAAATTCAGAGGACTGCTGGTTTATGGTTCTGTCGGTGTCTGCCTCGTCCTGCCGACGGCGGCATGGGCGGATGATGCGAAGGATCTTCTGAAAGCCATGTCCGACTATCTAGCCGCGCAGAAGACGATGTCGTTTCAGTATCAGTCCTCACTCGAGGCTGTGACGCCGGATTTCGAGAAGCTTCAGTTCGTCAGCTCCGGCACCGCCAATATGACGCGCCCCGACAAGCTCAGGATCACCCGGACCGGCGGGTTTGCCGATGTGGATGTGAGCTTCGACGGTTCGACGCTGACCGTACACGGCAAGAATCTGGACGCCTACGCCAAGATCGATGCCAAGGGGTCTGTGGATGATCTGCTCGGCCGACTGGCGGATGCTGGTATCGAAGCGCCGGGCGCCGACCTGCTGTCGACAGATGTTTTCGACCTGCTGATGTCGGATGTGACCGCCGCCAAGCATGTTTCCAGTGCCTTCGTCGATGGCGTCGAATGCGAATATCTGACGTTCCGCACCCCTGAAATCGACTGGCAGATCTGGATACAGGCCGGGGACAAACCGATACCGCGGCGCTACGTCATTACCAGCAAGCATGTCGGCCAAGCGCCGCAATACACGCTGGAGATCAGCGACTTCAAGAGCGGCTCCGATGTGGCCAATGTTTCCTACAATATCGATATTCCAACTAGCGCGAAGAAGGTTGATCTCAGTGAACTCCAGTCGCTGGACGAGCTTCCCGCGCCTGCCGATACGGGGGAAGGCAAATGAGATATCCCAGACTATTGCTTGCCGCAGGATTGGTCGGCGCCTTCCTTTTCGCCGACGTGAATATCGGGCCAGACGGATCGCTGTCGATAAATTTCGCCGCACCTGCTGGCGCCGTCATCGGCCGGCCCTTGACGCCGCTTTCCTATGCGGGTGTTGCCCGTAGGACGACGCGCCGCGTTGCAGCGGGAACGGCGGCTGGCATCGCCGTTCTGCCGTCGGGCTGCGTCTATGGAGCCTATAATGGCGGCTATTACTATCGCTGCGGATCCGGCTACTATGCCAGAAGCGGTAACGTCTATGTCCGGGTCGTGCCGTAGGAGCAAAGTCTCGCCCTTCGGGCAGCATTCCGTGGGGCGAAAGTGCGGGGCCAGGGCGTATGGCAGTGGCGAACATTGACGCGACGGTCAATTCCTTGCCCTCAGTCCGCAGCTTGCGAAACCGGCTGCGGGCTGGTGCGGCGTTTTCTGTATTCCTCGATGCGTTGCAACACGACATAGAATGAAGGAACGAAGAGCACGGCAAGGCAGGTCGAGGCGATCATGCCGCTGAAGACCGATATGCCGATCGACTTGCGGGCGGAAGCGCCGGCGCCGGTGGCAAGCACGAGCGGCAGCACGCCGAGGATAAAGGCAAAGGATGTCATCAGGATCGGCCTGAAGCGCAAACGAGCCGCTTCGACCGCCGCGTCGAGGATCTCCATGCCTTCCTGGCGTCTCTCCCGTGCATATTCGACGATGAGAATGGCGTTTTTCGAGGCGAGCGCGATCAGCAGGATCAGCCCGATCTGAGTATAGAGGTTGTTGGCGACACCGACGGCGCTCAGCGTCCCTACCGTTCCGAGCAGGGCGAGCGGCACGGCCAATAGCACTGCCAACGGCAGAATCCAGCTCTCATATTGGCCGGCGAGCACGAAATAGACCAGAAGCATCGCAAGGGCGAAGACGAAATAGATCTGCCCGCCGACAGCCTTTTCCTGGTAGGACAAAGCTGTCCACTCGAAGCCCGCGCCGCGCGACAGTGTGCGGTTGGCGATCTGTTCCATGACATCGAGCGCCTGCCCGGAACTGAAGCCAGTGGCGGCCCCGCCAACGATCGTCGCTGTCGGATAAAGGTTGTAGAGGCTGATGAGGGACGGCCCTTGGACGTTGGTGACATCCGTCACCGTGCCGATCGGCACCATGGTGCCATCGCCAGCCTTGACCTTCAAATTGCGGATGTCGTCAGGACGGACGCGAAAATCGGGAGACGCTTGTACATAGACCTGGAAGGTTCGTCCGAATTTGTTGAACTGGGTGACGTAGCTCGATCCCACATAACCCGAGAGCGCCGAGAAAACCTGCCCAACGCTGATACCGAGCGTCTCCGCCTTGATGCGATCGATCGAGACGGCGTACTGCGGCACCTCGGCCCGGAAAGATGTGCTTAGCCTTTGCAGCGCCGACTGGGCGTTGCCGTTCTTGACGATGGTATCGGCCAAGTTCTGCAGCAGCGGATAGTCGAAATTTCCGCTCCGGATCTCGACCTGCATGGTGAAGCCATTGGCGTTGCCGATGCCCTGGATCGGCGGAGGCACCACCACCAGCGTCTTTGCAGTCAATATATCCCTCAGGGCGCCGTTCAAATGCTCGTAGATCGACAGCAGATCCTGCCCCTTTGCCTTGCCGCGGACACCCCAATCCTTGAGCACGACATAGGCGACGCCGGCATTCGGCAAGCTCGCACTGTTGTCGAGGATGGAGATGCCGCTGATGGTCAGCACCTGCTCGACGCCGGGCGTCTGCTGCGCAATCTTGCCGACCTGCGCCATGACCGCATCGGTGCGTTCCTTCGAGGCGCCGTCGGGAAGCTGCGCGCTGATCAGTACATAACCTTGATCCTCGGGCGGCAGGAAGGCAGTCGGCAGTCGTGTGAGCCCCCACACGGCGACGCCGATCAACGCCAAGGCAACCAGAACGGCAATGCCGCTATGGTGAACCATGCCGCTGATGAGCTTGGCATACCCATGCTCCGCCCGATCGTAGACCTTGTTGAAACCGCGGTAAAAGAAGTTGCGCCTCTCGGGCGGCACTGCCGGGCGCAGCCAGAGCGCGCATTGCGTCGGCTTGAGCGTCATTGCGTTGATGGCGCTGATCAATGCGGTGGCGGCAATGACGAGTGCGAATTGCTTGTAGAGTTGTCCCGTCAAGCCCGGAAGGAAGGCCGCAGGAATGAACACCGCCATCAGGACGAGCGTGATGCCGATAACAGGACCGAACAGCTCGTCCATCGCCTTTTCCGCGGCCTGTTGGCCCGGCATTCCTGCCTCGATGTGTCGAGAGACACCCTCGACGATGACGATGGCGTCGTCGACGACGATGCCGATGGCTAGAACGATGGCAAACAGCGTCGATAGATTGATGGTGAAACCGAGCGCCGCCATTGCCGCGAAGGCGCCAATAATCGTGACCGGGACGGTCGTCGCCGGCACCAGCATTGCGCGCCAATCCTGAAGAAAGACGAGAATGACGATGAGCACTAGGACGCCCGCTTCCACCAGCGTTATGTAGACTTCGTTGATCGAAGCCCTCACGAACTTGGTGGTGTCGAACGGGACTTCATAGGTAAGGCCGGGCGGAAAGCTTTTGGAGAGCTGCGCCATCCTCGCGGCGACATCGCCGGCGACCGTGATGGCGTTTGCTTCCGGCAATTGAAAAATGCCGATGCCGGCTGCAGGGTGCCCATTCTGCATGAAGGACTGGCTGTAGGTCTGGGCGCCGAGTTCGACGCGACCGATGTCGCGAATGCGCGTGATGCGCCCGCCATTCTGCTGATCGACCTTGACGATGATATTCTCAAAATCGGCCGCGTCGTCCAGCCGCCCGCTGACGTTGAGCGTGTACTGGAAAGCCTGGCCTTGCGGCACTGGCGGTATGCCCACCTGACCCGCCGTCACCTCCTGGCTCTGGTCCTGCACGACGTTGATGACGTCTTGCGGCGTCAGGCCGCGCGCTTGCAGGAGCTCGGGATTCATCCAGATGCGCATGGCATATTGGCCGGCACCGAATACCGAGACATTGCCAACGCCAGGCAGGCGGGCCAGTTCGTTCTGCAGATTGATGACGGCATAGTTGGACAGGAAAAGGCTGTCATATCGGTTGTCTGGCGAGGTCAGGCTGACAAATTCCAGAATGGCCGTCGATTTCTTCTGCGTCGTGACGCCCTGAAGCTGGACGGCTTGCGGCAGCGACGACATGGCTATGGCGACACGGTTCTGCACGAGGACTTGCGCCTGGTCCGGATCGGTGCCGATCGCAAAGGTGACGGTCAGGGAATAGGTGCCGTCGCTGGCGCTCGTCGACTGCATATAGAGCATGTTCTGGACGCCGTTGACCTGCTGTTCGATCGGCAGCGCCACGGTATCGATAAGCGTGCTGGCACTTGCGCCCGGATAACGCGTCGTCACCTGTACCGTCGGCGGAACGACGTTCGGATATTGCGCGACCGGCAATTGGAAAAGCGCGACCGCGCCGATGAGGACGATGACAAGAGCCAGGACATTCGCAAGCACCGGCCGTTCGATGAAGAAGCGCGAAATCATGCTGTCCCCCTCGGATATTGGCGTGAAAACGCGAGCGAGCTCATGGCGTGTCAGACTTTGACGTGCCGGGTTTAGGCGCATCCGCTGCGGGTGCGACATCGTTCGATGCGCTTGCCGTCGCGGTTGCGTCCATTGCAACCTTCTCCGGCGCAACCTTGCTGCCGGGGATGGCCTGTTGAATGCCTTCCGTCACCACCCAATCGCCGGCGTCAAGTCCAGAGTCGATGACGCGCAGAGGGCCCTCGCGCTGACCTGCTTGCACCACCTTTTGTTCGATAGTTTCATCTTTCCCAAGGACCAGCACATAGCTGCCCTGCTGGTTGGTGCCGATTGCGTCGCTCCTTACCAACAGCGCCTTGTCCTCGCGTCCGACCGGCACGCGCACGCGCACAAAAAGACCTGGCAGAAGGGCGTGAGCCTTGTTGTCGATAATGCCGCGCACCGACAGGGTGCCGCTCGCCGAATCGATCTGCGGCGAGGCATAATCGAGATGGCCCTTGAAGGGATAACCGCTCTCGCTCTGCAGGCCGATTTCAAAGGGAACGGTCGGCAGGTCTATCTGCCGGAGCGTGTGGCCCTGTTTTGCCATGTCTTGCTTGATCATCAACACTTGTGGTTCGCTGACGCTGAAATTGACATAAATCGGATCCGTCTGGACGATGGTCGCGAGTGTGGTCGGGCCGGCTACCCCGACGAGGGCGCCGACATCAACGAGATGGGCGGTTACCACGCCGTCGAACGGCGCCACGACTTTCGTATATCCGAGGTTGATCATCGCAAGGTCGAGACTGGCCTTGGCGTTGGCGATGGAAGCGTTGGCTTGATCAAGCGTCGCCTTGGCGCTGTCGAGCGCCGTTTGTGTCGTGACCCGCTGCCTGCTTAGATTGAGCTGCCGCTGGTATTCCTGATCGGCGCCGACCTGCGATGCCTGCGCCGAGGCGAGTGTCGCTTGGGCCCCATCGACTTGTGCCTGGTAGGTATTGCTTTGGATGCTGAAGAGCTGGGTACCCTGCGGGACCATCATGCCGTCGCGATAGTCTATCGACTCGATGAAGCCTTGGACGCGCGCTTCTACATCGACGGACTTGAACGCCGCGGTATTGCCCGTCAGCTCGAAATATCGGGTGACGGGCTGCTGCAACGGGAGCGCTACGCGTACCTTCGGCGGTGGCGGCGCGACATAGGTGTTGTTGCTTCTTTCGCATGCCTGAAGAGAAATCGCGCAGAGCAGCACGACGCAAAATTGCAGACCTTGAGAAAATCCCCCACGCATTCCTGACCCCCATATCTTGCGAGTTCCAGTCTTCATGCGCAGCCTCGTCGGCAACCAAATGGCTTCGATGGATCAAGGCATGCGACACTATGAAGCGGCATCGCTAAAAATTGCAATAGCCCCGCGCCCTGCAATTATGGTGAGCCGCAACGGCGAAAGCCGAACCCGATCAGGCAGGCCTGCGTTTGCGGAACGTCATCATGACAAGCAGCAGGGCAGCAATAATCCCGGCCGCGATCAGGACGTGGTGATGCAGCGGAAGGTGGCCGAACGTCTGCTCGATGCTCTGGCCGAACAAGTAGCCTATTCCGGTGAAGAACGATCCCCAGATCAAGGCCGCCGCAGCGTTGATCAAGACGAACTTTACTGCTGGGACATCCGACATTCCGATTGCGACCGGACTGATCGTCCTCACGCCGTAAATGAACCGGAACGCGAAGATAAAGCCGGTGGGATAACGCTCCAGAAAATCCGTGACGCGGGCGAAAGCCGGCTTTTCGATGATTTTCTGTATACGCGGATAGTGGCGGGCACAGCGACCGGTGAAAAAGAGCGTCTGGTCCGCGAGAAAGGAACCGGCACAAGCGGTTGCCGCCGCACTCCAAAACGTCATGAGGTGGCGATGCGAAAACACGCCGCCGAGGATAACCATGGTTTCTCCCTCGAAAGCGGCACCCAGGAAGATTGCCAATAGGCCATATCTTGCGATCAGAAGTTCGATTGTCATGGCGAGCGACTCCTGATCGAGAGGGCGTGACCTCTACTGTTGGAAAATGAGCAGCACATAAGCCACGAAGAGCACGAGATGAACGGCGCCCTGCATGACATGGGTCCGGCCGCTGGCGAAGGTGATGATACTGACGGCAAGCGTCAGGATGAGCATCACGAGATCGCTGCCTTCAAGCCCCAGCGTAACGGGGTGTGCGAAGATATAGCTGACGGCGAGCATGGCGGGGACGGTAATCCCGATCGTCGAGAGGACCGAGCCCAGGAAGATGTTGATTGACCGCTGTAAATGATTGGCGGCGGCGGCGCGCACAGCGCTGATGGCTTCCGGTGTGGCCACCAAAACCGCCATGACGGCACCGCCGAAGGCCACAGGCGCGCGCAATGTTTCGATGACGTAGTCGATCGGCTTGGCGAGTTCTTCGACGAGGAACACCACCGGCCCCATGTAGGCGAACAGCAGGATGGTATGAAGCCATAGGGATCGGGGCGCCGGGCGCGCCTTGTGTTTGACGGGTAGTTCGTCCTCCTCTGCGAAAAAATGGTGATGGCGGCCCGCTTGAAGCATCAGGAATACGCCATAGAGTCCGATGGACATGATCCCCAGGACCATCTGTCTCGGCGCGGAAGGGTGGGGGCCTCCGGTGGTATATAGGAAACTGGGCATGATGAGGCTCAGCGTCGCCAGCGGTACGATAAGCCCGAGATAGGCGTTGGCCCCCTGCAAATTGTGGGACTGTTCCGGCCGTCGCCAGGCGCCGAACAGCAACGACAATCCGACCATGCCGTTGAGGATGATCATGACCACTGCAAAAAGCGTATCGCGCGCAAGGGTCGGATTGTTTTCGCCGTGGATCATCACGGCGGAAATGGCCATCACTTCGATCGAGGTGACAGCCAGCGTCAGGATCAATGTACCATATGGCTCCCCAAGTCGCTCCGCCAGATGATCGGCATGCCGCACGACCGAAAGCGCGGAACCAAGGACGGCGGCAAACAGCACGAGGAATATGAGAGCGAGCCAAAAAGGGTCGGCCAATTGTTTCAACAACGGACCCTCGAAGCCAAGGACGACGAGGCAGGTCAGAATGCTGATCGCCAGAAACCATTCCTCGCGCAAAAGCCGGGTCAGTACGACGGGACGAAATGCCAGACTGTCCGTCATGGGAGTGATGGCCGCGCAGGGAGCCGTGGCTGCAAAACGATAACCAATGTCATCATGTCATCCCCCGTTGCCGGACGCCTGCAAACCGCGTGAATCCATCGCCCGGAGCCCAAAATTTTACACGTGTTCGCCGTTTCCTGCGAGTGCAGCCTTTGATCGTTGATCGAGGCGTACGCCGGCAAAGGCTGTCGGGATCGATCAATCCTTCCTTCGAACCTTCTTATAGGCCCCGCTGTTGCGCTTGTCCTCTCCTCAAAAAGGGCAGGCAGGGGTGCTGCCCCAATCAGACAGGCGTCCGGCAATGTGCTGTCGTCAGTCTGCCCATCGTCTCCCACCGCACTGCGCTCCGGGCGAGTTCGCAGATACCGGCTTCGTCAATGCCATAGGTTAGCTTTTTCGTTCACACCGTACCGCATTGGTCGGAACTGACCTCGTGCAGTTTGGATAGTCCTGATTTATTGCGTCCGCTCCCTCCCCATTTTGAGGGAGCTTTCCCCGCTTGCCCCGCCTTATTCAATTGGCGGGGCTTTTTCCTCATCGTCAGGAATGCCGAAAAAACCCGCGAGCGGCGCCAAATGCGGATCATTTAACTTTCTTGATTTAGACAACTTTTATTTAGCTATTGACGATATTTAATTATCGTTTAACTTCAACCCGTTGGATTTTTTAGCGCCCGCCTGTCACCGCTTAGCAGGTGGGCGCTTTTTTATTGCCTATGCGAATCGATAGATTATGTTATCGTGATAACATTCTTTACACCTCGCCATCCCCCCAAAGTGGCGGGGTTTTCTTTTTGCCGATCACTCCGATCGATTGTGCGGGCCGTTTCGGCAATAGATGCTTCGGCTCCGCCATTCAAAGTTCTGTTCAACTCACCTTAAGTTAAGTGCGCTTCCTGCGAGAGAAAATCAAAGCATCGCGCCGTATGCAGTTGCCTAAATTAGGAAGATGTACAATAAATATACCGAGGAAAAGATCTGATAACTATGTTGTCTACAACGGGAGGGGACCATGACACTTGCAATCAATGATATTGCACCGGATTTCGAGGTGGAATCGACCGAAGGCACGATGCGATTTCACGACTGGGCCGATAATTCCTGGGTCGTCCTGTTCTCGCATCCGAAGGATTTTACGCCGGTATGCACGACCGAGCTCGGCTATATGGCCAGGATAAAACCCGAATTCGACAAGCGTGGCGTGAAAATTGTCGGTCTGTCGGTCGATCCGCTCGATCGTCATTCCGGTTGGGCAAGCGACATCGAGGAGACGCAGGGCTTTGCGCCGAATTTCCCGATGATTGCCGATGTCGATTACACGGTATCGAAGCTCTACGGCATGCTGCCGGCGGCAGTGTCCGGCGATCCGACCAAGCGCACCCCGGCTGACAATCAGACCGTGCGGAACGTCTTTGTGGTCGGCCCCGACAAGAAGATCAAATTGATTCTCGTCTATCCAATGACCACAGGCCGCAATTTCGACGAGGTCCTGCGTGTGATAGACTCGCTCCAGCTTACCGCGAAGCACAGGGTCGCAACTCCCGTGAACTGGAAGCAGGGCGAAGATGTGATCATCGCCGGTTCGGTGAGCGACGACGAAGCCAAGACCCTATATCCGCAGGGGTGGAGCGCGCCTAAGCCTTATATCCGGATCGTTCCGCAGCCGAAAGCGTAACAAGGATGCCCCTTCGGGTGGGGCGAGATTCGCGCAGGGGTGTCGCCGATGATCTTCCGCCAGCTCTTCGACAGCGTGTCCGGTACCTATACCTATCTCATCGCCAGCCGCCAGGGTGGCGAGGCACTGATCATCGATCCCGTGCTTGAGAAGGTCGAGCGCTATCTTAAGCTGGTGGAGGAGCTTGATCTCAAGCTCGTCAAGGCCGTGGACACGCATTTGCATGCCGACCACATCACCGGATTGGGTGCGCTGCGCGATCGCACCCATTGCATTACCGTCATGGGGGAGCAGACGCTTGCCGACGTCGTTTCCATGCGTGTGGCGGAAGGCGATCGTGTCGCGATCGAGGGTTTGAGCCTCGACGTACTCTATACGCCCGGCCACACGGACGATTCCTACTCCTTCCTCATGGGTGGCCGGGTGTTCACGGGCGACACGCTCCTCATTCGTGGTACGGGACGCACCGATTTTCAGAACGGCAATCCGCACCAGCAATATGATTCGATCTTCAACAAGCTTCTGAAATTGCCGGACGAGACGCTGGTCTATCCGGCCCACGACTACAAGGGCGATACGGTTTCCACCATCGGCGAGGAGAGGCTGTTCAATCCCCGCCTCAGGGTTCGGTCGGCGGACGAATATGCCGACCTCATGAACAACCTCAAGCTTCCCAACCCGAAGATGATGGATGTGGCCGTGCCGGCCAATGTCCATGTCGGTCTTCATCAGGATGAGATCGCGCGCAAAGGCTGGGCCGTCTCGGCGACCGAGGCATTGGCGCTGCGCGGCCGCCCCGACATTGCAATCGTCGACCTGCGCGAGAAGGGCGAGCGCGAAAAGCATGGAACGATCCCAGGCTCGCTGCACGCCCCCTATCCGGATTTGCTGGAAAACATCAGTGCAGGCGGCATGCTGCATGAGCTGGCGGCAGCCACCGGCAAGCGGATCGTGTTCTATTGCGCTTTCGGCGAACGATCGGCGATGGCCGTGCAGGCGGCCCAAGACGCCGGGCTATCAACCGCCTGTCATATCGAGGGCGGCATCGCTGCCTGGAAGAAGGTGAACGGGCCAGTGGCTCATTAAGCGGCAAGGCCGGTCCACAGCCGGACAACGGATCCTCCAAAGGGCGACAGGTGCCCATGTGGGGCGCTTGCAATTCTGGCGGATGCGGCCGGCCTTATTCTGGAACTGACTGCATCAATATCTCGCTGCGCAGAAAAGACGCCTCGTCTCCGAAATAGGTCTTCAGCAATTTCGGAAAATCATCGGACTGATAGAAGGCGGTGAGCGCCCGATCCACGAGAAGGCGGAAGGTGGAATCGTCTCGCGGCAACGCGATCCCATAGGGCTCATGCGTGAACAGGCGGTTGCCGATCGCAAGCTGCGAGGGATTGCGTGCATGACTGGCGAGGCCGATGAGGAGAGCCCGGTCGGCGAAATAGGCGTCGATCCTGTGGTCTTCGAGGGCTTTGAGTCCGTCCTGATGCGTTGCGAAATCCGCGACCCGCGTCTTGGGCACATCGGAGCCGAGCGCGTCACGCAGCGTTGCGCCGGTGGTCGTATCCGAGCGGACGCCGATGATGCTCGCTGAAGGCGATTGTGCATCCACCGCACGCACCGGGCGCTTATCGAGGAACAGTATCTGCAGGTATTCCGGCGAATCCTTGCGCAGCAACGCGCTCGCTCCGGTCAGAAAGATCGGTTGCGAAAAATCGACGCTTTCGCGCCTGGTAAGGTTGACGGTGATCGCGCCGCACAGAAGATCGATCTGCCCGCTTTTCACGGCGTTGAATCCATCGGCGAGAGTGGTTTCGACGTATTCCCGCTTCACGTTAGGAATTTTACCGCCGATCGCATCCACGATCTTTCCGCAGAGATCGATGGAATATCCCGCCGCGCTGCCGTCCTTTTTCTTGAAGGAAAACGGCGCCTCGTCGGCAATATAACCGATCCGAACGGTTCCCCTCTGAGCGATGAGATCGAGCGCTTGTGTGGCGGCGGCCATGTAGGCCGAGACGCAAAGGAAGAGGCCTGCCAGAACCAATCGTCTCGTGCATTTCGCCAGCATGATCCTCATCTCCGAAAGAATGGTAGCGATCGCAAGTGCTTAGGCGGAGACTATGGCCTCGGCGTCATTTGTCAACGATGGATTGTCTTCGAAAAATTTCGCGGCAAAGGAGAGACGGCTCCTAAGCCGCCCCGTCGCTTTTTCCCGGCACCAATTCCATCGGCCATACTTCGTGAACGAAGTCGCTGCGGTCGGCGCCTTTCGCCTCGGCGTCGAGTTCGGCGATGATCATCTCGCCGAGGCGGGCGCCATATTGCTTGAGATCGATGCGGAAGCTTGTGAGTGACGGCGTCAGGTAGCGGCAGACGGGATTTTCGCGAAAACCGATGACGGCGAGGTCCTTGCCAGGCTGCAGGCCGGCTTCGCCCAGCCTTTGATAAAGGCCCATCGCCATCGTTTCCTGGATAAGGAGCGCGGCCGTCGGGCGGTCGTCCATAGCAAGCAGCGTGGAAGCCAGCTCGTATCCGCCGGAAATGCGGTCATGCAGGCGCAGCACCAGCCTTTCATCGAAGGCGAGGCCGGCTTTTTCCAAGCCTGTCTTGAAGCCCGCCAGAAAGACGTAGTTGTTGTTTGTCTCTTGCGCTGTCAGGCCGAGCAGGATGCGTTGGTGCCCCTGTGTCGCCAAACGCCGCACCGAGGTCTCGGCCACCCCGGCAAAATCGAGATCGAGTGCAGCATAGTCGCCCTTGGTCTCGCTGCTGCCGAGCGCGACGAAAGGCATGTGCCACTTCCTCAGATAGTCTATGCGCGGATCGATGCGCTGGACATTGGAGATGATGAAGGCGTCGGCGAGCCTGCGGTCGACGGCGCGATAGAGGAATTCGTTTTCATCCTGATCGGAGGCGCAGGGCAGGATCATCAGATCATAGCCGACATTGGCAAGCGTGCTCTGCAATCCCTCACTCAGCGCCATGAAGAAGGTTTCGCCGGACATGGTGCGGCCGATATCGGTTCGCATGGTGAGCGCGACCGCTTTTGTCGAGCCACTGCGCAGGCTGCGTCCCGATTGATTGGGCCGGTAGCCCAGGCGCTCGGCTTCGGCGAGAATGCGCTTGCGCGTTTCGGGGCTGACCTCGCTGCGATCGTTCATCGCTCGCGAAACGGTGCTGATCGCCATCCCGAGATGCGCGGCCAATTCCCGGATACCGACTGTCCGCGGCTTCTTCATGCTGCTCCGTATCGTCGCAAATCGATCAGATCGTCTTGACATCCCCATATCGTCATGGCAATTCCCGGAAACGTTTCCGGGATTCAATCATGTGAATGCCCGGCGAAGACGTAGGCGCTGGCGGGAGGGGCCGCGGTCCGAAGTGCCCACAGCGCAAAGGAAATTTTCAGGAGGAGTAAATGGCTGTTTCCGAAGAAGTGATTATTCGCAAGCTGACATGGCGTCTGCTGCCCATTCTCATATTTTCGTATTTCATCGCGATCCTCGATCGCGCCAATGTCGGTGTCGCGGCATTGACCATGAACAAGGATCTTGGCCTGTCGATGACCGCTTTCGGTTTTGCGGCGAGCATATTCTTCGTACCCTATGTGCTGCTTGAAATCCCGTCGAACCTGGCGCTTCAGCGCTTCGGCGCGCGTTGGTGGATTGCCCGCATCATGTTGACCTGGGGACTTCTGGCCGGCGCGCACGCGTTCGTCTGGAATGCCGGCAGCCTTTATGTGCTGCGCGCGCTTCTGGGCGCGGCCGAGGCCGGCTTCTTTCCGGGCGTCGTCTTCTACCTGACCCTCTGGTATCCGTCGGCCTATCGCGGCCGCATCATCAGCGCCTTCATGGCCGGCATTCCGATCTCGCTCGTCATCGGCACGCCGGTGTCGACGCTGCTTCTCGAGCTCGATGGCATCCTTGGCCTGCATGGCTGGCAGTGGATGTATCTGCTGGAAGGCCTGCCGGCCCTGATCGTCGCCGTATTCATTCCGTTCATCCTGCCGAGCGGCCCGAAAGAAGCGAAGTTCCTGGAACCCGCCGAGCGCAATTGGCTGATGGCGCGGCTGGACCGGGAGCAGCGCGAGCGCGCGGCCCTTAGCGGCAGCGGCCATGGCAAGCAGTTGTTGGCCGCGCTTCTCAGCCCGCAGGTTCTGTTGTTCTGCCTGATGTATTATGGCCTCACCAATCTCAACGGCGCCGTCAGCACGTTCCTGCCATTGATCCTGAAAGGCTTTGGTTTCAGCCAGTTGCAGACCGGCTTCGTCGCCGCAATTCCCTATCTCTTCGGGATCGCCGGCATGCTGCTGCTCGGCCGTCTCGCGGACCGCCCTGGCAAGCGCCGCCTGGCCAATTACACCGCGCTGATCATTTCGATCATCGGCCTCGTAGGCTCGGCTGCCAGCGCCGATCCGACGGTTAAACTGTTGATGCTCTGCATTGCCGCCTTCGGCGTCTTCGGCGCGATGCCGGTGTTCTGGGGGCTGCCGACTGCACTCCTCAGCGGGACTGCGGCAGCGGGCGGCATTGCCCTCATCAATTCGCTCGGCAATATTTCCAGCGTCGTCAATCCCTGGGTGATCGGTATGATCCATGACTCGACCGGCAATTTCGACGACGGCCTCTATTGGCTGGCATTGATGGCGGCCATGTCGGTCGTCACCCTCATCGTCATTTCAACGCTCTTTGGCCGCACCCCCGAAGCCGGGGCGATCAAGGCGCGACAAAGCGAGGTATAATCATGTTGATCACTGAAGTTCGCCTTCGCCGCCTCGAAGGCACCCTGCCGACCAAGGGTGATCTCTGGGAGGAACGGCTCGTCCGCCCCATCGATATCTATCCGGAATATCGTGTGAGAAACGATCACGAGGGGGGTATCCAAACCCCCGACGGATTCAAGATCACCACGCATTTCGTGGAAATCCATACGGATGAAGGCGTCACCGGTCTCGCCGGGCCGATCCCGGAAGGGGTCGCCTACATCATCGCCAAACACTTGCGCAAATATCTGATCGGCCAGGACGCGATTGCCGGAGAGAAGCTATGGGATCAGATGCATCGCGGTATGGTGCACGGCCGCCAGGGCGACGCGATGCTGGCGATCAGCGCCGTCGACTGTGCGCTGTGGGACCTGCGCGGCAAATGGCTGAACCAGCCCGTTTACCGGCTGCTCGGCGGACCGACGCAGACGAAGATTCCGGCCTATGCCTCGATGCTCGGCTTTGCCGTGCTCGATGCCGGCAAGGTTCGCGAGCGCGCCATCGAGTACAAGGAAAAGGGCTACCGCGCCCAGAAATGGTTCTTCCGCCACGGCCCGATGAGTGGCACCGAGGGCATGAAGAAGAATGTCGAACTGGTGCGCACGCTGCGCGAAGCGGTCGGCGAGGATTACGATCTGATGTTCGACTGCTGGCAGTCGATGGATGTCGGCTATGTCGTCGATCTCGCAGAACGGATCGAAGAATACAAGCCGCGCTGGCTGGAAGAATGCGTCATGCCCGACCGCATCGACAGCTATCGGAAACTCAGCGAACGCATCCGCATCCCGCTTTCGGGCGCCGAACACGAATATACCCGCTGGGGCTTCAAGCGCTTCATCGACAGCGAAGCGCTCGACGTCATCCAGCCCGATATCTACTGGTGTGGCGGCCTGACGGAGACGCTGAAGATCGCGGCCTATGCCACGGTGCACGATCTCGTCACCATCCCGCACGGTCATTCGAGCTTCGTCACCGCGCACTTCTCGGCGGTGCAGTCGCCGATCCATACGCCTTATCAGGAATATCTGGTGAAGTGGAATGCGGTGCATCAGCATTTCCTCGTCGATCCGCTCGATGTCATCGACGGCATGATCGAAGTGCCCGAGAGACCCGGCCTGGCGATGGAGATCGATAAAAGCAAGATCGAGGCGGAAGACATTATCTTCGCGGCCTGATGCCAAAAATCGCGGCCGGGGGAGCAGATCGCCCGGCCTGCAACAGGTTGTCCGATAACGCGGGGATCACGAAGAGTTTCGTTATCAATCTCCGAGGTTTGACCTATCTAAATTGTAAGGTCAGGCCAATGAAACCCAGGGGTTCTTCAGGAGAGCGATTTCATGAGACATATCGGTAGCATAGTGCAAAAGGCAGCGTTTGCTTTCGGCGTTGGTTTCATAGCTTTCGGCGCGGCCCTGAGTCCTATCGGAGCGATGCCGGCTTCCGCTCAGACCATCATCGACGACTGGCAGAAGGTGAAGCCGCCTGCGCCGCCGCAATTGAAGCCGGTTATGGTCGATCCGAAGACGACGGCACTGTTGATCCTCGATTTCAATGGCGCACAGGATCCCACGAAGGGGCCATGCAACAAGAACACCAAGCCGCGCTGCCTTGCCTCCGTGCCGAAGGTCAAGGCCATGCTTGACGAGGCCCGTGCCAAAGGCATGCTTGTGGTCTACAGCCTGGCCGGTGCGGGCGAACCTCAGGACATCGCCAAGGATCTTGCGCCGCTGGCCAGCGACCCGATCGTAAAGTCCAGCGCCGACAAATTCATCGGCACCAATCTCCGCAATATCCTCGCCGACAAGGGCATCAAGACCTTAATCGTCACGGGCACGGCCTCCGAAGGCGCGGTTCTCGACACGGCGACCGATGCGGCGCTGAACGGGATGAACATCATCCTCCCCGTCGACGGCATGTCTTCCACCGAACTCTACGGCGAACAATATGTCGCCTCGCATATGGTCAACGCGCCCGGCGTTTCGCAGAAGACGACGCTGACCAGGAGCGACATGATCAAGTTCTGACGTCCTGGCTGCTTCGCAATGACGCCGAACATGTGAGAAATCCCGCTTTCTAAGAAGAAGTCGGGATTTCCTTTTTGCGTTGCGGTCCTTACGCCAGCGCCTCATCGAACAAATTCAAAAGGCGCTTCCAGTGCCTTTCGGCGCCGGTCTGGTCGTAGACACCATGATCGGAGACGGTCCAGCCGTGGGCCATGCCGACGTAGTTCTCGATCATGTGGTCGACACCGCCTATGCGGAGCGCTTCGGCGAGCCGGGCGGACTGTTCCGGTGGGAAGCTGTTGTCGACACCGGCGACGCCGATATAGACGCGGCCCTTGATGTCGGCGGCCAGGAGATGCGGGCTGTCTTCCGCATCGCTGGCGAGATTGCCGCCGTGGAAGCTGGCTGCAGCCGTGATACGGTCGGAATAGGCGGCCGCTGCCGTCAGCGCGCGGGCGCCGCCCATGCAATAACCGACGGTGGCGACCGGGCCGGTAGCGCCGGCTGCCGTCAGGGTGTCAAGGAAGGCTGCGCCGTCGCGCTTGGTCATCTCCTGCGTCGTGCCGCGCAACATGGTCATGATCTTTTCGCGCGAGGCCAGGTCGCCAAAGGACGTGCCGTCGAATGGACCATAGGCGCCAAATCGATAGAACAGGTCAGGCAGCAGCACGGTATAGCCGGAATCGGCAAGCCGCTGCGCCATGTCAAAGAGCGCCTGACGCGGACCCATGGCGTCCATGTAGAAAATAATGCCACACTTGGCGGAAGCACCATTGTCGGGGCGGAAGATGGTGGCTTTCGCGATGCCATCGGCCGCATTGATTTCAATATCTTGTTTCATCATCAAATCCCTTAGGGTCTTGGTTTGAGTGTTCGTTTCCCCGGAGCGGCACTCTGGCAAATGGCCGGCAGGCGCTCAATGGCATTTCCTTTTCAAAGAGATGTGACAGCCGGATCGGCGATCAACATCTCTTGAATTCGCGCTTTTGCCATTGGTGGAATAGTATTCGAGGCAACGGCACCGATGTGTGGGGCCGATGGAGGTTGCATACGCATGTCTTTTCGCAAGATCGTCCCAAGCATTGCGCTGGTCTTTTCCCTCGTCTCGACGCTGGCACTTGCCGCGCCGCCGGAGCAGGGCCGCTCTGCCGGCGGTGGGGGCGGTGGAAGCGTACTCTCCCTGTTGCCATCCGATGCCGTCACCGACCATGTGTTGAATGCCGATGGCAAAAGCATTCCCTATACGGCGACGGCAGGCACGCTGAACCTCTTCGGCCAGGATGGCGAGCGCACTGCGGCGATCTTCTATACCGCCTACGTCGCCAAGAACAGGGATCCCGGCAGGCCGATAACCTTCGTCTTCAATGGCGGGCCGGGCGCTGCCTCGGCCTTTCTCAGCCTCGGATTGGTTGGGCCGCGTGTTCTCGATTTCGGTCCGAGCGGCCGCGACGGTGCCAATGCCAAGCTGGTCGACAATCCGCATAGCTGGCTGAACTTCACCGATCTTGTCTTGATCGATCCGATCGGCACCGGCTGGAGCCGCACGGCCAAGGCCGATGATGCCAATGAGTTCTACAACATGCGTGCGGATGCGGAGAGCCTTGCCAAGGCGATCGCGCTTTATGTTGCCCACAACGGACGCGCCGACTCGCCGAAATTTATTCTCGGAGAAAGCTATGGCGGACTGCGCGCGGCGAAAGTGGCCACCAGCTTGCGGCAGGATCAAGGCATCCTGATTTCCGGGATCGTCATGCTGTCGCCGCTGATCGAGGGCCGGCTTGTGTTTGGAGCGAATGATTTAGCGCTTGGTGCGGCACTCGAGCTGCCGTCGCTGGCCGCCGCTGAACTCGAGCGGAAAAACGCCTTCAATGAGCAGGGGGTTCAGGATGCCGAAAAATTTGCGCTGAACGAGTATCTGCCCGCGCTCGCAGGCAAGCCCCCAACCGGCGACGCCGGCCGCGTTTTCTACGACCGCGTTGCCAAGCTGACCGGCATTCCCGAGGATGTCGTGGCCAAGAACCAGGGCTTTCTCGGCGGGGTGTATCAGAAACACTCCGATGGTGATGGTGCCGATATCGTCAGTTCCTACGACGCCTCGTTCCTGGCGCCCGACCCCTATCCGGAATCGGAGGCCGGCCGCAGCGACGACCCGATTCTTGACGGCTTCGTGCGTGCCTATGGTGGTGCCTTCTCAAGCTATGCGCGCGACGAACTCGGCTTTCATACCGACATGACCTACAATCTGCTGTCGAGTTCCGTGAACGAGCATTGGAACTGGGGCGGCCGCAACGGCGGTTCCCGCCTGCACGCAAGTGGGACGGACGACATCAAGGAAATGCTGACCCTCGTCCCGTCCTTCCGGCTCATGGTCGCGCAGGGCTATAGCGATCTCATCGTGCCCTTCGGCGTCAACAAATACGTGCTTGATCATCTGCCGCCGGCCTTTGCCGACCGGGTGGCGCTGAACCTCTATCGTGGCGGGCACATGTTCTACACGCGGCCGACGTCGCGTGAGCAATTCACCGCGGACGCCAAGGCATTTTTCACGGCGCCGCCGGTGATAGTACCCGCCGTGCAGTCGAACTAAAGCATGTCGCGCAAAAGTGTGCAGCGGTTTTGCGATAACGACATGCGCGAGATCAAGAGCTAAGGCGCAAGGAGCGAATCCCAGAGATCGCGATGCGCTTTAGTCGTGCTGCAGCTGGAACAGATGCCTGATGCGTGAGGTCAGGGAGCCGATCGGCGCGCCATTGACCATTATATCGCTGGCGCGGAAGAGATGGCGTTCGGCTTCGATGCGTTTCGACATGATGGTTCCCAGCTCGTCGGCCATGGAGGGCCGGTCGTGCAAAAGCGGCGCCAGGCAGGCTTCGCCGATCTCATAGGTCACCACGAAGGTCAGCGCCTGAACCGTGCCGACTTCCACGGCTCCCATCAGCAGACCGCCTTCGCCGAAATAATCGCCGGGGGCGAGCCGCGTCAGTTCGATCTGGCGCTGTGCTTCCCTGCGGGTGACGCTGACGACACCTGAGCGCACGATGGTCAGCGCGCGTAGCCGCGAATCCTGTTCGACGATGATGGCATCCTTGGGATAGGTGCGGCGCTGCATATGCGATGCCAGATGTTCCTTCTCGTCCTCGGTCAGTGACGAGAACAGCGGGACATTGTTGAGCAGCCGCCACGCCGTACCGGGATGCTGGGCGGCGGTCACCGACTCTGCCTGTGGTTCCGGCGGCACCATGATCGCGTCGGGTGGACCGGCGAGTTTCAGCCCGCCTGCCTTCGTATGGCGGTAGATGAGGTCGTAGATCTCATTCTTGGCCGCCATTGTCTGCGATATGTCGCGGACGCGGAAGTATAGTTGCAGTTCGACCGCCTGTCCGTCGATCGCATCGATCATCACGCTGGGCTCAGGCGTCTTCTGGATCGTGTTGCAACTGATCAGCACGTTGCGCATTACCTGGACGATGACGTTCGGCTGGGTGGTCGGCTGGACGCGGACTGTGATGGTGACGCCGTGGCTTTCGTCGGGGCTCGACAGATTGGTGATCCGGGTCTTTGCAAGAGCGCTGTTCGGGATGACAACGAGGTCGTTGGTGCCGCTCAGCAGATGCGTGGCACGCCAGTTGGTCTCGACGACACGGCCCTGGACGTCATTGTCGAGCACCACCCAATCGCCCACGGAATAGGGTCTGCCGAGGTTCAGCGCGATGCCGGAAAAGACGTCGCTTAGCGTATTCTGCAACGCAAGGCCGAGAATAATGGCGAAGACGCCGGAGGTCGCAATCAGCGTGCCTATGGGGACGCTGAAGACATCGGCGACGACGGAGAGAGCCGCGCCAAGATAGATGATGCCGACCACCAGATCCTGTAGCAGGCGGGCCTCACGCGGCTTGCGCTCGAAGATCAGGAACAGGCGCACGAAGGCGATCAGCACCCAGGCGCCGTTGATCCACCAGACGATCTTGGCGAAGCCGATGAAGATACGCAGCTGCACCGTGTCCTGTGCCTGCGACTGTGCCGAACTGGGCTCATAGGGCACGATGCCGTGATACAGCAACAGCGCGGTCAGGCTGATGAAAAAGGCGATCTGTCCAATCAATCGTCCGGCGCGCCGATGGCGAAGCACGAAACGGCTGATGAATGTGCCGACAACCACCAGGATGCAGAACTGGACGATCGGATCGGCGAGGAGCGCAATGTACATAAGAACTTGGCCGCGTTCAGTCTTTCGGATGGGCGGTAAATTGGCACGAACTCGGCCGCAATGCCATACGGTTAGGTCCGAGCTTTTCTGAGCGCATCCGAAATCTCATCGCGGGCGACGCCGATCAGGCGCTCCATCGCGCTGCGGGCCTCGTCGGGACGGCGCATGCGGATAGCTTCCAGTACGTCCTGGTGCATCGCGATCGCCTGTTCATGCGATTGGCTGGCGCGGTTGGTCAGTCGGAAGCTGGCGAGCAGTGCTGCCCGGATGGCGGTGGCGAATTGCAGATAGACCCAATTGCCGCTCGCCCGGATGATCGCTGTGTGGAATTCGAGATCGGCGCGGCTCCAGGCCTCGTTGTCGCGGGCATTGGCCTCCACCATCTCTTCGAAGGCCTTCGATATGCGGAAGAGGTGATGAGCATTGGCGTTAGCGGCGGCCTGGGCAGCGGCCGCCGGTTCCAGCAATTGCCGGGCCTCGATCAGCGAGACGTGAAAACGGTCGTCATTGCCGAGCCGCAGGGTGGCGTCGAGGACGAGCGGATCGAGATAGTTCCAGTTTTCCCGCGGCAGTACGGTGGTGCCGGCGCGGGTGCGCGAGCGGATCATGCCGAGCGCCGCCAGATATTGCATGGCCTCACGCAGACTGGTGCGGCTAACACCGAATTGCTCGGTCAGTTCCGCCTCGTTCGGCAGCGTCGACCCTTCGACCATTTCGCCGGAGATGATCTTGTCGATGAAGCGTTGCAGCAGGGCTTCGCGGACGCTGCGCTTGCCGCTCTCCGTAAGCCCGGGCATCGCCTTGGTCAATTTATCCCCCGTTTTGCCGCTGGCCATGCCGTCTCCCTGATTGTTCCCCATCCTGCCCCTCCTGCAATCGCCAAAGCAATCACCAAGCGCAGCCATCCCCAGGCGACTGTATATAAATCCTACCTATGTTGACAATAAATATGATGAAATCTACCGTCCCCGCTAAGTTGGCCAATGCGAACGGAGGCGAGTGGCTGGACATGACGGTGGTGGAGCTCAGGGGCAGCAGCCTCACAGCTCGGCTTTCGACACGTGGCGGCATCGTGCTCGGCCTCTGGTGGGAGCGGGGCGGCGGACGTGCACCATTGTTGCGCGAAGCATCGTCGGATGACGCCGACGCGCTCTATTCCGGTTGCTATCCGCTTGTTCCCTTCGGCAACAGGGTCAAGGGCAATCGCTTTACCTTCCGCGGCAAGGACTATGCATTCGAGCCCAACACGCCTTGGGATCCGCACTATCTGCATGGCGAGGGCTGGCAATCGGAATGGACTATTCTGAGCCAAAATGGCGACGAAGCGGAACTTGGCTTCTCGCATGAAGGCCGTGGCACGCCTTACGCCTATGAAGCACGGCAGCGATTCATCATTCATGACGATCGTTTCGACATGCATCTCCAAGTCAGAAACCTTGGACCGGAGGCACTTCCTTTCGGCTTGGGTTGGCATCCCTACTTTCCCATGACGCCGGCCACCACGCTCAAGGCGACGGCCCGGCTGTTCTGGACGGAAGTGGGGGGCTGGCTGCCGGGGGACGCCGTGGACATTCCCGACGACCTGGATTTCGCAACGGCACGCGGCTTGCCGCATCGCTGGATCAACAACGGCTTCGAGGGATGGGACGGCTTTGCCGAAGTCGCCTGGCCCGAGCATGGGGTGCGCCTTAGTCTTACGGCCGACGAGCGGCTTAGGCACTATTTCATCTTCGTTTCCGATGCCGTCTTCGATCCGGGCTTCCAACGCGACTATTTCTGTTTCGAGCCGATGTCGCATCTGGCGAACGGCCATAACCTGCCTGATCTCGGTGATCTCACCGTACTGGAACCGGGCGAGGGGATGGCAGTCAGCCTGCAATTGCGTCCGGAAGCAATTGCCTAGCGACCCCATTTCAAGAAAGGACACTCATGACCGACCGTCTTTCCGCCAAGCGCATCCTGATCACCGGCGCGGCGCAGGGCATAGGCCTGGCGATCGCCAAGGCCTGTGTCGCGGAAGGTGCGCGGCTGTTCCTCATCGACATGGACGGCCCGTTGCTGGCGCGGGAGGCAGAGGCGCTGAAGGCAGCGGGTGCGGTACTCGGCTATGCCGCGGCCGACATTACCGACGTCGCAAAGATCGAATCTATCGTGGAGCAGGCGGGCACTGAGATCGGCCGGCTCAATGCGCTGATCAACAACGCCGGGGTCAACGTTTTCTCCGAGCCGCTGGCAACGACCGATGAGGAGTGGCAGCGCTGTTTCGATATCAATCTCAAGGGTGCCTGGAATTGCTGCAGGGCGGTGCTGCCGGGCATCATTGAAGAGAGTGGCGGTGCCATCCTCAACATTGCATCCACCCATGCCTTCACCATCATCCCGCATACGTTTCCCTATCCGCTTGCCAAACATGCGCTGCTCGGCATGACGAAATCGCTGGGGCTCGAATATGCGGCAAAGGGCGTCAGGGTGAATGCGCTGGCGCCGGGCTATGTCTCGACGCAGAAGGTCATCGACTATTGGAACAGCTTTGACGACCCCGAAGCCGCCAGGGCGGAGACGATGCGGCTGCATCCAGGCGGCCGTATCGCAACGCCGGAAGAGATCGCGCTCGCCGCCGTCTTCATGATTTCCGATGAGTGCCCGTTCATGAATGCCGCCAGCCTGACTATCGACGGCGGCTTGAGCGTGCAGCAGCATCCTTGATTTCGAGACGCTGCGGTGCAAAAGGTCGCAGCCGTCTTATCTGCCCGGATAAGGCTTGATATTTAGATGACGATTATCATCTTACAATTGTCATTCCATCTTGCTATCTGCTTCTGACGGGCGCACCTCCCGGCGCCCTGGCATCATCAAGGAATACCCATGACACAGTCTTTTGTGATTAGCGGCGATTTGCTGATCGGCGCGGATTCGACCGGCGACAACAAATCCGTGCGCGCCATCAACCCGGCGACCGGCGCGAACCTGGAACCAGCATTTGCGATTGCGAGTGAGGCGGACGTTGCTCGCGCCTGCGAGCTGGCAGGCAAGGCATTCGATACCTATCGCGCCACCAGCCCGGAAGCTCGCGCGACCTTCCTGGAAACGATCGCAACCAACATCATGGAGATCGGCGATGCGCTGATCGAACGCGCGAGCGAAGAGACCGGGCTGCCGGCTGCCCGCCTGCAGGGAGAGCGCGCCCGCACCGTCGGCCAACTCCGGCTGTTTGCGCAAGTTGTTCGTTCCGGCGAATGGCTGGACCTGCGTGTCGATCCGGCCTTGCCTGATCGCAAGCCGCTGCCGCGTCCGGATCTGCGCCTGCGCCAGATTCCGCTCGGCCCCGTCGCCGTCTTCGGCGCCAGCAACTTCCCGCTCGCGTTCTCGGTTGCCGGTGGTGATACCGCTTCGGCGCTGGCGGCCGGTTGCCCTGTTGTCGTCAAGGGCCATCTTGCCCATCCGGGTACCGGTGAACTGGTCGGCCGCGCCATTCGCGCCGCCGTCGTCGCTTGCGGTCTGCCGGAAGGCACCTTCTCGCTGCTGACCGGCGCGAATGAGACCGGTGCCGCGCTGGTGCGCAATCCGCATATCAAGGCGGTCGGCTTTACCGGCTCGCGCGGTGGCGGACTGGCGCTCGGTGCCATCGCGGCGGCCCGGCCGGAGCCGATTCCGGTCTATGCCGAAATGAGCAGCGTCAACCCGGTCTTCCTGTTCCCGGCAGCCCTTGCGGCTCGCGCCGAAGCGATCGGTACAGGTTTTGTCGGTTCGCTGACGATGGGCGCCGGTCAGTTCTGCACCAATCCCGGCCTGCTTTTTGCCATCGATAGTCCCGATCTCGACCGTTTCGTTGCTACGGCCAGTGCCGCGCTTACCGGCAGCGTGCCGGCGCCGATGCTGACGCCCGGCATCCATGCCGCCTTCGATAATGGCGTTGCAGCCCTTGCCGGCCATGAAGCCGTAAAGACGATCGCACGCGGCGCCCCGGCTGAAGGCGTCAACCGCAGCCCCGGCGCCTTCTTCGAGACGGATGTCGAGGAATTCCTTGCTGACGAGCGGCTAGGCCATGAGGTTTTCGGTGCGAGCGGCCTGCTCGTGCGATGCAAGGACATTGACCAGATGATTGCTGTTGCCGAAAAGCTCGAGGGCCAGCTCACCGCGACCGTGCAGGTCGATGCGGGCGATTACACGATTGCCGCCAAGCTGCTGCCGGTGCTGGAGCGCAAAGTCGGGCGCATCCTCGCCAACGGTTGGCCGACCGGCGTCGAAGTCAGCCACGCCATGGTGCATGGCGGCCCGTTCCCGGCGACATCGGACAGCCGCACCACATCGGTCGGCACGCTCGCCATCCGCCGCTTCCTGCGGCCGGTGTCCTATCAGGACTTGCCGGAAGGCCTGCTGCCGGTGGAATTGCAGGACGAGGGTGTTAAGGGCCTGCCGCATCTGATGGATGGTGTGCGCAAGGGCAATTGACCGGATCCATCCGCCCTCGCCCTTCGACGGCCCGATGGGCCACCTCAGGGTGAGGGCTGATCTTTTCCGCCAAGCCCAGCCGAGTATGGGCAGCATCAGCATCTCGATTCAAGTGGGGGGCTCGTTCCGCCCTCATCCTGTGGCCGACCCTCGAAGGACGAGGGTCGGCCACAGCGTTACCCAAAGCAATGCCGCTACCCGAGGCGCCTTGAACCTCAAACCACCGCGTAGACGATCCCGGTGAATGAACCGGCATGATGCAGCAGCTCGCGTTCGCCGGCGCCGTCCAGGCTTGCCGAATAGAGGTTGCCGCCGATGTCGGTGAAGAACATGCGGTTGTTCGGCAGATCCAGCGACAGGCCGATGCCTTCGTCGAGGCCCTCGAGGATGACCTCGGAGGTCGCGGCAAGGTTGTCCATGCTGGCGCAGTTGACCGTATTGCCGCGCGGAAGATTGCCGCGGTCGGTCCAGTAGATGGTGCGCGTGGCAAGATCGAGTTCGAGGTCGATCGGTTCCGGCAGCTTGTCGAGCAGGGTCTCGATATCGCTACGTTTCGTTGCCGTCTCACCCTGGGGAATATTGACGCCGGCGCGGAAGATGCGTCCGAGACCGGCATTCGGCGGTCCCTTCTGCGTCCAGTAGATCTGCCCGCGCGGCAGGTCGAGCGCAATGCCGACGCACCAGCGTTCGATATCGGCGCTGTCGGCAGGGCTGTCGCCGTTTTGGACGAGAGTTTCGATGTCAGAGCCATCGATATTGGCGCGCATCACCCGCATGCCTTCGCGGTCGCACCAGTAAAGCTTGCCACCATCGCTGTCGATCTGGATCTGCTTCGGCGTTACCAGCGTGCTGCCCGGAGCAATCAGCGTCACATGATTGCTGCCGTCGCGATCGATGCGCTCGATCGAGCCGTCATGGGCATTGTAGTCGGTGCCCATTTCCGTCCAGTAAAGCCAGCCGTTTTCGCTGTCGACGAGGATACCGTCCGGGCTGCGGTTCGGTCGCTGGATGATCAGCTTGAGGTCGGTTCCGTCGATGGCGGTGGAGATTATTCGCCCATCGTTGATATCGAGGAAAAACAGCCGTTCGGTCTTTCCGGGAGAGGCGGCAGGCGTCCGTACTTCTGCTTCTGACATGAGAGCATCCTTTCAAGGTCGGATCTGCGGGTCGTCGCGGGAAGATGATGACATCGGTTGATGACAGCATCATTCGTCATTCCCGTTGAGGATCTGCTGCAGCGCAGCAAAGAATCAAGAGACTAGATGTCGCGGATTGCTGGTGGTCAGCATGAGTCGGCTTCTCTCATCGCGATCGGTGCAACATCGAACGCGGCTAATATCTGCGATTCCCGCCAACGTCCCGGCGTGAGGCCGACGGATTGCGAGAAAACGCGTGTCAGGTGGCTTTGATCGGAGAAACCACACATCAGCGCGATCTCGGCAAGCGGCGTCCCCCTCCGCATCAACTCCTTGGCGCGGTCGACGCGACGCTGCATCACCCAGCGATGCGGCGGGATGCCGGTGCTGCGGGCGAAGGCTCGGGCGAAATGGCTGGTGGAAAGGCCGCAGTCGCTGGCAAGCTGCGCCAGGGACAGATCCCGATCCAGCCGGGCATTGATCGTGTCGCGGGCGCGGCGCAACTGCCACGGCGTCAGCCCGCCGATCACAGCGGGTCGGGTCATCCGCATGCGGCCATAGCGTTGAGCGATATGAGCATTGAAAGCTTTGCCGACGTGATCGATGAATAATGCGCTCATCCGTTCCGGTTGCTCGACGGCCGGGATCAGGCAGGAAAACAGGTTTTCGATGACGGTGTCGCCGGAGGCGATGCCGGGTGCGAGCGGAAGTTCGACGATGCGGTCGGTGCCGAGCGTATCGGCAATCTGGTCGAAGGTCCGGCGTGACAGATAGATACTGGTCGTTTCCTCGCGTCGCGTCTGACTGGGCGGATCGAGGATCAGTCTGGCAAGCCCGATCGTACCGTGCGGGAAGGGAATGACGGGAACGAAACATTCGCCCAGCTTCACCCGGTCCAACGCGGGTTCCTGACGCTGCAGGCCGAGTACAAAACCGGGCTCGCCGGTGCGGCCCGCAACTGTCTCGGGACAGTCCAGGTTAATGCCGTTTTTGGAAAGCACGGCTTCGAACGCACTCGCTGGTGCGCTCAGCCTGAAATAGTCTTCGGACCCCGCACCATCAGGCATCGTTGCTACGCCCCACGCCTCACAACAGCCGGTCCCTCCGAGACCGATGCCAGCGACGACTACCAATTTTTGGGGCACTATCCTAGATAGTGCAGCGTAAAAACAGCAAGTTGAGTCCAAATGTGATATAAATATCCCGTTGCTAATATATGTCGTGTGTCAGCGCCTCACGTAGGGAAACGCTGACACACCCCAATTTATAAAGCGTGCCTTTTCAGTGGCTTAGGCGACCTTATAGCGTTCGGCCGGCTTGGTGCGCGACAGATTGGGCATCATGGCCTGGCGGGCGCTTTCGTAAGCATTCCACTCCGCAATCTCGGCAAGAGCAGGTACGGTCGCAAATTCGCCCTGGTCAAAACCGGCAAGTGCGGAGTCCACCAGATCTTCCGCCGACATGACGATTTCGTTCGGCAGATGCTCGACCGGCGTGCCGGCGATGCCCCAGAAATCCGTGGCGGTCGCGCCCGGCAGCACGACCTGGACCTTGACGTTCTTGTCGGCCAGCTCGTGCTTCAGCGACTGACTGAAGGCCAGGACGAAAGCCTTGCTGCCGCCATAGACGCCGTTGAGGACTTCAGGCGCTACGGCAACGATCGAGGCGATGTTGATGATGGCACCGCCGCCGCGGGCGACGAAACCTGGAACCGCCGCGTAGGTCAGCCGCGTCAATGCCGTGACGTTGAGGTTGATCATCTGTTCCATCTTGTCGATGTCGGAGGCGAGCAGCGGCGCGGTGCCGCCAACGCCGGCATTGTTGACCAACAGAGTAATGCTGGCGTCGTTGCGCAAGGTCTCTTCGACGCGAGCGAGATCGGCCTTTTCGTTGAGATCGGCTGCAATGATTTCAACCGTGCGGCCCGTTTCGGCGGTAAGGCGCTGGGCAAGCGCCGTCAGGCGATCGCGATTGCGGGCAACTAGGATCAGGTCATAGCCGCGCTTGGCAAGCCGGTGGGCATAGAGGGCGCCGATGCCGGTAGATGCGCCGGTGACAAGTGCGGTGCCTTTATGTTCGCTGGACATTGTTTGTCTCCTTCGTTTCGGTTCAGAGCGTCGGCATTCGCCGTTCGCTTGAGGAGATTTATAGTCCTGCTTGTTCGCGTCTCAAATGTCATATATACCACCTTTTAGGACATGATGGAGATTTTGGCCATGCAACGCGTCGCCTTTCTTTTGTTCCCCGGCTTTCAGGTCATGAGCCTGGCCGCAGCCTCGGTGTTTGAATTCGCCAACATCGAGGTGAAGGGGCCGATCTACGAGATGCTCTATATCTCCGAGACCGGCGGAAAAATCGTGAGCTCGCTCGGCTTGGCGGTGGAAACTCAGGCATTTGACAATCCGACGTTCGATACGCTGATCGTCAGCGGCGCGCCGCAGGAAGCCATGCCGACGGAAAAGGAGCGGCTGTTCATGCGGGAGGCGTTGACGCATTCGCGACGTCTGGCCTCCATTTGCACGGGCACCTATTTCCTCGCCCATGCGGGCCTGCTCGATGGGCGACGGGCGACGACGCATTGGATCGTGGCCCGCGATATCCAGAAGCGGTTTCCCAAGATCAAGATGGACGAGGACCGCATCTTCATCATCGACGGTTCGATCTGGACCTCCGCAGGCATGACGGCCGGCGTCGATCTCGCTTTGGCCATGGTGGAGAAGGATCACGGTATCGATTTGGCGCGTGCCGTAGCGAAGAAACTCGTCGTCTATCACCGCCGCGCCGGCGGCCAGTCGCAGTTTTCGGCACTTCTGGAGATGGACCCGAAATCTGACCGGATACAGAGCGCGCTTGCCTATGCCAAACGCAATCTGCGCGCGCCGCTATCGGTGGAACAGCTCGCCGAAGCCGCCCATTTGAGCCCCCGACAATTCAGCCGCGCTTTCCGTTCGGAGACAGGGCAGTCGCCGGCCAAGGCGGTGGAGAACCTGCGGGTCGAGGCGGCGCGGCTGATGATGGAGGAGGGGCGGCACTCGATCGACGTGGTGGCGCAGGAAACCGGCTTCGCCGACCGCGAACGCATGCGGCGCGCATTCCTGCGGGCTTTCGGGCAGCCGCCGCAGGCGATCCGGCGGAATGTGCAGCGAGCGGAGCTCTAGTATCGGTCAGTATTGTCTTGCAAAATCTGGTACTTAGCTAAAGCTAAGATGCTGATTTTGCTTTCTCGCCAGCCAAGGGCGAGATTAAATCCGGTGCAAACAGCTCGATCTCTTCGTCAAATCCCTTGAGCAGTCGGCTGCCGATCGAGATGCTCTGTTTATCGCTGAGCATCATTGCAAAATCCCGCGACATCAGCAGCGGCTCGCCGCTATCGCTGCAGACGCCCTGTATCCGGCTGACGAGATTGACGTCGGGGCCTATGACGGTGAAATCCAGGCGGCGGCCGGAGCCGATATTGCCGTAACTGACTTCGCCGTAGTGCAGTGCGATACCGGCCTGCAGGCGGGCATCGAGGAAATGCAGCTTTTCGAGGCGGGCGAGGATGGTTTTAGCGGCGGTGAGTGCGGCATCGCTTGAACGGGTCGCGTCATAGCCGGGAAAGACCGCGAGAACGGCGTCCCCCATGAATTTCAGCACTTCGCCGCCTTCGCGGGTAATTGCTGGCACGACCGCATCGAAATAGACGTTCAGCAGTTCCAGCACGCGTTCGCCGGCCAGGCGATTGGAAAGCTCGGTGAAACCGCGCAGGTCGCAGAGCATGAGCGCGGCCTCCATGGTTTCGATCTCGCCCTTGCGAATGTGGCCGGCGAGAATGCGTTGCGCCGTCATCGGACCGATATAGGTGTCGAGAAGGCTGAGCTCGACCTGCCGCAGCGTCCGGATCTCGCAGGCATTACGCAGAGATGGCATGATGCGTTCGATCACCTGCCGCTCCGAAGCGGTGAAGCCGCCCGGACGTTTGGTGCCGAAAGAGGCGGCGCTGACCGGGCCGTCGGCATTGCAGAGCGGGACGATCATCAATTCCACCAGATCACGGCCGGCGAATATGTCGAGCTGTTCCCATTGGTCGCTGTCGTCGTCCCGGCCGGCGATGACGATATCGCGGATATTCATAGCCTTCCATAGTGCGCTGTGCAGGAATGTCTGGGTGATCGTCCCGTGCTCGCGGTCCCGGATCTGTACCGGTTCATTCGGCGACCAGGCGACGGAGCGGCCGACGATCTCCGGATGCAGGGTCATGAGATGCAAGGTCAGCCGGTCGACCGGAAGGCCGAGCCTTCTGAGACGGCGGCCAAGGCCGAAGGTCAGGCTGGCCTCATCCAGCGCGTGGGCCTCGTCGCCCGAGAGCCATTCGATGAGAGCGAGGATGGCGGCCGGGCTGATGGCGCCCGGCTCGGAGACCGGATGCTCGATATCGAGAAGATCAGACAATGAGTTTGCTGCTTGGGAAGTTGCAGGCTCGCGGGTTTTGACGGTGGTCATGATCGTATCTCCGGAGGCGAGGGAGGGAGCGGCGCTTAGTGGGCGCCGCCGCCTTCGATATGGCCGGGTTTCTTGAGAAAAAGGCTGGCGATGAGCGCGGCGACGAGTGCGATGCCGAGCAGATAGAAGGTATCGCTATAGGCCATGATATTGGCCTGTTGCCGCAGGCGCAGTGCTACGGCGATGATCGCCTTGTGCTGGGCGGTCGCAACGTCGGAGATGCCGTGGTTCATGAAGTAGGTGGTCAGCTGCGCAATGCGGGTGCGGGTGGCTTCATCGAAGACCGAGACGGAGTCCGTCAGGATGTTCGAATGGAACTGCTCGCGCTTCTGGGCGAAGGTCTGCAGCATGGCGATGCCGACGGCGCCGCCGAGGTTGCGCATCATGTTGAAGAGCGACGAGGCGGAACCGGCATTTTCCTGTTCGATGCCCGAGGTGGCGATGGCCGACAGCGGCGTGAAAACAAGGGCCTGACCGATGGCACGGACGATATTCGGCCAAAACAGTTGGTCGCTGGCGTAGTTCGCGGTCATGTAGATGTTCATGAAGTTCGAGGCGGCGAAGAGGGCGAAGCCGACGACGATCATGATGCGAAGGTCGACACGCTTCATCAGACGTGGAACCAGCGGGATCAATAATAGCTGCGGGATGCCGGTCCAGGCGAGCACCATGCCGATCTGCTCGGAATTATAGCCCTGGATGCGGGTCAGATAGATCGGCAGGATGAAGACCGAACCATAGAGCGCGATGCCGAGCAGGAAGTTGGCGACGATACCGAAACCGAAGTTGCGGCGTACCAGTAGGCGCAGGTTCAGGAGCGGATGGGCGGCGCGCAGCTCGATGATCAGAAAGAGGGTCAGCGAGACAGCAGCGATGACCGACAGGCGGACGATGAAGGGCGAGCCGAACCAATCGTCCTTATTGCCTTCTTCCAAGACGGTCTGCAGCGAGGCAAGGCCGATCGCCATGGTGATGATGCCGGGCCAGTCACCCTTGGCCAGCAGGCCGAGGTTCATCGGCGCGCGATCGAGCGAGGCCCAGAGCATGCCGACCATAACCGCACCGGGGACGAGGTTGACGTAGAAGATATATTCCCAGCCCCAATTTTCGGTGAGATAGCCGCCGATGGTCGGGCCGATGGCCGGTGCGAAGGTGGCCGACAGGGCGAAGAGGGCGAGGCCGATCGGCTGCTTGGCCTTGGGCAGCAGCGTGATGATGATGGTAAATGCCATCGGGATCAGCACGCCGCCGGAGAAGCCCTGGATGGCGCGCAGGATGATCATCTGCTGCAAATTGGCGGCAAAAGCGCAGGCAACTGAGAAGACGAGGAACAGGACTGCGTTGACCAGGAGATAGATGCGCACCGAGAAGACGCGCGCGAGCCAGCCGGTCAGAGGAATGACGACGATCTCAGCGATCAGGTAGGAAGTCGAAATCCAGCCGCCGTCGTCCGTGCCGGCACCGATCGCTCCCTGAATGTCGGCGAGGGAGGCGTTGACGATCTGGATGTTCAGGACCGCCATGAAGGCGCCGAGGGTGGAGCCGATGACGGCGGTCCACATCCTCAATGGGCTCATGGTAGCCGCGCCGCCGCCTGCGGGTGCGGGCTTTGCGGAGGAATTGCTGTTTGCGGCGATCTGAAGCGTAGCCATGACGTTTCTCCTCTGGCTCTCTGGAAGAGACAGTCTCATGTGGAGGTCCGAGTGATAATCGAGGAAGGAAGGGAAGGATCATCCAGTCTGACTGGATAATCCTTCATGCTTCAGTGCTGGCCTTGAACGGCGGCCTTGGTGTCGATCTCGGGTTCGACCGACATGCCGGAGCGCAGCAGGCCGGCAAGGCTTGCATCATCGAGCGTGATCTTGACGGGAATGCGCTGGACGATCTTGGTGAAGTTGCCGGTCGCGTTGTCCGGAGGCAGCAGCGAGAATTCCAGCCCGCTTGCCGGCGACACGCTATTGACGTGGCCTTTGATCTCGGCGTCCGGGAAACTGTCGACCTTGATTTCGACCGGCTGGCCCGGGCGAACATAGGTCAACTGTGTTTCCTTGAAATTGGCGACGACATAGACCGCATTGAGCGGAACGACAGCCATCAGCTGCGTGCCCGCGGTGACGAACTGGCCGACGCGCAGCGTACGGGCGCCGACCGTGCCGTCTACCGGGGCGACAATCTCGGTATAGGAGAGGTTCAGCTCAGCCTGATGGGCGGCGGCGGCGCTGCGATCGCGCTGGGCGACGGCCTGGTCGTGCTGGGTCTGAAGGACCGCGATCTTCTTCTGTTCGGCGATGAGAGCTGCCTGATCGCGCTGAAGGTTGGCTGCGGCCTGGTCACGTGCCGATTGGCTTTGTTCGGCGCGCTGCGTGGTGCCGGCGCCATTGCGGATCAGGTTCTGCGAGCGCTGCGAGTCCGCTTCGGCGAAGGTCAGCGAAGCCTGCGAAGCGACGATGGTGGCCTTGGCCTGGTCGATGACGGATTGTTGCAGGGCGATTTGCGCATCGAGGTTGGTTATGGCAGCCTCGGCGGCTTTGACATCGGCCTGAGCCTGGGTCAGCGCCGAGCGATAGTCGCGGTCGTCGATGCGGGCGAGTATTTGGCCGGCCTTGACGTGATCGTTGTCGTTGACCAGCACCTCGGCGATATAGCCGGAAACCTTCGGAGCTATCGTGGTGTAATCGGCCTTCACATAGGCATCGTCGGTCGATTCAATGAAGCGGCCGGTCGTCCAGTATTGGTAGCCATAGTCGCCGATAAAGGCGGCGCCAGCCAGCAATGCGGCGGCGATGATCGTGCACTTGACGATCTTGCGGCCAGACTTGGACTTCGGGGCTTCAGCGGCAGGGGTTCCCGTAGCAGGCGCCTCGGCGACGGCGGGGGTTTTCACATCTGCTTCCAGGACAGTCTGAAACTGCTCCTTGCGCGGCAACTCAACCATTGTCTCTCTCCATAGTCTCGACCTCTGTCTCGAGGTCCGTGTTTCGTTGGGTGGACAATGCACCGTGACGCGTCACGTGATAATGTGCATATATCGGGAAGGATCATCAACTCAGAGCGGATAATCGGGGAGCAAAATGGACAGGCTGACGAGCCTCCAGGTGTTTGGTCGCGTGGTGGAATGCGGCGGGTTTTCGGCGGCCGCCAGACGTCTCAACATGTCGGTCACCATGGTCGGCAACCATATACAATCATTGGAGGATCGGCTCGGCGTCCGGCTGCTCAACCGCACCACGCGCAAGGTCAGCCTCACCGAAACCGGCAAGCTTTATTATGAGCGGTCGAGCCAGATTCTCGCCGATCTGGAGGAGGCCGACAGCGCCGCAGGCGCGGCGACGTCGATGCCGCGCGGTACGCTGAAATTCTATACCAGCACGCATATCACTCGCTTCCTGTCGCCAGTCATCAGCGAGTATTTGAGCCTCTATCCGTCCGTGAGCGTCGACTTGAGCATTGGCGAGCGAATGATCGATCTGATTGAGGAGGGCTACGATCTCGCCATCCGCACGACGATGCCGGCCGATTCGAGCCTGGTGGCGCGACGGCTGACGCCCTGGCGGCACGTGCTCGTCTGCTCGCCGGACTATATCCGCACGCATCCGGCCGTGACGACGCCCGCCGATCTCGCAAGCCACAATTGCCTGCGCTACTCCTATTATCCCTATGGCGACGACTGGCGCTTTTTCAACGAGGCCGGGGAACAGGTGAGCGTCAAGGTCGGAGGCAATATCGTCACGACGAGTGCCGACACGTTGCGCTATATGGCGCAGAACGGTCAGGGGATTTTCCTCGCGCCTAGCTTTGTCATCATGGACGACGTGGTTTCCGGCGCGCTAGTGCGGCTGTTGCCGGACTACAAGCCTGCGGAATTCTCCATCAACGCGATCTATCCCAACCGCACCTATTTGCCGACGAAAACGCGGTTATTCATCGACCTGGTCGCGGAGCGCTTTGCCGAACATCGGAAATGGATGAGCTGAGGCGACAAGAATCCTTCAAATAACTGTCACGGACCTCGGATAAATAGCCGGCTACTCTGGTGCTCGATCTATTTTCGTTGCTGCCGGACCTGAAGCCGGAGGTGCGTGAGATCATGTCGACGCTCCAGCAAGTCGCCTTTCGTGCCGGCTGCTCGGTTGCGACTGCCAGCCGGGTGTTGAACCGCAATGGCCCGGTTAGCGACGAGATGGTGCGCCGCGTGCGTCGCGCCGCAGCCGAGATCGGTTACCGCACCAGCGGCCGTGCCGGCAATCGGCGGCCGGCGATCGGCGTGCTCATTCCCAGCATCACCAATCCGGTCTTCGCGTCCTCGCTCTCCAGCATCCAGAGCCGGGCCTTGCATGCGGGGCACAGCGTGCTGATCGCGCAATCGAACTATGATCCGGCGCAGGAGGCCGATGCCGTCGCATCGCTGCTCCAACAGCAGCCGACCGGCCTCATTCTCACGGTCTGCGATCCTGAACATAGTCCCGCTCTTTCTTCCGCTCTGCCGCCGACCGTGCTGCTCGGCAATCTGCCGACGGCACGCTTCACCGCCGCCGTCGCGACAGACAATTTCGGCGCCGGCCGGGATCTGACCGATTATCTGCTGCGCAAGGGGCATAGCCGTATCCTGTTCATCGCCGGTCATTTCGCGGCATCGGATCGAGCGAGGCAGCGCTATCTCGGATACATCAGGGCGATGGAGGCGGCGGGCCATCCGCCTTTCGAGCCCTTGGAGATTTCCTTCGTCAACAGCCTGGACCAGCTCGATCTCTCGGATGTCGTGTCGCGTCTGAAACCGACGGCGATCATAGCTTCCAATGATCTCCTGGCCATCGGTGTCATGGGCGCGCTGCGACGCCAGGGGCTTTCGATCCCGCGCGATATCTCCGTTGCCGGTTTCGATGGTATCTCCCTCGGCCTGCTGATGGAGCTTTCGTTGACGACGGTGGAGATACCGGAAGTGACTATGGGTGCGGCCGCGGCCTCTCTGCTGCTCGACATGGCGGAGAATGCCGCGCCGCCGCGCCATCTGACCGTACCCTATCGGCTGCGGCCCGGCGGAACGGTCAGCAATCTTTGAAATTGCTCCAGCGCGCTAGCAAACGAAAGCGCCGCCTCCCGGAAGAGAGGCGGCGCGGCTTTCGTCGTCAGATCGAAATATCAGCTGCGCGGCAGCATGCCTTCGACGTCGGAAGCGGCGTCGTCAAGCGCTTCCTTCGGCGTGGCCGAGCCGTCGACGATGCGCGACAGGTTGTCGACGATCGTCTGGGTGACCTTGACGCCGTTTGCGCCGGGGAAGGCGTACCACGGGATCATCAGCGGCATCTGGTTGAGGCTTGCCTGGAAGAGCGGGTTCTTCTTGTAGAAGTCGCCGAGATAGTCAGCCGATTTGGCGGCAAGCTCGTTGTTCGGAACATAGCCGGTGCCGGGCACGACGACCGAAGCGCCATAGGGGCCGGCGGCGAACTTGGCAAACTTCCAGGCGGCGTCTTCCTTGGCCGGATCGTGCGTCAGGATGACGACGGCGTTGCCGCCGGTCGGCAGACGACCGTTGACGGGGTCGATCAGCGGGATCGGGGCGGTGCGCAGGTCGAACTTGGTGCCGACGTTCTTGATCGTGTTGATCAGTGCGCCGGTGGTCTGGAATTCGAAGCCGACTTTACCGGCGGCGAAAGCCTGTTCGCCTGCAGCCTTGGTGAACACCGGCATGCCGCCTTCCTTGACGAAACGCTCGATCATGTCGACGGCCTTCTGGCCTTCCGGACCGTTGAAGGCGACCTTGGTTTCGTCGTCGCTCAGCATCTTGCCGCCAGCGCCGAAGAGAAGGGCGGAGAACATCCAGTCGTCGCCCTGCCAGCGGAAATCGATGCCGTCGACGCCGTTGCCGAGCGCCTTGATCTTGCCGCCAAGCGCGATGACTTCATCCCAGGTCTTCGGCGGGTTGTTCGGGTCGCCGCCGGCTGCCTTCACGAGGTCGGCGTTGTAGTACATGATCGGGTTCGACGTCGCGAAAGCGAGGCCGACCTGCTTGCCCTTGACCTGGGCGAGCTTGAGAATGGTGTCGGAGAAGCCCTGCGCGGCCATGTTGCCGTCCTTCTGGACGAGCGGTCCGAGATCGACGGCGACATTGCGCTCATCCATCATACGCAGGCGGTTGAGGCCGATGAAGGTGACGTCGGGCATTTCATTCGTGCCGGCTTCCCGCAGGATGGTCTGGATACCTTCCTCGTAGGTGGCCGAAGGAGCAGCGAACTGGATCTTGATATCCGGATTTTGCTCCATGAACTTCTTCGAGATCGTGTCCATCACGTCCTTGAAGAAGCCGGGCATCGGATAGTGAACCGTCAAGGTCGTTTCGGCGTAGGCCGGAACCGCCACAACCATCGAGATGGCCGTGGCGGCGAGAATCTGGGTGATATGCTTCATCGCTCGTTCTCCTGTTCGAGCATGATGCCGAAAAGTGTAAGCGGTTTCGGACGACATCATGCTCTACTTCTTTGATTCTAGAGCGGATTCAGATTTTAGATCGATGCGATTTAAAATCATCCGCTCTAGGGAACCGGTCATCCCTTGAGACCGGTCATGGTGATGCCCTCGACGAAGCGCTTCTGCGCGAGAAGGAATGCGACGACGAGGGGAAGGGTGATAATCAGCGTGGCGGCCATCAGCGCGCCGTAGTCGTCGCCGGCCTCGGCAGCGCGGAAATACATGAGGCCGAGCGGCGGCGTCGCGTAGTCCTGCTTGCTGATGACGATCAGCGGCCAATAAAGGTCATTCCAATGCGCCACGACCGAGAAGATCGCGAAGGCGGTCACCGCAGGCCAGGCGTTCGGCACGATGACGCGGCCGACGATACCGAGTTCCGACATGCCGTCGAGGCGGGCGGCGTGGATCAGATCGTCGGGCATGGCGCGGAAGAACTGCAGGAACATGAAGATCGCGAAGACCGAGATCGAGAAGGGCGCCACCAGCGCGGTGTAGCTGTTCAGCAGGGAAAGATTGTTGAAGGCGACATAGAGCGGCAGTGCCGTGGCATGGATCGGGATCAGCAGGCCGAGCATGATCAGCACCATCATCGTGCGCGCGGCGCGGAACTTCAGCTTGGCCATGGCATAGGCACAGGGGATGGCGATCAGCACCTGGAAGAAGAAGATCAGGCCGCAGACGAGGACGCCGTTCCAAAGCAGTGTGCCCATCGGCACCTTGCTCAGCGCATGGGTGATGTTCTCGACGTAGAAGATATGCGTCGGGATCAGCTTCAGGGCGGATGTGAAGATATCGTCCTGCGCCTTGCCGGCGGTCGAGATCATGAAGATGTAGGGCGCGAGGAAGACGATGGCGCCTGATATCAGCAGCGAGAGACGCAGAATGCGGCCGGGGGTGAAGCCAGAGGAGGTCATGTATAGTGCACCTGCCGGTCGAGAACGCGATATTGCAGGAAGGTCAGCACCACCAGGATGGCAAGAAAGACCGTCGTCATCGCCGAGGCATAGCCGACCTGCAGATAGACGAACCCCTGCTGATAGATGGTGAAAAGCAGGACTTCCGACGCATGGTTCGGGCCGCCATCGGTCAGCGTCTTGACGGTATCGAAGACCTTGACGGCGTTGATGATGCTGATGGTGGTTACAAACAAAGTCGTCGGCCCGAGCATCGGCCAGGTGACCAGCCAGAAGCGGTCAAGAGCCGATTTCGCGCCATCCACCTCCGCGGCGGCGTAGAGTTCACGCGGGATGGCGGTGAGGCCGGCGAGGAACAGCACCATGTTGAAGCCGACAGTCTGCCAGACGCCGATGATCGACAGGCTGTAGAGCGCGGTTGCCGAAGAGCCGAGCCAGTTCGGGCGCGGCAGGCCGATTTCAGCCAGCATGGCGTTGATCGGGCCGATGGTCGGATGGAAAAGATATTGCCAGACAGTCGCCATGGCGACGATCAGCGAGGCGACCGGCAGGAAATAGGCGGTCCTGAAGAAACTGCGGCCGATGCCTTCGCTTTCGATCAGCAGCGCCACGCCGAGGCCGAGCACGATCGAGACGGGCGCGACGATGACGGTATAGATCGTCGTGTTCCACAGGGACTTCTGGAATGTCCGGTCGCGGAGCAGGTGCGCGAAATTCTCGAAGGCGACGAAGCGGAAGCTTTTGTCGCCAAGCTGGAAATCGGTGAAGCCGAGAAAGACGACCGCGACGATCGGCAGGAGAACGAAAAGCACGATCAGGATGATGGCAGGCAGCGCCAGCAGCAGGGCCGTGCGAACCTCGCTACGCTCGCGCGCCGCCACCGACTGCATCGGCATGGCCGTGGCGGCGATGCTAGCCATGGGCCTTCTCCCTGGTCGCATCGACTGTAACGGGCACGGCGCGCAGGCGACGGCCGTCTTCGGCAAAGACCATCGCCTGTTCGGCCGACAGGGTCAGCGCAACTGGCATGCCGGCGGAAAGGCCGACAACTTCTGCTGGCGCGAGCTTGACGACCATGGTTTCGCCGATGGCGTCAAGCTTGGTATAGAGAATGACTTCGGAGCCGAGGAATTCCAGCCGCTCGATATGGGCCGCGAGTGCATCCTGACGGCCCTGGGTGAGGCGAACGAATTCCGGCCGAATGCCGAGCGTGACATTGTTGCCGGTAAAGCTACCGTCTTCCAGCGCCAGCCTTATGCCGCCGAAGGCGACGGTGCCGTTGTCGGCCAATGCCGGCAGGAGGTTGATACGCGGCTGACCGACAAAGCGGGCGACTTCGATATGGGCCGGATCGTCATAGATCGTCTGCGGCGTGGCGAGTTGCAGCAATTGGCCGCCGATCATCACGGCAACGCGGTCGGCCATGGAAAGCGCCTCGGCCTGATCGTGGGTGACATAAACGGTCGGCACGCCGGCGCGGCGATGCAGCTCGACGATTTCGCCCCGGGCATGGACGCGCAGGTTGGCGTCCAGATTGGAGAGCGGCTCGTCCATCAGGAAGACGCTAGGCTGGCGCACCATGGCGCGGGCAAGCGCCACGCGTTGCCGCTGGCCGCCGGACATCTGGCCGGGCTTGCGATCGAGCAGATGGTCGATCTTCAGTGAAGTCGCCATCTCACGGACATCGCGGAGGATGCCGGTGCGGACGCTCTTCTGGCCGGGGATCAGTCCGCCGACGAAGGGCAGGCGCTGGATGCGCGTCAGTCGGCGCATGGCGAGCGGCACGGCGATATTTTCCGATGCGGTCAGATGCGGATAGAGCGCGTAGGACTGGAAAACCATGGCGATATTGCGGTCAGCCGCCGCCACACCCGAGATGTCATTGCCGGAAACAAGGATCTCGCCGCTGTCGGCGTGATCGAGCCCCGCGAGGATGCGCAGCAAGGTGCTCTTGCCGCAGCCGGACGGGCCGACGAGGGCGATGAACTCGCCGGGCTCGACCTCGAGGCTGACACCCTTCAGGATGTCGTTGGCGCCGAAAGATTTGGTGACGCCGCGAAGCGAGAGCGTGCTCATACCGTCGGCTCCCGCTGAACCTTGTGGGCCTCGTGCGGATAGACCTCCTCGACGACATCGTCGAGGAAATACGTCTTCATACCGGGAATGGCCACGATCTCGGTCGCAACGTCGTCACCGAGGGTGTGGACGGCGGCACCGATCAGGCGTTCGCCCGGCATCAGGCGCTCCATCTTGTCGAGGATGAAGGAGGCAGCCGGCGCCCAGACCAAAGCCGTTTTGTCGAGCTGCCCCTTCCAGGCCCAGTGCAGGTGGCCGCTGGCGAAGAGGGCGACGTCATGGGCCGCGATCAGATCGTAGAAACGGCGGCGCTGTACCGGGCGCACGCTCCAATAGCCGGTGTCGCCTTCGTTCGGCTCATCGACGAATAGCGGTTTGTGGGCGAAGAGCGCCACGCGCCGGTCGCCGCGGCTCTCAAGCATATCTTGCAGCCACGCGAATTGGGCCTTCTCTTCGGCGTCCTCGAAGCCCATCAACAGGCTGTCGAGGCCGATCAATCGCCAGTTTTCTAGATCTTCCGCCCAATAGTCCGGGCCGACCAGCCGACGCCAGCGCTGCAGCCGTTCAGTGTTGACGGGTTGGAGAGAGCCTGGCAGATGGCCGACATCATGATTGCCGGGTACGATCAGCATCGGCACGGAGATCTGCCGCATCAGGTCCATGGAAAAGGCGATATCCTCATCCTTGTCGGCACCGTCGACGCTGAGATCGCCGGTATGAACGACGAGATCGGCACCGCTCGCTTCGATCCACTGCGCCAGGGGCTCCCAATTGCCGTTGAAATGCGGCTTGCTCGGGCTGAAATGCGTGTCGGTGATCTGGATGATCTTCAAGGCGCTTCTCCGAAAATCTTAAAAGGAGAGCGCTTGCGGAGGGAAATTCCTTCAAAACCGGCGCTTCTCGCCGCTCTGTTTAGAAGGCCCTGATGTCAGTTAAGTAACGGGTCTTTTCACCTGTTTTTCAGTTTTGTCACATCATCGTCAAATGGCGCCGGTGCCGAATTGAAACACTATACGCAGGTGGTGCAGGTGCTATAGATCGTTGCCGAAAGGGAACAGAAATGTCAGACGAACAAAGCCGTATCACCGCACTCGAAGAACAGGTGGCCCATCAGGCCAAGACGATCGAGGAACTGTCCGATCAGGTGGCGGAGCAGTGGAAAGTGATCGAGCAGACACGGCAGAAGCTCGACCGGCTGACCGAGCGCTTCCTGACGCTGGAAGAACAGTCCCTGGACGCCCCGCCCATCACCAAACCGCCCCATTATTGAGGGCTCTATCGCATAGCTAGATCAACAAGCCCTGGCCGCCGTCGACGAAGATCGGCGTGCCGGTGATGTGACGGGAGCGCTCGGAGGCGAGGAACAAGACGGTTTCGGCGATGTCGTCGGCGCTGCAGGGTTGGCCATCATTCAAGGGAATATTGCCCTTCGGCCAGACGACGGGAATGGCGGCTTCTTGCTGGTTGCGCTTGACGGTGCTTTCGGAAATGTTGGTAACCACGCCGCCGGGGCAGACCGCATTGATGCGGATACGGTGTCTGGCAAGTTCGAGAGCAAGATGCTGGACGACAGTGATCTGGGCGGCCTTGGAGGCGCTATAGGCGGTGGCGCCGGCATTGGTGAAGGTGCGTGTGCCGTTGATGGACGAGATGACCACGATCGAGCCGGCACCTTGCGCTTTCAGATGCGGCACGGCGTAGTGCAGCGTCAGATAAGTGCCGCGCAGATTGACGGCGATGGTCCGGTCCCATTCCTCGGGCTTCAGATCGTCGATTGGCGCCCAGACGCCGTTGATGCCGGCATTGGCGAGCACGATATCGAGCCGGCCGAAATGCGCGATCAACGTGCCGACGGCAATTTCCATGGCCGCTTCATCGGCGACATCGGCGATCAATCCCAGCGCCTTTCCGCCGGCAGCGACAAGCGCCGTTACGGTGTCGTTGACCTCCTTCGCCCCATGGCCGAGAACGCCGATTGCCGCGCCTTCCGAGGCCAGCCGAAAGGCCGATGCTCGGCCGATGCCCGACGTTGCGCCGGTAATCAGCGCGACTTTTCCCGATAGCTCCATTCCATTCCCCTCTGGCTGCTGCCTGTGGCAAACCCGTCGGCGCAGCGATCATTCCCAAGTTCTAACCCGTTCGCCGGCGATTCCGGCTGCGGCGCATCATCACGTTTCGGTGTTTCACACGCCTGTGTGTAACAAAAAGCGCGGTCGTCCCGTATCCCCTGGTGACGAGAGATTTTATAATCGCTGCCAGGAGGAGAAGATCATGAACGGTCCATCGAAAGATACGATCCGCAGGACATTGTCGCGCGTTGCCCGTCCTGCCGCCTTTGCCGTCGGCGCGGTCTTGCTTGCCGGCGTAGCACTGCAATTTGTCAGCCGCGCCTCGGCCGAAGACGCGCGCGTCATTCCGGCGCCGATCGTGGACGAAAAGGCGGGCTCCGCCAGCGCGGAAACCACCATTCTCGCGGGCGGCTGCTTCTGGGGCGTGCAGGGCGTGTTCCAGCACGTCAACGGCGTCATCAGCGCCACGTCGGGCTATGCCGGCGGCAACAAGGACGCGGCCCATTATGAGATGGTGAGCACCGGCGATACGGGGCATGCCGAATCCGTGCGCATCGTCTTCGATCCGCACAAGATCAGCTACGGGCATCTCTTGCAGATCTACTTCTCCGTCGCCCATGATCCGACGGAGCTCAACTATCAGGGGCCGGATAGCGGCACGCAATATCGCTCGGCAATCTTTCCGACCAACGCGGAGCAGGCCAACGTTGCCAAGGCCTATATCGACCAGCTCAATCATGCCAAGGTTTTCGATGGGGCTGTTGTCACCAAGATCGAGCCGGCGCGGCAGTTCTATGCTGCGGAGGACTATCACCAGGACTTCCTGACGACGCATCCCAATTACCCCTACATCGTCATCAACGACCTGCCGAAGATCAAAAATCTGCAACGCATTTTCCCGAAGGACTATCGCGCCGATCCGGTTCTGGTCGAAGCGAGCGCCTCGGCGAAGTAGCGCCGTTCGACCTGCTTGAAGTGCTGGCGATGCTGGCCGATCACGGCAGCTTTGCAGGAAATGCTCGTTACTCTTGCGATGCCTGGTGTATTCCTCCATTCCCCAGGCATCAAACAGAGTGCTCTTCGTCATGATCGTCCGTGACCGACCAGGTCTCTTCCAGCTTTTCTTCATAGTTCGCGGTTCGATTATCCGCCAGATACTGCCGCAGATCGTCGTGATCTTCCTGCTGTCGGCGCTGATCGTCTGGGGGCATCAGGAGCGGCCGAACGTGATCCTCTCGTTCAGCGGTTCGCCGTTCGCGCTGCTCGGCATCGCGCTTTCGATATTTCTCGGCTTTCGCAACAACGCCTGCTACGACCGCTGGTGGGAGGGACGGCGCAATTGGGGCCAGCTTGTCTATGCGGCCCGCGGCTTCGCCCGTCAAACGCTGATATTGGAGGCGACAGGGGAGGCCGGTGGTGCGGCGCGACGGAACCTGCTGCGCTTGACTATGGCCTTCACGCAGGCGCTGGTTTGCCATCTGCGGCCGGGCGGAGACGAGAGCAAGGTTTTGCGTCATCTGACGCCGAGCGAAGTCGAGTTCTATCGCACGGCTCAAAATCGGCCGGATCTGCTTCTGCGCCTGATGTCGGCCGACCTAGCGCGTTTGCGGGCCGGAGGCGGAATTTCGGATATCCAATATCAGATGCTCGATGCCAGCGTCGGCCAGATGGGGGCAGCGCAGGCAGCTTGCGAACGCCTCCGCAATACGCCGCTGCCCTTCGGCTATACGCTGCTCTTGCATCGTACGGCCTATCTCTTCTGTTTCCTGCTGCCCTTCGGTTTCGTGGATACGCTCGGCCGGGGCTCGCCTTTTGTGGCGGCCCTCGTGGCCTATACCTTCTTCGGCCTCGACGCGCTGGGGGACGAGTTGGAGGATCCATTCAGCAACCGCCCGAATGCGCTGGCGATCGGTGCTCTCGCCGATACGATCGAGATCAATCTGCGAGAAGCGCTTGGCGAAACCGATCTGCCGCCGCTGCCGCAGCCGAAGGATTTCGTGCTGATGTAAGCAATCGGCAAAAATATTCGCCGGTCCATGGAATAAGGCCGCCTCAGCTTCCGTATATTGGGGTATGGAACGCAAAGGACGCACATTCGATGTTTTGGGGCAGCTCGGTTCGCTGAGACGTTATGCCCGTTCGCTGGTCCGCAACGCGGATGAGGCGGAGGACCTGGTGCATGATGCGCTGGTCAAGGCCTACGAACGGAAGTCGTCGTTCCGCCGCGGCGCGAACCTGCGAACCTGGCTGCTTTCAATCCTGCACAATGCCCATATCGACCGGCTGCGACAGGCCCGTTCGCTCAATCGGCGCCATGAAGAGGCTGCCGCCGAATTCGATCAGTCGCTCCCGGCTTCGCAAGATCATGCGGTGCGTCTGAAACAGGTGCGCGACGCATTCTTTAATCTGCCGGAAGAGCAGCGCGAGGCGCTGCATCTCGTGGCGATCGAGGACCTTTCCTATCAGGAGGCAGCATTCGCGCTCGGCATTCCCGTCGGGACGCTGATGTCCCGCATCGCCCGCGCGCGCGCCAGCCTGAGGAATTTCGAGGAGACATCGCGCGCGGGCTCGCATCTCCGGCTCATCGAAGGAGGCGGCAATGAAAACAATTGATCCCGTCATCGACGCCGATCTCGACGCCTATGTCGATGGTGAACTGGCTGTCGCGCGCCGTGTCGAGGTGGAATCCTACCTTTCGGAACATCCGGCGATCGCTGCCAAGGTCATGGCCGACAAGAGCATCCGCGGCGAGCTGCGCATGGCGCTCGCTGGCGAAGGACTGGCGGCGAAGGCGGAAACGCGCGAAGCCGCACGGCGACTGGAGCGCGGGCTCGCTTATGGCTGGGTTCTGAACTCGTTCCAGCGGGTTGCCGCTGTCGCCATGCTGATGGCGGCCGGCTGGGTCGCGCACACGTCCTTCGGCGCCTTTACCGCGAGCGAAGTCAACGCATCCGTTCCGGCGCCCGCTTTCGTCGATGATGCGGTGCAGGCCTACCGGGCAACGGCCGTTCGCGAAGCGATGAAATCGCAGCCGGCGCATGCGGCCTACAATCCGGACGAGATCCGCGCGTCGACGGCGATCGTCCTGCCGACACTGCCGGAAGGCTGGCACGTCACCGATGCGCAGATTTATCCGTCCGATTTCGGCCCGAGCGTTGAATTGACGGTCAATGCCGGCCAAGGCGGGCAATTGTCGCTGTTTGCCGTCCGTCCAGGCAATTTCGCCGTCCAGAAGGTCAGTCATGTCAAGCGCGACAACGTTCAGGCTGCGTATTGGCAGATCGGCGAGGTTGCCTACGCGCTGATTGGCGACGGCAAGGCGGCCGTACTCGACGGCGAGGCCGAAAAGCTCGCCCGTACCTTGTATTAGTTTGAATTAAAGGAGAACGACCATGAACCCGACCAATCCGCGATACAGCTATGGAGCCGCCGCCGGCTCGCAGGCGCTCTTCGACGAAGGCCTGCGCAAGCATATGCTGCGCGTCTACAACTACATGGGCATCGGCCTTGTGGTGACCGGCATCGTTGCGCTGATCGTCGGTACGACACCGGCGCTCTATGTGCCAATCTTCCAGACGCCGCTGAAGTGGGTCGTCATGCTGGCGCCGCTTGGCTTCGTGCTGTTCTTCTCGTTCCGCATCCAGTCGATGTCGGCGAGTACCGCGCAGACGATGTTCTGGGCATTCTGCGCCGTCATGGGCCTGTCGCTCGCCTCAATCTTCCTGGTCTTCACCGGCACCAGCATCGCGCGGACCTTCTTCATCGCCGCAACCATGTTCGGCGCGACCAGTCTCTATGGCTACACGACCAAGCGTGACCTTTCCAACATCGGCTCGTTCCTGATGATGGGTCTGTTCGGCGTGATCATCGCCGGCGTCGTCAATATCTTCCTGGCTTCGAGCGCGCTGCAGTTTGCAATCTCGGTCATCGGCATCGTCGTCTTCGTCGGCCTGACCGCCTGGGATACGCAGAACATCAAGGAGCAATATGCCGAGAATTACGACCAGGAATCCTCGCAGAAGCTGGCCGTCTTCGGTGCCCTGTCGCTCTACCTGAACTTCGTCAACATCTTCCAGCTTCTCCTGAATTTCACGGGCGAGCGGGAGTGATCCAGACAATAGATTGCGTCCCACTGGGGGTTAGTAGGGACGCATGACGCGCCTGCGGTATCTGCGCCGATACCGCAGGCGCAACCTTTTTGAGATCAGGAGCCGGCGCATTCGTCCAGCCGGTCGCGCAGCATGCTCCACGGGAGCAGCATGTTCGGCGCATGTTTGAGCAGGCCGTGAAACGGGATCGGCGCCGGCGGCGCGAAGGGGATCGGCAGATCGTCGGGCTTTGCGCCCGCAGCCCAATCGCCCAATACACGGCCCATGGCCGTCGTCATGGCGATGCCGCGGCCGTTGCAGGCAAAGCCAGCGACAAGGCCCGTGGCAAGATCTACCAGATGCGGCAGGAAATCCGGCTCGACGGCAGCGATGCCGGACCAGCTATAGGCAAGCGGCGGAATATCCCTGAGATTCAGATGACGGGCGAGGCGCCGGTGGATGGCGCGCGGCACGCGCTCATCCGCGCCTGGGCCGATGACATGCATGCCGCCGGTAATCAGCCGATTTTCGGCATCGAATCGGAAGGTGAAGAGATTGCGCCGCGTATCGGAAACGCATTGGCCGCCTGGCAACAAACGTTGCCGTGCCGAAGCCGGCAGCGGCTCCGTTGCGATCTGGAAGACCTTGAGCGGAAAATAGGTGCGCGCCAGCATCGGATTGAGCCGGCCGCCGTAGGCATTGGCGGCTACGACGACTTTGCCGGCCCGGACCTTTCCGCCTGTGGTTGTGAGCACCCATCCGTCGCCTGCGTGTTGGATCGAACCAACGGGAGAATGTTCGAAGATGCGCGCGCCTGCCGCTTCGGCAGCCGCGGCAAGACCATATGCATAGCCGACGGGATTTAAAACGCCGCCGGACTTGTCCATCCAGCCGCCGAAATAACCGTCCGCGCCTGTGGTATCTCGAACCGCCTGCCGATCGAGGATCACGGCCGGACGTCCGCGGCTTGTCCATTGTTCGGCACGAGATTTGACCTTTTCGAACGCGGCGGGCGAATGTGCCGGCTGAATCCAGCCGCTTTGCAATGCATCGCAATCGATATCGTGGCGCCTGATCAGATCGAAGACCAGATCGGCGCTGCCGGCGGCCATCTGGATCAGTCGCTCACCACGCTCGGGGCCGAGATGTGCGATGATGTTATCGGGATCCATCTTGGCGAAGTTCGGCACCACGAAACCGGCATTACGGCCGGTCGCTCCCCAGGCAACGATTTCAGCCTCCAATACCACGACCGAAAGCCCTTTTTCCGCAGCATGCAATGCCGTCGAGAGGCCTGAGAATCCGCCGCCGATGATGGCGAGGTCGGCATCGATATCGGTTTCCAGCGGCGGTCTGGTTTTGCGGTTACAGCTGGTGGCGTGCCAGAGGGAGATTGGTTGTTTCTGCTGGTCAGGCTTGTCTGCCGATGAGGGACTTCTGTACATGGCCCCTCACCCCAACCCTCTCCCCGCCGATGCGGGGAGAGGGGGCGCTGCTGTTGCGGACGTGGCTATCTCGCTTCGTCGTCCCCTCTCCCCGCGTTGCGGGGAGAGGGCTAGGGTGAGGGGCCAGCGTCGAGAGTGCGGCAAAACAGGACATGCCTGACAAAAACCATACCTCATGGCGTCGCACCGCTTTCATCGATGACGACCTTTTGTTTCCGCTTGCCGAAGCGCGGGCGGCGGGGCATGTCGCCGAAGAGACCATTGGGGCGGATGAGCAGGATGACGCAGAGCATCACGCCGATGGCGACGATCTGCAGCGAGGCGGCGCGGGCTTGTTGTTCCGGTGTGAAGAGCACGCTGGTCAGCGCGCCGGAGCCGGCCCATATCGCCCAGACGAGGATGCTTCCGATGACCGCGCCCTTGTTGCTGCCGGAGCCGCCGACAATCAGCATCACCCAGACCTGAAAGGTCAGCGTAGGCACGTAATTGTCCGGGGCGATGAAGCCGATGAAATGCGCCTGCACCGCACCCGCCAGCCCCATGATCGCGCCGCCGACGGCGAAGGCCTGCACCCGGTAGAAGCGCGCGCTCTTGCCAAGCGAAATGGCGGCGCGTTCGTCTTCGCGCAGCGCTTTCAGCACACGTCCCCAGGGACTGCGCGACAGATGTTCCAGGGCGAGGAAAACAATCAGCGTCACCACGGCGGCGACGGCAAGATTGGAGAGATTGAACAGCAATGGTGTCTCGGCCAGGGCGGCGAAGGGGCGCGGAATGAAACCAACGCCGAAAGGACCGCCGGTCAAGCTCTGCGCATTCAGTGCCACGAGCTGGACGACGACGGCGACGCCGAAAGTGGTGATAGCGAGGTAATCGGACCTCAGCCTGAGGGTGGCGATACCGGTGATGGCCGCGGCGGCGCCGGCGATCACCATGGCGCCGAGCCAGCCGATCAGGATCGGCATGTCGAAACCGCCCAAACGGCCGGCCGTGTCCGGCGTCGTCAGGAGCGCCGACGTATAGGCACCAATGGCGACGAAGCCGGCGAGGCCGACGTTGAAGAGGCCGGTCAGGCCCCATTGCAGGTTCAGTCCGAGGGTGATCAGCGAGAAGATCAGCGCCGTGGTCAGGAAGAATGCGCCATAACCGACAAGATCCATCATCGTTCCTTCACTCCGAAGAGGCCGATCGGCCGGACGAACAGCACCGCCATCAGGATGATGAAGGAGACGGCGGCACGCCATTCCGCGCCGATCAACTGCACCGCGCCGGCTTCTGCCAGGCCGATGATCAGTCCGCCGAGGACGGCGCCGGGCACGCTGCCAATGCCGCCGAGGATGGCGGCGGCAAACATCGGCAACAGCATGTCGAAGCCCATCAGCGGCCGGATCTGCACGAGAATGCCGATCATCACGCCGGCGACGCAGGCGAGCGCTCCACCGACCAGCCAGGTGACGCGCACGACCTTGGCGACATCGATGCCGACGACGCGGGCAAGCGCCGGGTTCTGGCTCAGCGCCTGCATGGAGCGGCCGGTCTGCGTGCGCGTTATCAGAAGATGCACGCCGAGAACGAGGATAGCGGTTACCAGCAGCAGCACGATCTGATCCGGGGTGATGCGGATGCCGAAACCAATGGGCATGGCGATCTGGATGGCGCGGCTGAAATAGGTTGGCCGCGAGGTAAAGAGAAATTCCAAGAGACTGCGCAGCGCCATTGAGGCGCCGAAGCTCGCCATAACGACGATGATCGCCTGGCCCTTGGCCCGCAGCCGCGCGAAGAGAACCATGTCGAGGAGCAGCGCCAGCAGGCCTGTCAGCCCCATGGCGATGATGACCGCTACGATGAGCGGCCAGCCGAAGGAGAGCGGGCCGATCGGCGCGATCTTGCCGAACATGGCGCCGATGGCGCTGACGACGGCGAGCGTCGCATAGGTGCCCCAGGCCATGAAATCGCCATGGGCGAAGTTGGAGAAGCGCAGGATCGAATAGGTGAGCGTCACGCCGATGGCGCCAAGGCCGATCATCGAGCCGGTCAGCAGCCCATCGACAATGAATTGCAGGCTCATGCTGCGCCTCCCGACTTGGTGTGCGACGGGCGCTGGCCGAGATAGAGTTCGGCGACGACGGGGTCGTTCCAGAGTTCAGAGGCAACACCCTCATGCCGGTCCTTGCCCTCGACGAGGACATAGGCACGGTCGCCGATCGCCAATGCGGCCTTGGCATTCTGCTCGACGAGCAGGATGGTGACGCCCCCTTTACGGATCTCAGTCAGCATCTCGAAGACCATGGAAACGAATTTCGGCGAGAGACCCGCCGAAGGCTCGTCCAGCACCAGCACCTTCGGATGCACGATCAGGGCGCGGGCGACCGCCAGCATCTGGCGCTGACCACCCGACAGGTTGCCTGCGGCAATGCGGCGGTGGCGGGCGAGATCGGGGAAGGTCTCGTACATCTCCGCGATACGGCCAGGGATCTCTCTTGGCTTCAGGATGCCGCCGGCCACTTTCAGATTGTCCTCGACCGACATCAGCGGGAAGACATTTTCCGTCTGCGGCACGAAGGCGAGCCCGAGTCGGACCATGGTATGGGCGGGTGCTGCGGTAATGTCCTTGCCATCGAGCAAGACCGTGCCGCCGGTGACCGGCACGAGGCCGGCGATCGCCTTGATGAAACTTGATTTGCCCGCGCCGTTCGGGCCGAGGACGACGACGATCTCGCCTTGATGGACCGTGATCGATGCGCCGCGAACGATCGGGACGCCGGGCTCGTAGCCGGCGATGAGGTCGCGGACGAGAAGGGCGGTTTCGCTCATGCCGCACCCCCGAGATAGGCTTCGATGACCCTTGGATCGCGCGCGACTTCGTCGGCCGTGCCTTCACAGAGCAATTGGCCTGCCGCCATGACGAGAACGCGATGGCAGAGGCGGGTCACCATGTCGATATTGTGTTCGATCAGCAGGAAGGTGATGCCGCGCGCGTTGATGTCCTTGATACGGTCGATAATGACTTCAAGCAGTGTGGCATTGACGCCGGCTGCCGGCTCATCGAGCAGGATGATGGCGGGATCGGCCATCATGACGCGGGCAAGCTCCAGTAGCTTGCGCTGGCCGCCGGAGAGCACGCGGGCGGGCTCATGCGCCAGCCGCGTCAGGTTGACTAGCTCCAGCAGCTCCGCCGCCTTGTCGCGCGCGGCTTTCTCCTCGGCCTTGACGCGCCAGGGTTTCAGGAAGTTTGCCAGCAGCCCTTCGCCGGCCTGGGATTGCGCGGCCAGCATGACGTTGTCGAGCAGCGTCAGATTTGGAAAGGGGCGCGGGATCTGAAAAGTGCGGCCGAGACCGCGGCCGATGCGGCGGTGCGCGGCTTCCCCGGACACAGCCATGCCGTTCAGCACGATCTCGCCGCTGTTCGGCTGAACACTGCCGGCAAGCAGATCGAACATCGTCGTCTTGCCGGCACCGTTCGGGCCGATCAGACCGAGGATTTCACCGCGGCGGACGTCGAAGGACACGTCGTTGACCGCGGTAACGCCGCCGAAGCGCCGCACCACGTTTTTCGCCGTCAGAACGGGTGGACGGGTGTCCTCTTCCCGCCGTTCGCTCAGTGCACTCATGGATCCCTCTGGCCGAAGACGATCCTTGCCGCCTTCTGATTTTTGATTTGTGATCACACTTGTAATGATCACGCTAATCGGCTTTAATCCTCTCTGCAAGCCAAAAGCGGGGAGGCCATGCAAAAGACGGCTGTCGTGAAAAGCAACGACCCCATTGCCGCTCAGCTCGCGCCCGTCGGCCGCGAGACCGTGCAGGATCGCGTCTATCTGGAGCTTCGCCGGGCGCTGATCGGCGGCTTGTTCGAGCCGAGCCAGGTGCTCACCATTCGCGGCCTCGCCGATGCCCTGATGACCAGCACCATGCCTGTTCGCGAGGCTCTGGGCCGTCTGATCACCGAAAAGGCGCTGGAGGCATTGCCGAACCGCTCCGTCCGCGTTCCGCCGATCACGCTCGAGCGCATGGACGATCTCTTACGTGCCCGCATCCTGATCGAGGGCGAAGCGATCGCGCTTGCGGCGACGCGGATGGCCTCGCGTCAAGTCTCCGTCATCGAAAGCATGCTCAGCGAGTGGGACGAGATGCGGGCGCTGAAGCTTAAGAAGGATGTCGACCGCGAGGTCACCCTGAATCAGAGCTTCCATTTCGAAATCTATCGCGCTTGCGGCTCGGCCGTGCTGATCCCGATGATCGAGAGCCTATGGCTGCAATCCGGCCCCTGCATCCGCGTGGCGATCTATGCTTTCTCCGAGGCCGGCGAGGTCGATACGGCGCATTTCCATCGCAGCATCGTGGCAGCGCTCTCGGCTCAGGATGCCACGGCTGCCCGCGAGGCGCTGATCGCCGACATCAGCCGGCCTTTCAATTTTCTCCGCAACAAGCTGCAATCCGAAGCGGCAAGCAAAGGTATGTCATGAGCACGCGCGCCATCCGCATCACCGAGCCCCGCTCCGCGCTTTCCGTTACCGCCGTGCTGCTCGACGGCAAGGCTCCGGACAATGTGGAGTTCCTCTGGACCTATCTGGCCGAGCCGCGCATTGTGCCGGGTATCCATGCCATGTGGACGGGACCGGAAATCTCCTGCCCGATCCCGCCGGATCATCTCGTCGGCAGCGAATGGGCAAATCCCCTGCCGGCGGAAAACGCGACGTTGACGCCGCAGCCGGGCGATATCGTGCTGAGCTATGTCCCGGCGCGCGTCTGGGGCGGAAGCCCCAACCCGATCTTCGATATCGGCCTGTTCTACGGGCAGGGTGCTCGACTGCTGTTCCCGATCGGCTGGTTGCCGGGCAGCGTCGTTGCGCAGGTGCGGCCCGAAGAGCGCGAGCATTTCGCTGCGGCCTGCGGTGTTATTCGCCGCAACGGCGCCTGCGACGTGACTTTCGCCCGCGTCATGGAGGTCTGAGATGAGCGCGGCAGACGATTCCTTCGAGCTGTTCGACCTGCGTGTCGAAGCCGTCATTCCCGAGGGCAAGCCGATCTATTGCGGCGCCAAAGAGGGCGATTATTTCGAGCTCAAGGGCGAAATGCTGTCGCTGCCACCGGGGCAGGGTTTCTCCATTTATTCCATTTCCGCCGTATTGCCGCTGCTCGCGGCCAAGCAGCGGCCCACCCATAAGAACGACTGGATGACATCCGACGCCGAGATCGCCTGTCCGGACCCGAACTGCGCGAGCCGCCTCAGGATCATCCGAACGGGCAAGCGGCGGTTCAGCCATGCCGAGACGACGGCAGTGCCGTTGCCCGAGGAGAATAAATAGATGAATGCCAAGACTTTCGAACTCAGCCCTGGTTATTCGATCTCGCGCGTCATTCGCGGTGGCTGGCAATTGGCCGGGGGTCATGGGTCGATCGACCGAGCGCAGGCCGTGACCGACCTCATCGCCGCTTTCGACGCCGGCATCATCACTTACGATTGCGCTGATATCTATACCGGCGTCGAAGAGCTGATCGGCGCTGCACGCCTGCGGCTCGCCAAGGAGCGCGGGCTCGACGCCGCCGCCAGGATGAAGGTGCACACCAAGCTGGTGCCTGATCTCGAAGTGCTGTCGCGCATCAGCCGCGATTATATCAGGGGAATTGTCGAGCAATCGCTGCGGCGGTTGAAAACCGAGCGGCTGGACCTCGTGCAGTTTCACTGGTGGGATTATGCGCTACCCGGCTATCTCGATGCGCTCGGCTGGCTGGACGAGATGCGGCGGGAAGGCAAGGTCCGCAATGTCGGCACGACGAATTTCGATACGCCGCACATCGCTGAAATCCTGAAAGCCGGCATTCCTCTCGTCAGCCAGCAGCTGCAATATTCCGTGCTCGACCAGCGGCCGGCAAACAGCCTGACAGCACTTGCTGCCGACAACAATGTCCGCTTCCTCTGCTACGGCTCCGTCGCGGGTGGATTCCTCGGCGACAGATGGCTGGGCCAGCTGGAACCGGAGATGCCGCTCGAGAACCGTTCACTGATCAAATACAAGCTGATCATCGACGATTTCGGCGGTTGGGAACTGTTCCAGTCGCTGCTTCAGACATTGAAGGCCATCGGCGACCGCCATGGCGTCGATATCGCCACTGCTGCCAGCGCCTGGGTGCTGGAGCAGCCGCAGGTGGCTGCCGCCATCGTCGGCGCCCGCAATCAGGCGCATGCACTCGCCAATGCGAGGATCATGGATATTGCGCTCACAGCAGAGGATCGGTCTCAGATTGCCGCGATCATCGCGCAGAGCAACGGCCCACTCGGCGATGTCTACACGCTGGAGCGCGACCGCACCGGGCGGCATGGCTCAATCATGCACTACAATCTGAACGCGGGGAAAAAATGAGCACGAGCCCATCCCTCTTCGAGCGCGCCAAGGCCGAAATCATCGACCTGCATCGCTATTTCGCCGACTGGTATAATGCAACGGACCACAACCAAACGGATTTCAGCCGGTTCGAAAAAGTCCTGGGTGAGGAGTTCCGCATCGTCACGCCGGACGACGGGCGCATTATCGAGCGCGATACCATCATCAACCATGTCCGGGCCAACCGTGGCTGTTTTCACGGTGATTTCGTGATCAAAATCGACGACGTCAGGCCCGGCTGGGAGGCCGCCGGCATCATTGTCGTCACCTATGTCGAGGCACAATTTCGAGCGGGCGCCTGGAGCTGGCGGCGGTCAAGCGCGCTTTTTACCGAGAGTTCATCGATGCCGAACGGTGTCGAATGGCGGCATCTGCATGAAACCTGGCTGCAGGCGCCGGAGACGAAACAGGCTTAACCACTGAAATAGAAGTCGTGCACCTAACAAGGGGAACAAAGATGAAAAAGACGATATTTCAAATCACCACCGCTCTGGCGCTCCTTGCTGCGGCGGGCGTTGCCAACGCGGCAGACTGCAAAATCACCGTCGGGCTGGTCATGGAATTGACGGGCCCCGCCGGCGAATATGGTCAGGCGGGCGCGAAATCGGTCGAAATGGCCTTCCGCGACATCAACGCCGCCGGCGGCGTGCGCGGCTGCGATCTGGTAACCGATACGCGTGACAGCCAGAGCCAAGGCAATGTCGCCGTCGACGCCGCGACCCAGCTCGTGCAAGTGAAGAAGGTGCCAGTCATTATCGGCGGCATCATCTCGTCGGTCTCGATTCCAATCCTGACCTCGGTCACCGCACCGGCCAAGATCGTGCAGGTGTCGCCGGCCTCGTCCTCGCCGACGTTGACGGCGCTCGGCCGTGACGGCAAGACCAACGGCATCTTCTTCCGCACCATCACATCTGATGCGCTGCAGGGCGTGGCGGCCGCGAAATACGCGATCGACAAGGGCTTCAAGAAGCTGGCGGTCATTCACGTCAACAGCGACTTTGGCGTCAACATGGTGAAGGAGTTTTCTCGTGCCTATAAGGCGCTCGGCGGCACTATCGTGTCCGACACGCCCTATAACGAAAAGCAGTCGAGCTACGCCTCGGAAGTCACCGCCGCCATGGCGGGCAATCCGGACGGCCTCTACCTTGTCAGTACGCCGGTCGATGGAGCAACCATCGCCCGCACCTGGATTTCACAAGGCGGCGTGCAGAAATTCCTGCTCAACGACGGCATGAACAGCCCGGATTTCATCGACTCGGTCGGTGCCGACTACCTCAAGGATGCCTATGGCACGTCTTCTGGTACCAGCCCGACGGCTTCGACCGACTATTTCATGAAGAACTACAAGGATTTTTCGGGCATCGAACCGTCCAACCCGGCGGCGGACCGTTCCTATGACGCCGGTGCTATCGTCGGCCTCGCCATCGCGATTGCTGGCTCGGACGATCCGGCCAAGATCAAGGATGCGATGTATAAAGCAGTCGATCCCCAAGGCACGCCGATCTATGCCGGCAAGGATGAATTCGCCAAGGCGCTCGGCTTGATCAAAGACGGTAAGCCGATCCGCTATGAGGGCGTCATAGGCCCGGTCGCCTTCGACAAATATGGCGACATCACCGGCCCGTTTCGTCTCTGGAAGATCACGGACGGCAAGGTGACAACGGACGGCGAAATGTCGATCGATGATGTCAACAAGCTGCAGGCGCAGTTGAACAAATAAGGCCTGCGGTTTCTTAGATTTTCTTTTCGTTTCCATGGGACGCCCGGCAACCACTCGGTTGCCGGGCGTTTCTGCGCGCCCGATTAGGATGGAAATTTAGACCGTTCCAAAAATCAATGACGATACTCTTGTAAATCGAAATCCGGGCACAATGCCTATTTGGCTCTCGAAATGCGAGGAAAGCCGCGCATTTCCGGCTGCCTTTAGCCGCTATCGCTATACTTTCGAATTTACCAATTGACAACGTTTGGAACGTTCCAAATAATCGTCCGTGACGACGGATGGAGACCCTGGAGGAGATTCATGAGCAAGGGACGTGTCACGGTCATCGATATTGCGCATGCCGCTGGCGTGTCGAAGTCGACCGTGTCGCTCGTTCTGCAGGGCAGCCCGCTGGTCAATGAAGCGACACGGGCCAAGGTCAATGCGGTGATCCGCGAGCTCGGATACGTCTATAATCGCGGCGCCGCCAACTTGCGGCAGGCGAAGTCGAAGATTGTCGGCATAGTCGTCAACGATCTCACCAACAGCTTCCTTGCTGAGCTCGCCGTCGGCGTCGACATGGTCGTGCAGTCGGCCGGCTATGTGCAGTTCCTGTCCAATACCGGCGAGAGCATAGATCGGCAGCGTGAGGTCGTCGCCTCGATGCGCGAGCACGGCATTTCCGGCCTGATCGTCTCGCCGGCGCGCGGCACGGACGCGGCCGACTTCAAGCCGCTCACCAATGCCGGTATTCCGGTGATGATCGTCGTGCGCAATATTCCCGGTGCAAAGGTCTCGTCGCTGGTGTCTGACAATTTCGCCGGCGCGTCCGCGGCGGTCGAGCATCTGGCCGGCCTCGGCCATCGCCGCATCGCTTTCATGGGCGGTTTTGCCAACACCGCCGTGTTTGCCGAACGGCTCGGCGGCTATCGTGATGCGCTGGCCAAGGCGGGAATCGCTTTTGATGACGAGCTCGTCGTTGCAACCGCGCCCTCGCGGGCCGGCGGCGTCGAGGCGGTTGGTCGCGCGATGCTGCTTGCGCATAAGCCGACAGCGGCCTTGTGTTTCAACGATGCGGTCGCCTTCGGCGTCTGCGATGGTCTGAGGGCGCGTCGGCTGGAGCCGGGTGTCGATTTCGCTGTGGTCGGTTTCGACGATGTGATCGAGGCCGAGAGTGCAGTGCCGGCGCTGACGACGATTTCCGTCGATCCGCAGGGCATGGGCCGGCGGGCGGCGCAATTGCTCCTGAAGCAAATCAATTCCGGCAAGGTGGAGGCGGAGGCGATCGTCAGCGCTGTGCGGTTGGTAGTGCGCCAGAGCTCCGGAACAGCGCTGGACGCAACGGCAAGGAGGGCCGTGTCATGACAAGTGGAGGTGTAAAATGGGGCCTGATCGGCGCAAGCACGATCGCCCATGAATGGATGATCAACGCCATTCGTGCAACTGGCGGCGATGTCGTCTCCGTCATGAGCAGGGACGCGGAGCGCGGCCGTGCCTATGCAGCCGAAAACGGTATTGCCCAATCGGTGACGGATATCGCGGATCTCGTCAGCGATCCGGATGTCGATGCCGTCTACATCTCGACAACCAATGAATTGCATCGCGACCAGACCTTGGCGGCGGTGAAGGCCGGCAAGCATGTGCTTTGCGAAAAGCCGCTGGCACTGACGCTGGAAGATGCGCGTCTCATGGTGCAGGCGGCGAAGGGCGCCGGTGTGGTCATGGGCACCAACCATCATCTGCGCAATGCCGCAAGCCACCGCGCCATGCGGGAGGCAATTGCGGCCGGGCGCATCGGCAAGCCGCTCAGCGCCCGCGTTTTCCATGCCGTCTATCTGCCGCCGCATTTGCAGGGCTGGCGCCTGGACAAGCCGCAAGCGGGTGGGGGTGTCATTCTCGATATCACCGTTCATGACGCCGACACGCTGCGCTTCGTGCTGAATGACGATCCGGTGGAAGCGATCGCCCTCGGCCAGCACGGCGGTATGAGCAAAGCCGGGCTTGAGGATGCTGTTATGGGCGCCTTGCGGTTTAAATCCGGCGTCATCGCGCAGTTTCACGACGGCTTCACCACGAAATATGCGGAGACCGGCTTCGAGGTGCACGGTACCGATGGATCGCTGATCGGCCGCAATGTCATGACGCAGCAGCCTATCGGTCATGTCTTCCTGCGCAACAGGGACGGTCAGACGGAGCTGCCGCTTCATCACCACAATCTCTATGAGACGGCGCTTGCCGCCTTTCATGCCGCGATCGAGGGGCGGGGAAAACCGTCAGCCACCGGCGAAGACGGCGTGTGGTCGTTGGCGGCGGGCCTTGCCGTCGTCAAATCGGCCGCCACAGGTGAAGCCGCCAAGATTGATCCAGGACTTTGAGCGTCGCAATGAATAAGCATATCACTCCCGCGGCGGCAGCGACGTTTGCGACAGCTCGGTCATGCCGCGCGTGCGGTAACGATTTACCCTCTCCCCATTGGGGAGAGCGACTGTCTTTTTGGTCAAGCTGGTTGCCATTGTTTTTGATCCCGGATGATGGCATTGAGGATGGTTAGCAGCTTTCGCATGGTGGCGACGATAGCAACGATCTTTGGCTTGCCGGCAGCGACCAGTTTGT
>NZ_JARFYM010000022.1 GCF_030272705.1 Rhizobium mayense | reverse complement strand
ATCTCGGCTCACTCGTCCAGACCATCGGTCCAGACGAGTGCACCAATTATCTTGTCAATGCTGGATATGCTTCAAACAAAACATGAAGCGCTCTAGCGGCCGTTGCCTATATGCCGTGCCGCGTCGGCAAACGAGATGTCCGACTTGATCTCCCGCGTCGACATCGATGTCATCGTATGCCGCACACCGGGCAGCCGGTTCAGTTCCTGGCGCAGCAACCGATCTAAGGCGGCCATGTCGGCAGCCAGTATGTGCAGGAGATAGTCGGCCTCCCCCGTCGTCGCGTGGCAGCGCCAGATCAGCGGATGGCGCCGCACGGCCGCCTCGAACGCCTCGAAAAGCTCGACATCGATCGACACCTGCACGAAGGCTTCAAGACCGAAGCCGAGCTGCGCCGGATCGAGGATCGTCCGGTAACCCCTGATCACACCCGCCTCTTCCAGTGCCTTCACCCGCTTCCAGCACGGGGTCTTGCTGAGCCCGACGAGTTCGGCGAGCGCGGCAAAGGAGATGCGGGCGTCGGCTTCCAGGGCGGAGATGATTTTGTGATCGAGCGCATCCAAGTCCACCGTTCTCTCCAATGTCAAAATTAAGGCCGATCGTACTCCCGGTTCCCGATTTTGGATGACAATTAGGAACAATGTTCAAGCAGAAATTTCGTATCCTTCAATGAGGGCAAACATGCCAGCGGCCGAAAGCCGGGATAAAGGGAACGAAGATGCAGAAAGAAGACTATTACGCGCGTATTGAGGCGCCAGAATTGCGCGACTACGGCGTTTACCTGCAATGCGACAAGCTGCTCGCCTGTCAGAAGCCGTTGAGCGAGATGGTCAACGGCGACGAATTGCAGTTCCAGATCGTCCATCAGATCGAAGAGCTCTGGATGAAGCTCATCGCCTACACATTGGTCGATGTGATCGGCTTCATCGAAGAGAACAATACACATCGCGTCGTGACCCTGATGGGCCGCGTGCATCGGCTGATGCGGATGATGACGGCGCAGCTTGATCTGCTCGAAACCATGTCGCCGAAGGAATATCAGCAGATTCGCCTGCAGCTCGGCAATGGCAGCGGCCAGGAATCACCCGGTTTCAAGTTCCTGCTGCGCATGCCGCCGGATCTCTGGCGTGCCTTCAAGGCTCACTACCTCGACAAGCCGGGTCTGACGGTCGAGGATGTCTATGACGGCAAATACGATCACGGCGACAGCTATGTCGTGGCCGAGGCGCTGGCGGAGTTCGACGAACTCTTCCAGAAATTCCGCGCCAACCACATCTATCTGATCCAGCGCTCGATCGGGCTCGGCTCGAAATCCCTCAAGGGTCGGCCGGTGGAGTTGTTGCAGGCCGGCACCCACCATCGCTTCTTCCCCGATCTCTGGGATATCCGCTCTGAGATGACCGACCGCTGGGGCAGCCAATACGGCGTGGTACGCGACTCCATTTCCAAGCACGACACCGCCGCGGAATAGAGTTCTCGAGCCCTCAGGATCATCCGTCGCGCTGCATTGTGCGACGGAAGGCCTTCAGTGTTTCGGCGCTGACATGATGTTCCATACCCTCGGCGTCGATCCGCGCCGTCTCGGGGCTGACGCCAAGCCAGCGCAGGAACGCTTCGACAGTCTGGTGGCGAGCACGGATTTCCTGGGCAATATTGTTGCCCGCATCCGTAAGGAAAACTCCGCGATAGGGCCGCCGCGACACAAGCCCGTCTTCGCAAAGCCGTGCCAGCATCTTGGCGACCGTTGGCTGCGATACACCGAGCCTGGCTGCAATATCCACCTGCCGCGCCTCATTGCCGTCATCGATGAGATCCGCGATCAGCTCGACATAATCTTCCACCAGAGCGCCGCGCGTGGCCTCCCGCGTATGCCGAAAACCCTCCGAATGCGTCTCGGCATCCGGGAGCGGTTCGTCGCGATGAATTGACAGTCTTTTCTTTGGCAATGCGTACGGCTCCCCAATGCATGTCGCGCAAAAAATGCGCAGCGGTTTTGCGATAACGACAGGCGCAAATCAAGGGCCTAAAGCGCAAGGAGCGAATCCCAGAGATCGCGATGCGCTTTGGAGGCACGGATAAAGCCATTTTAACCTTTATAGCACGGGCTTCAATCTTGAAAGCGGATGATGATTTCGGGGCGACATCGCAACACAACGCCGCAACTATAAAATATAGCCTATTGCATAATGTTGATATCGAGCATATTTCTTTAGTTATATCGTAATTCGATCCCGGAGCCCCGCATGACGCAAATTCAGGAAGCAGCCGCACCCCGCGCGTGGAAATTTGCCCGCGCCGATGAGGATGCGCGGCCGAGCCTTCCGGAAGTCAACGGCACGGTTCACGTTCCGCATGCCGGCAGCTGGGTCCGCCGGCTGATCGCCTTCCTCGGCCCAGGCTATATGATCTCCGTCGGCTATATGGATCCCGGCAACTGGGCGACCGATCTCGCCGGCGGCGCTCAATTCGGCTATACGCTACTTTCGGTCATCATGCTGTCGAACCTGATGGCGATCCTGTTACAGGCGCTTGCCGCCCGGCTAGGCATTGTCACTGGCCGCGATCTGGCGCAGGCCTGTCGGGACCACTACTCAAGACCGGTCAATCTGGCCCTGTGGTTTGCCTGCGAACTCGCCATCATCGCCTGCGATCTCGCCGAGGTCATCGGTACGGCGATCGCGCTGCAATTGCTCTTTGGCATCCCGTTGATCGGCGGCGCGCTGATCACCGCGCTCGACGCATTCCTGCTTCTGCTCCTGATGAACAAGGGCTTCCGCTTCCTAGAAGCCTTCGTCATCGCGCTTCTGATCGTGATCGCGGTCTGTTTCGCCATCCAGATCGCCGCCGCCGCTCCTCCGGCCGCGGCCGTCCTGAAGGGCTTCATTCCGTCGTCTGAGATCGTCACCAATCACGAGATGCTCTACATCGCCATGGGTATCATCGGCGCGACGGTCATGCCGCATAATCTCTACCTGCATTCATCCATCGTGCAGACCCGTGCCTATAAACGCACCGACGTGGGCCGCAAGGATGCTATCAGATGGGCGACGGCCGACAGCACGATTGCCTTGATGCTGGCGCTTTTCGTCAACGCGTCGATCCTGATCGTCGCAGCCGTCGCATTCCACGATAGCGGACACTCCGATGTCGCCGAAATCGGCCAGGCCTTCAAACTGCTCTCGCCGCTGCTTGGCCTCGGTATTGCCTCGACGCTGTTTGCCGTGGCTCTCCTTGCTTCCGGCCTCAACTCCACCGTAACTGCGACGCTCGCAGGGCAGATCGTTATGGAAGGTTTCCTCCGCCTGCGTATTCCGCACTGGGCAAGGCGGCTTTTGACGCGCGGCCTCGCAATTATTCCAGTTGTTTTCGTTACTGCATTTTATGGTGAAAAAGGCACCGCGGATCTGCTCGTGCTGAGCCAGGTCGTGCTCTCCATGCAATTGCCCTTTGCGGTGATCCCGCTGGTCCAATTTGTCACGGATCGCGGAAAAATGGGCAGATTCACCATTTCAAGGAGCGTTGCCGTCCTCTCATGGCTGGTTGCGGGCCTCATTCTGGCGCTGAATTTCAAGCTGCTTTACGACACTCTCCTCGGTTGACGAATCACCCGTAAAGCGCGAATCTGCACGCGCGGAAGATCACGGTAATTAACAGGTTCGTAATATTTGCCCAGATTTTGCCATGATTTGCCCTAGTTTGGGCCCACCGCAGTTCTGCAGGGTTCCTCAATTCATGGCCGAAAGTCCATTGCGCGTCCAATTTCCTGCAGAGGCTGCGATTCAGGCGCGGCCACATCACGAATTTCATATTCCTTTTCTGCCCCGATCCGCCCATCTTCGCCATCTGATCGCCATCGGCCTCGCGGGCACCGCCTCCTTCGGCCTACTCGCCACCATCCTTTATCCGCTGCTTGCCCGCCACACGATCGAACAGGCCGTGCCAGTGCACGCAGCGCAGCTCATCCGGTCGCAGCCGGCCTTGCCCAAGGGCAACCGGCTTGCCACGAAACCGCGTTTCGACGGCGCTCGTTTTGCCCAGGTGGCGGAAAAGACCTCGAGTGGCGAAACGCGCATTTTCACCTATCACCGCACGACGCTGGTCTTTAAAGCCGAGGACACCGATCCGTCCGCGGGCGGCGACGACGCGACGGCCATCAATGCGGCCTATGGCGGCGATGCGCAATCGGAAGCCGGTCTCTTCTCGCCGCCTTCGCTCGCGGACATCCGCCAGGGCATCTATCCGCACGCCAATCGTTACGACTCGGTCCGGCGTTCGCGATTCCCCGCCCGCGGCGTGCCGCTGAACGTCAGCGTTTCGAAAGCGACCACGGGCGAACCCGGCCGCGAATTCAAGAGACTGGTTTCCATGCCGAAGGACCGGCAGGACCTACAGGATATCCTCGCCTCCGCCGGGCTCGACGAGGACGCTGGCGACGAGCTGCAGCGCGCCTTGGAAACCGATACGGTTTCACCCGGCGACAGCCTGGAACTGCTACTGGAGAAAAAGACCGCCGACGCGCAGCCAAAACTGATCATGGCCCGCCTCAGCGGCGAGAAAACACCGGAACGCATTGTCGCCCGCGACGATTCCGACGGCTTCGTGCCGCTCACCGACGACCGACTGTTTTCCACGCTCTATAGCGAGAGCCAGGCCGAGGCACCTTCCTCCTCAGAAGTGGCCGCCGTTGACCTCAAAGGCATCGAGAGAAACGATCAACCGACTATCAGCGCCAGGCTGAAGAAAGCCGGCCTTTCCGACGAATGCGCCGCCCAACTCGTCAAGCTGGCCAAGGCCAACGGCATTTCACTGACCGGTGGCGACGATTCGCCCGACAGCGTCGATCTGCTGTTCCGCAAGGCCGACAACGGTAAAAGCGAACTGATGTTCATCGAGTTCCACACCGATGGCGACACGCACCGCTTCTATCTGCACAAAGAAGGCGGCGACGGCGCCTCCGAATTCTATGATGAGGGCGGCCACTCGGTCGCCAAGGTCTTGACTCACCGTCCCGTACCAAACGGCACGCTCGGCGACGGCTTCGCCTGGCGCGTCCATCCGATCCTCGGTGTCCGGAAATTCCACAACGGCGTCGATTTCCGCGCGCCGATGGGCAGCCCCATCATGGCCGCTGGCGATGGCATCGTCGAAAAGATTTCCTGGGAAACGGGCTACGGCAAGTATGTCCGCATTCGCCATGACGGTGGCTATGAAACCACCTATGCCCATATTTCCTCGACACCGTCGGACCTGCATGTCGGTGAGCGCGTCACCCAGGGCCAGGTCATCGCCTATGTCGGCTCCACCGGCTATTCCACCGGTCCGCATCTCTACTACGAACTGCGCGTCAACGGTCGCTATGAGAACCCACTGACAGCCCAGTTGCCGGCCGGCACCAACCTCACCGGCAAGTCACTGGACAGCTTGCGCTCGCAGGTCAGCCACGTCGACAACATCATGACCTATCTCGACGTGCCGCCGCAACAAAACGAGGCCCGCCCCTTCTCCGCCATCGAGCAGGGACCGGAGCGAGACTTCGGGCAGGGCTCGGAGCGAGGGCCAGGCCGCTTTGGCAGGCCGTGATTGGCGAATTCGTTAGCAAACTGCTTGCGAATAGGCTATCTACTGACTATCTGACTAGGTAGAAGCTATGAGTAAGCAAAACAGACACCCCCCCAAGCGCGAGAAGGCCGGCTTTCACCAGAGTGGCCGATGGAGCCTGGAGACGGCCAAGGCACGATTCAGCGAGCTCGTCCGGCATGCCCGCGACGAAGGCCCCCAGCGCGTGAGCGTTCGTGGGCGTGAGGCTGTCGTGATCATGAGTGTCGAGGACTACGACCGATTGGCGCCAGCCAAGCCCAGGTTGCCCTTCGTCGAGTTCATGGAAAGCCTCAGCCTTTCCGAACTGAATGTGGAACGTGAAAACGATAGCGGCAGGGATGTCGAGCTTTGATCGGCTGGCTACTCGATACAAATGTCGTTTCATCGCTGCTCAATCGAAATGGAGCACCCTCTGTAAGAGAATGGGCTCGCAGTCAGCCCGAGGACAGCTTTTTCATCAGCATTCTCACCATCGCTGAGTACGACAAAGGTATTTACAATCTCCCGGATGACCATCCGGATCGCTCTCGCCATCTGGCTTCCCGCGACATGTTGTTGGAGCGCTTTGCTGATCGAATTGTGCCTGTCGGTAATCCTGTCATTCGGCGATGGGGTATGATTTCCGGAACGATCAAACGTCAGACGAAACACTTTCCGTCGGTCATCGATACAATGTTGGCTGCCACCGCCATAGAGTTTGATCTCTTTCTCGTTACCCGCAACATTGCGGACGTAAACCATACAGGCGCGGCAGTTTTTAACCCATGGAGCGACGATCCATCGAGCTTCCCCATAAGTCAGAGGAAACGGCAATGAGCCGCGCTGCCGTCCGGGTATCCAGAGCTGCTAATCGGCGGCTCAACAAAAGCCGCTGTGTACGGTGATCATCGCTAATAAGGCTTGACAAAACGAAGTTGCCTGTATTTTACTCAAGCCCGCAGATTAGGCAGAAGTTATCTGCAATTACATGACTTTAACAGTCGCTGGGCAGTTTCGCCCCATGACGCCCCATCGCCGATGGGATCAGCGTCGTGGGGTTTTTCGTTTTTGGCCAAGAGATGAACGACGCACTGAAGATCGGTATCCTCTTTTCCACCTCTGGGCCCTATGGCTCGATGGGTCGTGATGCGCGCGGCGGCGCGGAATTCGCCATCGAGGAGTTCGCGGCCGGCGGTGGGCTGGCCATAGAACCGACTTTTGTCGATCCGCATGCGGACATGGCAGCCTATCTCGAAGGTGCGAAACACATACTGCGCAATGCCGGCTGCCGCCACATCATTGGCACGATCACCTCGGCGGCGCGCAAGGAAGTCATTCCCCTTGTCGAAAAGCATGACGGCCTGCTCTGGTACATGTGCCCCTATGAGGGCTTCGAGGCCAACGAAAATGTCATCTATGTCGGCGGCTGCCCCAACCAGCATCTGCTGCCGCTCTTCGAGCACCTGATTCCGCGATTCGGCAAACGCCCCTATCTCGTCGGCGCCAACTATGTCTGGGGCTGGGAGATGAACCGGCTTGCCCGCGAACTCATCACCAATGCCGGCGGCGAGGTGCTCGGCGAGCGCTACCTGCCGCTCGAGGAAACCGCCGTCGAGCGCATCGTCGCCGATATTGAGAGCCGCCGCCCGAGCTTCATCCTCAACAATCTCATCGGCCCGTCGAGCTATGCCTTTCTGGAAGCGATCAAGCTGCTCGGCGACCGCGATCCCGCCTTCCGGCCGGAAAATTGCCCTGTCGTGAGCTGCGACCTGATGGAATGCGAGCTGGAGGACATCGCCGCCGGCGCGGCCGTTGGCCAACTCTGCGCCGCCTCCTATTTCGACACGATCGGCACATCGGACAATCTCACCTTCAAGGCTCGCGTCGCGACGCATTATGGCGCCGACCGCCGCGTCTCCAGCGTCTTTGCCGGTGCCTATACCGCCGTCAAACTCTGCATCGAGGCAATCCTTGCCGCCGGGAGCGACGAGCCGCAGGCCGTGCGCCGACAGCTTCATGCCACCACCTGGCCGACGCTGCTTGGGCCGCTGGCGATCGATCCCGAGACCAATCACGCCGCTCTTCCTTTCCATCTCGGCCGCATCAACAGCGGCAACGGCTTCGACGTCATCGCCTCGCGGCCAGCGCTTGCCGCCGATCCCTATCTCACCGGTCGCCGCGTCCTGAAATCACCGAAGCTGAAGGTGGTGTCATGAGAAAGACGCCGAACTTCACCGGCTGGCACGCCGCGATCCTGCATCGGGAAGATAGCAATACCGAACGACTCATCCGTCAGCTGAAGTTGCTCGGCCTGCGCACGTCCTTGCGTTGGGAACCGATCGGTGCGCATGAGCTGCCGGACATGATCATCGTCGATGCCGACCAGGGTTGGGACGACCTCCTGCCCTGGAATGGCGGCAATCCGCCGTTGCCGGTCGTGGCGCTGCTGGGTTCGGAGGCGCCCGGCCGCATCGCCTGGGCCCTGGAACAGGGCGCCGGCGCAATCATCGCCAAACCGGTCAGCACATCGGCCGTCTATCCCGCCTTGGTCATGGCAATCACCATCCATGAGGAGCGCAAGGCGGTCGCCGAGAAGCTGCAATATCTCGAAGAGCGCGTGCGGTTGCGCCCGCTCGTTCATGCCGCCGTCCAGAAGCTGATGGCAGCGCGTGGCCTGGATGAGGAACGCGCCTACGCCATCCTGCGCAATTGCGCCATGCGCCGTCGCCTGCCGATGGAGCAGCTTTCGGCTTTCATTGTCGGCGGTGCCGAACCCTTGCCGGAGGCAAGCTGATGCATGTGATCAAGGCTATGCTGCGCCAGCCTGCGGCGCTGTTCGGGCTTGCGGTCGTCATTGTTGTCGTGGTGATGGCAATCGCCGCCCCCTGGATCGCCCCTTTCAGCCCAGATGACCAGATGTTCGATGGTCTGTCGATGGAGGGCGCTCCGCTGCCGCCGGACGGTCACTTCCTGCTCGGCACGGACACGCTCGGCCGCGACCTGTTCTCCCGTCTCCTCTTCGGCGCTCGGACGTCGTTGGTCATTGGCCTTGTCGCCAACGGCGTCGCCGTGGCGATCGGCCTGTTCGTCGGCATCGTCGCCGGCTATTTGCGCGGCATCATCGGCAATCTGATGATGCGCTTCACCGACCTGATGATGGCCTTCCCAGCGCTGCTGCTCGCCATCGTGCTCGCCGCCCTTCTGAAGCCGAGCCTGTGGATCGTCGCCATGGTGATTGCGCTGGTCAATTGGGTGCAGGTCGCCCGCATCGTCTATACCGAGACCCGCGGCCTGGTGGAGCGCGACTTCATCATGGCGGAGCGCTCGCTCGGCGCCGGTCATTTCCGCATCCTCGTCCGGCATATCCTGCCGCATCTGATGCCGACGGCGATCGTCTGGGGTACGCTCGGCATAGCCACTACCGTGCTGTTGGAGGCGACCCTCTCCTTCCTCGGCATCGGCGTGCAGCCGCCGCAACCCTCCTGGGGCAACATCATTTTCGAAAGCCAAAGCTATTTCCCGGACGCGCCCTGGCTCGTCTTCATCCCCGGCGCGATCATCCTCCTCACCGCCCTCTCCTTCAACCTCGTCGGCGACGCACTACGCGACATTCTCGATCCGACGCAGCGGGGGAGAGGCTGAATGTTCTTTCTCATCATCCGCCGCCTGGTGCAGACCGTGCTCATTCTCCTCGGCGTGGCGGCAATCACTTTCCTGCTGCTCTATGCGCTGCCGGCCGATCCTGCCGTGTTGATCGCGGGGCGTAGCGCCACCCCGCAGATGGTCGCCGGCATTCGCCATGAGCTCGGCCTCGACCAGCCGCTGATCATCCAGTTCCTGCATTATCTCGACGCGCTGCTGCATGGCGATCTCGGCCGCTCCTACACGCAGAAGACCGCCGTTCTGCCGCTGATCCAGGCGCGCCTGCCGGCGACGATCATCCTGATGGCGGCCGGGATCGTCGTCGAAGTCGCCCTCGGCCTCACCTTCGGCATCATTGCCGCCATCAAACGCGGCGGCCTCGTCGACCGTACGGTGATGATGCTCTCCTTCGTCGGCGTCTCGTCACCGCAATTCGTCGTGGCGCTGCTGCTGCTCTATATTTTCGCCGCCACGCTCGGCTGGTTCCCGATGTCCGGCTTCGGCACGGCGCGCCATGTCGTGCTGCCGGCATTGACGCTCGGCGTGCTCGGTGCCGGCTGGTATGCCCGCATGGTGCGCTCGGCGATGATCGACGTGCTGAACCATGATTACGTCCGCACCGCACGTGCCAAGGGCCTGTCCTCGACACGCATCATCTTCCGCCACGTGCTGCCCAACGCAATCCTGCCGATCATCGCCATGATCGGCATCGATATCGGCCAGTTCATGAGCGGCGTTGTGGTGGTCGAGGCGGTCTATGGCTGGCCCGGCATCGGCCAGCTCGCCTGGCAAGCGATCCAGCAGGTCGACATCCCGATCATCATGGGCGTGACGCTGACCTCGGCGCTAGCCATCGTCCTCGGCAATCTCGTCGCCGACTTCATTGCCCCCTTCATCGACCCGCGCATCCGCGCGCAATAACCAAGCAAAACCAACAGAGGAGTTCTTTTCATGACCAAGACTTTCCTGCGGCGGGCGGCTTTGGCCGCCATGCTCGCCACCAGTTCCCTCGTGCCGGCGATCACGGCCCATGCCGCCGATGAGCCGAGTAACAGCGGCACCATCACCGTCACCTACAAGGATGACATCGCCACCCTCGACCCGGCGATCGGCTACGACTGGCAGAACTGGTCGATGATCAACGCGCTGTTCTCGCGCCTGGTCGACTATACGCCCGGCACGACCGAGCTGAAGCCGTCGCTTGCCGAAAGCTATGATGTTTCGCCGGATGGCAAGACCTATGCGTTCAAGCTGCGAACCGACGCCAAGTTCACCAATGGTCGCGCAGTCACCGCCGCCGACGTGAAATATTCGATCGAGCGCGCTGTCAATCCGAAGACGCAGAGCCCGGGCGCCGGCTTCTTCCACTCGATCGTCGGCGCGGACGCGATGACGGCAGGCACCGCCCAGGCGCTCGACGGCATCAAGGTCATCGACGACCATACCGTCCAGATCTCCCTCGTTCAGCCCGACGCCACCTTCCTCAATGTGCTTGCGCTCAACTTCGCCTCGGTCGTGCCGAAGGAAGCCGTCGAAGCGGCAGGCGGCGACTTCGGCAAGAAGCCGGTTGGTTCGGGCGCCTTCATCCTCAAGGAATGGACCGTCGGCCAGCGCCTGGTCTTCGCAAAGAACCCCGATTATTTCATCAAGGATCGCCCGCATATCGACGGCTACACCGTTGAAATCGGTCAGGAGCCGCTGGTGGCGCTGCTCCGTCTGCAGAAGGGCGAAGTCGATATCGCCGGCGACGGCATTCCGCCGGCGAAATTCCTTGAAATGAAGAAGTCGCCCGAGTTCGAAGGCATGATCGTCGATCGCCAGCAGCTCGAAACCAGCTACGTGACGCTCAATACCCAGGTAGCGCCCTTTGACAACGCCAAGGTACGCCAGGCCGTCAACATGGCGATCAACAAGGATCGCATCGTCCGTATCATCAACGGCCGCGCCACACCTGCAAACCAGGTGCTTCCGCCAATGATGGCCGGTTACGACAAGGACTATAAGGGCTATGCCTATGATGCCGCCAAGGCCAAGGCGCTTCTTGCCGAAGCCGGCCTGAAGGACGGCTTCTCGACGACGCTCTACACCTCCAACACCGATCCGCAGCCGCGTATCGCACAGGCGATTCAGCAGGACCTCGCGGCAATCGGCGTCAAGGTCGAGCTTAAGGCGCTCGCCAATCCCAACGTGATCGCCGCCGGCGGCACCAAGGGCCAGGCGCCGATGGTCTGGTCGGGCGGCCTCGGCTGGATCGCCGACTTCCCGGATCCCTCCGACTTCTACGGACCGATCCTTTCCTGCGGCAGTGCCGTTGCAGGCGGCTGGAACTGGTCATGGTACTGCAATCAGGCGATCGAGCCGCGTGCCCAGGCCGCGGACGCCATGCCGGTGCCCGCAAAGGCTGCCGAGCGTGCTGAAGCCTGGAAGAAGATCTTCACGGAAGTCCAGGAAAAGGATGCACCCTGGATCCCGGTCTTCAACGAGCGCCGCGTCGTCGCCAAGTCGAAGCGCATGGGCGGCCCGGACGAAATCTACATCGATCCGACTCGCGTCATCGATTACGAAGCCGTCTACATCAAGAAATAAGCCGCCAAATCGGCAAGCTTCCCCGGCTAGAGCATGACCCTAAAAATTGCGCAGCGTTTTTGGACAGGATCATGCCCCGACGGTCGGGGAAGCCCAATCCCCCCGGAGAGACAGACCATGTGCATCGTTTGCACCCATACCATCCACCGCGCGCAGCATCATTTCGGCTGGAACCGCGATTTTGAGCCGGCGCTTGTCGCCAAGTCCGGCGAGACCATCCATTTCGAATGCCTCGATTCCTCCGGCGGCCAGCTCGGCAAGGATGCGACGATGCAATCGCTTGCCAATCTGGATTTCGGTCGGATCAATCCTGTCTCCGGTCCGGTCTATATCGAAGGTGCCGAGCCGGGCGATGCGCTGAAGGTGACGATCCGCCGCTTTGTGCCGTCAGGCCACGGCTGGACCGCCAATATTCCGGGCTTCGGCCTGCTCGCCGATCAGTTCAAGGAACCGGCGCTCCATATCTGGTCCTATGATGCCGGCAGCATGGCCCCTGCCCTCTACGGCCCTGGCGGCCGTGTGCCCCTGAAGCCCTTCGCCGGCACGATCGGCCTGGCGCCTGCCGAGCCCGGCCTGCACTCCGTCGTGCCGCCGCGTCGTGTCGGGGGCAACATGGATATCCGCGACCTCACCGCCGGCGTCACGCTCTATCTTCCTGTCGAAGTCGAAGGCGCTCTGTTTTCGATCGGTGATACCCACGCCGCCCAAGGCGATGGTGAAGTCTGCGGCACGGCGATCGAAAGTCAGATGGAAGTCGAAGCAACGCTGGAGCTCGTCAAGGACGCCCGCCTGAAGAGCCCGCGCTTCACCACCACCGAGCCCGTCACCCGCCATCTCGACGGCGCCGGCTACGAAGTCACCACCGGCATCGGTCCCGACCTGATGACCGGGGCGCGCGAAGCCCTGATGCGGATGATCGACCTGCTCGGCGCCGAGCACGGTATGAGCGCCACCGATGCCTATCTGCTCTGCTCGGTCTGCGGCGATCTACGGATCAGCGAAATCGTCGATGCCCCGAACTGGGTCGTCTCCTTCTATTTCCCGAGGATCGTGTTCGCGTGATGCAATCTGCCCCCGCCGCCCCGCCGGTGCTTTCGGTTCGAAATCTTTCCGTCGACGCGCGCACGCCCGAAGGGCGGCGGCGGGTACTCGACGATATCGGCTTCGAACTGGCTGCCGGCGAGACGCTCTGTATCGCGGGCGAATCCGGGTCGGGAAAGTCCGTGACTTCGCTCGCGATCATGGGGCTTTTGCCAAAGGCGTCGCTGCAGATTGCCTCGGGTTCCATCCTGCTCGGCGACCGCGATCTGGTGAAGCTCTCCAACAAGGCGATGCGCAGCGTGCGCGGCGGCGACATCGCCATGGTTTTCCAGGAGCCGATGACCTCGCTCAACCCGGTGATGTCGATCGGCGCGCAGCTCACCGAAGCAATCCGCGAACATCAGGGCACTGAAGGCAATGCCGCCGAGGCGATTGCAAGGCAGATGCTGGAGGCGGTTCAGATCACCGAGCCGGGCCGGCGCCTTTCGCAATATCCGCACGAGCTTTCCGGCGGCATGCGCCAGCGCGTGATGATCGCCATGGCGCTGTCCTGCCGGCCGAAAGTGCTGATCGCCGACGAACCGACGACGGCGCTCGACGTGACCGTCCAGGCACAGATTCTCAAACTGATGCGCGAGCTGAAGCAGGAATTCGGCACCTCGATCATTCTCATCACTCATGACATGGGCGTCGTCGCTGAGATGGCCGATCGCGTCGTGATCATGCAGAACGGCAGGATCGTCGAAGACGGTGATGCCCTGTCGATCTTCGGCCGTCCGAAACAGCCCTATACGCAGCAATTGCTCGCAGCCGTTCCGCGCCTCGGTGCCCATGCCGGCACCGACGGCCCGCCGCACGTGACGCAGCACAAGGTGGAGACCTTGCGGCCGGGCCACACGCCGGTGCTCAACGTCCGCAATCTCAACGTCACCTACGGCAGCCAGGGCAGTAGGTGGCTTCTGAAGGGCAAGATGCCGGCACCGGCCGTGGATGACGTTTCCTTCGATATCTTGCCCGGTGAAACGCTTGGCCTTGTCGGCGAAAGCGGATCGGGCAAATCGACCACCGGCAAGGCCGTGCTCGGGCTCATCCCCTTTGCCGGCGACGTCACGATCGAAGGCCGCGCCATCGGCGGGCTCAGCCATCGCGCCATGCAGCCGGTGCGCCGCTCGGCGCAAATGATCTTTCAAGACCCCTATGCCTCGCTCGACCCGCGCATGGCGGTGGGCACAGCCATCGCCGAACCCATGGTCATCCACGGTATCGGCAACAAATCCGAGCGGCAGGACCGTGTGGCGGCGCTGCTTGCCCGTGTCGGCCTGACGCCGGACGCGGCGACACGTTATCCGCACGAATTCTCCGGCGGCCAGCGCCAACGCATCTGCATCGCCCGCGCCTTGGCGTTGGAACCGAAGCTGATCGTTGCTGACGAAAGCGTGGCCGCCCTCGACGTTTCGGTGCGCGCCCGTGTCCTCGACCTACTCCTGGAATTGCAGGAAACCATGGGTCTTGCCTACCTCTTCATCTCGCACGACATGGCGGTGGTCGAACGCATGTCGCACAAGGTCGCGGTCATGCGCTACGGCAAGATCGTCGAGGCCGGCACGCGCCGCGAGGTCTTCGAGCACCCGCGAGATCCCTACACGCAGGCGCTGATGGCCGCGGTGCCGATCCCCGATCCGCAGGCGCATCGCAAGACCGCTCTGAAAGCCTAATCGAGACGATTAGCCGGCTCAGCAGGGCCGCTGTTCACGTAGATTGCGTAAAGCGAAGTCGTGGCGGTGATGTAGAGCCGGTTGCGCTTCGGGCCGCCGAAGCAGAGGTTCGATATGACTTCGGGAACGAGAATGCGGCCGATCAACGTCCCATCCGGCGCGTAGACCCGGACGGAATCGCCGCTGGAAGCAAAGATATTGCCATGGCGATCGACGCGGAGGCCGTCGAACACGCCAACTTCGCAGGTGGCGAAGACCCGGCCCTCGCCGACACTACGCCCATCCGGATTGACGGGATAGGCCGTTATCGTCGGCGGCAGGCCGGGCACATGCGAGCCGCCGGTGTCCGAGACGTAGAGCACGCTCTCATCAGGCGAAAAGGCGAGGCCGTTCGGCTTGACGCGGTCGCGGGCGACCAGCGTCACCGAGCCGTCGGCAGGATCGATGCGGTAGACATTCGATGCATTGATTTCAGACGGGGCAGCAAAGCCCTCATAATCGCTGTCGATCCCGTAGGTCGGATCGGTGAACCAGATCGAGCCGTCCGATTTCACCACCACATCGTTCGGCGAATTCAGCCGTTTGCCCTCGAATTGCTCAGCAAGCGGCCGCCAGCGGCCGTCATGATCGAGCCGGCTGACACGCCGGCGGCCATGCTCGCAGGCGATGATCCGCCCCTGGAAATCGAGCGTATGGCCATTGTGATAGCCAACGGGGCTTTCGAAGACACCAGCCGCACCCGTTGCCTCGTCATAACGCAGGATGCGGTCGTTCGGGATATCGGACCACACCACATGGCGCGCAGCCGGCACATAAACCGGACCTTCAGTCCAACGCCCACCGGTCCAAAGCTGCTCCAATTTCGCAGAACCGTTGATCAGCGCCTTGAAGCGCTGGTCGAGAATTTCATACTGGCTCATATCGCTCCGCCCTGTTCCTCACGGCCAGTCAACCTCCGACCGGCTCCCATAATCGGGGCTACTCTAGAGACAGCAATCATCGGCTGTCAAAAGCAAGCTGCGGACATGACACGCATTTTACCAGCGTCACCGAGGCCGCTCTCTGGCCTAAGCTGTCAACTCCGCCACCTTCTTCGTCAGATCGGCGATATAGGCAGCCGCCGAAAGATCGGAACCGGTCGCTTCGATCAGGATTTCGCTCGGGCTCTTCGAGCGGCCGTGCCGGTGAACATTGTCGTTCAGCCAGGTCTTCAGCGGCATATAGTTACCGTCATCGAGGCCCTTCTCGACCGCCGCATTCTTGCGGGCAGCGGCGAAGAACTGCGAGGACATGATGTTGCCGATCGTATAGGTCGGGAAGGAGCCGACCATGCCCGACGACCAGTGCACGTCCTGCAGGACACCTAGCGTGTTGCTCGGCACGTCGAGACCAAGATAGGATTTGATCTTGTCTCGCCAGATTGCCGGCAGGTCTGCAACGCGGATTTCTCCGGCGATCAGACCCGCCTCGATTTCCGAGCGCAGCATGATGTGGAAGTCATAGGTCAGCTCGTCGGCCTCGACGCGGATGAAACTCGGCCTTGCCGCATTCACCGCCCGCCAGAAGTCCTCGACGGAGACATCCTCGAGCTGGCTTGGGAAGGCCGCCTTCAGCTCGCCAAAATGCAGATCCCAAAAGCGGCGCGAACGACCGACCCGGTTTTCCCAGAGGCGCGATTGCGATTCATGGGTGCCGAAGCTGGTGCCGCCGACCGCGTAAAGATTGATGAAATCCGTGGTGAAGGTCGAGCGCGAGAACTCCTCAGCGATCCCTTGCTCGTAGATGCCATGGCCCGCCTCGTGCCAGACGGCGAAGAGACCGCCCGGCAGCCAGGTCTCGCGGAAGCGGCCGGTGATGCGCACGTCAGACCGGGTGAAGGAAATTTCGAAGGGATGCACGGTGTCGTCCAGCCGCCCGCGGCCGAAATCATAGCCGAAACGCGTGGATATACTGCTGGAGAAGGCCCTTTGACTGGCAACCGGATAGGCGCGATCGAGAATGTCACTGCGTACCGGCGCCTGCCTGGCCGCGGCCAGGAGCGGGATCAGCGCGTCCCTGAGGTCGCCGTAGAGACCGCGCAATCGCGACCAGGTCATGCCGGGCTCATAGGTGGAAACCAAGGCATCATAAGGATGTCCGTCATAACCGATGGCGCCTGCGATCTGGCGCTGCATTTCCATCGACTGCTCGAGCAGCGGTGCGAAGCCGGCAAAATCGTCAGCAGCGCGCGCCTTGGCCCAGGCAGCCTGAGCGCGGGTCTTGAGATCGGCTGCGGCTCCGACCAGATGCGCCGGAATGCGCGCCAATGTCGCGATCGCCGCCGATGCCTGCTCCACTGCGATCTTGCGGACATCGCTGTCAGGAACATCACCAAGCTCGGCGCGGGCAGCTTCTATCGCCCGCTGCACCTTGTCGCCGGTCGCTAGATCACGCGCCAGACCCACGAGCGTCGCGATCTGCTTGCCGCGCGCCTCGACGCCATCAGGCGGCATCATCGTGCGTGAATCCCAAGTCAGGAGGTTCACGGCGCAAAGGATGTCGTTGACTTTGGCGATTTCCGTTTCGAAGGTCGCGAAGCTCATGAGTGAATGCCTTCCATTGGGATAGCGGCGCTGTCGGCGCCGAAGTCGGTCAGGTGACAGGCGGCCCGCTGGCCGGCGCCGCGCGGCGACAGCGCGGGCCTTTCGATCCGGCAGCGCTCAAAGACATAGGGGCAGCGGCTGGCAAAAGGACAGCCCGGCGGTACGCTCAGCGGGCTCGGCAATTCGCCGCGCGCCGCGACTGCCTTGCTGCGGCGCGTCGGATCGAGTTCAGGCGCCGCATCGAGCAGCGCCTTGGAATAGGGATGGCGTGGTGCGGTGAACAAAGCCTCGGCGGGGCTGAGCTCGACCACCTGTCCGAGATACACCACCGCCACCCGATGCGAGATATGGCGCACGAGACGAAGGTCATGCGCCACGAAAATCAACGTTAGATGCAGTTTCTCCTGCAATTGCAGAAGCAGATTGACCACCTGCGCCTGCACCGAGACGTCGAGCGCCGACACCAGTTCATCGGCGACGATCACATCGGGCTCCACGGCAAGCGCGCGGGCAATGCCGATGCGCTGGCGCTGGCCGCCCGAAAACTCATGCGGATAGCGGCCCGCCGAATCCTGCGGCAGGCGAACGAGCTCCAGAAGCTCGGCAATGCGGGCGGGAATATCGGCGGAAGGGCGCATCTTATGGACGCTCAGCGCTTCGCCGATGATCTGCTTCACCGTCATGCGTGGATTGAGCGAGCTGTAGGGGTCCTGAAAGATCATCTGGACGCGGCGGTTGAAGCCGCGCCGCTCAGCGGCCTTCAGATGCGAGATGTCCTTGCCCTCGAAACGAATGGAGCCTTCATCGGGATCGAGCAGGCGCACGAGACAGCGCGCAAGGGTGGACTTGCCGCAGCCGGATTCGCCGACGATGCCAAGCGTTTCGCCGCGATACACATCGAGACTGACATTGTTCAACGCATGCACTGCAAGCGGCGGCTTGCCCGAGATGCGGCGCATCAGAGAGTGGGGGCCGGGAAAGCGCTTGGTGACGCCGTCGACGGAAATGATCGGGTCAGCCGTGTTCATAAAATGGGCTCCATGGCCGCAACATCGTCCTGATGGAAGCAGGCCGCCAAACGGCTTTCGGCGACCCCGCTGAGCGGCGGCCTCGTCTTAAGACATTCCTCCGTCGCAAACTTGCAGCGCGGGTGAAAAGCGCAGCCGACCGGTAGTTCAGTCAGGCTCGGCGGCGTACCGTCGATCGAATAAAGCATGGTGCGCGGCGCACCGCCGCTGGGTACCGAGCCGAGCAGACCGCGGGTATAGGGGTGGCGCGGACGGGCAAAAACATCGGCGACCGTGCCGGTCTCGACGATACGCCCAGCATACATCACCGCCATGCGATCGCAAGTCGCCGCAATGACGCCGAGATCGTGCGTGACGAGCACGACGCTCATCGCGAGATTGTCTCGAAGCTCCAGAAGCAGCTTCAGGATCTGGTCCTGGATCGTCACATCGAGCGCCGTCGTCGGCTCGTCGGCAAGCAGGAGTTTCGGCGAACAGGCAAGCGCAATGGCGATCATGGCGCGCTGGCGCATGCCGCCGGAGAACTGGTGCGGATATTCGTCGAGCCGGCTTTCGGCCGCCGGGATGCCGACGATATTCATCAGTTCCAGGGCGCGGGCCCGCCGCTCGCGACGATTGAGCGTGGTGTGCGCGATAAGGTTTTCCTCTATCTGCAAACCGACCGGCAACACCGGATTGAGCGCCGTCATCGGTTCCTGGAAAATCATCGCGATCTCGCTGCCGCGGATGCGCCGAAGCTCTTCATCCGGCATGGCAACGAGATCGCGACCGCGCCACTCGACACGGCCGCTCACGTGCCCTGGCTCGCGGATCAATCGCATGATCGAGCGCAGCGTCACGCTCTTGCCCGATCCGGATTCGCCGACCAAGCCGACCACTTCGCCCGGCGCAACGTCGAAATCGACATCGGCGGCGGCAATCGCCAGCCCGCGCGGCGTATCGAAAGTCGTGGTCAGGCCGCGGACGACGAGACCTGCATTTTCGCTCGCTGCCGTCGTCATCGGCGCACCCTTAGAAGTTCGGCCAGGCCGTCGCCCAGCAGGCTGAAGCCAAGCCCGGTCACCACGATCGCAATGCCCGGGAAGACCGAGATCCACCAGGCGGTGTTCATGTAGTTCTTGCCGTCGGCGATCAGCACGCCCCATTCAGCCGCCGGCGGCTGGGCGCCAAGGCCGAGATAGCCGAGGCTGGAGCCGAGCAGGATAGCGAGCGCCATGTCGGTCATCCAATAGACGATCGCCGGCGTGATGGCGTTGGGCAGGAGATGGCGGAAGATGATGCGTGCCGGCGTATAGCCCATGACGCGGCCGGCATCGGCATAATCGAGCCGTTTCTGAACCTTGATTTCCGCCGCCACCAATCGCGCATAGAAGACCCAGCCGACCACGCCGACCGCGATATACATGTTGCCGAGACCCGGCCCGAGTACCGAGACGACGGCAATCACCAGCACCAAGAATGGGAAGGTGAGGACGGCATCGACGACACGCCCAAAGATCGCCTCGGCGACACCGCCGAGATAACCGACAATCGCCCCGATCAGGGTGCCGAAAATGAAGGGTCCGACAGTGGCGAAAATCGCGATCTGCATATTGATCGTATAGGCATGAATGACGCGCGAAAGAACGTCGCGGCCGAAACTGTCGGTGCCGAAGGGATGGGCCCAGCTCGGCCCCTTCAAGAGCGCATTGTAATCGAAGGCAGTTGGATCATAGGGCGCAAACAACGACGGGAAGAAGGCAATGGCCGTGCTGATGATAAGGATGATACCGCCGGAAATCAGCGTGCGCGGTAGCGCTCGCGCGCGCTGACGCGCCTTCCTCGAGGCGGCGGTTTCGGTGGTGACGGCACTCATCGGGCAATCCTCGGATCGAGCCAGGCCTGAACGATATCGGTAACAAGGAAGGTCAGCGACACCAGTATGGCGAGCGCGATGGTGAGCCCCTGCAGGACGGGATAATCACGGCCGTAGATGCTGTCGATCATCAGCCGGCCGGCGCCGGGTACGGCGAAGACCGTTTCGGTGATGACGCCGCCGCCGAGCAGCGAACCGATTTGCAGGCCGAAAAGCGTGATGGTCGAGATCAGCGCGTTGCGAAGCACATGGCGGAACAGGATGATGCGGGTGCGCAGGCCCTTGGCGCGGGCGAAATCGACATATTCGGCATTGATGACGCCGATGATGGCGGCACGCAGGTTGCGCATGAGGATCGCCGCCAGACTGACGGCCAGCGTCAGCGCCGGCAGGAACAGATGGTAGAGCTTCGAGCCGAACGTGTCGCCAAAGCCGCCGACCGGGAACCACTTCAGGTGTGCGGCAAACAGGGTCAGCAGCAGGATGCCGATATAAAACACCGGCATCGACAGGCCGACCTGGAAAACGCCGCGAATGGCCGCATCCGATGCCTGCTCGCGCTTCAGCGCGGCGACAAAGGCGAGGGGCACGGCAAGCACCAGTGCGATGACAGCGGCCATGGTGATCAGCATCAGCGTCACCGGCAGGCGCTGCAGGATCAATGTCATGACGGGCAGCTTCAGCGTGATGGAATTGCCGAGATCGCCGGTGAAGACCCGTTCGACGAAATAGAAGAACTGCACGATGATCGGCTTATCCAGACCGAGACTCGCATTGATGCGTATCACGTCGGCATCAAGGGCACGGTCGCCGAGCATGGCGCTGGCGGGATCGCCAGGCAGGAGCCGGATCAGGACAAAGGTGATGACCAGGATGAACACCACGGTCGGGATCATCTGGAGAATGCGACGGACTACATAACTGAAAAGTGGCAAATCGCCGCTCCCGCATTTCCGGTAAAACGATTATCGGCGCGGCAAGCCTAGCTCGCCGCACCGATGATATCGAACCTTACTTGGCGAGCCAGGTCTTGGTGAAGATATTGTTGCCGAGCGGGATCTGCAGGAAGCCGTTCACCTTCTTGTTCAGGGCCACCGGATAAGGCGTCTGATAGAGCGGCACGATCGGTCCGTCGGCGTTGTAGATCTCCTGGATGCGCGCATATTCTTCGGCGCGCTTCTTCACATCGATCTCCTTCTGCGAAGCCTCGAACAGCTTGTCGGCCTCGTCGTTCTTCCAACCGGAATGCAGTGCCTGAATATTCGGCGAATAGACGAAGTAGGAGGTGATCTCATTCGGATCGGCAATATCGTCGGTCCAGGCGGCTTCGCGCATTGTAAAGGTGCCGTCACGATATTGCTGCGTGCGGCTGGCATTGTCGACCTGCTGCAGCTCGAGCTTGATGCCGAGCGGCGCCCACATCTGCTGCAGCGCCGTGGCGATGCCGATTTCGTCCTGGTTGCCGGCAAGAACGAGCAGGCTGGTCGAGAAACCCTTCTCCAAGCCGGCTTCCTTCATCAGCGCCTTCGCCTTGTCGAGATCATAGGGATAGAGCGGCTTGTCGCCGGAATGCAGCGGCGTTGCCGACGACATGAAGGAGGTCATCGGCGAGCCGACGCCGTGAGTGACGATCTGGATGATCGCATCCTTGTTGAGCGCATAGTTCATCGCCTGGCGCACCTTGGGATTCGACAGGGGATTGTCCTTGCCGCCGAGCTGCGGACGCACATTCAACGTGATGTATTGGACGCGCGTCGAGGGGAAGAGCTGCATGTTGAGATTGTCAGCCGACTTGAGCTCATCAACACGCGAATAGGGGATGAATTCGGCGCCGTCGAGTTCGCCGGAATTGAGCTTCAGGATGCGGGTTGCGTCATCCGGAATGACCTGAAAGTCGATGCTGTCGAGATAAGGCAGCGGCTTGCCGTCTTCACCAACACCCCAATAATAGGGGTTGCGCACCAGCTTCATGTCGGAACCGCGGTCCCAGGATTTCAGCATGAAAGGACCGGAGCCGATCGGGTGATCGCCGAAGCTCTTCGCTTTGTCGGCATCGGTCGCGCCAGCCGAAGCTTCAAACGCCTTTTGCGGCAGGATCGCCGTGTTGAACACGGTCAGCGCCGCCAGGATCGCCGGATCTGCGTGCTTCAGCTTGATAACGACGGTCTTGTCGCCCTGCGCCGTAACATCGTCGATCGAGTTGATAAGGAAGTTCCAGATGCCGTTCTTGGGATTGGCTGCGCGCTTCAGCGACCAGGCGACATCCTCCGGCGTGATCGGCGAGCCGTCTGAGAACTTGATGCCGTCGCGCAGCGTCAGCGTCAGGCTCAAGCCGTCATCAGCCATTTTCCAGGCCGTGGCGAGGCCAGCCTGCACGCCCTTGCCATCGTCGGTCGGCAGCAGTAGCGTATCGTAGAGGTTGGACAGGACCCAGATGTCGACGTTGGCGTCGTTCAGCACCGGATCGAGGAACAGGCTGTCGGCATAGCGACCATAGGTCAAATTGCCGCCGCGCTCGACGGCCAATGCTGAAAGGCTGGTGCTAAGCAGTAATGCGGCCGCAAGTGCCGCCTTGGCGATCGTTTTCATGGAATTCCCCTTGTTCTTGTGAACGCTTTTAAGTGTTATTATTGGCTATAACGATTTCACGCGTTCTTTTAGGTGTCAACCGCTTTTTCAGGCCCTAAAAAAGTGAAACAGACTGGTATGACCTACTCGTAAAGCCCGCTTATGCCTTTCGCTATTCGGCATCGCGCCTCAGAGCGGTTGACAGGCTCCATCTGCGGCGTCAGGATAACTGTCACAACAGATTATAACAGCTAACTCGAACGGCATTCATGGAGTTCTTCGTCGATCGCGAGCTGCCTGTGCCATTGCGCACGCAGCTCCACGGCCTCATCGAATACGGCATTGCCTGCGGCGAGCTCACCCCCGGCGAGACACTGCCGTCGGTGCGCGAGCTAGCGGAAAAAATCGGTGTAGCGCCAATGACCGTAAGCCAGGTCTATGCCGATCTCAAAGCTGCAGGCCTGATCGATGCGCGGCAGGGCTCCGGCACCTTTGTCACCGACAGCCTGCAGGCCCGTCTTGCCGGCCGCGCCGACGCCAGTGAATTGCATCGCCATATCGACGAGATGATCGATGAAGCCCGCGCGCTCGGCATCCGTTCGGCTGAACTCGTCTCGCTCGTCAGCGCCCGGGTCTTCTATCGCGACAGTATCGGCCCGCGGATGCGCATCGTCATGGTCGGCCTCTTTCCAGATGCGACGGCTAGCTATGCGCGCTTCATTGCCGCCCGCCTTGGCCGCGGCGTCACCGTCGAGCCGCTGACCATCGCCGCCATCGAGCGCCAGAGCGATGCAAAGGCTCGAGCCAATTCCGCCGATCTCGCCATCACCTTTGCCAACCGCCATCGCGAAGTCGCGATGCTGCTGCCGAACACCAAGGTCGTGACGGTCAGCTTCACGCCGTCGGAAGAGACACGGAGAGCGCTGGCTTCGCTGGATTCGCTGGCCTCCATTGCCGTGATCTCCCGCTTTCCGGATTTCCTGCCGATCATGAAAAGCGGCGTGCAGCGCTTTGCGCCGCATATCAGCGAAATTTCCGCCGGCACGCTGGAAACGCCAGGGCTCGACGCCCTGATCGCCCGCGCCAGTGTCGTGATCTATGCCTCCGGTGCGGAGGCCGTTATCGCGCATTTGCCGCAGGGCATGCCGGCGATCGAATACCGCCACGCACCCGACATCGCCGATATCGAACGTGTCATCGTCCCCATCCTCCGCGCTGCCGGCATTCAGCCGCAGCCGGCCGATACGCCCGTCGCAAAACGAGCGTCCGAAACTACTACTGCGCCGCCCGTCCACTCGGATGTCGAAGAGACGCAGTAACACTTTGAAAAAGCGCATGCATTCCCCCGAAGGTCAGTGATTTTCGGGGTTGCGTCCTAATGAATAAGAATGGGAACAGGAGAAGACATCATGAGAGTTTCTGAATGCAACTGGCAGCAGATCGAAGCCTATTTGAAGAATGACGACCGGGCGATCCTGCCGCTTGGCAGCACCGAACAGCACGCGCAGCTGTCTCTTTCGGTCGATTCCATTCTGTCGGAGCGCGTCGCCACCGAGGCGGCCGAGCCGCTCGGCATTCCGGTTTTCCCGGTCGTCTCCTATGGCATCACGCCCTATTTCCTCGCTTTTCCCGGCACGATCAGCCTGCGCCAGGAAACTTATATCCGCATCGTCCGTGATATCCTTGATGGCCTGCGTCAGCAGGGTTTCCGCCGCATCCTGATCGTCAACGGCCACGGCGGCAACCAGCCGGCCGGCAGCCTCGCCGTCGAATGGATGGCCGACAATCCCGACACATCGGTCAAATTCCACAACTGGTGGAACGCGCCGCAGACCTTCGCGAAGGTGCAGGAGATCGACACGGTCGCCTCGCACGCGTCGTGGATGGAGAACTTTCCTTGGACACGCCTGCCCGGCACCGTTTTCCCGACGCAGCAGAAGCCGATGGTCGACCTCGCCCGCATGCGCGCCATGTCGCCCGCCGGCGTCAAGACGCTTCTCGGCGACGGCAATTTCGGCGGCTACTACGAGCGATCGGATGAGGAAATGCAGGCGATCTGGGATATCGCGGTCAAGGAAACCCGCGCTCTGCTCGAAGGAGCATGGGCATGACCAAACCGATCCTGATCTGGGGCGCCGGCGCGATCGGCGGCACTCTCGGCGCTTCCTTCATCCGCGCCGGGCATGAGGTGATCTTCGTCGACAACGCCGCCGACCATGTCGCGGCCATCAACGCCAAAGGCTTGCGGATAGACGGTCCGATCTACCAGGACACCGTCAAGGCCAAGGCCTATCTGCCGGAAGAGCTGGAAGGCACGTTCGACCGCATCTTCCTCTGCGTCAAAGCGCATCACACGGCTGCGGCCGCCACGGCGCTCAAGCCGCATGTCGCTGCGGACGGCTATGTCGTCTCTGCCCAGAACGGCCTGAACGAGAGCGTCATTTCAGTTATCATCGGCAAGGAGCATGTCATCGGCTGCTTCGTCAATTTCGGCGCGGATTATCTCGAACCGGGCGTGGTGCACTATAGCGGCTACGGCGCCGTTGTCGTGGGCGAGCTCGATGGAAAGCTCACGCCGCGCATCGAGGCGATCCATGCGCTAATGCTGCAGTTCGAGCCGAAGGCTGTCCTGACCGACAATATCTGGGGCTACCTCTGGGGCAAGCTGATCTATGGCGCGCTGCTGTTCGGCACGGCGCTTACCAACGACAGTATAGCCGACGTGCTCGCCAACCCAGCCTATCGGCCGGTGCTGACACAGCTGGCGCACGAAATCGGAAAGGTAGCGGAAGCGCAGCACATCGTGACCGAGGCCTTCAATGGCTTCGATCCAGCCGCCTTTGCACCCTCCGCTCCGGCGTCGCAAACCGCCCGTTCCTTCGATGAGATGGTGGTGCATAACCGCAAGTCGGCAAAATCCCATTCCGGCATCTGGCGCGATCTCGCCATCCGCAAGCGCAGGACCGAAGTCGATGCGCAGGTGTTGCCAGTGGTCGAAATCGGCCGGTCGCTCGGCGTTCCCACGCCTCTGGCCGCCAAGGTTGTCACGATGATCCATGAGATCGAGGACGGTAAACGGCCGCTCGATCTCGCCAATCTCGATGATCTCGCGAGGGCTGCAGCATGAACATCACCTTCGACGGCAAGACCATCATCATCACCGGCGCCGCCCACGGTTTCGGCCGCAACATTGCCCAAAGCTTCGCCACCCGCAACGCAACGGTCCATATCTGCGACGTCAATGAAGCCGGCCTTGAGGAAACGCTGAAGCTCTGCGGCAGCAAGACCACGGCGCACATCCTCGATGTCGGCAATCGCACGGCCGTGCAGGAAACAGTCGCCAAGATCGCGGCCTCTTCCGATACGATCGACGTCCTCGTCAACAATGCCGGCGGCGTGCGCGGCCAGGTTGGCCGTCCCATAGAAGAGATATCGGAGAGCGACTGGCAGACCATCTTCGATGTCAATCTCTCCGGTGCCTTCTTCATGTCCCAGGCGGTCGCGCCGACCATGAAGGCTCAGAAATCCGGCCGCATCGTCAATATTTCCAGCGGCGCCGGCCTCGGCATTTCGCTGACCGGCATCCAGGCCTATGCCAGCGCCAAGGCCGGCCAAATCGGCCTGACGCGGCAGCTCGCCCATGAGCTCGGCCCCTGGAATATCACCGTCAACAACGTCGCTCCCGGCTTCGTCCGGTCCAACCCGACGACGGAACGGCAATGGGAGGCGATGGGCGAAGAGGGCCAGGCCAAGCTTCTTCAGAACATTGCCCTGAAGCGGCTCGGCAAACCCGAGGATATCGCCGCCATGGTGATGTTCTTTGCGTCCGACTTCGCCGGCTGGGTCTCGGGCCAGGTGATCAGCGTGGATGGCGGCAAATGAGTGGCGTCGAAACCTATCTCGATGAGCATTTCGGTGCGGCGCTGGAGGACCTCAAGACCTTCTGCCGCATCCCGAGCGTCAGCACGGATCCGGCCTATGCCGACGGCATCGCCAAGGCGGCGGCTTTCGTCGCCGAGCGATTGACACGGGCAAGCTTCGTCAATGTCGCACAGCTCGCGACCGGTGGCCATCCTGCCGTCTTCGGCGAGATTATCACCGATCCCAAGCTGCCGACCTTTCTGGTCTACGGCCATTATGACGTGCAGCCCCCAGACCCGTTCGACAAGTGGAAGACGCCCCCCTTCGAACCGGACGAACGCGACGGCCGGCTTTATGCCCGCGGCGTCTCCGACGACAAGGGACCGCTATTGATCCCGATCCTCGTCGCGGAAGCCTATATGCGCGCCGAAGGCCGCCTGCCGGTCAATCTCAAGGTTCTGATCGAAGGCGAGGAAGAATCCGGCAGCCCGCATTTCGAAGGCACGCTGCAGACCTATCGCGACCGCCTCGGCTGCGATCTGGTGATATCGGCCGATGGCGCGATGTGGCGTCCGGACCGGCCGTCGATGACGGTTGCGAGCCGCGGCCTCGTCGCTTTCGAAGTAACGGTGACCGGCGCTTCCAAGGACCTGCATTCCGGCCGCCATGGCGGCAGCGCCCCCAATCCGATCAGCGCTCTCTCCAAGCTCATCGCGTCGCTGCACGGCGCGGACGGCCGCGTTGCGGTCGAAGGCTATCTCGATGGCACCAGCTCGCCGGATGCCCGCATCATTGCCGCGATCGAGGCTGCCAACTTCGATGCCAACGCCTATTATCGCGAGATCGGCTCGCCGAAGCCGGACCCGATCGAGACCGGCCGGGAGCTGCTGATCCGGCAATGGCTGGAGCCGACGCTCGAATTCAATGGCATCTCCGGTGGCTATCAGGGCAAGGGTACCAAGACGGTCATCCCGACGACGGCAAGCGTCAAGATCACCTGCCGCCTAATCGCCGGCCAGAAGCCGGACCATGTCGTCGACGTGGTGACCCGGCATCTGAAGGCCCGGCTGCCGGCCGGCTTCGCGCTCGACGTCCATCGCCATGGACCAGGCAGCGAAGCTTTTTTCATCGATCCCGACCTGCCGGCACTGAAGGTGGCGGAAGAGGTGCTCGGCGATTTGCTCGGCCAACCGCCACTGCGGGTCGCCATGGGTGCGACGATCCCGATCGGCGCCTCCTTCCGCAAACATCTCGGCACCGAGGCGTTCTTCTTCTCCTTCTCCACATCGGACGAAGACTATCACGCCCCGAACGAGTTCTTCCGCCTCTCCAACTTCCGCCTCGGCTTGACCGCCTGGGCAAAGCTGCTGCGGCGATTGGCGCAGGCGACCTGAAGCAGTTCCAATCGCTACTCCGCCTTGCGTGGCCCGGCGGAGCGGCGCTCGATAATGCGAGACGCGATCTGCACGCGTCTCGCCGGCCCTTCAGGCAGTTTCGGCGACCGGATGCGCTCCAGCAGCAATTGCAGGCCGACGACGCCGATTTCCTGCCCTTCCACACGCACCGTCGTCAGTTGCGGCGATATCTGCGTCGCCGGTGAGAAATCGCCGAAACCGATGACCGAAATCTCGTCGGGAATCCGATAGCCGAGGCCAAGAAGCTCCGACACCACGGTCAGCGCCAGCCCGTCATGAGCACAGAAGAAAGCGGTCGGGTGTATGCCTTCCGCCTTCAGCGCCTTGAAGGCATCGACAAAACCGCCCTGCTCCTCGAATTCCATCACATGCAGCGTCACGTCATCCCGTTTTTCCATGATCTCGCGTGCGCCGTAGAACCGTTCCATCCGGCCGCGATAGCCAGGCGTGCCGTAGACATAGGCGATGGTTCGGTGCCCGAGCTCGATCAGGTAGCGGGCGACCGCCTGTCCGGCTTCGTGGTCGGTGCCGGTTACCTGATCGGCCTGCTCCAGCGCATCCACCCAACCGAGCCTGACGACGGGAATACCGGACGCGTTCGCCGCTTCGATCGAGGCGCGTTCGTGCGCGCCGACAAGCAGTAGCCCGGCACTCATGCGCGCCAGCTCCGCCACATCAGCCGGATCATGCGTCCAGCGGATGCGGATCGGCAGGTCCAGCCGATGAGCCTCGCGCTGCACGCCGTTCTGCAATTGCATGTGCAGCTCGCTGTTGATGACATCGAGATCATGGAAGATGAGGGAAATCTCCTGCCGATCGGACTGCGACGACGGTTTGATATAACCTAACCGATGCGCGGTCTGCTTGATGCGTTCGCGCGTTTCCTCGCTGACGCCGCTCTTGCCTGCCAGCGAGCGCGAGACGGCGTATTTCGACAACCCGACCTCATTGGCGATCTGCTGCAGCGTAATTCGGTCTTTGATTGCCATTCCCTACCTTTCGCCGGATTTTCCACGATGCGGAATCCGATCCGATATAAAATCGGCTTCTCATCCAACATAACGCTTTACCTAACAATAGCCAAAATATACTTCTTTGATATCCAACCCGATAGGTAAAAAATAACGAAAACGGGATTGGCTCTCTGCTGCGCCGCGCGTCCTATGGACGCAAAGCATCAAAAGGAGGGCGCATAAGCCTTTCCGAAGATCCGAACGATTTTCGGGGTTATGCGCGAGGAGGAGACACATTGATGAAGATGAGACGTCGGGCCTTTTTGGCCGGGACTTCGGCCGTCCTCATTTTGCCGGCCCTGCCTACGTTCGCCGCCGACTACCAGGAAGCGGATGCTCTGAAACAGAAAGTCGCGAGCGGCGCGCTGCCGCCGCTGAAAGATCGCCTTCCCGAAAATCCCCTAGTCATCAAGCCGGTCGAAGCGGTCGGCAAATATGGCGGCGACTGGAACATGGCGCTGGTCGGCGGCGGCTCGCTGTCGATGCTGTTCCGCTATCAGGCCTATGAGCCGCTGCTGCGCTATACGCCAGATTGGTCGGGCGTGTCGCCGAATGTGGCGGAATTATTCCAGGGCGACGCCGATTCCAAGGTCTACACGATCCGCCTGCGCAAGGGCATGAAATGGTCCGATGGCCAGCCCTATACGACTGCCGACATCAAATTCTGGTACGACACGGTGCTGACGGACAATCGCGTTGCCTTCGTCGGCCAGGCACACTGGAAATCCGGCGGCAAGCCCGCCAAGCTCGAGATCGTCGACGAGCAGACCTTCAAGGTCATCTTCGACAAGCCGAACGGCCTCTTCCCACTACAGGTCGCCTGGGCGAACAACGATCAGACGACGCGCTGCCCGAAACACTATCTCGAGCAATTTCATATCGACTACAATCCCAAGGCCAACGAGCTTGCCAAGCAGCGCGGCTTCGAAAGCTGGATCGCCTCCTTCCAGAGCGCCGCCGGCTTCCAGGACGACAATTCCTTCTTCCTGAATTCCTCGAAAAAGCCCTGCTTGAATGCCTGGATGTTCACCATCGCGCCGGGCGAAAATACCGAGCGGGCAGTAGCCGAACGCAATCCCTATTATTGGAAGGTCGATACGGCGGGCAATCAACTGCCTTATCTCGATCGCATCGTCTATCAGATGGTCGCCGATCCGCAGGTGCTTCTGTTGAAGACCATGCAGGGCGAGATTGATCTGATGGATCAATATATCGCCACGCCCAACAACAAGTCCGTGCTCTACGATGCGCGCCAACAGGGCGGCTACGACTTCTACACGTTGACCTCCACCGAAGCCAACGTGATGAACTTCATCCTCAACCTCAATCACAATGACGAGACCAAACGGGCGCTCTTCCAGAACCGCGATTTCCGTGCAGCGCTCTCGACCGCGATCGATCGCCAGACGCTGATCGACGCCGTCCTCGTCGGCCAAGGCGCGCCCGCGCAGCCTTCGATCAAGAAGGAAGATCCGCTCTATAACGAGCAACTGGCGACGCAGTTTACCGCCTACGATGTCGACAAGGCCAACGCCATGCTCGACAAGATCGTGCCGAAGAAGGACGACCAGAATTTCCGCCTCGACGACAAGGGCCGGCGCCTGACCATCGTCTTCGAGCTGGATCAGGCGCGTGCCGTCTTCCTCGATCTCTTCCAGCTGATCATCCCGATGTTCCAGGCCGTCGGCATCGACGCGCAGATGCGCACCATGGATCGTTCGCTCTGGGAAACCCGTGTGCGACAGGGCCGCGATTTCGACGCCACCGCCCATCAATTCGGCGCCAACGGCGGCATCGCCGCCATGCTCGACCCGCGCTATTACGTGCCGACGGATAGCAACGCCATGTACGCGCCGGGCTGGCAGCTCTGGTATCTCGACCGCGGCAATGCCAATGCCGTCGAGCCGCCAGAAGCGACCAAGAAGCAATATGAGCTCTACGACAAGCTGAAGTCGACCTCGGACGCCGCCGGCCAGAACTCGATCATGAAGGACATCCTGCAATCGGCCGCCGACGCCTTCTACGTCTTCGGCATATCGCTGCCTCCTGACGGATACGGCATCGTCAAGAACAACATGAAGAACGTCACCAAGACCATGCCGAATTCCTTCGGCTGGCCAACGCCCGCTCCCACCATGCCGGAGCAATATTTCAAAGCCTGATATCGTTCAGGTTCCTCCCAGCGGTCGAAGCGCCGGTCCCCGTGGCCGGCGCGGCGGCTCCCTTTTGCCTAGAGCAGGCTCTAGGCGTTTGATGTCGCATGATCTTATCCGAAAACCGCTTCACGCTTTTCGGGATCATGCCTAGCGAACTGGATAAAACCGATGCTCGACGCCAGGAAACAGAATACCGACACTCTAAGAACGACGGACTGGTATAAGACCGCGACCCGCTGGACGCAGTTGACCCTTGCCGAGGACGATCCGGAGAAATTCGATCCCGCTTTCTGGGTCGACGTCTTCAAGCGCACGAAATCCAACGCCGTCTGCCTCAGCGCCGGCGGTTACATCGCCTACTATCCAAGCGACGTGCCCTACCACTATGTCAGCAAGTTCCTCGGTAATCGCGACGTCTTCGGGGCGCTGGTCGATGCCGCTCGCAAGCTCGACATGCACGTCATGGCCCGCGTCGATCCGCATGCGATCCATGATGATGCGGCCAAGGCGCATCCCGAATGGGTGATGATCGATGCCGACGGCAAACCCCGCCGCCACTGGGCCTATCCGGATGTCTGGGTTACCAATGCCTATGGCGACTACAACACCGTCTTCATGCCCGAGGTGGTGAAGGAAATCGTCCGCAAATACGATATAGACGCCGTCTTCGCCAACCGCTGGCAGGGCCATGGCGTCGACTATAGCGAAGACAGTGCCCGCCGGTTCAAGGACATGTTCGGCTACGCCCTGCCGCGCGCTGCAGACGCCGAGGATCCAGCTTGGCAGGGCTGGCTGCAATGGCGCCGCCGGGTTCTGACCGACATGATTGCCCAATGGGACGATGCCGTGAAGGCGATCCGCCCGCATGCGAGCTTCATTCCGAATATGGGCGGCGCCTCGCTGATGGAATTCGATCTCTCGGTCATATCGAAGCACTGCCCCTTCCTCGTCGTCGACCATCAGGGACGCCGCGGCGTGGAACTCGGCTGGTCGGCAGGGCGTAACGGCAAACGCATCCGCGCCACCTTCCCCGATCGCCCGGTCGTGCTGATCACCTCAATCGGCCCAGAGGAAGAGTATCGCTGGAAGGATGCCGTTACCTCCGGCGAGGAGATGCAGCTCTGGATCAATGACGGCACGGCGCACGGCCTCTATGCCTGGTTCACCAAATTCAACGGCGTCGTGCCCGACCAGCGCTGGGTCGAGCCGGTGGCCGATGCCTTCGCCCTGCAAGCCGCTGTCGAGCCGGTCATCGAAAGCATGCACCCGACCGCCGAAATCGCCGTCATCGACCCATCGACGACTCTGCGCCACTGGGCGCCCGAGGAACGGTCGAAGGCGGAGAAGCATGATCTCGGCTTCTATCATGCCCTGGTCGAGGCCAAACTGCCTTTTGAGCTTCTCTCCGACCAGGTGCTGACGGCGGAAAATCTCGATCGCTTCAAGCTGATCATCCTCGCCAATGCCTCCTGCCTCTCGGATGCGCAGAACGCGGCTATCCGCGCCTATGTCAAACGCGGCGGCAGCGTCGTTGCCGCCCACGAAACGTCGCTGCGCGACGAATTCGGCAAGAAGCGCGGAGATTTCGGTCTTGCGGACATTTTCGGCGCCACGCTCGTCGCCGGCCCGCGCGGCATCGTCAAGAACACCTATGTGGCGCTCGCCGGGGAACATCCGGTCAATGCCGGCTATGAAGGTGCCGCCCGCATCATGGGCGGCACGCATCTGATCGCCGTCGAGACCACCGGCAAGGCCGAAACTCCGTTCCTTTACGTGCCGGATTTCCCGGATCTGCCGATGGAGGAAGTCTATCCCCGCGAGGGGCCGCGGGGGGCCGCGGTGATCGCCCGCAAGACCGGCCATGGCGGCCGCTCCGTCTACATTCCGTGGAACATCGGCGAGATATTCTGGGAAGTCATGGCCGTCGACCATGCCCGGCTGATTGCCAACGCCGTGCGCTGGGCACTTGGCAAGACGCCACGTGTCATCGTGGAGGGTCCTGGGGTCGTCGATCTGGCGCTGCGTGAAAGTGCCGATGGCGTTGCGCTCTCCCTGTTCAACCTCACCAATCCGATGATGATGAAAGGGCCGATCCGCGACAATTTCCCGCTGGCAAGCCAGACGGTTTCGTTCGAAATTCCCAAGGGCAAATCGGTGGCGAAAGCCTGGCTCGTGGTCGCCGACCGGGCCGCCGGCTTCAGCATCCGGGATGGCCGGGCGGTGGTGGACGTGCCGGGCATCGACCGGCTGGAGGTCGTGCATCTGACTTGGGAATGAGCTTGGGGGAATGAGCTCGGGGACCTAATTTCGAGACTTTGCCTCCGGCTTGAACGCCGGGGGCAAGAGATGATCCGACGAAGCGCCGGGGAGGGCGCGTTCAACGGGAGGAGCAGGCCGATGCTCGGCTATATCGTCAAGCGCATTCTCTACATGATACCGACCTTGATCGGCATGTCGCTGATCTCGTTCCTGATCATCCAACTGCCGCCCGGCGATTACCTGACCTCAATGCTCGCCACCATGAGCGACAGCGGCCAGACCGTCGATCCCGCGCAGATCGAGCGGCTAAAGCAGATCTACGGCTTCGACGATCCCTTCTATATCCAATACCTGAAATGGATCTGGGGTATCGTCAGCCGCGGTGATTTCGGCTGGTCCTTCGAATGGAACCAGCCGGTCGCCGGCCTGATCTGGGCACGCCTGGGCTCGACGCTGGTGATTTCGCTTCTCAGCCTGCTCTTCGTCTGGATCGTATCGCTGCCGATCGGCATCTATTCCGCCGTTCGCCGTCATTCGGTCGGCGATCATGTCTTCACCTTCCTCGGTTTCATCGGCCTCGCCGTCCCTAACTTCATCCTTGCGCTGACGCTGATGTATGTCGCCTACAAATATCTCGGCCAGAGCGTCGGCGGCCTGAACTCACCGGAATTTGCCGATGCGCCCTGGAGCCTTGCCAAGGCCGGCGATTTCCTCGCCCATCTCTGGATCCCGATCATCATCATCGGCGCCTCGGGGACAGCGGCCCTCATCCGCATTTTGCGCGCCAACCTGACAGACGAGCTGCACAAGCCCTATGTCATCACTGCCCGTGCCAAGGGGCTGCCGGAATACAAGGTCATCCTCAAATATCCGGTGCGCATCGCTCTCAATCCCTTCGTCTCGGCGATCGGCTGGGTGCTGCCGCACCTTGTCTCCGGTGTGACGATCACCGCCATCGTGCTGAACCTGCCGACCGCCGGCCCCCTGCTCTTTCGGGCGCTGGTGTCTCAGGACATGTATCTGGCGGGAAGCTTCATCCTGCTGCTCAGCGCGCTGACGCTCGTCGGTATGCTGGTCTCCGACTTGCTGCTGGCGCTGCTCGACCCGCGCATCCGGTTCAATTGAGGAGCGGCTGTCATGGCTAAGCAGGAGACATTTGAAAGCAATGCCGGCGGAACCAACATGGGCGGAACCCAAATCGGGCCGGTCCTCGCCCTCGCCGACGGCCCCTCGATCAGCCCGCTCCGGCAGAACAAGGCGGTTTCGACAGCCGCCGTCGGTCCCTGGCGCCTCATCGCCGGCAAGTTCTTCCGTCAGAAGGTCGCCGTTACCGCCGGGACCATCATCCTGATCCTCTATCTCGTCGGCTTGTTCGCCGAATTCCTGGCGCCCGCTTTGCCCGACACGGCGCGGCCGCAATATACCTACGCTCCGCCGCAGGGCCTGAGTTTCTTTGCAACCAAGCCTGATGGTGGCTCGCAGTTCAATTTCCACGTCAAGGGTTACACCATCGCCATCGACAAGGTGGCGCTGCGCCGCACCTTCGTCGTCGACGACAAGAAGATCGTGCCGGTAGGCTTCTTCGTCAAAGGACCCGCCTACAGGCTCTGGGGCTTGATCCCGATGAACCGGCATCTGATCGGGCCGATCAATCCGAACGACCCGATGTATCTGCTCGGCGCCGACAGGCTCGGCCGCGATGTCTTCTCGCGGCTCATCTACGGCACGCGCGTTTCCATGTCGATCGGCCTTGTCGGCGTCGCCGTCTCGCTCATCCTCGGCGTGGTGCTGGGCTCGATCTCCGGTTTCTATGGCGGTTGGGTGGATACGCTGATCCAGCGCGTCATCGAGGTTGTCAGCGCCATGCCGACCATTCCGCTCTGGCTCGGCCTTGCCGCCGCCATCCCGCTCACATGGTCACCGGTGACAGTCTATTTCGTCATCACTCTGATCGTCTCCCTGCTTGGCTGGACGAGCCTGGCGCGCGAGGTGCGCGGCCGCTTTCTGGCGCTGCGAAGCGAGGATTTCGTCACTGCCGCCCGCCTCGACGGATCGAGCGAGGCGCGGCTGATCTTCCGACATATCCTGCCGTCGCTGACGAGCCACATCCTTGCGGTCGTGACGCTTGCCGTCCCGACGATGATCGTCGCCGAGACCTCGCTCTCCTTCCTCGGCATCGGCCTGAAGCCGCCGGTCGTCAGTTGGGGCGTGCTGCTGCAGGATGCCCAGAATATCCGCACGGTCGCCACCGCGCCGTGGCTGCTGATCTGGCCGGCTTTGGCTGTCGTCATCGCAGTGCTGTCCTTCAACTTCTTCGGCGATGGCCTGCGCGATGCGGCCGATCCCTACGACAACTGAGGAGGAGACCATGGCGACGCTTCCCGACGATGTCGTGCTTTCCGTCGAAAACCTGTCGATCGATTTCCGGCTGCGCACCCACATCCTGCACGCGGTCGAAAAGGTCAGTTTCGAGCTGAAGCGAGGCCAGACGCTATGCCTGGTCGGCGAGAGCGGTTCCGGCAAAAGCGTGACGGCGCGTTCGCTGCTGCGTATCGTCGACAGGCCCGGCGAGATCGTTGGCGGGCAAATCCTGTTGCGCAACGGCTCCGAGATCACCGACGTCACCGCGCTCAACCCATCGAGCCGCCCGATGCGTGCCATTCGCGGCCGCCGCATCGGCCTGGTCTTCCAGGAGCCGATGAGTTCGCTGTCGCCGGTGCATACGATCGGCTCGCAGATCGTCGAGGCGGTGCGCCTGCACAGCGATGTCGACAAACGCGCCGCCATGCAGAAGACGATCGAGCTGCTTTCCCAGGTGGAAATTCCCGATCCGCAGAAGATGGCCGACCGCTACACTTTCGAATTTTCCGGCGGCATGCGCCAGCGCGCCATGATCGCCATGGCCCTGGCCGGCAATCCCGATATTCTGATTGCCGACGAGCCGACGACGGCGCTCGATGTCACTACGCAAGCGGAAATTCTTGACCTGATCAAGCGCCTGCAGGTCAGCCGCGGCATGGCGATGCTGCTGATCACCCACGACATGGGCGTGGTCGCGGAGGTGGCCGACGAGGTCGCCGTCATGCGCTTCGGCAGGATTGTCGAGCGCGGGCCGGTCGATGCGATCTATCATGCAGCCAAGCACCCTTACACCAAGCAGCTGCTCAACTCGACGCTGAAGCTGACACATCATCAGCAGTGCAAGGTTCCCGCCATCGCCAAGGCGGCCGAAAGCCCGATGCCTATCCTGTCCGTGCGCAATCTCTCGAAAATCTACGGCTGGGCCGGGCGCAACTCGAAGCCGTTGCGTGCCGTCGACGACGCCAGTTTCGACCTTCATCCCGGCGAAAACCTTGGCATTGTCGGCGAAAGCGGCTCCGGCAAGACGACGCTTGGCCGGCTGATCCTGCGCACGGTCGAACCCACCTCGGGTTCCGTGACGTTTCGCAGGCATGACGGCCGTGAGACCGACGTCACGAAGCTCGGCAAGCGCGAGCTCCGGCATTTTCACCGTGAGGTTCGTCTGGTTTTTCAAGACCCCTTCGCCTCGCTCAATCCACGCCTGACGGTGAAGGAAGTGATCGGCGATCCGCTGGTCGTCAACGGCCTCGCCAAGGGCAAGGCGCTGGAAGCGCGCGTCGGCGAACTCATGCGCCTCGTCGGCCTCGACCCGATGATGATGGAGCGCTATCCGCACGCCTTTTCCGGCGGGCAGCGCCAGCGCATCGGCATCGCCCGTGCCCTCGCCCTCGACCCGAAGATCATCATCGCCGACGAAGCGACCTCGGCGCTCGACGTCTCGATCCGCAGCCAGATCCTCGACCTTCTGCTCGATATCCGCCAGCGGCTGAATCTCAGCTTCCTGTTCATTTCGCACGATATTTCCGTGATCCGTTATTTTTGCGATCGGGTGGCGGTCATGCATCGCGGCAGGATCGTCGAAATTGGCGAGGCCGAACAGATTTGCACCGCGCCGAACGAGGCCTATACCAAGAGTCTCATCTCCGCTGTTCCGAACCCCGATCCGCGCGACAAGCGCATGCTGCACCGGCAGCGCTTCAATGCACCCGCTCTTTGAGGATGAAATACGTGCCGAAATTTTCCGCCAACCTCTCCTTTCTTTATCAGGACCTGCCTTTCATCGACCGGTTTGCCGCTGCCGCGCGGGATGGCTTCAAGGGCCTCGAATATTTGGGCCCCTATGCCGAGCCCAAGGAAAAGGTAGCCGATGCATTGAAGATCAACGGCCTGACGCAAGTGCTCTTCAACCTGCCGTCGGGCGACTGGGCCGGCACCGAACGCGGTATAGCCTGTCTCCCGGACCGCGTAGATGAGTTTCGCGACGGAGTGGCCGCCGCGCTCGATTATGCGGCAGCCCTCGATTGCAAGCGGCTGAACGTCATCTCCGGCCTTGTCCCCAAGGATGCCGACCTCGAAACCCTCGAACGCGTGCTGGTCGACAATCTCCGCTATGCCGCGCCGCGGATGGCCGATGCCGGCATCAAGCTCTTGATCGAGCCGATCAATCTCCACGACATGCCGGGCTTTTTCCTGTCGACGACAGATCATGCCGAGCGCATCCTCGATAAGGTCGGCTCCGACAACCTCTATATCCAGTATGATTTTTACCACATGCAGATCACGCAGGGCGACCTGGTCCGGACTTTCGAGCGATTGAAGGATCGCATCGCCCATGTGCAGATCGCCGACAACCCCGGCCGCAACGAACCGGGCACGGGCGAGATCAACTATGGCTTCATCCTCAGCGAACTCGACCGCCTGGGCTACGATGGTTGGGTCGGCTGCGAATACAGGCCCAAGGCCGGCACCACGGAAGGTCTCGGCTGGATGAAACCCTACCGCACGTGAGGACGCGATGATGGCCAAGGAGACCCCGCTCTAACCCGGAACCTCCTCAAGGAAACAACCGCCTGCAAGACCAATAGCTGCTGAACCGAAGCCAATCTTCGGACGGCGAAGCTTTGCCCGATAGACTGATTGAAGAAGGACCCGACTATGCCCAGAAACGATATTCAACTGCCCTACGGAGCCGTCTATTTCCGCAAGTCCAATCCGCCGCAGGCCGATTGGGAACGCGATTACAAGGTCGCCGGTGAAGACGGACTCAACATCTTCCGACACTGGTTCATGTGGAGTGCAATCGAGGTGGCGCCTGGCGTCTACGACTGGGCGGAATACGACCGCCAGCTCGATCTCGCCGCACAGAACGGCATCAAGACCATCATCGCCGAACTCATCCATGCCGTGCCGGACTGGGCGGTGCGCAAATACAAGCATGCCCTACAGGTCAACGCCGATGGTTCCAAGCTCGGCTCATACATGGGCGTTTCGGCCGCAACCGGCGGCTTTTCCAACAATGGCGGCGGCGCCGGTGCGCTGACGTTGAACTGCCCGGAAGTAAAGGAAGCAGCCGGTCGCTTCCTGACCGCGCTCGCCACTCGCTACAAGGACCATCCGGCGATCTACGGCTACGACGTCTGGAACGAATGCAATTATTCCGCCGACGTCGACTACAGCGATTACGCCAAGGCCGCCTTCCGCAAATGGCTGGAGAAGAAATACGGCGATCTGAAAACGCTGGCGCTCGCCTGGCATCGCTACAGCTACACCGAATGGGACGACATCGAGCCGCCGGTCCATATGGCCCCCTACCCGGAGTGCATCGACTGGCTGAAATTCAAGCGCGACAATTTCTATGATCAGATGCAGTGGCGCATCGATACCATCCGCGCCGTCGACCAAAAGAACGTCATTGCCGCTCACGGCATTTCGGGGGCGATCCCGATCATGGCCTCCAATGGCTGCGACGATTGGCTCGCCGCTTCCAAGGTCGAGGTCTATGGCTTCACCTGGGTTCAGGCCCGCAAGGGCAGCGAAGCCTGGAAGAACTGGTACGGCGTCGACATCAACCGCGCTGCCGCCCGCGGCAAGCCCTTCTGGCATGCAGAGCGTCAAGGCGGTCCGCTATGGCTGCAGCCGCAGGTGATCGGTCGCGACAAGGAGGACGGCCGTGTCGTCGATCCCGAGGATATCCGCCTCTGGAGCATGACCTCGCTTGCCGGCGGCGCTCGCGGCATCCTCAATCTGCGCTGGCGGCCGCTGCTCGACGGCCCGCTCTTCGGCGCTTTCGGTTCCTACGCCATGGACGGCTCGCGCACGCCGCGCTCGGACATGGCAAGCGCCATGGCGAAATGGGCCAACGAACCGGCGCAGGCCGCCCTCTGGGAGGCAAAACCTGTCCGCGGCGAGATCGGCATCCTCGTTGTGCCTGAAACGCAGGAATTCGAATATCTGCTGAGCTACGACCGCAAGGAAAAGCCTTATCCGGAAGCCATGTGGGGCGCCTACCGCGCCTTCCTCGAAAATGGCGTGCAGCCGGACTGGGTGCACATCGACGACATCGACGCCTATGACCTGCTCTATTTCCCCTACCCGATCATGTTCACCGCCGAACAGGCGGCGCGGCTCACCGCCTGGGTCGAAAAGGGCGGCACGCTGATATCCGAAGCCTGCCCCGGCTATTTCGGCGATCGCGGCCATGTCGGCACCATCCAGCCGAACATGGGGCTCGACAAGGTGTTCGGCGCTCTGGAAGACGAAGTCGAGTTCATGCCCGATATCGGCGATCGCATCCATTTCAAGCTGGACGGCGCAGCCGTCGACGGCGGCGGCCTGCTGCAGTCCTATAGGCTCGCCGGCGGCACGGCCCGCGGCAATTTCGACGACGGACGCCTGGCCGTCGTCGAACACCGCTTCGGCAAGGGCCGCACCCTGCTGATCGGCACCAATCCCTCCGTCGCCTATTACCGCAGCGAGGGCCGCGCAAACGGCGCCTTCTTTGCCGAGCTCTTCCGCTGGAGCGGCAAGGCGCGGCAGGTAAAGCTCTCCAATGCCGCGTTGTTTGCCCGTACCCACGAGGGGGAAAAAGGCAGCTTCCTCTGGCTGGTCAATCCGACCCGCACCGCGCAGATGACGGAAGTCGAATTGGTCGTTGGAACGCTTAATTCCGGTAAGGCTGTCTGGCCTGTCGGGGCAACGCAGAGTGGAGGCCGCGTGGAGGTTCCGGCGCGCGATGTGCTGATCCTGCCTCTGGGGTGAGTGATCGAGTGGGGAATGGCCAGGCGAGCGTGATTGCGCCGTGCGTGTTTGCCTGGCCCCTCACCCCAGCCCTCTCCCCGCTCATGCGGGGAGAGGGGGTTCTACAATGTCCAACGCCGCCTTCTGTTCAGGTGGGGGGCCGATTATTTGGCGCTGTCATCCCCTCGCCCCGCTTGCGGGGAGAGGGCTAGGGTGAGGGGGCAGCGCACAAAATTACGACAACGGCGGACATGCCCGACCATCCCCAAAATCCTCACAAACTACAGCAGCTTCTCCAGCGTAATCGGCAGCTCGCGTATCCGCTTGCCCGTCGCATGGAATACCGCATTGGCAATCGCCGGTGCCACACCGACGATCGCGAGTTCGCCGACCGCCTTGCCGCCGAGTATGGAGGCGTGGGGATCGGGGATGCCGACGGAGATGACGTCGATGTCGGGAATATCGGCATTGGTCGGCACGAGATAATCGGCGAGATTGTTGTTGATGACACGGGCATAGCGCTCATCGACAATACCCTCTTCGAGCAGCGCCTGCCCGATGCCCATGATGATGCCGCCCTTCCACTGGCTTTCGACAAGCTTCGGATTATAGAGCCTGCCGGAATCGAGTGCCGAGACGACGCGCGAAACGCGCACGGTGCCGAAATCCTCGTCGACGCGGACTTCGATGAAGTGCGCGCACCAGCTATGCAGTGAATAGTCGCCATCCGTCGGTGATTGCATGGTCGCGATGGTTGAAAAGTTGCGGTAGTGATCCGCTTTGCTCTGCTTGTCTTCCGGCAGGGTGTTGCGCAGCACCTCGATCTTGTCGCGACCGACTTGCCGCAACAGCTCGGCAATGGCGATGCCGTCGCCGCCTTCGCGCGGCGGCAAAATGCGGCCTTCCGAAACTGTCAGCGTATTGGCCTGCAGATCTCGGAACGGCGAGTTGGGATCGTTGATCGCCAGCCCCACCAGCTCGTCGCGGGCGGCGATCGCCGCCTTGTAGACGGCGCCGGTCATCAGATTGGCGAGCTGCGAGCCACCGGCGACGGGCGCACGCGGCAGGGCGGAATCGCCAAGCTTGACGCGGATCTGCTCGACCGGAATGCCCAGTGTTTCCGCCGCCGTCTGCGCCAGGATCGTATAGGTGCCCTGGCCCATGTCGATGCCGCTGCTCGCCACCTCCGCCGAGCCGTCGGCCAGGATGCGCACCAACGCTTCGCCCGGCGTGCGGCGCACCGGATAGGTGCCAGCGCCCACGCCCCAGCCGATCAGATGCCTGCCGTCGCGCATGGAGCGCGGCGCATGGGAACGCTTCACCCAGCCGAACGCCCTCGCACCCGCGTCGAAAGCCTCCCGCAACTGCCTTGTCGACCAGGGCTTGTCGGCTTCGTTATCCCGTTCGGCATAATTCTTCAGCCGGATTTCCAGCGGGTCCATGCCAAGCTCATAGGCAAGCTCGTCTATGGCGCTTTCGATGCCCCAGGCGCTCGGATTTTCGCCCGGGGCGCGGAGCGCACCCGGCGTCACCGTGTTCACCCGCACGACGTTCTGTCGCGACGAGAGATTGGGCGTCGCGTACATGAGCGCCGTGACGACACCGAGAGGCTCGACCGCCATGCCGTCCATCGAGGTTTCATTGGCGCTGTTATGGACGATGGAGAGAAGCTTGCCATCCTCGGTCGCACCGAGCGCGATCGTCTGGCGCGTGCCGGGCCGGCCCCCAAAGGCGGTGAAGGTCTGCGGCCGAGTGACGACCAGCTTCACTGGACGGCCAAGCTTTTTTGCCGCCATGATGGCGACCGCGCCATGCGGAAGCGCAAATGCTTTCGAGCCGAAACCGCCGCCGATATAAGGCGAGATCATCCGTACGCTCTCGAAGGGAATACCGAACCATTCGGCATAGGTCCGCGCCATGCCGTCGATCCACTGGCTCGGCTCCCAAACGGTCAGCCTGTCGTCGTCCCATTTGGCGATCAGCCCATGCGGTTCGATCGGCACGTTGTATTCCCGCGGCGTCTTGTATTCCACCTCGATCTTGACCGGCGCGGCCGCGAGCGCTGCCGCGGCATCGCCCCATTCCTTGGTCATCGGATCGATGGGAAAACCTTCGCCGCCCTTCGGATCCTCGAGGCTGAAGATCGCCGGCGCTTCTTCATAGGTGACGTTGATCAATGCTGCGGCAGCCGTCGCCTGTTCGAAGGTCTCGGCAACGACGGCGGCGATATGCTGGCCGCTGAAGGTGATCTCGCGCAGCAACGGCTGATAGGGACCTTCCGGGCCGGGCGTGTCCATCCAGGTGGTCGCCGAATTCAGCGCAATCTGATTGTCCGGCGTCAGTACCAACAGAACGCCCGGCGCCCTTTCCGCCACCGACGTGTCAATGCCGGTGATGCGGCCCGAAGCGATCGTGCTCTGCACTATGACCGCATGGGTCAGCCCTTCAAGATCGCGCTCGACGGCATAGTCGGCCTCGCCCTTGATCTTCGCGATTCCATCCAGACGGGACAACCGCCCACCGAGCGCGCCGTCGGCGGCGCCATGCTTCCTGGTTTCCATGATGGTCATGCCAATTCTCCCATCTTCAAGATGGCGCGCTCGACAACACGGGGCGCAAGTACGATCTTGTAATGATTGGCGCCATGATCGACGGCACCTTCAACGGCGAGCAGGCTGGCGCGCTTCACGGCATCCGCATCGAGCACCTGGCCCTTCAATGCCGCTTCGACGGCGTGGGCGCGCCACGGCTTGGTGGCGACACCGCCGAGCGCCACCCTGATATCGCGGATCGTTCGACCATCCGCTTCCAGTTCAAGTCCGACGGTGGCGCTGGCCGCCGCGAACTCGTAGGACTGGCGGTCGCGGACTTTGAGATAGGTCGAACGCCGCGCGGCAGCCGAAGCCGGAATGGTGATCGCCGTGATCATCTCGCCCGGCTCGATCGCATGTTCCCGCTCAGGCGTCGTTCCCGGCAAAAGGAAGAAATCGTCGACTGCGAGCTGACGGCTGCCGAGATGCACGACCGCATCGAAAGCCACCAGAGCGACAGCAAGATCGCCGGGATTGGTGGCGATACAGGCCTCGCTTGTGCCGAGAACAGCGTGATTGCGCGTAACGCCGCCGATCGCCGAACAGCCGGAACCGGGCGCGCGCTTATTGCAGGCGGAGAAGGTCGCGGGATCGCGGAAATAGGGACAGCGCGTGCGCTGCATCAGATTGCCGCCGATCGTCGCCATGTTGCGGATCTGCGCCGAGGCCGCGAGCGACAGCGCCTCCGAAACGGCCGGGAATTGCGCCTTGATATTCGCATCGTCGGCGACCCGGCTCATTTTTGCGAGCGCGCCAATTGTGACCCCCTGATCGGCGAGAGAAATGGCATCGAGACCGGCAAGATGGCTGATATCGACCATCGTCTGGGGCTCGGCAACGCCACATTTTGCGAGGTCGAGCAGCGTCGTCCCGCCGGCGAGCAGCATGGTGCCGGAAGAGGCTGCGGCCTGCCGGGCTTCATCGACGGAGCCGGCGCGAAGATAGGAAAACGCTCTCATCGCCTGGCCTCCGCTGCTTCGCGCACAGCGGCGACGATATGCGGATAGGCGCCGCACCGACAGAGATTGCCCGCCATATACTCACGGATTTCATCGTCGGAACCGGCATGGCCCTCGCGGATGCAGGCAACCGCCGACATGATCTGTCCCGGCGTGCAATAGCCGCACTGGAAGGCGTCGTGCTCCAGGAAAGCGGCCTGCACCGGATGCAGATCGCCGTTTTCTGCCGCCAGCCCTTCGATCGTGGTAACCTTGCGGCCCTCGACCTGAGCGGCCAGCATCAGACAGGAGAGCACGCGTTCGCCGTCCACATGGAGGGTGCAGGCGCCACATTGGCCCTGGTCGCAACCCTTCTTCGTGCCGGTCAGACAGAGATGCTCGCGAAGGGCATCGAGAAGCGTGACACGTGGATCGAGCGAAAGCTCGTGCTCGTGCCCATTGATATCGAGACGGACGGTCGTCATCAGCTCACTCCCTGTTCGTGTCATCATCTTACAATCATCGGAATCAACCGGTCGTGACATCCTTTCTTGACGCCAAGCCTGACCGGCGCCAGGTAATCGGATCATGGCGCTTTCGCCGGCGCATGCGGCTTGTGGTAGAGTATCGAGGTAAGATAGCACCTTTGCGGTCGTTGATCCTCCGATTAGACAGCAATGGCATCCTGGCCCTTTATGAGATAACAATTCTCTGGTACTCAAGATTAAACGGAGGCGCCTCCGTTTATAACCGTAGAGACTTGTTCGATATCGTCAAGTTGCAATCCGCATGGAGCGAAAATTGGCTTCCAGGCCATCGTCAAAGCTGAAAGACGACACGCCGACTGGCGCTAAAACCCTACGCGCGGATGCACGGCGCAATCGTGACAAGCTTGTCGAAGTCGCGGCCGAAGCCTTCGCCAGCCACGGCACCGCAGCCTCGCTCGAAGACATCGCCCGGCGCGCCGGTGTCGGGGTCGGTACGCTCTACCGTCATTTTCCGACCCGCGAACATCTCGTCGAAGTCGTCTATCGTCACGAGGTCGAAGCGCTCTGCAACGCGGCCGAAGAACTCTCCCGCGAGCGTGCGCCGGATCAGGCGCTGGAAGAATGGATGCACCGCTTTGTCGGCTACATCGCCACCAAGCGCGGCATGGCCGACAGCCTGCGGATCCTTTTCAACAGCAATTCCACACTCTTCGCCGACAGCTATGGCAAGGTGCCGATTGCGCTCAGCGGCCTGATCGAACGGGCAATGGCCGACGGCTCGATCCGCACCGACGTCGATAGCACCGATGTGCTGCAGGCGCTGTCCGGCACCTATTCCATGCCCAGTTCACCGGAGTGGCATGACCGCGCCCGCCGACTCGTCCGGCTGCTGATGGACGGCTTGCGCTGGGGGGCGCCGAAAGCGCGGAATCCATAGGGCCTGATAATCGGCTGAACACTTCCTATATGCATTTTGAACATGGATCGTCGGGCGCGTCTGCCGGTGGTGGAACTTTGTGCCTGACCAACTACTGTCAAAGCTGAGGAGAGCAAGAATGTCCGAAAAGCTGGTCAAAATTCCCGGTCTCGATCATCCCATCACGATCGAGAACAAGCGGGCCCACGTCACCGTTTCGGTTGCCGGCAAGGTCATCGCCGATACGCGGGAAGCGCTGTCTCTGCAGGAAGCCACCTATCCGGCGGTCATTTATGTTCCGCGCAAGGATGTCGACATGTCCGCGCTCAAGAGAACAGACCACGCGACCTATTGCCCCTATAAGGGCGATTGCTCCTATTACAGCATTCCCGCCGGCGGCGAGCGTTCGGTAAACGCGATCTGGACCTACGAAAATCCATACGCTTCCGTAAGCCAGATCAAGGATTATATGGCCTTCTATCCCGACCGGGTCGACGCCATAAACATCGCCGCTTAAAGAGCCAAGCCGCTTCCGCTGTCGAAAACATAGACCTGATCGGGGTTGACGGTGACCTTCAATTGCTCGCCATAGCGAACCGGGGCTTCGCCGTCGACGACGGCTGTCACCTGTTCGCCGGCAAGATCGAAGAGCACGTGGGTCTGCGCGCCTGTCGGTTCGACCAGCAAGGTCTGGCCAGTGAGCGCCGAGCCATTGCCCGTCAAACTGAGATGTTCGGGCCGAAGTCCAATCTTCACGGTCTGACCGGGCTTCACTTTGCGCGCATTCGCAATGCGCACCTGCGTGCCATCCTTCAGCCGCACGGCCGGCGAGCCCTCAGCGCCATCTGCTACCCCATCAAGAAAATTCATGGCCGGCGAGCCGATAAACCCCGCGACGAAAAGATTGGCTGGCTGCCGGTAAAGGTCGATCGGCGTGCCCTGCTGCTCGATCCGCCCCTGGTTCAGCACCACGATGCGGTCGGCAAGCGTCATCGCTTCGATCTGGTCGTGCGTGACATAGATCGAGGTCGTCTGCACTTTCTGATGCAGCGCCTTGATCTCCGAGCGCATCTGCACGCGCAGTTTTGCATCGAGGTTCGACAAGGGCTCGTCGAACAGGAAGACGGCCGGATTGCGCACGACGGCGCGGCCCATGGCGACACGCTGGCGCTGGCCGCCGGAAAGCTGCGCCGGCTTGCGGTCGAGTAGCTTGGTGAGGTCGAGCATGCGCGCGGCCTCGTTGACCCGCTGCTCGATCACCTGCTTGGTCTCGCCCGACAGTTTGAGATTGAAGCCCATATTCTGCGCGACCGTCATATGCGGATAAAGCGCGTAGGACTGGAAAACCATGGCGATATTGCGCTCGCGCGGCGTCAATTCATTGACCACCTGCCCCCCAATCGACACATCGCCGTCGGTGATTTCCTCAAGGCCGGCGATCATGCGCAGCAGGGTCGACTTCCCGCAGCCGGACGGCCCGACAAGGGCAATGAACTCGCCGTCGCCGATCGCCAGCGAGACATCGTGGATGACCGGCAGTGCGCCATAGGCTTTGTGGATGTTATGCAGTTCAACGGATGCCATGCTATTTGCTCCGGTAAGGCTTACGATTTCACAGCGCCGGCGGTGAGACCCGCGATGATGTGCTTTTGCGCAAGGAAGAAAACGATGATAGTGGGCATGATGGTCAGCGTGATGAAGGCCAGCACCAACTCCCATTCTGTGCCGAATTCGCCGCTATAGACCATCATGCCAAGCGGCCAGGGATAAATCGAGTCCGAATTCAGCATGATCAGCGGCAGGATGTAACTGTTCCAGCTCCCGACAAAGGAGATAATGCTGACGGTGGCAACGATCGGACGCGAGAGCGGTAGCGAGATGTGCCAGAAGAAGCGGATATAGCCGCAACCATCGACGAAAGCGGCCTGAAACAATTCTTCCGGAAGGTTTCGAAAATAATTCCGGAACAGAAGAATGCTCATACCAAGACCGAAAGCCACTTGCGGCAGCACCACGCCCCAGTAGGTATTGAGCAGGCCGAGATCGCGGATGCGGATGAACAGCGGCAGGATCGCGGTGGCCGCCGGGAACATCAGGCCGATCAGGAAATAATTCAGCAGGAAGTTCGAGCCGAAGAACTTCACGTGCGCGAAGGCGAAGGCCGCCATGGCCGACACCGTGACCGTCAGGAACACGGTCAGGACGGCGATGATCAGCGAGTTCATCATCTGCCGCCAGTAGCGGTCGCCGAACAGGATGCCGGTATAGTTCTCGAAATGCCACTCAGACGGCAGGCCGAAGGGATGGGTCCTGAGATCGCCAAGCGACTTGAAACCGCCAAGCGCCGTGGTCAACAGCGGGATTAGCACGATGGCGGCGATGATGGTCAGCGACACGTAGAGATAGATCTTCGTGCCGGTGGTCATGCGAACGGATGAAGTCAGATCAGTCATTGCGCATAAATATCCGTTTGTAGCCGAAGGCGAGGGTGACGCAGATGACGAACAGCACCACACCGACGGCGCTGCCGAGGCCGACCTGCATGCGGGTCACGCCGAAATTGTAGAGGAAGGTCACCATTGTCTGCGTCGAGTTGAACGGTCCGCCACCTGTAAGCGGCATGATGAGATCGAAAAGCTGCAGCGAACCGACGACGGCGAAGAAGACGGACAGACGCAGCGTCGAGCCGAGCAACGGCAGGGTGACGTAGCGGAATTTCTGCCACCCGGTGGCGCCGTCGATTTCGGCGGCTTCCAGCACGCTCTTGTCCAGCGATTGAAGGCCGGCAATGAACAGCATCATGTGGAAGCCGAAATATTTCCACACGATCACCGCCAGCACTGCATACATCGCCAGATTCTTATCGGCGAGCACATAGGGCGTGGCCGTGCCGAGAAAATGCGAGATCGCGGCAAACAGGCCGTAATCGCCGTCATAGACGAAGCGCCAGATCAGGCCGGCGGCCACTTCAGCCAGCACATAGGGCAGGAAGAAGATCAGCCGGAAGAGCACGACGCCGCGAATGCGGTTTGCCAGCATCGTCGCCAGCCAGATGGCAAGCGGCACCTGAACAGCGATCGAAACCAGGATAATCAACGCATTGTTCTTGAGCGACGTCAGGAAGGCGTCGTTCTTGAAGAGAACCTGAAAATTGCGCAGGCCCACGAATTCCGTCGGCGGGCCGTAACCGTTCCATTTGTAAAGGCTGTACCAGGCAGCTTCTCCCATCGGCAGGATGACGAAGATGGTGAAAAGCAGCAGCGCCGGCGGCAGGAACAGTAGGATGACAGGCATGCGACCGCGTGCGGCTGGTGATTTTCGCCGTGCTGCGGGTTTCGCTCTGGCGATGGAGGGTATGGCGGTCGTTGCGCTGACATCGGTCATTGGCAGTCTCGACTTTGTAATCCAAAAGAAAAAAGGCGCCGGCCGGGGGGATTGCCGGCGCCCGTTGGCGTTAGAGCTGATCCTGCTCGAAAGCGTCCTGGACCTGCTGTGCGCCATCCTTCGGCGTCATCTGACCCGAAACGATACCGACCGCGATGTCGTTGACGACACGGCCGACGGAGGGGCCGAGATCCTGGTCGAAGAAGTTCTGGTGCCAGGTCGAATGCGCCAGCTGCTCGGCCGATGCGTGCATCAGCGGGCTCTTGACCCCATCTTCCGAACCGATCGTCACCGGAATGATCATGCCGGCCTGCGCCATGATGCGCTCATTGTCCGGATTGGTCAGATAGGCCAGGAAGTCGAGCGCTTCCGGCGGAGCCTTCTTGGTCACGGCCCAGCCGTTCAGGCCGCCGAGCGTATCGGTCGGAAGACCGGCGCCGCCCGTAACCGCCGGGAAGGCGAAGCGGCCGATATTGTCGTCGGCCAGACCCTTGCCGTCGCCGGCATTGGTGCGCTGGTTGGCTGCGGTGTTTTCAAAACCAAGGATCATCGCAGCCTTGCCGTCGCCGAAGACGCCGAGCGCCTGCGGCCAGGTGGTGCCGAGATAGCCGGGCTGGAACGGATCGAGCTTGCCGAGGTCGGCGAGCTGCTCGCCGGCCTTGATGATCGCCGGATCGTTGAAGCCATTGCCCTGGCCGGTCTTGGCCGCGGTAAAGACCTGCTGGCCGCCGTCACGCATCACCAGATAGCTCCAGTAGAAGTGGATCGGCCACTTCTCCCCGCCACCGCCCGCGATCGGCACGATGCCGGCAGCCTTGATCTTCTTGACCGCGGCCAGATAGTCGTCCCAGGTCTTGATGGCTGTCGCATCGACGCCGGCCTTGGCGAAGAGCGCCTTGTTGTAGAAGAAGGACACGGTGCCGAGCTTGAATGGTACGGCGCTGATCTTGTTGTCGAAGGTCAGGCCCTTGACGGCTGCCGGGTTATAGGTCTTCAGCCAGGCGCCGCCATTGGCGTTCATCGCCGAGGTCAGGTCCATCAGAGTGCCGGTTTCTTCCTGCTGCTTCAGCACGCCGCCGCCCCAGCTATAGAAGAAGTCCGGCGCGTCCTTCGACTGCAGCAGCGTCGGCAGCTTGGCCTTGAAGGCTTCGTTCGCCAGGAACTGCATTTCGATCTTCACGCCTGGGTGCTTGGCTTCGTACTGATCGGCGATCTTCCGCCAGACGGCGATGTAGTTCGGATCGAGCTCCAGGTGCAGCCACTTGACGACGGTATCGGCAGCCGCGCTAGTAGCGCCGGCAAGGATCGAAAGCCCCGTGGCGGCGGCAATGGCAGCAATACGCGCTCCGCGAAGGGCTTTCGCCCCACGTTCATACAGCATGATTTTCTCCTCCGAAGGGAACAAGAGCTTCGATTAATTTTTCCCTTATGCGGATTAATTCAACGGAGCTTTGCTGAAATGTCAACCGCCATTCCTAAAATTTAGGCAAAATGGCGGGAAAGCGGCTTGACATCGGGCAATAAGCATAGGCTATTTAATTCGTATCCCGTCAAAAATATCAGGCTCATAGCCGAGCGGAATTATCATTCGGCAACATTCTCATGAAAACAGCAGACCCCGAGCTTATGCGAGCGATAAACCGCTTCAACGTGCTGGATACGATCCGGCGCGCGGGCTCAATCGCGCGTGTTGAAATCAGCGAACGCACCCAGCTTTCGACCACCACGGTCTCGGCAATCACAGCTTCGCTACTCGATGACGGCCTGATCCTGGCACGTACCGAAGGCGACCTGCGGGAAGCAGCGGCCCGTGGCCGGCCGCGTGTCATGCTGGAGCTCAATCCGGATGCCGCCCGCGTCGTCGGCGCAAAAATCGCAGCCAACCGCATGGTTTTCGTTGTTGCCAATTTCCGCGGCGAGGTGCTCTCGACGCTGACGCTCGCCCTTCGGGTCGACCGGCAGCCGATCAGCGTCATCACCGACCTCATCGAGGACGGCGTACGCCGCTGCGTGGTCGATGCCGATCTGGCACTCGATGAAATCGATTCGGTCTGTCTCGGCCTGCCCGGCGTTATCGAACACCGCACCGGCCACGTGCGTTCCAGCCCGATCTTCCGCGAAAACGGCGTCGATTTTGCCAAGGACATGTCCGAGCGGCTGGGCGTCACCACCATCGTCGAGAGCGATGCCCATGCGATCACCTTGGCGCACCACTGGTTTGGCGAGGCGAGAGATCTCGACGATATGGTGCTGGTGTCGCTGGAACAGACACTCGGCCTCGGCGTGTTGCATGGCGGCCAACTGTTCCGCGGCGCCGGTGGCTTGAGCCACAATCTCGGTGACCTCGCGCTCGGTATCGGGCCGCAGGGCATGATCAGGCTCGCGAGCCTGGCAGGTGAAAGTGCCATTCTCGGCGACCAGCCGAACGGCGGCCGCTTTGCCGAAGCCATCCGCCTCGGCCGCGGCATGGCCCATGCTAAAACATTGATTGCAGCCGAGGACAACACACTGATCAGCGCGGCGATCCGGGCGGGCGAAGCCTGCGGCATGGCGCTTGCCAATATCGTCACCTTGTTCGCGCCGCCGCGCGTTATCCTCGTCGGATCGAGCCTTGCGCTTGGCCAACCCTTCCTCGACAGCCTCCGGGACGCCTATTCCCTGGCGATCCCGCCATCGATCAAGGGCGTGACCGAACTCGTCTTCGATCAGTCGACGGATGAAACCTGGGCGCAGGGCGCGGCTGTGGTCGCACTGCGCGAACTCTACGAATCTCCTTGGGGAACGACAGGGCCGGCCCCGGCGCTCTGACCCCGCAAGGTATGCACAGACACTTCATTTGGAGGAAGTTCTATGGAAAAGGTCGGTATCGGCATCATCGGTTGCGGAAATATTTCCGGAGCCTACCTCACCGCGATGAAATCGTTCCCCATTCTCGATATCAAAGGGGTCGCCGACCTCAATCGCGAACTCGCCGAAACAAAGGCCGCCGAATTCGGCCTGAAAGCCGTTGACGTTGCCGCCCTGTTCGCTGATCCCACGATCGAGATTATCGTCAACCTGACCATCCCGAAGGCGCACGTCGCCGTCGGCCTGCAGGCGCTCGACGCCGGCAAGCACACCTATTCCGAAAAACCGCTCGGCATCAACTTCGCCGAGGGCAAGAAGCTCGCCGACGCCGCTGCCGCCAGGGGCCTGCGCATCGGCGCGGCTCCGGATACCTTCCTCGGCGGCGGCCACCAGACGGCGCGTGCTGTCATCGATGAAGGCGCGATCGGTATTCCGGTCGGCGGTACCGCCACCTTCATGTGCCCGGGCCATGAACGCTGGCACCCGAATCCGGCTTTCTATTACGAAGTCGGCGGCGGCCCGATGCTCGACATGGGTCCCTACTACATCACCGACCTCGTCAATCTGCTGGGCCCGGTTTCCCAGGTAGCCGGCTTTGCAGTGACCCCTCGCAAGGAACGCATCATCACCAGTGAGCCGCGCAACGGCGAGCGTATCCCGGTGCATGTGCCGACCCATGTCGCCGGCGTCATGGCCTTTGCCAACGGCGCTGTCGTGCAGATCGGCATGAGCTTCGACGTCGCCGGCCACAAGCACGTGCCGCTCGAAGTCTACGGCACCGAGGGCACGCTGATCGTGCCTGACCCGAACCGCTTTGCCGGCCCTGTCGAATACCTCAAGAAGGGCGGCCAGTTCGAGGAACGCGAAGTCACGGCCCCTTATGCCGACGGCAACTATCGCTCACTCGGTGTCGCCGATCTGGCGCATGCCATCCGCTCCAACCGGCCACACCGCGCCAATGGCAGCCTCGCGCTGCATGTGCTCGAAGTCATGGAAGCCTTCCAGACCGCATCCGACACAGGCCGCACGGTCGCCATTACCACCAAGACAGAACGCCCGGCCCCGCTTTCCGAATCCCTCGTGGACGGTAAGATCGGCCGCTAATTCAGGAGAACCATCATGCGTGAAGCACTTATCGTCTGGGGCGGCTGGAGCGGTCACGAACCGCAGGAATGCGCCCATATCGTCCGCGACATGCTGCAGGAGGACGGCTTCAAGGTCTACCTCGAAAACAGCACGGAAGCCTTTGCCGATCCATCGATCCATGACCTCAGCCTGATCGTGCCGATCGTCACCATGTCGAAGATCGAGAAGGAAGAAGTGAAGAACCTCGCCGCCGCGATCGAAAGCGGCGTCGGCATTGCCGGCTATCACGGCGGCGCCGGTGACAGCTTCCGCGAAAGCGTGGAATACCAGTTCATCATCGGCGGCCAGTGGGTCGCCCATCCCGGCAACATCATCGACTATACCGTCAACATCACCAAGTCAGACGACCCGATCATGGAAGGGATCACGGACTTCCCTTACACGTCCGAGCAGTACTACATGCATGTCGATCCGTCGAACGAAGTGCTGGCAACCACGACCTTCACCGGCGATCACGCCTACTGGATCGACGGCGTCGTCATGCCGGTCGCCTGGAAGCGGAAATACGGCAAGGGCCGCGTCTTCTATTCCTCGCTCGGCCACCAGGCCAAGGAATTCGACGTGCCGCAGATGAAAACCATCTTCCGCCGCGGCGCCAACTGGGCGGCGCGTTAAGTCCGCTTTCGTTCTTCGGAATGGAGGTTGGCTCTCTCCCCTCTTCTCCCCGCCCGCGGGGAGAAGACAACGGTTCCAGAAGCGGTCGCCGGCTTCAAACTCAGTCTCAGGCGTCAAGCCGCGTATTCGAACCGACACCCTTCCAAATTCCGAGATCGGCTAGCAACCGTTCCGCATGTTGGCGGACCGCATCGATGGCGTCATCACCCAATTGAAGCCGCAGCGGCGTGTTTTCGCTAGCCAGCGCAATATCGATCGCGGCTGCGGCTTTCAGTGGATCGCCGACCTGGGTTCCATCCATATCGAGCATCGCTTTTCGAACGCCGGCGAGCGTCTCCCGGTAGGCATCATGGCTCGGCATGAAACGCTCGGCATTGCTGACAAGTGACGTTCTGAAAGCACCGGGCTCGACGATGAGCACCTTGATCCCGAACGGCGCGACCTCTTGGGCGAGTGCTTCCGAATAACCTTCCAAGGCGAATTTCGTTGCGGAATAAGCTCCGACGCCTGCAAAGGACATCTGGCCTCCCATGCTGGAAATATTGACGATCGCTCCTTTTCCTCTTGCCCGCATGTGAGGAAGTGCCGCGCGGGTGACAGCCATGGCACCGAAGAAATTCGTATCCATCAGAGCGCGGAGTTCGGCCTCCGGCGTTTCCTCCAGCGCCCCGACAATTGCATAGCCTGCATTGTTAATGAGAACATCTATGCCGCCGAACGCCGTAATGGCGGCGGCAATGGCCTGCTCCGCGGCGGCGGCGCGGTTCACATCGAGTTCGACCGTCAAAAGCCGGTGGCCTCCCTCCGGCTGCAGCGATTGAAATTTTTCTCTCGCTCTCGCGGTGGCAACGACATTGTAGCATTTCGAAAGCGCATATCGAGCAAATGCAAGACCAAATCCGGATGAGGCGCCAGTGATGAACCAGGTGGGTGTCGAGGTGGACATAGCGGTGATCTCCTGACCGCAGTTGATGTTGAGACCTACTATATCGGCAGGAGATAGATTGATAATATGGTTCTATCCGCACTCCTTATGCGATAGGATTCATGAATGGACCGCGATCTCCTTGCTCATTTGCCGGTGTTTCTTGCCGTGGCGCGCCAGGGCAGTTTCGCCGGCGCGGCTGCGGAGCTTAGCCTAAGCCCCTCCGCAGTGAGCCACGCGATCCGGATGGTCGAGTCGCGGCTTGGCGCGACATTGTTTGCCCGCACCACCCGGAGCGTCGCCTTGACGGAAGCCGGAAACCATCTTCTGGGCATCATCAGGCCGGGGTTCTCGCAGATCGAAGACGGGCTTGACCAATTTCGCGCCAACACGGGCAATGTAACCGGCGCGCTGCGCCTCAACGTCCCTCGCACTGCGCTGGCATTGGCGATCACCCCTGTTATCGTCGAACTTGCGCAGCGTTTCCCCCAACTGACGGTGGAGATCGCCATCGATGATGCATCGGTCGATATCATCAGCGGCGGTTTCGACGCCGGAGTACGGTTGGGAGAAATGATCGCACAGGACATGGTCGCGACGCGTCTGACCCCTCCCTTTCAGATGATCCTCGTCGCAGCGCCGGATTATCTGGCCCGAAGGGGCGAGCCACGGGCCATACAGGAGCTCGCAAATCATAATTGCATCGGATTTCGGCAAATCACGTCGGGCAGCCTCTACGACTGGGAACTGAACGACGGTGGAACCATGGTCTCGGTTGCCGTCAGGGGAAGCTCGATCGTGACCGATGCCACCTATGCCAAGGAACTTGCCCTGGCGGGTGTCGGCATTGCCTATCTCATGGAACCTCTGGCCGGAGCGGAAATTGAAAGCGGAAAGCTGAAGCAGCTACTGCCTGAAACAGCAATCGAAGAGCCTGGTCTGTTTCTATATTATCCAAAGCGCGCCGCCACCGCGCCAAAGCTCCGCGCATTCATCGACGTCGCCAAACATAAGCTGAAATCTCAACTGGCGCAGCGCCGCTTGCCACTTTAGCCCGACCTGATAAACTGACATCCAGCACGTCACAAACTATTGTGCTGCTTGCGTTTTTGGTGCTGTAGAGCGCGGGATGGATCAAGGCGCAATGGGAGCATCGAACACCTCTGCTGTCGCCTACGGCACCGAGCCGGGTGTGCGCTTCGCCTCCCAGCTCGACGGACATGGCGGCTGCAAGCAGCTCTGCATGGACGAGGTCTGTGCCTGGAGACCCGGCGAGGGCGTGACCTGGCTGCATCTCGAGCGCGATCATCCGGCCGCCGCCGAATGGGTCAAGCACAAGAGCGGCTTCGACCCCTTCGTCATTGAAGCCCTGCTGGAGGAGGATTCCCGCCCCCGCGTCGAGCCGGTGGGCGACGGGCTGCTGATCATCCTGCGCGGCGTCTGCGCCACCTCGCCAGATGGTGCGACGCAGAAACCTGACGATATCGACCTGGTGCCCATACATCTCTGGGTCGATGGCAACCGCATCGTCTCCCTGCGCGACAGTGGTCACTACATCACGGCGCTGCGCGATATTCGTCTGTCGCTGGAGAAGAAAAAGGGGCCGCAACGTACCGGCGACCTGCTGGCCATGATCGGCGACAAGCTGGTGCGCGACCTGGAACCCGTCCTCGACGCCATGGATGAAGAGGTGGACGAACTCGACGAGCTGATCTTTCATGGTGACGCCAGTCAGGTGCGCGAACGTCTGAAGCTTTTGCGCCGGCGCGCGGTGCAGCTTCGCCGTTACCTCGCGCCGCCGCGCGATGCACTGAATCGCATCGAGCATGACGACGCGCCCTGGCTGGCCGAACGCGACAAGCTGCGCATGCGTGAGGTCATCGACAAGCTGATGCGCTATATCGAATATCTCGACGCCATCCGCGACCGCACCAGCATCCTGCATGACGACCTGTCGACCGTCATCAGCGAGCGCATCGCCCGCAATTCCAACCGCCTCGCCGCGCTTGCCGCCCTGCTTCTGCCGCCGAGTGTCGTGGCCGGCCTCTTCGGCATGAATGTCGGCGGCATTCCCGGCGTCAACGACACCTGGGCCTTCGTCATCATCGTCGTCTTCGTCACGGTAAGCTCGGTCGCCACCCTCTGGGTGCTGAAGCGCATCAACTGGCTTTAGATTGCCGCTGAACCGCACGCGTTTGCCGGTCAGCCCTCCAGCCGCTTGCCTGTTTCGGCGTCGAACAGGTGAATATTGTCGGTCTCGACACCGATCTTCAGGATTTCGCCCGGCGAGTTGAGAATTCGCTCGCGGAAGACGCCGATCAGGTCGTGACCGCCGAGACGCATGGCGACCTGGGTTTCCGACCCCATCGGCTCGACGGTGACGATCTCCGCGGAAAGCCCTTGCGGGTCCAATCTCAAATGCTCCGGACGAATGCCGAGCGTGATCGGTTGATCGCCGCGCGCAGCCGCGCCATTGACGGCGACCCGCGTCCCGTCATCGGTGACGAAGCTGCTGCCGTCCAGCCGCCCCTTGAGGATGTTCATGCTCGGCGAGCCGATGAAACCGGCAACAAAAAGATTGGCTGGGCGGTCATAAAGTTCGAGCGGTGAGCCGATCTGCTCGACGATGCCGCCATGCATGACGACGATGCGGTCGGCCATGGTCATGGCTTCGATCTGGTCGTGGGTGACGTAGATCGTCGTGGTCTTCAACCGCTGGTGATTCTGCTTGATTTCCGAGCGCATCTGCACCCGCAGCTTCGCATCGAGGTTCGAAAGCGGCTCGTCGAAAAGAAAGACTTTGGGATTGCGCACCATGGCGCGGCCCATGGCGACGCGTTGGCGCTGACCGCCGGACAGATGCCGGGGATAACGCTGCAAGTAGGGTTCGAGGCTGAGCATGCGCGCTGCTTCCCCCACCCGCTTGGCAATCTCCGGCTTCGGCGCGCCGGCAAGCCGGAGCGAAAAGCCCATATTGGCCTCGACCGTCATATGCGGATAAAGCGCATAGGATTGGAAGACCATGGCGATGTCGCGCTCCTTGGGAGCGACATTGTTGACGACCTTGCCGTCGATGGCGATCTCGCCGCCGCTGATGGCTTCCAGGCCGGCAATCATGCGCAGCAGCGTGGACTTGCCGCAGCCTGAAGGGCCGACCAGCACGGTGAACTCGCCGTCGGCTATGTCGACGGAAACGTCGTGCAACACTTCCAACGCGCCATAGCTCTTGCGTACCCCTGCAATTTTCACTGAGCCCAAAGGTCTAACTCCGCATATCGAGGAAAAAGGGTCAATCGTCCCAGCGGGGCGATTTTTCGGGATTGATGCGGCGGTAACCGCGGTTGAGAGCACGGATGTCGTTGATATCACTCTCGCTGAGCGAAACGGTGAGAGCGGCGTGGTTGCCGCGCAGATTCGTCTCGCTGGAGGAAGACGGGATGACGACATGTCCCTCTGCCATCAGAAAGGCGAGCGCGACCGCCGAGGCCGAAACGCCATGGGCAGCGCCAATTTTCGAAAGCACCGGATCGTCGCGGATTTCGCCCTTGGCCAGCGGCTGATAGGCAGTGAGCGTCAGGCCGATGCTGCGGGCATAGGCTACGAGCTTCGGCGCCTGCAGATAAGGATGGATCTCCACCTGATTGGTCGCGATGGCGCCCGGACCCAGAAGCGCGCGGGTCCGTTCCAGCAGGGCGATCGGAAAATTGGAGACGCCGATCAGCCGGGCATAGCCCTGCTGCTGGGCCTCGCCGAGCGCCAGCACGTAATCCTCGAAGGGCACCGCATCCTTGTGTGAGGGCCAGTGGATCAACAGCAGGTCGACCTGATCGACGCCGATCGTATCAAGGCTGGCGCGAACGGATGGCAGGAACTGAGCCGTGTCGAGCCTGGTGTCGGCAACCTTGGTGGTGATGAAGAAATCGCCGCGCGGCAGACCGGACGCGCGCACCGCCTTACCGACGGACTCCTCGCTATTATAGCTCTGCGCCGTGTCGAGATGCCGGTAGCCGATCTCGATCGCCTTCAAAATGGCCGCCGCGCCGTCATCGCCGATGCGGCCGCCGGTGCCCAGACCCAGTTTCGGAATGGTGGTCATGATCCTATCCCTTGGTTGCGCCGGCGGTCAGACCGCCGACAAAGAGGTTTTGGAAAAACAGGAAGAGCAGCGCGATCGGCACAGTCATCACCATCGAGGCCGCCATCACCCCGCCCCAGTCGGTGTTGAATTCGGTCGAGAATTCGGCAAGGCCGATCGGCAGCGTTTTCACGGAACTGTCGGTCGCAAAGCAGAGCGCGAAGATGAACTCGTTCCAGGTGGTGACGAAGGCATAAACGAGCACCGCCACCAGCCCCGGCGTCGACAGCGGCAAAGTGATGCGGAAGAGGATGCCGAGGCGCGAGGCTCCGTCGACGATCGCCGCTTCCTCCAGCTCGACTGGGATCGCCTTGAAATAGCTGGTCAGCATCCAGACGCTGAGCGGCAGCGTGATGATCATGTAGACGAGGATCAGGCCCCAATAGGTGTTGACCAGATGCAGGTAGCGCAGTGTGATGAACAGCGGCACGATGATCGCAGCCGTCGGCAGCAATTGCCCGACCAGTACGAAGGTCTGGAAGAACGGCTTTCCCTTAAAATCGAAGCGGGCGAAGCCGTAGGAGGCAAAGATGGCAAGGATCAACGCCAGCGCCGTCGAGCCGACGGAGATGATGACGCTATTCATGAAATAGCGCGGAATGTTGGAGTTGAAGATCACCGTGATGTAATTGGCGATTGTCGGCGCGTCGGGCAGCCAATGTGGCGGCACGGTGTAGAGCTCCGGCAGCGCCTTGATCGACGACAGCGCCATCCAGGCGAAGGGAAAGAGGCAGACCAGCACAAGCATGACAGACGCGATGGCGATGATAATGGTCGCAGGAACGCTTCTGTTCATCGCGCTTCCCTCGCCGATATCGCCTGCATTTTCAGGTAGATCGCGACAATGATCGCCGCCACCACGAAGAAGATCACCGACAGCGCGGCCGCCTGATTGAACTGAAAGCCCTCAAAGGCGAGCTTGAATATCTGGATCGGCGTGATCAGCGTGCGGTTGGCCGGACCGCCGCCAGTGATCGCGTAGATGATGGTGATGGAATTCAGCCCCCATATCACCAAGAGCAGCGTAACCGCCGTGATCACCGGCCAGACCTGCGGCAGCGTTACGAAGCGGACTTCCTGCCAGAAATTGGCGCCGTCGAGCTTGGCCGCCTCGTAGAGATCGGCGGGAATGGCCTGCAGGCCAGCCAGCACCATGATGGCGACGAAGGGAAAGAGTTTCCAGACGTTGATTGCGATCAGCACCGGCATCACCGTATCGCGATTGGTGAGCCAGCTAATGGGTGCCGGAATGACGCCCACACCAGTCAGCATGTAATTGATGATGCCGAACTCGGTATGGAACATCCACGCCCAGGTGGTGGCAGCGACGATGCCGGGCACGACCCAGGGGATGAGGGTAATGGAGCGCAAAAGGCTGCGGCCCGTGAATTCCAGATTGAGCAGGATCGCCGCCGCGGTGCCGAGCACGACCTGGAAGACGATCGAACCGCCGACGAAATAGATGAGATTGATGAAAGCCTGCGTCGTGACCGCGGGCCGCAGCACATTGGCGAAATTCTTGATCGTCAGGGCGCCCCGTGCGTCGGTGGCGCTGAGATAGCCGGTATAGAACACCGGATAGGCGATCAGCATCGCCAGCACGATCATCGCCGGTAGGATGAAAAGAAGTCCCGTCGATTGACGGCCCATGGGTCAACCTTTCCAGAAAATAACATCGCACGCCGGAGAACCCGGCGGGCTGTCACTGTCAAATTTGCATGCCCCATGCGAGCCGAGATTCTTCATCCGTCCTCGCCCTTCGAGGGCGCTTCGCGCCGCTTCCGGGTGAGGACTGATCTCCTCGGCAAGCGCCGTTCTCTCTCTCCGCCTCATCCTGAGGTGCCAGGCGATAGAGCGTCAGCGAAAGTGGGCCTCGAAGGAGGAGGTGGCCCCGCAGCCACCCCGTCCGCCGAACCCGCCCAGTCTCAGCTCTCAAGCAGCGCCTGGATTTCGTCATTGGCCTGGTCCATCGAAGCTTTCGGATCCTGGTCGCCGGAAAGGATGCGCTGAACACCATCGAACAGTGCCTGGCTGATCTGCACCCAATGCGGTGTGTTCGGAGACGGCCGGCCATAAGGCAGGATCGCCGCGAACTGCTTCAGCATCGGATCCTGGAAGCGCGGCAGGTTGAGCGCCGAGACGCGGGCCGGGAAGGTGTCGGTGAAGAAGCCCTGATTGTCAGACGTGTTCAGGAATTGCAGGAATTTCCTGGCGTCGTCCGGGTTCTTGGCGTCTTTCGGGATGACGTAGCTCCAGCCGCCGATGACGCCGGCGGTCTGCTTGCCTTCCGGATGCGGCGTCGCCATCGCACCGAGATTGATCTTGGCGTTGGCCTGGCGGATGGGCGCAACGTCGTACTGGCCGGTTTGATACATCGACACCTTGCCGGCGATGAAGAGCTGGCGGTTGGCGATGCCGTCGTTTTGAAGCGTCGAATCCGGCGAATATTTATTCTTGTAGAAGTCGGTGTAGAACTTCACCGCCGCCACGGCTTCCGGCGAGTTGACCACGGCGCTCTTGCCGTCGGGGCTGATGATGTTGCCGCCGTTCATCCAGATCAATGGCAGCAGGCGGGTGACGGTATTGCCGACTTCACCGCCGCCGGTGATCGCCATGCCGAATTTGCCGCCGGTCGTCATCTTCTTGGCGGCATCGGCCCATTGATCCCAAGTCTGCGGCGGGTTGGCCGGATCGAGCCCGGCAGCCTTGAAATCATCAAGGTTATACATCACGCCGACACATTCGATGCGATAGGGGATGCCATAGAGCTTGCCGTCATAGGTGTCGTAATTGATCGACGCCTTGTTATAGTCGTCCTTGTCCTGGATGACGTCATCGAGCGGCAATACGAGGTCCGACTGCGCATAACCCTGCACCCAGGGATGCTGCACTTCGATGACGTCGGGTGCGGCGCCCGATTGCAGCGCCGTCAGGATGCGCTGCGGCAGGCCGTTGGAGGTGGTGATCTCCAGCTTGACGGTAATGCCTGGATTGGCCTTCTGGAAATCGGCGGCCAGCTTCTCGGCGCGCGGCTGGCCCCAGTTGGGCGTCCACCAGACGACTTCGCCGGCCATGGCAACGCTGCTCAAAAGCGACGCTGCTGAAAACGCGACAGTCGCGAAGGCCGCCATTCTGTATTTGCTCATCGTCTCCTCCTTTATAGGCGGCACGATCGCCGCCGTTTTTCCTCCGGCCAACACTGGCTTTGCTCTATGAAGCAGCCCTCTCCTCCTCGAACGAAGCCGCCTCCTGCGACCGCGCCGGGCCGAGCGCATCGGCGTTGATCGTTAAGGCTTTCATGAAACCGACCGTGTAGGCATGACCCGCATGCCAGGGCGCCGGGCAATCCAGCGCCGGCACATGATCTGGCACCATGACCCCCTCAAACCCCTCGTCGCGCAGCACGCGGACGATCTCAGCCATATCGATATCTCCATCATCGACAAAGGTCTCGACATAGTGCGGGACCTTGCCGCGCACATTGCGGAAATGCACATAGGCGATGGCGCCGGCGCGGGCGAAATGCCGAGTCGTGCTGTAGATGTCGCCTTCGACCATCTCTGCGAGCGAGCCGATGCAGAATTCGAGCGCATTGGCCGGGCTCGGTGCCAGCGCCAGCAGCCGTTCATATTTGGCGTGAGTATTAACAAGACGCGCCGTGCCGCGCAGCCGCGCCACCGGCGGATCGTCGGGATGGGCGGCAAGCCGCACATTCGCCTTCTCGGCAACCGGCACCAACTCCTTCAGGAACCAGGCGAAACGCGCCCAAAGCTCCGGTTCTCTGACGGTAGCCGGCACGGCACCGGGAATTGCCGGTCGATAGCGCATGTTCATGACCATGCCGTCCGGAAGCGGACTTTGCGCATCGAACTCATCGGCATTGAAGACGGCCGTTATCGCCCCGCCGCGAGCGATGCGCTTCTGCTGCCAGCCCCAGACGCCGGCGAGCGAAAAATTGTAGCCGATGACGGGAATGCCGGCCCGGCCGGCGGCGCGCACCAGCTGCTTCAGCCCATCCATCTGCTCGAATTTCTTCGGGCCGTCGAGCAGGATATCCGACCAGAAATTCGGCGAGATGTTCTCCATCGCCGCGATCTTCAGGCCATGACGGGCGCACATTGCGACAATGTCGGCCATGCGCTCATAGCTCCAGAGCGGCGCGTCGGCGCACTCGCCGTTGATCGGCCCGACGCCCTCACGATAGGGATCGCCTTCCGAATTGCGGGCATAATCGGTGAGATGCACCACAACGTCGCCGACCCCGAGCTGCGCGGCATAACGCGCACCCTCCTCGCTCAATCGATCACCGCTGAGTGTCAGACCTACCCTCACCACGTCCTCCCAAGACGATGCTGGTATTCCCGATTGACTAGTTCAAATTTGAAACTCGTCAATTCTTTGGTAAACTTGCGACAAGAGCGTTTCGCTGTCAATTCCTCAGCGTGACTCATGTCTTCGGCGCATTCGAAAGCGTCGCGGCACCGGCCGCCACGCCGCTGGTGTTCATGCTGCCGTCGAAGAGCGGCACGTTATAGGGTGCGTAGGGATAACGCGCGCAGGCCTCCTCGATCAGCTCGACGCCGAGGCCGGGCGCGGTCGGCGCGAGAATGGCGCCGTCCTCGAATTGCAATGTTTCGCTGACCAATTCCTTGCGCCAGGGCACATCGATCGACACCGTCTCGAAGATCGAGAAATTCGGCACCGCCACCGACATATGCAGCGTCATGGCGTTCATCACCGGACCAACCGGATTGTGCGGCGCGACAGGGATCAGGTGATGATGCGCCATATGCGAAATCCGCTTGGTCTCCCCCATGCCGCCGGCATGCGAAACATCGGGCTGCAGGATGTCGACGGCCTTCTTGCTCAGGGCTTCCAGGAATTTGCCGGGCTCGAACCAGCGCTCGCCGGCGGCGATTGGCACGGGGCTGTGGGCACGGACGTCGACCAGCGCATCGATGCTTTCCGGCGGCGTCGGCTCTTCGATCCATCTAAGATCGTAAGGGGCCAATTCCCGACACATGGCGATCGCGGTCGGCACGTTGAGCCGACCGTGCACATCCAGCATCAGATCGACTTCGGGGCCGACGGCATCGCGAACGGCTGCGACGATATCAATCGTCTGGCGGCGCTGTTTGCGGTCCATTTCGAGGTCTGCGACATCGAACGGGTCCCATTTGAGCGCCTTGTAGCCCATGGCGACCGCCTTGCGCGCATTCTCGGCATATTGATCCGGCGTCGTCGCACCGAAAAACCAGTGGTTGGCATAGCATTGCACCCGATCGCGATATTTGCCGCCCAAAAGCTCGAACACCGGCACGCCGAGCGCCTTGCCCTTGATGTCGAGCAATGCCGCCTCGATGGCGCCGAGCGCAGTGCGAAACACCGCCCCCGTACGCCAATAGGAATCGCGATGCAGCTGCTCGACGATCGCATCGACCGCGAACGGATCGCGGCCGATCAGCACGCGTTCCAATTCCTCCAATGCCGAGACGACCGTCTTTGTCTTCCATTCGAGCGTCGCTTCGCCCACGCCTTCGTAGCCCTCGTCGGTGTAAAGCTTGACGAAAACGAAGTTGGTGCGTGAGACGTTGGCGACAAAGACTTTCTGTGCCGTGATTTTCATGGCTCCTCCAATACGCAGCCAAGGACTTGCGTTGATGTCATGCTGCTTTCGCCTCAGAGCGGGATGCCGAAAAGTGTGCGCTGTTTTCGGGCGACATCCCGCTCTAACTTTTTGATTTAGAGACGGCCGTATTTGGCATAGACATCGGCGACGTCGCCGCCGGCGCGGATCTCGTTGCGGGAGCGATTTTCGATGGTGATCATTTCTTCGGCACGGGCCAGGACGGCATCGACCTTGTCGGCCGGGATGACAACCACGCCGTCCATGTCGCCGAACAGCCAATCGCCGGGCTCGACGCGAATCTGCGCGGTCAGCGTGCCGGTGACCGCGATCGGCACTTCGATGCCGCTGATGCGCGTGCGCTTGCGCGACTCGATCGGCGAGAGATAGCGGGTAAAGACCGGCCAATCCTCCATACCGATCAGGATATTGCCGTCGCGAATGCCGCCGTCGACCACGATGCCGGTGGCGCCGCGGCTCTTCGAGCCTGTGCTCATCAGCTCTCCCCAATGGCCGGAATGACGTTCGCCTGCGGCCGCGATCAGCACCACACAGCCCGGATACATCTTGCGGAAGAAGGTGAAGGTCTTCACTTCCTCGATGTCGTATTCTTCGTCTGTGCGCACATCGGCGCTGACCTTGACGGTGAAAGCCGGGCCGGCGATGCGCATCGAGCGGTCGAGCGCCCGGATGCCGAGGTCGATGCACTGATTGGGCAGGCCCATCTCGTCGAGAATATCGTAGACAGCCGCGGTGTAGAGCTTTTTGAAACGCGCGGCTTTGTCGGCAATCGCGGCCGTATCTCTTTCCATCGTGATTTTCCTCCTCGCATGGAACGGACTCTGGCGGCACCGTTCCCGGATAAAACGATCAGGTCGCCTTATCCATATTTGAACTTCCTCTGTTCAATAATGCATGGTAATGGGATGACCAAAGAAATGTCAACGCCTCCGAGACCAAGTTTGAATGATTGATGATACGAATGAAACGGCAGCTGCGAAGCACACGATTCCGGTCATTGACCGGATGATGGATGTGCTCGGCCTGCTCGAACGACGATCGAACGGCGCCACGATCCGCGAACTGACAACGCAACTCTCCCTGCCACGCACGACGATCTACCGTATCCTCAACACCCTGCAGGGCCATGACATGGTGCGCCGTGACAACAATGGCAGCTATACGCTGGGCCGGCGGCTGCTGACGCTTGCCTCGCATGTCGTCGCCAGCGTCAGCGACATCGACATCGCCGCCATCGGCCAGCCTTTCCTCGACCGGCTTTCGGCCGAGCTCGGTGAAGGCAGCAAGCTTTCGGTGATCGACCAGGACGGCATATTGGTGGTGGCAGCGTCACAGGGGCGGCGCGAATATGCATTGACCGTGGCGCCCGGCCAACGCATGCCGATCCATGCCGGCGCAGCGAGCAAGCTGCTGTTGGCGCACCTGCCGCCGGACGAGCTGGCCGTCTGGCTGGCCAAGCCGCTGATCGGCTATACGCCGAAATCGATCACCGATCCGAAGAGGCTGGCGGGCGAGCTTGTCCGTATCAAGCGCCTTGGCTGGGCACAGGACCGCGGGGAAAACGCCCCCAGCATCCACGCCTTTGCCGCCCCGGTCTTCACCAAGACAGGACGGCTGGCGGCGGCAATCAGCGTGCCGTTCCTGGCAGGTGCCGAACCGAGCCGCATGGAGGAAATCCGGCTTGCCGCCATCGACGCAGGGCGAGCGATGAGCGAGGCCATGCCGGTCTGAAGGTATCAGCGCATGATCCAAAAAGTGCGACGCGGTTTTGGGATCAAGCGCCAACAGGAAATAGGAGGAGCAATGAAAATTGTCGACGTCAAATGCGCCATCATCGGCAAGAGCCCGATCGTTCGGATCGTCACCGATGAGGGCATTTCCGGCTACGGCCAGGCCGAAACTTGGAAGCCCTATCTGAAACCGCACATCCTCGCCTTCCGCGAGGCGCTGATTGGTGAAGATCCGACCAATGTCGAACGCTGCTGCTGAAGATCCGCCAGCGCGGCGGCTTCAAGCCCTGGGGCTCGGCGGTCAGCGTCATCGAAATGGCGCTCTGGGATATAGCCGGCAAGGCAGCCGGCGTCGCGGTCCACAAGCTGCTGGGCGGCCGGGTGCGCGACCGCGTCCGGGTCTATAACGGCTCCATCCGCTTTCCGCTTGCCGGCCACCGCCCGGAAGACCTCGCCGACGATCTCAAGAAGATGATGGCCTTGCCTGAGGGTTTCACCATCATCAAGCAGCCGATCGGCTTTCATTCGCCGATGAAACGCGAGATTCCGAACTTTTACTACGGCGAACCGAACGCCAGCCCTTTCCACGGTGCGCTCGATCGCGGCCCGATCACCGAAAAAGGCTTGCGCCATTTCGTCGATTGCGTCGCGGCCATGAAGGAGGTTGCGGGCGACACCATCGGTTTGGCCCTCGATTGCGGCCCCGGCTGGATGCTGCCCGACGCGATCCGGCTCGCCCGCATGCTGGAGCCCTATAATCTGCTCTGGATCGAAGACCTCTTGACCGGCGACTATACGCCCTGGGTCAACGCCGGCGTGTACCGCGAACTGACCCGCATCAGCACCACGCCGATCCATACCGGCGAGCAGATTTATCTGCGCCAGAACTTCAAGGAACTGATCGAAACCCAGGCCGTCAACGTGCTTGGCCCGGATCCAGCCGATGTCGGCGGCATTGCCGAGCTCAAATGGATCGCCGAATATGCCGATCTGCACTCGATCCTGTTCGCGCCGCACGGCACGGCCAACGGCCTGCTCGGATTGGCCGCATTGATACAGGTTTCGGCCACGCTTCCCGCCAACTTCATCGCCTTCGAATATACGACGGGCGATCCCGATTGGTGGTACGACATCGTCGAAGGGCTGCCGGAGGTGATCGTCAAGAACGGCTTCATCGATGTCATCGACCGTCCCGGCATGGGCGTCGATCTCATCCCGGAAAAGGCCAAACGCTATCTCGCCGAGGACGATCGCGACTTTTTTGGCTGATTTTCGGTCGTGTTCTCAAAAGGAAGGCGCCGCTAAGCACAATCCGCCCTCTCCCCCCAAATGGGGGAAGAGGACAGGGATGAGCGGCCAGACAAGCAGTTCCCGCTAAGCGAAAATCGCCTGACACGCACCCATATAGCCAGCTATCTATCAGGTCCTCTTGAGCTTCGCCTTCCCTTCATCCACTAGCTTTTGCGCGGCTTCCGCAACCGTGATCTTGCCGAAAGCGAGCTGATCTGCGACCGGGCGCATGACGTTCTGGTCGAATTCGGTCGCGCCGAGCGGCGCCGGCACGGGATAAGCGCCGACCTGATCCTTCAATAGGTCGACATATTTCACTGTCTGCTGCTCGGTCGGATTGAGCATCGGCAGGATGGCGGCGCGAACGGCCGGTGACATCGGCACGCCACGCTCGACGCCGAGAATCTTGCCGGCGTCGATATCGTTGACGAAGAAATCGATGAATTTCGCGGCTGCTTCGCCATTCTTCGTGGTGGCGCCGACACTCCAGATCAGAGCGGGGCGGTAATAGTGGCCTGAAGGACCATCCTTCTTTTCGCGTGGCAGAAGCGTGATGGCGAGCTTGCTTTTCACGACGAGCTGATAGCCGACGAGCTGGTTCGAGTAGGCCATGCCCATGGCCGATTTGCCAAGCGCCAGGCTGTTGCTCTCGATGACGTTCTGGTCGAGCGTCTGCACATCGGCGGAAACCGTGCCGCCGCGCTGGCGCAGATCTTCCCAATAGGCATACCATTCCTTGGCGTCGTCGACACCGAAGCCGAGACCGCCCTCGTCCGTGTAGAGGCTCTTGCCGCGCTGGCGCAGCCAGGCATCGAAGACATAATTGTAGCGCGCGCCGTAGGGGCCGCCCCAATAGCTGCGCTTGCCGGACGCCTTGGTCATTTCCACCGCCAGATCGGCATATTCGGCCCAGGTCGTGTTTGGACCGGGCGGCGTCAGGCCGGCCTTCTTGAAGGCATCCTCATCATAGAACAACGCAAAGGAATTCAATCCGAGGCCGATGCCATAGAGCTTGTTGTCAACGGTCGTCAGCTTCAGCATATCCTTGCCGAAACTGTCCACCTTCAGCGTCGAGGGCACGAACTGGTCGAGAGGCAGGCAGGCGCCGCGCTTCGAATAGTCCGAAATCGTGCTCGGCTCGAGCTGGAAGACGTCGGAAATGTCCTGGCTGGCCATGGCCGTCGCGAGTTTGGTCCAGTAGCCGTCGCCGCTGATGCTTTCGCCGACAACGGAAATATCGGGGTTCTTGGTGTGAAACAGCTCGGCGACAGCGACCGTACGCTTGTTGCGATCGGGCGAACCCCACCACGTCGCCCGCAATTTCGTCGAGTCGGCAAAGGCTGGCAGTGATCCGCCGAAAGCGAGGCCTGCGGCGGCTCCTGCAGTTCCAATCATGAATGAACGGCGATTCATGCGCATGAGATTCCTCCTTCTCTTGCGATACCCATTGTTGTTATCCGCGACGATCTCCCGACGCCTTCTGCGGATACATTCTGGATGAGAATATGCAATTTTATTGCTGAGCGCAATAAATAATCTTTTTCTTGCAAATTTGCGTAATTTGCATAACTATTGCCGACATGAGTGAAATTCGAACCAAACGTGTCAGGCAAGCCGATATTGCCAGCAGGGCCGGCGTCTCCGTCTCAACGGTGTCGCGGGTGCTCACCAATGAACCTGGAATCAGCGACGCGATCCGCCAGCACATCTTCAAGGTTGCGAGCGATTTGGGCTACCCTATGAAGCAGGCCGCAGAAACCATGCCGGCCGCGCTGGCACTGATCGCCAGCGACAGCGTTACGGGCGGCCTGAGCGTGTTCTACGAAGGCATTGTCGAGGGCCTGCGCGCCGAGGCGGCTGAGCGCGGCATGCCATTCGACATTCGCCTCGTCCGCGAAGCGAGGACAGCGCCCGACCATGTAAGGGAATATCTCCAGACGGCGGGCGCCGAAGGCTTGTTTCTCGTCGGCATCGATCCGTCCGACGAACTGCGCCTTTGGCTGGAAAATAGCGGCACACCGCTCGTGCTCGTCAACGGCACCGATTCAAGGCTCCGCTTCGACGGCGTCTCGCCCTCGAATTTCTTTGGCGCCTATGCCGCGACCCGCCGGCTGATCAACGCCGGCCATCGCCGCATCCTGCATCTTACCGGTTCGCATCGCCAGACGATCCTTGAGCGCATCCGAGGCTTCGAAGCGGCGATTGCTTCCGTCGAGGACGGCGAAGGCCGGCTTGTGCCGCTGACATTCCGAGGCAGCGCCACCGCCGAAGCCCACGCCGCCACCATTGCCGCTCTTGCCGAGGATCGCAGCTTTACCGCCGCCTTCTGCATGAACGATTTCGTCGCCGTGGGCGTGCTTGAAGCAGTTCTGGAAGCCGGTCTGCGCGTGCCGGATGACTTTGCCATCGTCGGCTTCGACGACCTGCCCTGTGCGCTGATGACCAATCCGCGCCTGGCCACCATGCGTGTCGACCGCCTTGCCATCGGACGCGAAGCCATTGGCCTGATGATCGCCCGTTTCCGCAATCGCGAGGCGCCCGCGCGCCAAGTTTGCCATGCCGTCATACCCGTCCCCGGCGGCACCCTTCCGCCCGAAATCTGATCCCGCATCTTTAGCGGCAACGACCGAGGAAGAGCCAGACCCATGATCTACGAACCCGCCAGCACCAACCCGCTCGCCGGCAATCCGCTGGAAAACCGTACCGATATGCGCCGCGCGTTGATCGACCTGTTCTACCCACTTCTGCCTTATTTCTCCAAGGGCAATGCCCGCGTTCGCATCGACGCCGCCGGCGCGCATTTCGACCGCGCCGCCGCCGATCTCGAGGGTTTTGCCCGTCCACTCTGGGGCCTCGCGCCTCTCGGCGCCGGCGGCGAGAACTTTGCCTATTGGAACCGCTATGCCGAAGGGATCGCCAACGGCGTCGATCCCAGCCATCCGGAATATTGGGGTACCGTCAACGGCCGCGATCAGCGCATGGTCGAACTCGCCGCCCTAGGCTTTGCACTTGCGCTCGTGCCCGACAAGATTTGGGAGCCGCTCGACAATAGAGCCCGCAACAATCTTATCGCCTATCTCAAGCACGCCCGAACCTTCGACTATGCCGACAACAATTGGAAATTCTTCCGCGTGCTCGTGGATATCGCTCTCGACCGGCTCGGCGCCGAGTTCGATCGCAGCCTGACCGAGGACTACCTCAGGGAATTGGACGGACTTTATATCGCCGATGGCTGGTATCGCGACGGCAATGTCAGACGCGTCGATCACTACATTCCCTTCGCCATGCATTTCTACGGGCTGATCTATTCCAAGCTCGTCGACGACGACCGCGCCAGGCGCTACCGCGAACGCGCGGTCCTGTTCGCCAAGGATTTCCGCCACTGGTTCGCCCCTGACGGCGCCACCGTGCCTTTCGGCCGAAGCCTGACCTATCGCTTCGCCTGCGCCGGCTTCTGGTCGGCGCTCGCTTTTGCCGACGTCGAGGCGCTCCCCTGGGGCGAGATCAAGGGGCTATGCCTGCGCCACCTGCGCTGGTGGGCCGACAAACCGATCGCCAATCGCGACGGTACATTGCCGATCGGCTACGGCTATCCCAACCTGCTGATGTCGGAAAACTACAATTCCGCCGGCTCCCCCTACTGGGCCTTCAAGGCCTTCCTGCCGCTGGCGCTCCCCGAGACGCATCCCTTCTGGACCACCGAGGAAAAGCCGCATGTTGCCGAACCTGCGATCGTGCCGCTGAAGCACCCAGGCATGGTGATGATGCATGGTAAGTCGGATGTCGTAGCGCTCTCCTCCGGCCAGGAAAACCTGCAGATGCGCTTCGGGTCGGAAAAATACGCCAAATTCGCCTATTCGGCCCGTTATGGCTTCAGCGTCGAAAGCGACGAGCGCGCCTTTGCGGGCGGCGCCTTCGACAGCATGCTCGCCTTCAGTGACGACGGCCTGCACTACCGCGTCCGTGAGGCAAATGAAGAGGCGAAGCTTGCCGGCGACACGCTTTACGCCAAGTGGTCGCCCTGGCCTGATGTCACCGTCGAGACCTGGCTGATCCCGGCGGCACCCTGGCATATCCGGCTGCACAAGATCTCAACTCCGCGACCGCTGCAGACCGCCGAGGGCGGTTTTGCCATCGCCCGGCGGGATTTCGAAGCCGATACGCTTTCTTCGCAGAACGGCGCAGCCTATGTCGTCGGAGAGGAAGATTTCAGCGGCATTATCGATCTCGGCTCGACGGTGGCGCGCGAAGGGCTGGCGCAAAAGGCGCCGCCGAACACCAATCTGATCGTCGCCAAGACACTTGTGCCGCAATTGCGCGGGACGATTCCCGCGGGCGAGACCATTCTCGCTTCCGCTATCCTCGCCGAACACGACCCCGCTGCCGTCTCCGGCGCCTGGACAAAGCCGCCGGCGAAACCCGATCTCGATGCCTTGCGCGCGCTGATCGCCGAAAGGGGCGTCACCGTCAGCGCCATCGAAGCGCCCGGACGGCTGGCATGACACAAACTGCTTCCAAGCTGCCCGCCATCGCTTTCGCCATGATGCCGTCGCGCACGCAGCATGTCCTGACGCCGGAACTGATCCAGCGGCTGGATACGATCGGTCGCGTGCTCGACGCCGCGCCTATGGAGCGCTTTGACGACGAAAGGGCGCAAAAGCTGCTTGGCGAGACGGAAATCCTGATCACCGGTTGGGGCGCGCCGCATATCGACGCCGCCGCGCTGGCGCAGGCTCCGCATCTGAAACTGGTGGCGCACGCAGCCGGCACTGTGAAGGGCCTGATCGAGGACAGCCTGTTCGACAGAAGCATTTCGGTAAGCCATGCGGCGCAGGCCAACGCCCTGCCGGTCGCCGAATTTACCCTCGCCGCCATTATCTTTGCTGGCAAACAGGTCTTCCGCTTTCGCGATGTCTATGTGGCCGACCGCCATCGCGGCCGCGCACAGCCGATGCAGGGCCAATCGATCGGCAACTACGGCCGAACAGTCGGCATCATCGGCGCATCCCGCATCGGCCGACGTGTAATCGAACTGCTCGCCCCGTTCGACTACAAGACCCTGCTTTGCGATCCGATGGTCGATGACGCCGAAGCACGGCGTCTTGGCGTCGAGAAGACTGAACTCGACGCCTTGATGGCTCGCGCCGACATCGTCTCGCTGCACGCTCCGTCACTGCCGGCGACACGGCATATGATCGGCGCTCGCCAACTGTCGCTGATGAAGCAGGGCGCGACCTTCATCAACACGGCGCGCGGCGCGCTGGTCGATGAACCCGGCCTGCTCGCGGCACTGAAAACCGGCCACATCGACGCGATTATCGATGTCACGGATCCCGAAATCCCGGAGGCAAGCTCTGCCTTCTATGATCTGCCGAATGTCTTCCTGACGCCGCATATCGCCGGCGCCGTCGGCCTGGAACGCACCCGCCTCGGCGAGATGGCGGTCAAGGAGGTCATCCGCTTCATCGAGGGAAAGCCCTTGCTCTACGAAATCCGTCGAGACGACCTGGCGCGCATGGCGTAAAGCCTCGGAATCATCACCAAACCGCCGCATTTCGGCACGGGCGGAAAACCCGTTTTTAATCATTCTGGGCTAGCAATCTCGTTGCGCATGCCGGCCAAAATTTCGACTTCGAATTTTTGGTAGGGACTATGCGCCAACGAGTTGTTGCTGCGTTCTTTTGCGCGTCCACAAGATGCGGCGCAGCAATGAAGAGGTTCAGGTTCTAGTCATGCGTACCCGTATCCTATCCATCGCCGCCGTACTGCTGCTCGCAGTGCTGGCGGGCTGCGCCACGGCTCCGTCCCATACCCGCAATGTCTGCGCGATCTTCGATCAGCGCGACGGCTGGTTTAACAATTGGCAGCGCGCCGCAGAGCGTACGGAGCGGGAATACGGCGTGCCGGTGCCGATCCTGATGGCGACGATCTATGCTGAATCCGGCTTCCAGCCACATGCCCGGCCGCCGCGCCGGAAACTACTCGGCTTCATTCCGTGGACGCGGCCTTCCAGCGCCTACGGCTATTCGCAGGCTCTCGACGGCGCCTGGGATCACTATCAGCGAGACACAGGCCGCTGGGGCGCGAGCCGCTCGAACTTCTCCGACGCGATCGAATTCATCGGCTGGTATCACGCCCAGAGCCATGTTCGGAACGGCATCCCGCTGAACGATCCCTACAATCTTTATCTGGCTTATTATGTCGGTTGGAAGGGCTATCAACAGGGAGCCTGGCGCGGCAATGCCGACCTGCAGCGCACCGCACAGAAGGTCGCCAGCATGTCTGCGCTCTATGCCTCGCAGTTGCGCAATTGCAATTGAGTGACCCTTCGAGGCGAGCCGCCAGAGCGGGATGCCGAAAAAGTATGCGCGGTTTTCGGGCGACATCCCGCTCTAACTTTTTGATTTAGAGACGGATTCAGATTTCAGGTCGATTCGACCTGAAATCATCCGGCTCTAGGGCCGCGCCTCGAGCAGGTTGAGGCCCTCATCCTGGCCCCAGATATCGGCGAGCGACACTTGTTGGCCGGTCCTGCTGCTTTCCAGTGCTGCGATACCGCAGAGAACCGAAAGCGCGCCAGCGCGTGAGCCCGCGCGCTGTCTCAGTTCGTCATTCGGCCCCGACCGCAGCAGCATGTTGCGCAGCCGGTCGTCGCCGCCGTAATGGCCGCCCGAAGAATAAGGCACCCAGATACGCTCGACATCGCCGAAATTCTTCATGACGACGATCTCGTCGGCAGGAGGCGTCGTCCAATGCTGCTTCTCATACTGGCGCAGCTCGATACGACCCTTGTGGCCATTGAAGGCGATATGGTGGCCTTCGATGGGCATGTAAGTGTTCAGCGAATAGGAGACGTTGACGCCGTTGCGATAGCGGATCGCGGCGACCATCGTGTCGGGAATGTCGATGTCCTCGCGGAAGACGCAGGCGTCGCGAACATAGCCGTCGACCGTGGACGGGTCCTCGTAGAGGCTCTCAAGCAGTGGCGTGGCGCTGATGTCGAGATAATAGTCGCACTCGTCCCTGTACCGACAGCTGCGACAGCGCTCGCCGCGGAAAGGACCCTTGCGGCCGTAATGCTTGAGATCGGCAAAGGCGGACACCGTTTCCGGATCGGAATCGAGATACCAGTTCAGAAGGTCGAAATGGTGCGTCGCCTTGTGGACGAAAAGACTACCGGAATTTTCGACAAAGGCATGCCAACGCCGAAAATAGTCGGCGCCATGGCTGGTATCGAGATACCAATGAAAATCGACAGACGTGACATCGCCGATGACGCCGGAGTTGATGAGTTCCTTGATCTTCGCGGCCGTCGGCGCGAAACGATAGTTGAAGGAAACGTCCACCCGCTTGCCCGTCCGTGCCTCGGCATTGAGGATGCGTTTGATCTTGTCGACCGTCGTCGTCATCGGCTTTTCACTGATGACATTGGCGCCGGCTTCCAGCGCCTTGACGATCAGATCGTCATGAGTGGAATCGCGGGTGCAGATGATGACGAGATCCGGCTTTTCGACCCGCAACAACTCGTCGAAATCGGTGTAGACGGGCACCGACGCGCCGATATATTCCAGCGCGCGCTTGGCTCGCATCCCGTTGAGATCGCAGACGGCGACCAGCTCGACCTCGTTGCTCCAGCGCTCGACCAGATCCTTGCCCCACATGGTGGCGCCGCGATTGCCCGTGCCGACCAGGGCGTAGCGTTTCTTCGATGAAGACATGATTTTCCTCCAGAATCTGCAATAACGACGGTCGGGTCAGCCCTGCTCGGCCGCACCTCGTTGCCTGGCCTCTCACCCCAACCCTCTCCCCGCAAAGCGGGGAAAGGGGGTTTATCGTGCATGATGTGCCTCGATCCGCATGGTTGGATCGGCCGGCTCCATAGTCCCCTCTCCCCGCATCCGCGGGGAGAGGGCTAGGGTGAGGGGCCATGCAGGAGCGTGCGTCACAGATAAATGCGCCTGACCTTAACCAAAATCCTACTTCGGCGACGCCTCCATTGCGCTCCACTCCGGCTCGACGGACGAGCCGAGGCCGATCGCGTTGATGACCGAACCAATGTCAATCTTCCCGCCCTCGATCTTCAGCCGCGTCCGCCCGTCGCGAACGGCATAAAGATCGGAATGAACCCGAGCGAAAGCGACCTGCTCGGCCTCGGGCGCGCCGGCCATGCCGTCGACATAGTGGTGGCCGTTGCGCTCGATATGCGTCATGCCGATCAGCGAGGCGAGCGCCAGATCCTGTTGCACGGCGAGGCCGCCCTGTGTGGTCAGGTCTTCCGCAGACATGAAATAGGCTGTGCCGTCATCGGCGCTCCACTTGGCGACGCGCGCCCGGTTCAACAGCGAGCGATAGAAGCCCTTGCAGGATTTGGACGAAATGCCGGTATAGCCAAGTCGCCTGGCCGTCACGAAAGCATCGATATCGGCATCGGATTCATCGATCTCGACCGGCTTGAAGGCCGCAAGTGCGCTCACCGGCTTCTCGAAGGCATGGGCACGAGCAATCGGCTGCTCGACAAACAGGATCGATGCCGCAAAACGAGCGAGCCGCGGCTCAGCCTCGATGCGCGCCAGCAAATCGGCGACGGCCTCCGCGGAGCCAAATTGCTCGTTGCCGTCGAGCGTTACGGAATAGGCCGACATCTTGGCGTCGATGACAGCGGCGATGCGGCAGAGACGGTCGATATCGGCATCGGCAACGCCAGACACCTTCACCTTGAAGAAAGTCAGGCCATAGGCGTCGATCGCCTCCTCGAAACTTTCCGGCAGGCCGTCGTTCAGACGGTCGGCAGCCGGGATGTCGCTTGCCCGGATAGCATCGACCAGACCGACCGTATGCCGCGCGGCAAGGCTTTCGGCCGGCGCCAATCCCGACAGGAATTTGGGCAGGTCGAAACCTGCCAGATCGGGCGCCGTCGATGCATCGATGCCGGGGCGATTTGCCCTGATCGCCTGTGCGACCGGCAACCCTTCCAGCCGGCAGAGTGCATCGAGAACCGCCCGATTGGCGAGCGCCAGGCCGAAGGACGCGACGAGGCCGTTCAGCGTCTCGGCCGCGGCCCGCGCATGGTGGGCCGCTTCGACGGCCGAATGCAGCGAGAAAGCCGTACCCAATCCCGCACCTTTCAAGGCGTCGAGCGCCAGCGCCAGCGAACGGCGAAGCTGGTTCTCGTTATCGGCATTGGAGAGTTCCGGCGATTTATCGAACCATTTCGGCACCATCAGCTCTGCCGCCATGCCGCTCGCCGAGTGGCCGCGGTTGTCTTCGATGCGGACACGCAGAAAAATCTGCCGCGCCTGCCGCAGCGTCGCCGCGCCGAAGCGGAAAGGAAGCCGCAGTGTCACCGGCCGTTCGAAGGTCTCGGCCTCGACAAGTCTGATTTTCAACGGTTCGATCATGGGTTCAAGCTCTCCTGCCGCTAGTCGGGCCAGTCTGTCTATGCCGCTTCTGTGTGCCCGGCCCCTCACCCCGCAAGCGGGGCGAGGGAGTTCTATCGCGCTAACCGTCGCTTTTCGCGAATGGCAAGCACCACTTTGCTCGGTCGTCCCCTCTCTCCGCGAGAGCGGGGAGAGGGCAAGGGTGAGGGGCCAGGCACATAGATGCGGCACCCGCGAGATATCCTGACCATCCCGATAATTGAGGAGCCATCGCCCCTCAAATCTCCAGCGGCTCGACATCAAGCCAGCGGCGTTCGGCCCAGCTCTTCAGGCCGAGAGAGGCGAGCTGGACGCCCTTGGCGCCTTCCGTCAGGGTGTGGCGCCAGGGTGCGTCTTCGAGCACATGGCGCAGGAACATTTCCCACTGGATCTTGAAACCGTTGTCGTAAACCTGATTGTCCGGCACTTCGTCCCAGGTGTCGTAGAAATCGATCGTCTGCGGCTGGTCGGGATTCCAGACCGGCTTCGGCGTGTTGACACGATGCTGGGTCCAGCAACGCGTCAGTCCCGCCACTGCCGAGCCATGCGTGCCGTCGACCTGGAAGGTCACGAGGTCATCGCGGCGGACGCGGACGGCCCAGGAGGAATTGATGTGGGCGATGACGCCGCCTTCCAGTTCGAAGGTGGCGTAGGCCGCATCGTCGGCATCCGCAACATAACGGCGACCGGCCTCGTCAACGCGTTCGGGAATGTGGGTGGCGCCTAGGCAGCTGATCGCCTTCACTGGCCCGAAGAGATTGTCGAGCACATAGCGCCAGTGGCAGAGCATATCCAGGATAATGCCGCCGCCGTCTTTCTTGCGATAGTTCCAGGATGGGCGCTGCGCCGTCTGCCAGTCGCCTTCGAACACCCAGTAGCCGAATTCGCCGCGAACGGAGAGGATCTTGCCGAAGAAACCGCTGTCGCGGAGCATCGCGATCTTGCGGAGGCCCGGCAGAAACAGCTTGTCCTGCACGACGCCGTTCTTCAAACCGGAGGCCTTGGCCTTGCGGGCGAGCGCTATCGCCGTATCGAGATCGTCGGAGATCGGCTTTTCGCAATAGACATGCTTGCCGGCGTCCAGCGCCTTCGAAATCAGCTCGGCGCGCATCTGAGTGGTCGCCGCGTCGAAGAAGATCGCATCGTTTGGATCGGCAAGCGCGCCCTCGAGATCGGTGGTCCATCGCTCGATGCCGTATTTGCGGGCCAGCTCTTCCAGTCGCGCCGCGTTGCGGCCGACAAGGACCGGATCTGGCATGACTCGTTCGCCGTTCGACAGCAACACGCCGCCTTCAGCGCGAAGCGCCACGATCGAGCGGATGAGATGCTGGTTCAGCCCCATGCGTCCCGTGAGGCCGTGCATGATGATACCAACGCGCTTCATGATCCCTCCTGAATATTTGACCCGACTCCCTCCAGAGTCAGGAAAAGCAAAGGCTTGGTTGACCAGCCAAGGTAACTATATAGTTACACGATCGCGCGATCTCTCCGGATTTGTCAATCGCCTTTCGAAAATTTCTGACAGTCATCAGGCCTTGATCGAGGACAGGGTCACCGAAACGATGTGCTCGCCCCAGGCTTTCAGCGCCGCCGGCGCCGTCAGCTTTCGGGCAAAAATCGTCGAAAGCGTATGGCGATTGGACAGGTAGAAGAAACCAAGCGCCGCGATGGTAAGGTAAACGGACACCGGATCAATGCCCGGCCGGAAGATGCCGGCTGCTTCACCTCGTCGCAGCACGTCTGCAAGCTCGTCGATGAAATGCGAGTGCATCGCCGAAATCTTGTCGGAACGCTTCAGATACCGTGCTTCATGCAGGTTTTCGGTGACAAGCAGGCTCAAGAATTCCGGATGATCGAGGAAATGATGCCAGGTGAAGAGCGCAAGCTCCCGCATCCCCTCCTCGGGATCGCGATGGGCAAGATCGAGATTCTTCTCGGCGCTGCGGATCTCCGCATAGGTCGCTTCCAGCACAGCAACGTAAAGCCCCTCCTTGTCGCCGAAATAGTGATAGAGCATGCGCTTGTTGGTCTGCGCGCGCGCTGCGATCGCATCCACTCTCGCGCCGCCGAAGCCATGGGCAGCGAATTCCTCTGTCGCCGCTTCCAGGATCGTCGCATGGGTGCGCTGCGGATTGCGCGCGACCCTCTTCGGAGTCGGTTCCGCATTCCCGTAAGCGCCTGCTTTCGCTGATTTTTCCGTTCCTTGCGTTGCTCTGGCCACCATGGACATTCCCCCTCCCCGATCTATCTCTTTCGCAACGGACGCCTCCAGCCTCAGCGCGGGTCGTTTTGATTGTGATACGATTGGCGCTTGACAGCGGTCGCGTTTCTATCCAACTTGTAACCAAATAGTTATATCATGCAAAGCAGTTCGTAAATCACCGGTTAACTGGGGAGGAGACCAGGATGACTTTCGCGATCAATCGCCGGCAATTACTTGCTGGTATGGCAGCCGCCGCTGCATTCGGCAGCGTCGGGCTTGGCCGCGCCAACGCGGCAACCTCGATGCGCTTTCTGTGGTGGGGTTCGAAGGAGCGAACCGACCGCACGCTAGCGGCCATCAAAGCCTATCAGGGCAAGAATGCCGATGTCTCGATCGCGGGCGAATCCTTCGGCTGGGACAACTACTGGACACGCCTGGCCACCCAGACAGCGGGCGGCAATGCGCCCGACCTGATCCAGATGGATTATCGTTACATCTTCGAATATGCGCGTCGCGGCACGCTGCTGGACTTCACGCCCTATATGGGCAAGGGACTGGCGATCGATGATTTCGGCGCGCCCAACATCGATTCCGGCAAGGTCGACGGCAAGCTTTACGGCGTCAATCTCGGCGTCAATTCCAGCATGGCCGCCGTCAATACCGTCGCCTGGGCGGAAGCGGGCGTCGAGCCGATGCATGACGGCATGACGTGGGATCAATTTGCCGAGGCATGCGCCAAGGTCACGGCTGCCGGCAAGCGGCGCGGCTTCTACGGCTCCCAGGACGCAAGTGGCGTCGAGCCCTCCTTCGAATGCTGGCTGCGTCAGCGCGGCAAGGCCCTTTATACCCCCGACGGCAAGCTCGCCTTCGAGGCCAAGGACGCCGCGGATTGGTTTGCGTTCTGGGGCCATATGCGCGATATCAAGGCTTGCGTGCCGGCCGATGTCCAGGCGCTCGATCAGCTGACCATCGAGACGAACATGATTGCGCTGCGCAAGGCAGCCGTCTGTTTCGCCCATTCCAACCAGTTCATCGCCATCCAGGGCCTCGGCAAGGAAAAGCTCGACCTCTTCGCCTATCCGAATCCCGGCCCCGACGGCAAGCCCGGCCAATATCTGAAGCCGTCGATGCTGATGTCGGTTTCGGCTGCATCGCCCAACAAGGACGCCGCCGTCGCCTTCGTCAACTATCTGGTGGAAGACCCCGACGGCACCAAGGCGCTCGGCGTCGAGCGCGGCGTTCCGGCTTCCTCCAAGATTCGCGGGTTGCTGACGCCGGATCTCGATGCCGCGAGCAAGCAGGTCGTCGACTATATCGGCCGCCTGACGCCACAGGTCGGGGCGCTGCCGCCGTCTCCGCCGAACGGCGCCGGCGAAAATGCCTTCCTGCTGAAGAAGATCGCCGAGGAAGTAGCCTTCGGCAAAACCAGCGCCCAGGACGCTGGAGCGAAGTTCGTCGAACAGGCGGCGGCAAACGTAACGCGAGGCTAATACCGTGGGTACAAACCGCAACAGCGTCGCCGGTGGCATGGCCATCGGCGCGAACGCGCCGGTGCGCGTCGAAACATATCAGAAGGCGCCAAGCGCGTTTGCGCGCAATGCGCCGGGCTATCTGTTTCTCCTGCCGTGGTTCATCGGCTTCTTCGGCCTGACCCTTGGACCGGCGATCGTGTCGCTCTATTTGTCCTTCACCGACTATAACCTGCTACAGGCGCCGCATCTGGTCGGGCTGGATAATTATGCGCGCATCGCCACCGGCGACGACAAGTTCATCTCCTCTATGCGGGTGACCCTGTTCTATGTCGTCTGCTCGGTGCCGCTGAAGCTTGCCTTCGCGCTGTTGGTGGCGCTGTTGCTCAACCGCGGCATTCGCGGCCTCACGATCTATCGTGCCATCTTCTATCTGCCGTCGCTACTTGGCTCGAGCGTCGCCATTGCGGTGCTCTGGCGGCAGATTTTCGATGGCGACGGCGTCGTCAATACCCTGCTGTGGTACGTGTTCGGCATCAATGGTCCGAGCTGGATTTCGAACCCCAACTACTCCCTCTACACCCTCATCATTCTGGCGATCTGGCAGTTCGGCTCGCCGATGATCATCTTCCTTGCCGGCCTTCGGCAGATTCCGACCGATCTCTATGAGGCGGCGAGCCTCGACGGCGCATCGAAGGCGCGGATTTTCTTCAAGATCACCCTGCCGCTGCTGACGCCGGTCATCTTCTTCAACGCCGTCGTGCAGACCATCGATGCCTTCAAGGCCTTCACGCCGGCCTATGTCATCTCTTCCGGCACCGGCGGTCCTATCGACTCGACGCTGTTCTACACACTCTACCTCTACCAGGAAGCCTTCGGCTATTTCCGCATGGGGTACGCCGCGGCTCTCGCCTGGGTGCTGGTGATCATCATCGCGATCTTCACCGCTTTCTCCTTCCTCTCCGCTCGTTATTGGGTCCACTACGATGACTGACGCGAAGCTCATCCACTTTCCCGACGATCTGAACCCGCCGCGCGAGCGGCCCTGGTTCCTGTCTATCATCATCCATGTCGCTCTGGTCGGCGCATCGATCGTGATGCTCTACCCCCTGCTCTGGATGCTGTCCGGCTCGATAAAAGACCAGAATGAAATCTTCGGCACGGCCTCGCTGATCCCGTCGCAATTCGACTTCAGCTCTTATTACCGCGGCTGGTTCGGCGGGCAGGTCACCTTCGGCTCGTTCGTGTGGAACTCCGTCGTGATCGCCGTCCTTTCCGTCATCGGCAATGTCGTCTCCTGTTCGCTGGCGGCCTATGCCTTCGCGCGGCTGAATTTCTGGGGCAAAAATTTCTGGTTCGCGCTCATGCTCGGCACGCTGATGCTGCCCTATCACGTGACGCTCATCCCGCAATATATCCTGTTCCTGAAGCTCGGCTGGGTGAAAACCATTCTGCCGCTGGTCGTGCCGAAATTCCTGGCGGTCGACGCCTTCTTCATCTTCCTGATGGTTCAGTTCTTCCGCGGCATCCCCCGTGAGCTCGACGAGGCCGCAATGATGGACGGGTGCAGCCCCTGGCGCATCTACTGGCGCATCATGCTGCCGCTGTCGCTGCCGGTTCTGGCAACCGCGGCCATATTCTCCTTCATCTGGACCTGGGACGATTTCTTCGGCCCGCTGATCTACCTCTCCGACATCAACACTTACACGGTGCAGCTCGGTCTCCGCTCTTTCGTCGACTCGACCGGAAGCTCCGACTGGAGCAGCCTGTTCGCGATGTCGAGCATCTCGCTGATCCCCGTCTTCCTGATCTTCCTGTTCTTCCAGAGGCTGCTGATCGACGGCATCGCGACCGCCGGCCTCAAACGCTGACACGAACCCCACGGTCCCGAATGCCCAAGGTTTGGGACCGTAACCAAAGCAATTCCAGCAATAGTGCGAAGCGGTTTTGCGTCCGGAATTGCGTGAAACAAACAGAGAGCATTTCCAAGCTTCATTGGAGACGGAAATGCTCTCGATAAACCCACTGAAAGGAAATGTCGCATGAGCGCGCTGCGCTTTGCCGCCATCGGCCTCAATCACGATCACATCTACGGCCAGGTCAACGTCATGCTGCGGGCCGGCGCCGAACTCGTCGCCTTCCATGCCGCCGAGGACGACCTCGCCGCCATCTTCGCCGGACGCTTTCCACAGGCGAGACGCGTTGCCGACAAGAGGGAAATTCTGGAAGATAGCTCCATCGCGCTCATTGTCAGCGCGGCCGTGTCCAGCGAGCGGGCCGGCCTTGCCGTCGAGGCCATGCGCCACGGCAAGGACGTGATGCTCGACAAGCCCGGCATGGTGACGCTGGATCAGCTCGCGGAAGTGCGAAAGGTACAAGCCGAGACCAAGCGCATCGTCTCCATCCTCTATTCCGAACACTTCGAGACGGCATCCACCGTCAAGGCAGGCGAACTGGTCAAGGCCGGCGCGATCGGCAAGGTGATCCACACGACCGGTCTTGGGCCGCACCGGCTGCGCAAGCCGACCCGGCCGGAATGGTTCTTCGACCGTAAGCGCTATGGCGGCATCATTACCGACATCGCTTCGCATCAATGCGAGCAGTTCCTGTTTTTCGCGGACTCGCTGGAAGCCGAGATTCTGTCGGCGACGGTCTCAAACCGTGCCAATCCCGACACGCCCGGCCTGCAGGATTACGGCGATTTCCACCTGCGCACGCCTGATGTCACCGGCTATGTCCGCGTCGACTGGTTCACGCCCGACGGACTTTCCACCTGGGGCGACGGCCGCCTCTTCATCGTCGGCACGGAAGGCACGATTGAGTTGCGCAAATATATCGATGTCGCCGGCCGTCCCGGCACGGACCATCTTTTCCTCACCGACCGCAAGGGTATGCAGCATATCGATTGCGGCGGCGTAGAGCTGCCTTACGGCCGGCAACTGGCCGCTGACATCAGGGACCGCACCGAAACAGCGATGGGACAAGACCATTGCTTCAAAGCCATGGAGCTGGCGCTGAAGGCGCAGGCTCTGGCTGAAGCTACATCGCTCAACAGCGTACAAAGGTAATTTGCACATGTCCGACGTAAAGAAAGTTGCGGTCATCGGTCTCGGCATCGGCCGCTCGCATATTGTCGAAGGCTATCTGCCGCATCCGGACCGCTTCCAAGTCGCCGTGGTCTGCGATCTCAACGAGGAGCGCCTGAATGCCATCGGCGACGAATTCGGCATCGCGAGGCGCATCAAGGATTTCGTCGAGGTCCTGAACATGCCGGACATCGATATTATCGATATCTGCACGCCGCCCGGTTCGCATTTCGAGCTGATTCTGCAGGCGCTCGCCGCAGGCAAGCACGTGGTCTGCGAAAAGCCGCTGGTCGGCTCGCTCGCCGATATCGACGCCGTCATCGCGGCGGAAAAGACGGCCAAGGGCAAGCTGATGCCGATCTTCCAATACCGTTATGGCGACGGCATCCAGAAGGCCAAGCGCATCATCGACGCCGGCATCGCCGGCAAGCCCTATGTCGCCACCTCCGAAACCCACTGGGTCCGTACCGGAGAATATTATGCCGTTCCCTGGCGCGGCAAATGGGCGACGGAACTCGGCGGCGTGCTGATGACGCATTCGATCCATCTGCACGACATGCTGACCTATCTGATGGGGCCGATTGCCGGCCTCTTCGGCCGCGTCGCCACGCGCGTCAACGATATCGAAGTGGAAGATTGCGCCAGCGCCAGCCTGCTGATGGAGAACGGCGCGCTCGCGACGATCAGTGCGACACTCGGTTCCCAGGAACAGATCAGCCGCCTGCGCCTCGCCTTCGAAAACGTCCTGATCGAAAGCAACCATGAGCCCTACAGCCCCGGCCAGGACCCGTGGAAGATCATCCCGGCCAATGATGAGGTGGCAGCGAAGATCGATGCATTGCTTGCCGATTGGACACCGGTGCCGATCCGTTTCAACACGCAGATGAAGCTGTTCCATGAGGCGCTGGTTTCCGGCGGGCCGCTGCCCGTGACCACGGTCGACGCCCGCCAGGCGCTGGAGCTGGTAACCGCGTTCTACGAATCGTCGGAAACGCGCACCGAAGTCCGCTTTCCGGTCGGCCCGGAAAGCACGAAATATAAGAGCTGGAGGCCAGCATGACGCCGGCCGCGCAAGCCATCAGGACGAACAAGGAGGAAGCGCCCATGGCGACAAGCGTCTCGCTGCAGAAGGTTATCAAGCGTTATGGCGAGCTCGAGGTCGTCCACGGCATCGACCTGGAAATCGAGCCCGGTGAATTCGCGGTTTTCGTCGGCCCCTCCGGCTGCGGCAAATCTACGCTGCTGCGCATGATCGCCGGCCTGGAGCCGATTTCCGGCGGCGCGCTCTATCTCGACGGCAGCCGCATGAATGACGTCCCCGCGTCCAAACGCGGCATCGCCATGGTGTTCCAGTCCTATGCGCTTTATCCGCACATGTCGGTCTACAAGAACCTCGCCTTCGGCCTGGAAACGGCGGGCATGAAGAAGCAGGAGATCCAGCCGCGCGTCGAAAAGGCGGCCGAAATCCTGCAGATCAAGCAGCTCCTGCAGCGCAAGCCGAAGCAGCTCTCCGGCGGCCAGCGCCAGCGCGTCGCCATCGGCCGCGCCATTGTGCGCGAACCGAAGATCTTCCTCTTCGACGAGCCGCTGTCCAATCTCGATGCCGAATTGCGCGTGCAGATGCGCGTCGAAATCGCTCGCCTGCATCAGAGGCTCGGCAATACCATGATCTACGTCACCCACGACCAGACGGAAGCCATGACCATGGCCGACAAGATCGTGGTGCTGAATGGCGGCAACATCGAACAGGTCGGCGCGCCCCTAGATCTCTACAACAAGCCGCGGAACAAATTCGTTGCCGGCTTCATCGGCTCGCCGAAGATGAACTTCCTCGACGCAAAGATCGTCGCTTCGGACGACGGCTCCGCGGTCATCGATCTCAACGGCCAGACCGTTCGCCTGCCGCGTCGGCTGGGCGGCCTCCAGCCCGGACAGGCCGTCACTCTCGGCGCCCGCCCGGAACATCTGAACGTCGGCGATCGCGGCCTGGCGCTCGGCGATGCCCGCGTCGATCTCGTCGAGCATCTCGGCGGCCAGACAATCCTCTACGTCACGCTGCAGGGCGGTCAGGCGCTGACGGTCGCGCTCGAGGACCAGCAGGCCATCCGCGCCGGCGAAACGGTCAGCATTCATATCGATCCCGAGCGCTGCCACCTGTTCGGGCCGGATGGAATGACTTTGTGACCGGAGCCAGCGGCGGACACTGAGTTATCTCGCCCACCAAGGGCGAGATAGGGCGGCTTGCTTGCCGCACCTCAATCAGACCTCCACGATCCGCCGGCTGCCGATAGTGCGGATCTGGCCGGATGGGATGGCATCGGCCGGAGCACCCTCTCTCCGGTATAGCCTTAACCGCCGCGTCACACCCGGCGACAGGTGAAACCAGTCATCCTCCGCCCGAAAGGCTTCGAAATCGATCTGGACCGATTGCGCCAGCCGGTCGCTGCGCAGATCGAGGAACCAGTGATCGTCCTGCTGCGCGACGGATGCCGTGATTTCAGCGTCACGGAAGGCTTTCGTCCTGCCCAACGGAAAATAGAAGGCTTCCGCGATCAGCGCCCCGGTCTCACGCGCGGTGAGACGCGCCATCGTAACGTCATGCGACGGCGGGCCGAAGCGGAAGGCATAGGTCGTGTCGAAAAAAGCGCCGAAGAGATCCGTGCAGGCGATCTTGTGCTTGCCGCGGGCTTCGACCGATAACTCCCGCGTGCCGCTGACCACGGTTTGCCGCCCATCTCGTAGGCAAGCCACATCGAGATCGAGGTCAAGGGCAACATCGCTTTCGTTGATGACATGCACGTCGAGGCCATTGGTGCCTTCGTCGGTGAGCAATACCTGTACCGGCCGGAAGGCGCGGCGGAGCGCATACCATATGGGTTTCGGCTCGCCCGTGGAATCGATCACGCCCCAGCCGGGGCCGGGCAGCAGGTCCTGCAATGTCCAGACGAGGGCACCGTTGCAGCCGGAGCCCTGGCGGCGCCATTCGGCATAGGTCTCTTCCGCGACTTCCCCGGTAACGGCTCGCGACAGATCGAGATAGAGACCCGGATCCTCCCGCCGCAGTCGGTTCGGTTCGAAGCCGTAGAGTTCCGTCAAATAATGGTCGCGCACATCCTCGAAATCCCAGGAAGCACCACGATCACGCGGCACGCGCTCTTTCCATAGCGGGCTATGGACTGCCGGGACCGGCAGATGCCGCGCCAAGGTCCGCGCTTGCGGCACATGCGCGAAAGCCAGGCTTTCCGCCGCAAATCGGACATCGGCACGGCGTGCATCGCCAAGCAGCCGCATATAGGCCCCAACACCATAGTAATGCGTCACGCCCGCATTCGGGGCAAACGGCATAGCGCCGCCCGAGGGAGAATTGACGACATAGGGAACATCAGGGCGTAAGGCCTTAACGACGGCCGGAATGATCTCCTCGACAATTGGGCTTGCCCAAAACCGTTCCGGCAATCCGAGCATCGCCGCCTGCTGATACATCTCGCTGCCGCCACACAGCACAGCGAGCGACGGTGACAGGCGTGTTCCGGAAAGAAGCTGCGCCGCTTCCGCCTCGACATGGGCGTTGAATACCTTGTCGTTCTTTGGATAATCGAAATTGGCGAGCATGAAATCCTGCCAGACCAGCAGGCCGAGTTCGTCGCAGAGCCGGAAGAACTCCGCGGTCTCATAGGCCATGGTGCCGCCGATGCGGACCATGTTCATGCCCGCCTCCGCCGCCAGCCGCAACCAGGGCTCGTAATCTTCTCGGCCGCCGGGCAGACGGGCAACATCCGCCGTCGTCCAGACGGCGCCGCGGCAGAAGATGCGCTCGCCATTGAGGACAAGCGCAAAATCCCGTCCGTCCGCGCCGCGGTCTACCGCGAGCCGGCGGAAGCCCGTGCGCCCGATCGGATGTTCGACGCCATCGACGATCAGCGCGACATCGTGGAGATAGGGTGTTCCGTGGGTGTGCGGCCACCATGGCGTCACGCCGGGGATTTTCAGGATCGCAGTGCAATGACCGTTATTGTCTTTCACGAACGCCTGCTCGACGTTGCCGCAGCGAAGCACGATCTCGCCGACATGTCCCTGGATCGAGAGTGAGGCATAAAGCCGGCCTTCGCCGTCTTCTAACAGGTCTGGACGCATCGAAAGATCGCGAATGACGGGATTATGCGGCCGCAACAGCGAAATCGACCGCCACGGACCGACGGCGTGGATTTCCGGGCACCAGCCGGGCATGTGGCCGAGCAGGGTCGCGCGAACCAGGCGCAGCCCCTGCGGAGTGATCATCTGAGGCCGCCAGCGGGCTCTTGGGCCGGGTTCGGCAAGCCGTGGTTCCAGGGCGCGAAAACACAGTGCCAGCTCGTCGCCGCCAAGCAGATGAACGGCGAGTTCGTGCGCCTCGAACATGCTCTCGGAGACGAGGATTTTTCTGCCGTTCAGAAAGACTTCGCAGAGCGTCGCCAAGCCCGCGAGCCTGAGAACCGCGTTGCCAGGGTCGGCATCGACCAATCGGCAAAGATACCAGGCGTCCTTGTCGTTCAGCGGATGGGGATGCTCTCGATTGAAGAGACCGGCCTTTTCCAGGGCCTCGGCCACCGTGCCTGGCACCGACGCCGGGATGAACCCCGCCGAAAGCGGCAGGTCCGAAGGCGAGGCGCAAGCGCCCGCATCCGTCAGTACCAGATTCCATCCTTCGCTCAGCAGCGTCTCGCCGCCAAAGCTTGCCAAACGCCCGTGCATTGGATCTCCCGGCTCAAAACTTGATCCTAAAAGTGCAAAGCAGCTTTTTGGATAGGATCATGTGCCACTAAAGCTTTTGTTCAAGCAGCCCCATCATGGAATCCCATGCATCCGCAGCCGGATCAAGGGCCGTCTGCAGGGGCTCGAATTTCTTGCGGGTTATGGCGCGGGCAAGCTGGAACTGTACCGATTTCGCCACTTCCGAGATCCGCCGTGCCGCACTGGCCGCCTCGGAAAAATCCGCCGACAGCCAGTCGAGATGACTGCCCGCCAGCTCGAAATTGGCGCCGAGCTGGCGCAGCGTATTGAAGGCATATTTGTGGAAGAAGCCGAAAGGCCGCTCGGCCACCGCTTCCACCTGTGCCGGGAAAACCGCTGCGAAGGCGCGGACGGGATTGGCCGTTGGACGACGGCGGAAATGGAAGGCCAGAAGTTGCCTGGATGTCTGCCGGATGGCCGCATCGCCCGGCGTGCTCTCCGGAAACTTCGCGAATTCGGTATAGGGCAGGAAGGGCAGATCCTCTTCCGTCAGATGCAGTTGGAACAGCCCGTCGAAATCCTCGCTGGACAGCTGGAAGAAGCCGCCGTTGTGGAAATAGTCGAGCTCCCGGCCCGCCATATCCAGCCTGTTGATAGCGACGGTCGTCTTGCCGTGCTCGCGGCGATAACCCACACCCTGTGTGTCGGGCATATAGAAGGAATCCATCTCGACGAGGCAAAGCCGGCCACGACCGATCTGCTCAGCGACATGGTGCTGCACCTTGTCGTAGATTGCCAGTTCGGTACAGCGGATGCCGTAGAGCGCCTCCAGATCTTCGAGCGGCGCTTTGAAGAAGGTGAACTGATCGCCCTCGAAGTCCTGCGTCACCGTGAAGCCGAGCATGGCTTCCGGCGGCAGTCTCCGGCTAGAAAGCACCTCGATCCAGAGATCGATATAGCAATTGCTTTCCGGCCACATGCGTTCGCTGTCGTGCAACGGATGCGGCTTGTAAGCGGCGGGGTTCAGTCCCTGAAAGACGGCAGCCATGGAGACGATCAGCCCCACAGCGCCTTGCGCACGCTCTCAGGCCATTCCTTGACGTCGAGGCCGTGGGTGTGAAACAGCGCCAGCGCGATACGCTCCAAGCCGAAGCCGACACAGGCCGTATGGGCGACACTGCCGTCGGCAAAGTTCAGACCCCATTTCGCGCCGAAGGCGTCCTGATGGTAGTTGAAGCTCATGCAGGCGGTCGGTTTGGCGGTCGAGGTGATCGGGATCAGCAGCTCGAACTTCAGGTTCTGGTCGCGCTGGTTATTGGCAAGCATCTTGCCGGCGCGGCCGAAGAACGGATCGTTGGCGACGTCGATGGTCACGTCCAGACCGACGGCCTTCATCATCTCGACGCCGCGATCCATCCAGCTCTGGCGGAAATCCGTCACGTGCTTATCGGTGCCCATGCAGACATATTCGCGCATGCGGAAGAGCTGCTGGCGAGCCGGATCCTTGGAAGGCTCATGGCGGAAGCAATAGGATTGCAGGTCGAAGAGTGCGCCGCCGTCAGGTAGTGCGCCGCGCTTGGCGACCGTCGGATAGAGCGGATAGCAAGCCGCCGGCGTCAGCACGATGTCGGTCGCTTCCTGATCCTTCGTCCAGTCCTCACCCACTTCCATGCACTTCAGCAGGCTCATGTGATCCAGCTCGTTGCCGCAGAAGCTGTGTACCGTGCCGGCGAGCTGCGGAAAGCTCTTCATGTAGCCGCTCTTTTCGAAGAAGGCGCGGTTCATGCCGGGCGGAAACCGGATGGCTTCGGCACCGTCGGCGCCCCCGAACTTGTCGATCAGTCGCTCGAACGCGGTGATGACGTCTTCAAACTGGCCGCTCCGGCCATAGAGACCGTCAACACCGGTGTCGATCAGAAGACCGGAATCGAAAAGACGGTCGAGAAACGAGGTCTGCATATCCATGACGATTACCCTAATAGGCTGGTATCTTGTTTGTGGACGAGCAGCATGGTCGACGTATTGCCGAGAATGCGGTCGTTCGAGATCATCAGTTGAGCGGAATGGGCGTCGCGCAGATGGCGACCAAGGCTGTAGGGCGTACCATTCTTGTAGCCCATGATGCCGCAGATCAGCATCGCGTGGTTGATGATCGGCAGGATCATTTCCGACGACGCGATCTTGACGTTGTTCATGGCGACGGCGAAGGCCATCGAGGAGAGCCGGTCTGCATCGACCTTGGCCTCTTCATAGACTTTCAGGCCGGCAACGACGTTCGATTTCACCATCTGCAACAGGCTGGAGACTTCCGCCAGCCGCAGCGCGCCGGGCGGCTGCGAGCCGGGCGACTTGCGGGCCGCGGCGCGGACGAATGCCTGGGCGCGGGCTACCGCATCGGCAGCGATGCCATACCAGACGCCGCTCCAGAGCAGATGCGAGCTTGCCAACATCGACTGCGCGGCAATTTCGGCAAACGGCTTCGGCAGGATCTGCACAGCCGGCGCCTCACCTTTGAAGAGGAAGCCGTCGGAGCAAGTGCCGCGCATGCCAAGCGTGTTCCACTCGACGGTGCGCTCCAGCGTGTATTGATCCCTAAGGAAGACCGTCATCACCTGGTCGGATGAGGCCGCTTCGGCATGGCTGCGCGAAGTGATGAGAATCGCGTCGGCATGGGCGCCATAGGAAATGACGGTCGCGTCCTTCTCCAGGAAGCAGCGGTCGCCTTCCACCTTGATGGCGCAAATGCTGTTGCGGAGATTGCCGCCGATGCCGCCTTCCGTCGTCGCAGAAGCCAGCAGAAGCTGATCCTTGGCAATACGGCGCATGAACTCGCGGTGCCAATCGCTGCCGGCGCCGTGCTCGACCAGGCTCGACAGCTTGATCTGATGCATGGCGAAAACCATGGCGCTCGCCGCACAGGCCTGGCCGAGGATCGAGCAAAGCTCGGCTATTTCGGTGATCGACGCCCCCTCGCCGCCAAGATCGGCAGGGATCTGGATCGACAGCAGCCTCTCGGCACGCATCGCATCCACAGCCTCGCGCGGGAACCGGCCCTCGGAGTCGACTATATCAGCATATTTGCCGGCGATTGCCGCGACGCGCGCGGCGCGCACCGCAGCTTTGTCTCCGGCTCCGCCTTCAACCAAAGCGACCGCGACGTTCATCAGGCGACCTTTCGGCTATCCAGGATCATTGCGACCGTCTTTTCGATGGCGACGATGCTCGCAAAGGATTTGCGGTTCAGCAGATTGTCGGGAAATTCGATGTCGAAGGCCTCTTCGATGCCGAGCATGAGCTGTACCGACGCAAAGGACGACAGCCCTGCCGCGTAGAGATCGGCGTCGTCGGTAATCTGATCCACCGCAACGGGGAGCGCACCAAACTTGGCCAGCAATTCGCGAATCGTCTCATTCATTCTGTAGTACCTCCAGGCAATCGCAAACACGACGGCAGCTAGGCCGTCTTATCCTGAGCCCAGAAGTAACAGGGAAAATAGAACATTCTGCTAAGCGACTTGGTAAATATAACCTGGTTATACTTAGCAATAAAACTTTATTTTTTAGGATTGTCTAAATATAATTTACCCTATGTAAGGCATACAACCCGGCGTTTAAACAGAAATATCTTAAATTTCTAAAATTTTCATAGGATGAATTGCAGAAACGCGGCACTTAACAACAGGGTTAACGCACTAAATTTTTTAGAAAATTTCCTCAAATACCGCGCCTTGAACGTCATGGAGCAGGTGTAACGGGACAAACCGCAAGCGAGCCTATCCCTCCGGCGGATAGATATGCTCGCCGCCGCGATAGTCCGAGACGGAATAGCAGCCTTCACCGAGCTCGCGGACGGTTTTTCTACCGATATCCGCCTTGCCGTGGCCGCCCGGGATATCGAGGATATAGGTGGGCTGGCAGAGGCCGGAAATGCGGCCGCGCAATGCCGCGACGATCTCCTGACCCTCCGCGATCGTCAGACGGAAATGGCTGGTGCCGGGGGCAAGATCGGGGTGATGCAGATAATAAGGCTTGATCCGCGTCTCGACGAAAGCCTTCATCAATGCTGCCAGCACATCCGGATCGTCATTGACACCCTTCAGCAGCACGGATTGGCTGACCAGGACGATACCGGCATCGACGAGCCGGGCGCAAGCGGCGCGCGCCTCCGCGGTCAGCTCGCGCGGATGGTTGGCATGCAGCGCCACATAGGCCGTCTTGCCGCTCGCCTTCAGCGCCTCAATCAGCGCTCCATCAACCTTGAGCGGATCAACAACGGGTACGCGCGTATGGAACCGGACGATCTTGACATGCTCGACGTCGGCGAGCGCCCTGAGCATTTCCTCCAGCCGGCGCGGCGACAGCACCAGCGGATCGCCACCCGTCAGGATGACTTCCCAGATCTCGCGATGATCGCGGATATAAGCAAAGGCACCATCGAGGGCCGCAGCATCCAGCGTCCCAAGTCCCTGCGGTCCAACCATTTCTCTGCGAAAACAGAAGCGGCAGTAGACCGGGCAGACGTGCACCGCCTTCAGCAGCACGCGGTCGGGATAGCGATGAACGATGCCTTCGACGGGGCTATGGGCATGATCGCCGATCGGATCGGCCCGCTCTTCCGGCGTGACGACCAGTTCGGCCACCCCAGGCACGAATTGCCGGGCAATGGGATCGGCGCGATCGGCGCGATCGATCAGCTTCGCCATGGCGGGCGTGAGCGCGATGGCGTAACGGTCCGCCACTGCTTCCAGCGAAAGGGCTTCGCCGGCATCGATCAGACCGGCTTGCTCGAGGTCGTCGACATTTCTAATCGGACGCATCACATTCATGAACCAAACTCCGAAACCGGTGCCCAGAGCACCTGTTCGATCCGCGAGGCGCCGGTCGCCAGCATCACCAGACGGTCGAAGCCAAGCGCTATGCCGCTTGCCTCTGGCATGACGGCAAGCGCTTCAAGAAATTCCTCGTCCAGCGGATAGGTCTCGCCATAGATGCGCTCTTTTTCGGCCATCTCGATCTTGAAACGCCGCCGCTGCTCGTCGGCATTGGTGAGTTCGCCGAAGGCATTGGCGAGCTCCACGCCGCAGGCGTAGAGCTCGAAGCGCTCGGCAACGCGATGATCGCGCGCCGACGGCCGAGCGAGGGCAGCTTCCGAGACCGGATATTCGTCGAGGATCGTCACCCGGCCGAAGCCGAGATAGGGCTCGACCTTTTCGACCAGCACGCGGCTGAAAAGATCCGGCCAGTGATCGTCCTTTGCAACGCGCATGCCGACGCGCCGCATCTCGGCTGCCAGATGCTCGCGATCCGTCGATCCGTCGAGGCCGATCGACCCGAACAGATCGATCCCCGCGTAACGTTCGAAGGCGGCAGCGACGCTAATGCGCTCCGGAGTCAGAAACGGATCGGTTTCGGCGCCGCGATAGCTGAGTTTCTTCGCCCCCACCGTCTTCGCCGCCAGCGCCAGCAGCGCGGCGCAATCGGCCATCAGCGCTTCGTAGGTCTCCCCTGCCCGATACCATTCCAGCATGGTGAATTCCGGATGGTGCAACGGCCCCCGCTCGCGATTGCGATAGACATGGGCGAAGCAGGCGATGCGCTCCTCACCGGCGGCCAACAGCTTCTTGCAGGCGAATTCCGGCGAGGTGTGCAGATAGAAGGGCGCCTTCTGGCCGTCCGTCGTCAGCGCCTCGGTGGCGAAGGCATGAAGATGCGCCTCATTGCCCGGCGACACTTGCAGCGTCGGCGTGTCGACTTCGATGAAATCGTTGCGGATGAAGAACTGACGCAGCGCCGCCTGGATGGCATTGCGGCCAATGAGGAACGGCCGCCGGTCCGCGTGGACGGTGCGGGTCCACCAGGGGGACGCTTTGCTGCTCGTTGGCTCCATTGCACGCTTTCTTCTCAGGATCGCCAGGGATGGGGGTGGCTATTTCTGCTGATTTAGGGTAGTTGCGCCCCCAAGCAAACAATAGCTGCGTCTCGAGGTGTATTTCGACAGTCCTCTACGACGCGACAAGCCGAGTTACAAGGAAGTCTTATGGTCAAGGTCATCGCCTCTTCAGTCCGCAAGGGCAACGTTCTCGACGTCGACGGCAAGCTCTACGTCGTCCTCACCGCTCAGAACTTTCATCCGGGCAAGGGCACGCCGGTCACTCAGGTCGATATGCGCCGCATCGTCGACGGCGTGAAGGTGTCCGAGCGCTGGCGCACCACCGAGCAGGTCGAGCGCGCCTTCGTCGAAGACGTGAACTTCCAGTACCTGTACGAAGACGGCGAAGGCTTCCACTTCATGAACCCGGCCACCTACGATCAGGTCGTCGTCGATGTCGAGACCATGGGCGATCAGAAAGCCTATCTCCAGGAAGGCATGACCTGCGTCCTGTCGATCCACGAAGGTGTTCCGCTGGCACTCGAACTGCCGCGCCACGTCACGCTGGAAATCACCGAAACGGAACCGGTCGTGAAGGGCCAGACTGCTTCGTCCTCCTACAAGCCCGCCATGCTGTCGAACGGCGTGCGCACCATGGTCCCGCCGCACATCAATGCCGGCACCCGCGTCGTCATCGCCACGGAAGACAATTCCTACGTCGAGCGCGCCAAGGACTGAGCGATCGGCCTATTGTTTCACGGGAAACGCCCTATCCTCACGGATGGGGCGTTTTTGTTTTTGCACAATGATAATCGGGTGAATGCTTTTGCCGAACCGACACTTGAAATACCTAAGTTGTTAGGTTATTTTCTCCCATGGTCACAGTTCTTCGTCAGCATGGGATGCGCTTCGTCGTTTATACAGCGGATCATGAACCTCCCCATGCTCATGTTGTCGGCGAAGGTGAAGCGCGGATCGATATCGTCAATCTAACCGTAATCACACAAGGCGGTATGTCTGATAGAGACGTCCGCCGGGCGGTAGCGACAATAGAAGCAAACCAGCAATTGTTCCTCGACACCTGGAGAAAATATCATGGTTGAGGTCACTGATGCGGAATTGGCGCGAGCAAAGCAGCGTTGGGAGGCCGAACGAGCTGAAAGACCTATTCCGGTTTCCGTTCGCTTCGATAACCTGTCGGAACGCGTCGTTGTTGAATTTACGAACGGAGCATCCTTTATGTTCCCAGCCCGCTCGCTAGAGGGTTTGGAAGAGGCAACGGCTGCGCAATTGGCCGAAGTCGAGCTCTTAGGCGAGACGGGACTGCATTGGGAAAGTCTCGACGCCGATTACACAATTACCGGTCTGATGAACGGAATATTCGGCACAAAAGCATTTATGGAAGCCCAGCGCCGTGGCGGCCAATCCCGCTCCCCCGCGAAAATCGCGGCAAGCCGTGCAAACGGTGCCAAAGGTGGGCGTCCCAAGAAGTCTGCAAAGCACTCCTGACACCGCCGCAAACTACCGCGATGGTGCATTCGCCTTCTTGGGCGTCGCATCCGGTACCGCTGCCGCCGGCGGTACGGCTGCCGCGACGACCTCTTCGTGCTCCTCGGGCGACACCAACGCCTGAAGATGCAGGACGCGCGGCGACATCGCCTGGAGATAGGCGTCCGAGCGGCCGATATAGACCACAGTGGCGTCGGTGAATTCCGTCAGCAGCGCCGAGAACTTGGCCTGCATATCCGGCTCCAGCCCTTCCATGACTTCGTCAAGGATGATCCACTTCGGCTTTGACAGCAGCAGATGCGCAAAGGAGACGGCCTTTTGCTCGTCATTGTCCAAAAGCCGGTCCCAGCGCGCCTGCGTATCGAGCCGGCTCTTCAATCGGCCGAGGCCGACCTTGTCCATCGCAGCTTCCACAGCGGCATCGTCATAGGCATCCCGATCCTCGGGAAAGCAGATCGCTTCGCGCAGTGTACCGCCGGGCACATAGGGCGTATGCGGCATGAACAACATATCTTCCATCGGTGGCAGGCTGATCGTGCCCGAGCCGCAATTCCATTGATGCGCCAACGACTGGAACAGCAATCTGCGGTTCACGCCATGATCACCATTGATCATGATGTGCTCGCCGGCGGTGATCGTCACCGTGCCTTCGCGGATACGGAAGCCGTTCTCGATGGCGTCCTCGCTGGTTTTGGTGGAAATCTCCATGTCGGTCCAGACCATCGTGCCGGGCGCAGCCTGATCGAAAGCGATGGTATGCGGCATGTCCGCGCCGTCGTCCATCTCCGTCAGCGCCTGACGGAAATCGGTGACGCGCATCAGCGTGGCGCGCCATTCGGCGATCGGGCCGAAATTGGCGACATACCAGCGCAGGGCGGAATTGACCTGATTGAAGGCGCCGACCGCCACCATCAACTGGCCAAAGGTCAGCCCGCCGGAGAAATAGGCGGGCGCAGCCACCAGGATCGGAATGATCAGCACCAGCCAGCCGTAGCCGGCCGAAACCCAGGTTAGATTGGTATTGGCAATGGCAAGTTGGCGGATAACGGCGAGCACGGCCGAGATATCGACATTGATCCGCCGCCGCTCGTTTTCCTCGCCGCCGGCAATGGTGATCGCCGGCATATGTTCGTTGGCATGCATCAACGCAAAGCGCAGCTCGGCTTCCTTGGAATAACGGTCGGCATTCAGCCGCACCAGCCGACGGCCGACGAATTGGCTGAGGAACGAGGCCGAACCGGCATAGAGGATCGCCGCCCAGACCATATAGCCGGGGATGGCAAAACTCATGCCCTTGAAATTGAAAACCATGCCGCTCGACAGTTCCCACAGCACGCCGATGAAGCTGAGCAGCAGGATCGTCGCCTGCACCAGGCCGATCGCCAGGCCCGTCGTGCTTTCGGCGAGATTGCGTGCATCCTCGTGCAGACGCTGGTCCGGATTGACGCCGATCAGGCCGGAGGAAGCGAGACGGAGAGCGCGTTTGGCCTGCAGCCATTGGTCGACGAGATCACGCGCCAAGCCCTCGCGCATATAAAGCGCGGCCATCTGGTTAAGCCAAGCCTGTACCACGTTGAGGACCAAAAGCGAGCCAGCAATGATGCCGAAGATGCCGAGCTGATGGAAGAACGCGCCAGTGTCGCGCCGCGCCAGCGAATCATAAAAGGGCGCATTCCAATTGTTGAGCAGGACCTGGACATAGGCCGTGACCAAGATAATCGCGAATAACGCAATCGTAAGCGAAATAATCTTGACGCGAACGGCGGAATTCCAAAAGGCGGAAACCATCATCCGCAGCCGATAGAGGACGCTCAAATCGTAACCGACCTGGTCAGCTCCCCCGATATTCGGCTTGGCTTGCGTTTCAACTGCCATCAACACTTCCCTGCAACGCACTTAATCCTCAGTTAATCATGACCCGCTCACATGTCCATCCATGTGGTACGTCAACGTGATCACGTTCGGTATATACACCGTTTCACGTCTTGAACCGAGTAAGGCCAAGGAATAGCTTGCGCCTCAAAGATTGATGAAAGCCTTCCAATGCAATTTCAGGGTACCGCAGACTATATCGCCGACAAGGATTTGATGGTCGCTGTCAACGCCGCCATTCGGCTGGAACGGCCACTTTTGGTGAAAGGCGAACCGGGTACCGGCAAGACCGAACTGGCCCGTCAGGTCGCCTCAGCCCTCGATCTCGACCTCATCGAATGGAATATCAAATCGACCACCAAGGCGCAGCAGGGTCTGTATGAATATGATGCAGTCTCGCGCCTGCGCGACAGCCAGTTGGGCGATGCGCGGGTCAATGACGTCAGGAACTACATCCGGCAAGGCAAGCTCTGGCAAGCCTTTACGGTGCCGAAAAAATGCGTGCTGCTGATCGACGAGATCGACAAGGCCGACATCGAATTTCCGAACGATCTGCTGCAGGAACTCGACCGCATGGAGTTCCACGTCTACGAAACCGGCGAAACGATCCGTGCCGCCGTGAGGCCGATCGTCATCATCACCTCCAACAATGAAAAGGAACTGCCGGACGCCTTTCTGCGCCGCTGTTTCTTCCACTACATCCGCTTCCCCGACGCCGAAACGCTGACACGCATCGTCGAGGTGCACTATCCCGGCATCAAGCAGACGCTGGTACGGGCCGCCCTCACCCAGTTCTTCGAGATCCGCGATGTGCCGGGGCTGAAGAAGAAACCCTCGACCTCCGAAGCACTCGATTGGATCCGCCTCCTCGTCGCCGACGACATCGATCCGGCGACCTTGCGCGGGGATGCCAGGAGCGTTCTGCCGAAGCTGCATGGGGCTTTGCTGAAGAACGAGCAGGATGTGCACCTATTCGAGCGGCTGGCCTTCATGGCGCGCGGACAAGGGAGATAAGCTAGGTTCGACATTCCCGCTGATCAGACAGCAATTGCAGTCTCTCCCGATAAGGAGGGGGGAACAAAGTCACCCGCCCTCGCCCTTCGAGGCTGCGGCTTTCAGCCTCCGCACCTCAGGGTGAGGGCTGATCTTTTGCTCCTGCGCGCAAACTCTCTCTGCCTCACCCTGAGGTGCCTTGGCGTTGGAGCGTCAGCGCAAAGGCCAAGGCCTCGAAGGGCGAGGCAGCCCCGGAGCCAACAATCTAAGAAGCCGCCACACAAGCGCTTCTTGAACATCTGTAAGCGGCAACCGACATCAGAACGCAGCGCCAGCCCCGCAAAGCTTGCCCCATTGACCCGCAGGGGCAGCAGGTCTATTGAATTTCTCCCGTGGTGATTTGGCCGGCCGGCTTGCAGCCACGTTAAAAAAGTCGCTAAAGGGCCGCGTGCGGACCGGTAGCGATTCTTGTCGCGGCCGGTTTTTTGTTTTTAGTGGTGTGAAAAGATGCCCATCAAGATTCCCGATACGCTGCCCGCATTCGAAGCCCTCCAGACCGAGGGCGTGCGGGTGATGACCGAAACGGTGGCGATCCGTCAGGATATCCGCCCCCTTCAGATCGGGCTTCTCAATCTCATGCCGAACAAGATCAAGACTGAGGTGCAGATGGCGCGTCTCGTCGGCGCCTCGCCGCTGCAGGTGGAATTCTCGCTGATCCGCATCGGCGGCCACAAGGCCAAGAACACCTCGGAAGAGCATCTGCTCGCCTTCTACCAGACCTGGGAGGAGGTGAAGCAACGCAAATTCGACGGCTTCATCATCACCGGCGCACCGATCGAGCTCTTGGATTATGAGGACGTCACCTACTGGAACGAGATGCAGCAGATCTTCGACTGGACGGCGACCAACGTCCATTCGACGCTAAACGTCTGTTGGGGCGCCATGGCGGCCGCCTACCATTTCCATGGCGTGCCTAAATATACGCTGAAGGAAAAGGCCTTCGGCGTTTATCGCCACCAGAACCTGAAGCCGTCCTCGGTCTATCTCAACGGTTTCTCCGACGATTTCGCCATTCCGGTCTCGCGCTGGACGGAAGTGCGCCGCGCCGACATCGAAAAGGTGCCGGGCCTGCAGATATTGATGGAATCGAGCGAGATGGGCGTCTGTCTCGTCCACGAGCAGGCCTGCAACCGTCTCTACATGTTCAATCACGTGGAGTATGATTCCACCTCGCTGGCGGATGAATATTTCCGTGACGTGAATGCGGGCGTGCCGATCAAAATGCCGCACAATTATTTCCCGCATAACGACCCGGAGATCGCGCCGCAGAACCGCTGGCGCAGCCACGCGCATCTGTTCTTCGGCAACTGGATCAACGAGATCTACCAGACCACGCCCTATGATCTCGAGGAGATCGGCCAAGAGAGGTTCTGACCTTGTTCATTCCCTTCTTCCTGAAGCTGAAGGAAGCGAAGGTTCCGGTGACGCTCCGGGAATTCCTGTCGCTTCTGGAGGGAATGGAAGAAGGGATCGCGGACTACGATGTCGAGGCCTTCTATTATCTGGCCCGAGCGGCCCTGATCAAGGACGAGCGCTTCATCGACCGTTTCGACCAGGTCTTCGCCGACTACTTCCGCGGTGTCGAGGCAGTCGGCGGTGACAGGGTGGCGACCGAGGCGGCTGCCATCCCCGAGGAATGGCTACGCAAGCTCGCCGAAAAACATCTGACGGACGAGGAAAAGAAGCTGGTCGAGGCGCTCGGCGGCTTCGAAAAGCTGATGGAGACGCTGCGTGAGCGTCTTGCCGAACAAAAGGGACGGCACCAGGGCGGCTCGAAATGGATCGGTACGGCGGGCACTTCGCCGTTCGGCGCACATGGCTACAATCCCGAAGGCGTGCGCATCGGCCAGGAGGCATCCCATCATCGCAAGGCGGTGAAAGTCTGGGACCGCCGCGAATTCCAAAATCTCGACGACAGCATCGAGCTCGGCACCCGCAACATCAAGGTGGCGCTGAAACGGCTCCGCCGCTGGGTGCGCGAAGGAGCAGCCGAAGAACTCGACCTTTCGGGCACGATCCGCTCCACCGCCGAACATGGCTACCTCGACGTCCAGACCCGGCCGGAGCGGCGCAATGCCGTTAAACTGCTGATGTTCTTCGATGTCGGCGGCTCGATGGACGATCATATCCGCGTGGTGGAGGAGCTGTTCTCCGCGGCTCGCGCCGAATTCCGGCACATGGAGTATTTCTATTTCCATAACTGCCTCTACGAAGGCGTGTGGAAGGACAATCGCCGCCGGCGAGTCGACGGCACAGCAACGGCCGATCTGATCCGCACCTTCGGCTCCGATTATCGCGTCGTCTTCGTCGGCGACGCCTCGATGAGCCCTTATGAGGTCACCCATCCCGGCGGCTCGGTGGAACACTGGAACAGGGAGGCCGGCGAGGTCTGGCTCAACCGCATCACCGGCCATTTCCGCAAATGCGTCTGGCTCAATCCCGTGCCAGAAGGCTATTGGAGCCACACCACCTCGATCTCGATCATCCGCCGCTTGCTTGCGGAGCGGATGTATCCGCTGACGCTCGGCGGTTTGGAGAAGGCGACGCGGGAATTGTCGCGTTGATCATACTTGATTGACCGCTAGTCTCTGTCTTGCCTGTTTGATGGTTATGGTCAGGCGAGTCTGCCGGTTGCGCACAAGGCTAAATCAAAACCAAACTCTCCTGACAAGCCCAAACCAAAACCGACGCACCCCTCTGTCGTACGCCTTGCACATTTCCAGCGCAGTCTGCCGCTTCCGCGGCCGTCGAGGGAAAACCCGAGTGGCACTTGATCGACAATCCGCCGCGCCTAAATTTCGCAATCGACTGATTGCGGACCGGCGCAAATGGGGGCAGGTTCTGGCTTCGAATTTTCAATAGGAATGGATAGCTGAAATGACGGACAATGGTTTGGAACGCGAAGTTTTTGGAACGACGGCGAATGGCGAGACGGTCTATCGCGTCAAGATATCAGGCGGCGGCCTGACGGCCCACATCATAACCTGGGGTGCCGTCATCCAGGACCTGCGCCTGGAAGGTCACGGCCCGGCGCTGCTGCTCGGCTTCGATAATTTCGCCGACTATCCCGCTCATTCCTCGTATTTCGGCGCCACGCCCGGCCGCTGCGCCAATCGCATCGGCGCTGGCCATTTCAAGCTGGACGGCAAGGAATATCAGCTCGAACTCAACGAAAAAGGCGTCACCCATCTGCACGGCGGCAAGGACAACATCGCCAAGCGCAACTGGACGATCGTCGAGCACGCCGCCGACCGCGTCGTGCTGAAGATCGTCGATCCCGACGGCCGCGCCGGCTATCCCGGCAAGTGCACGATCCAGGCAACCTATTGGGTGCATGGCAACGGCGAATTCTCGATCACTTACGAATCGACCACCGATAAGCCGACGCTCGCCAATGTCTGCCAGCACGCCTATTTCAACCTCGACGGCCGCGACGACGCGCTCGGTCATGACATCATGATCGCCGCGGATCACTATACGCCGACGGACGAGAAGCAGGTGCCGACAGGCGAGGTTCGCCCCGTCGCCGGCACCGTCTTCGATTTCCGCGAAATGGCGCCGATGAAGCGCTTCGATGGCGCCGAACAGGCGCTCTACGACCACAATTTCTGCCTGTCCTCGGAGCGCACCGCCAAGCGCTCGGTCGTTCTGGCGCGCAGCGTCAATTCCGGCGTCTCGCTGGAAGTGCGCACGACCGAGCCCGGCGTGCAGTTCTACGCCGGCTTCAAGCTCGATGTTCCCGTTCCCGGCCACGACGGCCGCAAGATCGGCCCCTTCGCCGGCTTCTGCCTGGAAACTCAGGTCTGGCCGGATGCCATCAACCATGAGGGCTTCCCGAACGCCGTTCTTCGCCCCGGCGAAGTGCTGCGCCAGGAAACGGACTACATCTTCACCAAGAATTGAGCTGAGGGCGCAATTTCCCGAAATTGTCGGCCACAGGCACTCCGCTTTCAGGTGGAACCACTTGAAAGCGGATAAAATCGCCTAGATTCAAAAGACTAGAGAAACCTCCGTGCGCTCAGGCGAGCGCGTGACGTTTGAGGCGCACTTCGCGCCCCGTCGATTCATATTCAGGCTACAGATCAGATTCATCTTGCGAATTGGTTCTAAATAGGTTCTACAAAGAACCCATGGATAGAACCAGTTTGATTGCAGAACTGAACAGCCGTGGCCTGCGCGACGAGGCCATGACCGGGCCGTTGTACAAACGCCTGGCGCAGGCGCTGACCGGCCTCATCCAGGAAGGCCTGCTCAAATCGGGAACGGCACTGCCGGGCGAGCGTGATCTGGCCGAGGCCTTGCAGGTCGGCCGCGTCACGGTCCGCACCGCCTATCGCGATCTGCTGGCCTCGGGTGCGATCGAGTCACGTCACGGCAGCGGCACATTCGTGTCGGAGCGCGTCGAGCGTATCGAACAATCGCTCTGGCGCCTCTCCTCCTTCTCTGCCGATATGCGCTCGCGTGGCCGCGAGCCGGCGGCAAAGATCCTCTCGCGTACCGTCAGCCCGCCCGCCCCGGAAGAATCCTTCCTGCTCGGTCTCGGCCAAGATGAGCCGGTGCTACGGCTCGACCGCCTGCGTCTTGCCGACGGCCAGCCGCTCGCCATCGAGCGCGCCGTCGTTCCGATCAAATTTCTGGGCGAGGATGCGGTTTCCGAGGGTTCGCTCTATGATGCGCTGACGGGGAATGGCTTCAAGCCGGTCCGGGCCCTGCAGCGGCTGACGGCGGTGACACTCGATCCGACCTCCGCATCGATCCTCAACGTCAAGGCCGGCGCGCCGGCGCTTTTGATCGAACGTATTTCACGCCTGGAAGACCAGCGCGTCGTTGAATACACCCGCTCGCATTATCGCGGCGATGCCTATGATTTCGTTGCCGAATTAAGAATTGGAGATGACCCATGAGCGAGACCCAATCCCTGATGCTGGCGGAGGCCGGCCAGTCGCCTGACGTCGTGGCGACCCTGCTTGAGAAGGAAAAGCCCGTCTTTGCCGAAATCGCAAAGCTCTTTTCCTCCAGCCGCCCCTCTGTGATCACGACGGCAGCGCGCGGTTCTTCCGACCACGCAGCCACCTTCTTCAAATATCTCTTCGAAATCTGCCATGGCGTGCCCGTCGCCTCGGTCGGCCCTTCGATCGCCTCGGTCTATGGCGCTCCTCTCCACCTGAAGGGCGGCGTCCACTTCACAGTATCGCAATCCGGCGGCAGCCCCGACATCATCGCGCTGCAGGCAGCCGCCAAGCAGGGCGGCGCCACGACGATTGCTGTCGTCAACGTCGCCGACAGCCCGCTCGCCAAGGAGGCCGACATCGTGCTCGGCCTCAATGCCGGTCCGGAAAAGAGTGTTGCCGCCACGAAATCCTTCATTGCCTCCGTCGCCGCACTTGCCGGCGTCACCGCGGCAATCTCGGGAGACCAGAGGCTTGCCGCCGGCCTCGCCAAATTGCCGGAAGCGCTCGCGGCGACATCGGGGATCGACGGCAAGGCCGCCGAGGACGTGCTCTTCAACGCCACGTCGCTTTATACCGGCGGCCGCGGCCCTGCCTTCGCCATCGCGCTGGAGGCGGCGCTGAAGGCCAAGGAAACCTCGGGCCTGCATGCCGAGGCCTTTTCGCTCGCTGAGCTGATGCACGGGCCGATGCGGCTGGTGCAGCCCGGCTTCCCGATCATCGCCTTTTCGCCGGATGATGCCGCCTTCGCCAACAATGCCAAGGCGCTAGAACGCCTGCAGAAGCTTGGCGCCACGGCCGTATCCTTCTCCACCGCCGCGCTCCCCGGCATTAACCTGCGCATGCCCACCACCGGCAACGGCCTGCTCGACCCGCTGGTGTCGCTGCTCTGCTATTATCGCCTCGTCGAGTCCGTGACGCGGCGCAAGGGCTTCGATCCGGATAAGCCGGCTAATCTTCTCAAGGTAACGGAGACCATGTGATGGACTACAAGGTCTTTACCGGCGCCCGCATTTTCGACGGCGAACGGTTTCATGAGGATAGCGCCCTGGTGATGGGCAATGGCCGGGTGCACACGATCACCGCCGCCAACAATGTGCCCGACAATGCCGAAGTCATCCGCCTTCAAGGCGGCGTGCTGTCCCCCGGCTTCATCGATGCGCAGGTGAACGGCGGCGGCGGCCGCATGCTGAACGATGAGCCCTCTGCCGAATCCATGTATATGATCGCCGACGGGCATCGCCCCTACGGCACCACGGCGCTGCTGCCGACGCTGATCACCGATGTCGCAGCGGCGACAACGGCGGCGATCGAATCGGCGACCGAGGCCGTCAAGGCCAATCGTGGCGTCGCCGGCCTGCATCTCGAAGGCCCCCACCTAGCGCCGGCCCGCAAGGGCGCGCATCTGGCCGAGCTGATGCGCCCCGTCGAGGACAGCGACGTCAAGACCTTCATCCGCGCCCGCGAGGCGATCGGCACCCTTCTTATTACCATGGCGGCGGAGCAGGTCACCGAACGCCAGGTGCAGGCGCTGAACGAAGGCGGCGTCATCGTCAGTATCGGCCACAGCGACTGCACTGCGGAGGCGGCCGATGCCCGCTTCGACGCCGGTGCCCGCGGCGTCACCCATCTCTTCAATGCCATGAGCCAGATGGGCCATCGCGCGCCGGGTCTCGTGGGAGCCGCGATCGACCATCCCGCGCCCTGGTGCGGCATCATCGCCGACGGCCACCATGTCGATCCGCGGGCGCTCCGCATTGCACTTCGCGCCAAGCGCGGCGAAGGTCGGCTGTTCTTCGTCACCGACGCCATGTCGCTTGTTGGTACCGATCTTCCGAGCTTCACCTTGAACGGCCGCACCGTCTACCGCACCAAGGGTGGCTATTGCTCGAAGTTGACACTGGACGACGGCACGCTCGCCGGCTCCGACGTCGATATGGCATCGACGATCCGCTACGGCGTCAACGTCCTCGAATTGCCGCTGGCGGAAGCCTTGCGCATGGCGACGTCCTATCCGGCCCGCTTCCTGCGGCTCGCGGATCGTGGTCACCTGACGCCTGGCGCTCGTGCCGATCTCGTCCATATCAACGATGGCATCGAAGTCACCGGGACCTGGATCTCGGGCCAGCCGTCAGCCTGAAACGCAAACGAGAGAGGCGCGCAATGACCGCAGTCACGGACAGCTATTTCTCCGCCATCATCGGCCGGCTGGAAACCTTGAGCGAAACGCTCGCCGAACCGATGGCGAAGGCAGCCGAAGTCATCTGCGCTGCCGCGCGAGCCGACCGCCGCGTCTATGTCTTCGGCACTGGTCATTCGCACATGCTGGCGGAGGAGGTGCATTACCGCGCCGGCGGCCTCGCCTTCACCATCCCCGTGCTGGTCGGCTCGGCCATGCTGCATGAAGGCGCCGTCATCAGCTCGGTCTATGAACGCACCGAGGGTCTGATACGGCCGATCTTCGAACGCTATGGCATGCAGCCCGGCGATGTCCTGATCATCGCCTCCAATTCCGGCGTCAACGCCGCCCCGATCGAGGCCGCTGACTACGGCCGCGAGATCGGCGCTACTGTCATCGCCATCACCTCGCTCGCTTACTCCGCGGCCATCGCCAATGGCCGTCGCCGCTTGGCCGATATCGCCGATATCGTCTTCGACAACGGCCTGCCGCCGGGCGACGCCCTCATCGATCTGCCGGGCGGTGATTTCAGAGTCGGGCCGGCATCGACCGCCATCGGTGCCACGGTGCTGAACGCAATCTTCGCCGAAGTCGCCGCCGAACTTTGCAAGGACGGCGACCCGCCCGTCTATCTCAGCGCCAACATGCCAGGCGCCAAGGAGATCAATCAGCGTCTGGTGAAAAAATACCGGCCGCGCAATCCGCATCTTTGATCGGATGCTTATCCCGCCCGCTGCACTCATCGACGGCGGGCGGGGAAGCAAGAAACTGGGATTCCGCCGAGGCTCGGCCCCTTCGGGAACTGTTGAGCTTTTCGCGGAACCGCCCGCGACAGAGCGCTCCTCTATGCGCTTGCCGGAGATGCCGCCCGAAAGCGGGAGGCTTCTAGTGATATTCCAAGGCGCTCCCTTGACGCGCACCCCACTCACCAGCATAGTGCCTGATGAGCAATCTTATATCCGATCTGATTTTATGCTGAGGCCTTGGGAGGGGCAGCAGATCGAGCCTATAGGATTGTCTTGAACGGCCGGTCGCATCGATCCTCGCACGATGAAAACAGCGAACATGAAGCATAGGAGATCTCGATCGGCGGCTGACAATCATTCGAACGCATCTGGGAGGAAAACAGGATGAGCGTTTCGCGCAGGGAGTTTCTCGTTCAAACCGGATTGGTGACAGCCGCAGCCGCCTTGGGCTCCAGCGTCGCAAGTGCGCCGAGCTTTGCGGCTGATAGCGGCAGCATCACAATCGCGCTTGCCGCCCGCGGCCCAGTCGGCCTTAATCCGCAGCAGACCGGTCTCAACGGTGGCGACAACTGGGGGATTTACCAGATGTACGACACCTTGGTGAAAGCACCCGATGGTCGCTGGGCGGTGAAGCCGGGAGAGTTTCTGCCGAGCATCGCCGAAAGCTGGGAATCCTCAGCCGATGCCAAGACCTGGACCTACAAAATCCGCAGGGGCGTGAAATTTCACAAGGGCTACGGCGAAGTAACCGCCGATGACGTCGTCTTCACATTCGGCCGCCAGCTCGATCCGAAACTGCCGACGGCCAACAAGGTCTTCTATTCCAACATTGCCACCTGCGAGGCCGTGGACCCGGTGACGGTCCGCTTCACGCTGAAAAGCCCGGATCCGCTGTTCAACGGCAGTTGCGCTTCGACGCTCAGTGTCTCAATTCTTTGCAAGAAGGCATTCGAGGAGAGAGGCGACGGCTACAACACCGACCCGATCGGCACCGGTCCCTACCAGGTCAAGTCCTTCAGCCAGACGGACGGAATTCAGTTCGTTGCCTTTCCGGATCATTTCGACGGCCCCCCAGTCACGCCCAATCTGCAGATCTCCTACATCGCCGATACGACGGCACGCACCCTCGCCTTTGCATCCGGTCAGGTCGATATGATCGAAGGCGTGCGTGCGCCAGGCTGGATCGACTCGATCAAGCAGCGATTGCCGCAGACGATCTTTGATGCGACGGCGCCAGGCAGCCACAATACGCTCAATATCAATCTGACGCGCAAGCCGCTGGACAATCTCAAGGTGCGGCAAGCCATACGCTACGGCATCGACAACATGGCGATTGCCACCGCCTTCAACGGCATTGCGGCACCCATGGTCGGGGTGGTTGCTTCAGAGTTTGCCGGCTCCGTGAAGCTCGCCGATCTGCCGCCGGAACTGCAATACAAGCCCGATTCGGAAAAGGCGAAGGCGTTGCTTGCCGAGGCAGGCTTTCCCGACGGCGTGACGATCCCCTGCTACGTCAGCCAGCGCGAGGACTACTCCTCGATCATGTTGATGATACAGGAACAGTTGCGTGGGGCGAATATCAAACTCGATCTCAGCATGATCGACCACAACGCGTTCCATGCGGACAACCGCCTCGACAAGAATGCGCTCGCTCTCTACTCATCGAGCTTCCCGCCGGTACCGACGCTGACGCTCTCCTCGCAGCTCGCCGCCGCGGCCGAAGTCAAGGCCGACGGCAAGGGACAGGGCAATTACAGCCACTACGGCGTCGCCATTCCCGGCATTGATGATCTTCTTGCTCAAGCCCAGAACGAACCTGATTTCAATAAGCGCATCGCGATCATCCAGGCGGCTGAAAAGAAGGTACTGACCGATCTTCCCCTGCTCGGCATTATCACCCTGTCCTATGTGATTGCCCGAAATCCGCGCATCGATATCGGCTACAAGGTCGAGTCGGGCCCGGCCTATTGGTCGCTCGCAAAGGCCAAGCGCACCGCCTAGGCTGTGGTGACGATTTAACGGTTTGGCTTTCCAAGTCGAGGCAAATCAGATTCAAGACTGCCTTTTGGAGGTTGGTCATGAATGCCGGTGGGCTC
>NZ_JARFYM010000021.1 GCF_030272705.1 Rhizobium mayense | reverse complement strand
CTGAACGTCAGAGCTGATGGCGATGACCTTTGTGCCGCGACGCTCATATTCAGGGATCAGCGATTCCAGCTCGCGCAGATATTTGAGGCAAACCGGGCAATGGAGTCCGCGATAAAAGCATACCAACGTAAATAGCTCCGGTGCGTCGGCAGCAAGATCAAAGTCGCCATGGGCAAGGGTCGGCACGCGCAGTTCGGGCACCGGTCGACGAGGTAGCAGCATTCTCTTCTCCGTGGTCATCTGAGGCGACACTACGTCGGTGCCCTTTCACTGGGAAATGTCCGACAGCTATGGTTTCCATTCCCGTGTGTTACGGTGTCAATGATGCCGCCGCGACGAGCCTTCTTTCGCAAGGGAACGCTGCATGATCTCGATATGCTCATGGGATGGCAATCGAACCCGCATGTCCATGAATGGTGGGATTCAAATGAGCCATACGATGAACCGGGCTTAGCTGATCCTCGGTTACCGAGTTGTGGGCGAACGTTCGCTGGCCTCCTCGTTTCCGGTAACGTCAACGGCCGATCCTTCAGCCCAACGATATTGCGCCAAGCATTGACGCACACCCAAATCGGCTTGCATCTGCGTTCGGCCACCATCGTGGCAGCCCTTGGGGCGTTATGAATCGGATGGATGCTTAGACGGCCCTCGCTGGTCTGGCCCGAGGGCCTCACCTCAGATTTGGGCCGGAAACTATCTTCATGCGTAGTCGTGCCGGCGAGTCGGCTGCGAGGCGCCCGTGAGCATATCCGCCGCCTTTTCGGCGATCATGATCGTTGCCGCGTTTGTATTCGAGGAAATCAGCCTGGGCATGATGGAACTGTCGCAGACGCGCAGGCGGTCGATGCCGCGGACGCGCAGCTCAGGATCGACGACGGCATCTTCCCCGCCACCCATCCGGCAGGTGCCAACCGGATGATAGGCGGAGCGGCCATATTGGCGGGCGAACTCGCGGTATTCTGCATCGGTGCGGACATTTCCATCCGGGAGATGAAGCCGCCTGACGAAGGGGCGGAAGGCAGATTGCGAGAGGATTTCCTGGCTGATCTTGATGCCGTCGACGGCGCGATCGAGATCGTAGGCTTCGGCAAAGGCATTGGGGTCGATCGCGGGGGGAACGGCCGGGTCCTTGGAGCGCAGTGTCACCGTTCCGCGCGAGCGCGGGCGCACGTGATAAGAATTGAGTGTACAGCCATTGCCGCCGGGCACGCTGCCAATCCCTTCCTCGACACCGGCGCCTGGCAGGAAGTGGAATTGGATGTCCGGCGTCTTTTCCGCTTTGTCTCCCCACCAGAAGCCGCCACCTTCGACGATGTTTGAAGCAACCGGTCCCTTGCCGAATAGGGCATATTCGATGCCAGCGGCGACTTGCCAGCGGCGCTTCTTGTAGCGATCGATTCCATATGGGCCGGTAAGCTCGGCCAGGACGTCGACATCCATGTGATCCTGTAGGTTCCGGCCGACTTCAGGCAAGTCCCTGACGACGTCGATATCGAGCGCTCGCAATTGGTCCGCGGGGCCGAGACCCGATAGCATGAGCATCTTCGGAGAACCAATGGCGCCTGCCGTCAGGATCACCTCGCGCTCAGCCCTCAACAGAACGGGGCGGCCATTCTCGACGATCTCAATACCGACGGCGCAGCCGTTTTCGACGATGATGCGATTGACGGCAGTATCCGTGCGCACCGTCAGGTTTTTGCGGCTCATGGCCGGCCTCAAATAGCCGACTGCCGTGCTGCTACGCCGGCCGTTCTTCGTCGTCGTCTGATAAAAACCGGCGCCAGCCTGCGATCCGGCGTTGAAGTCGGGATTAAATGGCAGCCCTGCCTCCTGCGCGGCACGCACGAAAACGCGCGTCAATGTGTGCGGGGTCTGCGAGCTGACGCCAAGCGGCCCCCCAGTGCCGTGATGGGCGCCGCCAAATGTATCGTTGCCCTCGGATTTTCGGAAATATTGGCGCACATCCTCATAGCCCCAGCCTGCACAGCCTTCGAGATCGCGCCAGCCGTCATAGTCTTCGGGGCAGCCGCGGGTGAAGACCTGCGCATTGATCGAGCTGCCGCCGCCGAGTACGCGCGCCTGCGGATAGACCATCTTGCGCCCGGCGATCTCTCGCCCGGCGACGGTCTCGTAGCCCCAGATCAGTGGACCGGCGGTCATCTTGAAAAAACCTACCGGCAGATGGATGTACATGTTGCTGTCGCGCGGGCCCGCCTCCAGCAAGGTCACGGAAACGTCAGGGTCTTCGCTCAGGCGCGCCGCAAGAACGCATCCAGCCGAGCCACCGCCGACGATGATGTAATCGGGCATTCTCTCCTCCGCATGATCTGCAAATATCGGGTTTCCTCATTGTCCCGACATGATTTCGCCATCACAATCTCAAGTCTCTTGCCCGTCGTCAAGAGAAAGGGTACGGTTATAGTCTTGAAGGGTTGTCGTACAAATGCTACGAACAAGCCGCTTGAGATCTGGGTGTCGCGGGAACAAGGACGGCATCCGATTTTGTCATTCAATGGGAGGTTTTCGAATGACCGTAAGGTTGAATTCCGCTTTCGGCGCCATGAATCGCCGTTCCTTTCTTGCGACCGTAGCCGCTGGCGCGACCGTGGCCGCACTGCCCAGGCAGTTGTTTGCGGCTGACAAGCCCACGCTCGTCACCTCGATCCGTTCGCTGTCCAACCCCTACCATGCGGTTTGGAAGACGGGCGCGGAAGCCTTCGCCCAATCTGTCGGCCTCGACCACGTGACGCTCGTCTCGGAAGGCAACAGCGAGAAGGGGATAGCCGACATCAAGGCAATGCTTGCCAAGACCGGCGGCAACATGGTGCTCAACTCCGATCCAAACGATACGCCGGATGCACGCCCGATCGTCGAGGCCTGTGCCAAAGCGGGCGCCTATGTCGTCACCCAGTGGAACAAGCCGGACGACCTGCACCCGAAGGATTTCAATCCCTATTACGTCTCGCATATCGAGTTCGACGGGATCTCCAGCGGCAAGCAGATCTCCGACATCCTGTTCAAGACGATGGGCGGCAAGGGCGGCATCATCGCGCTCGGCGGCCAGATTTCGAACACGGCGGCAATCGAACGCAAGAAAGGTCTCGAAGACGCGCTCGCCGCCAATTCCGACATCAAGCTTCTCGACTTCCAGGTTGCCAACTGGAAGTCCTCCGAAGCCTATGACCTTACCAGCAATCTTCTCACCCGCTTCGGCGATGACGTGAAGGGCATCTGGGCTGCCAATGATGACATGGGCACCGGCGCTCTTGAAGCGTTGCGCGCCGAAAACCTCGCCGGCCAGGTTCCGGTCGTCGGCGTCGATGGCATCAAGGCTGCCGTCGATGCCGTTCGCAAGGGCGAGTTCGCCTGCACCGTGACCTCCGATCCGTTCTGGCAGGGCGGCATGGGTCTCGCCATCGGGCTTGCAGCCCTTCAGAAGAAATTCGATCCCGCCAAGGAGCCGGGCGATCACCGCGAGTTCTACGGCAAGGCCGTCCTTATCGCCAAGGACAATGTCGAGGAGTACTACAAGAACAACATCGACTCGCATCCGACGCTCGACTGGAGCGATCTGTGGGGTCGCGTGACGGGCGCCATCCGGACCTGATTCATTCCCTCGAGCGGCCTCGGCTCCCCCCTTTTTTTGGCCGCATCGTCGCTGGCGGGCGTTGCAATCGTCCGCCAGCTCCTCTGATGACGCAGCGAGGTGTAGTCTGTTGACCGTCAATGCCGAAAACATCAAATCCACTCAGAACAGCGAGCGCGCTGACGCCATGCCGAAGATTGGAAACCGCCTGTTCAGCGGTGCGAACGCAAAACGTCTGCGCGCCTATGCCCCGGTCCTCGTACTGATCGCCCTTTGCATCCTCATCACCATCGCGAACCCCAATTTCATCGAGCTTCGCAATCTCGTGCGGATCGCGAATTCCGCCTCGGTGCCGCTGACGCTGGCGATGGGATTGACCTTCATCATCCTGCTCGGCAGCATCGATCTGTCGGTCGAAGGCTCGCTGTCCGTGGCGGCGATGGTCACCGTATTGCTGGCCGCCAACGACGCCAACGCAAATTCCTATGGCTGGTTTGCCGTCATCGCCGCGGTGGCCGCAAGCACGGCAATGGGTTTTGCCACTGGCATCATTCAGACATTTCTCAGGATCCCGTCCTTCATGGCGACGCTCGGCGTCTGGTTCATCGGGCTCGGCATCTCGGTCTATATGCTCGGCGGATCGGCTGTCCGTCTCATGGATCCTTCGATCCGTGACCTCGCTCTCGGCCGCCTGCTCGGCCTGCCGGTTGCGGTGTGGGTCGCGCTCGCCGCCTTCCTGCTCGCTTGCACCGTTCAATATTACACACGCCTCGGCCGACACATCATGGCGATCGGCGGCGGCGAGGATGTCGCCGAGCTCTCCGGCATCAATCTGCGGCGCGTGCGTATCACGGCGTTCGGCCTCGCGGGTTTCTTTTTTGGCGTTGCCGGCGTGCTGGCAGCCGCCCAGCTTGGTCGTTCGGACGCCGTCATCGCTGATGGTCGGCTGTTTGCGGCCGTTACCGCCGTCGTCGTCGGTGGGACGGCACTGACGGGCGGTGAAGGCGGCGTCGTCAACACGCTGGTCGGCGTGCTGATCGTCACCGTGCTCAGCAACGGCATGATCCTGCTCGGGGTTTCTCCCTACGTGCAGCAAACCGTGCAGGGGCTGATGATCATCGCTGCCGTTGCTCTTTCGCTCGACCGCCTGCGTCTCCAGATCGTGAAGTGACCGCCATGTTGTCAGCCAACCAGATCAGCAAATCCTTCGCCGGCGTTCCTGCATTGAAGAACGTTTCCCTGGAGGTCAGACCGAACGAGGTCGTCGGGCTCATCGGCGAGAACGGCGCCGGCAAATCGACCCTCATGCGCATCCTTGCCGGGACTCACCAGCCGGATAGCGGCACACTCATGCTCGACGGCCAACCGCTGAGACTGCGCAACGCACGCGATGGAGCAATTCATGGTATCGGCATGGTGTTTCAGGAGCAGTCGTTGCTGCTCAATCTCTCGGTTGCCGAGAACATCTATCTCGGCCAGGAGAATCAATTCGTCCGCTTCGGCATCATGAATTGGAATGCCATGCGCGCAGCGGCCAAGCGCCAGCTCGCCAAGATCGGCGTCGACATCGATGTGACCGCGCGCACTTCGGAATTGACATTCGCAGCCCGTCAAATGGTCGAACTTGCCAAAGCGCTCACGTTGGAAGAGACGGTCGCACGGCCGCTGGTCATCCTGCTCGACGAACCGACTTCAGTGCTCAGCGGCAGCGACATCGACGTATTGTTCAAACGTGTGCGGTCGCTGAAGTCGCGTGCAAGCTTCGTCTTCGTCTCGCATCGGCTGGATGAGGTCCTTCGCATTTCGGACCGCGTCTACACCATGAAGGATGGACAGGTCGTTGCCGAGCACCAGGCCGTAGACGTCACGGGTCCGGAGCTGCACGAGATCATGGTCGGGCGAGGATTGCAGGCGACCTATTACAAGGAAGACAGGCAGCTTCCGCCTCGCAGCGAAATCGTCGTCGATGCAAAGCGGCTCTCGGTCGACGGTGCGTTTCGGGACGTGGACCTGCAGATTCGTTCCGGCGAGATTGTCGGCATCGCTGGTGTTGTCGGCTCGGGCCGAGAAGAGGTCACCCGTGCCATCGGCGGCTTTCTTACCCATACCGGCGGCACGCTTAAAATCAACGACGAGCCCGTCCAGTTTCGTTCGCCCGAACAGGCCGTCCGCAAAAGCATAGGCTATGTTCCGCGCGAGCGACGGATCGAGGGTCTCGTCATGTTTCTTTCGATCGCGGAGAACATCACGCTCGCGGACCTCTCATCGGTCATGGCAAACGGCGCCATCAGCTATGGGCGTGAGCGTCGGCTTGCCAGCGACTGGATCAAGCGGCTCAAGATCAAGGCGCCCGGTCCCGATATAGCCTGCCGCAAGCTGTCCGGCGGCAACCAGCAAAAAGTGGTGCTGGCGCGCTGGATGACGGCCGGCTCGCGGATACTGATCCTGGACCACCCGACCCGCGGCCTCGACGTCGGCGCGAAGGAAGAAGTCTACGAGCTTGTCCGCGAACTCTCCTCCCAGGGTGTGGCGATCCTGTTGATCTCCGACACACTCGAAGAAACGATCGGCCTTTCGCATCGCGTTCTCGTCATGCGCGACGGCGCGGTGACCGCCCATTTCGACGCCGCCCCGGGCAGCAAGCCGGACCAGGTCGACCTCGTCCGGGCGATGGTTTGAGGAGGATGTCATGGAAAACCTCAAGAATATGAAATCTCTCCTTGCTTCAGGCTGGCTCCAGGGCGCTATCCCGCCCGCACTGCTGATCGTGCTGGTACTGATCATCGAAGTTGCGGCGCCGGGCTTCCTCACTGGCGATACGCTCGTCCTGCTATTATCCAACACGGCCGTCCTTTTCATCCTCGCCGCCGGCGTGACCTTCGTCATTCTCATTGGTGGCATCGATCTGTCGATCCAGTCGGTGGCGTCGCTGTCGAGCGTCATTCTCGCGCAGCTCTTGCCGCAGATCGGCTTTCTCGCTTTCCCCGCAGCCATCCTGTCCGGTCTCGTGTTCGGCATTCTGAGCGGCTATGTGCATGTCCGGCTCAAGGTGCCGTCCTTCGTTGCGACGCTCGCAACGGGCGGTGTCGTCGCCGGCATCGCGCTGTGGGCGGCGGCTGGGCGTGCGATCACCATCGAAGAAGGCGGTCGCGCCAATACGGCCTGGATCAACGGGACCGTCGCAGGGCTTCCAACCGTCATCTGGATTGCGGCGGTCATTGGCGTCATGGCGTATGTCGGGCTCAGATATACGCGTTTTGGCCGCCACAGCCTTGCGGTCGGGGCGGGTGAACCGGCCGCGATCGCAGCCGGCATCAATGTCGAGCGCACGAAGATCGTCGCCTTTGCCATCTCCGGCGTGCTCGCAGCCATCGCCGGGACCATCCTGGCTGCGCGCCTGTCGAGCGGCTCGCCCAACCTTGCCAATCAATTGCTGCTGCCTGCAATCGCGGCCGTCATCGTTGGTGGCACGGCGATTACGGGCGGTCTCGGCGGTGTCGCGCGAACCGCTGTCGGCGCACTGATCATCTCGATCGTGAGAATCGGCATGACCTTTGTCGGAATCAACATCTTCGCGGAAAACGTGGTGTTCGGAGCGGTGCTTATTCTCGCAGTCGCCATCACCATCGACCGCAGCAAGATCGCGATCATAAAATGAACGCGCGGCCGATGAGAGCAGCTCTAAAAGAAAAAGGCCGCATGCTTCGATGCGGCCTCCAGAGACGGGAAGGACAGTTACATCGTGTCGAGACCGATGAGCTCGATCTTGTAGCCATCCGGGTCTTCGATGAAGGCGATGTGCGTAGTGCCATGCAGCATCGGACCTGGCGGCCGCGGGATCTTGGCTCCCTGCTTTTCGAGGGCTGCGCAAACGGCGTAAATGTCATTGACGCCGAGCGCCAGGTGGCCGAAGCCGGTACCGAGCTCGTAGGGTTCTTCTCGGCCCCAGTTGTATGTCAGTTCGACGACCGTATCGGTCTCCTCCGGGCCGTAACCGACAAAGGCATTGGTGAACTTTCCGCCAGGATAGTCGTCCTTGCGCAGAAGCTTCATCCCGAGCAGTTCCGTGTAGAACTTGATCGACCGGTCGAGGTCGAACACGCGGATCATTGTGTGCATCATGCGAAATTGGCCGGACGCTGCGGTCATAATACGGATCCTCCTGCAAGTTATCGTTTTCACACTGGTTTTTAGGGAAAGAGAAGCAGCGGAACAGGTCCCTGCACTTGATGTTCAAAACCAGTGTTGTATGATAACCATGTAACCGACCTAATTGTCCAGAACGTTTTCAAGAGATCGAACCGGAGCAAGTGAATGAACGCCCAGCCGCCCTTCCAGGAAAGAGCGCTCGCAGCCCTTTCCGCCGCGATGCCGGCAGACATGCTCCTGTCTGATCCTGATAGTCTGGAACGCTATAGCCGCGACTGGTCCGGCGACCACTATGGCCGGCCGCTGCTGGTCGCCCGGCCCCGGTCAACTGAAGAGCTCAGCCTTCTCATGAAGACCTGTCATGAGCTGCGGATCCATGTCGTTCCGCAAGGCGGTTTGACAGGCCTGGTGGGTGCGGCTGTTCCGAGTTATCCGGGTGGCGAGGTGGTCATCTCGCTGGAACGAATGAACAGGGTCCGTTCCGTCAATCCGATCGATTTCGCGATGGTTGTCGAAGCCGGCTGCATCCTGGAGGATGCCAAACGTCATGCAGAGGACGCCGATTGCATCCTGCCCATTACCTTTGGCGCGCAAGGAAGCTGCCGGATCGGCGGTAACGTCTCGACCAATGCGGGTGGCTTTAATGTCTTGCGATACGGGATGACGCGCGATCTCGTGCTCGGCCTGGAGGTCGTTCTTGCCGACGGGCGCGTCTGGAATGGGCTGAAGACGCTTCGAAAGGACAATCGCGGCTACGATCTGAAGCAGCTGTTCATTGGAGCCGAGGGCACGCTCGGCATCGTGACGGCAGTTGCGTTGAAGATATTTCCCAAACCGGAGCAGGTCGAGACGGCGCTGGTCGGCGTCAGTTCGGTGGACGCAGCCATGCAGCTATACGCGCGCGCCCGCCGTCAATGCAGCGACCTGCTGACCGCCTTCGAGCTCATTCTGCGCGGCGGGATCGAGATTGCGATCAATGCCAGTGATCTCACGGACCCATTGGCGGCGTCCTATCCGGTCTATGTGCTGATCGAGGCCTCGGCAGCCGGCCGCGTCGACCTCAGGGCTCTGCTCGAGGGTTTTCTCGCCGATTCCTCGGACCTTGTTCTCGACGGCGTGCTTGCCGGCAGCAAAGCGCAGGCCGAGCGTCTCTGGCTGCTGCGCGAGATGATGGTTGAGGCGCAGGGCCGTGGCGGACGATATCTGAGGACCGACGTGTCTGTCTCGATATCGAGTCTTGCGGCTTTTGTCGCCGAAACGCTCGAGGCGCTTGCGCAAAAACACCCCGAAGCGCTGGCGGTGACCTATGGCCATGTCGGCGACGGGAACATTCACCTCAACATCGTGCCGCCTGAAGAGATGCCGGCCGAAAAATACGATGCGCTGTTCCATGCGACCGAGGAGGTGATCTTCGATGTCGTCGATCGGCATGGCGGCTCGATCAGCGCCGAGCACGGTATTGGCCGTGTGAAGCAGGCGGCCTTCCTGAAACGGGCCGATCCCTTGACGCTCACCTTGTCCCGCCGGATCAAAGACGCTTTTGATCCACAACATCTTCTGAGCGAAGGTCGTATATTGAATGGCGGAGAGCCTGGGCAGGGGGGCAGCGAATGATGCTGAAGCTCGACAAGGTCAATCGAGGACCTCATCTCTCGACGCTGGTCGCAAGTTCGATTTCGCGTGAGATCGCGCAAGGCCGTCTCAGGCCGGGCGATCAGTTGCCAACGGAGCAACAGCTGGCGCAGACATTCGGCGTCAGCCGCAACGTCGTTCGCGAGGCGATCGCCAGGCTACGCTCTGAAGGAAGGATCTGGTCCCAGCAGGGCCGTGGCGCGTTCGTTGCGGATCAGCCGAACACCACCGTTTTGACCATCGACATCGATGCACTTCAGACATCGAATGCGTTCGAGTCGCTGTTCGAACTGCGGGGCATCCTCGAAGTACAGGCAGCGGCCTTTGCCGCCAAACGGCGGACCGAGGATGACCTGAAGGCGATGAAGGACGCGCTTTCGACCATGCGGATGGCACCCTATGGCAGCGTGATGTGGTTGAAGACCGATCTCGAGTTTCACAAGACCGTCGCCGCGGCGACCGGCAACCCCTACATGATCCAATTTCTCACATTTGTCTCCGAGAAAGTGCGCGAAAGCATTCTCGCCTCCGGTAATCAGCAAGGATCGGAAGACCTCGCGGCTGTGACGCTCGGAGAACATCAGCGCATCCTCGATGCCGTCGAGGCCAGGGATGCGGAGCAGGCGCAAGAGGCGATGCGAGCTCACCTCCATGGTGCTGCAAGCCGTGTCGGCCTCGCCGAGCAGCAATCCGAATAATCTGTTGAGGATTTTCAAATGACAGGAAGACTTGAGGGAAAAACGGCTGTCGTCACGGCGGCCGGGCAGGGGATGGGGCGCGCCACGGTTTTGGCCTTCCTGCGCGAGGGCGCGCGTGTCTGGGCAACGGATATCGATGCCGCCAAACTCGACAGTTTGCACGATCACGCCGGCGTTACCTTGCGGAAGCTTGACGTACTGAATGCACAGGAGATCCAGAGCTTTTCGAGCGAAATCGATGCGCCTGATATTCTTTTCAACTGCGCCGGTTTCGTGCACAACGGTTCCATTCTTGAATGCGACGAGGATGCGTTCGATTTCTCGGTCAATCTGAACATCCGGGCGATGTACCGGATGATCCGCGCCTTCCTGCCCGGCATGATTGCCCGCGGCGGCGGTTCGATCGTCAATATGGCGTCGGTCGCCTCAACCGTGATCGCCGCGCCGAACCGCTTCATCTACGGCACCACGAAGGCGGCCGTTGTCGGCCTGACGAAGTCGGTGGCGCTCGATTACGTGACCAAGGGCATCCGCGCCAACGCCATTTGCCCTGGGACGGTGGAAAGTCCTTCCTTGCAGGATCGCATGCGGGCGCTTGGGGACTATGATGAGGCGCGCGCCAGCTTTGTTGCCCGCCAGCCCATGGGGCGGCTCGGGACCGCGGAAGAAGTGGCAGACCTCGTCGTTTACCTTGCCAGCAACGAATCTGCTTTCATGACCGGCAACGCTATCGTCATCGACGGCGGCTGGGCAAACGCCTGAAGAAAACCCGAAGATACGGACAAAGCTATGAAACTTCTGAGATACGGTCCACGCGGCGCCGAAAAGCCCGGCATTCTGGACAGCAATGGCAAGGTGAGGGATTTGAGCGGCCACATCGACGATATCGGCGGAGACACCCTGACCTCGGCCGGGCTCGCCAAGCTGTCGGCAATCGACATCGACAGCCTGCCTGTCGTCACCGAACCCGGCCGTCTTGGCCCCTGCGTGACGCGCACCGGCAAGTTCATCTGCGTTGGCCTCAACTATGCGGACCATGCGGCGGAAACGGGTGCGGCGATCCCGGAGGAGCCGATCCTGTTCATGAAGGCGACGAGCGCCATCACTGGGCCGAACGACAACGTCATCATTCCTCGGAAATCGAAGAAGACCGACTGGGAGGTCGAACTCGGTGTCGTGATCGGAGATGAGGCGCGCTATGTCAGCGAGGCAGATGCGATGAAGCATGTTGCCGGCTATTGCCTGATCAACGACGTCTCCGAGCGCGAATTCCAGGCCGAACGCGGCGGCCAGTGGACCAAGGGCAAGTCGGCCGACAGCTTCGGACCGATCGGGCCATGGATGGTCGCCCGCGACGAGATCGCAGATCCGCAGAACCTCAAGATGTGGCTGTCGGTCGACGGCACCATGCGCCAGAATGGTTCGACCAGGACGATGATCTTCGGCGTCGCCTTCCTCGTCCACTACATTTCCCAATTCATGAGCCTGCAGCCGGGAGATATCATTTCGACCGGCACGCCGCCCGGCGTCGGCCTCGGCATGAAGCCGCCGGTCTTCCTGACGGCGGGCCAGACGATCAAGCTCGGCATCGAAGGGCTTGGTGAGCAGACGCAGCTGACGGTCGACGCGGCTTGACAACAACAGAGGAGGTGCGATTTGCGCCTCCCCTGTCATGGCTTATCCATTGTTGCCAACACCCGGAGCTCGGCGCAAGCCGGGGATGCGCGCCCACCTTATTTCGCGCCGGTTGCGGCAGTCAGCGAAACGCCGTTCAAGGCGGCGACGACATCGGACAAGGCTGGTACGAAGGCATCACCTTTTCCGGAAGCGACTGCCGCAGCGAAGCTGTTGCGCACGACCGCACCAACCGGATTGGCCGCCTGCACCGATTGAGCGAAGGAGGCGAGATAGGACATGTCCTTCAGGGCGTTCACCATCGCAAATCTCTGGGCGTTCTCATTGCGGTTCAGCACAAATTCGAAGAAGGCCTGGTAGAAACCGCAATCCATGCGACTGCCGCGCAGCACGCTGTCGAACACCTGCGGCGTCAAGCCTGCCTTGGCGGCGAGCATCAAGGCCTCCGAATAGATCGCCGAATATCCCATCGAGATGAAATTATTGAGGAGTTTCATCGTATGGGCCGTCCCGACGTCACCGGTCGCGACTATGCGCGCCGAGAACGCTTCAAGGATCGGACGTGCGCGTGCAACCGCATCCGCGGCACCTCCGACCATGACATCGAGCTTGCCCTCGGCCGCCTCTTTCGGTGTCCGCGCCAAGGGGGCGTCGACAAGAGTGATTCCGGAAATCGCCAGCTCTTCCGCAAGCCTAACTGTCACGGCAGGATTGGATGTCGAGCAATCGATCAGCAGGAGCGGCTTTCCTGCCGATACAATGCCATTACGGCCGGACACAATCTCCTGCACTTGCTCTGAACCGGTCACGCAAAGCAGGATGACATCCGTCGCCTCGGCGAGTTCTCTTGCCGTCGCCACCTCGGCGGCACCAAGCGTCTTCAGCCTCTCCACAGCCTCCCGTTTCCTATGGGGGACGACCGTCACCGGCCATCCTTTCTCAAGCAGGTTGGTTACCATCCCAGAACCCATGGCTCCGAGCCCGATGAAACCGATTTTCTCTTTCATTTTTCCTCCTGGTTAAATAAATTTCTCAGTTCGTTCGGTCTTTTGCTTTTTTCAAGGGTATCGGGTAGCTACGGAAGCAGGAGCCTGTCGACGGACAGCGAAATCGGACTTCGAGAAAGCATGAAGGACAGGGACAGCGCCGTCTTCAATACCATCCAGCAGATGCCCAACCTGCGTAGCGGCCTTGCCGACAGCCTGATCGCGCAGATCGAGTCGGGCGACCTGAAGCCAGGTCAGAGGCTCCCGACCGAGCAGGCGATCATGGAGGCGACCGGCGTTAGCCGAACGATCGTCCGGGAAGCACTTGCCACGCTGCGCGCGAAGGGTCTGATCATCACGCGCCAGGGTCTCGGCGCCTTTGTCTCCAATGATCCCAAACCGCGATCCTTTCAGATCATTCCGAATGATCTGGAGTCCATCGACGAGGTTCTCCGCGTCCTCGAACTTCGCCTCGGCATCGAATACGAGGCCGCAGGCCTCGCTGCGCAACGTCGTACGCCGGAGGATATCGCCCGCATGCAAGACCGCCTCGATGCGCTCGACCGCGCGACAGAAGGGGGCGGCTATGGTGCCGAAGAGGACTTTGCCTTTCATCGTGCGATCCTTGTTGCGACGCAGAATTCCTACTACAGCCGGCTGTTTGACACGTTCGGCACCGCCATGGTGCCCCGTCAATGGGCGAGGCTCGACCGGATTACGGCATCTGAACGGGACCGTCACGTCGCACGCATGCGCAGAGAACATCACGCGATCTTCAATGCGATCCGTGACGGCAACGAAGCCGCCGCCCGCAAGGCCCTTCGCAACCATCTGTCGAAAAGCGCGGCCCGCTTCGAAGAACTTCGCGACGCCAGTTCGCCGCACTGATAGCTCAGGCGGCATAACGGGGAACGACATAGGGTCCCTCCTTCGGCTTGGCGTGCGCGGGCATCGTCAACTCAAGATGCCCGCGGCCGTAGGAAATCGAAATTGCATTCATTAGACCTGCTCCGCAACGCCACCGAGATATAGTTCGCGCATCAGCGACATGTCTTTCAGCTGTTCGATCGGTCCTGATGTCGCGATGCGACCGTTCTGCATCAGATAGCCGCGTGTGGCGACCGAGAGAGCCAGTCCGGCGTTCTGTTCGACAAGCAGAACCGATGCGCCGAAGGTCTTGCCGATATCGAGGATGATCGCTTGTATTTCCTTGACGAGAAGCGGCGAGAGACCGAGCGACGGTTCGTCAAGCAGCAGGACCCTCGGTCTCGCCATCAACCCACGGGCAATCGCCAGCATCTGCTGCTGACCGCCGCTCAAGGATCCACCTTTCTGCTGGCGCTTCGTCGCCAGGATCGGGAAGAAACTCTCCATCGTCTTCACGTCGGCGTCGACGGCATCGCTGTCACGCCTTGCATAAGCGCCAAGGCGCAGGTTTTCCTCAACCGTCATGTCGGCAAAGATACGCCGACCTTCCGGCACCAGCACGACGCCGCGCTTAGCCATGATATCGGGCGTGCGGCCGGTCAGTTCCTCGTCGGCGAAGCTGATGCGCCCGGCGCGCGGCCTGACGAGGCCGACGATGGTCCTTAGCAGCGTGGACTTGCCCGCGCCGTTTGGGCCCAAAATGGTGATCACTTCGCTCTCTTCGAGCGTTAGAGAAACGTCGCGGTTGACGACGGTCGCGCCATAGCCCGTCGTGACATTCGATAGGTTCAACAGGCTCACAGCGCGCCTCCCAGATAGACCTCGAGAACCTTCGGATCGGCAAGCACGGCCTGCGTCGGCCCGTCTGCGATCTTCGATCCGAAATCCAGTACGATGAGGCGTTTGCAGAGCATCTGCATGAGCTTCATATCGTGGTCGATGACGCAGACGCTGATGCCATGGGCCGGAAACTGCCGCACCAGACCGACAAGTGTTGCCGTCTCCTTGTCGTTGAGACCGGCGGCCGGTTCGTCCAGCAGGATCAGCGAGGGCCGCGTCGCAAGCGCCAGCGCGATGCCGAGCAGCCGCAGGCTACCGAAGGGCAGGACGCCGGCCCGTTCTTTGGCAAGGGCGGTGATTCCGACGAAATCGAGAAGTGCCGCAGGCGTCGTCCACGGATAGGAACGATCGCTCCGATGCGCATGTTCGCAGGCGATCTGGACATTTTCCCAGACCGAGAGGCCCGGGAAGGCCATGGCCTGCTGGAAGGTATAGCCGATGCCGGCTCCCGAGATCTCGTGGGCGGCAAGGCTGGTGATATCGCGGCCGCGCCAGCTGACACGGCCTTCCGTTGGCTTGTGAACGCCTGTGATGACGTTGAAGAGCGTGGTCTTGCCCGAGCCGTTGGGGCCGACGATCCCAAGGATCTCCCCTTCCTCGATCGACAGGTCGACGCCGGACAGAGCCGTCAGGCCGCCGAACTGCTTTTTGAGCCCGTTGATTTCCAAAATGGCGTTCATCGTCCGGCCTCCGCGGCGTGTTTGGCGTCAGCCGACGCATTGCCAGCACGCTTTTGCGCCGCGTTCCCAAAGAGCTTCTGCCAACCTTCGAGCAGACCGGCGATCAGGCCGTTTGGCAGCAGCAGGATGACTGCGATCAGGCAGACGCCGTAGAGGATGCGAGATTCCACCGGGTCCAGGTTCAGGACTTCCGGAAGGAATGAGACCAGGATTCCACCGGCAAGCGGGCCGAGCAGCAGCCTCGCGCCACCAATCATGACCATCAGCGCCAGATAGATACTGGGGAAGGAAGCGAACTGACTGGGCGAGATGTGTCGCAGGAAATAGGCGAGAAGCACGCCTGAAACGCCGGCAAATACGCCGCTGACCACGAAGGCGCCGATCTTGTGGCGGCCGATATTGATGCCGAGCGATGCCGCGAGCTTCTCGTTTTCGCGGATGGCCCGCAAGGTGCGGCCATAGGGCGAGTTGATGATCGCCCAGCTTGCGACCGCACTCAGCGCTACAAATGCCAGGACGATATAGTAATAAGGCATCAGGTCGTCGACGGGCGTGCCGAAGAAGCTGACCGGCAATTGAAGATCGAGGCCGGTCGCTGCACCCGTATAGTCGCCACCATTGGTCAGGACGATTGTCAGCAGCTGCCCGAAAGCGAAGGTCATGATGACGAAGTGATGGCCGGAGACGCGCAACGAGGGCACGCCGATGACTACGGCGGCTATTCCGGCGAAGACCCCGCCGAGCGGCAGAGCGAGCCAGAAGCCGAACCCGGTGTCCCGTGCGAGAAGCGCGGCGGCGTAGGCGCCGACGCCGACAAGCGCAGCATGCCCCATGGAGAGGATGCCGGTCTGTCCGAAGAGAACGGAAAGGCCATAGAGGGCAACGACATTGATGCCGGCGGAGATCGCCAGCGACAGCAGACGATTGCTGGGACCGAGCGCTGGAACAAGAGCGAGGAGTGCGATCACCACCAGAGCGGGGATGAGCGCGCGGAAAGGCGAGAACGTGTTGTTCATGGATCGTCCTTTCGCCGTCAGGCCATCTTCGGGCCGCTGGTGCCGCCGAAAAGCCCGTTCGGCTTAAAGAGCAGCACAAGGATCATCAGGGCGAAGGAGTAGGCGTCGGTCCAGGCCGAGAAGCCGTAGCCGGCGCTGAAGCCCTCAACGATGCCGAGGATCAGCCCGGCTACCACGGCGCCTGTCAGGTTGCCGAGGCCGCCGATCAGCGCCACCGCGAATCCCTTCATCACCATGGTCCCGCCAGTGAACGGCGTTATCGGAAAGAGGGCAATCAGCAGCGCTCCGCCAAGGCCGGCAAGTGCGCTGCCAAGAACGAAGACGCCTGTGATGTAGCGGCGGACCGGAATGCCCATCAGAGCGGCGGTGTCACGGTCGTCGACCGCGGCGCGAAGCGCGCGGCCGTAGCGGCTGCGGGTGACCATGGCGAAGGTCAGTGCCACGACGGCAATGGTCACGAGAATGACCATGACGCGGACCGAGGCGATGCGAACGCCAGCGACATCCCAGATGCCCGTCAGCGGGCGTGGAATACTCTTCTGGTTCGGATCATAAAAGAAGATGACGATGTGCTGCAGCACCACGATGAGCCCGAGTGAGACGATGAAGCCGTTGGTCGGTCGCGTCAGCGTAAATCGGAACAATCCGCGTTCGAGGACGAAGCCCATCAGGCCGACGGCGAGAACCGCGAGCACCAGAGCAAGGGGAAAGCCCAATCCGCCGCGGACGGCGAGCCAGGTGACGATGCTGCCGACCATCAGGAATTCGCCATGGGCGAAATTGATGATGCCGGTCAGGCCGAAGATCAAAGTGACCCCAACGGCGATCAGCGTGATGACGCTCGCGATCGACAGACCATTGAGGAGTTGCTGAATGAGAATGTCCACAGCCCTGTTCCGCTGTTGCGCAGGCCCTCGGTCATACGGCCTGTCTTTCCTGAGAGGAACCCGCCGGCTGTGGCCGGCGGGTCGGCGTCCTGACAGTTATTCGGCCGGGGCTTCCGCCGGTGGCTGCTGCATCGCGCAGGATATGTTGCCGCCGGGTGCCGCAGCGCAGACTTCGGTGGCGTGGGTCACCTGATGGCTCTTGTTGAAGGAAAGGTCATCGGAAACCACACCCTTGTGGTGAATCGATTCCATGGCCGCGACCGTCTTGTCCGGATCGAGCGAGCCTGCCTTCGTCCAGGCTTCAGCGAGCATGTGGACGTAGTCGTAGTAGAGCAACGACACCGACGAAGTCACGCCCTTCGGAGCGCCGGCGGCGAAGTAATTGTTGAAATAGATCTTCGCATTGGCGTTGGAGGATTCACCCCAACAAATCGGGACGCAGCTCATGGCGACGGGAACGTCGGCGGAAAGACCACGCTCCTTCCAGATGCCAGGATCGACGCCGAACAGGAAATAGCTCGGAGCGACGCCGAGTTCGAGCGCCTGCGGCAGAGCCGTCAGTGTCGAGTCGCCATTGTACCAGAAGTGCACGACATCCGGGTTCAGGCTCTTGGCACGTGTCAGGAACGGCGAGAAGTCGGTGGTATCCGGCGGATAGGAGATGACCTCGGGCACTTCCTGGCCCTCAGCCTTGAGGGCCTTGACGTAGTAGGACGTGAGGAACTGACCGGTCGCATCGTTGCCGACGATGACGACGGACTTCTTCAGCGGGTGGCCGACGAGCGGCGTCAGCAGGCTCAGCACGCCACGGGCGGTCGATCCGGAGCGCTGGAATTCCTGTGGCTCGGACTGGAACAGATAATGGTCCTCGCCGCCCGGAGCGACGGATTGCGGGTTCAGGATCTTCGCGAGCGTGCTGTTGCCAGCAATCTGGATGACCTTGGCCGGCTGCGTGATCTTGGTCATTGCCAGGGTAAAGTCATGCGTTTCGGAGCCGAAGATCGCGGCGACCTTCTGGTCGCGCACGAGCTCCTGTGTGGCGGCGATCGCAGTTGAAACGTCGGTGCGGTCGTCGCGCTTGAGCAGCTCGATCTTGTAGGTCTTGTCTCCGACCTTGACGCCACCGGCGTCATTGATTTCCTTGACCGCCAGGCCGACGCCTGCGGGCAACGTATGCCCGGCCGAAACGAATGCGCCGGATTCAGCGGCGACGACCCCGATCTTGATCGTGTCTTCCGCGGACGCTGAATAGGCAGACGCGCCGAGGCCGAGCGCAAGAGAAATGCCTCCCAATACCAGTGATCGCACGGTCTCATCCTCCCAGTGCAGATTTTGCATTCTTACCGGGTTGTCGTACAACCCTGTTCTCTGATAATAGCCGTGACGGAGAATGTCAAGCAAGCCTACCGCGAGAAGCCGGCCCCGCCGGGATCGCAAACCAGGGAGTGGAACATGCGCATGAAGGAGTTCGGCCGAACCGGCCGCAAGGTCAGCGAGATTGGATTTGGTGCTTGGGCGATCGGCGCCGCATGGGGCGAGGTGAACGACGACGAGGCGCTTGCCGCACTGCATGCAGCGCTCGATACCGGCGTCACCTTCATCGATACAGCCGATGTCTATGGCGACGGTCATTCCGAACGGCTCATCGCAAAAGTAATGAAGGAGCGCGGTGGCGAACGCCCGTTCATCGCCACCAAGGCCGGACGTCGCCTGCCTCAGCAGTTCGTCGAGGGCTATAGCGCCGAGAACCTGAGCGGTTGGATCGAACGAAGCCTGAAGAACCTCGAGACGGATCGCCTGGACCTGGTGCAGCTGCATTGCCCGCCGACGGATCTCTACTATCACCCCGAGATATTTGAACGCCTCGACCGGCTGGTCGAGCAAGGCAAGATCCGCAATTACGGTGTCAGCGTCGAGCGCGTCGAAGAAGCGCTGAAGGCTATCGAATATCCCGGTGTCGTCAGCGTCCAGATCATCTTCAACGCCTTCCGCCAACGTCCGATCGAGCATTTCTTCGCCGAGGCGCAAGACAAGAAGGTCGCCATCATCGCTCGCGTTCCGCTCGCAAGCGGCTTGTTATCCGGCAAGTTCCAGAAGGATACCAAGTTCGAAGCGAACGATCATCGCCTTTTCAATCGCAACGGTGAGGCCTTCGACGTCGGCGAAACCTTCTCGGGCGTTCCTTATGAGGTCGGGCTGGAGGCCGTTGAGCGCGTCAGGCCGCTGGTATCCGGCGATACAACCATGGCGAAATTCGCGCTGCGCTGGATCCTGATGTTCGACGCCGTCACCGTCGCCATCCCGGGAGCCCGCAATCCCGCACAAGCGCGCTCCAACGCGGAAGCCGCTGATCTCCCTCCCATCCCGCAGAGTGCTATGCAGGAAATCAAGGCGATCTATGACACCACCATCAAGCAATATGTCCATCAGCGCTGGTAAGGAGTGAAAGCCATGACGAACCCAATCATCGACTCCCACCATCACTTCTGGGACCCGGCAAGCGGCGGAGACTACGGTTGGCTGAGTGGTCCCTTCGAACCGATCAACCGGAAATTCGAGCCCTCGGATCTCAGGCCGAGCCTCAAAAAGAACAGTGTGACCGGTACCGTGCTCGTACAGACCTGGAACGATCTCGGCGAGACCTGGGATTTCATCCGCACGGCGCAAGCGACCGATTTCGTCGCCGGCGTCGTCGGTTGGGTAGACCTGACCGATCCGAAGGTCGGCGACACGCTGGCGGCATTGAAGGCGGCACCCGAAGGCAAGTGGCTGGTCGGCGTGCGGCACCTGATCCAGACGGAAACCGATCCCAATTGGCTGTCGCGCGATGATGCCAAGCGCGGCCTCAAGGCGGTCGAGGCTGCCGGCCTCGTCTACGACCTGGTGCCGAACCTGCCCCAGCTGCCCTCATGCATCCATACGGTCGGGGCTTTCCCGCAGGCCCGTTTCGTGCTCGACCATATTTCGAAGCCGGAAATCCGCAATCGCGGCTTCGACGAATGGGCCGTCCTGATCCGCCAGTTCCGCTCAGAGCGTGATCATGTCTGGTGCAAGCTCTCAGGCATGGTCACGGAGGCTGACTGGAAGACCTGGACACCCGAGGATCTCAAGCCCTACGTTCGCGAGGTGCTCGAGGTGTTTGGAACCGAACGTTGCATGTTCGGTACCGATTGGCCGGTGTGCCTTGTTGCCGCAAGTTATGACAGGGTCGTCGACGCGTTGCGCGAATGCTTGAAGGACCTCTCCGAAGGCGAGCTCGTACGGATATTCGGCCTCAATGCGATCGAAGCTTATCGGCTGCCGGAATTCCAGGAGCCGAACGTATGACCGGCGGCTCGTCCCAAAGCCGCATTGGCTTTAAATCGCGTCTTGGTTTCGGCGCGAGCGGCATTGGCACGCTCTATCGCAATGTCACCGAAGCGCAGGCGGCCGAGGTGCTTTTAAGGGCCTACGAGGGCGGCATGCGCTATTTCGATAGCGCACCGCTTTATGGGCACGGGCTCAGCGAGCTTCGTCTCGGCACTTTCCTGCGCAGCGTCGATAGGAACACGGTCACGATTTCCACCAAGGTCGGGCGTTATATGGTCCCGCCCTATGGCGAGACCGTGGACTACGGCCTCTGGGCCTCGCCGCTGCGGCTGAAGCCGGTATTCGACTACAGCTATGCCGGTACGATGCGCTCGCTAGAGCAATCGGCGAGCCGCCTCGGGATCGCCGACTTCGATCTGATCTACATTCATGATGTCGATCGCTTCACGCATGGTGATGCCTACGAACGTCATTTCAATGAGGCGATCGAGGGCTGCTACCGGGCGCTCGCCGATCTGCGCAAGGCTGGTCATATCAAGGCGATCGGTGTTGGCGTCAACGAGAGCGACGTGGCGACCCGTTTCATCAAGGCGTGTTCGCTCGATGCGGTGATGATGGCTGGCCGCTACACGCTGCTGGACCGCGCCGCCGAGGTGGATCTTCTTCCCGAGGCGGCTCGTCAGGGCGTCGAGATCGTCGTCGCCGGCGTCTTTAACTCCGGCATCCTCGCCACGGGACCCGGGAGCACGACCACTACGTTCGACTACGGCGCGCCGCCGGAAGATGTCGTCGCCCGCGCCAGGAAGATTGAGGCGATTTGTGTTCGGCATGGAATTCCGTTGCAGGCCGCGGCGATCCAGTTTCCATTCCGCAATGAGCAGGTTGCCGCGGCGGTTCTCGGCATGAGCCGACCCGAGCGCATCGCAGAGAATCTGGTCTGGTCTGAGCTGGCCATTCCCACGGGGCTCTGGGCTGAAATCGACGATCTTTTTTGATCGTCGAAAGCATGAAGTGCTCGTTCAGGGTTAAGAGTTGAGGCCCTGCGTCGCTATTGCGACGCGGAGCTTTTCTGCTCTACCGGATCAGCTTTGGCCGGGTTCACAAAGGCTTCAGGCACAACCGTTCAAGCTGGTAGCTACTGCGCGTCTTCCCGCCCTCGCGGATCTGCCAACCAGGATTAACAGCGTCGGCGAGCGTGCGCCTGGCAAAGTTGATCGGCACCTCGGCGAGAGCGGCAAACGCGCCTAGAAGCTTGTCCTCAAATGCCGAGGCGCCCAGACTAAATCGAGCTCCCGCCCCTTGAAGACGATACTCTCGGCCTGTGGAGCATCGTCGTTCCTGGAGATCAACAAGACTCGGGTCGAGACTATGTCAGGCGGCGCGGGAGGGAAGCGGCGCGGCTTCGTCGACAAGCTTCTCGGCTTTCAGCTCCGACCAGAGCGAGCTTGGTATCGGCCATTGCAGGTACTGGAGGTTCTGCTTCAACTCCTCAACGGAGCGCGCGCCCGGAATCACGCTGACCACGAGTTTATGCGCAAGCGGGAACTGAAGCGCGGCGGCAGCGAGCGGGACGTTGTGGCGCTCGCAGACGGCGCGCAACCGGCCGACGCGGTCAAGTACGTCCGGCGGCGCATTCCTGGTGTTGAATGTTGCGCCCTGGACCGGACCGGTCGCCAGAATGCCCGAATTGTAGGGACCGCCGATGACGATTTTGGTTCCTTTTCGCTCGCAAGCAGGAAACAATGTCGCAATCGGCTCCTGTTCGAGAAGCGTATATCGTCCAGCGAGGAGGAAATAGTCGAACTGTCCGGCCTCGACGAAATCCGAGAGCATCTGCCACTGGTTGATGCCGACGCCGATGGCCTTGATAACCCCCTGTGACCGGAGTTCGTCCAGCACCTGATAGGCTCCCTCCATCGCCTCTTTGAACCGGCTTCTTGCATAGGGATCCTCGCCTCGGGCGAAGTGGATGGCCTCGTCCGGATCATGAATAGCCAGCATGTCGATATAGCCGGTCCCGAGCCGTTTCAGCGAGTTCTCGATCGAACGCAGAACGGCGTCGCGCGAATAGTCGAATTCCGCCCGGAATGGCGGTGCTTCGTCCCACAAGACGGGCTTGACCTCGCTGTCAGGGATCGGCACCAGATCATAGCCGACCTTCGACGAGATGACGATATCCTGTCGTGGCAACGTCCTGATCGCTTCCCCAAGCCGCGTTTCGGCAAGGCCGAAACCATAGACCGGTGCAGTGTCGAAATAGCGCAGACCATTTTCGAATGCCGCATGGACCGTGTCGTGCGCGACTTTCGGATCGGTTGCGCGGTACATGTTGCCGAGACCGGTCCCGCCCAACCCCATGGTGGTGACGCTCAACCCACTCCTGGATACGCTTCTCTTTTCCAAAATCGGCATTGATTTTCCTAACGATTTTTAGATTTCGCCAATTGCGACATGGCCGGAGACAGCTCTCTCACCGCGGCGCGCCGATTGATATTGACATAAAAGTTGTCGTACAACAATGTAACCGTATGACTAAGGATGTGCGAGAGGTGTGGCGATGGTGCAATTTTGCCCGTCGACGGCGGTTGGCTGGCGCGCTAGATCTGTCGTCGGCACCGTCCGGATCCTATCCATCCGGACGGTGCGCACCCTTTGGCTTCCGATGTCCAGAAAATCGGCGCGCAACGAGAGACTCATCGGTGCGGCCTTGATGAGATCGCGGATTCGCTCAAGTGTGCCGGACGTGGGGGCGGAGATGGCACGAGGGACATCGGGCAGTGGATGATTGTTCTGCGCTGCTCGAAGTTCTCGCAGAAAATTGCGCTGGTCTCGGACTAACGCCGTTTGCCGAACTCTATCAGGCCAGCCAGCGCTCACGTATTCGCATCTTCGCGGAAAGCAGTCCGTTCGATATGAAAGACCACCTGAAGGCGCGCGGTTACCGCTGGTCTGACGGCAGCGACGGTCGCCCGAAATGCTGGTGGACCGAGATTGCAGAAGAGGGTCTCGACGACGAACTTCGCTACCTGCGTTCGGAAATCTATCGCTGGGAAGAAGCCTTCGGCTTTTGACCGCTTCAAGGCGTGACGGTGCCTTATGGAGCGTGTGTATTGTGGGGCTGCGATTCGGTCTGAGTTGGCAAATTAAACAACACGGAATCGCCGAATTCATGCGTGCGATAGCGGCCTGCGGCAAGCGCCGCGGAGGTCTTGGCGAGCAGGGCGTCATCAGCAAAGGCTCGCAAAAGCTCGAAATGACTTTCGCCGGGCTGGTGGACGCCTGTCAGGATCGCATCGATAATGCGGAGAGGCGTGTCCCGTGCAATGCGCCCCGTTGCGACACCATTTCCGGCGCGAATGCTGCCATCCGGATTGGCAGCCGCCTCGAGTGCGCGCACGACGCTGGTGCCAATCGCGATGATGCGGCTGCCGCGGCGCTTTGCCTTTGCGATCTGCTCTCGGGTGCCCTCGGGGATGCTATAGGGCTCGTCGAAGGGGAGGCGCTGGTCGAGCCCGGGATCGCCCGTGGAAGAAATGCCCGCGGCATGAGTGAGTGATGCGAATCCGATGTTGCGCCGGCGCCAGGCCTGAAGTGTGCGCCAGTCGAGCGCAAAGCCGGCCGATGGTGCCTCGAACGCGAACGGCCGGACTGCAATCTTCGTCCAGACATCCCACAGCGCCAATGGATTGGGAACATGCGCGTATTGGATCGGCCGACCATGCTGTGCCAGGCCAGCAAACACCGCCGCGGCGTTGCTGGGGAAACGCAATTCCAGAAGTCGAGGATGATCGAGAAGGCGCTCTATGACGGCCTCCAGCGGGCCGAACCGAAGGTGGTCGCCGGGTGACAGCTGAGGCGGTGCCGGCCGGTCTTCCGTGCGCGTGCGATGATCGCCGGAGCCGAAGGCAATCGCCACGAACTGGGTAGGATCGGGAGGCGATAGCCAGCCGGCGAGGCGGATCTCGATCGCCTTCCTGCTTGGCACATGGGTTCCCTGCAAGCTGGCGGGCAGCGTCGCAGCATCATTGGCAACAACCAGGTCGCCGGGATTGAACAGGGTCGCAAGCCTGGTGCGCGGCAGGTCGCACATCATGCCGTCCGCCTCGACAACGAACAGTCTTGCGAGGTGGCTGTCGGAACGGTCGCCAGCAATCATGCTTGTCTCCCAACCGTAAGACCAGCACGGGCTGGCAACGCGTCGAGCATCTTCTCTATGATTTCTGCAGCAGCGAGATCGGGGCTTTTCAAGGTCGACGGATCGGCATCCGGAAGCGCCAGCGCGTGAAGAGGAGTGTCCATGTCGCCGGGGTCGAGCGCGACGAACCTTATGCCGTCGGACTCGGCCTCCGCGTCCCAAATGGCCGTCAGATGGGCGAGAGCGGCCTTGCTCGCACCGTACGCTCCCCAGCCGGGATAGGCGCTAACCGCCGCGTCGCTGGAGATGTTAATCACCAACGCGCCGCAGTCCTCGCGTGCCGACGCGGCAAGCGCGCCAAACAGGGCTTTCGTCAGTCTGAACGCGCCAAGGAGGTTGACCACAAGCGCCGCTTCCAGGTCTTCGCACTCGGTGTCGGCAAGAACCGCCAGAGGGACAGGGCCGAGGCTCGACGCGTTGTTGATCAGGACGTCGAGCCCGCCAAGACTGGCGGTAACCTGCATCGCGATCGGATAGATGTCGTCCTTCTTGCCGACATCGCCGACGATGCCCTCTGTGCCCGTCTCGGCTGTGATGCGTTCGACATTCGCGGCCGTGCGAGCGACGAAGGCGACACGCGCCCCCTTCGCGGCGAGTTGGCGCACAAGCGCCAGGCCCAGCCCGGAAGTGCCGCCCGTGACCACCACGCGAAGTCCCTGAACATCGATATTCTTCTGCATTGCCGGTGCTCCTTCAATCGGTATAAGCAATTGCTACAAGTTCAAGTTAACTTGAAGTCAAGCGGGAATCGTGCTCTTGTTTATGCATGGACCCGATGCTGACCATCACCGACGTATCGCGGCGCAGCGGCGTCGCCTCATCTGCCCTACGCTTCTACGAAGAGCGAGGGCTGATCGTCTCCGAGCGCGCCGGCTCGGGACATAGGCGCTATCATCGGTCCATATTGCGTCGGATCGCCTTCATCATCTTCGCGCAGCGGATCGGGTTGACGCTTGAGGAAATCGGCGTCGAGCTCGCCAAGTTGCCGGCCGATCGTGTGCCATCGCGACGGGATTGGTCGCAGTTGTCGGGCGAGTGGGCAAAACGCATCGATGAGCGCATAGCCGAGTTGCAGCGGCTGCGGTCCGGGCTTACCGAGTGCATCGGTTGCGGCTGCCTCTCGATCGACCGATGTGGCCTGGCGAACCCTGCCGACGTGGCGGGACGCAAAGGGCCGGGGCCGAGATATTGGCTGGGATGAGTATGCCGCCGTCGAAGGCTGACGATCTTAGAACCTTCGACCTGTTTCTATATTCGACAAGCAACACCGGAGCGGCAGCCGTCGCCAAAACGGCTCCTGTCGATTATCGGTAGTCTGTGCCGCGATCAACGATCGGTCGACAAACTTGACGACGACGCTAGGCTTGACCATTCCGGCCAGCTCTTCGACATCCCAGTTCGTCAGCCGGACACATCCATGAGAACCGGCGTTGCCGATGAGTTCTGGATTGGGTGTTCCGTGGATGCCATAGGTGGGGTCGGTCAGATCGATCCAGACAGTGCCAACGGGGTTGTTCGGTCCGCTGGGCAGCTTCAGTATTTTCGTGTTGTTGCCCTGCTGGAAGTTGATTTTCGGATTGTAGGTGTAAGTCGGCATACGCGCGACGCCCTTGACCCTATGCATGCCGGTTGGCGAGGGCGATTCCTTGCTGCCGATCGTGGCCGGGTATACGGCCAGCAACGAACCGTCTTCCGCAAAGGCCATGACCTGGCCCAATTGCCTGTGCGCCTCGATCCTCTTCATCTCACCGGAGCACGGGGCGCCGGGCATGGCCACCGAAATCGTTTCTCCCGCTGCAAAGGCGGCGCCGGGATTGAGAGCCTTCAAGAGGTCGATACCCATGTGAAAACGCTCGGCCAGCTTTTCAGCGATGCTCGTAGTCAAGGTGGGGCATCATCGGCGAGCCTGTCGATGACGTCCGAATCCAGCTTTCCGTCGACCGGAAGACGCTGCATGGCCTCGAACCCGGCAATCGCCTTGCCGAGATTGTCACCGTAACGGCCGTCGATCACTCCGGGAGACGCGCCGCGATAAGCTCGCAGAGGATCGTCGGAAACAGCTTCTCCGCGCGAGCAGCGCCATGCCTCGCCTGCGGCGATCTGGACCTTCCGGCAAGGCCGCGTTGGTACCCAGCCGCTTAGCCTTACAGGTCTCCCCGCCGGATCACGAACTGGACGCGTTCGCCGGCATAACGCGTCTCGTGGTAGACGATAGGCTGGCCATCCGTATCGATATCGAGACTTTCGACGAAGAGAACCGGAGAGGCATCGGATTGCCGGAGATGTTTGACGTCCTCTGGAGACGGCATTCTTGCGCTGCAACGGGTGACATCGCGCTTGTAGTCGCGCACACCATAATCAGCGAGCGCCTTGGTCATCGAATGATATTCGCGATATTTCTCGCCGAAGCCCGGAAATCGCGCAGCGGAAAGATAGGTCTCGGCCACAGAGATCGGGATCTCGTCCGCTTCGCCGATCAGCGAAATGAAGACCACGAGATCGCCTTCCGCCATGTTTAGAGCATCGGCCGCTTTCTTGTGCGCCGGCCGCTCCTCGATGACGAGCAGCGTGTGAGCCGGTGCTCGCCCCTGCGCCGCGACGTTCGTGCTGAAGCGCGTCCGCTCGCCGATCGCATAATCCAGCATACCTGGAACGACATAGGAGCCGCCGCCCTTGCGCTTGAACAGCACGCCACGCTGAACCAGTGCGCCGATCGCCTGGCGGGCCGTGTGCCTGTTAACCCCGAACTCCGAAGCAAGATCGAATTCCGATGGCAGCCGCCCGTTTGACTGGAAACGACCGTCCCTGATCTGCTGCAGCAGGGCCGCCTCGATCTGTTTCCAGAGCGGGCCTTCCTGGCCGTCGTGCAGCATGCGTTCTTCCGCCATTTTCTCTTTCCGTCATCCTTTGATCGACTCGTTACTATACTATTGCGGCTGGCGCAGCCCGAAACCATTCACTTTGCAGCCAGCATTCAGCAGGCCCGTCACGAAGCTGAAATAAAATCTGTCTAGACAGATTTCTGTCGATACGGGTTTTAAATGCATTGGGCGATCGTGACATGGCGCAACTCAGCCTATCCAACTTAACGAAGAGCTACGGGCAGACACTCGTACTGCGCGATGTCTCGCTTGAGATCGCACATGGCGAGTTTCTCACTCTTCTCGGCCCGAGCGGCTGCGGGAAGTCGACGCTGCTGCGCATTATTGCCGGCCTTGAAGTGCAGGACGGAGGGAGCCTCGCGGTCGACGGCAGAAACGTCGATGGCGAACGTCCCCGGGCACGCGATGTGGCCATGGTGTTCCAGTCCTACGCGCTTTATCCACATATGACGGTCGCCGCGAACATGGCCCTGCCGCTGCGGATGCGTCGCTTGTCGGCCTGGCAGCGCCTGCCGATCGTCGGCCGGTTTCTTCCCGGTACGCGACGCGCGGCAGCTGAAGTCGAAGCGGCTGTGGGCGAAACCGCCAATGCCCTCGGCATCGGCCATCTGCTCGATCGCAAGCCGGGGCAACTCTCCGGCGGCCAACGGCAGCGTGTGGCAGTCGGACGCGCCATGGTGCGAAACCCTGCGGTCTTTTTGATGGACGAGCCGCTTTCAAACCTTGACGCAAAGCTGCGCGTCCAGATGCGCAGCGAGATCAAGGAATTGCATCGCCGGCTTGGCGTCACCTTCGTCTACGTCACGCATGACCAGTCGGAAGCCATGACGCTGTCGGACAGGGTCGCCGTCATGCTGGATGGGCAATTGCTGCAGGTGGCACGGCCGCAGGACATCTATGCCGACCCCTCCGATCGCCGCGTCGCCGAATTCGTCGGTTCGCCGAAGATCAACCTATTGAAGGCGACAGCGCGTGATCGCAGCCATGTCGAAATCGCCGGCATGAGGGTGCCGGTTGCCGTCGAACAGCCCCCGGGCACTGCACTGACCCTCGGCGTCCGTCCGGAGGCGTTCCAGCTCGCCGCCCGCGATCGCCCTTGCATCTTCCGCGGCCGTATCCGCCTGATCGAACATCTGGGCTCCGATCTTTTCGCACATCTCGATATCGCCGGCGAGGAGCAGCCGGTGGTTGCCCGTTTGCCGGTCGAGCATCTCGCTGACGCAAACCCCGGCGATCTCCTGGAACTGAGCGTTTCCACCGAGAGGCTCCTTGTGTTCGACGAAGCCGGCCGGCGTCTGAGGACGGGCAACAATGTCGTATCGGTCAGGGAGTTCGTGCGATGACATCCGTGATCGATACGAGGCTGAATGCGCGGCATTCGCCGAAGGACAAGCCGGGCGCTGCCGCTAGAGCCGCCGCATTCGGCGAAACAATGACGGCCCTCTGGTTGGTGGGACCCGCGACAATCGCACTTGTCGCCCTCTTCTTCCTCCCCGTTCTTATGGTGTTCGGCATTGCGCTGACGGACTGGCAGTTCGGTGCAATCAGCCCACAATTTGTCGGCCTCACCAATTTCCGCGAGGTCTTTGCCGATTCTGATTTCCGCAACTCGGTCATCAACACCTTCATCTATGTGCTGATCGTCGTGCCAGTCACCGTTGTGCTCGGCCTTCTGGTCGCGATCCTCATCGAGAGCCGAGAGAGCCTCAGGGCCTTCTATAGGGCAGTGCATTTCTTGCCCTACATGGCGATGCTGGCGGCGATGGCGATTTCCTGGGAGGGGCTTCTTCACCCGACCATCGGCTTCGTCAATCAGGTCTTCGCCTTGGTCAGTCTTCCGACGCCAAACTGGCTGCGCGACGACAATACGGTGCTCGCGACGCTCGCTGTCATCGGCATATGGCAGAATCTCGGCTTTGCCATGGTGCTGTTTCTGGCCGGCCTCAAAGCGATCCCGAAGGATCTCTACGATGCGGCAAGCATCGATGGCGCCGAACTGTGGCTTGACCGGCTGCGGACCGTGACGCTGCCGATGCTCGGCCCAACGACGATGTTCGTCGTCATTGTCGTGGCGCTCAATGCTATCCGGGTGTTCGATACGGTCGAAATCCTCACTCAGGGCGGACCGGGCCATGCTTCCGACGTGCTGCTCTATACGCTCTATCGCGAAAGCTTCGAATATTTGCGCCCGGGTTACGGCGCGGCCGTAACCATTGTCTTTCTGGCGGTGGTCGTCACGCTGACGCTCGTTCAGGCCCGCGTCATGGACAAAAGGGTGCATTACGCATGAGCCTCTCGCCTCTCCGCATCGGCTCCGCTCTTGCCCGTCACGCGGCCCTGTTGCCGACCACGCTCTTTGCGCTTATCCCCTTTATCTGGATGCTCAGTCTCTCGGTAAAGCCGCCGACGGAAATATTCGGCTCACCCTTCGCACTGATCCCGCAGCACTGGGGTGCCTACGAAAATTACAGCAAGGCGCTGCACGCAGCGCCACTTGCCCGCTTCCTGCTCAACGGAGCAGTCGTCTGCCTGGCGATCCTCGTGCTGCAGATCCTGTTCTGCGCGCCATGCGCCTATGCGCTCGCCAAACTAAAATTTCCCGGACGCGGCCTGCTGTTCGGCCTCGTGCTCGTCGGGCTGCTGCTGCCGCATCAGGTGCTTGCCCTGCCGCTGTTCATTCTCTGTTACAAGCTCGGCATTCTCGACAGCTATGCGGCGCTCATCCTGCCCTTCATCGTTTCGCCCTTCGGCATCTTCCTGTTGCGCCAGTCGTTCAAGTCGATCCCGGACGACATCGTCCAGGCGGCAAGGCTCGATGGGCTCTCCGAACTTGCGATCGTCTGGCGCATCATGGTGCCGATGGCGCTGCCGGCCGTCATCGCCTTTTCCATCTTCTCTGTTGTGGCTCACTGGAACGACCTTTTCTGGCCGTCGATCGTCATCAAGAGCCGGGATCTGATGCCGCCATCGCTCGGCGCGGCCGCATTCCGAAATGTCGAGGCTGGGTCCGATTTTGGCCCGCTCATGGCCGGTGCGGTGCTCATCGTCCTGCCGCTGCTTCTCGCTTTTATCCTTGCCCAGCGATGGTTCATCGAAGGGCTCGCATCCTCTTCACTCAAATAGATCAACATGGGGGTTATTTTCATGCAGTCCGTTGCCAGATCCATTGCGCTTGCAGGGCTTCTCGGGCTTTCGGCGGGCTTTGCCCAAGCTGCCGATTCCACCATCAACGTCCTTTATGCGAACGACCGCACAACGGCCGAGGCGCACGAGGAGATCAAGACCCGCTTCGAGGCGGAAAATCCTGGTATCAAGATTAGATTCCTCGCACCCGCCGACAGCTACGAGACGGCAACCCAGAACATACTGCGCGGCGCGCTGATCGGCGATCTGCCGGACGTTCTCTTCCAGGGTCAGAATCTCATCCGCAGCCTGGTCGACCGCAATTTGGCCGTGCCGCTCAACGGCTTCATCGAGGCTGACGGCGGCGCCGACAAGCTCGGATATGACGCCGGCATGTTGCGCATCGGCACGCTGAAGAACAGCTATTATGCCATTCCCTTCGCAGTCTCGACCCCAATCATCTGCGTCAATGTCGACCTGCTGAAAGCCGCCGGCGTCGATCCGGACAAGTTCCCGGACAATTGGAACGATATGGTCGCACTCGGCAAGAAGCTCAACGACCCCGCGAAGGGTGTGACCGGCTTCTATTTCCAATGGGACATCACCGGCAACTGGATGTACCAGAGCCTCGATTTTTCCAATGGCGGCCAGATGTTGAGCGCGGATGAGAAGACCGCCACACTGGATAGTCCGGCCGGCGTCAAGGCGCTGCAGACGTTGGAAAGCTTCGCAAAGGCCGGCATGCCGAACCTCCCGTCGGCGCAGGCGCGGCCTGCTTTTGCGGCGGGCAAGATCGCGATCTTCGCCGATTCCAGCTCCAATCTCGGCAAGGCGACGGCCGCAATCGGCAAGAGCTTCACCTTCCGCACCTATCCCTTCCCATTGCAATCAGTCGATGGCCGCCTGCCCGCCGGTGGCAATGCCGCCATGATGCTGACCAAGGATGCCGAAAAGCAGAAAGCGGTCTGGAAATACATCAAGTTCGCGACCGGTCCGATCGGCCAGACTATCATGGCCCGCCACACCGGCTATTTCCCGAGCAACAGCATCGCCGTCAACACGCCGGATCTGCTTGGCGACTTCTACAAGTCCCAGCCGAACTACCAGACAAGCCTGAAGCAGATCCCGAGCCTGACCGGCTGGTATGCCTTTCCCGGCCCGAACGGCCTGAAGATCATCGACGTGATCAAGGGCCACCTCGAAGCCGTCGTAACCGGTAAGAAGACCGCAGCCGAGACCGCCGGCGCCATCAATCACGACGTACAGGCCCTGCTGCAATGACCACGACAGACACCGTACTCGCCAGCCCCTATGAGGGGCTGGCCTTCCACTACAACGATACCCGCCCAAGCTATCCGGTTGAGGCCATTGCGGATCTCTCCGGCACACGCGGCATCGTCGTCGATGTCGGTGCCGGGACCGGTATCTTCACCCGCCAGCTTGCAGGCCTCCTTCCCGAGGCAGACGTAGTCGGCATCGAGCCGAGCGCCGACATGCGCGGCATGGCGGAGGCGGCGTCCGGTCAGCTCGGCAATATCGCCTTCATGGCAGGTTCGGCCGAAAAGCTACCCTTCGCGGATGCAAGCGTTGCCGTCGTAACGGCCGCCACCGCGGTCCATTGGTTCAAACGGTCGGCCTTCTACGCGGAGGCCTTCCGCTGCCTCGGGGACAGCGGCCGCCTCGTCATTGTCCAAAACATCCGCCGATGGTGGGACAGCGAATGGCTCGGCGCCTATGAGGAACTGCACGAATCCATCGTTAACGGCTACAGGCGCGGCACCTTTCCGGCCTTCGACGGCCAATATCGCGCCCTTGATGTCGCGGCTGAACTTTCGACACATCAGTTGGCCTCCTCGATCGTGTTGCGCGATTTTGAATGGCGCACATTGCTTTCGAAGAAGGATTTCGTCAGCTTCAGCCTGTCTTCCACCATCACCCAGCGCGCGGTCGCGGCGATTGGCAAGGCTGCCTATCTCGATCAACTGGAACGCCTGCTGCAGGCCCACTCCCGAAACGGAACCGTCGAGATCGATTATGTGACCCGAGTGGTCATCGCCATGCGGGCCGAGCGCCCGGACCCCAGACGCTAATCTCTTTCGCTAGCAAAGGCATTCCCAATGCAAGACTCTCCCGATCAGCTTTGCATCATCCAGATTTCAGACCCGCATCTCGGCCGCCGCCGGCCCTTCTTCCAGCACAATTGGGAAGTGCTGGTCGAGCTGCTAAATGCGGCAACCTACGATCTCATCGTCTGCACCGGCGACATGTCGATCGAGGGTGCGGAATTCGAGGAAGAGCTCGCCTTTGCCGCCAAACAGTTCCAGCGGCTGCGCGGTCCGGTCGTCTTCGTGCCCGGCAACCATGATGTCGGCAACAGCAGGCCGGACGTGCGCGGCGGCGAGAGGCTGATCACCGCGGCCCGGCGGCAGGCCTATCTCAAGCATTTCGGGCCGGATTTCTGGTGCCGGGATATCGGCGAGAGCTGGAGGCTGCTCGGCCTCAATTCGATGCTGCCAGGAAGTGCTATCGAAGGCGAAGCCGAGCAGCTGGCCATGATCGAGGAAGCCGCAGCCACCGCCGCCGGGCGCCGCCTGATGGTCTTCAAGCACAAGCCGATCTATCTGGACAAACCGGACGAAGCGGTTGCCACCCAGAGCGCTCTATATCCAGAGCATCGCCAGCGGCTGAAAGGAGCCCTGTCGCCCGCCTGCGGCACAGTGATCTGCAGCGGCCATATCCACGACTACAAGACGGCGATCTGGGACGGACTGGAGCAGATCTGGGCACCTTCGACGGCCTTCGTCATAGATCGCGACGGCCTGCGCCACCCTGTTCGCGGGATAAAACGCACCGGCTATGTCGTTCACACGCTGATCGCAGCCGACCATACCCATGAATTTGTTGAGCCGCCCCATTTTCTGAACATCGATCTCGGAAACTGGATGCGTGCGCCCGAAACCTTTCATCACCTTTATCACACGGAACCGCTGCGCGGCCTCGAACTCGCCGAGAAATGAACCCGCAGCTCGGCGGGCGCAACTGCCCGCTTCACCCGTTTCGCGCTCTCTGAAGCTCAGCGCATCCAACTTGGGACCCGAACCTTCCGATAGCACATAGGAATGGATTCTCGTCCTTCCGCAGTCGCAGAGCCAGCTGATCTGCCCTCGCCACGTGGGGCTTCATTTCGCTAGGCCGGTAGCGGTCGACTGGGCTCCAGTTGGAGGCGATTGCATAGCGCGTCTTGTTTGAGCCGTCCGCCCGGCGAGAGCAAGGACGAGGATCACCACGACTCCCTGCACCATATCCTGAGCGCCGGGGGGCAATCCGAGAATCTGCATGGTCGTCACGATGAGAATGAGGAGCACCGAAGCCGACGCGGTACCAAGCGCCGTCGCCGAGCCACCAAAGATGAGGGTTCCGCCAAGCACGACGGCGGCGATGGACTGAAGCAGGTAGGGTTGTCCCATCTCGAGAAACGAGCCGCCAACATAGGCTCCAAGCAGAAGGCCGGTAAACGACGCGAGTACCGAGGAAATGAGAAATGTGGACGTGATGATCCAGCCGACCCGAATACCGGCAAGATGAGCCGCCGCCCGGCTTTGTCCAACGGCCGAGAGCTTGCGGCCGTAGGCGGCGTAACGAAGGACATAGGCCGCCACGCCCGCGCAAATTATCGCTATGATCGTCATGACGGGCATTCCAGCAATGCGCGCGCTGGCAATGTATTTCAGGGTTGGGCTGACGAGGAAGCCCGGAATTGCCTTGTTGGCGAGCAAGGTGCCCGTCGCCAGAACATAGCCCGTCGCCAGCGTTGCAATGATGGCCGGAATTCGCAGCACCACGACCAGGATCGCATTCACCAATCCGATCGCGAGCCCAAGGATCGCCGCGACCGCCAATCCCCAGACAAGATTTTGGTCCTCGCCGCGGATGACGATGAGGGCGAGATAGGCGTTGAGCGTAATGACCGATGCGACTGACAGGTCGATATTGCCCCTGCCGGTCGTAACGATGAACATCTGACCAAGACCGATTAGGGTCAGGAAGGACGCAGACAACACGATGCCGGACAGGTTGGAAACACTGAATCGACCCGTGGCAGTGGACAGAACGATCCACAGAATAAGAACTGCCAAGGCCGACCAGACCCACCGGTTTTTTTGTATGAACGTGTTCAGCCGGTTCATCTTTCACTCCTGCGATCAGCGACCATGCTTCGAAATGCAAGAAGCAGTATGAGGACGATGCCTTGGGTTGCCGCATTGTAGTCACTCGACACGTTGAGAACGCCGAGCAACGCGCCGATCAGGGATAAGGTCACCGCTCCCGCCACCACTCCGGCCGGCGATATGATACCGCCTATGAGGCTGGATCCCCCCATGACGACGGCGGCGACGCTGAGAAGCGTGTAGGAATTTCCGGAATTGATGTCGCTCGCGGTGTTGATCGCCGTCAGCGAAAGCCCGGCCGCCGCGGCAAACAGCCCGGAAATGAGATAGCGCACCAGTGCATAGTTGACCGATCTCCAACCGGATTTCGCCATCGCGTTGGCATTGGCGCCGAAGCCACGCAGCACGACACCCAGTGGCGTCCGGTCAATCAGGACGGCAATCAGGCCGACGCCGACAATCAATATCACCGATGTCGGCAGGCCCGCGAGCGACCATCCGAAGAGGGAACTCAGCCAATCCGGGCTCGATCCGCCGGGCGTAGGCTGAACGGAATAGCCGATGCCGAGCCAAATGAAAGATGCCCCCAGCGTGACGACGATTGCCGGGATTTTTCGTGCTGTGATGAGAACGCCAAGCGCCGCATAGGCCGCCAGGGCGGCAATGATTGCAAGCGCTCCATAGGCCGGTTGGTCATAGAGTAGTGTTGCGCTCAAGACGCTGATCAAGCCGGCGAAGGTTCCGACCCCAAGGTCGATCTCGCTGCCGCCGACGACGAACATCTGGGCGATCGCGACCAGAACCAGGGAAAGCGCCGGCATCAAGAGAAGATCCAGACCGAAAACCGAGAAAACTGCGGGGTTCATCGCAACCATTACGGAAAGTACCACTGCCAAGCTCACGAAGGATGCGCTCTGAACGGCCCATCGTGCGTAACGGGCGTGCTTGGCTTTTTCCTCGTTTGCTTCGGTTCCCGAAGCGGCCTGATGAACGAATGACGCGGCGACCATTGCTTCCTCGGTGATTTCTTCACCGACAAGCTCCTGGACAATACGGCCTCCAGAGAAGACGAGTACCCTGTCGGCGGTCTGAAGCTCGGCCTCCTCGGTCGAAAGCCAGACAAGAGTTCTGCCTTCGGCAGCGATCTCGCTGCAAATGCGATAGAAGTCTTGCTTGGTTGCGATGTCGACGCCACGCGTTGGATCGTCAAGAAGGATGACGGGCGCATCGTCGACAAGCGCGCGCGCCACAAGTGCCTTTTGCTGATTGCCGCCGCTGAGTTCCAATATGTTGGAATCGAACCGGTTGCGTGCGAGCCGCAGGTCGTCGGCCGGACCTTCCGCGGCCGAGCGTTCCGCGCTTTCGGAAATGAAAGCGAACGAACCGAGTGCGGCAATCCTGCTTATGCTGATGTTAGACAGCACGCTCCATTGGGAGAAGATGCCTTCCCTGGGACGGTCGCCGGCGATGTAGCCGATCTTCTGCTGATGCTCGACACCGGATTTTGCAAAGCGTCGGCTTAAAAAGATCGCTTCCAGCAGTTCCTTTTGACCGCTCCCTTCCAGGCCGGCCAGCCCGACGATCTCTCCGCGACATATGGCAATCTCGTTCTCCCGTCCCGCGGTAAATTTCCCGCCGATCCTTATGATTTCCTCTGCAGTAGAGGCGGTGGCAGACGTGCCATGCGCCGCGAGCGCGTTCACGTTGCCACCCATGAGCTGAACGAGCTTTTCTATCGACGCTTCCGATGCCGCGCCGTTCCAGACCATCTGGCCATTGCGCAGGACCGCGACCTTTGTCGCTATATCAATGACCTCCTGGAGCTTGTGGCTGATGAAGATGAAAGCGACGCCTTCAGCCGACCGTCGACGAATATAGGCCCGCAATTGCCGCGAACGATCCTGATCGAGCGATGAAGTCGGCTCGTCGAGAACCACCAAGCGCACCCCTGGCACTGCTGCGGCCCGAGCGATTTCGACAATCTGCCTTTCGCCGATCGTCAGATTGGCAACGCCGGAATCGACATCGATCGCCGATCCCGGAAAAACCGCATCAAGGGCAGCACGCGCCTGATCGCGATAGCGCGACCGCCATCCCGGAAGGAACTTTGCGCCCTGAGGAAGCTCGAGGAAGAAATTCTCTGCCACGGACAGGTTGCCGCAAAGCGAAAGTTCCTGATGCACCATGCGGATGCCGAGCGCCTGCGCTTCGGCAGGACCGTATTCGGTGGTTCGAATTTCCGCCCCGGAAAAAGCGATCACTCCACTGTCCTGCGATGTCCCTCCGCAGAGAATCTTCATCAGTGTCGACTTGCCCGCGCCATTTCCGCCGACGAGCCCGATAACCTCGCCGGGATCGATGGACAGGCTGATGCCGGAGTTCGCAATGGTCGAACCGTAGGACTTTACGATGTCTTTCAGCGATACAAGGCATGCGACTCCGTCTTCCTTTGTCGCCGCTTCAAATGCATGAGGGTTGAATTTCATGGGAGTGTTTCGCACCCTTCAACTACGATCCGGCGTCTAGGCAATGACCGGGATGGCAAGGCAAAAGGCTTGCCATCCCGGTCGGGGTCTCACTTGCTCAGGAGGTTCGCCTTCACCCATTCCGGCGAATATGTCGGGCTGATGATCTGTCCGCCCGGCAGTTTTGCATATTCTGCGAGGTTTTTTTCATCCACCGTCGCGACCGGCATGATCATCATCTTCGGCGCCTTGGCGCCTTCAGCAAGCGCAAGACCAAGCCAGAATGCCGCGCCGCCAATGCCTGGCGTGGTGTTCATCGAGATTGTTTTGTAACCGTTCTTCTGGCTCTGATTGGCCCACCATTTGACGAAATCGGTACCGCCGCCGCCTTCGATGATCGGCATGTGGTTCGCATATTGACCGCCGAACTGTTCGAAGGCTTGCGCGATGCCGACATCGTCCGAGCCACCCTGACCAAGGACAGCATCAACACGCGGCAAACTGGGAAGAACGTTTGTGATAGCGGCCTGTGCAACAGACGCCGTCGCCTGCCCATAGACGGTCGCAACAACCTTGATGTCCGGATATTTCTTGAGCACCGACATCTGGGAATTGTACATGTCATTGTCGGGAGCGGAGCCCTTTACACCCCGAACCTGGATGATGTTGCCCTTCCCGCCGAGCATCTTGATAACGGCTTCCGCCTGCTGGGCCTTGTAGCCCTTGAAGTCGAAATTCAGCTGATAATTGCACGGAGCCGAAGCGACGGAATCGAACGAGATCACGATGATCCCGGCCTTGCACGCTTTCTCGATGACGCCATTGACCGCCGTTTCCGAGGCAGCATCGACAGCAAGTACCTTCACGCCCTTCAAAATGAGTTCGCCGATCTGACTGCTTTGCTGTGCAACCGAGCCATCGCCGTTGACGACAATATAGTCGGCGATCTTGCCGTCCGCTTTTGCCTGTTTGGCAGCGGCCTCGAAAGCGTCCACCATCTGATGACGCCAGGTATTGCCGTAATAGGCGTTAGAAAGAGCAATAACAGGCTTGTCGGCGGCCTGGGCGGGCGTCGCAAGCCACGAACCCATGACGCTCCCGGCCAGGATCAATGCAATCGATTTCTTCATGATTTCTCTCCTCCAGAGACACGGCGAGCTTCTCCATAGCTAGACACCGTGTGGTTATCACATTATACCAGTATACCAATATAGCAAGTGGAGGCCCTGGACCGGATACGGCTCCTGTGGAAAGTGAGGAGGCCAGTTGGGAGGTCAGCAAGACGACATTGGGTTCGAGGCTCTCGATGAACGCTTCGAGGCTCTCTTTGCCCCGCATATCAAGGTCGAAAGACTGTGGACGGGCGCTCGCTGGTGCGAGGGGCCGGCGTGGTTTGCGGCAGGGCGGTATCTGATCTGGTCGGATATCCCCAACGACCGGATGATGCGCTGGGATGAGACCGACGGCTCCGTGTCGGTTTTCCGCGCCCCGTCCAACAACGCCAACGGTAACACGGTGGATTGGCAGGGCCGTCTCGTCACCTGCGAACACCTGACCCGACGGGTGACACGGACCGAACATGACGGGTCGATCACGGTGCTGGCGGACATGTTCGAGGGCAAGCGTCTGAATTCTCCAAACGATGTGATCGTTCGGTCGGATGGATCGATTTGGTTCAGCGATCCATCCTACGGCATCATCACCGACTATGAGGGGCTCGTCCAGAGCCGCGAACTCGACGGATGCCACGTTTATCGGATTGATCCGCTGACGGGGCGCCTGCAGCAAATGACCGACGACTTTGTCCAGCCGAATGGACTTGCATTTTCTTCTGACGAGAAAACCCTGTTCATCGCCGATACAGGGGCGACGCACCTGCGCAATGGTCCCAGACATATTCGCCGGTTCGCTCTCGGCGACGACGGACGTCTTCATGGGGGAGACGTCTTTGCAACGTCGACGTCCGGAATCCACGACGGGTTCCGGCTCGATCGCGAGGGCAGGGTATGGGCAAGCGCATTTGATGGTGTGCATTGCTACGATCCCGATGGCACGCTGATCGGTAAAATTCGGATCCCCGAAATCGTCGGGAATCTGACTTTCGGTGGGCGCCACAGGAACAGGCTGTTCATCTGCGGAACCAGCTCAATCTATTCCGTCTTCGTCTTCACCTCTGGTCTGGCGATGGGCTAGCGGCACCGTCAGCGTCCGCCACTGTGCTGCCAGCTGCTCGTGACATTTCCGACCGCGCCGGCAGCGGGTTTGCCAGGAACAACAGAGACTGCGAGAGCGCCACGCGCAGTTCCCCCAAATCCTTGGCGCGGGAGCGCCGTTCTGGATCGGCGCGCCCCGGGCGCTCGAGCCGCAGCGGCAGCTCGATGCTGAGCGGCAGCGTTTCGGGGATCGCAGCGAGGTACGAGCAAAGATCGACATTGCCTGAGCCGAGCGGGCAGAAGCTCCATCCCTCCCGGCTCGCGCGAACGTCCTTGAGATGCCCATGAGCGATGACGGACGCGGCAACCCGCCAGTCGGGCTCGGGCTGACGAGCTTCGCGGCTATAGGTGAAGACATTCGCGGTATCGTGGTTGAGCCGCACCATCTCCGTCCCGACCTCGCCGATCAGCGTCTGTCCCTCGGCAGCACTTCCAATCAGGTCATTGCTCCCATGCCCGGGATTTTCAAGCGCGAGCAGACCGCCCCAGCGCTCCAGGCGCGGCAAGAGCGCTCGGATCGTTGCCAGGATCCTGTGGCGGGCGACGATCGACCCGGCGTTTGTGATGAGAACCCGCGCGCCCACATCCTGCGCAAAGCCGATCCGCCGGTCGAGCATGGAGCCGGCGTCATCAGAAGCCAGGTCCATATGAGCGGAGACTGTGTGAACAGCGAGCCCGGACGCCTCGACCGCCGCCCGAAATCTTCGGGCTGAACCGCCGGTGAACGTCGTTTCGTCGAATTCGACATAACCCTTGATGAAGGCAGGCTCGACATAAGCTGCGCCGGAGCGCGCGATCTCCTCGATAGACGTCCCCATCGGATAGCCATCGAAGAGCACCGTCGAAATCGAGACGATCCGCTTGTCTTTTCCCGGTTCAGCTGCCTTTGCCATAGACAATCAGTTCCGAGGCTTCCCTGACCTTTGCCGGAGTAAGCGCTTCGCGCCAGTCGTCTTTGACAACGACCCCCTTGGCGAAGCGCATCAGCCTCAGGGCTGCATCCGACGGCACTTTCGGCGAATAACCGAACCACATGGCAATCTCGACATTCAGGTGGCCGATGAGAAAATCGAGCGCCGCCTTGCGGGGAATGCCGTATTTTCGTTCGCACTCTTCGACGGCCTCCACCATGGTGTCGACGAAGGGCATCGCCACCATCTCCGACAGGCCGGGCTCGAGGATGGCCAATTGCTCCACGGTTACGCGATGGCAGTCGATGATGGGCGACCACATGGCGCGGCAGATTGCCTCGCCACGCGCATAATCTTGTTCCGGCCCCTGCATGAGCGCGCAGACGATTGATTGCTTGGCGATGCCGCCGTGATAATCGCGGCGGGCCGTCCATTCCGTCTCATCACCGAACAGTGGCGGGTGGCAGGGGTGACCGACGAAGTAGGTGAGGTCGGGGCGATCGCCGGGCAGGTCCCCGGCATAAGGTGCTGCTGCATCGAGTATGATCAGCATGCTGCCGGCGCTCAAGCTCGGCGTGATCTGTCGGGCAACCTTGCCGATGATATTGTCGGGAAGCGCCATGACGACGACATTAGCACCCGGTACACCCTTATCCATCCCAACGGGATCTATGCCTGCTTCAGCGAGCCTTTCGCGGCCGAGATCGCCGATTTCGACAGCGCGGACGTCGTAGCCGGCCTCGACCAGCTTCTTCGTCACGCGAAGGCCCATTTTTCCCCCGGCGCCCAGCACCGCAACTGACATTGCCATTCTATTCCTCCCATTTTACGCCGCGCCAGCGGGCGCATCGAAGCGTTACGTCAGCCCCCGAACGATGCGAGGGCTATCTCGAATTCGGGATGCGACCCTGCATATTCGGCAGTCGAATTGCCGGCCGCTGCAGCGTCAAAGGCTTGGCGCAGGCTCTCGAAGCGGCGTTCGACGCCGGCAGGAGGCATGCCGCTCCGGTATTTCGAGATTCGACGACAAATGCACCTGAGCACAGCGGGAGCGCGCTCGGCGCGATGATTTCGGCGGGGATGAGAGCGGCAGAGCTTCCCCATCGACCTCTCCATGGGGTCCGATGCTTTCAACGCGAGCGCCAAATTGAGCGATCAGCGCCGGCGTTTTCATATCGAGCGCTCGGAACGTGCCGCTCGATTGCTCGCGAGCAATAGCCGCCGCAGCGTCCGGAAGCGGACAGCACGTCTCGATCAGATAGGTTGCATGAATGCGGCTCGGCATGACCTGGCCCTACGCTCATTTCGTATAGGGTTAGCATCAAACAGAGATGATGTCATCATATGAGTTTTGGAGACGGCGTAACTATTCCGGCGGATTAGCGATATATTGCGTGTAAAGCTCGCTGGCCCGGCCGATGTGGTCCTCCATGGCCTTGCCCGCCGCCTCAGCGTCGCCGTTTACAATAGCCTTGAAGATCCGCTCGTGTTCTTCGATCGTCAGGCGCTCCGCGCCTTTCACCGACACGAGGTCCCGCTTGAAGCGTGACAGCCAGTCAAGCATTCCCTTGGAGACAGCGGCGATCATCGAGTTGCCGCTCATCTCGGCGATGAGGGCATGAAACTGCATGTCGGCGGCCACGAAGCGGAGATTGTTGCCGCGTGCCTCTCTCAGTTCGCGCAAGGCCTCGGCCAGCCTGTCGAGGTCGCGCGCCGTTGCCCGCCGTGTTGCCACTCTGACAAGGCCAGTTTCCAGCAGAAGCCGGATTTCCTTGAGTTCTTCCAGACCACGCGGGTTGGTCGACAGCATCATGATCATTGCGGCTGAGATCTGGGCCACGATCACGTCCGGCGTCGGATTGATGACACGGGCGCGCTCGCCATGCGAAATCCGGATCAGCCCCATCTGCTGCAGCGCCTGCATCGCCTCGCGAATGGCCGGTCGACCAACACCAATCATCCCCATCAGTTCTTTTTCGGAGGGCAACTGCGAACCAGGCGGAAACTCCGAAGTCGATATCGCGGACATGATGCGTTCCAAGACGTCGATATAAAGCTTCTTCTTTTGTACGGGCTCCATCACACTTCTCCGCCGCGGTCTTACAGTCAACTATCTTATATGATGATGTAATGTGAATATCGAGATCACTCTGATGTGTCGAGAGCTGACCGCCGGTTCCAGTCGCGGACCGGGGCCAGAAGAAGAGGTCGCTACGTCCGATCATGTGATGATTTGCATGCTCCGGCTGGAGGCCCTTCGGCCTCGATTGCTGACCCCAGATGAAAGACGAGGAACAGTTTAGTTGCGAATACTGCTGGATCGGATCAGCAGTTCATGCTCAAGGATCGTGATATCGTTCGGCGTATCTTCCTCGATCAGCGCGCGCAGTTTCCACACTGATTTTTCCGCCATTTCTCGGCGCGGGAGGCGGACGGTTGTGAGCGGTGGGTCGAGAACGGCGGAGAAGCTCAAATCGTCGAAGCCTGCGACCGCTATGTCGTTCGGTACACGCAGACCTCGTTCCTTGAGGCCGGCGATCAAGCCATACGCAGATTCATCGTTGGAGCAGAAGATGGCATCGGGCAACGCGGTGCTTCGACCGAGTTCCGCACCGGCCCGCCGCCCGTCGTTGATCAAAAAGCCAGCCGAAACGTAGAGATCGGACCCTGCGTCCAATCCATGATCTGAAAGCGCCTTTTCCCAGCCACGCTTACGGGCGATCGCAACGATCTCCTTTGGTGGGCCGCCGAGGTGAGCAATCCGCCGGTAGCCTTGTCTGGCAAGATGATCGACCACATCGTAGGCGGCCTTCTCTTCGTCGATCTGCACCCCCGAGATTCCGTCGGGACGCGGCGTCGGGCTCAGTGTCCGCACGATCGGCAATCGCGCACCGGCTGAAATGCGTTCCAGAAGCTTGGGAGGGCAGTAATTTGCCGTAAGCAGGACGCCGTCGAGACCACCTGCCAGAAGCTCGTCGACATAACGGTCGGAGCGATGTGGATCGATGGCGGTGTGGGCGATCATGATATCGTAGCCGCAATCATAGGCGGCGCGATCGATATGCATGAGCAGATCAGGAAAATTTGGGTTTGCAAGGTTGGGTATGAGCACCAGCATCACCTTACTGCGTTTCAGCCGCAGCGATCTCGCATGGCGGTTGACGGCATAACCCGCTTCCTTCGCAGCCTGCGCGACGCGTAGGCGCGTTTCCTCCGTTATGGGCGGCAAGCCAGCCAGCGCACGGCTGACCGTCGCGGCAGAGACGCCGGCGATGCGCGCGATATCCGCCATCGTCGGGCTTCGAGCCAGCCTGTTATCTTCCGCCTTGCGCTTGGGCATAGTTTTTCCACGATCGGGTCTTTCTGATCACATGAATATGCGATGACGGGCTTGCACGCAATCGATTGCGCTGTTAGGTTCGCGCAATCGATTGCGTGAATTGCCAGCCATGCGGGAGTCGTGGTTGGCATAGGGAGGAGCCTCATGCCGCCGATACTTTCGATTCAGCTTTATTCGCTCCGCAATCTCGGTGGGCTTGACGCGCAGCTTGATGCCGCCACCCAGGCTGGTTTCACCGCGGTCGAGACCATTGGCAGCCATCTCAATGATCCCAAGGCTTTGAAGGCAGCGCTGGAGCGCCGTCAGCTCCGCGCACCGAGCGGCCATGTCGGCATGACGATGCTTCGCAGCGAGCTGCAGCGCACAGCCGATGCCGCCATTGAGGCGGGAATCAGCCAGCTTTTCATGCCCGCGCTGCCGCCAGAAGAACGCGGCGGGGATGCGGATGCGTGGCGCCGCGTCGGCGCCGAGCTCGGTGAGATGGCGGTACGGCTGAAGGAGAGAGGTATCGAGCTCGGCTACCACAACCATAATTGGGAGATGACGCCGTTCGAGAATGGCGAGTATCCCCTTGATTGTCTTTTCAAAGGTGCCGACGGCAGTCCGCTCACCTGGCAAGCGGACATCGCCTGGATCGCGCGCGGCGGTGAAGAGCCTAAGACATGGCTTGCAAAATATGCCCCCTTGCTCGTCTCGGCACATGTGAAGGATCAGGCGCCGGCGGGTCAAAATGAAGATGAGGACGGCTGGTGCGATGTCGGCGCTGGCATATTGCCTTGGCGCGAGCTGTGGGAGACGGCTCATTCACATGGCGCCAGGCTGATGGTCGTCGAGCACGACAATCCCAAGGATCCGGCTGGTTTCGCTGCCCGGAGTTTCGCCTATCTCAAGGAGCTTCGATAGCCGCGGCATGGGACAGCCAAGGCAGATCGATTTCGTTCAACAGGGGAGGAGCCGCAAATGAACGAGACATCGGGTAGCATGACAATGAACCGCCGGTCATTCCTTGCGGCCTCTGCCGCGGCCTTCGCGGCCTCTGCCGCAGGCAAGGCTTTTGCCGCTGACGATACGCTGACCTTCTGGGACATGGTCTGGGGAACGGGAGCCGGTTATACGGCGGCCGCCAAAGAACTCACCGGAAAATACACACCTGCCGGCGGCGCGCTCGGCGTTCGCTACCAGTCGATTCCCTGGGCCAACTGGTACCAGACTTTCACCTCGGCTGCTGCCTCCCGCACGACGCCCGCCGTCAGCTCCGGCGCAGCTTTCCTGCCCTTCTATTTCCTCGATCAGGGTGTTGCCGCGCCGGCGGATAATCTGGTGGGCAAGCTGCAGAAGGACGGCAAGAATGATTTCCTGCCCGGACTTCTGGCCGCGATGAAAACCGACGGCGGCTACGCCGCTGTGCCATGGTCCATGGACCTGCGTGTCATCTGGTATCGCAAGTCCCTGCTTGAAAAGGCAGGCGCCGAGCCGCCGACCGATTGGGACAGCTACATCAAGGCTGGCGAAGCGCTGAAAAAGATCGGCCTCGTCGGACTTGGCCTTGCAGCCGGCAGCACGACGACCGATGCCCAGCATACTGTCTCGGCATTGATGATCAACAATGGTGGCGGCTTCTTCGCACCAGACGGCTCGCTGAACTGTGTGACCGACCGCAATATGGAGACGCTCGATTTCATCAACGAGCTGGTCCAGAAGGGAATTATCGACCCCTATGCGGCGAGCTATACCTCCGACAATCTACTGAGCGACTGGAAATCCGGACGCGTCGCCATGGGCTTCGGCCAGACGGGTCTCGACAAGACTGTTCCGAAGGAAATCCAATCCGATGTGGTCGTGGCGCATCCGATCAAGGCGCGACACGGCGATCTGGGCACGGTCTATTACATCAATTCGCTCTGGATGTTCACGACGACGCCCTCGCAGGAATCGTCCGAGGCATTCCTCGAATGGTACCTCGACAATATGCATACTTATTGGACGAGCGGCGTTGCGATCGACTTGCCGGTCAAGAAAAGCATTGCCGACCTGCCGGTTATCCAGAGCAATCCAAACCTTGTCATCTCGATCAACGAATGGCAGCCGGTCGGCAAGACGATCGGTGCGCAGGCGCCACATGCTTTCGCGGCGCTGAACGCCGTGGACGGCGGTGCCGCCAGCGCGGCCTTCGTCCAGCAGATCATCCAGGGCAAGACCAAATCGAAGGATATGCTGGAAACCCTCGAAACCGCGCTGAAGAAAGTCGTGCAATAGCCATGTCGCAGGTTCAGGCATTGTCGGCAGGTAGGCGGGCGGCGACCGCGCCCAAAGGGCGCCGCTCGACCGCCGATAAAGGGCGCAGACTGACAATGACCAGTCTCGCCATGCCTTCGATCCTGCTAATGGCGCTGATCAATGCCTATCCGCTCGGCTTTGCCTTCGCGCAGTCGCTGCACAATGGCGGCTTGCTGCGCTTCGGCAGGTTCATCGGGCTGCAGAACTATATCAATGTGCTGACGGACCCGGCTTTCTGGCAGGCAGCGTCGTTCACGCTGCTCTTCACTGTCTGCGGCGTATTCGGTAGCTGGCTGGTTGGCTTCGGGCTAGCGATCCTGTTGAAGCCGCAGTTTCCCGGGCGAAATCTGTTCAAGGTGTTGCTGCTTCTCCCATGGATCGTGCCGATCGTCGTCACCTCGATGAGCTGGAACTGGCTGGTGGCGACGCCGCGCAGCCTTCTGCCGCAGCTCGCCGAGACCCTGGGCATGGGCCAAGTGCTGTTCCTGGCTGATCCGACGATGGCGATAGTCACCGTCTGCCTCTTCAAGATCTGGATCAGCTATCCCTTCATGATGATGATGGGAGCCGCAGCCCTGGAGAGCATCGACAACAGCGTCTACGAGGCTGCTACGCTGGATGGGGCAATCGCGCGCCAGCAGATCCGCTATATCGTCCTGCCGATGACGGCGCGGTCGACCTATATCAGCTGGATCCTGATGACGATGTTCTCGGTCAACGACTTCGCCACCATCTACCTGATGACCGGTGGCGGCCCCGTGAATGCGACGACGTCGCTGATCGTCCTCGCATATCGATCCGTATTTCAGGATTTCCTTCCCGGCTATGGTGTTGCGATTTCCTTCCTGATGACAATCGTCTTGGTGGCGCTTTCGCTTCTGCTGTTCCGGCAGGTGCGCAAGGCCAATATCTAGGGGGACCGTGATGCCATCGGAGCCCGCGCATAGCCGACCGATAAATCCAAGCCGCGAGCGTGCGGTCTGGACGCGCACCGTCATCCTCGGACTGATTACACTCGTCGTCCTCAGTCCGATCCTCGTCATTTTCGGCCTGGCGCTGAGGCCGCGCCTCTATTCCGATGCGGCCGGTCCGACACTGGATACCTTCGCCTATGTCATCGAACACACCGATATTCTTGTCTGGCTCAAGAACAGCCTGATCGTCTCGGTGAGTGCCTCATGCCTGTCGCTGCTGGTTGCGGCGCCTGCTGGCTATGTCCTGTCGCGCGCTCGTGGCAGCACGGTGTCGCTTTACTCCATGCTGATTTTCGTCATTCAGAGCTTTCCGATCGTCGTCTTCATCATCCCGCTCTTCATTCTCTTGTCGAAGATCGGTCTCGTCGATGCGCTGGCGGGCGTTTCCATCATCTATGTTGCCTCCAGCGTTTCGGTGGCGTGCTGGATGATGGCCGCCTATTTCGACACGATCCCGGCCGATCTCGAAGAGGCTGCCTGGATCGATGGCTGCAGCGTTTTCGGATCATTCCTGCGCATCGTTATCCCGAATTCGCTCCCCGGAATTCTCTCCACGGCAATCTACGGATTCCTGGTCGCCTGGAACGACTATCTCGTTGCCCTGGTCTTTCTGCGCACCGACAGTCGTTTCACGCTCGCGGTCGGTCTTCAGACCTTCTTCCAGCAGAACCAGACCGATTGGGGGCCCGTCATGGCTTGCGCCGTGATCATGCTGGCTCCGCCCGTCCTGATCTTTGCCTTCCTCAATCGATTTTTCAGCATTGGCGGCATCGGCGGCTCGCTGGCCGGCCGGTGACGCAGGACCAAGAGGCGTCAAATGCAGGATCCCAACATCTGTCCCTTCAGGCTCGAGACCTTTCGCGCCATCCTTGATCGCATCATTCCCGCCGACGACTTTCCATCGGCGACGGAAAACGGTGTCGATCGGTTCATCCTGGACCTTTGCAACGTCGGGCTTGTCGCTTACCAGGACGACATCAGTCGGGGTCTCGCGGCGCTGGACGAAAGAACCAACGACCGCTTCGAGCATCTCAGCGCGTCGCAACAGGATGAAATCCTGTCTGGGTTGGATCATGAGGTTTGGTTTCAGGCGCTCTGTGAGCTTGCCGCCGAAGGCTATTATGCCGACCCGGCAAACGGCGCCAATCCGGCCGCCATATCCTGGGAGATGATCGGCTATCAGCCCGGGCTTCCCGAAGGACCGAGCGGGCCTGAGGAAAATCCGCAGGACGCCGTTCGCGGGAGGTTATGGGCATGAAGACCGATTATGACGTTATCATCGTCGGGGCAGGGGCCGCGGGAAATATTGCTGCCTGTGTGCTCGCAGAGGCCGGCAAGCGCGTGCTGCTCGTCGAGCGGGGCAAGTATCGCAACTACGGTGAGGACGGTCATCGCGACCATCTCCGCAATCATCGACTGCAAACCTATGGCTTCAACACCGGCCCAGAAATCGAGGGAAACCCGCGCGTCTTTGTCGGACAGGACGGTGTGCGCCATGTCGTCAGGCCATATCAGGACAGCTATCACGTCAATGCAGCCGGCGTCGGTGGTGGCACATTCGTTTATGGCGGTCTCGCTTGGCGCTTCCACCCGAAAGACTTTCGCATGGCCTCGATCTACGGTCGTCCCGACGGATCTTCGCTAACGGATTGGCCATTTTCTTATGAGGAGCTGGAACCGTGGTACACCCGGGCCGAACAGGAGATCGGCGTTTCCGGCGACGGAGGCGGTGACCGCAATTCCGGGCCGCGCAGCAGCAACTATCCGATGCCTCCCGTGCCGGATAACCCCACCACCAGCCGTTTGCGGGCAGGCGCGCATGCGCTTGGCCTATCGACGTTCACGCCGCCGCTTCTCGTCAACACCATTGCGCGCGCCGGGCGAGGCGCCTGCATCCGTTGCGGCTCCTGCGTCGGCTTTCCCTGTCCGAGCAACGGCAAGAACGGGACGCAGAACACGGCACTGCCGCGGGCGCTGGCGACCGGACGCTGTGACCTGCTCACCGAAACCGTCGTCGACGCAGTTGCGACCGACGATCGCGGCAAGGTGATCGGGGTCGATATCCTGCAGACCGACGTCGATGGACAGACCAACCGCCGCCCGGTTCTATCAGATGTGGTCATTCTCTCGGCCGGAGCCATCGAAACCGCGCGGCTGATGCTGATGACGCGGACAGAGCGGGAGCCCAATGGCCTCGGAAACAACAGCGACCAGGTCGGCCGCCATCTGCAGGGTCACTATTATCCGACCATCTTCGGACTTTTCGACCAAGAGGTGCAGGACAGCAAGGGGCCGGGCGTGTCGATAGCGACGACCGACTATAATCACGGCAATGACGGCGTGATCGGGGGGGCTATGCTGGCCGACGATTTCGTCATGCTGCCGATCATCCTCTGGAAATCCGGCCTGCCTGACGACCTTCCGCGCTACGGACTGAAGGCCAAGCATTTCATGCGGGATAATTTCAGCCGCATCGCCCAGATCAAGGGCCCTGTCCACGAGATACCCAGCCCCGATTGCCGCGTCAGCCTTGCCGACGACGTGCGCGACAAATATGGCCGGCCGGTCGCGCAATTGTCGGGCACTACACATCCAGAAACGGTACGCACCGCCAACCATATACTGGAAAAGGCCGATGCCTGGATGCAGGCAGCGGGTGCTGTCCGCACCTGGAGCAGGAAGCAGACCTTACGCCTGTCGGCTGGTCAGCATCAGGCGGGAACCTGCCGAATGGGTGAAGACGAAAGAAATTCTGTCACAGATCCCTTCGGCAAGGTCTGGGGGCATGACAATCTCTTTGTGTGCGATGCCTCTTTGCACCCCACGAACGGCGGCTACAATCCGGTCCTGACGATCATGGCGATAGCTTTTCGAAACGCGCATCATATTGCCGAAACTCTCTAGTCTAGCTACGCCGGCGGTGCGAAGAGTTGCCGAACCTGCTTTCAAAGTCGGCGGCTAGGGCCCGCTCTCGTAATCTAATATTATTTAGAGCTTTGCAACTTACGTTTGATCGGCTGCAGCGCGAGCTTGGAGGCAATGATGATCGACGTGTTGTTCAAATTTCGCGGTCGGTTGACCAGACTAAACTATTTCCTGACTTTAATGGCTTTCGGCGCCACCGCGTCTGTTCATACAGCAAAGATGACGGCGCCGCCCGCCATGCCTGCACCGGCCGCGGTCATGAGAAGGTGTTCTCCCCGCTTGAACGGTTTCAGGCGATTTTCGACGGAAAGGGACAACGGAATGGTCGCGGCTGAAGAGTTGCCGAATTCCGCAATCGTGCTGACAAGCTTGCTTTCCTCCAGTTCGAGATTGTGGCGAACGGCGTCGCAAAGACGCAGGTTGGCCTGGTGCGGAACGAAACGATCAATGGCGGAGATCGTCAGAAGCGCCTCATCTATCGCCTGGCGCGAGGTGCGTGTCATCAGATCGACAGCGCGCGAGAAGACCTCGCGCCCATCAGGCATCGTCATCAGCACCTGATCCGCCGGCGTCTCTGGAGAAAACGGCTGGTTACTGCCACCGGACGGGATGGTAATCAGATCGTAGCCGCTTCCATCCGAAGCCAGGACGGCTGCCCTGAGGCCACTTTGCTCGCTTCGGCAAGGGGCAAGCACGACCGCGCCGGCGCCGTCGGCAAACAGAACGGCGCTGGCACGTTCTCTAGGGTTGATGCGGCGGCTCAGAATATTGGCCGCGACGACAAGCACCGCCCGTCCATGCGCGCGCACGAAACCGTCCGCCAGCGTCAGCGCATAGAGGAAGCCGGAGCAAGCGCCGGCAAGATCGATAGCTCCGGAATTTTGCAGTCCTAACTTGTGCGCCAGAAGCGGCGCCGAGGGCGGCAAGAGATGATCCGGCGTGGAGGTGGCAAGCAAGGTCATGGCGATCTCGCCCGGCGCAATCCCGGCATCCTCAAGAGCCATTTCTCCGGCCTTGGCTGCAAGACCGCTCAATGTATCCCCTCCGGTTGCCCAGTGACGGGATCGGATGCCGGTGCGCCTTTCGATCCAGCCAGCCTCGACACCGAGCCGGCTTTCGATTTCCAGGTTGTGGACGATGCGGGATGGAACGGCATGACCGAATCCCGCGAGGCGAGACGACAGGGGCATCAAGATGCAGTCTCCTCCAGAACGAGCGAGGCGACTTCGTCGATCGCGTCATAGGCGGCCGCGATATCCCCGGCGCTCGTGCAATAGGGCGGCATCAAGTAGATGACGTTTCCGAGTGGGCGCAGAAGCAGCCCGCGTTCGCGAAACAGCCGGCGCATGCGCGGTCCAGCTTCGGCGAGGTAGCCGCCGGAGGGGACCGCGAGATCGAGGGCGGCGATCGTCCCGCATTGCCTGACGTTTAGAAATCTGGTGTCTTCTTCGAAGCGCCGTAGATGCAGGGCGTGCTGTGCCGTTAGCTCGCCAATCCGGGCCTCGACCGGCTCATCGTGCCAGATCTGCAGGTTGGCAACAGCCGCTGCACAGGCGATTGCGTTGGCGGTGTAGGAACTCGAATGGAAAAAGGTCTTGCGCCGGTCGCGAGACAGATGGGCTTCATAAATCTCGCTTGTGCAAAGGGTTGCCGCCAGTGGCAGGGCACCCGCGGTCAGGCCCTTCGAGCTGCAGAGGATATCGGGCGCCACGCCTGCCTGTTCGCAAGCAAAGCGCGTCCCGGTGCGGCCCCAGCCGGTCATGACCTCATCGGCAATGAACAGGCAGCCGTGTCGGCCGGCGATTTCCTTCAAAGCGGAGAGGACGGTGCTTGCGTAAAATTTCATGCCGCCCGCGCCGAGCACCAGTGGTTCAATCAGGATGGCGGCGACCTTTCCTTTGCGACAAATGTGTTCGAACGCATCGAGCGTTTCTTGCTCCCGACCGGGTTCGGGAAAGGGAAGGCGGTCGACGCCGAAGAGCAGCGGCTCGAAGGGCGCGTTGAACACGCCGCGCTCCCCCGCCGACATCGTGCCGATCGTGTCGCCATGATAGCCGTGTTCCATCACGACGATGCGATCACGCGCGATGCCGCGATTGTGGAAAGTGCCGAGCGCCATCTTGATGGCCACCTCTACGGCCGTCGATCCGCTGTCCGAATAGAAGACGTGTTTCAATCCTGAGGATGCGAAGGCGAGCAGCCGTTCGGCGAGGACTTCTGCCGGTTCATGGGTAAATTCGGCGAAGATGATCTGGTCGTAAGCCTCCGTCGCTTCGCGGATTGCTGCCATGATGCCGGGATGACGATGGCCATGGGTGATCACCCACCATGACGAGATTGCATCGAGGAAGCGATTGCCGTCCTCATCGAACAGATATGCCCCTTCGGTCGCGACGATGCGCTTCATCGGCGCTTCGAGGGCATGTTGTGTGAAGGGGTGCCAGACGGGAGAGGGGGTCACGCGCGTGTCTCCATCAGGGATGCCGTGTCGAAGTTCTCGCGGAAGGCGCGACGCAAGATTTCACACGTCAGGTTTTCCAAAAGAGGCAGCCGTCCCAACACTGTCACTTGCCCGATGGCCTCGATGGTCGCTTGGGTGTCGGCATTTTCCGGCCCGATGAAAGCGACACCGCAAATGGGAATGTCGCGGCTGCGTAATGCTTCGATGGACAGCAGCGTGTGATTGATGGTGCCGAGCGAAGTTCGGGCACAGAGAATGACGGGAATACGCCACCGGGCGAACACATCGGCAAAGACCATGTTTTTCGTGAGAGGGACCATCAGGCCGCCAGCCCCCTCGATGACCAGCGGACCAGCGCAGGTCGGCGGCGCAAGCCGGGCCGGGTCGATTTCCACGCCATCGAGCCGCGCCGAAAGATGCGGCGAGACCGGGGCGGAAAGGCGATAGGCTTCCGGCAGGATATGCTCAGCCGGCAGCTTGCTCAGGCGAGCGACTATGTCGCTGTCCGTCTCATCTTCCAGTCCGGATTGCACCGGCTTCCAGTATCGTGCGTTGAGTGCGCCCGTCAGCGCCGCGGCAAACACGGTTTTGCCGATGCCGGTATCGGTGCCGGTTACCACGAAACGGACAGTCATTTCCTGTGTTCCTCCATGGCAGCGGCCAGACAATCCAGCATGTGCGCAATCTGCTCCGAATCGACGTTGAGCGTGATCGACAGCCGCAAGCGCGCGGTGCCCTCCGGCACGGTTGGTGGGCGGATCGCACGGATATCGAAACCTTGCGCCTGAAGAGTTTCGGCAATTCGTACCGCGCGCGCGTTGTCGCCGATGACAACCGGCTGGATCTGCGACCCGCTCGGCTCCATGCCGAATCGGCTTTTCAATCCGCCGCCGACAAAGGCGACCAGACCTTCCAGGGCCTCGCGGCGCTCAGGTTCGTCATCCACCATGCGCAGGGCCTCGCGCACGCCTGCCGCCATAAGAGGCGACGGCGCAGTGGAATAGATGAAGGCGCGGGCGCGGTTGACGAGATAATCGGCGAGTACGCCCGGTACTGCGAGCAACGCACCCGACACGCCGAGTGCCTTGCCGCAGGTATGCAGGGCAAGCACGTTTTCGCGCCCCTCCAATCCCGCTGCCAGCCCTCTGCCGCCCGTGCCGAAAACGCCGGTGGCATGGGCCTCGTCGATCACCAGAAAGCCCTCGTGGCCGTTCGCAATTTCGGCAAGCTGGGCGAGCGGCGCTTTGTCGCCGTCCATGGAATAAAGGCTCTCGACCGCAATCCAGGGGCGACCTCTGCCGCCGTTCCTGCGCCAGCTTCGGATCGCCTCATCAAAGGCGTTGGCGTCGTTGTGGGCGATGCCGACGGCCGCCGCCTTGCTGGCCGCAATGCCCTCATGCGCGCTAGCATGGATGAGCGCGTCGTGCACGATCAGATCTTCGCGCCGCGGCAAGGTCGAGAAAAGTGCTGAATTGGCAGCATAGCCGCTGCCGAAATAGAGCACTCGATCCACGCCGAAAAACTCAGCGGCTTCCGCCTCCAATGCCTCGTGTTCGGGATGATTGCCGCGCAGCAAGCGCGAGCCGCCGGCGCCCGCCGGAACGCCCCTCTCCATCGCCGCCATGATTGCCGCCTTGAGGCGTGGCGCGCCGGCAAGAGCGAGAAAATCGTTGGAGGTAAAGTCCACGCCACGCTGCGGCGCAAGGCTGCGCAGCCTCGCCTTGCGCCGCAAGCCCTCAAGTGTGGCGCTATAGTCCGAAAGCATGGTCGTCACACCGCCGGCTCCAGCCGCATGGGAGAAAGGCCGAGGCGGCGGAAGAGCGTTATATCATGATCCTCGCCGGGATTGTCTGCCGTCAGCAGCGTGTCACCGACGAAGATGGAGTTGGCGCCCGCGAAGAAACAGAGCGCCTGCATCTCGTCGCTCATCTCGGTGCGTCCAGCCGAAAGGCGCAGATATGAGGTCGGCATCAGGATGCGTGCCAGTGCGATCGTGCGGACGAAGTCGATCGGATCGACAGGTGTTGCGTCCGCCAGCTTCGAACCGGGAATGGGGATGAGCTGGTTGATCGGTACGCTTTCCGGTGGCACGGGCAGGCTGGCCAGGGTCAGCAGCATCGAGATCCGGTCCTCGACCGTCTCGCCCATGCCCAGGATTCCGCCGGCACACACCTTGATGCCGGCCATGCGCACAGTTTCCAGCGTATCGAGCCGATCCGCGAAGCTTCGTGTGGTGATGATTTCGGAATAGAAGCGCTCGGAGGTGTCGATGTTGTGGTTGTAGTAGTCGAGGCCAGCCTCCGCGAGGTCGCAGGCCTGAGTCTCGGTCAGCATGCCGAGCGTCATGCAGGTTTCCATCCCGAGCGCCTTCACCCCTTCGACCATGGCGACCAGCGTGTCCATATCGCGGTCCTTCGGGCTGCGCCAAGCCGCTCCCATGCAGTAGCGGGTCGCGCCTGCATCCTTGGCTTTGCGAGCCTCGGTGACAACTCGTTCGACTTCCATCAGCTTCGAGGCCTTCAGCCCGGTCGGATAATGAGCGGATTGGCTGCAGTACCCGCAATCCTCTGCACATCCGCCTGTTTTGATCGATAGAAGTCGGCTCATCTGCACGGCGTTGGGGTCAAAATGCGCGCGATGGATGTTTTGAGCCCGGAAGAGTAGGTCGTTGAATGGTAAATTATAGATAATTTTGGCTTCGCTCAAGGTGATGCTGTGTGCAAAAGCCGTCAAGCACTCTGAAATTTTGGTTATCTGTTCCACTTTGGTCGCCCTCAAGGTATGATTGTCGATAGACAGTAATTTTTATCGATAATTTTGCAAGAGCTGATTTCAGATGAACTGGGCCGGATTTCACAAACCGTCACGGAGAGGCGCCTGGAGAAATCACGCGCCTACAATGCCAACGTTCAACGCGGCGCAGATACCAATCGCACACGATACATGATCCACTCACGCTTGCCTCACCGACTTGTCGCAAGAACACGGCGTGGTGACAGGACGATATACCGATCGATTTGGGGTTATTCATAGCCGGCGAACGAACATTGTCTTCGATCTTGCCCACGCGGTCACGATCGCGGATCAACCCGTATAAGCTTTATCTCCTGCCTTGAATGTAAGCTTGCCAGCCGCCGAGTTCAGTGATCTCAAGCGCACCTTCAAGTGCATATGGTTCGCATAGGAAGCCCGAAATCTGGCTGCCGTCGTCGAGCACCACCTTTCCTATTCCCAAAGGCGCTGGAATGTTTTGCACGAAACGCCCGAAAGCGCCGGGCGGCAACTTCCATACCTCGACAGCGAGACCGCGACCATCGAGTCCGGGCGAACGGATGAGGCCCGGTTTGGGCGGAGAAGCGTTCGGGAGTACGAAGAGCCGGTAGTCGCCAGCCGTACGGCATGCTTTGACAAATTTGCCGCCTGCGCGCGTCAGCTCGTGGTTGAGCGGCATCCCGGTGAGGTGTGCGCCAACCACGACGATGGGAACAAGTCCATCGTCGTCGGCGGATATTCGCGAGGGTTCCGGTAAGCCAGCATGGCGATCCCTGCCCATTCCTCTCGCGAGCGCCCGGTGCAGGGCGTCCGCAAACGCGGCAAGCGCATCGTCGGAAAAGGCCGGGCCGAAAAGTGTTACGCCAGCCGGCAGGTGTCCTTCTGCGTCGAAGCCGGCGGGAATGGCAATTGCCGCATAGCCGAACAGGTTGGCGAAGTTGGTATAGCGGCCGAAATGGCCGTTCCTGGCGATGGGGTCTGCCAGCATCGCCTCAACCGTACAGGTGGTAGGCGAGGTCGGCAGCATAAGCACGTCGAGCTTCTCCCATTCGACGAGCGTCTTCTGGCGCAGCGCTTCCAGCTTGTACAGCCCTTCGAAGGCGTCAACGGCGCTATATTTCGCGGCGCCGGAAATGATGGTGCGAACGGTCGGGTCGAAATCCGCCGGGTTCGAGACGATGAAATCCTTCACGGCCGCCAAGCGTTCAGCAACCCAAGGGCCGTTATAGAGAAGTTCTGCTGCCTCTCGGAACGGACCGTAATCGAAGGCCACGATCTCGGCGCCAAGCGCCTTTGCCCGTTCGATAGCGGCATCGTAGAGCGCTTCATACGCCGCGTTGCCGTAGAACTCGCGCTCCGTGCCGGCCAGAACGCCGATGCGAAGGCCCGAAGCCGGCAGGCGGACCGGATACGCCTTCTTCGAGAATGGATCGGCCGCATCGTAACCGTCGATCACCTTGCGGACCGCAACGCCATCGCCCACCGTCCCGGCGAAAACCGTGACGACATCAATCGAGCGGCAGGCCGGCACGACGCCGACATTGGGCACCAGTCCAGGTGTCGGCTTGATGCCGACGAGATTGTTGAACGCCGCGGGGACGCGGCCCGAACCGGCTGTATCCGTTCCAAGGGCGAAACTTGCGAGACCGGATGCGACCGAAACTGCCGAACCAGACGAGGAGCCGCCCGAGACATAATCCTTGTCGAACACCGACCGCGGTGCGCCGTGGGGTGAACGCGTACCGTTGAGGCCGGTGGCAAATTGGTCGAGATTGGTCTTGCCGATGACGAGCGCGCCGGCTGCTTTCAGTCGGGCGACGACGGTCGCGTCCCTTTCCGGCCGGTAGGCGAAGGCGGGGCAGGCAGCCGTGGTCGGCAGACCGGCGACGTCGATATTGTCCTTGACCGCGAAAGGCACGCCCCAGAGCGGAAGACTGTTTGCCTCCGGCGCACGGGCAAGAAGATCAAGCGCAGCGGCCCTCAGATCGTCGGCTGGGGTTTTGGTAATGAAGATCGCCGGGTCGTCTGAGGCCGCGATGCGCGCAAGCACCTCATCCACCAGGTCGAGCGGCGAAAGCCCGCTGGCGTAGGCGGCCTTCAAAGAGGAAAGATCAAGAAAAGCGGGAAACATCAGGCGTCCTCCAGAATAACCAGCACATCGCCGGCCTTGATATTGCGACCCGGCCCTGCGCGCAGATCGCGGACGCGACCCGGCGCGTGGGTGGTAACGGTGATTTCCATCTTCATGGATTCAATAATGGCGAGCGTTTCTCCTGCTTCCACCCTCTGGCCGTTCTCGACGAGCACTTTCCAGACACTGCCGGGAACCGCGCTCTCGATGCCGAAGCAGCCCTCGGGAATGTCGCCGCCGAGCCCGGGGCCGCTCCCTTCATCGACCACGAAACTGTCGAGACCCTCGGCCTTCCACCGCTGACGCTCCGCTTCGAAGGCGGCCTGCTGGCTTGCCTTGAAAGCGCCGATGCTTGCGGCGTTGCGGGCAAGCTCCGCCTCATAGCCGGCATAGGAAAACTCCCCTTCGTCGATACGGATGGGATAGCCGCCGTGCGGAAAGGCGGCGCGTGCCTCGGTCAGTTCTGCATGGCTGACTGGAAAGAAGCGCACCTGATCGAAGAAATCGAGCAGCCATGGCTTGTCCTTGCCGAACACGGCGGTCTGCCGCCACGTGTTCCACATCTGGATAGTGCGACCGAAGAGCTGATAACCCCCGGGTCCCTCCATGCCGTAGATGCACATATAGGCGCCGCCGATGCCGACGGCGTTTTCCGGTGTCCACGTCCGGGCCGGGTTGTACTTGGTGGTGACGAGCCGGTGGCGCGGGTCGAGCGGCGTCGCTACGGGCGCCCCGAGATAGACGTCGCCAAGTCCCATGACGAGATAGGAGGCATCGAAGATTGTCTGCTTCACCGCCTCTTCGTCGGCAAGGCCGTTGATGCGGCGGATGAACTCGATGTTGTCAGGGCACCACGGCGCGTTGGGCCGGACCAGTTCCTGATATTTGCGCATGGCAAGTTCCGCGTCCGGGTCGTTCCACGACAGCGGCAGCCAAACGGTACGGCTCGGCACTTTGACCGAATGCACCGACGGCATGCCGTCCTCGATGTCGGAGAGCATACCGAGCAACCGCGAGCGTGCGAAGCTCGATCCGTCGTAGTGGATCTGCAGAGAACGGATGCCGGGAGTGAGGTCGATCAGGCCGGGAAGCTTTGCTTCCTTCACTGCCTCCATCAGGAGGTGGGCACGCAGTCGCAAGCCGACATCGAGCTGCATCGACCCATATTCCACCAGGAGATTGTTGTCGCCCTGACGGCGGTAGACGACGGAAACCTCACGATCTTTCCGCTTGCCGACGATCGGCGAGCCGGCATCCTCGCCGATACGTTTGACGGCCGGACCGGCGACCGGATCTTCGCTACGCGCCACGGCATGGAAGCGGATTCTGTCGCCCGGCTTGAACTGGCCCATCTTCCACTGCTCATCGGCGGCGATCACTGCGGGGCAGACGAAACCACCGAGCGAGGGGCCATCCGGGCCAAGGATGATCGGCATGTCGCCGGTGAAGTCGATGGCGCCGATCGCATAAGCGTTGTCATGGAGGTTTGAGGGGTGAAGCCCGGCCTCGCCGCCATCAGTACGTGCCCATTTCGGGGCTGGCCCGATCAGGCGCACTCCGGTGCGGGCCGAGTTGAAATGCACCTCGTATTCCGTCGCAAACAGCGTCTCGATGTCCTCTTCAAGGAAGAAGTCCGGTGCGCCGTGCGGGCCGTAGAGCACGCCGACCGACCATTGGCGGGAGAGCTCGGCGGGCTCGCTGGCCGGCTTCACGTCGGCCCGCGGCGCGCGGGCAAGCCGCAACACATGGCCGGCGCGCAATGTTCCACTGGCGTTGCCACCGAACTGGCCAAGGCCGAAGGTGGCGCGCGAACCGAGCACGACGGGCGCGTTGAAACCGCCAGAAACGGCGAGGTAGGCGCGCTGGCCCGGGCCTCTGATCGCTCCTACGGAAAGCGTCTGTCCGGCTTTTACAGCAATCACGGTGTCGTGGGGAACCGGTTCGTCATCGAGTTTCATCGGCATGTCCGCACCGGAAAGCGCCACGGTCAAATCCGAGAAGAACTTCAAAACGGGGCCGGATACCGTCAGCTCCAGCGCGGCCGTGTGGTCATGATTGCCCACCAGCCGGTTGGCGTGCCGGAAGGAACGTTCATCCATCGGACCGCTCGGCGGCACGCCGACATGCCAAAGACCGAGCCGGCCGGGCAGTTCCTGCAGGCTCGATTGCGCGCCGGGGGCGATCACTTCCACCACGTCAGGCACGAACACGAAATCCTTGAGCGCGGTCGTTACCACGTCACCGCTGCCGAAGAGATCGCATGCGGCGATTGCCTTCAGATAGTCGAGGTTGGTTTCAATGCCCGAGATCGAGGTTTCGGCGAGCGCGGCGCAGAGATTGGCGATCGCGTTCGCGCGGTCCGTGCCTGAAACAATGACCTTGGCAAGCATCGGATCGTAGAAGGGAGTGACCTCCGTGCCGGTTTCGATCCAGCTATCGACACGCGCCGTTTCCGGGAAGACGACTTCGGTGAGGAGACCGGCGCTCGGGCGGAAATCGGCATGGGGCATTTCCGCATAGACGCGCGCCTCGATCGCCGCGCCCTTCGGCATCAGATTTTCGTTGCCCGTCAGCACGTCTTCGCCGGCAGCCTGCCGGATCATCCATTCAACGAGATCGACGCCGAACACGGTCTCCGTCACCGGATGCTCCACCTGCAGCCGGGTGTTGACCTCTAGGAAGTAGAATTCCTCGCGGACGGCGTCATAAATGAACTCGACCGTGCCGGCGGATTCGTACCTCACCTGCTGACCAAGCGCGATCGCCGCCGCATGGAGCCGTTGGCGCGCTGCATCCGAAAGACCGGGAGCAGGCGTTTCCTCAATGACTTTCTGGTTTCGTCGCTGGAGCGAGCAGTCGCGTTCGCCGAGCGCGATCACCCGGCCCTGGCCGTCGCCGAAAATCTGCACCTCCACGTGACGGGCCTTGGCGACGAAACGTTCCAGATAGACGCGCGCATCGCCGAAGCTGGCCTTCGCGGTGCGCTGCACGGTCTCAAAAGCCGCCTTCAGCGCTGTAGTATCGGAGCAAAGCTGCATGCCGATGCCTCCGCCGCCGGCGGTCGACTTCAGCATGACCGGGTAGCCGACGGTTTCGGACGCTGCCAGCGCGTCCTCCACTGAGCCAAGCAGGTCGGAGCCTGGCAGCAGCGCCACGCCGCTCCTTTTCGCCAGCTCGCGAGCCGTGTGCTTGAGGCCGAAATCGGCGATGTTTTCAGGCTTTGGGCCAATGAAGGCAATGCCCTCGGCCTTCAGCCGTTCGGCAAAGCCGATGTTTTCCGACAGGAAGCCATAGCCTGGATGGACAGCTTCCGCGCCGGTCGCCTTGCAGGCGGCAACTACGGCTTCGATGTTCAGATAGCTTTCGCTCGCGGGTGCCGGGCCGAGCCGCACCGCTTCATCGGCAAAAAGCGTTGCTTTTGCGAACCGGTCGGCATCGGAATAGACGGCGACGGAAGCGATGCCCATTTTCCGCAAGGTCTTGACGATGCGGACGGCGATTTCGCCGCGATTGGCGATGAGAACCTTCTTGAACATGGCGCTCACGCCTCCTCGTTCCAGACGAGAACGCGGATCGGCGTCGGATCGAAACCGTTGCAGGGATTGTTGATCTGCGGGCAATTGGAGATGACCATCAGCACGTCCATCTCTGCCTTCAGTTCCACATAGTCGCCGGGCACGGAAATGCCGTCGACGATGGTCATGCCGCCATTGGGCGAGATCGGCACATTCATGAAGAAGTTGATGTTGGGTGCTATGTCGCGTTTGCCCATGCCGTAGCGGGCTATCTCGGCGACGAAATTGTCGCGGCAGGCGTGGAGATATTTCGTATCATGGCCGAAGCGCACCGTGTTGCTTTCGCATGAGCATGCGCCGGCCGATGTGTCGTGGCGGCCGCAGCTGTCGGCGGTCATCGTCAGCATGACGCGGCCTTCGCTCGACATGATCTTCGTGCCGGTGGAGATGTAGGCGGCGTTTTGCGCGCGCATCGTGTCCTGGTTGGAATAGCGCTCGGAATAATCATCGGCGCGGTAGAAGAGCGTGTCGATGGCCTGCTGGCCGTAGCTGTCCTCTATGCGTATCGTCTGGCCCTTGCGGATGACCGTGGAAAACGGCTTCTCAGCAGGAATGTAATGGTCCGGCGCGACGTTTTCGAGCGTGCGTGAGAGGGCGGTCTGGTTGAAGTCGGTCATGATCGTCTCTCCGGCTCAAAGGCTCGCAGCTAAGTTGTTTTCGAAGCCGCGCACGGCCTCGACGGTCGCGGTGCGGCAAAGGTCGTCAGCGGCAGCAGGCCTTGCCGCAAGCCGCGTGACGGTGACGGGGTTCGGCGCATAGAGCGGGTTCGGATCGAGCGGATGCGGGCAATTGGAGAAGCCGACAATCATGTCCATCTCGGCACGCAATTCGACGTAATCCGGACCGTTGAGAAGGCCCGCGTTCCAGAAAAATTTGCCCTCCGCATCAACGCGCACAGGGGCAAAGAAGGTCAGCGCGGCCGGAATATCCCGCCGATCAAGGCCGGCTTTCATTGCCAGTTTGACGAAGTTGTCGCGTGTGTCGCGCAGGTTCGATTCCTGGTAGCGAGCATTGCTTGATGCGTTGGAGCCGCCAACGAGGCAATCGTGGGCGCCCGACGTGTCCTCGGTGATGGAGAACATGATACGGCCCATGTCGGAAAAGATCACTCGTCCCTTCGACAGCTCCGTGGTCCACTGGACTTTAACGGTGTCGGGAAGATTGATCCGCTCCGACCGGTCGTCAGCGTTCCAGGCGATCATGGCGAGCGACGAATGCCCATGTGTGAGGCTGATTCTAATAAGCTCGGCGGCTCCCAATCTCGTTGCCCAATACCAGCCTCCAGGAATGATTTCGCGGTGCACGATGTTTTCATCGTCCACAGCCGGTTCGGCTAGGGCACTAAATCCCGGGAGTGCTTTAGGAGCAAACTCAAGCCCCTTTCTCTGATGCTCCTCATAGCGCGCCCGGTTGGCGGCGATTTCTTCTGCAGGACGTTTGACGTGCATGGGGTTGCTCCATGGCGGTTATGCGCGGGTCGTCCCGGCGATATCAGGCCCTCGACCGGGTCGTCCCGGCCGGGCAGTAAATCGGCACCCCGATTTGGAGAGAGCCGTTTCAAGACGTGGCGACGACCCCGGCGCGCCGGGGTGGCCAGATCGGGATGTCACTGGTGATCGTCGCACCGTAACGAAGCTTTTCCTCCGGTCGGTCGCGCCGCCGTTCGAACGCGATCACGCGGGTCGCAAGCGTGAATGCCTCGCGCATGTCATGGGTCACCATCACGACAGTCATCGGCGTCTCGTGCCACAGCCGTTTCATCAGTTGATGGATCTCGGTGCGGATGCCGGGGTCGAGCGCGCCGAACGGCTCGTCAAGCAAAAGGACTTTCGGGCGCATGAGGAGGGCCTGGGCCAGAGCGAGCCGCTGCTGCATACCGCCGGAGAGTTGGGCGGGATACTTTTGCTCGGCCCCCGACAGACCGACATCGACGATCATGGCGCGCGCCTCTTCCACCGCCGCTTTGCGGGCGGCGCCGAATAACTTGCCCGTAATCCTCGAACCGGTGAGTTCCTTGCCCACCAGCACGTTGCCGAGAGCGGTAAGATGCGGAAACACAGAATATTTCTGGAAGACCACGCCGCGATCCCGGCCGGGCTCCGAAGGCAATGGCTGCCCGTCAAGAAGGATCGTGCCGCGTGTCGGGCGTTCCTGCCCGAGCAGCATGCGAAGGAATGTGGACTTTCCGCATCCGGATGGTCCGACGAGAGCGATGAACGAACGGCTTTCGACCTCAATCGATACATTCTCCAGAACGATCTGGTCGCCGTATTCCTTCCACACGTTGTCGACGCTGATCGCACTCATGTGTTGCCCTCCGTTGCCGACCAGGGGAACACGGCAAGACGCAGGCGATCCAGCAGCCAGTCAGTCAGCACGGCAATGAGCGTTATCCACGCCACATAAGGGAAAATCACATCCATCGAGAGGTAGCGACGGACAAGAAAGATGCGATAGCCAAGTCCGGAGTCGGAGGAGATCGCTTCCGCTGCTATCAGAAACAGCCACGCCGGCCCCAGCTGCAAACGGACGCAAGTGATGAGTCTTGGAAGAATCTGCGGCAGCACGACACGCAGCGCGATCTGCCAGGAATTGCCACCAAGGGTTTCCGCCTTGATGATCTGTTCGCGTGGCAGCTCGATTGCCTTCAAGGCCAGGTCGCGGATCATAACCGGAGCGACGCCGATCACGATCAGCGCGATCTTGGAAACCTCCCCCAATCCGAGCGCAATGAAAAGGATAGGCAAGAGTGCCAGAGGCGGAACCATCGATACCGCGGCAATGAATGGAGAGAGCAGTGACCGGGCATAGGGCAGCATGCCAATCAGCATGCCTACGACTAGGGCCGTTGCGGTCGCGATCGCAAGTCCCGAGGAAAGCCTGGTTATACTCGCCAGCGTATCCGCCCAAAGCACAATCTCTCCGGTTCGCGTATCCGGAATGAACGCCATTCTGTTGATTGCATCTGCAAAGCCGCCAAGGCTCGGCAGAAGTTTGTCATTGACGTTCTCCGCCAATCGGGCTGCCGAACTGACGGCATAGGCGAGGACGACCAGTGCGAAGGGCAGTGTCATTAAAGCAAACTGCGCGCCCCGGCTCGGCCTCGTGTTGATCCAACGCATGGGAATGCTCCGCTAGTGAAGGAAAGGGGCAGCACGGGTTTGCCGCGCCGCCTGTCGCGATCAGAGGGAACCGTCGGCTGCGGTCTTCATGTAGATCTCGGTGAAGCGCAGCTTCACATTGCCGACGTCCCCCAGGACCTTGCCGTCGGGCATTTCAATGCCAATGACGTCAGCGGACTGCGCCCCATTACCGAGCAGGCCCTTTTCGAAGAGGAAGGCACGAACGCGATCCATGGTCTTCGGCAGGTTTGGTGAAGCGGTAAAGGCAACGGCATCGGCCGGCTTGTCGAAGAGCTTGGTCGCGGCGAGCTGGGCTTCGAAGCCGGCGGCATCGGTTCCGGACGCCGAACCCATCGCCTCGCGCGCTGACTTGCCTTCTGCGGTGTCGGCCCTCAGGAGCGCTGCTGTCTCATACCAGATGCCGGCAAGTGCCTTGCCGAAATCCGGATTGTCTTTCAGCACGCCTGTGTTGGCGGCCATCAGGTCGATGATCTCACCGGGGATCTGAGAACTGTCGAATACCTTCTTGGCGGAGGGATCCTCGAGGATTGTGGATACCAAGGGGTTCCAGGTGACGACCGAAGTCACGTCGGGCGTCTTGTATGCGGCCACCATATCGGCATCCGATGTGTTGACTACCTTCACGTCGCGTTCGCTGAGCTTGATGCTTTCGAGCGCACGAGCCAAAAGATAATGCGAGACGGAGAACTCGACGAGATTGACGTTCTGCCCCTTGATGTCTTTTAAGCTTGTCTTGTCCTTCAGGATGACGGCGTCATTGCCGTTCGAAAAGTCTCCGACGATGACGGCCGTCGTATCGACCCCGCCCGCAGCCGGGATCGACAGGCCATCCATATTGGTGAGCGTCACGGCATCGAAGGCGCCTGCCGTATACTGGTTCATCGACTCCACATAGTCATTGAACTGCGTGACATCGATCTTGATGCCATATTTGTCGGCCCATTTCTTGACGATGCCGTGGTCGGCGGCATAGCCCCAGGGCATCCAGCCGACATAGATGGACCAGGCGACCTTGAATTCTTTCTTCGGCGCGGCCTCGACTACGCCACCGCCGCATAGGGCCAACGATGCCGCAATGAAAGTGATGGATATAAAGCTCTTGAAAGTCTGCATTGGTATTCCCCTTTTGCTTATGTCCAAAAAGGGATCGGCATAGACCAACGCCGCCAATCCCTTGGCTAACGAGGTCTCCCGGGCTTTTATCCCGCCGTGCATCCATGCGGGATTTCTCCCCGCGCGGTGGCAGCTCTCGGACCAGACATGCGCAGCGCGCACCGGAACCCTAGCCACCAACTCTGCGAAACTTTGAAGCAAGCGGTATGCCAAGTCTGAAAACACAGGATTCCGGCTTGTAGAAAGGCGCGCGGGTGAAAAACTGCTCATCAATTGATCAGTCGCTCGTCGCGTGGCCAAAAAATAGCCTGTCCATCATTTGCGGGTGAAGAGACAGGCAGGGAGCCACTGGCGCCCAAACGCCATCAGCGACGGTTATCGCCCGGCGAATACCTGCCAGGTTGTGGCCAGACCGTTAAACCATGCGGCACCACACCAACCCGAACTTTTATTACGGCGTCGGAGGTGGAGAACATCGAGCGCGGCTGACCTCAACTCTGATGCGCCATTTCGTGGCTTAATCGATTTGGCGTCATGCTTTTGAGAATACAGGTCAATGTTATTGACCGTGTTTTCATATTGTTCGCTGGACCCGGCAAGTGTTGCCGGATTGAGCCCCTTTATCGAGATAATTGAAATACTTAACTACGTGTATCGCTGTGCCATGAGTTCAAGGAACCTCAATAATAAGGGCCTGACTGGTCTTTCGCCGGCCTTGTAAGTTCGAGCTTACGATTGAAGCCGGCGGCGAGGCGGTGCCGAGACCTCAAGCGTGGCAGCCGCCACGCTAGGGGGAATACGAGCCGCGCCCGCCCGCATCGATAATGAGGGCCGAGATCAACTTGGCTCAAATGCTGTCTCTCACCTCGACCACAACAATGCCGGAGTGGACGCCGCCGGCTGATCAGACTGGTCGCACTTCCTCCCTTCCATCGCGTGTTGTGAGGACTTTCAACGCACATTAACGTCCTAAGGAGCCCTGCATCGATGGAATCGCATAAGACTGGATCTCATCCGCCTTTACGTCGGCGAGACGGCCATCACGCGCGCGTGACATTCGAGGAACTGTTCTTCGATCTCGTTTATGTCTTCGCAGTTACCCAACTGAGCCATAAGCTGCTGCACGACCTTACACTCGCAGGCGTGATTGAGACTTTGATCCTGTGGTTCGCTGTTTGGCTCGGATGGCAATATACCTGCTGGGTAACAATTTGGTTCGATCCGGAGACGCCGCGCATACGCGGCATGCTGTTCGGCGCAATGCTTTTTGCGCTCGTCATGTCTTCATCTATCGGAGATGCCTTCGGTGATCACGGCCTCGTCTTCGCAGGCTCTTACGCTGCTATTCAAGTGGGAAGAACGGCATACATTGCATATGAGCTTGGAAGTTCGCATCCGTTGTCGGCCAATTACAGACGTATGCTGGGATGGCTTATGATATCGGCATGCTTTTGGCTTGCCGGAGCCTTTACCGAGCATTGGATACGGGCTTCTCTCTGGGTATTTGCCGTATTATGCGAATATATTTCGCCGATGTTCGGCTTTGCGCTTCCGATCCTCGGGCGTTCGCGGACGAGTGACTGGACAATTGAAGGCGGCCATCTGGCCGAGCGTTGCCAACTATTTGTAATTGTCGCACTTGGTGAGACACTGCTCGCAACTGGTGCGATGCTCGCGGAGACAGACACCTGGGATATAATAATAATGTCGGCCGTGCTGGCGACCTTTCTCGGCACGCTCGCGATGTGGTGGTTATATTTTGGGATATCTATCAAGGACGCAACGCGTACAATTACAAAATCGGACGATCCCGGGTGTATTGGAGCTTATCTTCATTATGTCCATGCGATCTTGATTGTAGGTATCATCGCAGCCGCTGTTGGCAACGACTTGGTGATGTCTCATCCCAACGATGGAGTGAAAGTTGCTTATGCCCTTGTACTATCCGCCGGGCCTGCAATTTATCTTATTGGAAGCTCCATATATAAAGGCGTTGTTTATAGAACCGTACCATATTCACACATCATTGGTGGAATTGTCTTCGTCGCACTTATACCTGTTCTCGCCCAAGTTCATTTGATCGCTGCGGGCTGGATAACAAGCGGCGTGCTGCTTGCGATTGGTTTCTGGGAGCGGCGAGTTCATGGCCATTTGCGATCCCAGCCACAATGAGCGGGAATATCGCCAAAAGACGAGCAAGTCTCATGCGCTGAGGTCATGGCGTTCGCTTGAAACGTTGCTTTGGCCGTTACGGTGATTGTCGCGTGCCTTTGATCGGCAGGGACCCACAGCCGATTGAACAAATTTCAATCGACTATGACTGTCGGGTTCCTCCGCTGATGAGACGGTCGGCAAGTCGCCGCCGGCACCACAATGTCTTTCATGCCTTCCCCATCCAGTCGTCGAGCTCCCTAAACTGGGCATGACACGGGATGTTTTCTGCGGGGGTGCCGAAGCAGAAGGGTGGCCCTGGTCAAGTCGGATTCGAGACAACTGGGCGGGCGCAGCTTGTTCGTGGTTTTCGGACATTGATGCCGGAAAACCCATAATTATCGATCAGGGAAGAAGTGATATCCCCAAAGACATCTAACGATGCAGTATTCCAGAGAGCGCAATAAGTATTGGCGACACAGCCTTTTGTAAAAGTCTTAAGGCGAGACGGTTGTCGGAAAACAAGAGGACCAAACGTGCAATCTCTCAACAGACCACTCGCGCGCGTCGGTTACCTCTCAATTGTAGCGGGTAGCATTGTGCTGATGGTGGGGCTAGTTCTTTCGCCGACGCGAAATCTCAGGGCTGAGGTCGCCCCGACAGATCAACTCGAGGCGGTTGCGGCCTGGAATCAGATCGTTACGGTACTCGACCACCCACGGTGTCTCAATTGTCATCAGGCGGTCACGCCGCTGCAGGGCGATAGCCGGCGTGTGCATATTCCGTTGGTCGTCCGCGGCCCAGACAATCACGGCGTAGGTGCTATGCGCTGTGGCAATTGCCACAATGCGATGGGTAATAACGAGACGTCAGGAACTCCGGGCGCGGGCACGCCAGGGTTGTGGCAACTGGCGCCCATCTCAATGCTGTGGCAGGGCCTCTCCAGCAAGCAGCTGTGTGAAATGCTAAAGGATAGGAGCGGCAATGGTAATCGCGACGGCGCCGCCCTGATAGAACACATGGATCATGAGCCGCTAGTGCAATGGGATGGCATCCCGGTGGTGACCGGCAGCCAGTAGCGATGCCGCATGACGAGTTTGTCGCCGCAATGAAGGTCTGGGTTAAGGGTGATATGGCCTGCCCGGAAATGTAAATCGTAAAGCCAGATCAATAAGGTAACCCAGCATGATATCCTTGAAAGTCAATGGTAAGCCTGTTGAGCTTGATGCCAGCCCCGAAATGCCGCTGCTGTGGGCTTTGCGGGATCTTCTCGATCTGACGGGCACTAAGTTCGGTTGTGGTCGCGCAATGTGCGGTGCCTGCACCGTGCATATCGATGGCGAAGCTGCACGATCTTGCTCAGTGATGGTTGGCGATGTGGGTGACGGGGAGATTGTCACGATCGAAGCTGTCGACGGCCCCGTTGCACAGGCAGTGATCGGGGCCTGGCAAAAACTTGATGTAGTACAGTGTGGTTATTGCCAATCCGGTCAGATCATGTCCGCGATCACCTTGCTTTCCGCGAACAAGGCACCGAGCGATGAAGACATCGACTTGGGCATGGAGGGCAATATCTGTCGTTGCGGCACATATGTGCGGATTAAGGCCGCAATTCATGAAGCCGCCCGAACGTTAAGATGAGGGCTGCTGCTATGAATATCTCGATTTCCACTCCTTCGCTCTCGCGCCGCGCGCTGTTGCGTGGCGCTGCAGCTGGTGCCGGGCTCTTCGTCATCGGGACCTTCCTGCCATTTACCAAGGCACGGGCACAAGAGGCCGGAGGGCCGCCCCAAGGAATCTTCGATCCAAACGTGTTTCTTGAAATAGCGCCTGACAATTCGGTCACAGTGCTCAGCAAACACTTCGAAATGGGTCAAGGTATCACGACCGGACTTGCTACATTGGTAGCTGAGGAACTTGACGCTGACTGGGCACAGATGCGCTTCGCTTTTGCCCCCGCCAACGCCGCACTCTACAACAATCTTCTCTTCGGCCCCGTCCAAGCGACAGGCGGCACTACGTCGACCATCGAGTCCTGGACTCAAATGCGTCAAGTCGGAGCTGCGGCGCGGTTGATGTTTCTCGCCGCCGCTGCTTCGAGGTGGCAGGTCAGACCCGAAGACATCACGATCGAGCGTGGCGTTCTACGCAGTGGCGACCGAAGCGCCACTTTTGGCGAACTCGCCTCCGTTGCGATGACCATACCTGTCCCAAAAGAGGTTAAGCTCAAAGAACCGAAGGACTGGAAGCTGATCGGCAAGCGTCTGCCGCGCCTCGATAGTCCCGAGAAAACAACGGGCAAGGCAATCTTTGCGCTCGACATTCGTCGGCCGGATACGCTTACCGTTGCCGTTCGGCATACCGATCAATTCGGGGCGACGGTCGCGTCCTTCGATGCGACGGACGCGTTGCGGGTTCCTGGCGTCGTCGAGGTGAAACAACTGCCGACCGGGATTGCGGTCTACGCCACGAACACCTGGGCCGCGATCGTTGGGCGGAAGGCGCTCAAGGTTACCTGGGACACAACTAAAGCCGAAAAGCGCTCCACGCATGAGATTTATGACGAGTATCGCAGCCAGATGGCTAAACCCGGCCTGAAGGCGGCTGAACGCGGCGACGTGGCCGGTGCTCTAAAAAGGGCTGCCAGGACGATCGAGGCTGAATTTACCTTCCCTTATCTCGCACACGCGCCGATGGAACCCCTGAACTGTACGATGGAGTTGAAATCAGACGGGGCAGAGATCTGGTCGGGTTGCCAGTTACAGACCATCGATCAGTTCGTTGCGGCACGTACACTGGGATTGAAGCCTGAGCAAGTAAAGATCAACACTCTGCTTGGCGGTGGCAGCTTTGGGAGACGCGGCAATCCTGTCTCTGACTGGACAAGGGAGCTTGCCTTGGCCGCTAAGGCCATTGAGGGTCGGTCACCGGTACATTTGGTGTGGACGCGCGAGGATGACATCAAAGGCGGCTTCTATCGCCCGATGGCTATGCACAAGGTGCGCGTCGGCCTCGCTCCAAATGGCGCAATCGCCGGCTGGGAACATAGGTTGGCCAGCAAACCGATTTTCGTCGGTACACCCTTTGAGGCCTCCAGCGTCAATAAAGACGGACTAGATGCGACGAGTGTCGAAGGGGTTGTGGACACACCCTACGCAATCCCTGATTTTTACGTCGTACAGCACAACATCGACTCGAATGTCCCTGTACTCTGGTGGCGTTCGATCGGCAATACGCATACCGCATTCGCCATGGAAACAATGATCGATGAACTGGCGGCTGCGGCGGGTGTCGATCCCGTGGCTTTTCGCCTTAACCTCCTCAAAGATGATGCGCGCAACGTCGCTGTGGTGCGGCTCGCTGCCGCCAAAGCAAACTGGGGTGAAACTCTCGTAAAGGGAAAGGGGCGCGGTATTGCGTTCCATAAGTCTTTTGGAACTCGTGTGGCCATGGTGGCAGATGTCGCGGTTGACGGTGAGAAGGTCTCGGTTGAGCGCATAGTGTCGGCCATCGATGTTGGTATCGCCATTAATCCCGATGTGCTTGTCGCCCAGGTCGAAGGTGCTATTGGCTTCGCACTGTCCATGGTGTTGCGTAATCGCATTACGTTGAAAGATGGCTTGGTCGAGCAAGGCAACTTCGACGACTACGAGCCCACGCGCATGCGCGAAATGCCGCGGGTTGAAGTGCATATTGTTGAATCAACGGAATCGCCGACTGGTATCGGTGAACCTGGGTTGCCGCCGGTTGCCCCTGCGATTGGCAACGCGGTCGCGGCTGCAATCGGCCGTCATCTGCACTCACTGCCACTTGACTTGTCAGGTGCGACGTGACGGTGAATTGCCACTCGATTTGCAAATCATCCCAGAAAAGACGTGCTCGACGCCAAAACGCTCAATGAGTGAAACTCCAAAAGGCCGCGATCTCAATCCGAGCCCGTCCTCCGGCGGACATGCGCTGGCGCGGCCGATGCTCATTCGCATCTCTTGCGCCAACCAATCCTCATGGGCACACAGGAAAGCGGCACCGTCTAGCTTTTCTGATTGAACACCGCCGCCACCCAGTCGATAAAAACTCTCACACGCGGGGATAGTTGCCGATCCCGCGGGTAAAGAACGGAAACCGGGGTACTGGTCGGAGGGAAGTCCTTCAACACTTCAACTAGTTGCCCGGTTTCGAGATCCGCATTGGCATGATATCGAGGGATTTGAATCAAACCCATGCCGAGTTTTGCCAGGGAGATATAGCTTTCCGCAGCATTGACCGACACGGTTGCCGGTAGAACATATTCACGAGTCTGGCCGTTGACGGTGAATTCCAACGGCAACACTTTTCCAGTTGCGCTCGAACGAAAGCCGATCATTCGATGGCCATCGAGCCCATCTGGATGCGTTGGCATACCATGGGCTTCAATATACGACGGCGCTGCGAAGGTCACTTCGTCGAGCATTGCAACCTTCCGCGCGATCATGTCGCTGTCTTGGGGCGTACCGACACGCACCACACAGTCAATACCCTCCCGAATAAGATCGACGAGTCGGTCACCTTCGCTCATATAGACCTCGATCTCCGGGTAATTCGCCAGAAAGGCGCGCAGATTGGGCAGTATGAAGTGGCGTGCGAGTGTGCCGTGAACGTCTACGCGCAACTGCCCTTTTGGCTTTGCTCCTGCGAAGGCTCCTTCTGCATCCTCGATATCCGAGAGAATATTTAGGCAACGCTGATAATAGGCTTCCCCATCGAGTGTTGGGCTGACAACGCGCGTTGTGCGTTGAAGTAGTCGTATCCCGAGGCGGGCCTCCAGCTGCTTAACCGCATCCGTCACCGTCGAACGTGGCACTCCCAAATCCTGGGCTGCAACAGTGAAGCTCCTCCGTTCTACGATGCGGGTAAAAACACGCATTGCGTCCAGTCGATCCATCTATTGTTCGTGCTCCGCGGATAGTGTCACCAATCTATGCATGATCCCCGCCGATTACTAGGTGTGTATCAATTGTTTCAAATTGCCCGGCAGCGCTGTTTAAGGAGTTAACCGAATGTAGGGTAAAAATCAGAAATGTTCATCGATCTCATAGATGAATTTATGATCGTTCTCGATTGTGTCGGTAAGGCGTCAAATATGTATAAAGAACTGTTAAAATTATGCAGCGGCAATACCAGTATAGAAAATGTAGTAAGCGGATAAAATACTGCGAAGAAAGCTGATCATATTGCCATTGACCGCGTTGAGTTTTGGGTCATTCTGGGGTCGCGGTGATAGATATTACTAAGAGCCGAACTTTATTGAGCATGGCAACAATCCATCCAATCGTAACGCCACCTTTGGGCGTGCCGATTTTCCGACACAGGCCCGACCGCGAGAGTAACCGCACACGAATGCGCGGATTGGGTTCCCTCCTCGCATAGCACACCATCGATCGCCTCAGTCTGCGTCGTCGATCGTAACTCCGAAGGTGCTCGCTCCCACACACGAATAGACACATTCCATTGAAGTCCTCCCATTCCTATTGTTCGTAAAATTCGGAAAATGATGTCGATTGTTGGTTGATTAAATACAGTGAAGAAAGCGGCATCTTCCTTACGTCCAAAGAGGCGCCGCGACGGGAGAACGGGAAGCCTTCGCATCGCCGGTGTGGCAACGAAGACGGAGGCCCGTGCCAAGATGATCGAAGCCGGCTGCGAACTCGCCCTCTTCGGCTTCAATGGCCTGGAGATTGGTCAGACGCTTCCCAAGCCGCTGTCGCTTCGCCATCGGCAAGACCGCCGTTGAGTTGCTGCTCGAAAGTTCTGAGCGGAACGATCCGCCCAAAATCATCGATGCCGGGTTTTCAATCATCGAAGGCGCGACTGCTTAAAGTGATCTAAACCCTTCAAACTGGACCAGTTTTGGCCAGAGTTTTCCGGTGAATTTGCCTGGCTGGGAAAGGAACGGAAGGCGATGAAGGCATCGCACGCCGGCGCTATTGATGACCACCGTTTTGGTAGAGCAGTCCAGATAGAACTTCTTCCCGTTGGGTGCGTACCTGACTTCAGTGGAGGGGTTTTGAAACGATACTCTCAATACAATCTTGATACTCCTGCATGGTTGATATCCCCAGATCTGCAAACTCCTGTAGTTCAATCTTTCGCAAACGTATCCTTCATCGCGCGCAAAATTATCACCGCGGATGCCGCGCCGGGATCGATGTGTCCGAGCGACCTTTGCCCAAGGCGAGCTGCCCGGCCGCGTGCGGCAATCATGGAGCTAGTCGAGTCCGCACCGGTTTCGGCGGCGTCCAGAATGGCGTCCCACATACCGGCGACCTCAAGCGCACGTTCTCTGGCTTCGATGGCAGCTTCAGCAGCGGGTATCCAGGCATCCAGCATGGTTTTGTCGCCGCGTTGACCCTTGCCGCGCTGTTGAATGCCGGCGCGCATTTCGTTTACGATCATGGCTTGGCATGCCGGCGAGAGCGTTTCGTCGGTCTTCAGCGCCTGCGCAGCCCGACGAAAAGCCGTCGCATAGAGCGGTCCAGTCGATGCGCCGACGGCATCGAGAAAAGCAGAGGCCGCCACCGCAAATATCTCCGAGGGCGAGGCCCGCGCAGGGTCGAGTTTTGCAAGTTCGGCATTCACGGCCATGAAGCCCAGGGACATGGTAATTCCGTGGTCCGCGTCACCGATCGCGCCATCCAGCTCCGAGAGGCGATCCTTCTCGGCATTGATTGCAATGGATATGCGCTGAAACATGCTGCCGAGGCATCGAGCTGCTTTTTCCGACATCGCCTTCCTCCCGATCCCGGCAGTTCCAAAGGCTGCCGGGCAAATTCTTTTACGATCATCCGACCCTTAGAGCGAAGGTGTCGCATGGATGGTGCAACAGGTCCGTCAGCTCCGGGTCGAGATGTAATATGGATATGGATGCGCCGACCATGTCGAGCGACGTACAGTAATGCCCCACCCAGTTTGCTTCGATTTTGATATCCTTGGCGCTCAACCTCTGTTCGACGCGCCTGAACAGAATATAGAGTTCCATCAAAGGCGTCGCACCGAAGGAGTTGATGAGCACTGCGACCCGGTCGCCCGCCGCGGGCTTCATTTCCGCAAAGATCCGGTCCATGATCCGATCCGCAATCTCATCGGCACTCATCATCCTCTCGCGGGTCACACCGCGTTCGCCGTGAATGCCCATGCCAAATTCGATATCATCAGGCCCGATCTCGAAATTATGGCGCCGCGTCTGCGGCAGCGAACAGGGCTCCAGCGCAACACCCATCGTGAAGGTGCGGTCATTGGCCTTGCGCGTTACCGCCTCGCAGGCATCGAGCGACAGGCCTTTGTCGCAAGCGGCGCCCGCAATCTTGAAGATGAAGAAATTGCCGGCAACACCGCGTCGCCCCTCTCGATCCTCGATCGGCGAGGAGGAGATATCGTCGGTCGTCAGCACCGTGCGGACGTCGATCTCCTGCTCCTGCGCCATTTCCGCTGCCATTTCGAAGTTCATGACGTCGCCGGCATAGTTGCCATAAACGAAGAGCACGCCTTCGCCGCCGGAGGATGCCCTGACGCATTCGAGAATCGGCGTCGGCGGTGGCGAGGAAAAGATGTTGCCGATGGCAACGGCATCGGCAAGGCCCTTGCCGACATAGCCCAGGAAGCAGGGCTCATGTCCCGTGCCGCCGCCGATCACCAGGCCGACCTTACCCTTTCTCGGCCCATTGCGCGCCACCAGCGCCCGGTTCGATCCTTTGATCGGCACGATATGCGAGGTATGCGCTTTGACGATACCCTCGAGCATCTCGTCGACGACATCGTCGGGGTTGTTGAGGAACTTCTTGATGTGCGTTCGGTAGCTACTGGGTGGGGCAACGCTGTTGTCGGATCTCAGACGCTGCTGGGTTTTCTGATCGATTTCCGTAACGCCGTCCGCATTGAGAATGCCGCGGCCCGTGGCCGCATCGGTAATCAGCACATTGATATAACCACCGCGCAAGGCGGCGAGGATTCCTGGAACCTTGTCGAAGCCGCCGGCAACGGCGATCCGCAGGCCTATGGATTTCAGCGTGTCGAGGGAGATGCCGATGGTGCGATCGTCAAGCGGCCCGGCAACCGGCTGGCCCTTCGCATCGATGAAGCGGCCGGCAAGAACGCCGACGGCATTCTTGGCTAGATAATCCTGCAGCGAAACGGATTCGAAAAAGCCGCTGCTGTGGATCGTCGAATTTGGGCGAAGCGACGCCACGCCGAAGATGGCCTTGTTTGCTTTGGAGAGCGTCGCAAACTGATCCGCGACCAGCGGCTCGCGTAGCAGGATCTCGCGAACCTCCGGCGCCGAGACAATGGCGGGCGCCGTGATGTTGATGAGCTTGCCATCAGTCGCGTTCGCGAAGGCTGCGGCGCAGAGCTCCGGCGTGTAGGCAAATCGCGCACGGGTGCCGCCGGTCGCCTGAACGATAGTGACATCCTGCAGGTTCGGCACATCGGCCTGTTCGGCGACCGCGAGAACGGTCCGGCCCCAGGCGACAGCAAGCGTGTCGCCGGATTTCAGCAGCTTCGCGATAGCCTGCGCGCCGGCCGTTCCCAGACGATCGATTAAGGGGCGCGTACCATCGTCGCTTGGCACGACGAGACAGTCATGCAGTCCGAAATGGCGTTTGAGTTCCAGTGCAATGGAGAGGGAGCTCAATCGGGACGGTTCGAGCGAGATGTTGACGATGCCGCGGCTGCGGGCATCGGCAAGGTAACTGTTCACGGTCGCCCGCGAAATGCCCATGATTTCAGCGATATCGCCCTGCGTCCTGCCGTCTTCATAATAAAGCCAGCAGGCCCAAACATAGGGATCGTCGCCATAGCGCAGCGGCATGGTGTCGGTGGCGTCCGGCACGCCTGCTTTGCTTGCAATATTTTTGTCGGCCGAAGATGCCTTGCCTGTCATGACGATTCACTGTCCCCATTTTCCGCCAGAAGATGGAAGCAACGGCGCATGTTTGCAAATGCTTCTTCTTGGGAAGGGCGGCGCGCGACCCCGTGGTGGAGCACGGGATCGCGCAGCCTTGGGAGAGCCCGTTTATTGCAGCCGCGCTCGAGCACCCTCGGAAAGCTCCTTCAGGATGATTGCGCAGGAGGTCGCGCCCGCATCCAGCACGCCAAGCGAACGTTCACCCAGCCGGCTGGCGCGGCCGATTTTGGCCACCAGATTAAGCGTCGAGTCGCGACCGGCCTCGGCCGCCGCGACCAGTGCATCGAGCGCCTCGGCAAAGGAGTCGCCGGCCTCATTCGCGGCATCGAACGCCTCGATTGCCGGCACCAGCGTGTCGAGTAACGTCTTGTCGCCGACCTTGGCGGAGCCGATCGCCTGGATGCCTTCGAGCCCGGCATGCAATGCCTTGCTATAGGCTGCGTTATCGATGGCCTCGATGCCTTCGAGCTTTTCGGCGATCTCGGTGAACATGACGCCGTAAAGCGGGCCCATGGAACCGCCGATCTCGGTCATCAGCACCGTGCCCAGCGTGTCCAGCGAAACCGCAAGCGACTGGTTCTTGCCCTTCAGGCGCTCCGCGGCCATGCCGAAACCCTTGGCCATGTTGACGCCGTGGTCGCCGTCGCCGATCTTGCCGTCGATCTCGCTGAGATAGGCACGGTTCTCGACGATGCGATCGGCCATCGCCAATACGATGTCGCCTGATGTTGCATTGTTGAATGTCTGCATGCGTGCGTCCCCCTTACAGCAGCGTCGTGCACTTGACCTCGACGTCGAGAAGCTCTTTCAGCTCTTCGTCGAGCGCCATTACGGTCAGCGTCGCGCCAACCATTTCGAGCGACGTGAAGTAGTTGCCGATATAGGTCTTGTAGATCTTCAGGCCCCGCTCCGAGATCTTCGCCTCGATCGTATCGTTGAGGATGTAGAGCTCGTTGACCGGTGTCGCGCCGAGGCCCGATACGAGGACGGCCACTTCCGTGCCGGCTGCCAGATTATGATCGTCGAGCACGATCTGGCACATGTCCTCGGCAATTTCCGCCGCCGTTTTCAGCAGCTCGACGCGAACACCAGGCTCGCCGTGATGGCCGATGCCGACCTCCATGGTGCCGGGCTCAATCTGGAAATTCGGATGGCCGACAGCGGGCAGGGTGCAGGGACCAAGACCGATGCCAACCGAGCGGCAATTGTCGATTGCCCTTTGCGCGGTCACACGGACTTCTTCAAGGCTTGCGCCCTTGGAAGCCTTGGCGCCGCCGACTTTCCACATGAAGATTTCGCCGGCGACGCCGCGGCGCTTCTCGCGCTCCTCCGGTGGTGCGGAGCAGACATCGTCGTTGGCAACGACGGTCGCGACTTCGATGCCGTCCTTGGCGGCAAGTTTCGTTGCCATCTTTACGTTCATGTTGTCGCCGGCATAATTGCCGTAAAGGCAAATTACGCCGCGGCCGCCATTGGCCTCGCGGATGGCATCGTGGAAGCTCTTGGCAGTCGGGGAAGAAAAGAGCTCACCGACCGCGACCGCATCCAGCATGTTCTTGCCCGTATAGCCGATGAACGCCGGCTCGTGACCCGAACCGCCGCCGGTGATCACGCCGACCTTTCCGGCATGCGGGGCATCCTTCGCAACGACGACGCGCGGATTTTCTGCCAGGCGGACGATGTCCGAATGCGCCTTGATGAAGCCTTTTACAGTATCTTCAACGACTTCATCGGGGTTGTTGATGAACCGCTGCATGGTCTCTCCTGTCGAATTGTCGAGCGTTTGCGCTCAGAGAATAGTGTAGCCGCCGTCGATCAGCAGATCGGCGCCGTTGATCATGTCCGCGGCGGACGAGGAGAGGAAAACAGCCGCCGCTGCAATCTCCTGCGGGAAGGCAAACCGGCCGGTGGGGATGCGCTTCTTGGCGGCTTCGCCCTTTTCGCCGGCCCAGGCCTTCTTGCCGAGCTCGGTTAGGACGATCGTCGGCGAGATGGTGTTGACGTTGATGCCGTGCTTGCCCCATTCGGCGGCAAAGGTCTTGGACATGCCAATCACGCCGAACTTGGAGGCGCAATAGGCGACGTGTTCTTCGATAGCAACGGTGCCGGCCTGCGAGGCGAGGTTGACGATCTTGCCGCCCTTGCCGGCGGCGATCATGGCGCGACCGACGGCCTGTGTGACCAGGAACGTGCCCTTGAGGTTGATATTGATCGTCTTGTCCCAGTAGTCGAGTGGCAGATCCTCGGCAGGGGCGAGGAAGACGACGCCGGCGCTGTTGACGGCGATATCGATGCCGCCGAAATGCGAGACGACATCGCTGACAGCCTTGTTGACGGAGGCGGGATCGGACACGTCGCAGACGAATGGCGCCCCGCTGCCGCCGATTTCGGATGCCTTGGCCTTCGCCATGTCGACATTGATATCGAGAACCGCGACCTTCGCGCCCTTGGAGGCGAACGCCGCCGCGATTGCAGCGCCGATGCCGGACCCGCCGCCCGTAACAAGCGCTGTCTTGCCTGAGAGCGGGAAGGTCAAATCAATGTCTGGAGATGTCTCGGTCATCTTTTTCAAGCCTCTGTCTTCGGGGTGAGACGGAGCGACACTTCGCTCCGCCGCATTGATCTTACTTGCGGGTTTCGAGCAGCTTGTCGACGTTCTCGGCCGTTACAGGGGTCCACGGAACATTGTAGTTCTTGTCCTTGCCGTCGTTGAAAGGCATGTCGGGATACTGCGACCAGATCTTGGATTCCGGCTTGTAGTTGCCCTTCTTGGCTGCCAAGATCGCGAGGTCGAGTGCGCCCTGGGCCTGCGCGCTGGCGTCCTGCAGGATGGAGGTCATCGTGCCGTCTTTCACGGCGTGGAGCGCATCCGTGATGCCGTCGATGCCGGCAATGGCGAAGTCTTTGACGTTCAGCTTGGCAGCCTTGATCGCCTCGATCGCGCCGAGTGCCATCTCGTCGTTCTGACCGATGACACCGTTGATCTGGCCGGGGTGAGAGGTCAGCCAGTTTTCCATCAGGGTCTGGGCTTCCGCGCGCGACCAGTTTGCTGTCTGGTCTTCCAGCACTTTCACATTCGGGCACTCGGCGAGCGCCTTCTTGTTGCCTTCAAGGCGCGAAATCTGCGCCGACTGGCCGATCGGGCCTTCGAGGATGACGACATTGCCCTTGCAACCGATCTTGTCGAGAACGGTCTTGGCTTCCATGTAGCCCGAAACCGTATCGTCGGAGCCGACGTAGGAGGTCAGGAGATCGGAGTTGACGCGGGTGTTGGAGCCGACGACCGGGATACCGGCGTCGTGAGCGGCCTGAACGGCGGTCGCTGCGGCTTCGATATCGATCGGCACGAAAATGATCGCGTCGAACTTCTGCGTGATCATCGTGTTGACCTGCTCCTGCTGGACAAGCGCGTCATAGCGGCCGTCGAAGATGGTCAGATCGACGTCGCCGTTCTTGACGGCGGGATGTTCCTTCAGCGCTGCCGACCAGATCTGCATGAATTCGGCATTCAAGCCGTAGGGCGCCGCGCCGATCTTCAATTTCTTGTCCTGGGCGAGGGCTGGCGAAGCCAGAAGCGCCGTCGCTGCCGCAAGAGCAATAAGTAGTTTCTTCATTACAAGTCTCCTCCGTTGGAAGTTCGGCGGCCATCCTGGCGCGCCGTTTGGTTTTCCGAGTGCCAACACTGGAATTTCTTTGGGCTCAGCCGCCCAGATTTCGCTTTTGGTCGAGCATCACGGCGCCGACGATAAGCGCGCCCTTGAGGACCTGCTGGTAGTAGGACTGGATTCCCATCAGATCGAGACCGTTGTTCATGACGCCGATGATCAGCGCTCCAATCAATGTGCCCGTAATGCGGCCGACGCCGCCGGAAAGACTGGTACCGCCGATGACGACAGCGGCGATCGCGTCGAGTTCGTAGGCAATACCGGCCTGCGGCAGGGCGGAGCCGGTCCGGGCGGCAAGGATCATGCCTGCAAGCCCGGAAAGCCCTCCGGAAATCACGTAAACAAGGAAACGCAGCTTACCGACATTGATGCCCGAGGTGATGGCGGCATGCGGGTTGCCACCAACGGCATAGATATATCGGCCAAAGCGGGTGCGGTTCAAAACCCACCATGCAACGATGAAGACGATGCCAAGCAAGATGACAGGTATCGGGATCGACAGCACGCTGCCGGTGCCGATCCAGCGGAAATCAGGGGTCAGTGCCGGAACAGGCTTGCCGCCGCCATAAATCAGTGTCAGGCCGCGCGCGGCAGACAGCATGCCAAGCGTCGCGACGAAAGCAGGAACGGCAAATCGCGAGACGATGAGGCCGACCACGGCGCCGCAGGCGACACCGACGAGCAGGCCGACGGCAAGCGCAACATAAGGCGGATAGGGCGCGCCGACGATGCCGGCCGTCGCCGAGGTCGTTGCGAAGCTCGCGCTGACGATCCCGGTGAGCGCAACCACGGAGCCGACGGAAAGATCGATGCCTCGCGTCAGGATGACGAATGTCATGCCGATCGCCAGCACGCCGTTGATCGAGGTCTGCAGCAACACGTTCGAAATGTTGCCGGCCGTCAGGAAGTACTCATTCGAGAAGGAGAGGAAGATGGCGAGCAGCAGGAAGGCGAGAAAGATGCCGTATTCCTGAATGATCAATCTGCGTCGGTCCGAGCCGAACCAGGAGTTGGACGGATTGTTGTCAGTGGCGGACATTGCAAATACCTCTTATTGCCGGGCGCTTCATTCTGGACCCCGTGTTCTGTCGCATTCAGGTCGACAGATGCACGAGCGATTGCGCGTCGGCCTCCTCCCTCTTGAGAATTCCGGCGGAGCGTCCCTGCCGCATCACCAGGATGCGGTCTGACATGCCGAGAACCTCGTCTATTTCGGATGAGATCATGATGACTGTGCCGCCTTCGGCGGCGAAGTCGCAGATAATGCGATAGATTTCGCGCTTGGCGCCGACATCGACGCCGCGCGTCGGCTCGTCCAGGAGCAGCACTTTCGGCTTGCGCAGGAACCACTTGCCGAGGACGACCTTCTGCTGGTTGCCGCCGGAAAGGCCGGAGACGGGCATGCTGTCGCGCGCAGCCTTGATGCCGAAGCGCTGGATCATGCCCTGGCTGGCGCTGGCCTCCTCCCGCCGATTCATTGAGAAATGCGGGCTCATTTCGGGCAGGCTCGCAAGGCAGATGTTGTTGCGGACGCTGTCGATCAGGTTGAGACCCGTGAGCTTGCGATCTTCCGTCACGAAGGCGATGCCGTGCTGCATGGCTTCTGCCGGCTTGCGCACGACAATAGGCGCGCCGGCGAGCTTGATCTGACCGCTGCTGACAGCATCGACGCCGAAGATGCAGTTGAAGATCTCGGTCCGGCCAGATCCCATCAGGCCGTAAATCCCGAAAATCTCGCCCTTATGAGCGGTAAAGGAGATGTCGGTAACCTTGCCCTCTGCAGTGAGGCCGGCGACTTCCAATCCCGGAATTGCTGTCGGCACATTCGTCTTGATATATTCCTCGCCAAGCTCGCGGCCGACGATCATGCGGATGAGGCCAGGTCGGTCGATGTCGGCAAGCGCGCCGCTGCCGACATAGGACCCATCGCGGAAGGCCGTGTAGGAATCGGCGATCTGGAAAATTTCGGACAGGCGGTGCGAGACATAGACGACGCCTTTGCCTTCGGCCTTCAGCCGTTCGATGGCCGCAAACAGCTGCTGCGCTTCCTTCTCGCCAATCGCCGAAGTGGGCTCGTCCATGAAGATCACTTCGGCATTGTGGCTAAGCGCCTTGGCGATCTCGACCAGCTGAACCTGGGCGACAGATAGGTTCATCATCAATTGCGTGGCGCGGATATTGAACTGAAGCCGATCTAGCAGAGCCTGCGCATTGCGGTTCATCGTCTTGAAATCGATGCCGCCGAAGCGAGCAGAAGGCTCGCGACCGAGATAGATGTTCTCCGCAACGGTCATGTGCGGGATGGGGCTGAGTTCCTGCTCGATGATCGCGATGCCGGCGGCAAGCGCTTCGGCGGGGCTTGCGTATTCTACGTCCTTGCCGCGGCGGCGAATTGAGCCGGCATCGCGGTTGTGAATGCCCATCAGGATCTTGAGGAAAGTCGACTTGCCCGCACCGTTGCCTCCGCACAGGGCATGGACGGAACCGGGGCGCAATTGAAAGCGCCCGTCGCGCAATGCCGCGACGCCGCCAAAGGACTTCTTCAGTCCCTCTACTTCAAGCAGGAATTCCACTTTCCCCTCCGCATTCCGAATGCCGGGCAAAAAGCTCGACCTGAGCCAACACTTCATCGCCAGCATTCACGTTTTACAATATTCGATCTGCTTTCGACAAATGTCAACATGGTATTCGCAAATTTGAAGGAGCGAAGGCCCGCGGCCTCTGTTGGGAGTATGACGGGTGCGGAGAAATGAATTTCAGAACTTTATTTAACGTGTTGAAATATCGTTGAAAATATCACAATCTTAGACATCTCGGCGGCGAGATATCTCATTCTGTGTCTCCCTCAATCCCCGATCATGCTTTCTTGAGCAGCGGTTTTCCAAGGTGAGGTCGACCAGCGCTTCCGTGAAGTCGAGGCTCAGCGTTGGTGACATGAAGGTGTGGATCGGTGGCGAACGGGTTCGGGTTCACCTGTTCGTGGGAACATTGGGTTTATTCGCGGCACATGCATGCTCGCACGTCACTCACGGAGCGGCAGGGCGGTCTGACAGCCCAATCAGCAACCACCTTCTGCAGGCAGTCGTCATGAATTCGCGATGGGTCGCCACTCGCGTTAGGTCGCGGTGAGCTTAAAGGCTTGGTAAAAGCCAAAGAACCTCATCGTCCGTCGGCCGAGGACGACCGTTACGCGTTGCCGCCCAGGTCTCCAGGCGCATACCGCACAGGACGTCCCAGCGCACCGGTTGGGCGAACTGGGCAAGTTCTGTCACCTTGATTCCGTCAGCACATTCGCCCGAGAGCGGCGGCCAACGTTGGGCCGGCGCTAGGCAATCGGCACTTGGCTGGCCAGGCCCGGCGCCGACCTCATCAAGTTCGCGACCCCGACAGATTTCCCAAGCGACCCAAGAGGCACCTTGGTTGCGCTCGTTGAAAAATTGTCATTTTTTGTCACTGTTTCCCGGTTGTTGCGGGGCAGCCTTCAGCGCGCCTGCCTGGAGATCCGCCTGGTCGGCAACAATGGAGGCAGTCTCGTTCAGCAAGACGTCTTTTGCATTCCTGCGGGCATTTTCAATCGCAATATCAGCACTGAGGCTACGCTCGTTTGCCTCCAGGCCATCGTCTTCGCCACTGTTCACACCATCATTCATTTGCTGGCGAGACTTGAGACGATTGGCCTGAGCGATCAATTCATTGCGACGCTCGGTTTCATTCAGGGAGACAACCCGTTTCTCACGCTGCGTCTTCAGTTCGGCAACGTCTTCTGTAAAGCGCTGGAAATCCTTGTCGTTCGCCAGCCGAGCCTGGTGGCGGCTCTGCAGTTGCGGCAGCAGCGTCTTTATATCGCCGTCAGGGGTATATTTGGCCGGTTTGACCTGCGACCACGGCAGGGCGTTGTCATAACTTGCCTCACCGAGGCTCTTGGGATCAGAAAAGCCCGGCAAGCTGATGTCGGGCGTCACGCCGCGCAACTGTGTCGTACCGCCGTCGACACGGAAAAACTGGGCAACCGTCAATTTCAATTCGCCGAATTTCGGCCTGCTGCTGTGGGTCAACTGGTCAAGATTGATCACAGTTTGCACTGTGCCCTTGCCAAAACTGGGTTCGCCGACGATCACACCCCGACCATAATCCTGAATTGCCGCGGCGAAGATCTCGGAAGCTGATGCCGAGCCGCGATTGATCAATACAGCGAGCGGGCCTGTCCAGGCCGGCGCGGAAAGATCGTCGTTCTCAACCTCCACCTTACCGCGGGCATCGCGTTCCTGAACCACCGGGCCCTTGCCGACAAACAGACCTGTCAAATCAATCGCCTCGGCTAACGAACCGCCGCCGTTATCGCGCAAGTCGATCAGAACGCCGTCGACATTGTCCTGTTTCAGTTCAGCGAGAAGTTTGGCCACGTCGCGGCTGGCGCTGCGGTAGTCCTTGTCGCCTTTTCGCCGCGCCTCAAAGTCTTCGTAGAAGGCGGGCAAGGTAATCACCCCAATCTTGCGGGTGGCGTCGCCATCCTTTATCGACAGGATCGTCTTCTTGGCCGCCTGCTTGTCAAGGCTGATCTTGTCGCGCACCAGGCTGATGATGTGATGCTTGCCATCCGGTCCTGCATCCGCCGGCAGAATGTCCAGGCGCACGACAGACCCCTTTGCGCCGCGTATCATCTGCACGATTTCGTCGAGGCGCGTACCGACCACTTCCTTTATCGGGCCATTCTCGCCTTGGCCGACGCCGACAATGCGGTCGCCAGCCGCGAGCTTGCCGGACACCTGCGCCGGGCCGCCGGCGACGAGCTCACGGATCGTCGTGTAGTCATCTCTTTCCTGCAATACCGCGCCGATGCCAACGAGCGAAAGCTTCATTGAAATATCGAATTCCGCCGCAGCGGCTGCGCCGAAATAGTCGGTATGCGGGTCGATCGATGTTGTATAGGCATCCATGAATGTCTGGAAGACGTCGTCGCTCTTGTACTTGTAGGCACGCTCGAGGGAATTTTCGTAGCGTTTGTCGAGCGTATCGCGAATGCCGGCATCGTCTTTGCCGGCCAGCTTGAGACGCAGCCAGTCGTTCTTGACGCGTTTGCGCCATAGGTCATTGCTTTCCGCTTCCGATTGCGGCCAGGGCGCCTTGTCGCGGACGAGGGGATAGTCTTCCTGCACACTGAAATCGAAGTTCTGCTTGAGCAAGTTGCGTGCGTAGTTCATGCGGTCGACAACGCGCTGCATATACACATTGAAAATGGAAAAGGGGATCTGCAGGTCTTCCCGGTTTATGGCATCGTCGATCTTAGTGCTGTTGGCGGTGAACTTGTCGATATCCGTCTGCAGGAAGAGGACACGGTCCGGATCCAGCGACTTGATAAACTGGTTCATGATCCTGGCCGAGAGGGCATCATCGAGCGGAACAGGCTTGTAGTGGGAGCGTGCAAGAATTTGTGCGCTCAAATGGGCGGCCTGCGCTTGCTGCTGTAGCGGCGTCAAAACTGCCGGTGAACCAGTTTCCAGCGCATATGCCGATGGGGCAATCGCCAGGAACAGACAGAGGAAACCATATTGTAAACGCATCAAGCTTCGATCCTACTTTCACCGTTGAATCTTTAATGAGTGGCGTTCGTGGAGCAATTATGGTTTTTTGGCAACTAAATGAACGCGCTTGCTCCGAATGCGTGTTTGAAAAAGTCCCGGAGAGAGATTTCGGTATGTCGCGGACAGAATTATTGGCGGAATTAGGTCGATTTTCGTAAGCCTTGCGGCTTGACCCTCACCCAATGTTTTCGTCTTCAGTTTGAGCCCTCTCAAAACCTTCATCGGCAAATGGTCAAGACCAGCATCCTACGGGCGCCGGTCAGCTCCCCGTCGTGTGAAGCTCGCAGACCCGAGCGGCAAGTCTTCCTGCTCAGGATTTTTTAATTAGAGACCGACCTTGACGCCGATCTGGATATAGATTGCAAAGGAATGATTCTTGGCCGCGCCTTCATGATACTCCGCCAGTGTGGCGCAGCTCACGTTTGAGCCGCGGCGCCGGCGAAAAGCGGATAGCCGAGTCCGTTCGCCGAAGCTCTGATGTGTGGTCCCACCGCGCCCTGGGATCGCTTCGGAGTGTTCGTAACCCTGTCCTCACTTGTCCTTGAACACGAGTGCACTGGTCAAATCGCCGAGTGGCTTCTGCCGATGGGCGGCGATCGCAGCATCGCGTACGGTGATGCCATGCAGGGTCGGCAGCTCGAAGCGGCGGGTAACGAAACGCAGGATCGAAGTCGTGTCCATTGGCGTGTGGTCGACATAGCCATGCCGCGCATAGGGCGAGACGATAATTGCCGGAATACGTGAACCCGGTCCCCAGCGGTCGCCTTTGGGCGGCGCCACGTGATCCCACAGGCCGCCATTTTCGTCATAGGTGACAACGACCAGCATATGAGGCCATTGCGGGCTCTTCTCCAGATGCCCGACCAGATCGGCGATATGGGCGTCGCCAGCCTCAATATCGGCATAGCCTGAATGCTCATTAAGGTTGCCCTGCGGCTTATAGAAAGAGACTTGCGGCAGCGTGCCGGCATCGATCGCTTTGATGAACTCGGCGCCGGCCAAGCCGCCATCCCTCAGATGCTCGGCCCTGGCCGCGGTGCCGGGAGCGAAGTTTGCATAATAGTTGAAAGGCTGGTGGTGATATTGAAGATTCGGCACCGGGTCCTTGTTGCCGTGGTCGAGCACATCCTGCCAAGCCCCGCCATACCAGGCCCAGGACACGTGCTTGAGGTTAAGCATATCGCCGATGGTTGGCTCAGTCTGTGGCGGCAATGTCGTTGGCTTGCTCGGATCCGCCAATGACTTGTCGCCGTCCGGCGCGGGACCGTTACCGCTCGGCTGATAGGGCGGCTGCATCGTGTTGACGGCGTAGAAATCGGGCGTGAGATTGCCGTCGGCGACGAACTTCGGAATGCCGTCTATAGCCGATTTTGGCGAATTGGCCGCGGCCTTGAGGGTCACACCGTCGGGCTCGACCACGGCGACCGAAGGCTTCGCGGCGCTGGTATCCGCGTTGGGATAATAGGGCGCGCAGGCGCAAATCAGCCATTGATGGTTGAAGAAAGAACCGCCGAAGGCGCCCATGAAGAAATTATCGGCCAGCACGTATTTCTGGGCGACCTTCCACATTGCCGTCTTCGAGCCGTCCCACAGGCTCATGGCGAGCGCGCCTGAATCGGCATAGGCGACGAACTTGTCGTTGCGCCCGCCGTCGATCTGCATCTGGTTCTGATAGTAACGGTGCCAGAGGTCGCGGGTGATCGTATTCGGGTTGAGGTTGAATCCCTTGGCGTCGTCCGCGTGGAAGGGCCGATTGGGGAGATGCTCGGTCTCCGCTTGGGTCACCGGTGGCGTCACGCCTTTGGCGGTAAGACCCTCCCAGATCGGCGGCAATTCACGGAAAGGCTTGCCGTCGCGATCGCGCTGGATGCGTGCGCTTGCCAGCGCCTTCGAAATCCCGTTAGCCCCTGGGAAGCTGCCATAGAGATTGTCGAAGCTGCGGTTTTCCGCGTAGATGACCACAACGGTGTCGATCAACTTGAGATCACCGGCTGTATTCGGCGCAGATCCTGCCTTCGCGCCAGAGTTGCTATCGCCGGCGATGGCAGGGCCAAAAGCCGTTACAGAGAGACTTAACGCGCAGACCGCCGCAGCTGTGATCGATTTCATTTGAACTGGCCTCCCCCCCGGGTTCCGGTGGCTGTCCCTCCACCTGATGCGGCAGCTTATCCGGGGCAGAAGCGAACGCAAGTCCTAATTGAAATGATTCTAAAATCCAGCTAACGATTTTGAGGTGGAGACCTGAGATCGTGAAGGGACGCGACCACAACGATGCAATCCAAATCGCGTACAAGGCGGTGGGTCGGGATCTGTGCTGCCGCTGCATTGTTGCTCATGATGACCTCGGTCCATGCAGGCCAAGCTCTGTCGCGCGCTGATGTGCGACAGAAAACACAGGCCTTGGGAGCGCTCGGCAAAGCCCTTTTCTTCGATCCCTCCCTGTCTGCGTCAGGCAAGATGGGCTGCTCCTCCTGCCACGATCCCAGCCATGCCTTCGGGCCGGCGAATGACAGGGGGGTGCAACTCGGCGGCGGCGATTTGCATCAGGCCGGACTGCGGGCGGTGCCCTCGCTCAAATATCTGCAGGTGGTGCCGTCGTTCACCGAGCACTTCTTCGAATCCGAGGACGAGGCAGACGAAAGTGTCGACAACGGACCGACGGGTGGGCTGACCTGGGACGGTCGGGTCGATCGCGGCTGGGAGCAAGCGAGGATTCCCCTGCTTTCTGATTTTGAGATGGGCAATAAAAGCGAAGCGGAGGTCACCCGTCTTGTGCTCGCGGCGGGCTACGGCAAGGCAATCGCCGATATTACCGGGCTAAAGGCCGTCGGTGATCCGGCGATCGTCTTTCGCACCGCGGTTAAGGCATTGGAAGTCTTTCAGCAGGACTATCGGACCTTCTATCCCTATTCCAGCAAGTATGACGCAGTCCTGGCCGGCAAGGCTCAGCTCACGTTACAGGAAGCAAGAGGACTGGACCTCTTCAATGCAGCCGATAAGGGCAATTGTGCTTCCTGTCACGTCAGTCAGCGTGGGAAAGATGGCACGCCACCGCAGTTCACCGACTATGGGCTGATCTCCATCGGCGTGCCCCGCAATCGCGACATTCCTGCCAACAAGGATCCGGCGTTCTACGATCTTGGCTTGTGTGGTCCCTTGCGCGGCGATTTCGTTGGGCGTGAGGATTATTGCGGCCTCTTTCGCACACCAACGCTGCGCAACGTTGCCCTTCGCAAGACCTTCTTCCACAATGGGGACATTCACTCCTTGCGTGACGCCGTGCGCTTCTACGTGGAGCGGGAGACCCATCCGGAGCGCTGGTATCCTCGCAAGCCCGACGGGAGCGTAGACAAATACGATGATCTGCCGGAGGCGGCAAAGGCCAACATAAACACCGACCCACCTTTCGATCGAAAGGCGGGAGACGAGCCGGCACTCTCTCCCGCCGAAATCGACGACGTCGTAGCTTTCCTCGATACGCTCACCGATGGCTACGAACCATTGGAGTGAGGGCGTGAGCTGCCATGGGTTGCTCGATGCTGCTTGCTCGGCAGATCGAGCAGGCGGGCGACGGTCTCGGCGCCTTTACCAGAAACTGCTATCTTGCCGGTATCGCTTATCTGGATCTCGGTTCCGTTTGAAAAGCTGAGGGACCAGCCGTCGTCGCTGGCTATGCGGCGCCTGTCGGTTAGTTCGATGCCGGCCGCAGAGATCAGCGCTATAGCCTTTTCGACGTCCATGATCCGGAGCTGGAGTACTTCATCGGCGATGCCGAACCTCGGCTGGTCGTCGTCGCGCCGACGGCGAAGGAGGCCGTTTTCCCGATCGCGGCGCGTCAAGGTGCGATCGTCGAAACGCTGGACGCCGTCGGCGGTGGATCCCTGCTCGCAATCGCCAATAACAGACAGAACGATTTCACCGACGTCGACCGCGATACGGACGACCTCGCCGCGATCCTCTACACATCCGGGACCACAGGCCGTTCGAAGGGCGCCATGCTGACCCATGGAAACCTGCTCTCCAATGCATCTACGTTGAAAGACTGCTGGCGGTTCATGGCGGACGACCGGCTGATCCATGCCTTGCCGATCTTCCACACGCATGGGCTTTTCGTCGCCACCAACGTCACGCTGCTGGCCGGCGCCTCAATGTTCCTGCTTCCCAAGTTCGATCCCGAGGAAGTTCTTTCGCTGATGTCCCGTTCGACGGTGCTGATGGGAGTTCCGACGTTCTACACGCGACTGTTGCAAAGCCCGCGTCTCGACAGGGATGCAGTCGCGAATATGCGGCTTTTCGTTTCGGGCTCGGCTCCGCTGCTCGCCGAAACACATGTCCAGTTCGGCAGCCGTACCGGTCATGCGATCCTTGAGCGTTACGGAATGACCGAAACGAACATGAACACGTCGAACCCCTACGATGGTGACCGCGTCGCCGGCACGGTCGGTTTTCCGCTGCCGGGTGTGACGGTCCGTGTCGTCGACACTGCGACCGGAAAGCCGCTACCCTTTGGTGAGACGGGCATGATCGAAATCAAGGGGTCGAACGTGTTCAAGGGTTACTGGCGCATGCCGGAAAAGACGGCCGCCGAGTTTACTTCGGACGGCTTCTTCATCACGGGCGACCTCGGAAAGATTGACGAGCGGGGCTACGTCCACATCGTCGGGCGCAGCAAGGACCTTGTGATTTCCGGCGGATATAACATCTACCCGAAGGAGGTCGAAGGGGAGATCGACCAGATGGAGGGCGTCGTCGAATGTGCGGTTATCGGCGTGCCACATCCGGACTTCGGCGAAGGCGTAACGGCGGTCGTGGTGCGCAAGCCCGGCGCGTTGGTGGACGAAGCTGCGGTACTGATGGCCCTCAGGGATTGCCTCGCACGCTATAAGCAACCAAGGCGCGTGATGTTCGTCGACGAACTTCCGCGCAACACGATGGGAAAGGTCCAGAAAAATGTGCTGCGTGAGCAGTACGCCGGCCTTTTCGCGGACGGGTGACGCTGGAACCCGAGCCGGTTGGGGCTATGTGGTAGGCCCGGAAGGTCGTCGAGGAAGCGCTTGTCTTCCGGTGCCAAGCATCATCCCGACGCCGGTGAGGAACATGTGCGAGCGGGAAGACGAGCCGCGACCCTGCACGAGCTCCACGCATGAAAGCGTACTTGTCACCAAACCAAGAATGACAAGGTGAATGTCCAAAGGCAGACGTAGGCGAGAAGCCCAAAACTATAGAGCAGAGTTGTCCGCATAATGTCTGCTTCTCGGCCAACTTGGCCTACGGCAGCCGCAGCGATGGCGATGGACTGCGGCGAGATCAGTTTTGCCATTACACCACCGCTCGTGTTGGCGGCTACCAGGAGCGCCGGGCTGGCCCCGATCTGAGACGCCGTAACCGATTGCAGATGGGCAAAAAGGATATTGCTGTTAACGGCGGAGCCGGTAATGAACACGCCAAACCAGCCGATCATAGGCGCAATCAGCGGAAAGACTCTGCCGGTTCGAGCTAGTCGCAGACCGATGCTGGATGATGCTCCTGAGAAATTGGCAATATATGCGACGGCCATGATAATCGAAATCATGGCAAGCGGACGCCAAAGGTCGCGAATGACCCAATTGAGCTGCTTGAACGCTTCCGAAGGCGACAATCTCGATGAGAGCAGGGTGGTAAGAATGACAGCGATCAGAATTGCGGTTCCAGATGCGCTGATCAGAGCTACGTTCCAGACGGCAGGCAGGCCCTCAGTTGTGTCCACGATCGGAGGCATTTCCTCAACCTGAAGGTGCAGGGACGGGATTTCCAGTTTCAGCACGGTGGCCGCGAGAGGACCGTCAGCCGCGAAGAGGCTCTTAAATTGCGGCAGGCTCCATAACAGAATGACTGCAGTCAAAATATAAAAGGGCGACCAAGCCTTAATGACCTCAGTCAGCGACCACCGCTGCGCTGATATCGGCGGAGCGCCGTCCTCTCGATATATCCGCTTTGGCTGCCAGAACTGCATGAACAATGCCAGCGTGCCCATGGAGCCCAGTGGTGCCACGATGTTGGTCAGTTCCGGTCCGACAAAAGACAAGGTGAGTGTTTGGAGACCGCTGAACAGAACGCCGATCAGGAGTAGTACGGGCCAGGTTTCCCTGACACCTCGATAGCCATCCAGGACAAGAATGAGAAAAAGCGGCACGAACAGCGTGGAAATTTGGACGATCACGATCATCATGGCAGACAGGTCTGCCAGGTTGACTCCACCTTGCTGCGCACCGACCAGAATGGGTATGCCAATTGCGCCGTATGCGCCGCTCGCGGCATTTGCCAGCAGGCAGAGCATGGCTGCCTTGATCGGTTTGAAGCCAAGTTCCACGAGCAGGGCCGCGCAGATGGCAATCGGTACGCCGAATCCGGCAGCCCCTTCCAGGAACGCACCGAAGCAGAAGGCAATCAGAATGACCTGGATGCGTTGATCATCCGAAATCGCCGCGATGCTGCCCCGAATAACGTCGAACTTGCCGCTTTTTACCGCCAGCCGGTAAAGCCAGACCGCCATGAGCACGATATAGCCGATCGGCCACAAGCCGCTGAGGATGCCAAAGACGGCGGCTCCAACTATCTTTTCCAGTGGCATGTGAAAGACGACGGAAGAAACGATGATTGATATCGCCAGCGTGGCGATCGCAGCGGTCAATCCCTTGAGCTTCAATAGGGTCAGTGCGACCAGAAAGAACAGGATAGGAAGCACGGCAACCAATGCGGAAAGACGGAGGTTTCCCAACGGATCGTATGTCTGCTGCCACATTGGCATTTCCCGGTTCGCTCGATTGCAGGTGTAGTGTCAAAAGGAAGGCTTCATGCTTTCAGAACCGCATTTGGACAGCTTCTTCCATTGGCCAGGCAATTGAAGTTTTCAAACGTGACATCTGCAATTTCGCGCAGGGCCTCGGTGGTAAAAAAGCCCTGATGACCCGTCACCAGAACATTCGGAAAAGTCATCAGCCGCTGGAAGACATCGTCATCGATGATATCGGACGACCGATCGTGAAAGAAAAGCCCGCTCTCTTCTTCATAAACATCGATGCCAAGTGAACCCAAGTGACGGGATTTCAATGCCAGAATGACCGCGCGCGTGTCGACCAGAGCTCCGCGGGACGTATTGATCAGCATTGCGCCTGGTTTCATCAGACCCAGTTTCTTGCTGTTGATCATATGTCGGTTGTGTTCAGACAACGGGCAATGGAGCGTGACGATATGAGACCGTGCCAGCAGGCTATCCAGGTCCGCCATTTCGCCAATAGCTGTAAATTCCGGGGAGGGCGTTGGATCGAACCCAAGAAGGCGGCAGCCAAAACCATTCAAGATTTTCGCGACAGCGAGTCCGATCTTGCCCGTGCCGATGATGCCGACCGTCTTTCCCTGAAGGGTCATGCCCAACAGGCCGCTGAGCATGAAATTGCCTTCCCGGACACGGTTATAAGCCCGATGTGTGTGCCGGTTAAGCGTCAGGATCAGCGCTATCGTGTGTTCCGCGACCGCCTCTGGCGCGTAGGCAGGTACGCGCGCAACCAGCAGACCAAGCTTTTGGGCCGCATCGATATCGACATTGTTAAAACCCGCGCAACGGAGAAAGACTCCCTTCACACCGAGCCCGTGCAAAGCCTCAAGGACGGGTGCGTTCACAACATCGTTGACGAAGACGCATATGGCATCACAGCCCTGCGCAAAGGCGACCGTCTGCAAAGACAAACCGGCTTCCTGGTAAATCAGGTCGAAGGGCGCCGGTTCGCGCTGGTTTGCCTCGTCCAGGAAAGTCTTGTCGTAGGTGTGAGTGCTAAAAACTGCAATTTTCATGGGTAATCCTGTCGTCACGCTTGAGACTGCGCTCGCCCCTCATGAACGGGGTGGGATTGCCGGAATGGTTGCCGGTGGGCACAACTGGTGTTCGTCGCCACGCGAGTGGACGGCGAGGTCATTGGATGTCGATAGCTTGCCGGAAGGAGGAGCAGAAGGGGGCACCAAGTAACATGCAGGTCCTCCAACTCTCGCTCAGGCAAGAAGTATTCGAGGTTGGATGTTAGCATCTCTTGTGTGATGAAGCCCGTAGCATCACGTAGCCTCTATCGGCGTGGACGCCGGTTGGCTGCGGAACGACCACAATCAGAACCGAGCTACAGTTCGATTGTGATCCGGAGGGTGAGCACGGTCTTCAGACCGCAAAGCACCTGCAGCGTCGCCTTACTATGCGTTCGGCTTTTATGGCGACGTCGCTACCGGCGCCTTTGGCATCATCGCGTCCAGTGCGATACGCAAAGGCGAAAACACCCCGTTCCACTCGCAGGATGCTACGTTCCTGCTGCCGAGACGAGGATGTTTCCGCCTCCAGCCCGCTTTAGTCTCGCCGCGGGCGGCGCAGCGTAAAACTCTCGAAGGGAGCGAGCTGGCCATCCTGGCCCACCACGTCGTAATAGGTCACCTTCATGGTGGTGAGATCGCCTTGATGGGCGCCCGGGTCGACATCGAAGGCGGCGAAGCCATAGGAGTGGGCGGCGTTGCGCACGGCCGACCAGGTCGCGTCCTCAGCCACGTAGATCGGCGGGCGCTTGCCGGTCGTGGGGTTCTTGTCGCCCACGCCCATGATCACGCGGCAGCAGGGCGGATTGAAGAAGAGCTCGTTGGAGGGCACGGATGTGCCGCCGCCGCCGATCACCATGTGCACCGTTCCCTTCGTGGTGTCGATCACGTCGGTGGTGGTACCGACCGGGATCGGTGTCAGCGTCTTGTTGTTCTGCTGGCCGCGGATGGGATGAGAGCGCTCGTAATGGTGCTCGTGGCCGCAGACCACCAGGTCCACGCCATATTTGTCGAACAGCGGCAGCCATTCCTCGCGGATGCCGAGATCGGCGCCGTTGAACTTGTCGGCGGTGGAGATGGCGACCTGGTGCATGCAAACCACCAGCCAGTCGATGCCTTTATCGTCGCGGGCTGCGGCGAGTTCCTTCTCGAGCCATGCTTTCTGTGCGCCGCCGGAATAGCCACGCACATAGGAATCGCCACCGTCCTGGTAGCAGACATCGTCATTGGCGATGGCGATCACCCGCACCGAGCCGGCAGTGAAGCTGTACCAAAGGCCATGCGTCACCTCGGTCTGGCCGTCGGCGGCTGGCAGGGAGAAATAGGTCTGATAGGCTTTGTAGCCGATTGGTCCGTTGCCGAGTTCGTTCTCGTGGTTGCCGGGCGAAGGCATCCACGGGCGGTTGCGAGCGCTGCGGGTGTTATTGTTCCAGAAATCCCACCAGGTTCGTACGCGGTCCTGGGCGAGGTTGGCGTAGCACAGGTCCCCATTGAACAGGTGGAAGAGCGGGCGCAGGCGCTCGACGCCGAGCGTGGTGTCGCCCGCGGCGGGCGAACCGAGATTGTCGTTGATATAGGTGACGCCCTGCAGCGTGACGCCGGCCGGCGGATGGAAGACCTTGCCGAGAGTCGGTGTGCCCTGGTCACCGAAGCTGGTGAACGTAAGGCGCTGGCGACCACGCGGCGAGGTGCGGAAGGTGCCGAATTGCGGCTCGGCGCCGTCGTGCAGCGCGGCGTAGAGATAGGCGGCGTCGGCGTCGAGCCCGCCGACCTTGGCATGATAGGCATAGACGGTCTGGTTGGATTTGCCGTCGACATAGCTCGCTTCTTGGGCGGCCACCGTCTGCTCGAGCTTGCCGTCGGGCCGGCCGATCAGCACGCGCGGCTGCTTGACCGGCTGCAGCGTATGCCAGGAGACCACCATCTCGGCGGACGCATCGGCGCCGAACTGAAGATGGAGCCCCGCCACCGGGGGCGTTTCCACCGGATTCGTCAAACCAGTGGCTGCCGGTGCCGGCGCATTGTCTTCGGCGCTGGCAAACGACGAAGTCAGCAGTACGCCGGTTCCGATGCCGGCAGCGGCAAGGAGTCTGCGGCGGCTGATGTCAAAGTTCTTATCGCTGTCCGGTGTGTTCATGGCGGGGAGCTCCGGCGAGAGGGGGGTTCCTCTTGCTAGCGCCAGACTGTGAATTTGGCGCGACAATCTGGTCATGCCCCCACCTTTGCTTCGTATGCCCGGGAGTCCAAGGACGATCACCTGGAACGCATGTCCCCAGGAGGAGGGCGTGAGAGCAGGGACCCTGTCAGACGAGAAACAGCTACGTTTGCTCGCGTCGACTGATAGAGGGCGGCCTTGGGGCTAGGCGCCCGTTGGAACTGCCGAAGACTTCACGCGGACTGAGCGAAAGTAGGATCTGCGCGGACCGCTCCAAGCCCGAAATGCGATCTCAACGTATCGCCTTCGTAGTCGGTCCTGAACAGACCGCGCTTCCTAAGGATGGGCACCACCTCGTCCGCAAAGAGCGACAACTGGCTGTTGATGATCGGAGGCATGACGTTGAAACCATCGGCGGCACCCGACAGGAACCATTCCTCGATGATGTCGGCGATCTCTTCCGGTGTGCCCGCCACGGCGACATGACCACGAGCGCCTGCCAATTTGCGCAACAACTGGCGCAAGGTGAGCTTTTCGCGCAAGGACATCTCGACGTAGCCGATGACGCGGCTCTTGGAAGCCTCGACGGCGTTCGGATCGGGGAAGTCTTCCTTTGTGAGCGGTCGGTCGAGCGGGACTTGGCTGAAGTCATGCCCGCCGAAGCGGGCCTTGAGCCTCGTCAGACCGACCTCCGTGCTCGTCAGCGCGTCGAGTTCCTCCCAGACTTGCTCGGCTTCGCGCTGCGTGGAACCGATCGCTGCGCTGATCCCTGGCAGAACAACGATGTCTTCGGGGCGACGGCCATATGCGACCGCACGGTTCTTTACGTCCGAATAGAAGGACTTGGCGGAATCGATCGTCATGTGGGCGGTGAATATCGCTTCTGCCCAGCGAGCGGCAAACGCTCTTCCTGAATCGGACTGCCCTGCCTGGATATAGACTGGCCGACCCTGCGGGCTCCCTGGAACATTCAGCGGTCCCTTCGTTCGGCAGTGCTGGCCCTGGTAGTTCGCAGGCCTGATACGAGAAAGATCGAGATATTTGCCGGCGTCCCGGTCGTCGACCACCGCCTCCGATGGGAAGCTCTTCCACAGAGCGTTGACAGCCTCGACGAATTCTTCGGCAAGCTTGTAGCGATCCGAATGATCAAGATTCTGCTGAAGCCCATAGTTGGCACCGGCCTCCGGCGCCCAGGAGGTGACGATATTCCACCCGGCGCGCCCCTTCGACAAGTGGTCGAGCGTGGCGAACTGGCGAGCCAGGGTGTAGGGCAGGCTGTAAGTGGTCGATGCCGTGCCGATCAGGCCAATCTTCTCGGTATGGGCAGCGAGCAAGGCCAACAGCACGATCGGCTCGAGCGATCCGGAAGAGGCGAGACCGCTGCTGTTGCCTGCAGCCAGGGTATCGGCCAGGAAAACCGCATCGAATTTTGCCGCTTCGGCGATATGTGCCGCTTCGACGTAGAGATCGAGATCAGTGAGTGCTTTGTGATTGGAGCCCGGGTGACGCCACGCGCCTTCGTGGTGGCCACGCGACATCAGAAAGAGGTTCAGGTGCAGCTGTCGGGACATCTCTATTACCTTTCAGACTCGCTCGCTGACGCCGAAGCTGAGAAGCAGTTTGGCACGGAGCGAAAGCAATTTGGGATCGTGGGAACGTCGCGGATGGGGGACCGAGACGATATGGTCTTCCGCTATCCGACCGCCCTTCAGGACCAGGATCCGATCGGAAAGAAGGAGCGCTTCGTCGACGTCATGCGTCACAAGAACGATCGTCGGCCTCTCGCGTTTGACGAGGCGCATGAGCAGCTCTTGCATTCGAAGGCGGGTCAGGGCATCGAGAGCGCCAAAGGGCTCGTCGGCCAGAAGAAGTTGTGGAGACCGCAGAAGGGACCGGGCGAGGGAAGCGCGTTGCTTCTGGCCGCCGGACAACGTCTCCGGCCAGACCGTGGCCTTGTCGCCCAATCCGACAGCATCGAGCATATCGAGCGCCGCGGATCTGGCATCTTGGCGCCGCAATCCCAGTGTCAGGTTGTCGACAACCGACTTCCACGGTAGCAACCTGGAATCCTGGAACAGGACGGAAATTTTGTCGGGTACCTTGAAGTGTCCTTGTCCTTCCGCGTCGTCATCCAGTCCTGCGAGGGCACGGAGCAACGTCGTCTTGCCAGAGCCGGATTCGCCTAGCAGCGAAACGAACTGGCCATGGGGGATTTCGAGCGAGATGCGGTCGAGAACCGTCTTGCCTTTGAAGCTCCGCGACAGGTTTCGAAGCTCGACGGCGTTCGGGCTAGGAATATCCCCGTTCACGATCCCAGTGCCCTCCGGTAAGAGAGGGCACGGCTTTCGATAAACCGCACCACCGCGTCTGAGGCAAGTCCCAGCACCGCATAGATGATGATGCCGACGACGATGACGTCGGTCTGGCCCCAATCCCTGGCCCGGTTCATCAGGTAACCGATCCCCGTCTGGGTGTTGACGAGTTCGAGAACGACCAACGCGGTCCAGCTGATCGCCACCGCCAGCCGGAGTGCTACGAAGAAGCCCGGCAACGCGCCAGGAAGCGCGACATGGCGAATGAACTCCATCCGGGTCAGTCCGAGCGTGCTGGCAAGCTCGACGTGCCCGATCTCGATGGCCCTGAGAGCTACATGGGTGTTGATATAAACGGGCACAAGGACGGCCGTGAAGATCAGAAAGACCTTCATGGATTCGCCAATGCCAAGCCAGATGATGACGAGTGGTATGAGCGCCAGCGTCGGAATGGCCTTTTTGATCTGGATGACACCGTCGATCAGCGCTTCGCCGGTTCTTGTGAGACCGGATAGAAGCGCGAGCACGATGCCAACGGTCACGCCGAGGAAAAGGCCGGCATAGGCTCTGCCAGCAGAGGCAAGAAGATGCGGCAGCAGCGAACCGTCCAGGATCATGTCGTAGCCCGTCTTAAGGGCTGTCGACGGCGCAGACAGTGTATACGGCGAGAGAAACCCCAGCCGGGACGCGGCCTCCCAGAACACAAGAACGAGCGCCGGTCCGAGTAGACGAAGTCCTTTGGGCAGCCTGGCGGGCGTCAATCTAATCGGCCGCCGAGGCGAAGTATGAACGATGCTTCGTTCGTTGGACCGGCCCCGGTCCCCGGATCGGGCGAACCTCGTCTGGGCGACGTCGGCCATCAGCTACTTCCTTGACGCGCTTGCTCGATCGTCTGGTCGAAGATGCCGACGAAAGAGGAGTTCGCGTCGAAACGCTCCTTGATCGACCCGGCCTGATAAAGGATGTCGATCAGCTTCTGGTGATGGGGAATGGCCTCCGCTGATGTCGGGAAGACGAGCGGCGACTGCCCCTTGAGGATGGCGTCGGCGTCCTCGGGCGTGACGTGCTGGAAGCCGGCGTAGTAGAACTTCGCCCATTCCTCTCGATGTTCGTTGCTCCACTTCCCGGCGCGGACAAAGGCGGTCAGAAATGCTTTGATCGCCTCGACCTTCTTGGGATCGGTCAGGACCTCCGGGCGAGCGTAGAAGTAGGACGTGCTTGGTAGCAGCCTGCGCTCCTCCGGGTCGAGAACGGGGGAGGCGCCTGCTTGCTTGGCCAACCTCGTGACGAACGGCTCCTGGAGTACCGCAACATCGACTGCGCTCGATCTGAGCGCATCCGGCAGGTCAGCGACACGCAGGTTGAGGAGTTCCACGTCGCTGAGCTTCAGCCCGGCCCGGTTCAGCGCCTCGATGAGGAAGACTTGCCGACCGGATCCCTCGACGTAGCTGACCTTCTTGCCCTTGAGCTCGGACAGCTTGTTGATGACGAGTCCCGGCCTGCTAGTGAGGTGATACTCAGAGATGTCGCGGGTGAATGTGCCGATGATCGGCAGAAGCGTCCCGGAAGCGCGGGCCTGGATCGGCGGGGTGTCCCCGACGAAGGCGATATCGAGGGCCCCGGCTCTCATGGCTTCAAGGATGGCGGGGCCGCCAGCGAAATTGGGGAATTCTACGCTGAGATTAAGGCTCTTTCGCTCGCCGCTGGCATCCAGCAGATTGCGGACGAACTCGCTTTGATCGGCCACGACAAGCTTCGTTGTCTCGGCCGCGAAGGCGCGCCCAACGCTCGTGGACGCAATAATTCCGATGCCCACAGCCTGCAGCAAAGTCCTACGCTTCACAGTCCACCCCCATCTCTTCCGCCGAACTGCAATTCAATCTATAGTGTTTCTATAGACATTAAAGAGATTTAGGTTTCAATTCGCCGGCTTGTTGGGCAAAAGTCTTCCACAGCCCGCAGGTTTTTTTAGAGATCTGTGCTGCCTGTATTCAGATGGATGTTGAGCCAGGCGCGCATGGCAAGATCGTCGTCAACGCCGTACGCTGCGCGATCGCGCTTGAAGGGCTTGAGCCTATCCCTGTGGCGAACGCAGCCGCAGGCAAATTCTGGCGCGCCGCAACACGTGCAGCCACTACGAACGATCTCCACGAGTTCGCAGTCGACTGACAGATCGTTGATCGCTTTTCGATCAGGGAGGCGCCGTGATCGGGAGAGCTCGGTTACGGGGTAGATCGACTTGAGTTACGTCAGCAGGGCTTGAAGCGCGATGGCTACAAAGGCGAAGATGATGACGGCCAGCGCCATCAGAGTGACCTGGCGATTGGCTTTTTCGAGAACGCGCAATTGTCGTCCCCGTTTCCCACGAAGGCGATACCCTCGGACAGGGACGGTATTGGAGCGGGCTTGCTCTTTTCTCCCGGACGTGGCTGCCTCCCAGCAGAAGATGCTCTTTTTCAAGTATAGCAGCCGGCGCCACATTTTTCATGGCTTGAATCGGCACTTTGAGACTCAACACGCATTTTTCGCTTATTCCCCTCGAACGGCACCACCCAGCATGTTTTTACTCATTCAGAGAGCTATGGCGATGAAGCATCAGTTTGGTTTCATCTTGCGGTGGTAAAAATCTCTCGCGAACAAGACGTCCACTCGGAAAATTGTTCGCGCAAAATGAGCCGTACCCGGTGCCCTGGCCCTACCTCCCTGCCATGAGGTAGGGCCGCTTTATTCGGTCGCGTCTCTTTTAAGGGGATTGCTGTTTTCATCCCCTTGCCGTGCGGTGGGAGACCGCTAGGTCACGTTGTGCGGAACAGCACATGGGGGATGAGTTGGCTTACGATTGGAGCGGCGTCAGGACGCGCCGAATAAAGGCATTGAAGGTGGGGATATCATTGATGATTGCAGCCGCGGCTCTGGCAGGCCCGGCAATGGTGCTGCTTCGCTCCCATCACTGAAGCCAACCCGGCACGTAGTGAAGAGTTTCGCTAAGTCCATGCTTGCAGAGCGTCGATTTCTACAGGTTTGCGTTGCCGACGATCTGAAACGGCACACGCCATGTGGATATTAATCTCTCATTTTTCACGCAACGAGCTTGCTATGGTTTAACCCGGCGACCAGCGATCTATTGCACCTGCTGAAACGGGGAGACCCCACGTGACGGCCGGGCGCCCCGGAGCACCCTTGGTCGGGAATGTGGGGCTCCCGTCATCCAGTTAGAGCTTCGATGCCGCCGTGAAAAAATCGTCGATCTGCCGGTGCGTAAAGCCCATGCCCGCCAAACTCTGCTGCATTCTCGGCAACGATTTGACGAAAGAGTCGGAATATTCATGGGCGATCCGCACCGATCGATCCTGCGATCTACCCGTTGCGATGCAGTGCACCAGGAGTGTCGAGCCCTAATCGCAAACGGTCCTGTATAGCTTCACCCGGTGGTGATAGCTGTATCTGTAGTATCTCTCTGTCCAGCACCGGCGACCATAGTCATATCTCGGGCCGTCATAATAGCCATCGTCGGCGTAGCGTGGCGGGTAATGATAGTGCCGTGGTGGTGGCGGATCATCGTAGTAGCGAGGTCCAGTCCCGTACTCAAAGTAGATCTGAGAGAATGCCGGCGACGCTGGTAGCGCCGTTGCAAACGCCAGTGCTGCGATTGCGATCATTTTCATGTGTTCTTCCCATCCCGATTTGCACATGCTCAATTGCAAGGCTGTGTCTCACGCCTCGGATGGTAATACGTCATGAGCTTTGCTTTTGAACATGGACCTAAGTCCCGATCAAATGCGGACTTTGGCCCGATGAAGTGCAAAAAGCATTTGCGCCGCTTGAGGCGGTTGAAACGATGGATGCTTATTCGAACAACTTTCCGGTCGCTGCGATCGAGCTGCATCCGTGGAATGTGAACTTGGATACCTGACCGCCACGCTCACCATCATCGTCCACAGCCACAAGCAAAATCGGATCGAAAAACTGCTGCCGTGAAATATTCCGGGATTGCGCAGTCACGGAAACCGCTAAAAGCCTTTGGTGGCAGATGTCAAACTAACTTCAGCGGTTTCCAACCCCAAACATAAGCTTCGGTTTCGGCAAATTATAATGGGGAAGCTTCGCATTCGTTGCGCGGGCATTTAGTCGGCGAATGTAACGCGATAAGGCCAAGCCCTGTACGCACAGGATTACCAAGTCAAAAATATCGAAGAAGATAATGAACGCCAATGCCCCTACGATTGCTCGAATTGTAAAATGTGGAGCAAGCTCATTGAGCCGAACAAGCGGGCCGATATCTTCGATGACCTTTGCGGCCAAAAGTAACACAAGCGCCCAGAACGACGGCCGCCAAGTCCGCGCAGAGGCAAAATCAAGATCAAAGGCGTAGCTAAAAGTGACCGCTAACAGGGGGAGCTGCATAACTAACATGCCGTAATGCAGTAATGTTGGCAAATAGCCGCCATCAAACCAGTAAAATAGCGAGTTGAGATACAATACTCCACTCAAAACTGCAAAAAGCTTCCATCCCATCGACGACCCCATCAAGTGCCTAGAGAATAGGTTGAAAACGTAACAATACATTGAGCAGGTTGCTTAAAGATCTACCAGACACCTACTGAGTGTATGCGTCTTGAATGCGACAGCCGAGGGTTCCCTTGATGCCGACGGCGGGAATACGGCCCGTCTCCGGGCTCTTCTCTCCTTTCCTCTCCTCACCGGCTGTTTCAAAACATCATTCCAATCCTCGGCCGGCGGCCGCAACCGAAGCCAGGTACAGTCGACGCCCTCCGCGATCGCGCGAAGGCGCGGCATAGACGTCTGTCTCAATGCGGATTTGCAGCGGGCCGCGTCAGCCCACTGACGAAAAGCGATTCCATCCCTCTTTGACAGTCTCCATGGCTGGATTCGTGGATGTGCTAGCGACGTGGGGTAGCGTAGAAATCTTTTCGCCCAGCACCCGACGATACCTGCCGATATCGCGCGTGCGAACCTTCAGGAGGTAGTCGAAGCGGCCGGCAATCATGTGGCACTCTTCGATTTCTCGCACCTTCCTTACAGCGTCGTTAAAACTCCTCAGCGCTTCTTCGCGTGTGTCGGATAGTTTCACCTCGACGAAGGCGACGTGGTCGAGCTGCATCTTGGTGGGATTGAGGATCGCTCTGAACCCCTCGATGTAACCTTCGGATATGAGACGTCTGAAGCGAATTTGGCATGGAGTTTTGGACAGGCCGACACGCGCGGCCAAATCAGTGATCGACATTCGGCCATCCTCGACAAGAGCCTCAAGGATCTTCTTGTCAAACTGGTCGAGTTCACCAAAAAAGTTGATTTCTGTAGCCATTATGATCTTCAAACGTCGCCATTAAAAGGCACTTAGTATCATACAAACCCTAAATCAAGTCGGTTCGACGTCCAGACCTATGATAAGCTGCCTTTATGAAACTGGAGGACGGATCAATTGCTACCGAGGATAAGCGCTCCCACGACGCTGCGAGCGGCGACAACATCAACCTGGTGGAGAAGTACGGACCTATCGGCTCGTCCGCCGTGCGCGCTGTCCTCAGCGTCACATCAAGAACGCGAGGCCGCGACGCAAAGAGAGACGAACTCGACCGTCTTCTGGCCCCAAAACACCTCCCCGAGTGATGAGCCGCATAGGCTTGATTTGATTTTTTCAACCAGGATTGCCCGCAATGCTCAAAGCCGTTGCTGAAAACTCGCCCGAAGCCTCTCCCCTGCCATTCTCCCAGTTCGCGCCGCCGATCCGCGAACAGTCTGCTTTACGCAAGGCAATTACTGCCGCTTATCGCCGCCCCGAGACGGAATGTCTGCCGCGGCTTGTCGAGGCAGCAAAAGTCCCGGCTGACTTGAAGGCGACGATCCGTGGCACGGCGCGCAAGCTGATCGAAGCGCTGCGCGCCAAGCACAAAGGAACCGGTGTCGAAGGACTGGTGCAGGAATATTCGCTGTCGAGCCAGGAGGGCGTTGCCCTGATGTGTCTTGCGGAGGCGCTGCTGCGCATTCCCGACACGGCGACCCGCGATGCGCTGATCCGCGACAAGATTTCCGAGGGCGACTGGAAGTCCCATGTCGGCGGCGGACGTTCGCTGTTCGTCAATGCCGCGACCTGGGGTCTGGTCGTTACCGGCAAGCTGACGTCCACCGTAAACGACCGCAGCCTTGCCGCAGCGCTGACGCGGCTGATCGCTCGCTGCGGCGAACCGGTCATCCGTCGCGGCGTCGATATGGCGATGCGCATGATGGGCGAGCAATTCGTGACCGGCGAGACGATCGACGAGGCGCTGAAGCGGGCGCGCCCGCTCGAAGCCCGCGGCTTCCGTTATTCCTACGACATGCTGGGCGAGGCGGCGACGACCGCGAAAGATGCCGAGCGCTACTATCGCGACTACGAGAATGCCATTCACGCGATCGGCAAGGCATCGGCCGGCCGTGGCGTCTATGAAGGCCCCGGTATCTCGATCAAGCTGTCCGCTCTACATCCGCGTTATGTCCGCGCGCAGTCGAAGCGCGTCATGGAAGAACTGCTCCCGCGCGTGCGTGCGCTGGCGCTGCTCGCCAAGACGTATGATATCGGTCTCAATATCGACGCCGAGGAGGCCGACCGCCTCGAACTTTCTCTTGATCTCCTCGAGGACCTCAGCCTCGACGCCGAACTCGCCGGATGGAACGGTCTCGGTTTCGTCGTCCAGGCTTATGGCAAGCGCTGCCCCTTCGTGCTCGACTACATCATCGATCTTGCCCGCCGCTCCGGCCGCCGCATGATGGTGCGCCTCGTCAAGGGCGCTTACTGGGATGCCGAAATCAAGCGCGCGCAGCTCGACGGCCTACCGGACTTCCCGGTCTATACGCGCAAGATCCACACTGATGTCGCTTATGTCGCCTGCGCCCGCAAGCTGCTGGCAGCAACGGACGTCATCTTCCCGCAATTTGCCACGCATAATGCCCAGTCGCTGGCGACCATCTATCATCTGGCTGGTCCGGACTTTAAGGTCGGCAAATACGAGTTCCAGTGCCTTCACGGCATGGGCGAGCCGCTTTACGACGAAGTCGTCGGCAAGCAGAACCTCGATCGGCCCTGCCGCATCTATGCGCCGGTCGGCACGCATGAAACGCTGCTCGCCTATCTCGTGCGCCGCCTGCTTGAGAACGGTGCCAACTCTTCCTTCGTCAACCGTATCTCCGACCCGAAGATTCCGACCGACGAGCTGACCGCTGATCCCGTTGATCTCGTGGAAGCGACCACGCCGGTTGGAAAGCCACATGATCTGATTTCACTGCCGGCAAACCTCTACGGGGCCGAGCGGCAGAATTCCTCCGGGATCGACTTGGCGAACGAGACCGAGCTGGCGCGCCTTGCCGGCAACCTCGTCGAAACGGCCAGAACGTCCTGGCACGCTACGCCGCTTCTCGCTGACGGCTCTGTTGAAGGTACGGTCCAGCCGATCCTCAATCCGGCTGATCATGGCGATGTCGTTGGTCAGGTCACCGAGGTCGAGATCGATGCCGCGGCCAGGATCGCCAAGCTCGCGGAGAAGGGCGGTCAGGAATGGGCTCGGGTCTCGCCGGCAGATCGGGCCGCATGCCTCGACCGTGCCGCCGACCTCATGCAGTCGCGCGTCGAGCCCTTAATGGGGATCATCATGCGCGAGGCGGGCAAGTCGGCCGCAAATGCGATCGGCGAAGTCCGTGAAGCCGTCGACTTCCTTCGCTACTATGCTGAGCAGGCCCGCCGCACGCTCGGCCCCTCGCATACGCCGCTCGGCCCGATCGTCTGCATCAGCCCCTGGAATTTCCCGCTGGCAATCTTTACCGGGCAGGTCGCGGCAGCGCTGGTCGCTGGCAACTCGGTCATGGCGAAACCTGCGGGCGTAACACCGATCATCGCGTTCGAGAGCGTCAAGATTCTACACGAGGCGGGCGTCCCGCGGGGCGCGCTCCAGTTCACGCCCGGCAGCGGCCGTCTAGGCGCCGCACTCATCGATGCTCCGGAAACGGCCGGCGTCATGTTCACCGGATCGACCGGGGTCGCGCGCATGATCCAGGCGCAGCTTGCAAACCGGCTGTCGAAGTCCGGCAAGCCGATCCCGCTGATCGCCGAGACCGGCGGCCAGAACGGCATGATCGTCGATTCCTCCGCGCTTGCCGAACAGGTTGTCGGCGACGTGATCGCGTCTGCTTTTGACAGCGCGGGCCAGCGCTGCTCGGCGCTTCGCGTTCTTTGTCTGCAGCAGGATGTGGCAGACCGCACCCTGACCATGCTGAAAGGCGCCCTTCAGGAGCTGACGATCGGCCGCACGGACCGCCTGAGCATCGACGTCGGCCCCGTGATCACCGAGGGCGCAAAAGTCGAAATCGACGCCCATATCGAAAAAATGAAGGCGCTTGGCTGCAAGGTCGAGCAGCTGCCGCTTCCACAGGCCGCAGACCTCGGCACCTTCGTGCCGCCGACGATCATCGAGCTCAAGAAGCTCTCCGATCTCGAAAAGGAAATCTTCGGCCCCGTCCTTCACGTCATCCGCTACCGCCGTGAGGATCTCGACCGCTTGATCGACGATATCAACGGCTCCGGTTACGGCCTGACCTTCGGCCTCCATACGCGCCTTGATGAGACTATCGCCCATGTGACGAGCCGCGTGCAGGCGGGCAACCTCTATGTGAACCGCAATATCATCGGCGCGGTTGTCGGCGTCCAGCCATTCGGCGGGCGAGGTCTCTCCGGCACCGGCCCGAAGGCTGGTGGTCCGCTTTATATAGGCCGCCTGGTTCAGAAGGCGCCGGTGCCGCCGCAGCATAGCTCCGTACATATCGACCCGGCGCTGGCGGATTTTGCCGTCTGGTTATCGTCGAAGGATCGCGCTGACGATGCCGAAGCAGCCCGTGAGCTCGGCAGCCTGTCGGCAGTCGGATTGCAGAAGGAACTTGCCGGCCCCGTCGGCGAGCGCAACCTTTACGCCCTCCACCCCCGCGGCCGTGTCCTTCTGGCTCCGGTCAGTGAGCGTGGACTCTATCGTCAGATTGCCGCCGCCCTTGCAACCGGCAATCGGCTCGTCATCGACGAGGCGTCAAGCCTCCTCCCGGTGTTGGACGATCTGCCGGCGAGCGTCGCCCATCGTATCAAATGGACGTCGGACTGGAACAAGGACGGCCCATTTGCCTCCGCCCTCGTCGAAGGTGACGCGGAACGGGTGATGAAGGTCAACCAGGCAATCGCCGCGCTCGACGGTCCGCTAGTGCTGGTTCAGTCGGCAACGACTACCGAGATCGAAAACGACATCGAAGCCTATTGCCTGAACTGGCTCGTCGAAGAGGTCTCGACATCGATCAACACGGCGGCGGCAGGCGGAAATGCCAGCCTGATGACGATCGGATAGCATGATATTCGGGCGGCTGCTGAGTCGGTAATCGGCTCAGCAGCGGGCCGGCAAACAGCTTCAGCGGCTGCAAGGCGAAGCTTACCGTCGATCAGCTTCTTTTGCCTCTGCCTTGGAGGGGTGAAGATGCGGTTGGTGCAAGCGCCGTCAAGGCGCAGGAGTGAAGTCTTGGTGGCAGGCCCGAACAGGAAATGCGTAGCTTAAAGAGGATGGGCATCGCGGCATCTGAGTCTATTCGGCAACATTTCCCGACAACCTTGAAGACCATCGTAATCGCCCGTCGACACGCTGTTTCGGCGTCAGTTAAACCGAGTCTGCGAATTGATTCGCCGGGGCCGATGTGTGTGGGGAGAATCGCCCGCGCAGGCCCACTGGGAGCTGGCATGAACGCGACAACCATATCCAACTGGGCATCACGGAATAACTTCCACGCGCGTGGGCCGTTCACCTTCCATAGATACGACAAGGACCGCAGCCTTGCGATAGAGATCAAGCGTGCCTCGGTCGTGGTCATTGTCGAAACAGTAGGCCGGCCACCGCGCATCAAAGCGCGCTTGTTCAAGGATCTGCGCTATGATCCCCTCAATGACATCATCGACGGCATGGACCTCGCCATCTGAAACGGCTGCCCCCGGCAACAGGCTGCTCGAACACAGCACCGTCAATACAGCTGTGGTCTCCGGTCCGTATCCTCTCAAGACCCAAAAGCTCATCGACTGTTGGCTGTTTGCTGACATCTGCGATGAATGTGTTCAACGGCAACTATGCGCCCGCATTGCGGCCATCGTGTAGATCGAACTCTGATCCCAGAAGCGGCCGCTCTGCAGAGCCGGCAACATCAGCCTTGAAGTCAAGCCGTTGCGAAGGCAGCGAACGGTGAGGCGACCTTCTCTTCGTGGTCGCGCAGCCGTTCCAAATTCTCCGTCCGCGACGTATCATTCGGAGGCGCATTGGGCGCGATGCTTAGAATCGCAACCGCCCAAGCGACAACACGGGAGTCAGCCGATGACGAGCACACGAATTTCGCAGAGTGCCTGACATGGGCACGACTTCTCGCCCCAGAACCACCGGTGTGCGGCAATTCCTTGATCTTGAGCAGCAGCGCGATTGGATAGCGGGCAAGATCGACTTGCCGGACGCGGGCGACCGCTCAGAGTCCCTGGAACAGCGCTTCAAATATGTTGCTCGATTTGAGAAGCTACTTAGTCGCCCGCAAGCAGGGGAAGTGCTGGAGATTCTCGGGCTATACGGTCCAAACTGCATTCCCTTGCTGCGCAAGACCGAGCGCTACTACTGGTCGGTTTCCTGTCTGCCGTCGACCTCGGACAAGCCGCTCGTACGCGTCAATGCGAGCTGGATGGAGCTTTTCACGCTCTATGCTCAAGGCGACGATATCCGCGCCAGATTCATCGTGCATCTTTCGGATTTCACTACAGATCGTTCAGCAACGCCGAGCCGGGTGGACGAACCCTTTCTCGAGCAAAGCGTCGCGATGCCCGAGGACGTCAGTTATTTCTTCCCGCGTGGTGCGGACATTTTCGGCATCAATGTGCGCGGCTCTGTCTCGATCCGCAAAGTCCTCGGGAGCCGCCGAGCGGTGCGCGCCATTCGGACGTTCAACCTGACGCACATGAACCGCGGGCGGAACGCCTATCAGGCGAGCCATTGCTACAGCGTGGCGGATTACATGCAGGCAGATCGAGGGGTTCTTTAACCCACGTCATCCTGGTGAATTCACCGTCGCCGGTGGCGGCCGCATCTCGCGAGGCCGAAAAGACAACAGAGGCACACTCGCGCTTGACCAGCTCGGCCGGTGTGCGCCGTCATAATGTTCATCGAGCCACAGGTCGCTGTCGCTGCAAAGCGGACATGACGCAGTGACAACACGGGTCGCAGTTGCGCCAAAAGCGGCCACCAGCTTGTCAGGTTAAACAACCCGTCTGGAAACATGGGCAAGCCCACTCATGCCGTGTGCATGGGAATGTTATGATCTCATCTGCGTCAACATGGCTGATGTTGTATGCAGCAGTTTTGAGGTAGTGCTCCCTCACGATAGATAGTGCCAAGTAATAGCCTGGAAATATCCGAAATGTGGGATTGGTTCCCTATAGTCTTCATTACGTTCAAGGTTCTCGTGTTAGGCACGGGCATGTTCTTCGCCATCAAGTGGCATCACGATCAAGAGAAGAAGAAATAACGAAACCAGCGGACCGTAAGCGCCCGCCGATTAGAGAAGTGCCGCCCATTTAGTCCGCTTAGGGCCGATCTCAGACCTCGGCGGCAAGAACTCTGATGCCCGCATTTTCGTGTTGGGTGTCCCAGCAGCGGACGGTCGACCATCGGCCCCCACCTCCGGGAACCCATCACGTTCGCGTTTTCCTTGTGGTCAATGGTGACCAAAGGAGAACTCAGATGGGTATTGCACAATCTGATCCCGCCGCACTGGGCCGACCGGCATGGAACGCAGGCCGCAAAGTCGGCGTCAAGAAGCCCCTGAAGCAACGCGAGATTTGGGCGATCCGCTTCTTCCTAGATCGGGGGGGCGCATGAGAGACCGGGCACTGTTCGATCTCGCAATCGACAGTAAGCTCCGAGGCTGCGATCTGGCTAAGATCAAGATCGGAACTCTCGTCACAGGTCAAGAAATCCGAACCCGTGCCATGGTCGTCCAGCAGAAGACCGGTCGACCGGTACAGTTCGAGATCACGACTGAAGTCAAGGCAAGTCTGCTTGCATGGCTTGAGCGGAGAGGCGGAACAATCGACGACTACGCCTTTCCCAGTCGAGTCGATCGTGCCGATCATCTCAGTACACGCCAGTATGCCCGATTAGTCGATGAGTGGGTGACCGCAATCGGGCTAAGACAGGAAGACTATGCCACGCATTCGCTTCGACGCACGAAGGCCGCGATGATCTACAAAGCAACGGGCAATCTTCGTGCAATCCACATACTGCTCGGGCACACGAAGATCGAGAATACCGTCAGGTACTTTGGTGTGGACATTGAGGACGCGCTGGAACTGGCAGAGCATACAGAGATTTGACTATGTGCGGCTCCGCCTAGCGGGGCCGCGCCTCGCGGCGCAAGCGGCCCGCTACGAGAAAACCGACGGAGCAGCTATGCGCCCTCAAATGCGACCTTGAGCACAGCGTTCAGCGATCAAGAAAACTGCCAGCAGTCAATGCCTTATAGCGCGAGCGAGCGCGGAACCGGATGGCGCCCTCCTGCGACCTGCAAGAATGGGGAAGTTGCACCTTAGGGCACCCGATCCATTCCGTTGCTCCCGGGAATCCTCAGCGGACTGGTATTCGGCTACAAGCGTCATCGTAGCCCCAAGAGTTGGCGGCAAATTTGATGGAGAGCAAACAGTGACAAACAAACCGCAAGCCGAAGACACAGAAGCCACAGGTTCTGGCCAACTCCTCGCTTCCATGACGGGCAAGGCGAGCTCGGCCAAGGCCGCAGAGGGCGACAAGCCGGTGTTCTCCTATATCGCAAGTTTGCCTCAGCCCCAGCGCGGTATCGCTGAGCGCATCGATGCCTTGGCCGCCGAGACGATACCGGACCTCAAGCGCGCCGTGAAATGGGGGATGGCGTATTATGGCGTGAGCGACGGGTGGTGCTTCTCCTCGGGTGCTTTCATCGGTCATCTGAAGCTGATGTTCATTCACGGCAACGAGCTCACACCGGAACCGCCGGTGACGCCGGTCGGCATGGGCAAATCCACGCGCGGCGTTGAGCTGGTTTCGCTGGATGATCTCGACGAGCGGCAGGTCGCGGCCTGGATGCGGGAGGCCAAGCCTTTCGTGGGGGCGAGCAAGCGAAAGAAGGCTTAGATCGCGATTAGCAAAAGCTACGATTGCATCGGAGGGCTAGAGCGCTTCATGTTTTGTTTGAAGCATATCCAGCGTTGACAAGATAATTGGTGCACTCGTCTGGACCGATGGTCTGGACGAGTGAGCCGAGATATCGCCAGGTGT
>NZ_JARFYM010000003.1 GCF_030272705.1 Rhizobium mayense | reverse complement strand
TTACAACCCCGCCGCAGAGTCTCATCCTGATTGACGCTGAATCTCACCGTGATTGCCGCCGCGCACGCGTGAATGCCAGCGCTCTGTTCCGCCGCTGGCAATAATCGGGCTTGGCTCCTCCGGCTAGCTTTGGATCGACAAACAGCCCGAGCAGCGTTCGCGATATCTTCGCGGAGCTTGCCGGGCCGCTTCGTGGCAAAAGACTGATCACGACCACACTCCCGTCGTCCCTTTTGCAAAACTTAAAGCGCGCTATCTTCTCCGGAATATTGCCGGAGATTGTCCATGCGCGCTTTATCTCTCGCCGCCCTCTGCATCACTCTCGCCTTCGCACCGGCCGCACGAGCGGAAGATCCGGTACAATCGGCACAGACGTTGATCCAAGAACAGATCGAAGCTTTTCTGCACAATGATGCGACGGCCGCATACTCCTTCGCCGCGCCCGGCATCCAAGCGCTTTTTCCCGACAAGGATACCTTCTTCGCCATGGTGAAGAAGAGCTATCAACCGGTATTCCACCCCGGCAACTACGCCTTCGGCAAGAGCCGCTCCATCGACAACGGCGCCGTCGTCTATCAAGAAGTGCTGATCACCGGCACGGACGACAAAGACTGGACTGCGATCTATGAGATCACACGTCAGCCGGATGGCAGCTACAAGATCAATGGCGTGCAAATCCTGCCCAACACGACGAGCGAGGGGATTTAAGCGAAATCCCCTCTGCCTTCGCAGCAGGTGCTGCCGGTGAACGGCTGTTTTGCCTCAGCAATACCATTCAAATCCTCGTCACGCCTGGACGAGTTTTAGCCGCCCGCCCTGCCGAAACTGACGGGGTGAGCCGCCGCCCCATCAATCGCAGGCCGGGGTGCCGGAACGGCTACCGTAGACGTTGGCACTGCGCTGATGCTTGCGGTCGTGGTCGGATCCAGCGTTGGAATGGGGATCTGGTTCCCGGTTGGCAACAAGATCGGAGATGGCATTGTTGTGACCGCGTTCGTGGTCACATAGTTCATTGCAACTTCGTAACCCGGGAGCGGCGCTGGCGTTTCAAGCGCCCCATCCAGCCCGCGTTTCTCATAGAAGGCGTTTCCGCCGGCCACGGCAACATAGTGCATGTTATTGTACGGGAACTTCAGACCTTCCGTGTGGAAGAACATCGCGTCCTTGACTTCCGGATGCCGTTCTCCATTGAGAACCTCCGACGCGACTTGGTCGAGATCCGGTTCGGCCAGGTCGCTGACCGTCCTCGTCATCACCCCTGGCGCAAATTGCCTTTTTTGCGCGACGACGCCGCAGATCGACGAGGCGTATGCGCCGGAGGTCAGCCTGTTCATCACGACCGATCCCACTGCCATGTATCCATCATGGTTCGAGTGCTCGGACTCGAAATACATGGCTCGCTTCAAACAGTCGCGATCTTTAGCCGTGTAGTTGTAGGTTACCTTCGTCGGTCGAATGGACTTGGAAGAGTTTTGGCTGGTCGAGGGTGCTTTCGCCACCGTCGTACAGCCCGTGGCTGCCAATCCGACAAATATTAGTCCGGAAAGACAGGTCCCCAATGCGCGTTGCGCCCTCAACGGCAGGTGCCTCCTATTTTATTAGTGAGCCCTTATCGATAAAGTGGGTGGTTTTGTAGCCGAACTTTTAAGGAATTTCAAACATAAAGCACCAAAAATATGACAAATGAGCCTTATCAGGGCCAAGGGATCGTTTTGCAATCCGCTATTTTTCCAAACGCATCCCATCACAGCGCGGTCTCAGGCGGCCTTTTGAAAGAGCTCAAATATACCGCCTGAAACGCCTAATTCATGACACGAAGATCGCGACATAAGCCATTGCTGATATTATATTTTCTAAATTAGCAATAGGCTCTGGACGCCAGCTGACTTCGATCAGAACTTGCCCTGGTGCGAAGCAATAAAACAACCAACCGCCTCTCACCGCCGACGGCGGTTTGCAGATCTCGCAGCCAGCCAAATTGACGCGCTCGAATTGTGCGTCCACAGCCTCGCGCGACGGCAGCACGAAGCCGATGTGATAGGTGTTGCGGCCGACGGATGCTGAATCAGCTCCGCCGAACGCATCCGCCGGACGGCTGACGACCAGTTCGAGCCCGGCATCGTCGCGCAGGATGGCCCGACCGTTCGCTCGGCCTGTTTCGATTTCGGTGAAATCAAAGACGGAAACGAAAAAATCCCGCGTCGCGGCGACGTCGGGAACATGCAAATCCAGGTGATTCAGTCGCATGACAGCTCCAAGGGGTGTCCCCGCAGAGGCATGTCGCTCGAAACGGCCCACACCAACGCGGGGTACTCGGCCACAATGACCAAGTTCCGCGTCGCGGGCCCTCACGCCAATGGCGCAGAGCAGAGCTTCCTGATGGAAGGGATTGGGCCTACCGAAACCAACCCTGCCTTTTTCGACAGGCTTCAATTAGCGCGAAATCAAGATGTATTCAAGCGCAGCGCATTGACACTCTCACCGTTCGTGCATCACGCCGACTCGAGATCGCCCCTTGCCCAATTCTCCTGCGTCTCGGCCATGAAATCGGCGAAGCGGCCTTCTGCGATCGCCTGACGAATGCCCTGCATCAGTTCCTGGTAGTACGCAAGATTGTGCCAGGACAGCAGCATGCCGCCAAGTGCCTCGTTGGCGCGGACGAGATGATGCAGGTAGGCGCGGGAATAGTCGCGCGAGGCCGGGCAATTCGACTGGTCATCGAGCGGACGCATGTCCTCGGCGTGGCGGGCGTTGCGGATATTGACCTTGCCGCGGCGGGTAAACGCGAGGCCATGGCGGCCGGAGCGAGTCGGCATCACGCAGTCGAACATATCGATGCCTCGGGCGACGGATTTCAGGATATCGTCCGGCGTGCCGACGCCCATCAGGTAGCGCGGCTTGTCGGACGGCAATTCCGGCAGGGTAAGCTCCAGCATGCGCAGCATCACATCCTGCGGTTCGCCGACGGCAAGGCCGCCGACGGCATAGCCTTTCAGGTCCATTTCACGCAGCGCCTGAGCCGAACGCACGCGCAACTCCGGCACATCGCCGCCTTGTACGATGCCAAACATCGCCTTGCCCAGCTGGTCGCCGAAGGCAACCTTGCAGCGCTCGGCCCAGCGCAGCGACAGCTCCATGGCACGCTCGATCTCCTTTGGCGTCGCAGGCAGCGCCACGCATTCGTCGAGCTGCATCTGGATGTCGGAACCGAGTAGCCCCTGGATCTCGATCGAACGCTCCGGCGACATATGGTGCGTGCTGCCATCGACGTGCGATTTGAACGTGACTCCCTGCTCGTCGAGCTTGCGCAGGCCGGAAAGCGACATCACCTGGAAACCGCCGGAGTCTGTCAGGATCGGGTGCTGCCAGCGGATGAGCTCGTGCAAGCCCCCGAGGCGGGCGACGCGCTCAGCGGTCGGGCGCAACATCAGATGATAGGTATTGCCAAGGATGATATCGGCGCCGGTTTCGCGAACCTGATCGAGATACATCGCTTTGACCGTGCCGACCGTGCCGACCGGCATGAAGGCCGGCGTGCGGATCGTGCCGCGCGGCATGGAGACTTCGCCGAGACGGGCGCCGCCATCGGTCTTCTTCAAGTGGAACTGAAAGCTCTCGCTCATTTCGTCTTAGTCTTTCCGGTAGAGCAGGCTGCCATCGCCGTAGGAATAAAAGCGATAGCCTGTCTCAATAGCATGGGTGTAGGCCGCGCGCATGGTATCGAGGCCGGCAAAGGCCGATACCAACATGAACAGCGTCGAACGCGGCAAGTGGAAATTGGTCATCAAAAGATCGACCGCCTTGAAACGGTAGCCGGGCGTGATGAAGATGCCGGTCGCGCCCGACCAGGGCTTGATCGTTCCGTCATCGCCGGCGGCACTCTCGATCAGCCGCAGCGAGGTCGTGCCGACGCAGATGATTCGCCCGCCCCTCGCCTTCACCGCGTTCAGCTTCGCCGCCGTCGTCGCGTCGACGTAGCCGATTTCGAAATGCATCTTGTGGTCTTCGGTGTCGTCGGCCTTTACCGGCAAAAAAGTGCCGGCGCCGACATGCAGCGTCACGAAATGCCGCTCGACGCCCATGGCATCAAGCGCGGCAAACAGTGACGGGGTGAAATGCAGCCCGGCAGTCGGGGCGGCGACGGCGCCCTCCTCGCGTGCGTAAATCGTCTGGTAATCGGCACGGTCGCGCTCGTCCTCGGGTCGCTTGGCGGCGATATAGGGCGGCAGCGGGACATGGCCGACCGCGGCAATCGCTTCATCCAGTGCCGGACCGGAAAGATCGAAGCGCAACGTGATCTCGCCGCCCGCGCCCTTCTCCTCGACCACCGCATCAAGAGCGCTGAGGATGCAGACACTCTCGCCGTGGCCGAACTGGATGCGATCGCCGATCTTGATGCGTTTGCCCGGCTTGGCGAAGGCCTTCCAGCGGTCGGGCGTGGCGCGCATGTGCAGCGTCGCCGATACCTGCTGACCAGGTGCACCGTCGCGGTGACGAACACCTTCCAACTGCGCCGGTATCACCTTGGTATCATTGAAGACCATGGCGTCGCCGGGGCGCAGGAAGGACGGCAGATCCCGCACCTGATGGTCGCTCTGCGTGTTTGCACCATTATTCGGATTGACGACGAGCAGGCGCGCGCTATCGCGCGGCTCGGCGGGTCTCAGCGCAATGCGCTCGTCCGGCAGGTCGAAATCGAAAAGGTCAACACGCATTCTTGGCAATCTCAGCAAAGCGAAACCCGCCCCTCACGCCTGAGGCGCAAGAGGCGGGCTTCAGGAATAATCACGATCAGACGTCGGCGGCAACCCGGGCGGAAACGATCGAATCCGGATCACGCACCGGCTCACCGCGCTTGATGTTGTCGACGTTGTCCATGCCGTCGATCACCTGACCCCAGACCGAATACTGCTTGTTCAGCCACGGCGCATCGGCAAAGCAGATGAAAAACTGCGAGTTGGCTGAGTTCGGGTTCTGTGAGCGGGCCATCGAGCAGGTACCGCGAATGTGCGACGTCGCGGAAAATTCAGCCTTCAGGTCCGGCTTGGAGGAGCCGCCCATGCCGGCGCGACCGGGATTGAAGCTCTCGCCGCCCTGCTTGCCGTATTGCACGTCGCCGGTCTGAGCCATGAAGCCATCGATGACGCGATGGAAAACGACACCGTCATAGGCCTTCTCGCGGGCAAGTTCCTTGATGCGGGCAACATGCTCAGGAGCGACCTGCGGCAGCAACTGAATGACAACCTGACCCTTGGTGGTTTCCAGGATGAGGGTGTTTTCGGGATCCTTGATCTCAGCCATTTGCGTTTCCTCTTCTCTCTTCTCGAATCTTACTTCTTGCCGACGGTGACCTTGACCATGCGGTCAGGGTTGCTCACTTCGCCGTTCTGGCCTTCGCCGCGCTTGATCTTGTCGACGAGTTCCATGCCGGAGACGACCTTGCCGACGACCGTGTATTGGCCGTTCAGGAAATCGCCGTCAGCGAACATGATGAAAAACTGCGAATTGGCGGAATTCGGGTCCTGCGCGCGCGCCATGCCGACGGTGCCGCGCGTGAACGGAACCTTGGAGAACTCGGCCGGAAGATCGGGCAAATCGGAGCCACCGGTGCCGGCCTTCTGCGGGTCATAACCCTTGGCCATGTTGCCGAACTTCACGTCGCCGGTCTGGGCCATGAAGCCATCGATGACGCGGTGGAAGGCGACGTTGTCGTATGCACCCTTCTTCGCCAGCGCTTCGATCTGCGCGACGTGCTTCGGGGCAACGTCGGGCATGAGCTGAATGACGACGGGGCCATCCTTGAGCTGGATCGTCAGAAAATCATCGGCCGCCGCCGAGAGGGCGCTGCCTGCGAAGGCAGCGAGGCTAAGAAAGCCTGCCAATGCGAGATGAAAGAGTTTCATGGGTGCTCCGTTCGGAAAATAAAGTCGGCCGATCTTTTACTTGGCCGCATTTTTCAACTTGTCTGTCAGGGCTTCGAGAACCGCTGATGGCACGAAGGCGCTGACATCGCCGCCCATGGATGCGATTTGACGCACCAATGTGGCGGTTATAGGCCGCGATGCCGTACCGGCAGGCAGAAACAGGGTCTGAATGTCAGGCGCCATCTGACGGTTCATGCCGGCCATCTGCATTTCATAGTCAAGATCGGTGCCGTCGCGCAGGCCTCGCACCAAGACGCTCGCGCCGTGCTTGCGGGCCGCATCAACGACCAGATTGTCGAAAGCGATGACAGAAATATCGCCGGCCTTCTGCGGCAGCGCGTCGGCGAGCGACCGCCTGATCAATTCGGCGCGTTCCTCAAAGGAGAAAAGCGGTATCTTGCCGGGATGGACGCCGATGGCGACGATAACCTTGGAGGCGATATTCAGCGCCTGCACAAGGACGTCCAGATGTCCATTGGTCATCGGATCGAAGGATCCGGGATAAAAGGCTATCGTCATACCAGAGGCCGGCCCGTTGTTTCGACGCCTTTTGTCACGGATGGGCTGGTATCGCAAGTCATTTACAACCCCGCGGCCGCCTCTGAACAGCAGATGAATGCAGCGTTCAAGCCTGTTTCAGATCAACAGTGCTTTACTCGCTTCAACATCGAAACGGGCCGGTTCCATCGGCTCACCCGCCTCCGGCTCAGGGAATATCAGGCCATGTTGGTCCTTGTGGTTGCAGTCGCCATTATCGGCTCTTTCATCCTCGAATACGTCGTTCATCTTTTCGCGAACAATTACGAAATCGAGTGGGCGACTGCCCATGCCGAGGGAAAGGCCACCAATTCTGCTCAAGAAATCGCCAACGCCATGCGCAAAACGCATCGCGAATCTGAACGCCAGATGAACAAGGCATTCAAGGTCTCTTCAGACGGGCGCTGGTAAACAGAGCCTCAACATATCGGCGGAACCATTCACGAGCCGCCGCGTTAAAAGCCGAAACCATAGATTTGCACATAGCGGTAAGAAGGAAACTGAGTATGCCCGACAAGATCACCCTTATTAACGTTGTTTGGATGACCATGATTTCGGGGATGCTTGCAGCGACAATCGCTCTTTACGATCAAAAGCCTGACCAGTCGAAGATCTACGGTCCCTTTGCTTCGGCTCGTCCGTTCGTTACCACAAGCCAGTACTAAGGGGCCTGAACGCTAGTTCCACGAGAGGAAGGGAGCGATCATGTTCACGATATTAACGGTGCTTACCCTCTTCATCAGCATCATGTTCATTGTGTCCGTCGCGTCCACCATCTCAGCGCTCTACCGCGAAAGCGAGGAGAGCAAGAAGCTGAACAAACACCATAAAGTGCTCTGAACTATAAGGTTTTCCGATATCCCCATCCCGAGTGCGGCCCTCCAATCGCTCGGGTTATTTCGAACCGGACGCTCCCCCAGCGTCCGGTTTTTTGTGTGCCTTTGCCCCGCGCCCCTCACCTCACGCTCCGTCGCCGTTACGGTGAGTGCTGGTTTCGCGATGAGAAGCGTCGCAATCGCTTCAATCGTGCTATGGCTATCCAGCTTCACTGAGGGATCGACATGCGCACTGTTGTTACAGGCAGCTCCGGCCGGCTTGGCCGCGCGATCTTCAACGCCTTGGCGGCAAACCACGCGGTCGTGGGGATCGATCGATCGCCATTTTCGACAACGCATGTCATCGGCGATTTTACGGATGCGGTGCCGCTGCGCCAAGTGCTGACGGGCGCGGGCGCGATCGTCCATTGTGCGGCTCTGCACGCGCCACATGTCGGAACGGTCCCCGATGACGAGTTTTTTCGGGTCAATGTCGAAGGAACTCGTCTACTGGTTGAGGCGGCCTTGGCAATGGGCGTGAAGCGTCTGGTGTTTACCAGCACGACAGCGCTTTATGGCTACGCGGTTCTTCCGGGCCAATGCGCTTGGATCGACGAAGACACCGTACCACAACCAAGAAGCATCTATCATCGCACGAAACTGGAAGCCGAGCGGATAGTCGAGGATATGGCCGGCCCGGATCTGCAGGTGCGCGTTTTGCGCATGTCTCGCAGCTTTCCGGAACCCGCAAATGTGATGGCTGCTTACCGGCTGCATCGTGGCGTCGATATCCGAGACGTCGCGGATGCACATGTCGCAGCGCTGACGAACGGCGGCGATCATTTTCAGCGGCATATCGTGTCTGCCGGTACGCTATTCAAACCGGAAGATTGCGAGGCGCTCGCGGTAGATGCAGCCTCCGTCATCAGATTGCGCACGCCGGGACTTGCAGCTAAATTCGCGCAAAGAGAGTGGCCTTTGCCCCAAAGCATCGATCGCGTCCACGCGTCGAAATCAGCAGGCACCGTCCTCGGATGGCACTTCCGCTTCGGCTACGATGAGGTTTTCGCACAACTGGAGCGAGGAAGCCTGGAAGTTCTTCCTCCCTTTTCCCAAGGCAATAAACAACCGGAATAGCCAGGCTTTTATGCAGTGGCGCACATCGAAACGCTGTGACATCAACAAAAAACCGGGCCGCCTAAGCCGCCCGGTCCAAATTTTTTCACATGTTAAGCGCGAACCTTATTCTTCGGTTCCGCCTTCGTCACCATTCGAGACTTCGGCGTCGCCGTTCGGAACGTCGTCCTCGGTGCCATTGTCGACCGCGTCATCCTCGCCCTCCGGCTCGCTGATGCGCTCGACCGAAACGACCTTTTCATCCTTAGCGGTCGAGAAGATGGTAACGCCCTTGGTGGCGCGGCTGGCAATGCGGATGCCGCCGACCGGTACGCGGATCAATTGCCCGCCATCCGACACCAGCATGAGCTGATCGCCATCATCGACCGGGAAGGCGGCGACAAGTTCGCCGATCTCGCTGGTCTTCGACGTATCGGTGGCGCGGATGCCCTTGCCGCCGCGACCGGAGATGCGGAAATCGTAGGAAGACGAGCGCTTGCCGAAGCCCTTTTCAGAGACCGTCAGCACGAATTGCTCCAGCGCCTTCAGTTCCTCATAGCGCTCATCGCTAAGCTGTCCCTCCTCGGTGACTTCCTCGCCCACCAGCGCAATTTCCTCGTCCTCGCCCGTGGTCGAGCGACGGTCGCTGGCGGCGCGCTTGAGATAGGCGGCGCGTTCCCAGGGCTCGGCATCGACGTGGTTGACGATGGTCATCGAGATGATGCTGTCGCCCGAGGCCAGCGTGATGCCGCGAACACCGATGGAATTGCGGCCGGCAAAAACGCGCACGTCCGAAACCGGGAAACGGATGCACTGACCGAGCGCCGTTGTCAGAAGCACGTCGTCGTGTTCAGTGCAGGTCTCGACGGAGAGGATTTCGTCGCCCTCCTCTTCCAGCTTCATGGCGATCTTGCCATTGCGGTTGACCTGAACGAAGTCCGAGAGCTTGTTGCGGCGCACGGTGCCGCGCGTCGTCGAGAACATGACGTCGAGATTGTCCCAGGTGTCCTCGTCCTCGGGCAAAGGCATGATCGTGGTGATGCGCTCGCCGGGCTCCAGGGGCAACATGTTGATCAGAGCCTTGCCGCGTGACTGCGGAGTGCCGATCGGCAGGCGCCAGACCTTCTCCTTGTAGACGATGCCATGCGACGAGAAGAACAATACCGGCGTATGCGTGTTGAGAACAAATAGCCGGGTAACGAAATCCTCGTCGCGCGTCGTCATTCCTGAGCGGCCCTTGCCGCCGCGGCGCTGAGCGCGATAGGTCGTGAGAGGCACGCGCTTGATGTAGCCGAGATGCGAAACGGTGACGACCATATCCTCGCGGGCGATCAAATCCTCGTCGTCCATCTCCAGGCCGCCATCGACGATCTCGGTGCGGCGCGGCGTGCCGAACTCATCGCGAACGGCGATAAGTTCTTCTTTTACAATGGATTGAATGCGAACACGGGACGAGAGGATATCGAGATAGTCCTTGATCTCGGCGCCGATCTTATTGAGTTCGTCGCCGATTTCGTCGCGGCCAAGTGCCGTCAAACGGGCAAGACGCAGCTCGAGAATGGCGCGCGCCTGTTCTTCCGAAAGATTGTAGGTGCCGTCTTCGTTGATGCGATGGCGCGGATCATCGATTAGCCGGATAAGGGATTCGACATCTTCCGCCGGCCAGCGGCGCGTCATCAGCTCTTCGCGCGCCGACTGCGGGTCGGGCGCCTGACGGATGACGCGGATCACTTCATCGATATTGGCGACCGCGATCGCCAGACCGACCAAGACGTGGGCGCGTTCGCGCGCCTTGCGCAGCAGATATTTGGTGCGGCGGCTGACCACGTCCTCGCGGAAGGACACGAAGGCCCTCAACATGTCGAGAAGGGTCAGCTGCTCAGGCTTGCCGCCGTTCAGCGCGACTACGTTGGCGCCGAAAGAGGTCTGCAGCGGCGTGTAGCGATAAAGCTGATTGAGGATGACTTCAGCATTGGCGTCGCGCTTCAGCTCGATCACCACGCGGTAACCCTGGCGGTCGGATTCGTCGCGCAGGTCGGAGATGCCTTCGACGCGCTTTTCGCGCACGAGCTCGGCCATCTTCTCGATCATCGACGCCTTGTTCACCTGATAGGGAATCTCGGTGATGATAATCTGCTCGCGGTCGCCGCGCATCGGTTCGATCGTCGCGACGCCGCGCATGACGATGGAGCCGCGTCCGGTCTCATAGGCCGAGCGGATGCCGGCACGGCCGAGAATCTTGGCGCCGGTCGGAAAATCCGGACCCGGGATGATCTGCATGATCTCCGGCAGTTCGATTGCCGGATTGTCAATCAGCGCGATGCAGCCATCGATCACCTCAGACAGGTTATGCGGCGGAATATTGGTCGCCATGCCGACGGCAATGCCGCCGGAACCGTTGACCAGCAGGTTCGGGAACTTTGCCGGCACAACGACGGGTTCGCTCAATGTGCCGTCATAGTTCTCGCGGAAATCGACGGTTTCCTTGTCGAGATCGTCGAGCAGCGAATGCGCCACCTTCTGCAGGCGGCATTCCGTATAACGTTCGGCCGCCGGCGGATCACCGTCCACGGAGCCGAAATTGCCCTGACCGTCGATCAGCGGCAGGCGAAGCGACCAGGGCTGCGCCATGCGGGCGAGCGCGTCATAAATCGCCAGGTTGCCGTGCGGGTGGTATTTACCCATCACGTCACCGGTGACGCGGGCGCATTTCACGTATTTCTTGTTCCAGTCGATCCCGAGTTCCGACATGCCATACAGAATGCGCCGATGGACGGGCTTGAGACCATCGCGAACATCGGGAAGCGCGCGGCTGACGATCACGCTCATGGCGTAATCGAGATACGACCGCTGCATTTCCTCCATGATGGAAATCGGCTCGATGCCTGGCGGGAGCTTCCCGCCGCCGGGTGGTGTTTGCTCAGTCAAAACAGATCACGATCTCTTTTAGAATCACTGCGGAATTTATAGCCGAAAGGCCCAGTCAGCGCCAATTTTGACCGGTGCTTTTGAACAGGCTTTTGCCCTCTTAACCCGCTAAATCGAACATTTCCGTGGCAGAAGGTCTTAGTCGCGCCGCATTGTGCTTTGCGAACCATCATTCCTCGCATATCAATGGGCAAACAACAAATAGAAACAAGTGCCGGGGATCATATGGCGAGCGCGGACACGCTGATCAATGCCTTCACAACGCTGCTCGTCACGGTCGATCCACCAGGTCTTGCTCCGCTCTTCATCGGCCTCACAACCGGCATGAACCGGGCTCAACGCCACCAGGTGGCATTGCGCGGCTCACTGATCGCATTCTTCATTCTAGCGGGCTTTGCCTTGTTCGGCGCCGGCGTTCTCGGCGTTCTCGGCATTTCCATCGGCGCCTTCCGTATCGCCGGCGGCTTGCTGCTCTTCTGGATCGCCTTCGAGATGGTGTTCGAGAGGCGGCAGGACAGGAAGGAAAAGACGACGGAAGTCGCAATCACCAAGGATCACATCCAGAATATCGCGGTCTTTCCCTTGGCTCTGCCGCTGATCGCGGGACCAGGCGCCATTTCTGCAACCATCCTGCTGGCCGGTTCGTTGCAAACCATGTTTGATCGAGCCCAGTTGATCCTCGTCATTGCCGTCAACCTCGGACTGGTCTTCGCCGCTTTGGCGATATCGGACAGGCTCGATCGCATGCTGGGATCAACCGGCCGCGCCATCCTGACGCGCCTGCTCGGCGTCATCCTCGCCGCACTCGCCGCCCAATTCGTCGTGGACGGTGCGCGGGCCGCCCTCAAACTCGCATAAAGAAGGCCCGCCGGGAAAGGCGGGCCGTTCAACTCCATTCGTTACGATCTACCGATCAAAGCCGCGCGATCAGAACGGGATATCATCGTCCAGGTCACGCGAGAAATTGCCGCCGCCGCTGCTCGCGGCGCCGCCACGGCTACCGCCGGCACTGCGGCCAGAGGATTGCGACGAAGGCTGACCATAGTCGTCACCGCCAAAGTCGCCGCCGTAACCACCGCCAAAGTCGCCGCCGCGTCCGCCGCGACCGCCTTCGACGGCGCCGCCGCCTTCACCACGGCCATCCAGCATGGTCAGCGTCGAATTGAAGCCCTGCAGCACCACCTCGGTCGAATAGCGATCCTGGCCGTTCTGATCCTGCCATTTGCGCGTCTGGAGCGCGCCTTCGATATAAACCTTGGCGCCCTTCTTCAGATACTGCTCGGCAACCTTGCAGAGACCTTCGTTGAAGATCACCACGCGGTGCCACTCCGTCTTTTCCCGGCGCTCGCCGGAATTGCGGTCGCGCCAGGTTTCCGACGTGGCAATGTTGAGGTTGGCGATCGGACGGCCGTCCTGCGTGCGGCGGATTTCCGGGTCCGCCCCGAGATTGCCAACCAGAATTACCTTGTTCACACTACCGGCCATGATACCTACCCTGCTTGCCGCCCATCGACGGCTCTGAAACTCTATCCACGCACCTTAGACCATTGCCGCTATCAGGCGCTATTTAAAGCGGCACCATCTGCCGCAGTCATCCACAGACATTATATGGCATGCAGCCTTGACCCAAAGGCAAATTTGTTCTTTCTTTGTTCTAATTCACCTCTATGATCCTGTCAACCGAATCGAAAACCTGGCGTTCCCTTTGATTTCAGCCTCGACTCACGGGCGGGCATCACTAAATAAGGGCAGACACCAAGGGACCAGCAGACGACGATGAGCGAACTGAAGACTATATCCATACGTGGCGCGCGCGAGCATAATCTCAAGGGCATCGATCTCGATCTGCCGCGCAACAAGCTGATCGTCATGACCGGCCTGTCCGGCTCCGGCAAATCCTCGCTCGCCTTCGATACGATCTATGCCGAGGGACAGCGCCGTTATGTCGAGAGCCTGTCGGCCTATGCACGGCAGTTCCTGGAGATGATGCAGAAGCCGGATGTCGATCAGATCGACGGCCTGTCGCCGGCGATTTCGATCGAGCAGAAGACCACGTCGCGCAACCCGCGCTCGACGGTCGGCACCGTCACCGAAATCTACGATTATATGCGCCTGCTCTTTGCCCGCGTCGGCGTGCCTTATTCACCGGCGACGGGCCTGCCGATCGAGAGCCAGACGGTCAGCCAGATGGTCGACCGCGTGCTTGCCTTCGACGAAGGCACCAGGCTCTATATCCTGGCGCCGCTCGTGCGCGGCCGGAAGGGCGAGTACAAGAAGGAACTGGCGGAGCTCATGAAAAAGGGCTTCCAGCGCGTCAAGGTCGACGGGCAGTTTTATGAGATCGCCGATGTCCCGGCGCTCGACAAGAAGTACAAGCACGATATCGACGTCGTGGTCGACCGTATCGTCGTCAGACCCGACGTGTCGGCGCGCCTGGCGGACAGCTTCGAAACCTCGTTGCATCTCGCCGACGGCCTTGCGATCGCCGAATTCGCCGACAAGCCGTTGCCGCCGGAAGAAACCTCGGCCGGCGGCTCGGCCAACAAATCGTTGAACGAGACGCATGAACGCGTGCTGTTTTCGGAAAAGTTCGCCTGCCCGGTTTCCGGCTTCACCATTCCAGAAATCGAGCCGCGGCTGTTTTCGTTCAACAATCCCTTCGGCGCCTGCCCTTCCTGCGACGGGCTGGGTTCGCTGCAAAAGATCGACCCTGCACTGATTGTGCCGGAGCCGGAGCGGACGCTGCGCGACGGTGCCATCGCGCCCTGGGCCAAGTCGACATCGCCCTATTACAATCAGACGCTGGAAGCGCTCGGCAAGCATTACGGCTTCAAGCTCGGCAGCCGCTGGAGCGAGCTGTCCGACACGGCGAAAGACGTCATCCTCAACGGCACCGAGGACAAGATCGAGTTTCATTACGCCGATGGCGCCCGATCCTATACGACGCACAAGAATTTCGAAGGCATCGTACCGAACCTCGAACGCCGCTGGAAGGAAACGGATTCCGCCTGGGCGCGCGAGGAAATCGAGCGCTTCATGTCGGCCGCCCCCTGCCCGGCCTGCAACGGCTATCGCCTCAAGCCGGAAGCGCTGGCGGTAAAGATCAACAAGCTGCACATCAGCCAGGCTGCGGAAATGTCGATCCGCGTTGCCCGCGATTGGTTCGAAGCTCTGCCGGAGACGTTCACCGACAAGCAGAACGAGATCGCCGTGCGTATCCTCAAGGAGATCCGCGACCGCCTGCGTTTCCTCAACGATGTCGGCCTCGAATATCTGAGCCTGTCGCGCAATTCCGGTACGCTGTCAGGCGGCGAAAGCCAGCGCATTCGCCTGGCCTCGCAGATCGGCTCGGGACTGACGGGCGTGCTCTATGTTCTCGACGAACCGTCAATTGGTCTGCATCAACGCGACAATGCCCGTCTCTTGGAAACGCTGAAACATCTGCGCGACATCGGCAATACGGTGATCGTCGTCGAACATGACGAGGATGCGATCCTGACGGCGGATGATGTCGTCGATATCGGTCCTGCCGCCGGTGTGCATGGCGGCCAGGTGGTGGCGCATGGCACGCCGCAGGACATCATGGCCAATCCGAAGTCGCTGACCGGCAAATATCTCTCCGGCGAACTCGGCGTTCCCGTTCCCGATGAGCGCCGCAAGGTCAAGAAGGGCAAGGAGATCAAGGTCATCGGCGCGAGAGGCAACAACCTCAAGAACGTCACGGCCTCGATCCCGCTCGGCGTCTTCACCGCGGTCACCGGCGTTTCCGGCGGCGGCAAGTCCACGTTCCTGATCGAGACGCTTTACAAATCTGCCGCCCGCCGCGTCATGGGCGCACGCGAAATCCCGGCCGATCATGATCGCATCGACGGCTTCGAACACATCGACAAGGTGATCGACATCGACCAGTCGCCGATCGGCCGCACACCGCGATCGAACCCGGCAACTTATACCGGCGCCTTTACGCCGATCCGCGATTGGTTCGCCGGCCTGCCAGAAGCCAAGGCGCGCGGCTATCAACCGGGCCGCTTCTCCTTCAACGTCAAGGGTGGTCGCTGCGAAGCCTGCCAGGGCGATGGCGTCATCAAGATCGAGATGCACTTCCTGCCTGACGTTTACGTCACTTGTGACGTCTGTCACGGCAAGCGTTACAACAGAGAAACTCTGGACGTCACCTTCAAGACCAAGTCGATCGCCGATGTACTCGACATGACCGTCGAAGAGGGCGTCGATTTCTTCGCGGCCGTTCCGGCCGTGCGCGACAAGCTGCAGTCCCTGAAGGATGTCGGCCTTGGCTATATCAAGGTCGGCCAGCAGGCCAATACACTTTCGGGTGGCGAAGCGCAGCGCGTCAAGCTAGCCAAGGAACTGTCGAAACGATCGACCGGTCGCACGCTTTATATTCTTGATGAACCAACCACCGGCCTGCACTTCCACGACGTCGCTAAACTCCTGGAAATGCTGCACGAACTGGTCAACCAGGGCAATTCGGTTGTCGTCATCGAGCATAATCTCGAGGTCATCAAGACGGCCGACTGGATTCTCGACTTCGGTCCCGAAGGTGGCGACGGTGGCGGCGAGATCGTCGCTGTGGGCACGCCGGAGACGATCGTCAAGGAGAAGCGCTCCTATACCGGTCAGTTTTTGAAGGAATTGCTGGAGCGGCGGCCGATGAAAAAGGTGGCGGCGGCGGAGTGATCTAGCCTGGCCAATCAATGGAGGAGAGAATGACCACTGCAGGCACGATCCGAACCGGTATCGGCGGCTGGACCTTTGAGCCTTGGCGCGGGACATTCTATCCCGACACGTTGAAGCAGAAGGACGAACTCAATTTCGCGAGCCGCAAGCTGAAGGTGATCGAAGTCAACGGCACCTATTACAGCACCCAGAAGCCGGAGGTTTTCGCCAAATGGGCTGCGGATGTGCCAGATGGTTTCATCTTCTCGCTCAAGGCGACGCGTTTCGTCACCAACAGGCGCGTGCTCTCCGAAGCCGGCGAGTCGATGCAGCGCTTTCTCGACTCCGGCATCAGCGAATTGGGCGCTCATCTCGGGCCGCTGCTTTGGCAATTCGCGCCGACCAAGAAATTCGACCCGGAGGATTTCGAGGCGTTCCTGAAATTGCTGCCGGATAAACAGGATGGCTTGGCGCTCAAGCACGTCGTCGAGGTCAGGCATGACTCCTTCAAGGTGCCGGAATTCATCGCTCTGCTCGCCAGGTACAATGTCGCGCCGGTTTGCGCCGAACATTTCGAATATCCAATGATTGCCGATGTGACCGCCAATTTCGTCTATGCCCGCCTGCAGAAGGGCTCCGACGATATCAAGACCTGCTATCCGCCGAAGGAATTGAAAGCCTGGGCGAAGCGGTTGGAAACCTGGGCCGAGGGCGGGATACCCGATGATCTGCCGTTGATCGATGGGAATCGCAAGGTCAAGGCCGAGCCGCGTGACGTCTTTGCCTTCATGATCCATGAGGGCAAGGTCAATGCGCCGCATGGCGCGATCGCGCTGCAGGAAGAAGTGGCGAAATAGCGGTCCTCAGAAGGGTGTGACGTGGGCGACGAGGTCTTCAGCCGTCAGCCCTTTTCCCGCCCGCTGCCCGGCTAAGCCATGCAGCCAGACACCGGCTGCCGCGGCTTCGAATGCGGGGGTCCCCTGCGCCAGAAGTGCACCGACGATGCCGGCGAGCACGTCGCCTGAGCCGGCGGTGGCAAGCCATGACGGGGCATTGGCGTTGATCAGCGCCCGACCATCGGGTGCGGCAATGACGCTATCGGCGCCCTTATAAATAATGGCGGCATGAGCCCTCGCTGCCGCCGCCCTCGCCTTCTCGACCTTACTCAACGTATTGTCCGCAGCGATATCGGGGAAAAGACGGGCGAACTCGCCCTCATGCGGTGTCAACACAAGGCGTGTGGGACCATCCGCGAAAGCATCGAACAAGCCTTGCGGATCATCGCGAAAAGACGTGATGCCGTCAGCGTCAAGGACCAGATGGCGTTCGCTGAGGGCCAGCACAAATTTGCGAGCCTTCTCGCCGGCGCCAAAGCCGGGGCCAAGGACGAAAGTCGAGAGCCGCTGATCGGCGAGCCAGGCGCGCAGGGCGGTTTCGTCATCGACCGCATGCAACATGATCGCCGTCAGCAGCCCGGCATTGACGGCCAGCGCCTGCTCCGACGAGGCAATGGTGACGAGCCCTGCCCCCGCCTTCAGTCCCGCCATCGCCGACATGCGCGCCGCGCCCGTCGCGGTCGCGCCACCGGAAAACACCACCAGATGGCCACGTTTGTATTTGTGGGTGTCCGTGTCAGCAGCAGGCAGGTCCGCCTGCCATTGCGCCGGCGTGTTTTCCGCGATCATGCCGTTCGCCTGCGCGCGGACAATGCGCGCGGGAATACCAATATCGAAAACCTCCAACACACCGCAAAGGTCCCGTCCCGGCATCAGCAGATGACCGGGCTTTCGGGTCATGAACGTGACCGTGCGTACAGCGCGGAAAGCGGCACCGAGTATCTGGCCACTGCGGCCGTCAAGGCCGGAGGGCAAGTCGACAGCGATGACGGGAAGACGGGCCCCGGCAATCTCCGCGACAATCGTTGCAACCTCATCGGGGACGGAACGAGAAAGGCCCGCGCCGAAAATCGCGTCGATGACAATATCCCCACGGCGCGGCAAATAGCGCACCATTGTTTCGCCAACCACGGGACAATCCGCAAAGGCGCGGGCTGCATCGCCTTTCAGCTTTTTGGGATCGCCGAGATGAAAGAGCTCGACCTCCGCTCCGCTTTGCTGGAGGGCACGTGCCGCGACATAACCATCGCCGCCATTGTTGCCGGGACCGCAGAGGACGACGTATCGCAAGGCTTCAGGGAAATGCCGAAGGGCGCTCGCAGCCACCGCCTGGCCTGCCTTTTCCATAAGACCATAGGAATCGATAGTTGACGCCGCCGCAGCTCGATCGACGGCAGCCATATCATCGGGCGAAAGAAGCAGATCAGCGAGTGGTGGCATCATGACGGACATTATTGAATGCGAAACCTGCCTGAAAAACAACCATAATTCCGTGGCAGATTTTGACTAAATTTTATGCATCTGCACAACAATAGCCCACAAAGATTTAAAATCCTGTAGAGCCATGACTGTGAGGAATACAGCACTTTTTTCCCAAAATTTCGCTTATCTCAGCCATCTCCGTGCGAAATCGCTTCCATTTTCTCGAAAAATCCTCATCAATCCGAGTTCTCAGCGCCAATTCGCTGAGATTTTTTACGGCAGGCCTCTGTGAACTGGCATGATACGTGCATCACGTTGGCCAAGCGGGAGTAGTCCTGCTGTAACGGGAGAAGCGGAGAGACATTTTCTCATGAAAAAGATCGAAGCGATCATTAAGCCTTTCAAGCTCGACGAAGTGAAGGAAGCCCTTCAGGAAGTCGGCCTGCAGGGCATCACTGTCACCGAAGCGAAGGGCTTCGGTCGTCAGAAGGGCCACACGGAGCTCTACCGTGGCGCGGAATACGTCGTTGACTTCCTGCCCAAGGTTAAGGTCGAAGTCGTATTGGCCGACGAAAATGCGGAAGCGGTGATCGACGCTATCCGCAAGGCCGCGCAGACGGGCCGTATCGGCGACGGAAAGATTTTCGTCTCCAATGTGGAAGAGGTTATCCGAATCCGCACTGGGGAAACAGGTATAGACGCCATTTAATCGGCCCGGCCTTTTCCGGCCACGGCCCGTAATCGTCATCTAAGTCAAGGGAAGAAATTTTAATGACGACCGCAAGTGAAATTCTCAAACAAATCAAGGATAACGACGTCAAGTTCGTTGACCTGCGGTTCACCGATCCCAAGGGCAAGCTGCAGCATGTCACGATGGATATCGTCTGCGTCGACGAAGACATGTTCGCAGATGGCGTCATGTTCGACGGCTCCTCGATTGCGGGTTGGAAGGCCATCAACGAATCCGACATGGTGCTTATGCCCGACACCGATACGGTTCACATGGATCCGTTCTTCGCGCAGTCCACCATGGTCATCCTCTGTGACATCCTCGACCCGGTCTCCGGCGAAGCCTACAACCGCGACCCGCGCGGTACCGCCAAGAAGGCAGAAGCCTATCTCAAGGCATCCGGCATCGGCGACACCGCCTTCTTCGGTCCGGAAGCTGAATTCTTCGTCTTCGACGACGTCAAGTACAAGGCCGATCCCTACAACACCGGCTTCAAGCTCGACTCCAGCGAATTGCCGTCCAACGACGACACTGACTATGAAACCGGCAACCTCGGCCACCGTCCGCGCATCAAGGGCGGCTACTTCCCGGTTCCGCCGGTCGACAGCGCCCAGGACATGCGTTCGGAAATGCTGACGGTTCTCGCCGAAATGGGCGTTGTCGTCGAAAAACATCACCACGAGGTGGCCGCCGCTCAGCACGAACTCGGCATCAAGTTCGATACGCTGGTGCGCAACGCCGACAAGATGCAGATCTACAAGTACGTCGTTCATCAGGTCGCCAATGCCTACGGCAAGACGGCAACCTTCATGCCGAAGCCGATTTTCGGCGACAACGGTTCGGGCATGCACGTTCATCAGTCGATCTGGAAGGGTGGCAAGCCGACCTTCGCGGGCGACGAATATGCCGGCCTCTCCGAGAGCTGCCTCTACTACATCGGCGGCATCATCAAGCATGCCAAGGCGATCAACGCCTTCACCAACCCGTCGACGAACTCCTACAAGCGTCTCGTCCCGGGCTATGAAGCTCCGGTCCTGCTCGCCTACTCGGCTCGCAACCGCTCCGCCTCCTGCCGCATACCGTTCGGCTCTAACCCGAAGGCAAAGCGCGTCGAAGTTCGCTTCCCGGACCCGGTCGCCAACCCCTATCTCGCCTTCGCCGCCATGCTGATGGCCGGCCTCGACGGCATCAAGAACAAGATCCATCCGGGCAAGGCCATGGACAAGGACCTGTACGACCTGCCGCCGAAGGAGCTGAAGAAAATCCCGACGGTTTGCGGCTCGCTGCGCGAAGCGCTCGAAAGCCTGGACAAGGATCGCAAGTTCCTGACCGCCGGCGGCGTCTTTGACGACGACCAGATCGATGCTTTCATCGAGCTGAAGATGCAGGAAGTCATGCGCTTCGAAATGACCCCGCATCCGGTCGAATACGATATGTACTACTCGGCATAAGAACCGAGGTGAAAGCCCCGGTTTCGCCGGGGCTTTTGCTTACTGGCAAGCGTGAGGCAGCCGCATTTTCGGTCACGGCTGCCTTGCTGGACGTCACAATTCGTGTGTCGCGGAATCGAACAAAACAGGGCGCGCGGCGTTGATCGAATGTGACGGTTAGATGAAGGAATCGGGGCAAAATCCTTGATATCGGTGGTGAAACCCACCACATGATTGCTTGAAAGGAAGTCGCCATGAAACAACGAACTGCAAAATTCAATATCGGCGACGTAGTGCGGCACCGGATGTTTCCCTTCCGTGGTGTCATCTTCGACGTCGACCCGGAATTCGCCAATACCGAAGAATGGTGGAATTCCATCCCGGTGGAAGTGCGGCCCAGCAAGGACCAGCCGTTCTATCACCTTCTCGCCGAAAACGACGAGACTGAATACGTCGCATACGTGTCCGAGCAGAATCTGATCAGCGACGAGAGCGGCGTCCCGCTTCGCAACCCGCAGATCGCTCAGATCTTCGACAAGGCCCCCACAGGCGAGTTCAAGCCCAAGATGAGCTTCGCCCACTAGGCGCAAATTTCATGTAGGTTTTTCGGAGGGAAGACGCTCCCAACGTCTTCCCTTTCGTGTTTCTGGAGATAAGGCAACAATGAAAAAGCCCGGCGCAAGGCCGGGCTTTTTCATGAAATCTCGAAAGCGTCGCAGCTTACTGCTGCTTGGCGGCCTTCTGAGCGTCTTCCAGCTTCTTGCGGGCTTCTTCAGCCTTCTTCTGCATGCTGTCCTGCAGGCTCTTCTGGCTCTCGGCCAGCTTCGAATCGGAAATCGCTGCGCCATCGTAGGCGGCGCCGAAACCATCGAGCGAGATCTTGATCGGGTTCGGAGCGCGACGGAAGTTGATCGAGGTGAAGGTGACGTCGGTGCCCTTCTTCAAGGACGCGATCATCGCGTCGGTCAGCGGCACTTCAGCAGTGCACTTGTCCGGCAGGCAGACGGCGTAATCGATCTTCTGGCCCTTGCCGCCGTCGACCTGCATGGTGATGCCCGGAGCGATCAGACGTGCGGTCGGAACGGAAATCTGCAGGATCTTGCGGTTGACCTTGCCGTCGATGGAGATGAGGCCGACTGCGGTCACCAACTGGCCGTTATTGGCCATGATCAGGTTCTGAACGATGCAGATATCGGCGTCGTCCTGCTTGGTGCAGGTCTTGTACCAGCCGAGGCGCGGTTGGTTAGCGTTGGCGCCACCGTCGGCGGGAGCTGCATCTGAGGCATCCTGAGCGAAAGCAGCAGCCGGAAGCGCTGCACCGATCATAAGAGCCAGAGCAGAGAGTCCTGCCCGCATTTTGTTGTCAGTCTTGAACATCATAGCGAAAGCGCCTCCTGAAATCCGATGCGGGACGACAGCCTGCCGCCCCATGCCAATCGGGTCAAACCGCCGTCCACCTGTCGAAAGATTAAGGCAAATGCATGACCCGAGAAACCCGGCACCCCTGTTACATCGCACAGGCGAGGATATCCAGCTTTTCTTTGGTCTTTTCTGTCGAGACCTAAGAATTACCCCAGTCGCGTGTTGGATTCGGCACTGTCGTGATAAGTTCCCCCAGAATCATGCACCCTACCGGAAAGGATGCCATGCGAGCGCTCCAGATCGCTATTTTCCTGTTCTTCTCAGCATTCTGCAGCGCAGCGGCCGCCCAGCCGCTCTATGGTATCGCAATGCATGGAGATCCTGCATTGCCGGCAGATTTTGCGCATTTTCCCTACGTCAATCCCAACGTCAAAAAGGGCGGCCATATCAGCTATGGCGTCGTCGGCACCTTCGACAATCTCAATCCCTTCATTCTGAAAAGCATGCGCACGACCGCTCGTGGCATGTGGGATCCGGAATACGGCAATCTGGTCTACGAACCGCTGATGCAGCGCTCGCGTGACGAGCCCTTCACGCTATACGGATTGCTGGCGCAGACGGTCGAATGGGACGAGAGCCGCAGCTATATCCAGTTCAACCTCAATCCGAACGCCAAATGGTCGGACGGACAGCCGGTAACGTCAGATGATGTCATTTTCACCTTCCAATTGCTGCACGACAAGGGTCGCGTACCGTTTTCGTCCTGGCTCGACGCGGTCGACAAAATCGAAAAAGTCGGAGACCACAGCGTCCTGATCCGCTTCAACGACAAAGCGAATCGCGAAACACCGCTGATCATCGCCTCGTCGCTGCCGATCCTGCCGAAACACGCGATCGACCCCGACAATTTCGATCGGACCACGCTCAGCATCCCGATCGGTTCCGGCCCCTATAGAGTCAAGAGCATCGATCCCGGCCAACGAATCGTTTTCGAGCGCAATCCTGACTATTGGGGCAAGGATATTCCGTCGAAGGTCGGCGTCGACAATTACGACGAGATCGCCGTCAACTATTTCCTACAGGACACCACATTGTTCGAAGCCTTCAAGAAAGGCGATATCGATATCTATTCGGATGCCAGCCCGGGTCATTGGCAACAGGCCTATGATTTCCCGGCCGTGACCTCCGGCGCCGTCATCAAGGACGTCTTCACGCCGAAATTGCCGAGCGGCATGCTCGGTTTCGTGTTCAATACGCGCCGGCCGATCTTCGCCGACAAGAAGGTACGGCAAGGTCTGGCGATGGCCTTCGATTTCGAATGGCTGAACCGGAACCTCTCGTCGGATGCCTATACGCGCACGGAGAGTTACTGGCAGAACTCCGACCTGTCGTCGTTCGGCGTCCCCGCGGACGCGCATGAGCTCGCGATGCTCGGCCCGCTCAAGGATCGTATCGATCGCGATGTGCTTGACGGCACCTACAAGCTGCCAGTCAGCGATGGTTCCGGCCGCGACCGTGCCATCTTGCGCAAGGCTGTCGATCTGCTCAAGGAAGGCGGCTACACGATCAAGGGCGAAAAGATGGTCGACAGCGCTGGGCGGCAGCTGACCTTCGAGATCATGACGCAGAGTCCCGACCAGGAGCGAATCGCCATCGCCTTTCGCCGGTCACTTGCGCTGCTTGGCATTGCGGTGACGATTCGCACGGTCGATGATTCGCAATATCAGCGCCGGACGATCAGCTACGACTATGACATGATCATCAAGTCCTATCCTTCGTCGCTATCGCCGGGGACCGAACAGCTCGGGCGCTGGAGCTCGACCGCAGCAAAGACGGAAGGCAGCTTCAATTTCGCAGGCGTCGCCGACCCGGATGTCGATACGCTGATGTCGCATTTCCTGACGGCCCACTCAGCCGAGGATTTCCGCGACGCCGTCCGCTCCTTCGATCGCATTCTGATTTCGGGCTATTACCTCGTGCCCCTCTACCATATCGACCAGCAATGGGTGGCGCGGCGCAGCCGTGTCGCCCATCCCGATGTCCTTCCGCTCTATGGCTACCAGTTGCCCGTCTGGTGGGACGTATCGGTGCAATGAGGCGCCTCCGCCGTCAAATGTTACCGGTTCCTTTTCGGTAACCGGTTGAAGCTGCCAGCCCAACGGCCTAGATGGGACCTTGAAAGCCAATAATGCGGAAGGATTGAGCCATGGAACGCATCACGATCGATATCGTCTCGGACGTCGTTTGTCCGTGGTGCTATCTCGGTAAGGCCCGGCTGGAGCTGGCGGTCGCCGAAGTACAGGACGAAGTGGGCGTCGACATCAACTGGCGGCCCTATCGCCTCAACGCCGACTATCCGCCTGAAGGCGTCGACCAGAAGAAAGCACTTGAGCAGAAGCTTGGCGGCGCGGAGCGCGTGGCGCAGGGACACAAGATGCTGACCGATCTCGGCCGCGAAGTGGGCATAAACTTCGATTTCGACGCCATCAAGATCGGCCCGAACACGCTCGACGCCCATCGCCTCATCCAGTGGGCGGGGACTGAGGACCGCGAGAAGCAGGAGAAGGTTGTCACCGCCCTGTTCAAGGCCAATTTCGAGGAAGGCCGGAATGTCGGCGACCATACCGTGCTGCTGGATATCGCCGAAAAGGCCGGACTCGACCGCTCCGTCATCGCCACCCTACTCTCCTCAAATGCCGACCGCGATCTCATCATCGGCGAAATCGACGCCGCCCAGAAGATCGGCGTCACCGGCGTTCCTTTCTTCATCTTCGACCAGCAATATGCCGTCAGCGGCGCGCAGACGCCGGATGTATTGGCCGGGGCACTGCGGGATATCGCCAAGATGAAGGCCGAGGCGCGGGCTGGGATGAACTGAGCGCCGGCTTATTCCCGCCGCTGTGCAGCCAATATCACAGATCATTTCTTGACGGACTCTGAGACCGATCGGCGTCGCTCAGTGCCGACGCCGATCCCCAGGTCACCTGCTTAGCCGAGAGCGCTCTGCGCGGCGCAGATCCTATCGACCAAAGCATCGAGTTCGCCCCTTGGCGGACGGCTTTTGGCCAAACGCTGTTTGAGGTGCATGATCGGCTCCGCCAGGATTTCATCCAGGCTCTCGGCGCACGCAAAGTCGCCCGCCGCGCTCTTTACCTTCGAATTGTCGAAGATCGCAGTCCAGGCCTTGTCGCCTACTAGAGGACCAACCCAGTCCGGATTGTATTTGATCAGGGTGTCGGTCGGTACGTGGACGATCTTGGCCTCCACGCCCAGCATCCTGGCGATGGTCTTCTGAATATCGTCCCAGATGTGCGCGCGATCGGAGGTGATGTGGAAAATCTCGCTAAGCGCCGCCTGCTTGCCGAAAAGCCCGACGAAAGGTACCGCGAAGTCAGCAGATCGGGTCAGTGTCCAGGGCGTGCGGCCGTCGCCCGCCACGATGGTGGGCTCGCCGTCCAGCATGCGCCTCGCCATAACGTCGCTGTCGCCCATCATAATGGGTAGGCCGGTGCGAACGGTGTGGCTCGGGCGTACGATTGTCCAGGCCAGGTTCCTGGACTTCCTAAGCAACTCCTCGCAGGCAATCTTGGCCTGGCTATAGGGCCAGTAAGGGTTAATCGCCGGTGTCTGTTCGGTAATCACATAATGGCGCGCCGGCTTTTCATAGACCGAGGCCGAGGAGATGAATATGTATTGGCCGCAGTGGCCAGCAAACACCTCGATGTCACGCGCGACCTGATCAGGGGTGAAGGCGATGAACTGGCATACGACGTCATAATTGGCCTTGGCGAGATCCGCATAGGTCGCCGCTCCAAGCTCACCGACGATCGAGGTCACCCCCGCCGGCAACGGATCGCCTCTCAGACCGCGGTTGTAGACACTGACACGATGGCCCTGGGAGACGGCGCGCTCGACACATGGATATGAGATTTGGCCTGTGCCGCCAACGAAAAGGACTTTCAGGGCCATATGTGGGACCTCAGTGTCTGGAGGGAAATATCTGTGATCACTCTTCATAACGCGAAAGAACTTGAGGGTCTCCCGCAAAATCTCGCGTGCTCATGACTACATCGTGAACATGGGTATGACCGGTCGTCTGAGGGACTCGTCCGGATGTGTTCAAGGACCACGCTGGAGGCTGGCGGCGTGGGCGCGACCGAGCAACAAAGCTCGCTCTCTGTCGTTGCCTGTCAATTCGGCGGCACGGAGGAACTCGGCGCGAGCTTCCTCAGTTCGTCCCAACTTCTCTAATAGATCGCCGCGCACCGTGGCGAGCAGATGGGACCCATTCAAGCGCGGCTCGTCCCTCAACGCGTCGGCGATAGCGAGGCCCCGGACGGGCCCAAACGCCATACCAACAGCTACCGCCCGGTTGACCTCGACGACCGGCGAAGGCGCCGCGAAAGACAGCGCCTGGTAATAGGCGGCGATGGCAATCCAATCGGTGTCGGCAGCAGTCACCGCGCGGGCATGGCCGGCCGCGATCATTGCCTGCAACAGGTAAGGGCCGGGCGTCGGCTCGAGGGCCATCGCACGGCTCAAGCTGTCGAGACCGCTTCGTATCAGCAACCAGTTCCATCGGCTGCGATCCTGATCGAGCAGCAGGATCGGGTTGCCTGCCTTATCGGTGCGGGCGGCAAAGCGCGAGGCGTGCAACTCCATCAGCGCCATCAGTCCCCGCACCTCGGGCTCCTCCGGCATCAACGCTGTCAGCGAGCGCCCCAGGCGCAAAGCCTCGTCGCAGAGATCGGTGCGCAGCCAGTTCGGCCCGTCCGTTGCCACATAACCCTCATTAAAGATCAGATAGACCACTTCCAGAACGGCGCCGAGGCGTTCCCGCCGCTCGTCACCGCGCGGAGTCTCGAACGAAATGGCGGCATCACGCAAAGTCCGTTTGGCGCGCACGATGCGCTGGGCGATAGTGGCTTCAGGCATTAGGAAGGCGCGAGCGATCTCGGATGTCGATAGACTGCCGAGCAGGCGCAAAGCGAGGGCGGCGCGTTGCTCGGCTGGCAGCACCGGATGGCAGGCGCTGAAAATCAGCCGCAGCAGGTCGTCGTCGATATCCTCATCGAGAGTGGCCTCAATATCGGGTGTCTGGCGTTCCAGTTCGCTCAGGTCAATCTTCAGTTCGCGGTGCTTGCCGTCAATCAGCGTGGTGCGACGCAGCCGGTCGAGTGCCCGGTTCTTGGCGACTTGGGTCAGCCAGGCCGCCGGGTTATGCGGGATGCCATCGCGAGGCCAGCGTTCCAGGGCCAATACGAAGGCATCTTGCGTGATCTCTTCGGCCAAGCCTACATCGCGGAGCATGCGCGTCAGCCTGGCGGCGAGCTTCGGCTGCTCAATCCGCCAGACCGCTTCAATGGCGCCGGTGGCGCTCACCCCTTCAGCTCACTGAAGCCTTCAGCCGCTTTTTGGACGTCCTCGGGAAATTCGCTTATCTCATGGACTTGACGAATCTCGATCACGTCATTTTCCGAAGCCGGGCAGCGGCGTGCCCATTCGATCGCCTCGTCGCGCGAGCGCACGTCGATCATCCAATAGCCGCCCAGCACTTCCTTGACCTCGGCGAAAGGACCGTCGACCACGGTCGGCTTGCCACCCTTGAAGCTAACTCTGGCTCCTGAAGCTGGCGGATGCAGGCCGTCCAGCGCCAACAGCACGCCGGCCTTCTTCAGCTCCTCATTGTATTTCATCATCGCCTTCACCGCGTCGGCGCTCGGCATGGCATCGGGTGCTGCGGATGCGTATCCGCCGGGGATCATAAGCATCATAAAGCGCATTGGTCTTTCTCCTTGGTTGGGGTTGATCCGACCCACACGACGAATGAGGAACCTCAGAATCGACAGAAGCGCGGAAAAAATTCAATTCGCTCATTCAAGATAGAAGTGCGAAGGGCCGCCACGAACTGTCTGCAGTGACACCAGCCACATGATACCGCGTATTCCTACTTCGCCAATTCCGCCAACTGCGTCATGACCACAGCCGCTCCCTGCAGCCGCTTTTCCGGTGTCGGAAGATCGCGGGTCAGGAACACGCTTTGATCGGGGCGGATCTTGGCCATCGTGCCTTGCTTAGCGATATAGCCGACGAGATTGGCCGGGTTCGGGAATTCCTTGTTGCGGAATTGTACCACCACGCCCTTCGGGCCGGCATCCAGCTTCTCGACATTAGCGATGCGGCAGAGCGACTTGATGTAGACGATCTTGAGGAGATGCTGCACTTCGGTGGGCATCGGGCCGAATCGGTCGATCATTTCGGCGCCGAAGCTGTCGATCTCCTTGATCTCGGTGATCTCGCCGAGACGGCGATAGAGGGCCATTCGCAGATGCAGGTCCGGCACGTAGTCGTCGGGGATCATGACCGGGGTGCCGACGGAAATCTGCGGCGACCAGCCGGTATCCTGAATCTCGTCGACGCCCTTGACCTCGGCAACCGCCTCTTCCAGCATCTGCTGGTAAAGCTCGAAGCCAACTTCCTTGATATGGCCGGACTGTTCTTCGCCCAGCAGATTGCCGGCGCCTCGAATATCGAGATCGTGGCTTGCAAGCTGGAAGCCGGCGCCGAGCGTATCGAGCGACTGCAGCACCTTCAGGCGGCGCTCGGCGGTCGTCGTCAGCACCTTGTTGACCGGCAGGGTGAACAGGGCGAAAGCGCGGACCTTCGAGCGACCAACGCGGCCACGGAGCTGATAGAGCTGCGCCAGGCCGAACATGTCGGCGCGATGGACAATCAGCGTATTGGCCGTCGGCACGTCGAGGCCGGATTCGACGATGGTTGTCGAGAGCAGCACGTCGTAGCGGCCCTCATAGAAGGCGTTCATGATGTCTTCCAGCTCGCCGGCCGGCATCTGGCCATGGGCGACGGCCACTTTCAGCTCCGGCACATCGGACTGCAGGAAGGCGTGGATATCGGCAAGATCGGCGAGACGCGGGCAGACGTAGAAGCTTTGGCCGCCGCGATAATGCTCGCGCATCAGCGTTTCGCGGATGACGAGCGAATCGAAAGGCGAGATGAAGGTGCGCACCGCCATACGGTCGACCGGCGGCGTGGTGATCAGCGACAGCTCGCGCACGCCGGTCATGGCGAGCTGCAGCGTGCGCGGGATCGGCGTCGCCGACAGCGTCAGCACATGCACGTCGCTCTTCAGCTCCTTCAAGCGCTCCTTGTGCTTGACGCCGAAATGCTGTTCTTCGTCGATGACAAGCAGGCCGAGATTGGCGAATTTGATGCCGCTACCGAGGAGCGCATGGGTGCCGACGACGATATCGGTCTTGCCGTCCGCCACTTCCTTCTTGGTCAGCGCCAAGTCCTTGGAGCCGACAAGGCGCGATGCCTGCTGAATGCGAATCGGCAAGCCACGGAAACGCTCGGAGAAAGTCTTGAAATGCTGGCGAGAAAGCAGCGTCGTCGGCACGACGACGGCGACCTGCACACCGTTCATGGCGGCAACGAAGGCGGCACGCAGCGCCACTTCCGTCTTGCCGAAGCCAACGTCGCCGCAGACGAGGCGATCCATCGGACGGCCGGCGCCAAGATCGTCGCGCACCGCATCGATGGCGTTCATCTGGTCTTCGGTCTCGTCATAGGGGAAGCGAGCGGCGAACTCGTCATAGAGCCCTTCCGGCGAGGTCAGGACAGGCGCATGACGCGTCAGGCGTTCGGCTGCAACGCGGATCAGCGCACCGGCCATATCCAGCAGACGCTTCTTGAGCTTGGCCTTGCGCATCTGCCAGGCGCCGCCGCCGAGCTTGTCGAGCTGCGCCTCAGTACCCTCGCCGCCATAGCGCGACAGCAGATCGATGTTTTCGACCGGCAGGAACAGCTTGGCGTCATCGGCATAGCGCAGCTCGAGACAGGCATGCGGCGCACCGGCGGCTTCAATGGTTTTAAGACCAACGAAACGACCTATGCCGTGTTCGGCGTGAACGACGATAGAGCCTTCGTCGAGACCGGCCACCTCGGAAATGAAATCGGCGGCGCGCTTGCGACGCTTGGAGCGGCGCACCATGCGGTCGCCAAGAATGTCCTGCTCGCCGATAATGATGAGATCGCCGGCCTCAAAACCTGCCTCCAGGCTCAGCACGGCTGCAGCCGCTTCGCCCTTTGCCAAGGTGTCGAGGTCCTTGAAAGCCTCGATCGTCTTGACGCGGGCAAGCCCGTGTTCGGCCAGCACCTGCAACAGGCGATCGAGCGAGCCTTCCGTCCAGGCGGATATCAAGACCTTGCCGCCGGCAGCGCGGCGATCGGCGATATGTTTGACGACAGCGTCGAAGACGTTGACACGCTCGTTGTCAACGCCATCGGTCGATGACCGGGCCCAGCGCGGCCCCTGGCGGGCATCGACGCTGACGACGCGGCGGGCCTCGCCTTCATGCTCGTTGAAGGGCGAGATACGGATGGCATTGAAGGCGTCAAGCGCCTTGGCGAAGGTGCTGCCATCGAGATAGAGCTGGCCGGGCGTTATCGGCTTGTAGGGCGTGCCCTGCGCCATCTGCCCCTTGGCCTGCCCGGAATTCAGACGGGCATCGTAGTAGTCGAAAACGAGTTTGGAGCGCTCCTCGGCAGCTTCGCGCACCGTATGGTCGGTGACCAGCCGGAAGCCCCGGAGATAGTCGAAAACCGTCTCCAGCTTTTCGTAGAACAGCGGCAGCCAGTGTTCCATACCGGCATAGCGACGGCCTTCCGAGACGGCGACATAGAGCGCATCATCACGCGTCGCCGCGCCGAAGGCGGAAAGATAGTTCTTGCGAAAACGGCTGATCGTATCCGGCGTCAGCGTCACCTCGCTCATCGGGTTGAGGTCGAGGGAGCGGATCTGGCCGGTGGTGCGCTGGCTGGCGGGATCGAAGCTGCGAATGCTTTCCAGCGTATCGCCGAAGAAATCGAGACGCACGGGCTCTTCCGTGCCGGGCACGAAGACATCGAGAATGCCGCCGCGCACGGCATATTCGCCGACTTCGCGCACGGTGGCGACGCGATCGAAACCATTGCGCTCCAGGCGGCTGGCGATGTCGTCCATGCGCACCTGATTGCCAGGCCGGGCCGAGAAGGTCAGGCTCTCGATCACATCCTGCGGCGCCACCTTCTGCAGCATGGCATTGACCGTTACCAGGACGATCGCCGCATGCGGCTTGCGATGGTGGGCTATCAGGCCGGAGAGCGCCGCCAGACGGCGGGCCGACGTATCGGAACTCGGCGAAACACGGTCATAGGGAAGGCAGTCCCAGGCCGGCAGCGTCAATACCGGAATGTCGGGCGCGATGAAGCCGAGCATCTGTTCGACGTCAACCATGTGCTGGCCTTCGGACATGACATAGGCAACCGGTTGGCCCGTCCTCGCCAACTCAGCCAGCAGGAAAGGCTCCAGGCCGGCGGGCACATGGCCAACCGTCAGCGGCTCGCTTGCCGCGATCAGCTTCTTCGCATCGAAACCGGGAATCATTTGGTTAGTCCGAACCTTTCGGCGATCTCTTCGAAATCGGGCTTATAGGAAGCCAAGCGTTCAAAAAGCGGAGTCTGCAGATGCGGCGGCGTCGGCTGGCTACCGAGGATCCACCTGAGAAGATCGTTGTCCTCCTCGGCCATGATACGCTCGAATTCATCGAGTTCGGCCTCGGTAAGTCCCGGCAATTCATTGTCGGCGAACTGGCCGAAGACAAGATCCATCTCGCGGATGCCGCGATGCCAGCAGCGAAACAGGATGCGCCGGCGGCGAGGATCAAGGTCAGCACTGCTGAGGGTCAGCCCAGTCATCAAAAAAACCTTTATGTTGATGCGTCTCTATAAAACCAGGCTTGAAAGGTGGGAACCGGTTTTTCGGAAAAAAGCACCTGGCGTGCAATTTTCCGGGGAGTGTGCACCTTGTGAAAGCCTCCGCGACCGTCGGGCCTTGCCAAGCCTACCCTCCCCGTCGCATTTTGCCGGCCATGCGTCCCGCCATCCTCGATCCGCTGTTTGCCTCCATCTCTTCGCTGCCCGGAGTCGGGCCGAAGATTGCCGAGCTGTTGGTCAAGCTGCTCGATCGGGAGAGCATCGACGATTGCCGCGTCATCGATCTGCTCTTTCATGCACCGCATTCCATCATCGACCGGCGCGAGCAGCCGGGCATCGCTCGGGCACCGCAAGGCGCGATCGTTACCATCACCGGCCGCGTCGACCGCCACCAGCCACCGCCGAATCCGCGCAGCAATGTGCCCTATCGCGTCTTCCTGCATGACGAAACCGGCGAACTCGGCCTGGTGTTCTTTCGCGGCAAGGCGCAATGGCTGGAAAAGCAACTGCCGATCGACGAGGTGGTAACCGTCAGCGGCAAGGTAGACTGGTTCAATGGCCGTCCATCGATGGTGCATCCGGACTATATCATGCGCGAAAGCGAGGCGGAAAACCTGCCGCTGGTCGAGCCGGTCTATCCCTTGACCGCCGGGCTCTCGCCAAAATTCCTGCGCAAGACCATAGAAGCGGCGATGACGCGCATGCCGGAACTGCCGGAATGGGACGATGCGGCGCTGACGCAGAAGCAGGGATTTCCCTCGATTTCCGACAGCTTTCACATGCTGCATGCGCCGCGCGATGCTGCCGATATCGACCCGCAGACGCCGGCCCGCCGCAGGCTTGCCTATGACGAATTCCTGGCCGGGCAACTGTCGCTGTCGCTGGTGCGTCAGCGCCTGCGCAAGGTCGCCGGCCAGCCCGTGCATCCCACGGGAGCAATCAGCCGGAACATATTGGAATCCCTTCCCTTCTCGATGACAAACAGCCAGAGGGAAGCCATCGCCGATATCCTGAAGGATATGGCCGGTACGGAGCGCATGCTGCGGCTGCTGCAAGGCGATGTTGGCGCCGGCAAGACGCTGGTGGCCCTGATGGCGATTGCCGCCGTCATCGAAAGCGGCGGCCAAGCGGTGCTGATGGCGCCGACGGAAATCCTGGCGCGGCAACATCATGCGACCATCTCGAAATTCGCCGCGAGCGCCAATCTTTCAGTCGAGGTCCTGACCGGGCGCACCAAGGGCCGCGAGCGCGACGCCATCCTCGACCGCATCGCCTCGGGCGAGGCGCAGATCGTCATCGGCACGCATGCGCTGTTTCAGGACAGCGTGAACTACGCCAATCTCATGCTGGCGGTCGTCGATGAGCAGCATCGCTTCGGCGTGCACCAGAGGCTGCGGCTGACCGCAAAGGGCATCTCGCCGCATATGCTGGTCATGACGGCAACCCCGATCCCGCGCACGCTGGTACTCGCCGCCTTCGGCGACATGGACGTTTCCAAGCTCACGGAGAAGCCAGCCGGTCGCAAACCGATCCAGACAATCACCATCCCGACTGAGCGAACCGGTGACATCGTAGCCCGACTGAAGAGCGCGTTAGGAGAAGGTAAAAAAGCCTATTGGATTTGTCCTCTTGTGGAAGAATCCGAAGAATCCGATTTAATGTCGGTCGAGGAGCGGCATGCGACCTTGACCAAGGCTCTCGGTCCCGGGATCGGGCTCATTCACGGCCGCATGAGCGGACCGGAGAAGGACGCCGTAATGATGGCCTTCAAGAACGGCGAAACCCGTCTGCTGGTCGCCACGACGGTGGTCGAGGTCGGTGTCGATGTGCCGGACGCGACAATCATGGTCATCGAGCATGCCGAGCGTTTCGGGCTCGCGCAGCTGCACCAGTTGCGTGGGCGTGTCGGACGCGGCGACGAGGCGTCCACCTGCATTCTGCTCTATAAAGGGCCACTCGGCGAAACCGGGCATGCGCGGCTCTCCATTATGCGCGACACCGAGGATGGTTTCCGTATCGCCGAGGAAGATCTGAAGCTGCGCGGTGAAGGCGAGTTGCTTGGTACGCGCCAATCCGGAACGCCTGGCTTCCGCATCGCAAGCCTGGAAGCCCATGCCGATCTGCTGGAAATCGCCCGCAAGGACGCCGCCTACCTGATCGAACGCGATCCGGAGCTGACGGGTGAACGCGGCATGGCGGTGCGGACCCTGCTCTATCTCTTCCGCCGCGACGAGGCGATCCGCTTCTTGAGAGCGGGATAGTTGGATGGACGCGGCGATCGCGTCCATCCGTGTCAGAGGCCGTTACTTGGCCGAAAGGCCGGGGATCGTGACCTGGAATACCTGGAACATGGTATCGACATCGGCTCCGCCATCGCCCTTATAGGCCGCACCGACCTGGAAACCGTCCTGGGTCAGGAAGTCGTTGTCATTGGCGACGAACAGGAAATAATCATCCGGCAGCTTCGGATCCTGGACGCTGGCGAGCGACATGGCCTCCCACTTTTCGGAGAGGTTGTTGCGATCGTTCGGCGCACCATTGTGGAGACCGAAGCGAGCCAGATCAGCGCTGTCGTTGATGTCGATGAACTGGCTCACCGCCGCGGGCTTTACCGAGGAATCGACGACACCCTTCGGAGCAACCGGTTTATCGGCGTCGAACGCGGTGCCGTGAATGTCGGTGGCGGCCGAGACATCGACGATGTCGATGCTGCGGTAGAGCGACTTTTCGCCCTTCTGGCCGTAACCATTGCCGCTGTCGCGAGCGAGCATCAGGAAGTTCGTCGGGGACAGCGCCACGATTTCGCTCTGGGCGGCAACGACTGTCTTCCCCTTGTCGTCCTTGAAGACCGGCAACGGCACGACATATTCATGCACAAGCTTCAGGTGCGCCAGATCGGCGGCGTCATAAACCATCGCGCGGGTGTTCTGTCGGGTCGACCCGGAATCGCCGCCATCCTGGCGAGCCGCCGATTGCAGCACGGCGATCAGGAACTTGCCGTCCGGGGTCATCGACATGCCTTCGAGACCCTGGTTGTTCTGGCGGCCGCTGGTCGGATCCTTCGGATCGGGAGCCGTTTCGCCGGGACCCGGATTGTTCGAAGCGAAGTTCACCGCACCGTGGCGCATCGGCAGCAAGGCGGCGGGCGGCTGCGTGGCCGACATCATGTGTCCATCAGCCGAGAAGCGGTAGATATAGGGGCCGTATTCGTCACTGATGAACATCGTGCCATCGGACAGACGGACGATGGCTTCGTCGTCGAGCGCGATCTTGCCGTTCGGCGCTTCCGGCAGCAGCGGCATGTCGCCTTCCGGCTGACGGGTGCCGTTAGCGGGGTCGAGGCCGGTCGTGTCAGCGCCCTTGTTGTCAGTCAGCAGCATGGTGTCGGCAAGCATTGCGACGACACCAGACTGTTCCTTGCCAGCCGGCGGCGTTGCGCCCGGAGCAACCGGCGTCAGCTCGATATCGATGGTGTTGAGACGCGGACGATAGTCGGTGGTGCCGACAGCGTTATAGCCGCGATCCGGCAGCAGCCACAGCGAACCCTTGTAGGAACCATCTGCATTGCGCGCCCAGCTTTTAGTGTCGATCGACATGCCCGAGCCGGAGCCGAAGGTCTCACCGAACTTGTCGCGCTGATTGGCGGGGATGCGGCCAATGGCAACACGGCCCTTGTTGACCAGCGTGACGCCGCCGACGGTGACGGAATTGTCTGCGAGGGCTGCAACCGGCGCAGCGAAAACGAACGTGGCGAGCGCCGCCGACAACAGCGGCAAAGTCATTGAACGCAAGTCTTTCACGGCAATATCCTCCTGATGAAAAGCTCTTTTTTGGAACGGCGCTCACCTCAAGGCCGACCATTGGCCGGCTTTGAACAACCATTATTGGCGTCTGTCGATTGCAGATATTCAGTAGATGCGCCCGACTGCCCTTCCCGCAAACGGTCTAAGACGGCAACATGATAGACACATGACAACTCGCCCGATACGCGTGGACGGAAGCATGGGGACGCGCGAAGAAAAAGTGCGGCTCAGGTCAACGTTTTTACGGGGATAGGTACCGGCGGCAGCTCCTTACCGATCAGTTTTTCCCGATATTCGGGCGACACCAGGCCGCCGGAGATCAGCAGCTTGGCGCCGTCTTCCGGACTCATGTCCAGGATCGTGATTTTTTCGCGCGGAACGAAAACCAGGAATCCGGCCGTCGGCACCGGCGTCGGCGGCAGGAAGACGGCCACCATGTCATGCCCCATGGCATTGAACTTCGAGGCGATTTCGCCCTTGGCGTCGGTCGAGATGAACACCATCGACCAGAGGCCGGGGCTCGGATATTCGATCAGCCCGACCTTCTTGAAAGACGTGCCCTGCTCCTTCAGCACGGTCTCGAAAATCTGCTTCACGCTCTTGTAGATGGTCCGTACCAGCGGCACGCGATGCACGATCGACTCGCCGAAGCGGACGATGCTCTGGCCGATCAGGTTTTTGGCGAGGAAACCGACGACCGTGATGAAAATCATCGCGATCACCAGACCGGTGCCCGGAACGGCGAAATTCAGATAGCTCTCGGGATCGTAGCGCGCCGGAATATAAGGCCTGACCCAGCTGTCCGCCCAGTGGACCACCGACCAGGTGAGCCAGAGCGTAATAGCGATCGGCGCGCAAATAATCAGGCCCGCCAGGAAATTGTTTCTAATCCGCGTTGCCACAGACATTTTGATGGGCATCTCAGTCATTCGCCGTTCGAAAACTCCGTTCCGTCGCTACCGCTAACCGGCAAATTCTCCCCACCAACTCCCATGTGAAAGGTGCCAGAAATCGGCGCATCGCACAACCCGGCAGTCATGCCGACGGCGCGGATCAGAGCCGGGTTCACGACGACGTTATCCAAGGATAAACGGTTGGGAATGCGGCCTATTCCACGGTCACCGATTTGGCGAGATTGCGCGGCTGATCGACGTCCGTGCCCATGAAGACGGCGGTGTGATAGGCGAGCAGTTGGATCGGCAGCGAGAAGATCATCGGCGCGATGATTTCATCGACGACAGGCAGCGTGATCGTCGCCATAGTCGGCAAGGTTGACGCGGCGGCCCCCGCCTCATCGGTGATGAAGATGATACGGCCGCCACGCGCCGCCACCTCCTGCATATTCGAGACGGTCTTATCGAAAAAGCGGTCGTAGGGCGCAATGACGATAACTGGCATGTTCTCGTCGATCAGCGCGATCGGACCATGTTTCAGCTCGCCGGCGGCATAGCCTTCGGCGTGGATATAGGAGATCTCCTTGAGCTTCAGCGCGCCTTCCATGGCGAGCGGGAAACTGGTGCCGCGGCCCAGATAAAGCACGTCGCTGAATTTGGAGATCTCACGGGAAAGGCTTTCCATCTGCGGCTGGATGATGTTCAGCACCCTAGCCATGATGCGCGGCATTTCGACCAGATGCCCCACCATCGCCTGTTCGTCCTCGGCGCTGACCGTGCCGCGCGCCTTGCCAGCGCCGATCGCCAACGACGCCAGGACGGCGAGCTGGCAGGTGAAGGCCTTGGTGGAGGCCACGCCGATTTCGGGGCCGGCCATGATCGGAAACACCGCGTCGGATTCGCGCGCGATGGTCGATTCCTTGACATTGACGACGGCGCCGATCTTCAGGCCGTGATCCCTGCAGTAGCGGAGCGACGCAAGCGTGTCGGCCGTCTCGCCGGATTGCGAGATGAACAGTGCGGCCTGCGAGGGCGATAGCGGCATTTCGCGATAGCGGAATTCGGAAGCCACGTCGATCTCGACCGGCAGGCGAGCATAACGCTCGAACCAATATTTGCCGATCAAGCCGGCAAGATAGGCCGTGCCGCAGGCTGAAATCGCCAGGCCGGACACGGCGTTGAAATCGATCGACGAGGCATTCGGGCGCACCCGATGACTGCCGAAATCGACATATTGGCTGAGCGCATGGGAGATTACCTCCGGCTGCTCATAGATTTCCTTTTCCATGAAATGGCGATGATTGCCCTTGTCGACGACGTAGGCAGTCGCCTGTGATATCTGCCGAGGGCGGCTAACCTCCTGGCCGTCGAAATCGACGACAGTGGCACTGCCGCGCGTGATGATCGCACAGTCACCATCGACGAGATAGGTGATCTCATTGGTGAAGGGCGCCAGCGCGATGGCGTCGGAGCCGAGGAACATCTCGCCCTCGCCGAAACCGATAGCGAGCGGTGGCCCTGAGCGGGCTGCCATCAGGGTATCGGGATCGTTCTGAAACATGACGACCAGTGCATAGGCACCGGTGACCCTGTTCAGCATCTTCAGCATGGCTGCACGTGGATCGAGGCCCTGGCGGATATATTCCGCGAGGAGATGCGCGACGACTTCCGTGTCCGTCTGCGTTGCGAACACCTTGCCTTCGGCCTTCAATTCCTCGCGCAATTCAGAGAAATTCTCGATGATACCGTTGTGGACGACGGCGACGCCTTCGACGAAATGCGGATGGGCGTTGGTCTCATTAGGCACACCATGGGTCGCCCAACGGGTGTGAGCAATGCCAGTGACGCCCGGCAGCGGTTCGACATCTAGTCGCTTTTCGAGATTGAAGAGCTTTCCTTCGGCGCGGCGGCGGTCCATGACGCCGTTGTGGATGGTCGCAACGCCAGCCGAATCATAGCCGCGATATTCGAGACGCCGCAAGGCATCCACCAATCGTCCCGCCACAGGCTTCGTTCCGACAATCCCCACAATGCCGCACATGCACTTCTCCGTCTGGCCCAAAAATTGGAGCAAGTCCTAATGATTCTATCAGTTTTCTCAATTGCCGCGACGGTCACTTTCGGTTTCCGACCGTTACGCGACCCTACTGCGCCGCGCGTCCAAAGGACGCGCAAAGGACGCAGTACCACTTTAGAGTAGCGCATATTCCTTTCCTTAAATCGATTCCGATTTAAGGGGCCATACGCTGGACTTTCGGCTTAGTGGCCGCCCTTCTTCGCCGCCTTTATGGCAAGAGCCCGCTCGCGAATGACCTTGGCACGGCCAGGTTTTACCTCCTGGCGGGCGCGTCCGAAGGCAAGTGCCTCCGCGGGGACATCCTCGGTGATGACGCTGCCCGAGGCGACATAGGCGTTGTCGCCGATGCGCACAGGCGCAACCAGCGAGGAATTCGAGCCAATGAAGCTGTTTGCACCGATGTGGGTCTCGTGCTTGTTGACCCCATCATAGTTGCAGGTAATCGTGCCGGCGCCGATATTACTGCCAGCCCCGACCGTCGCGTCGCCGATATAGGTCAGATGGTTGACCTTCGCGCCCTCGCCGATCTTGCCGTTCTTCACCTCGCAGAAATTGCCGACCTTCGAACCGCCGGCAAGGTCCGCGCCCGGACGCAGCCGCGCGAAAGGACCTACGGTGGCGCCGGCGCTGACGTGCGCGCCTTCGATATGCGAGAAGGCATGAATAACCGCGCCGCCATCGATGACGGCGCCGGGACCGAAGACGACGTTCGGCTCGATCAGCGCGTCCTGGCCGATCACCGTGTCATAGGCAAGAAACACCGTTTCCGGCGCGATCATGGTGACGCCCGAAAGCATCAGCTCATGACGGCGCCGCTCCTGCCACAGGCGTTCGATAGCGGCGAGTTCGGCGCGGTTGTTGCAGCCGGTCATCTCCACTTCGGGCGCGTCGACGGCGACCGCGCGGCCGCCCAGCGAGCGAGCGATCTCGACGAGATCGGTCAGATAATATTCGCGCTTGGCATTGTCGTTGCCGATGCGGTCGAGCAGGTCGAGCGCCTTGCGGCCGTTGATCGCCATCAGGCCGCTATTGCACCAAGTCACCGCAAGTTCGGCATCGGTTGCATCCTTCGCCTCGCGGATGGCGATCAGCTCGCCGTCCTTGACGAGCAGCCGGCCGTAAGCGTTCGGATTTTCGGTGTGAAAACCGATGACGACGATGTCATTGCCCGCCGCGAGCCCCTCGCGCGCGGAGCGAAGCGGCGCATCGGTCAGCAGCGGCACATCGCCGTAAGCGACCAGAATATCGTCGTAGCCCTTGGCGATCGCCTCGCGTGCCGCAAGCACCGCATGGCCGGTGCCGAGGCGCTCCTTCTGCAGATAAGCTTCCACCTTGACGCCACCGATGGCGGCTGCGGCCGTCACCTCCTCGGCATCGCGGCCGACGACGAGTGCGGCAGTGGAAATGTCGGTCTTGGCAATCGCTTCCATCACATGCCCGATCATCGGACGACCGGCGATCGGGTGCAGGACCTTGGAGATCGACGACTTCATACGAGTGCTGTCACCGGCGGCGAGGATGATGGCGAGGCAGGTGCGTTCCATTTCAAGCTCCGAAAGATATGGTCCGACAAGGCCCATGAATAGGCGTCGTGTTCTCATAGCAACTAGTAGAGCGGTGAACTACGGCGAAATTAGACGTAGGCACTAAGCGTCTGCAAGCGCCGCGAAAGCTTCCTGGACATGCTGGCGGCCGTCGAATATGACGAATTCCATCGCCTTGTGCGCAGCCAGCCCATCGCCGGCCGCAATGGCGTCCACGATAGCCATGTGCGTATCGGCAATATTGCTGAAGCCATTGCTGGCGGGAGGCGCGCTCATACGGAACATCCCCACGAGAGCCGCCTCGATCAGGCCGCCGAGCGAACGCATGAAGGGATTGTGCGAGGCTTCCGTGATCGCCAGGTGAAAATGAAGATCGGCGATGGCGAGACTGTCGGAAGTGTGTTCCGGCGCGGCCATGGCCATCGCGAGCTGCCGCAGCAACTCGACTTCCTCAGCGCTGGCGCGCTCCGCCACGAGACTGGCGGCAAAGGGCTCGAAGGCCAGACGAATGTCATAGAGGTGGAGGAGGAACTCCTCATCGACGCCACTTTCGAAGTGCCAAGTCAGCACTGCAGTGTCGAACATGTTCCAATGGATCTTTTCGGTAACGCGGGTTCCGACCCGGGCGCGCGGAACGACCAAGCCTTTTGCGGCCAGGGTCTTCATGCTCTCGCGCAAAACCGTTCGCGACACCTTGAACCGCTGTAGAAGTTCGCTGTCGCCAGGAAGGATGCTGCCGATGGGAAAGGCGCCCGACACGATTGCTTTTCCAAGATCATCCACGACCTGAGCATGGCTCGTTCGTGATTTTCCTTCGGTTTTCCTGGTTTCAAGCAATCTACTGCGCAATCACTCTGTCCTTCCCTTAGGCGTAACGTCGATTGAAGCGGGAAAGCAGCAGAAGACCCTTCTGCATCAGAATAAACGCAAAGAGCAGCAGCCCAATCAAGATCTTAGTCCACCAGCTGGAGAGCGTTCCGTCAAAGGTGATATAAGTCTGGATCAAGCCCTGTATGAGAATTCCGATGAGAGTTCCTCCTACGAACCCTGCTCCCCCCGTCAGCAATGTCCCGCCTATAACCACGGCGGCAATGGCGTCGAGCTCGACGCCAACCGTAGCCAGCGAATATCCCGCCGACGTATAGAGCGAAAAAACGATTCCGGATAGACCGGCAAGAAAGCCGGACAGCGCGTAGATGTGGATCGTCGTGCGGCCGACCGGAACGCCCATCAACTGAGCCGTCTGCACCCCGCCGCCCAGCGCATAGACGTTGGCTCCAAAGCGGGTGCGATGCGCGAGCACGATGCCGCCGGCAAAGACGATGAGCATGATACCGCCGACCAACGTCAGACGGCCGCCGCCCGGCAGCAGCAGATAGAGATCGCTCAGTTGTGAATAGAAATCATGTTCGATCGGGATGCTGTCGATCGACAGGACGAAAGCGATACCGCGCGCAAGGAACATGCCCGCCAGCGTGACGATGAAGGGCGGCATGCTGAGATAGTGGATGATGGCGCCCATGCCTGCGCCGAAGATTGTCGTGATGACCAAGACAAGCGCGAAGGCGACAAGCGGATGGATCGATGTATCCCGCAGAACGATCGCCAGGAAGACGCCGGTAAACGCGATGACCGAACCAATCGACAGATCGATGCCGCCAGAGAGGATAACGAAAGTCATGCCGACCGCGGCTATGCCGAGAAAGGCGTTATCCGTCAGCAGATTGCCGAGGACGCGCGTCGACAGCATTGTCGGAAACTGCAGCACGCAGCCCGTATAGGCCAGCAGGAAGATGACGATCGTCACAAGCAGAGGAAGATATTTCGAATTCACTTTGCCTGCTCCTCATGGATCATCTGCGCTGCACTCCGGCGGCGCCAGAAAAACGCCGTGATGGATTGGAGGGCCGGAGACTGGATGACCAGGATGATGATGACGATGACAGCCTTGATCACCAGATTGAACTCCGGCGGGAAGCCGGACAGCAGAATGCCCGTATTGACCGACTGAATGATCATCGCGCCGATCAGCGAGCCGACAATGCTGAAGCGGCCGCCAAGAAGGGAATTGCCACCCACGACAACGGCCAGGATCGCGTCAAGTTCGAGCCAGAGGCCAGCATTGTTCGCGTCAGCGCCCTTGATATCGGCGGAGACGATGATACCGGCGATCGAAGCACACAGGCCGCTCAGTGCATAGACGGCGATCAGCAACACCGGCGTCTGAATGCCCGACAGCGTGCTGGCGCGCCGGTTGATGCCGATCGCCTCGACCAGCATGCCGAGCGCCGTGCGCCTCACCAGCAGAATAACCGCCGCGGCCACTAGCAGCCAGATGACTACAGGCATCGGCAGAGTGGCGAAGGACCCGCTTCCCAAGAAGATGAGCCCATCATTGTTGAAGGTGAGGATCACGCCTTCGGTGATCAACTGGGCGATACCGCGGCCCGCGACCATCAGCACCAGCGTGGCGATGATCGGCTGGATATCGAGGACCGCGACCAGGAATCCATTCCAGAGCCCGCATGCGAGCCCGACTGCGAGGGTCAATATCAGCGTGTAGGCGAGCGAATTTCCGGCGACGATGGCGGATGCCGCGACCGCACCGCAAATCGCGATCACCGCACCGACGGAGAGATCGATGCCCTTGGTGGCGATGACCAGCGTCATGCCGATGGACAGCAGCGCCACGGGCGCACCACGATTGAGGACATCGATGATGCTGCCGTACAATCTGCCATTCTGCAGCTCCAGATGAAAGAACTGCGGGAACATAATGAAATTCAAAAGAAGAATGGCCGCCAGCGCAATGAGCTGCGGAGCCAATCGAAGCAAGGCGGCCTTGATCTGGGAACTCATGCGTCCTCCCGCTTGCTCTGAGCCGTTGCTATGGCATCGACGATATGGTCGGCGGTGATCTCGTTGCCGGCGAGCTCTGCAATATGCTCGCGGTCGCGCAGCACGATGACGCGGGAACTATAGGCCACTAATTCTTCCAATTCCGAGGAAATCACGACAAGGGACATTCCCTGCCGGCACAGATCTTCGATCAGGCGGATGATCTCGGCGTGCGCACCGACATCGATGCCGCGCGTCGGTTCGTCCAGGATCAGGAAATTTGGATTGGTCGCCAGCCAGCGCGCCAGGATCGCCTTCTGCTGATTGCCGCCGGAGAGCAGCTTGATCGGCTTTTCGCGATCGGTGGTGCGAATATCCAACGCCCTGATATAGCGGTCGGCGATTGCGTTCTGCTCGCCGCGCGGCAGCGGGCGCGCCCAGCCGCGGCGGGCCTGGAGCGCCATGACGATGTTTTCGCGGATGGACAGATCGCCGATGATGCCGTCCGTCTTTCGGTCCTCCGGGCAAAAGCCGAAGCCGTTCTTGATGGCGGCACGCGGCCCCGAGAGGGTGACCGCTCTTTCTTCGATCTTTGCCTCGCCGCTGTCGGCACGCTCGATGCCGAAAAGCACCTCCGCCGTTTCCGTGCGCCCGGAGCCTAGCAGACCGGCAACGCCGACCACTTCACCGACGCGAACCTCCAGATCGAAGGGTTTGATCTTGCCGCGCTTGCCGAAACCGCTGAACCGGTATTTTACCGGCCCGCTTTCGCTGACGGCCTCTTTCGCGGTTGCTTCGGCCTGCGCAAGTTCGCGGCCAAGCATCATCGCGATCAGGGTCAGGCGCGAAAGGCCCTCCGCATCGCGCGTACCGACAAGGCGTCCGTTACGAAGGACGGTTATGCGATCGCAGATCTGATAGACTTGTTCGAGAAAATGCGTAATGAAAACAATTCCCAGTCCGCGCTGCTTCAGATCCCGGATAATACCGAAAAGCATGGCGACTTCCTGCGTGTCTAGGCTGGCCGTCGGCTCGTCGAGGATTAGGACCTTTCCGGAGAGATCGACAGCGCGCGCGATCGCAATCACCTGCTGAATGGCAACGGAGAAGCGATCGAGCTGCCGGCTGACATCGATATCTATGCCGTATTGCGACAACAGGTCTTTCGCCATGCTGTTCATCACGCGGCTGCTGACCATGCCGAAGCGCCGCGGCTGACGGCCGAGAAACAGATTTTCGGCCACACTCAAGTTCGCAAGGAGGTTCACCTCCTGATAGACCGTTCCGATGCCGAGTTTCTGCGCCGCCAGCGTATCGTGCGGGTCGATCTCGGCACCATCGAGAACGAGGCTGCCAGCATCGCGGCGATAGGCGCCAGTCATGCACTTGATCAGCGTCGATTTTCCGGCGCCATTTTCGCCGAGAAGCGCATGGACCTCCCCCCGCAGCAATGTGAAATCGACATGATCAAGGGCGGTGGAACCGGGAAAATATTTGCAGAAACCGGTAGCGGTCAGCAGGCGCTCGACATCGTGAGCCATGGAGCATGAATTTCCTTGGATTGAGCTGGCATGTAAAAGCGCGCGGAACCTGCCGCTCGCTTAAAGCGTCGTGCGTTCATGTGAACTCACAAAGGCCGCTCTAAACTTTTTATATCTAGAGCACCCTGTCCGCTTCGGCAGTTCCACGCTTAGGAATCCACATCGGCCATTTGCCGGCCGACGTGGTTCGCCCTTTTTACATCAGTAGCCCTGGCCCTTCTTCTCCTCGTAGACCTTCTGCGGGTCGTCAGCCTGCGTATACAGCTTGGACTCGGTCTGGATCCACTTCGGCGGCTCCTTCTTGGTCTTCAGATAGGCGTCGAGGGCGTCAAAGGCCGGGCCAGCCATGTTCGGCGTCAGCTCGACCGTTGCGTTTGCTTCGCCGGCTGCCATAGCCTTGAAGAGGTCCGGAACCGAATCGATGGATACGGTCAGGATATCCTTGCCCGGCTTCAGACCCGCTTCCTTGATCGCCTGGATAGCGCCGACGGCCATGTCGTCGTTATGCGCGTAGAGCGCGCAGATGTCCTTGCCGCCATTTTCGGCCTTCAGGAAGCTTTCCATGACTTCCTTGCCCTTGGCGCGGGTGAAATCGCCCGTCTGGCTGCGGATGATCTTCAAATTGTCATGGCCCTTGATCGCTTCTTCGAAGCCCTTCTTGCGCGCGATCGCCGGCGAGGAGCCAGTGGTGCCCTGAAGCTCGACGATGTTGCACTTCTTGTCGCCAACGGTCTTCACAAGCCAGTCGCCAGCAACCTTGCCTTCGTGAATCTGGTCGGAGGTGACGGCAGTCAGATAGAGATCCTTCGGCGCGTTGATCGTGCGATCAAGCAGGATGACCGGGATCTTGGCTTCCTTTGCTTCCTTCAGAACAGAATCCCATCCCGTTTCGACGACGGGAGCCAGCAGAATCGCGTCAACACCCTGTGCGATGAAGGAGCGAATCGCCTTGATCTGATTTTCCTGCTTCTGTTGGGCATCGGCGAATTTGAGATCGATGCCGCGCTTCTCAGCTTGCTGCTTGGTAACCGTCGTTTCCGCCGCGCGCCAGCCGGATTCCGAGCCGATTTGCGAAAAGCCGACGACCAAGTCCTTTGCCGACGCAGACGTAAACATGCAAGCAGCAAGAATCGTGGCACTCACCAGTGCAGTCTTCAATTTCATGATGTCCTCCCAATTGGCCGTCTCCTACGGCCAATGGGAAAAAATCATATAGTAATACTTTTGTAAATCGACATTCTGTGATGCGGTGCAACAAAAAAGGGCGCCTCGGGCGCCCTTTCTCAACCTTCGCGATGTCAGTCCGCTTATTTGGCTGCGGGCAACTTGTCGTCGACGCCTTCGATATAGAAGTTCATGCCGAGCAAAGTGGCGTCATCGGCCTTTTCACCGGCCTTCAGCCAGGGCGTACCATCCTGCTTGTTGATCGGGCCCGTGAACGGTGCGAGCTCGCCGGACTTGATCTTGGCTTCGGTCTCTTCCGCCATCTTTTTCACGTCGTCGGGCATGTTGGTGTAGGGCGACATCTTCAGGATGCCGTCCTTCAGACCGTCCCAGTTCTGCTCGGCCTTCCAGGTGCCATCAAGCAGCGCATGGACGCGTTTGGAGTAGTAGTTACCCCAGGTGTCGACGACGGCGGTCAACTGCGCATGCGGGCCAGCAGCGATCATATCGGAAGCCTGGCCGAAGGCATGGATGCCGCGTTCCTCTGCCACCTGCATCGGCGCGGTGGTGTCGGTGTGCTGGGTCAGAATATCGACACCCTGGTCGATCATGGCCTTGGCGGCGTCAGCTTCCTTGCCCGGGTCAAACCAGGTGTTCACCCAGATGACCTTGAGCTTGAAGTTCGGATCGACCGAGCGCGCGCCCTGCGCGAAGGCGTTGATGCCCATCACCACTTCCGGAATCGGGAAGGAGGCGATGTATGCCGCGCCGTGATTCTTCGACATCTTGGCGGCGATCTGACCCAGGATGTAGCGGCCTTCGTAGAAGCGCGAATTGTAGGTCGCCATGTTCGGGCCGCTCTTGAAACCGGTTGCGTGCTCGAACTTCACGTTCGGGAACTTTGCGGCGACCTTGGCGGTCGCATCCATGAAGCCGAACGAAGTGGAGAAGATCAGCGCGCAGCCGGAGCGCGCGAGACGCTCGATGGCGCGCTCGGCGTCGGGACCTTCCGGAACGTTTTCGAGATACGGCGTATCGATCTTGTCGCCGAACTCCTTCTGGATCTGCTGGCGGCCGAGATCGTGCGCCTGCGAATAACCGCCGTCCGTGTGCGAGCCGACATAGACAAAGCAGATCTTGGTCGGCGCCGCTTCTGCCGCGGCGGCAAAGCCGATAATGGCAGCAGCCGTGGTGGCGAGTGCGAGTGCTAGTTTTCTCATGGTTACCCCTGCTGGTTTGACATATTTACGAATTCCGTCCGGTTTGTTCTTCTTAGCGCTCCGGAACGAAGGCCTTGCCGAGCGACGCTGGCGTGTTGATCAAGGTCGCGCGGCGATTTTGAGAGATGATGACGAGAACCACAATAGTCGACGCATAGGGCAACATCGACAGAAATTGTGAGGGTATGCCGACGCCGAAGCCCTGCGCATGAAACTGCAGGATCGTAACCGCGCCAAAGAGGTAGCCGCCCGCCAGGACGCGCATCGGCCGCCAGGACGCGAAGACGACAAGCGCGAGCGTTACCCAGCCGCGGCCGGCCGACATGTTCTCGACCCATTGCGGCGTGTAGACCAGCGACAACTGCGCGCCGGCTAGCCCCGCACAGGCGCCACCGAACATGACGGCGAGATAGCGCGTGCGGATGACGTCGACGCCGAGGGCATGCGCGGAGTCGTGACTGTCCCCGACCGCGCGCAGCTTCAGGCCGGCGCGGCTGCGGAAGAGGAACCAGCTGACGCCGATGAGCAGTACGATCGAGAGATAGAACGTGAGGTCCTGCTTGAAGAGCACCGACCCGACGATCGGGATGTCTGACAGCACCGGGAAAACAATTGGGCGCAGCTGTACCCCGGGTACGCTCACATAGCCTTCGCCGATCATGCCGGAGAGGCCGAGACCGAGGATCGTGAGCGCCAAACCCGTAGCCACCTGATTGGTCACCAACGTCAGCGTCAGGAACGCGAAAAGCAGCGAAAACAGCGCGCCGGCGACGATGCCTGTTATAAGGCCCACATAAGGCGATCCGCTCATCTGCGCGCCGACGAAGGCGGCGACCGCGCCCATGATCATCATGCCTTCGACGCCGAGATTGAGCACACCGGAGCGCTCCACCACCAGCTCGCCGAGACCGGCGATGACGAGCGGAGTCGAGGCCGTGATGATCGTGAGGAGGATGGCTTCAAAGACGCTCATGCCGCACCTCCTCGAACCCGCGACCAAGTCAGCCGTATCTTGTAGTAGATCAACGTATCGCAAGAGAGCACGAAGAACAGCAGCAGTCCCTGGAAGACGCTGGCCGCCTTGGCGGAAATACCGGGCGACAATTGCGCCGCCTCGCCGCCGAGATAGGTAAGCGCCAGCACGAAGCCGGAGAGGATTGCGCCGAGCGGATTGAGACGCGCCAGGAAAGCCACGATGATGGCGGTGAAGCCGTAGCCCGGCGAAATCGCCGGCTGCAGATGACCGATCGAGCCGGAAACCTCGGAAATGCCGGCAAGGCCCGCGAGCGCGCCGGAGAACAGGAAGCCGAACCAGACCATTTTCCGCGAGGAGAAGCCGGCAAAGCGCCCTGCCCTTGCAGATTGGCCGAGAACGGTTATCTCAAAACCCTTCAGCGTGTATTTCATCATGAACCAGGCAAGGATCGCCGCGACGACGGCAAAGACGATCCCCCAATGAGCACGGCCGGAATCCGCCCAGATGGCCGGCAGCGTCGCTTCTGGTGGAAAATCGATGCTTTGCGGGAAATTATGGCCCTGCGGATCGCGCCACGGCCCGCGTGAGAGCCAATCCAGATAGAGCTGCGCTATGTAGACGAGCATCAGGCTGGTCAGGATCTCATTGGTATTGAAATGCGCCTTCAACAACGCCGGAATGGCGGCATAGAGCGCGCCGCCCACGGCGCCCGCGATCAGCATCAGCGGCAAGACCATCGGCGAATGCCAATCGGTGAAAACGATCGGTATGTAGGAGCCGGCGACCGCGCCAATGGTGAACTGGCCTTCCGCGCCGATGTTCCAATTGTTGGAGCGGTAGCAGACGCAAAGGCCGACGGCGATGAGGATCAGCGGTCCGGCCTTGATTGCCAGTTCGTGCAGCGACCAGACTTCGAGCAGAGGCTCAACGAAGAAAGCGTCCAGTGCCTCCACAGGATCCTTGCCGAGCACGGCGAACATGATGGTGCCGGCGATCAGCGCGAGTGCGAGGGCAAGGAGCGGCGACAGGAAGCCGAACAGTTTCGAGACCTGCAGGCGCCTTTCGAGTTCAATGCGCATGCGAAGGCTCCGAATGGGTCTTGGATTCATGCAGGCCACCCATCAGCAGGCCGATCTTCTCGCGCGTCAGTTCGCCGACAGGGTAGGAAGGCGACAGCCGCCCTTCCGAGATCACGGCGACGTCGGTGGCCACCTCGAATATCTCATCGAGATCCTGGCTGATGACCAGAACGGCCGATCCGGCGCTGGCAAGATCGACGAGCGCCTGGCGGATGCGGCTCGCCGCGCCGGCATCGACGCCCCAGGTCGGCTGGTTGACGACAAGGACCGCGGGCTGCCGGTCGAGTTCACGTCCGACAATAAACTTCTGCAGATTGCCGCCCGACAGCGATCCGGCCGTCGGGTCGTCGCCGCTCTTGCGTACGTCCATGGCTTCTGAGATGCGCCTGGCCGCCTGTTTGACGGCACGGTGCTTGATGACTTTCAGGAAGCCGCCGCCGAGGAATGTCCTTCGGTCGGACTGGCCACGCGCCAGTATGAGATTGTCTGAAAGCTTGAGGCTGGTAACGGCGGCATGACCATGCCGCTCCTCGGGCACGAAGCCGGCACCGAGCAGGCGGCGCGCGTTGATGCCCTTGGTGCCAACCGCCTGGCCGCGTACCGAGATCAATTCGTCGGAGGCTACGGTATGCTCACCGGAAACGACGTCGAACAGCTCCCCCTGCCCATTGCCCGCAACGCCCGCGATCGCGAGAATTTCACCGGCGCGGACACGCAGCGAAACGTCCTTGAGCGACATTGCAAAAGGCGTGCGCGCGGGCACCGAAAGACCGGTGACCTCGAGCTGAATGTCACCCTTTTTCTGGATGCCTTCATGCCGCACGCTCGGAACATCGCTGCCGACCATCATGCGTGCGAGCGAAGCGGGCGTTTCCCGCCGCGGATCGCAGAAACCGGTCACTCGGCCGTGACGCAGCACGGTGGCGCGGGAGCAGATCCGCTGCACCTCCTCCAGACGATGGCTGATATAGAGGACCGAGCGACCTTCGTCGCGAAGCTGAAACAGCGTTTCGAACAGGCGGTCGGCCTCCTGCGGCGTCAGCACCGAAGTCGGCTCGTCGAGGATGATCAGCTTCGGGTTTTGCAGCAGCGCCCGGACGATTTCGATGCGCTGGCGCTCGCCAACGGAAAGGTCGGCGACATGCGCACCGGGGTCCAGCGGCAGGCCATAGGCACGCGACAGCGTCGCAGCCTCCTCGGCGATCCTGCCGATCGGGATTCTGTCGTCGAGGGAAAGGGCGATATTTTCGGCGACCGTCAGCGCCTCGAACAACGAGAAATGCTGAAACACCATGCCGATGCCGAGCTTGCGCGCTTCACTCGGCGAGCCAATCGAAATGGGCCGGCCCTCCCAGGCAATCTCGCCTTCAGTCGGCTCCAAAACGCCGAACAGCATCTTGACCAGAGTGGATTTGCCTGCACCGTTTTCGCCGAGCAGAGCATGAATCTCGCCCGGTTGAATTTCCAGATCAATTCCATTGCAGGCAGCAAAGCTACCGAACATCTTCGTCAGCTTGCAAACCGACAGTAACGCACCGGTTGCCGGCACATCGGATGACGACACGATCCCCTCATTTCTTTCCCACATCCCGCCCTTTTGGATCTATGGGATCAGCAGCGTAGTTCCACTCGTTTTTCTTGTTTCCAGATCCGTGTGCGCGCGCCCCGCATCGCTCAGCGGATAAGTCTGGTTGATATTGATACGCACTTTGCTGCCTTGCACAACAGCAAATAATGCCTTTGCGCTAGCTCTCAGCTCCTCGGGGGTTGCGATATATGCGAAAATACTCGGCCGTGTGGCAAAAAGCGAACCCTTCTGATTGAGGATCGCAAGGTCAAAATTCTTAATCGGGCCAGAGGATTGACCAAAGGTCACCCACATGCCGCGCGGCTTCAGGCAATCGAGAGATTGTGGAAAGGTGTCACGGCCGACCGAATCGTAGACAACATCGACACCCTTGCCGCCTGTGATCTCCCGGACGCGGTCCAGGAAACTTTCGCTGCTGTAATCGATGACATGGTCATAACCATGCGCCAGCGCCAGTTTGACCTTGTCCGGCGAACCGGCCGTTCCGATCACCGTGGCGCCGAGCGCCTTTGCCCATTGGCCGGCGATCAACCCGACGCCGCCGGCCGCGGCATGAAACAGCAGCACCGTTTCGGGTCCGACCTTAAAGGTGCGATTGAGGAGATATTCAGCCGTCATCCCCTTCAGCATCATCGACGCTGCGGTCTCGAGCTCGATATCATCCGGCACCTTGACGACGAAACGCGCTTCGATGTTGCGTTCGACGCTATAGGCACCATCACCGCCGACATATGCAACACGATCGCCGACAGAAAAATCGCTCACGCCCGGTCCAACGGCTGATATCGTGCCAGCCGCTTCCTTGCCAAGCGGCAGCGGGAAATAAGGCGCCTTGTAGAGGCCAGAGCGGAAGTAGATATCCACGAAATTCAATCCGATGGCGGCATGGCGGATCTGCACCTCGCCAGCGCCTGGCGAAGGCAGATCGACCTCCTCCAGCTTCATGACTTCCGGACCGCCGTTTTGATGGATGCGAATGGCCTGGGTCTTCTTCATTGCCTGCAAATCCTAATGGCGCCCAAGGGACGGGAAAAACTGCAACACGGCGCCGATGCAATAGAGATAGAGCCCGCTGACCACAAACAAGACAACGGCCCATTGCGGCATGACGAAGTGCATCAGCAAGGAATACATGCCGAGCGCGGACCAAAACAGGAATATTCCGAGATTGAGCGGCCGCAACCGCTTGACCCGCACAGGATGCAGAAAATTGATCGGCAGGAACGTCAAAACCACCGAAACGCCGACAAGAACCAAGGCGATCGTCGCGCTAGCGCCGATGACGAAGAGTGTGAAGATCACCATGTTCCAGACGACCGGGAATCCGGAGAAAAAATATTCATCCGTCTTCATGCCCGTGTCAGCATAGTAGATGGCGCTGGATACGACGATCATCCCCGCGGCGACGAAGGACCAGGGTTCACCGATCATGCCGCTTTCATAAAGCGCGAAGGCCGGTAGAAGCACATAGGTCACATAGTCGATGATGTTATCGAGCGTATCGCCGGACCAATTCGGCAAAACTTCCTTGACGCTGACCTTGCGGGCGATCGGTCCATCGATGCCATCGACAAGCAAAGCCAGACCGAGCCACCAGAACATATCGACGAAGCGATGTTCTGCCGCCGCGACAACGCCGAGGAAGGCAAGAAAAGAGCCGGATGCCGTCAATATATGCACGGAAAATGCACGGATCTCCGCGTAAGGCACCCGCTTGTAGTTGAAGATTTTCATGCTCCCCGTCACTCGCCTGCTTATCTACCTGCCCCGGCAGGCGATTTTTTCTTGCTAATATGCACCCTTTGCACGGCACTGCCAGCGCAAAAACGTCTGTGCCACCACAGGCTAGCGCGAGTTCCTGTCATTTTCACCCGTTGCGATGTTTCATCCCATGGATTTCAACAGGCTAAGCGTTTATTTTCAGAACCAAAGACAATGAGGCATCGATATGAAGCAGGTTGAAATAGCCGTTATCGGCGGCGGTCTGGCGGGCATGATTGCGGCGATCGCATTGGCGCGGGGTGGGCGAGCCGTTGCCCTCGTGGCCGCGGCGCATCACAAGGCCGACCGGCGGACGACGGCACTGATGGATCAATCGATTCGCTTCCTGGAGCGGCTGGCGCTGTGGGACAAGATCGTGCCTTCCACCGCCGCGTTGACGACCATGCAGATCATCGACGGGACGACGCGACTATTGCGTGCGCCGACCGTCGCCTTTCGAGCCTCGGAGATCGGCCTCGATGCCTTCGGCTACAATATCCCGAACGACTCGCTACTCGACACCCTCGGTGAAGCCGTAAAGGCGGAAGGCAATATCAAGCTTATCGAGACCAGCGCGGCGGGGATCGCCATCCGCGACGATGGCGTTACTGTTACGCTGGAGGATGGCGAGACGGTCGAAGCGGCTTTTGTCGTCGGCGCGGACGGGCGCAATTCGATGGTGCGGGAAACAGTCGGGATCAAGGTAAAGCGCTGGTCCTATCCGCAATCGGCCATGGTGCTGAACTTCACACATTCACTGCCTCATCAGAATATTTCAACCGAATTCCACACCGAAAGCGGGCCATTCACCCAGGTCCCCCTGCCCGGCAATCGCTCCAGCCTCGTCTGGGTGCAGAAGCCGGCGGACGCCGCCCTCAACGCCGAGAAGTCGCTGGAAGAGCTCGGCCGCGCGATCGAGGACCGCATGCAGTCGATGCTCGGCAAAGTCACGGTCGAAGACAATGTCCAAGTCTGGCCGCTCTCCGGCATGACGGCCTACAGCTTCGGCAAGAGACGGGTCGCGTTGATCGGCGAAGCCGCCCACGTCTTTCCGCCGATCGGTGCTCAGGGGCTGAACCTCAGCCTGCGCGATATACTGACGCTCGTCGAAATTCTGGCAAGCCCCACGGGCCAGCCGATTTCAGCATCCGCCGGCGACCGCTTCGACCGCCGCCGCCGGCTCGATATCATCAGCCGCACGGCTAGCGTCGATCTGCTGAATCGCTCGCTGCTTACGGATTTCCTGCCCGTGCAGATGCTTCGGGCCGCGGGACTGCACATCCTTTCGGCCATTCCGCCGCTGCGCAACCTCGTTATGCGCGAGGGCATCGAACCGGGCGGCAGCCTGCGCGGCTTTCCCTCGATGCTAAAGGAAAAGTTGCACCGGTAAGGCACCGGATTTGATCAGGTAAAGCACCAGCGACACCGTCACCACCGAACAGGCGGTGGTGATCAGGATCGTGGCGGAGGCCCGCTCCTGCCAGACGCCATATTGTTGGCCGATGACGAATACATTCGTCGCCGTTGGCAAGGCTGCGAGCAGCACCGCCGATTCGATCCAGATCGGATCGAAGCCGCCGACAGCCTGCAGCACGACATAAACGACCAGTGGATGCAGGATAAGCTTGACCGGCACGATATAGCCGATCTCCGTCGGGATGCGTTTCAGCGGCCTCAGCGCCAATGTCACACCCATGGCAAACAACGCGCAGGGCGCGGCGGCCTGCGCGAGATAATCGACGAAACGTTGGAAGGCGATCGGCTGGCCGATCGAAAAGGCGGCGGCGGTAAAGCCGAGGGCCGTCGATAAAATGAAGGGATGCAGCAGCACCTTCCTGACAATGTCGGCGGCAAGTCGCCAGGGCGAACGCTTATCGCCGCGCTCGACTGCCATCAGCCCGGGCGCGACGATGAAATGCAGCGCGTTTTCGAAGCAGACGATCAAGGCGACGGGAACGGCGGCCCTCTCGCCGAGCGCCAGCAGCGCCAGACCGGGACCCATGTAGCCGATATTGCCGTAAGCACCGGCAAAGGCCTGGATCGTGCTATCCGCCAGCGAATTGCGGCGCAGGAAGCACCCGATCAGGAACAGCAACAGGAAGATCAGATAGGTCGCGGCAAGATCGGTCGCGATGAAATCGACGCGCGTCAACTGCTCGATCGGCGTTTGCGAGACGAGCTTGAAGAACAGGGCGGGCAGCGCGGCATAGATAATGAAGGTATTGAGCCAGCCGAGCGCCTCGGCCGGCTGTTTCGTAATGCGCGCGGCGATGTAACCGATCACGATCAGGCCGAAGAACGGCAGCAACAGACCGACAATGTCAGCCATCGGGCATATCCACTTTGGATGATTGGAAAGGAGGGCGGGAGATGCTTAACCGATTTGCATCAGAACTGGAAAGGTCTGCTGGAACCATATCGCCATGTCGCTGACATAGCCGAATATGAATGCCAGGCCGGTCAATACGAGCAGCCCGCCCATGACCTTCTCGACAGTCCCGAGATGGCGGCGGAAGCGCACGAGAAAGCTCATGAAGGCACCGGAAAAACCGGCGGCGATCCAGAAGGGTACGGCAAGGCCGAGCGAATAGATGGCGAGCAGCCCGGCGCCGGCGCCGATCGTCTCACGCGAAGCCGCAACGCCGAGGATCGCCCCGAGCACCGGACCGATGCATGGCGTCCAGCCGAACGCAAAGGCAAGGCCCATGATATAGGCGCCCGTCAGCGTCGCCGGCTTGCCGCCGCCTTGAAAACGCGCCTCGCGAGCGAGAATGCCAAGCCGAAAAACGCCGAGGAAATTCAGGCCCATGATAACGATGATCAGGCCGCCGATTTTCGCCAGGATATCGAGATGCTGGCGCAGCAGAATGCCGATCGAGGATGCGCCGGCACCGAGCGCAATGAACACGGTCGCAAAGCCGAGCGTGAAGAACAGCGCCGAAAACAAGACATTGCCGCGAACGCTTGGCCCTGTTGCAACAGCCGCGCCGCCGCCGCGGAATTGCTCGACGGAAATGCCGGCCATATAACAGAGATAAGGCGGCACCAGCGGCAATACGCAGGGCGAAAGAAAGGACAGCGCTCCGGCGAACAAAGCGCTCAGAAGCGAGATATCAGCAAGCGACACGATAGACTCCGGCTATGTCATTCCATCGTCTTACTAGCGTTACGACGGCCGGAAGGCCAATCACCTTTTCGCGGGTGGCGCGGGCGACGCCGCGACGTTGGTCATCGAATAAAAATCCTTGAGGCACGAGGGGAACCCGCCGAAGCGGGCTCTCTCGTCTCGCCGAAAGTCGGCCGGTGAATGCTGGCTTTCGCAGCCTTGTTACTGGCACACCAGATAAGCGCTCGGCACGCATGTGCAGGCATATGCCCGGGTCGGGCAAACCATGTCCTGAAGTGTGCGATCGTCACAGTTACAGGTGATGAAATATGACGACCGGTCCGGCATCTTCAATATGTTGACGGTCGCATATCCACTGCCGAGGTCCGCACGCCTGTATTGGAAGCTGGAGGCGGGATTGGCGGTGTCGGGATTGCTGGCGGGAGGGGCTGCCTCGGCGGCTGTGGCAAGCGCCGCCGCGATAGTCGCGGTCAGCCAACTCAATCGATGTCGTCCTATCATCGGGTAATTCCTTTAAAAACTTATTCGACCCCTACCCCCGATGTCGGTCACCTATATTACCTGCAATCCCCAATTGCATAAAACCACGCCCGCAAACTACGTTGCGAGACCAACCGAATATAACTCAGGCGCCTTATGCTCAATAGCGGTGTTTCAAAAACACGTATCCCGATGAGCGAAGAGTTTGATGGCCATGCAAGATGGAGAAGCGGCATCGGCCCGCGTGGAATTGCCTGTCAGACCGCCTCCCAGCATTCTGGGCTATGGCACCGTATAGCGGCGTATACGGATGGCGGAAGCAGCTTACCAATTGGGGGCCTTTTCACATACCGCTAATATCCGAATTTACCTGGTTCAACATGGGCACCATTGTTTCTAATCGTCCAATGACTGCAAGGAGCGTGTTATGGCGTCTGTCGAGACAGAGCATTTCGAAGCCTTGAGGGTCGAAAACGGCAACCCTCTTGGCATTATTCCCGCGCATGATTCGTCGGCCGATGCGATGAGGCACAAATCCGAGAACGTGTTGAGGCTCAAGGCCGAAGGAAAGTCGATGGATTGCATCGCCCGCGAGGCAGGCGTCAGCCGATCGACTGTGACCAGAATCATGCGCTATGTGGAAAGAGCGTCTGCCGGATAGCGGCCACGCAAAAGCGCTTGTCCCACCAATGCGAACCCACCGCAAGTCGCTGATTTTCGCGAATTTTTGGTGAGAGCGATGGGATTCGAACCCATGACCTACTGATTAAAAGTCAGTTGCTCTACCGGCTGAGCTACGCTCTCCCCGTCCGCGGGTGATTTGCACCCCGGCTGGAAGTGCGCGGAACATATGCAGACACCCTATCGCGGTCAACCCAAAATCGTCGTTGCACTCACGCAAAATGCTATTCTGCATGCCGGAGTGGCGAAACCTGTCCGTCTCCACGGCGGAATCGGGAAGATCAGCGGACTGCCGAGTCTTTCGTTACAAGATGTGGCGATCAGTCGTTCTGATGATAAGTCACGAAGCAATCCCCTAATTTTAAGACTAGCCTATAGTTTATTCTTGCCTTTTTGGGAGCTTGCCGCACAATTTTTGCGTGCCAACTACGCCTTTCTCATTCAAACGAATGACTCGGCGAGGGTTACTTCAGAATGTTACCACAGTTTTGATGGGATGATTTGAACGAATACGGCATTGTTGGAGCTTGTTGCTGCATTCCTAGGTCATCTGTTCGGTATCAGGTTTGGTCCGGCACTGGGGGATCGGGGGGGCGCCATGAAGCAGAAAGCCGAGCTTTATAAATGGTGCGAAGCACAGGAACAGTTTCTGCGTTTTCATTTGCGTTGTCTGAAACAAGGCCGTATCCGGGTGCATGCCGTTGAAAACAACCGCTTCATCGACACGACTGATGAAATCACTGAAGAGCTAAGCAAACAGCTTGCCGATCTCAGAGCTTGCCTCGGTGCGCCGGAATAACCGTAACATTCTCCCTCAATAATCACGATTGCAACGAGCAGCCCGATCGCGAGCCGCACGCATTTGTTTTGCGGGGCGAATCGCTTTTGGTGTATATCACCATTTGTTAACAACCCGCGGATTTCTCTTGGGAGGTTCTTCATGGAAGACGCACATGTCGGTTGGATCGCAGCAATCATCATCGGCGGCCTCGCTGGCTGGCTCGCCGAAAAGCTCATGGAAAGCAACATGGGCCTCATCATGAACATCATCCTCGGCATTGTCGGGGCAATTGTTGCTAGCTGGCTCCTGGGAATCCTGCACATCGCATTGCCGTTCAATGCGTGGATCAACTATTTGATCACCGGCTTTATCGGTGCTTGCATCCTAATTTTCGTCGGCCGGTTGATCAGACGATAAACGCGCGCCCTACGGGTGAAAACCCTTCGGAACAGAGATAATCAAGGGGAAGACGAGTTAGTTCGTCTTCCCCTTTTTATTGCGTTTGTGTGACATCACGACCATCGGGACCCTTTTCAACCTCGCCTGCGGCCCTAGCTTCGTTGGTAGGATGGAAGAGGAGGTAGGAAGCATGACGGAAAGCGCCAATCAGACGCCGGGCCGGAAAGTGATACGCGGTCGCCCGTACAGCATCGCTGAATTTGCGCGGAAATATCGCCTCGACGACAAGGAGGCCAAGCGGCTGTACGACAAATTCGGCCCATCTTCGACGGAACTGGATTTGCTGATGGCTGCCAAGCGGAAACCGCCAAGCCTTTCCTCCGCAATCGGCTGTTGATCCAATATCGCGGCGATCTCAATCGAACTCTCGCCGAGCCCTCCGACTATACCAAGATCAGAACTTCGGCAGTTCCGGACGGCTCGCTGCGGCGCTTGATGACGGCAACGATTTTGCGGCGAGTTTCGAACTTTAACGCCACACGGATACGTTATCCGTTGTCGCCAGCACACGATTTGGCACAGCGTGCTGTGTGTAGCTGACCGAGGTGAACTCGATACCGAATTCTTGGCCGGTGGCGCCGCGAAGGTTCTTCGGTGCCAGAAGAAAGTCGTGCGACAGCCGCTTTCCCACAACGGCAAGCTCGTCATACGACACTTCTGTGGGGCGATCGTTCAGAGCGCGAGCCAATACCTCTTGGTTTTTGACCTCAGCGTCTGTGTAGCTGATTTCTGTTCGCCTATAGCCGGTTTGCAGATCACCGGTCAGGAGCAGAAGCCTCAACTCTTCTTAGCTCTATATCAGACAACGCAATCCAGAAGCGCATCATTCAGATTGACTGAGGTTGCAAATCGGTAGACGGGATCGGCGTTGTCGAAAGAATTCAAAAATCGGGAATAATCCGCGACCGGGTCGCGTCCTCACCTATGACAGTCGAGACTCGTCAACTTGCTATCGCGAAAGCGACATGGCACGATGTGATATATCAGTACCGATCGGGATTAGCCGAGAATGCAGAATTCGCAAAGCCACCTCGCCTATCTCGCCCTCGAGCACCTGATCGTTACGCTGGCGCTGAAACCTGGTGCGCTGGTAACGGAGAAGCAGCTGATCGAGTTGGCAGGCCATGGGCGCACGCCGGTGCGCGAGGCGATTCAGAAGCTGGCATGGCAGGGGCTGATCCATGTGCGGCCCCGCGTCGGGTTGCAGATCGCGGAAATTCGGCCGGAAGACCATATGCATGTCATGCAGGTCAGGCGCGAACTCGAGCCGATCGCAGCATCGCTGGTCGCCAGCCACGCGACGCAGGAACAGCGGGAGCAACTGCTCGACTGTGCCAGGTTGATGACCGATTGCGCCGCCACAGGCGATCTTGCGGGCTTCTTCGCCGCCGACAAGACATTCGATGAAATACTCGAGGAGGCCTGCCCGAACGGCTTCATGACGGCCGCGCTCGGGCCGGTGCAGACCCATTCGCGGCGGCTCTGGTATTCGACCGCGACGCCCGGCGGCATGGACCGGTCGATCGCGCTGCATGTACGGGTCATCAGGGCGATCCATCAGGGCAGTCCTGATAACGCCCGCAAGGCGATGGCGACGCTGATCGATTATCTTAGCGAAAAATGAAAAACGGCGGCCTCGCTGCCGAGACCACCCTTCTCTATTCCGGAATTTGAAAATTGTCAGCGGTTCTGCTTTTCACAAAAACGCTGAACCGCTCCATCTTTTTGTTTTCGCAATCCCGAACGGAAAACCGCTTCGCACTTTTCCTGGAATTGCTTTAGCCGACGAAAGCACGTTCGATAACGAATTCGGCCGGCTTGCTGTTGGCGCCTTCATTCAGCCCTGCCTTTTCAAGCAGGTCCTTCGTGTCCTTCAGCATGGCCGAGGAGCCGCAGATCATGCCGCGGTCGATAGCAGAATCCAACGCGGGAACGCCGAGATCGGCGAAGAGCTTGCCGCTTTCGATGAGATCGGTGATGCGGCCCTTGAAGGGGAACTCTTCGCGGGTGACGGTCGCATAGTGGCGCAGCTTGTCGCCGACGACTTCACTCAGGATTTCATCGTTGCGGATTTCCTCGACGAGATCGAAGCCGTATTTCAGCTCCGCTACATCGCGGGTGGTGTGGGTGAGGATCACTTCCTCGAACTTCTCATAGGTTTCGGGATCGCGGATCAGGCTGGCGAAAGGCGCAATGCCGGTCCCCGTCGAGAACATATAGAGCCGCTTGCCCGGCGTCAGCGCGTCGAGCACCAACGTGCCGGTCGGCTTCTTGCGCATCAGTACTTCGTCGCCCGGCTTGATATTCTGCAGATGCGACGTCAGCGGACCGTCCGGCACCTTGATCGAGAAGAATTCGAGCTCGTCGGCCCAGGCGGGGCTGGCGATCGAATAGGCGCGGTAAAGCGGCTTGCCGTCGACCATGAGACCGATCATCGCAAATTCGCCCGAGCGGAAACGGAAGCCCTGCGGCCGGGTCATCGTGAAACGAAAGAGCCGGTCGGTATAATGCGTCACGCTTAGCACCTTCTCGGCGAAAACGCCGGCGGGCACTGCGGAAACAAATTCTTCGGTCTTGGCAGGGGCGTTCATTCGGTATCGGATCCCGTATTCGTCGTCTATGTCGATCTTGCTGTCTGCTCGTTGCGGGCTGATATTATAATACAGCCCGCTTTTAAAGGCATTCTATTCCATCCCGCGGTGCGGAGATGAAATATGCGTATTCTGGTCAAGATTAAACCGACCCCAGAATACATATGGTGATCGGCAGGATGATGGCAATCCGACCCGGTCAAATTGCCGCGAATTGCCACCTTCGTAAGATCAGACCGATTTGGCCGATACCCGCCGCCAGCTAAAGGCCTGGCCGCCTTCTGCATGCCTGACAGCCGGTTGATAGTGGTGCGGAATACCCGGCAAGCGATTTTCCGAAAGCCGCTTGAGCGCCGTTTCGTTGGTGACCGCGAAACTGTCGATGCCGACACGCAGCATCAACGGAATTTGATCGATCAACACATCGCCCACCGCCCGCAGCTCGTTGGTGTAGCCGAGACGCTGGCGCAGTAGCGAAGCGTGGCTGAAGGCGCGGCCATCGTTGAAAGCCGGGAAAACGACGGCGACAATCTCCAAGCGGTAGAGATAGGGCTCCAGCCTGGTCACGTCATCGGCGGGCTTGATCACCACGCCGAGGCCGACATCGTTGCTCTCCTCAGCCCTGGCAATCAATGCGTCGAGGCCGAGCAGCGGCTTCTGCTCTTCGGTCGCCTTCACCTCATCGGTCTCGATGACCCAGGGATCGTTTGCGACAAAACCGGTTTCCCGCCAAATCTTCGTCATGGCCATCCCCTTACGCCGCTTCGGCCGCGGCAGAGCCGTAGAGCGCATCCTTGAAGGGCTGCGGCCCGACGCGGCGATAGGCGGCGAGGAAGGTTTCGGAGTGTTCCAGGCGCAGGCCGAGATAAGTGTCGACGATCGTCTCGATCGCGTCGGTCACCTTGTCCGGCTCAAAGCCGCGGCCGATGATTTCACCGATCGATGTATGCTCGTCGCCGGAACCGCCGAGCGTGATCTGATAGAGTTCTGCACCCTTCTTCTCGACGCCAAGCAGGCCAATATGGCCGACATGGTGATGGCCGCAGGCATTAATGCAGCCCGAAATCTTGATTTTCAGCTCACCGATTTCGGCTTGACGCTCGGCTGAACCGAAGCGCTTGGAGATTTCCTGCGCAACCGGGATCGAACGGGCATTGGCAAGAGCGCAATAGTCGAGACCGGGACAGGCGATAATGTCTGTGATCAGACCGGCATTGGCGGTCGCCAGGCCGGCGGCAGCCAGGCCGCGATACACCGCTTCGAGATCGGCGAGGGCCACATGCGGCAGGATCAGATTCTGCTCATGGCTGACTCGGATTTCGTCGAAGGCATATTCTTCGGCGATATCGGCAACCACTTCCATCTGCGCGTCGGTAGCATCGCCCGGAATACCGCCAATCGGCTTCAGCGAGATCGTCACCATGCCATAATCGGGGTTCTTGTGCGGCTGCACATTCTGCTGCACCCAACGGGCAAAATCCGGATCGGCCTTCTTCCAACGGGCGAGGTTTTCCCAACCTTCGGCGCGCTCGGGCAGTGCCGGCGGTGCGAAATAGTTGGCGATCGCCTGAACGTCCGCCTCGGGAAGTCTCAGTTCCGTGTCCTTCAGCTTGGCAAACTCGACCTCGACCTGGCGAGCCAATTCCTCGGCGCCGGTTTCATGCACGAGGATTTTGATGCGCGCCTTATATTTGTTGTCGCGGCGACCGTGCAGATTGTACACGCGCACGATGGCGGTCGTGTAGGACAGCAGGTCTTCTTCCGGGAGGAAGTCGCGGATCAGCTTGGCGACCATTGGCGTACGGCCCTGCCCGCCTCCGACATAGACGGCAAAACCGATCTCGCCCTTGTCGTTCTTCTTCAAATGCAGGCCGATGTCGTGCACCTGAATGGCGGCACGGTCACGCTCGGCACCGGTGACGGCGATCTTGAACTTGCGCGGCAGGAAGGAGAATTCCGGGTGAACGGAGGACCACTGCCGCAGGATTTCCGCATAAGGACGCGGGTCGGCGACTTCGTCGGCGGCGGCACCGGCAAAATGGTCGGCCGTGACGTTGCGAATGCAATTGCCCGACGTCTGAATGGCGTGCATCTCGACCGAAGCAAGCTCGGCAAGTACGGCGGGTATATCGGACAGCTTCGGCCAGTTGAACTGCAGATTCTGGCGGGTGGTGAAATGGCCATAACCGCGGTCATAGGTGCGCGCAATATGGGCGAGCATGCGCACCTGGCGTGAGCTCAGCGTGCCATAAGGAATAGCGATGCGCAGCATGTAAGCATGGAGCTGCAGATAGACGCCATTCATCAGGCGCAGCGGCTTGAACGCATCTTCCGAGAGTTCCCCCGAAAGGCGCCGCTCCACCTGATCACGGAACTGCGCAACCCGTTCCGCGACAAAGGCGTGGTCAAATTCGTCGTAGCGATACATGATTTCCTCAGACTGCAATGAATTCCGGATCGGCCGCGGCATAACCGGGCGCGTATTCCATGGTGGGACCTTCGGCACGGATGCGCTCACGCAGGCGCAGCGGCCAGAGCTTGCCGCCGGTTTCCTGAATCTCGATCAGAGCGACATCGACAACCTTGTTGTCGGCATAGGCCTTCTTGCCGATCGTCTCGAGCGAGGTTTCCGCCTCGGCATCACGGGCGACCAGCGCCCCCTGCAGCGAGGTCGCCCACTCACCGTTGGCATTCAACCAGACGGCAATTCCGTCGGTCAGCCGGTTTGCGGTCAGAACCTTGTCGACCATGGATCAGCTCCTTGCAAATTCTTGAGCGGCGGTCTCCTGACGGACCAGCGGCTCGGACTGTTCGAAATTAGCGCCGGCGACAGCATCGCCAATGATGACCATGACCGGGCCGCTCAGCTCTTCGCGATGCTCCAGGTCAGGCAGATCTTTCAATGTGCCGTGCATGAGACGGCGGTCGCGGCGGCTGGCGTTCTCGATGACCGCAACGGTGGTCTCGGGCGGAAGTCCGGCTTCCATCAGGCGGCCGGCAACGGAAGCGGCGACCGTGCGGCCCATATAGACGGCGATGGTCGCACCGGATACGGCAAGGCTCGCCCAGTCCGGCAGGACGTTGCCGGTCAGGTCGTGACCGGTAGTGAAGACCAGCGATGATGCGACGCCACGCAGCGTCAACGGCAGCTCGAAATCGGCCGCAGCGGCAAAGGCCGAGGTGATGCCCGGAACGATCTCATAAGTCACGCCGGCGGCACGAAGCGCAGCCATTTCCTCGCCTGCCCTGCCATAGACCAGGGGGTCGCCGGACTTCAGTCGCACGACACGCTTGCCGTCGCGGCCAAGCTGCACCAGCAGATCGTTGATCTCTTCCTGCGATTTGGTGTGGCAGCCCTTGCGCTTGCCGACGGAAAGACGTTCGGCATCACGGCGGCCCATATCGACGATCGCCTGCGGTACAAGGGCGTCATAGACGATGACATCTGCTTCCATCATCACCCGCTGAGCGCGCAGCGTCAGCAAATCTTCCGCGCCAGGGCCGGCGCCGACCAGCCACACATGACCTTCGACCTTGTGCATCGCGTGCAGCAGACTGTCGGCGGCCCGTTCGGCTTGCGGCAGATGGCCGGCGCTTACCGCGTCGGCGACAGGACCGGAAAAGAAGCGACGCCAGAAAACGCGGCGGGCGACCCCACGCGGCACGAGGCGATCGACAGACTTGCGATAGCTCGTCGCCAGCTCCGCGAGCTTGCCGAGCGAGGGCGAGAGTATCTGATCGATCTGCGCGCGGATCATCTGCGCCAGCACGGGGCCGGCGCCTTCCGTACCGATCGCAACGGCCACAGGGGCACGATTGACCAGCGCCGGGGTGTAGAAATCGCAATAGTCCGGCTGATCGACGGCGTTCGCCGGAATTCTTTCAGCGCGGGCGGCGTCGACAATTGCGCGGTCGGCTACGGCATCGCCGGTGGCGGCGAATACCAGAGCGGCGCCTTTGACCTGATCCGGCGAAAAGGCTGTACGCACGGTCTCAATACGGTTGGCGATCAGGAAGGAATGATAGTCGGCTTCCGGCGTCTGCGTATAGGCGACGATCTGCGCCTGCGTGTTCATCAGCAACCGCGTCTTGGCAAAGGCTTCATCACCATTGCCGAAGACAGCCGCCGTCTTCCCTTCCACACGAAAGAAGGCAGGAAACACCGAGAGCTGGTCAGTCTTGGGAGGCATTATCATTCCACTTCGAGATTGCCCGAATATCACCCTAGCAGCCAAGAGAATGAAGAAACAGAAATTCTAATGGGCCGGCGAGTCCGTATTCTTTTGCTCGACATCTCTCCGATTTGAGCAAAACTCACCAGACGCCCAAAATAAGATAAATACAGGAAATCCATAGACTTTTAAGACTTCTTGCCGTCAAAGACAGTCCTATTGCCTGTGGCAAACAGAGTCCATACGTCATTTGCGCATTCCGCCGAGCCAGCGATACCGTTAAGATGAGGAAAAATGTTTCGGAGTATGCCGCTTGTCCGCCAACACCATCGCCCCTCGCCTCCTTGATGTGATGGAACACGATATCATGCCGATGACGCAAAGGGGCGTTGCCGCCGGGAACAAGGTGTTCGGCGCCGCGATCCTGCGCAAATCCGACCTGTCGCTGGTCATCGCCGAAACGAACAACGAGCTCGAAAATCCACTTTGGCATGGCGAAGTGCATGCTTTGAAGCGCTTCCACGAACTTGGCCAAAAGCCCGTGACCAAGGACCTGATTTTCCTCTCCACCCATGAGCCCTGCACCATGTGCATGTCGGCAATCACCTGGGCAGGTTTCGATAATTTCTACTATTTCTTCAGCCACGAGGATTCCCGCGACGCTTTCGCAATCCCGCATGACCTGAAGATCCTGAAAGAGGTGTTCGGGCTGGAACCGGGTGGATACCGCCGGCAAAACGCGTTCTGGAACAGCTTTGCTGTCGCCGATCTCATCGAAACCGAGGCGGACCCGCTAAAGACGGCACTCAAGGAACAGACGGCGCGCATCAAGGCCGCCTATGCCGCGCTCTCTGAGAGCTATCAGGCGTCCAAGAGCGAAAACGACATTCCACTGAACTGACCAAGACAAGATTGATAGAGGCCCCGATGGAAGCATCGCGAGACATATCCCGCCTGATCGAAGTCATGGCGGCGCTGCGTAATCCCGAAACCGGTTGCCCCTGGGACATCGTCCAGAGCTTCGAAACCATCAAGCCCTACACGATCGAGGAAGCTTATGAGGTTTCGGACGCGATCGAACGCAAGGATATGGACGATCTCTGCGAGGAGCTCGGGGATCTCCTGCTGCAGGTCGTTTACCACGCCCGCATGGCCGAGGAGGCAGGCGAATTCTCCTTCGGTGACGTGGTGGAAGCCATTACCCGCAAGATGATCCGCCGGCACCCGCATGTCTTCGCCGTCTCCAGCGCCGATACCCCTGATGCAGTGAAAGTACAATGGGAAGAGATCAAGGCTGACGAGAAGCGCGAACGAGCCGAGCGCCGGGCGCGGCGAGGTATTTCCGAGGATTTCAAAACCGGTTTCCTCGGTTCGGTGCAGCGCTCATTCCCGGCCTTAACCGAGGCGCTGAAATTGCAGGAACGCGCCGCCAATGTCGGCTTCGACTGGTCAGCGCCCGAGCCGATCCTCGACAAGATCGAGGAGGAGATAGACGAATTGCGGGTGGCACTTGCGAGCGGCGACAAGGCCAAGGTCAGCGACGAGCTGGGCGACCTGATCTTCGCTGTCGTCAACATCGGTCGGCATGTGAACGCAGATCCGGAGCAGGCATTGCGCGGCACGAACACGAAGTTCCGCCGTCGTTTCAATCATATCGAAACGACGCTCGCCGCCGAAGGAGAAACCCTGGACGGCGCTTCTCTTGAGCGGATGGAAGATATTTGGCAGGCGGCGAAGGTGATCGAGCGCCAGCTCGCGGAATAGGACGCCTATTCCCAGTCTTCACGCTGCGGCTTCGGACCGTTGCCCATGCGCCGCTCCAGCTCCGCCGCTTCCGTCTCGGTGAGGCGCACATCCAGCGTGACCGTGCCGTCTTCGTTGTCTTCGCGAGCATCGACGATGGCGTGATTGTAGAGCCACGGCAACAATGCCAGCCTGTCGACGGGCAGCGTGATCGTCGTCTCGGTCAGGACACCGGAGAGCCGGCGGCTGATTTCGTCCATCAGGCGATCGACGCCCTCGCCGCTTCTTGCCGATACCGCGATGACGTTTTCGGCCGTCGATGCCTTTTGGACGATGGCGTCGTGGATCTCCGGTTCCAGGCGGTCGATCTTGTTCCAGACTTCGAGGATGCGCTCCGCCCCCTCCGCCTCGCCGATGCCGAGATCACCGAGGATTCGCATGACATCGGCGCTCTGCGCCTGATTGTCGTCATCAGAAAGATCGCGGACATGCAGGATCAGGTCGGCTTCCAAGACTTCTTCCAGCGTAGCGCGAAAAGCGGCCACGAGGTGGGTCGGCAGATCGGAAATGAAGCCGACGGTATCGGACAAGATGACGGTGCGGCCATGCGGCAGCTTCATGCGCCGTAGCGTCGGATCGAGCGTCGCAAACAACATGTCCTCGGCCAAGACCCCGGCGCCGGTGATCCGGTTGAACAGCGTCGATTTGCCGGCATTGGTGTAGCCGACCAGCGCCACGATCGGATGCGGCACCTTCCGGCGCTTGGCGCGATGAAGCTGACGGGTGCGCACAACCTGCTCCAGCTCGCGCTCGAGCCGGATGATGCGCTCCTGAAGCAAGCGCCGGTCGGCTTCGATCTGGGTTTCGCCAGGGCCGCCCATGAAACCCGCACCGCCCCGCTGACGCTCAAGGTGGGTCCAGCTCCGGACCAATCGGCCCTTCTGATAGTTCAGATGCGCAAGTTCGACCTGTAGCGTACCTTCCTTGGTGGAGGCGCGGCGGCCGAAGATTTCGAGGATGAGACCCGTGCGGTCGATGACCTTGGCGTTCCATTCCTTCTCAAGATTGCGCTGCTGCACCGGCGTGAGCGGATGATCGACGATCACCAGCCCGGCGTTGAATTCATCAAGCAGTGCGCGAATTTCTTCGATCTTGCCAGTGCCGAGTAGCGTCGCGGGACGGGGGTCGTTGATGGGCACGATCGAGCCGTTGACCACATTGAGGTCAATGGCCAGTGCGAGACCCTTGGCTTCTTCGAGCCGGCTCTCAGGGGAACGTGAGGTTATTATCGCGCTATCCGCCTGCGCTGAACGCGCCGAGCGCGCCTGCTTCAGAACGGGAACAACAACAACGGCATGCGTGTCATCCCGATGCTTTATTGCTTCCGGGATGATGGAATCATTTTTGGTATCGCGTGTCGTGATAGCGGCAAATCCTAGTTAGGATGCGACTTCTTCGCTCTCGAACATCTGCATCGGCTGACCAGGCATGATCGTCGAGATCGCATGCTTGTAGACGAGCTGCGAATGGCCGTCTCGGCGCAGCAGGACGCAGAAATTGTCGAAGGACGTAACAACGCCCGTAAGCTTTACGCCGTTAATCAAAAAGATCGTGAGTGAAATCTTTTGTTTGCGAACTGTATTGAGAAATAGGTCCTGCAAGTTCTGAGAACGTTCCGCCATCGCGCCGCTTCTTTCTTTTTTGCCAGCCTAAGCCGGTGAAATATCAAGATATACTGAGACCCCGGATAGGAGATATCCTCACTCTCTCCTCCCCAGCGATTGTAGGTATCAAATCGCAGTCTTTTCCGCAACGTCGAAAAAGGCTTCACGAATTTTCTGCGAAACGCTTCCAGGATGGCCATTGGCGATTGCCTCACCATCGATGGCAACCACAGGAAAACAAATACTTGTGGCTGCCGTGATGAACACTTCGCGCGCGGCCATCATCTCCTCGACGGAGAAGAAGCGCTCGACGATGGGAAGCTCTAATTTCGCGGCAACGTCGATCAGCGTCGTCCGCGTGATGCCGCGCAGAATGCCATGCTCGGCCGGTCGCGTGACGAGGTTGCCATCAGAATCGACGATCCAGACGTTGGTCGCGGCGCCTTCCTTCACCATGCCGTTATGGTCGATATAGATCGCCTCCTGTGCGCCGGCTTCCTTGGCCTGCTGGCGAACCAGGGCGTTCGACAAAAGCCCGACCGACTTGATATCGACCCGATCCCAGCGATTGTCGCGCACGGTAATGGCCTTGATGCCATTGGCATTTTTCTTGGCGATGACAGACTGATCGGTGCTCTTGGCGGTGACGACGATCGAGGATGGCGTTCCCGCCGGCGGGAAGACATGATCACGGCGCGCGACGCCGCGGGTCACCTGCAGATAGAACAGTCCATTGCGGACATGATTGCGGCGCAGGGTTTCGCGAATCACGTGGATGAGCGCCGCGCGGCTCATCGGCCAGGCAATGCGCAGCTCTCCGAGCGAGCGGTTGAGACGGTCGAGATGGCGGGTGAGATCAACGATCAAGCCGTGACGAACCTCGCAGACTTCGTAGACACCATCAGCGAACTGGTAGCCGCGATCCTCCACATGAACCATTGCGTCGCTGTGGTTGACATAACGACCATTCACATAAGCTATTCTCGGCATGGCAAATCCTGATCAGAATTTTATAAGAATATGAGAGAGTTGCGTGGCAGTTCTGATCTGCCACGCAACTGGCTTCAGACGCCGAGCGATTTCAGCTTGCGGTGCAGCGCCGAGCGCTCCATGCCGACGAACTCGGCCGTACGCGAAATATTCCCGCCGAAGCGGTTGATCTGCGCGATCAGATAGTCGCGCTCGAACATCTCGCGGGCTTCGCGCAGCGGCAAGGTCATGATGTGATAGTCGTTCTTGGCTGAAACCTTCGGCAGCATGTCGCCGAGGTCAGTCGGCAGCATCTCCGCCGTGATCGGCGTCTCCGGGCCATCCGTACGCGCCAGGATCATCACACGCTCGATATTGTTGCGAAGCTGGCGGATATTGCCCGGCCAATCATGCGCCTGCAGCACGGCCATGGCGTCGTCGCCGATCCGTCGCGAGCGGATGCCGGCCTGCTCGGAAATCTGCCGCATCAGTTGGTCTACGAGAAAAGGGATATCCTCGCGCCGTTCAGCAAGAGCCGGCACGCGTACAGGCACCACGGCAAGACGGTGGTAGAGATCCTCGCGGAACAGGCTTTCAGCAATCCGGCTTTCCAGATTGTATGCCGTGGACGATATGATCCGCACATCGACCTTCACCCGCTTCGAGCCGCCGACGCGCTCGAACTGCTGATCGACCAGCACGCGCAGGATCTTGTTCTGCGTCTCGCGCGGCATTTCACCGACTTCATCGAGATAGAGAATGCCGCGATGCGCCTCTTCCAGCGCGCCGATCTTGCGTGCCTGACCTGGCGATCCCTCGGTGCCGAATAGGGCAATTTCCATCCGTTCGGGCGTGATCGTCGCGGCGTTCAGCGCGACGAATGGACCGTTGGCCCGTGTCGACTTCTTGTGGATCATGCGGGCCACGAGCTCCTTGCCGGAGCCGGACGGGCCAAAGATCATCACGCGACTGTTGGTGGGCGAGACCTTGTCGATGGTCTGGCGAAGCTGCGAGACGGCGACCGACGTGCCGATCAGTTCGACGGCATCGCCCGTGCGGCGCTTAAGCTCCGAAACCTCGCGCTTCAGCTTGGAATTTTCCAACGCGCGTTCGGCGATCAGGATCAGCCGATCAGCCTTGAACGGTTTCTCGATGAAATCGAACGCGCCGCGTTTGATGGCGGAGACCGCGGTTTCGATATTGCCGTGACCGGAGATCATCACGACAGGCAATTCCGGGTGGCGCGCCTTGATCTCGTCCAGCAGCGACAGGCCGTCGAGCTTGCTGCCCTGCATCCAGATATCCAGGAAGATCAGCCGCGGCGCTCGATCGGAGATCGCTGCCAGAGCGCTATCGCTGTCAAACGCGGTACGAGTCTCATGCCCCTCATCCGAAAGAATTCCCGAAACGATTTCGCGAATGTCTTCCTCGTCATCCACCACGAGAATATCAGATGCCATATACGCTTTCCTTGTCACTTGCTGGCTGGGCGACGGCGGCCTGCTCACGGCGCGGCAAATGCACACGGATCATGGCACCCCTGCCCTGGTCGAAATCGGCGGGGGCATCATGCAGCTCAAGCTGCCCCCCATGGTCTTCAATGATCTTCTTGACGATCGCGAGTCCGAGGCCGGTGCCCTTCTCGCGCATCGTCATGTAGGGTTCGAGAATGCTGTGCCGGTTCTCGACCGGCAGGCCGCGGCCGTTGTCGATGACATCAACCGTAAAGCGGTCGCGTTCGGCGTCGAGGAACGAGCGGACAAGGACTTTCGGCTCCTCACGGGTCTCGCCGCTCGGCACGCCCTCGATCGCCTCGACAGCATTCTTGATGAGATTGCCGAAGGCCTGGCCGAGCATACGTGTGTCAAACATGCCCTCCAGCGGTTCATCGCCGAGTTCGCGCTCGAACTTGACGTGGTTGTTGCCCATTTCCCGCAGGAACACCGCATCACGCAGGATATCGCGCAGGTCGCTCGGTTCCATTGTCGGCTTCGGCATGCGGGCAAAGGAGGAGAACTCATCGACCATGCGGCCAATATCGCCGACCTGGCGGATGATCGTGTCGGTGCACTGATCAAAGACGGGGCGGTCGGCTTCGGCGATATTCTTGCCGAATCGACGGCGAATACGCTCGGCGGAAAGCTGGATCGGCGTCAGCGGGTTCTTGATCTCATGCGCGATGCGTCGAGCGACGTCGGCCCAGGCAGTCGAGCGCTGAGCGATGACCAGATCGGTAATGTCGTCGAGCGTGATGACGTAGGATTCGTTCGAGTCGCGCGATTCTTCTCGCGTCACCTGGACACTCAGCGTGCGCACGGTGCCGCCACGCACCAGGCTGATCTGCTTGCGGAAATCGCTGCGATGCCGTGTCGTCGCTTCGGTAACGACCTGATCGACCTCAGGCGCGATGTCAGCCAGGTTCTTGCCGACAAGCTCGTCGCTCTTCAGGGTCAACAGCTCTTCGGCAGATGTGTTGGCGATGGTGATCCGCCGGTCATGTTCAACGCCGATCACGGCTGCGGTCACGCCGGCAAGCACTGCTTCGATGAAGCGGCGGCGATCATCCACCTCGTCCTTGGCTTCGAGGATCTCGTCGCGCTGCGTGCGTATCTCGGAGATCATCTTGTTGAAGGTGCGCGACAGGCTGCCAACGTCACCATCGGCGGCGCGCACCGGCACCAGCACATTCATGTTGCCCGATGCGACATTGTCGGCGGCGCTGATCAAAAGCCGGATCGGCCGAACGATGCGATCGGCAACTGCGATCGCCGTCCAGATCGCTGCAAGAAGCACGATCAGCGCAAAGCCGATGTAAAGCACGGCAAAGGCAATCTGCAGGGACATGCGCCCCTCTTCCATCGCCTTGTATTCAGCCGTGTTGTCTTCGACCATGCGCATGGCATTCATGACGCGCGGATCGACGGCTCGGACCGTGTAGAGAAAAGCGCCGGGAATCTCGTCCAGCTTGATGACCGCACCGACGAGGTTGGTGACGCCAGGCGGTATCAGCGTCGGCTGGCCATCGGCCGAGGCGGCGAGCGCGTCCTTTGGTATGGCCGGCAAGGGACGCTCGGTCTTGATGTCGGCCTGAATAATCGCAGTGCCGTCAGGGCGCACCAGGAAAGCGCCAAGCAAACCGCGGCCCTTGGCCTGCCGGGTCATCAGATCGGCAAAACCGGTGCGATCGAGACTGTAGAGCGTGCGGTTACGCTCCAGGTCGTTCGCCATGGAAACGGTCTGGCCCTGCAGATAGCTGGCGTTCTCCATCAGATAGGCTTGCGCCACATTCTGCGAGGAACTGATGATCTGCTGCGTGCGCAGCGCAAACCAGCGATCAAGGCCGACATTCAGCGTCAAACTCGCGACGATCGCCACGAGGATCGCGGGCGTGATCGCGACGATGGAAAAGAGAACGACGATGCGGATATGCAGGCGCGCCGCCGCGCGGCCACGGCTGCGCGCTTTCAGAAGCCGCGCAACTTCACGCGCGATCAGGGCAATCAGCCCTAGAACGAACAGACTGTTGATCACGACCGAGGTGAAGACGACGGATGACGTAGGGGCAATCGGCGTCAACCCCAGCAGCAGGAGAAGCGTAGCAATCGCGCACAGCAGCGCGCCGCCGGCCAAGATCAGGCCGGGAAGGGCGAAGGATGCACGGCGGTCCGTCACCTTGACAACCGCCTCGTCGCTCGCCGCTGGCGACACCGCGTCCTGCTTCATTCCCAATCTCTCCGGGCACAGGCGACGGTCGGCGCCTTGGCCAAATTGCATCAGCACTGTTTTGGCGGCGGCACGAGCGACTGGCAAAGGCTGGAACCGTCATCCGGCTTCGCGCGGACGCAAAACCTACGCTTCAAATCACTTGAGCAATGATCTGAAATTTTTGAACAATTTCCCCTTGCGCAGTAACGCACTCGACGAATCGCCACCGCAAAAACCGTGAACCGGCTGCGTGACCTTTAAGCAACGCATTGTGGCGAAAATGCAACGCATCCGATCACATTGTCAAGCCGTGCGCGAGCTTCGGTAGACGGAAACACCCAGTTCTCTGATCTTTTTGCGCAGCGTATTGCGGTTGAGACCAAGCAGATCGGCGGCTTTGATCTGATTGCCGCGGGTCGCGGTCAGTGCGGCAAGGATCAGCGGATATTCCATTTCGGTAAGGACGCGATCATAGAGCCCCGGCGGCGGCAGATTGTCGCCGAAGCCGGCGAAATAAGTGCGCATATTCTCCTCGACCGCCTGAGCAATGGTCATGGAACCGGTGCGAACCGGGCCTTTTTCGATCGGGCTGTCGGGCACATCGGCGCGCAGCTCGGCATCGATGATCTCCTTGGTGATCACGTCCTGCGGATAGAGCGCCATCAGGCGGCGGATCAGGTTTTCCAGCTCGCGCACGTTTCCCGGCCAGGGATAGGCCTTCATCAGTTCCAGCGCTTCGTGATCGAACCGCTTCGAGCCGAGCCCTTCCTTTTCCGCCTGCTGAATGAAGTGGCGCACGAGATCGGGAATATCCTCGGCGCGGTCGCGCAGCGGCGGCAGGCGCAGCGGCACCACGTTGAGGCGATAGTAGAGATCCTCGCGGAAGAGGCCTTGGTTGATCGCCTGCTTCAAATCCTTGTTGGTGGCGGCAACGATACGGACATCCGTGCGGATCGGCGTACGGCCGCCGACGGTGGTATATTCGCCCTGCTGCAGGACGCGAAGAAGGCGGGTCTGAGCATCCATCGGCATGTCGCCGATTTCGTCGAGAAACAGTGTGCCGCCCTCGGCCTGCTCGAAACGACCTGTCGAGCGCGTCTGCGCGCCGGTGAAGGCGCCCTTCTCATGGCCGAACAATTCGGATTCGATCAGGTCGCGCGGAATGGCGGCCATGTTGATCGCGACGAAAGGACCATTGCGGCGCTTGCCGTAGTCATGCAGCGCGCGAGCCACCAGCTCCTTGCCGGTGCCGGACTCGCCCGTGATCATCAGCGTCAGGTCGGTCTGCATCAGGCGCGCCAGCACGCGGTAGATTTCCTGCATGGCGGCCGAACGACCGACCAGCGGCATACCGTCCTGCATGTCGTCATCGAGCTTGGCCGGCTTGCGCTTCGGTTCGGACAAGGCCCTGCCGATAATGGCGATCAGTTCCGTCAGATCGAAAGGCTTCGGCAGATAATCATAGGCGCCCTTTTCCGAGGCCTTGATCGCGGTCATGAACGTGTTTTGCGCACTCATGACCAGAACGGGCAGTTCGGGTCTTGCCTTCTTGATCCGCGGCAGCAGGTCGAAGGCGTTTTCGTCAGGCATAACGACGTCGGTTACAACGAGGTCGCCTTCGCCCGCAGAAACCCAACGCCAGAGCGTGGCGGCGTTGGACGTGATGCGCACATCGTAGCCCGCGCGGCTCAAAGCCTGATTGAGCACGGTACGGATGGCCGCATCGTCGTCTGCGACAAGGATCGTAGCTGTCATCGAGTAGTCCCTGTAGAGTTCGGAAGAGGAGCGTCTTCAAGTGTGGTGCCTTTGGAGGCAGGCATCAGGACGCGGAAAGTGGTGCGATGGTTCTGGCTGTCGCATTCGACGATGCCACCATGGTCACCGATGATCTTGGCGACCAGCGCCAGACCGAGACCGGTACCGTTCGTCTTCGTGGTGATGAACGGGTCGAAAAGATGCGGCAAGAGGTCGGCGGGCACGCCCGGACCGTTGTCGATCACACAGAACTCAAGCGGCAACGAGATCTTCTCGCGCGTACCGGCGACGGAAAGGCGGATACCCGGGCGATAGGCGGTCGTCAGCATGATCTCGCCATCCGACCGATCACCGATGGCTTCGGCAGCGTTCTTTACCAGATTAAGGAAAATCTGCACGAGCTGGTCTCTGTTCGCATATACCGCCGGCAGCGACGGGTCGTAGTTCTCGGTGACCTTGATATTGCGTGCAAAACCCGCCTTGGCGACCGCCTTCACATGATCGAGGACGGAATGGATATTGACCGGCACACGGTCGATCGGACGCTCGTCGGAAAAGACCTCCATGCGGTCGACCAACGAGACGATGCGGTCGGTCTCGTCGCAGATGAGGCGCGTCAGCCCGCGATCGTCATCCCCAACCGATTGTTCGAGCAATTGGGCTGCACCGCGGATGCCGGAAAGCGGATTCTTGATCTCATGCGCCAGCATCGAAGCAAGGCCGGTCACCGAGCGGGCGGCGGCGCGATGCGTCAATTGCCGATCGATCTTGTCGGCCATGGACCGTTCCTGGAAAACGATCACCACAGAGCCGGGCTCGCTCGAAACAGGCGCGACGTAGATATCCACCAGCTTATCCTGGCCGAGGCGCGGCGAGCTGAGATCGACACGGTATTCGTTGACCGGGCCGCGGCGTTCGCGCACCTGGTCGATTAGCGCCAGCAACGGACTGCCGAAGGGAATGAAGGTGGAAATTTCATGGCGCGCCAGATGCGAGGCGCTGGCGCCGAAGAAGGCTTCGGCCTCCCAGTTGGCAAAAGCGATCAGGCCTGCCTCGTCGACCATGACGACCGGGTTCTGGATCGCGTTGAGAACGGCCATGGCCACGCTGCCCATGTTATCCGCCGCTCCGGAATCGGATTTGGAACTCATGCGGCCTCCTGGGCGCCTTGGGCGAGATCGGACCCGGTCCGCAGGGCCGCATGGAACAATGCCGCCACGTCGCGGCTGTCTTTCGAAATCATGATCCCTGCCTTTTCCGCGCCTGTTATGGTGGGAGCGTAACGGTCCAGATACCAGCCGAGATGTTTGCGGGCATGGCGAATGCCAACGGCTTCGCCGTAGAACGCCAGCATCATCTGATAATGCTCAAGGGCGATATCGGCTACCTCACTGCGATCCGGTTCGCTGTGGCCGGCAAGCACGCCGGCATGCCATGGCCACCCCTGGCAGCCGCGACCGACCATGACGGCATCGGCGCCGGAACGGCGGAGTATCTCCCGCGCGTCCTCGGGCGTATCGACATCGCCATTGGCGACCAGCGGAATGGAGACGACATCACGAACGGCGCGGATCGCGTCCCAATCCGCCCTGCCCTCGTAGAATTGCATGCGCGTGCGGCCGTGGATGGTCACGAGCTGAATCCCGCCTTCCTCGGCGCGGCGGGCGATGTGCGGCGCGTTGATGGAATTTTCGTCCCAGCCGAGCCGCATCTTCAGCGTTACCGGAATATCGACCGCCTTGACCGTCGCCTCGATCAGGCTCAGCGCATGATCCGGATCGCGCATCAGCGCCGAACCGGAATAGCCGCCGATGACCTTCTTGGCCGGGCAACCCATATTGATGTCGATGATATCAGCGCCATTATCAGCGGCGATCTTCGCCGCCTCGGCCATCCAGTGCGCCTCGCGACCGGCCAGTTGCACCATATGCGGCTTCAGCCCGGCGCTTCTCAGCCGCGCCCAGGATTCGACCGTGTCCTGCACCAATTCGCGGCTGGCGACCATTTCGGTTACGACCAGGCCAGCCCCATAGCGCAGGGCGAGCTGCCGGAAGGGCAAATCAGTGACGCCAGACATCGGCGCGAGGATCACGCGATTGCGGATAGGCACTGGGCCGATGGAAAATGGGGCTGCAAGCTCGGACAAAAACAAATGATTATCTTTCAGGCACACCATATATCTGCACTATTTTTAGACAGTCTTGCGAGGCTTGCCAAGAGGTTTCGGAGAATACCGATATTTTTCGGGCAAATGCTGGAAAATGCCCATTCGAGGCGATAGACCCTGCTGGAGCGAGATCCCGCGTGGCGATCTGCTTGGCATGATCCGGTCCAAAACCTGTTCTACACTTTTGGAGGTCATGCTTCAGCGAAAGCCTTTCATCCCTGGGGGTTTATGACGCAAATGCACTCAATGCAACCGATGTCGGTCGGAATCGTGATCGTTGCTGCCGGGCGTGGCGAGCGGGCGGGATCGCCCGAGGAAGGCCCGAAGCAGTATCGCCCGATCGGCGGCCGGTCGGTTATTGCGCATACGCTTGAAAAATTCGTGACATGGCCGCAGGCGGCAAAGATCGTGATCGTCATCCACCGCGACGACGAAACTCTGCTCCAGGCCGCGCTGCAACAGCTTGCCGAATCACCTGAGGTCGGAATTGCCTTCGGCGGTGCTTCCCGCCAGCAATCGGTGCTTGCCGGGCTGCGGCAACTGGAAAATTCCGGCGTCACGCATGTCATGATCCATGATGCCGTGCGCCCCTTCTGCGACCATGCACTGCTCGATCGCGTCGCCGCAGCTCTGGCCGCCGGCGCACCTGCTGTGCTGCCCGCCATGCCGGTGACGGATACGCTGAAACGGGCGGGTGCTGATGCACAGGTGACGGAAACCGTATCCCGTGCCGGGCTCTACGCCGCGCAGACACCGCAATCCTTCCGATTCGCCGATATCCTGGCGGCGCATGAAAAAGCCGCAGCCGAGAATAAGACGGATTTCACCGACGATGCGGCGATCGCCGAATGGCGCAGCCTGCCGGTGACGCTGGTTGCCGGCAGCTCGGACAATGTTAAATTGACGGTCAAAAGGGATATCGCCATGGCCGATGAAAAGCTTTCCGCCGGCCTCCTGCCGGACGTTCGCACTGGCAACGGCTATGATGTCCACCAGCTCGAACCGGGCGATGGCGTGACGCTGTGCGGCGTCTTCATCCCGCATGACCAGAAGCTGAAGGGCCATTCCGACGCCGATGTCGCCCTGCATGCGCTGACGGACGCCCTGCTCGCCACCTGCGGCGCCGGCGATATAGGCGACCACTTTCCGCCCTCCGATCCGCAATGGAAGGGCGCACCCTCCCGCATCTTCATCGAACATGCGGCGAAGATCGTCCGCGATCACGGCGGCACGATCATGAATGCCGATGTCTCGCTGATCGCCGAAGCTCCGAAGGTCGGGCCGCACCGCGAGGCGATGCGCGCCAAACTCTCGGAGTTCCTGGGAATCAGCCTCGAGCGCTGCTCGGTGAAGGCGACCACCAACGAAAAGATCGGCTTCGTCGGACGCCGCGAGGGCATTGCGGCCATCGCCACGGCCACGGTCGTTTATCGTGGAGGCAAGGCATGACCCATTTCCCCGACGATATTCTGGCTCTCGCCCGCGGCATTATCACCGATTTCACAGCGAAGGGCTGGATGGTCGCCACGGCGGAATCCTGCACCGGGGGACTGATCGTGGGCGCCTTGACGGAAATTCCCGGCTCATCGGCGGTGGTCGACCGCGGCTTCGTCACCTATACGAATACGGCGAAGATGGAGATGCTGGGTGTTCAGGAGCAGACGCTCGTGCAGTTCGGTGCCGTTTCGAAAGAGACGGCACTGCAGATGGTGCACGGCGCCCTTTTCCGCTCCCGGGCCGACTTTGCCGTTGCAGTCACCGGTGTTGCCGGACCCGGTGGCGGCTCTGCGGAAAAGCCCGTCGGGCTGGTCCACCTCGCCGCCAAGGCGCGTAGTGGCGCACTCATCCATCATGAAATGCGCTATGGCGATATTGGCCGCGACAAGGTTCGGCTCGCCACTTTGAAGACTGCATTGGAAATGCTGATCACTCTCGGCGAGTAACGCCTACTCCCGCTTCAGGCGTAGATCTTCTTCGCGCGTGTCTCGAAGGCGTCCGTGAACATACGGAAAGCACGATCGAACATCGACCCCATCAGGGCGCCGAGGATGCGACTCTTGAATTCGTAGTCGATGAAGAAATCAATGCTGCAGCCGCCGTTTTCCGACGGCGTGAAGCGCCAACGATTGTCGAGATATTTGAATGGCCCGTCGATATACTTCACATCGATGGCCCGCTCCAGCTTGTTGAGCAGCACCTGCGTCGTAAAGGTTTCGCGGATCGCCTTGTAGCCGACGGTCATGTCGGCAACCAACAATATCTTGCCGTCACGTTCCTTGCGATTGCGGACAGTCAGCGCCTCGCAAAGAGGCAGGAATTCCGGATAACGCTCGACGTCGGCGACGAGGTCGAACATCTGGTCAGGCGAGTGCGGAACGGGGCGGTGCGTTTCAAACTGAGGCATGACCGGCAATTAAGCAGGACGGCTCAGAAGATCAAGAAGCTGGCGCATTTCGCGGCGGGATTTTAGCTGCAGAACCGGCACATCGGGGCCGTGTTCGGCGAGGCCCGCGACAACGCGCGGTGCGAATTTCTCCTCGAACGTCCAGATGAATCGCAGGAATTCCCAATCGACTTTCTCGATGCAGCCTGGTGCCATTTCGGGGCGCGTGCGGCCCATCCATTTGATCCAGCGGGAGACCGCGCCCCAGATGCACAGCAGCCGAGGCATCCGCACCCAGATGACGAAGTCGGTGCGCGGCAGGCGCACATCAAAAGTCGAGGGATTGGTGCCATCCATGATCCAGCGCTCGCCTTGCACCTGGGAGACGATGATGGCCCGCTGCTCGTCCCGTCCGCGCTGAACCCAGCCCGGCAGCCACAAGACGTCGCGGTCGATCGAGACATAGGTAAGGCCGAAGTCGGTGGCGATCTTCTGCGACAGGGTCGATTTTCCGCCGCCGGAACAGCCCATGACGAGAATTCGATTCGCCCGGCGGATATGATCAGCCGCTTCGGCGAGATCGTCCACTTCGGCACGCAATACAGGCATCGTCACTTGATCCATGACCACCTCTCAGATCTCGTTTCGGAGACGCGAAAGCAGCTCCTCGCCGTCGCGGTAGGATCTCAGCGTCACCACTGGCATATTGCCGCCGTGTTGCACCAACATCTCCTGAAACTGCGGCGCTTCGTTACGCTCGAACGTCCAAATGTATTGCAGGAATTTCCAATCCAACCGCTCGGGGCAGCCGGCAGCCATCTCGGGCCGCGACCGGCCCCGGTAGCGTAGCCAACGTGAAATCACGCCCCTCAAGGCAACATGCCGCGGCGGTCTTCGCCATATGACGATATCGGTGCGCGGCAGCCTCAACGGCAAGGTTCCGGGGCTGTTGCCGTCCATGACCCAACGCGGTCCGGCGACTGCTTGCTCGATCAGCGCGATCGCCTCCGGACGTGGCCGATGCTTCCAACCGGGCAGCCAGAAGATATCACGGTCCATTGATACGTAGGTCAGCCCGCGCAATCGCGCGATCGCCTGCGCCAGCGTGCTTTTGCCGGTGCCGGAGCAGCCAATGACGAGGATTCGATCCGCCTTCTCGACGATGTGAGCCGCGTGGTCTATGTCGACGGCATAAGGCAGCGCTTGCGGCGCGACGGCCTGCTCCACGGTCCAGCTCCATAGTCGATTCTAAAGCGCCGAAACCGGTAACAAACGGCGGCGTGTTCCGTAGGCCGCCTTGATGACAAAGAGATGGCGACGCGAACAAAAACCGCGGCACAATCGCCGCGGTTTGTTCGAAACGCAAGATTTAATCTTGTTAGGCTTACTCAGCGGCCAGCAGAACCTTTTTCTCGCGGGCAGCGCGCAGCCGGGCGAAATCATCGCCGGCGTGGTGGGAAGAGCGAGTGAGCGGGCTGGAGGCGACCATCAGGAAGCCTTTGGTATAGGCAACCGTCTCATAGGACTTGAATTCGTCCGGGGTGACGAAGCTCATGACCTGATGATGCTTTCGGGTCGGCTGCAGATACTGGCCGATGGTCAGGAAGTCGACGTCAGCAGTCCTAAGGTCGTCCATCAACTGCAGCACTTCGTTGCGCTCTTCGCCAAGGCCGACCATGATGCCAGACTTGGTGAACATAGTCGGATCGAGTTCCTTGACGCGCTGCAGCAGACGGATCGAGTGGAAATAGCGGGCGCCAGGGCGCACCGTCAGATACTTGGACGGTACCGTTTCCAGATTGTGATTGAAGACATCAGGCTTGGCGGCAACGACGCGTTCCAGAGCGCCTGGCTTGCGCAGGAAGTCCGGCGTCAGGATCTCGATCGTCGTTGCCGGCGAAGCGGCACGGATCGCCCAGATCACCTTTTCGAAGTGCTCGGCACCACCGTCTTCCAGGTCGTCACGGTCAACGGACGTGATGACAACGTGGCTGAGGCCCATTTCCTTGACGGCCTTGGCGACGTTTTCGGGCTCGGCCATATCGAGCGCATTCGGCTTGCCGGTCGAGACATTGCAGAAAGCACAGGCGCGCGTGCAAATCTCGCCCATGATCATGAAGGTGGCGTGCTTCTTGTCCCAACACTCGCCGATATTCGGGCAGCCGGCCTCTTCGCAGACGGTAACGAGCTTGTGTTCCTTCACGATCGAGCGGGTCTCGGCATAGCCCTTGGATGTCGGCGCCTTGACACGGATCCAATCCGGCTTGCGCAGGACTTCCGTATCCGGCCGATGCGCCTTTTCCGGGTGCCTGATGCGCTTTGCGTCTGGATTGACAGTGTCGAGAATCGTGACCATGAAACGTCTACTTTCCGCCGCTTACTCGCGGCACTTTCATCGCCGGACGAGTTTGGCGAGAAATATCAGAATGCATGCACCGATGAAACCGGTGACGAAAAAACCAAGCCGGCCGCCGGGCACACCGACATGCAATTGCACCAGAATGCCCGCGGCAATGACCGAGCCGGCAATGCCAAGAACGATGTTGAGGATGATGCCGTAGCGCACCTCCATCAGCTTGCCCGCGAGCCAACCCGCAAGCCCGCCGATGATGATCAGACCAAGCCAGCCTACGCCTTCCATCGCGCCTTTACCCCCACGCTATCGCCCTTGCAAGAAGTACCACAATGATCGCGCCGACCGTTGCATGAATGATTTCAACCACGAGCGCATTTTGTATGCCCAGCGAAATTCCAAACCAATTAAACAGGAACCCGCCCACGAAAGCACCAATCACGCCACTCAACAAACAACTGATCAGGCCGCCACCGCCAACAACCAGGCTGGCGAGAAATCCCGCCACCAGACCGATCAGCAGAAAGACGATCCAAGCCTCAGTACCGATAGACATGATGATTTCCTTTGTAAATTTCCACCCTCTGGATAGAGGGCGAACCAGGAAATTATCAAGCGTTCAGCACCCGGCCGTAGGCGTCCAACACGGCTTCCTTCATCGTTTCCGAAACAGTCGGATGCGGGAAGATCGTGTGCATCAATTCCTCTTCCGTCGTCTCAAGGTTCATAGCGACGACAAAGCCCTGGATCAGTTCGGTAACTTCGGCGCCGACCATGTGCGCACCGAGCAGTTCGCCTGTCTTCTTGTCGAAGATGACCTTGCAAAGCCCCTGGTCCTCGCCGAGCGCAATCGCCTTGCCGTTGGCGGTGAACGGGAAGCGGCCGACCCGGATGTCACGGCCGAGTTCCTTTGCCTTGGCTTCCGTCAGACCGACCGAGGCAACCTGCGGCTGGCAATAGGTGCAGCCCGGCACCTTGCTCTTGTCGGTCGGATGCACGTTCGGCAAGCCGGCGATCTTCTCGATGCAGACTACCCCTTCATGCTCGGCCTTGTGCGCCAGCATTGGCGGGCCGGCGACGTCGCCGATCGCATAGATGCCCGGCACGCTGGTCTTGCCGTAGCCGTCTATAACGACACAACCGCGATCCGTCTTCACGCCGAGCGCTTCCAGGCCGAGATTCTCGATGTTGCCCTGCACGCCGACGGCGGAGATCATGCGGTCAGCCGTGATCTGCTGCACCTTGCCGTCTTCAGTCTCGATATGGGCGGTGATGCTGTTCGCACCCTTGTCGACCTTGGTGACCTTCGTCTTGGTGAAGATCTTCAGGCCACGCTTTTCCAACTGCTTACGGGCGATGCCGGAAATTTCGGCGTCTTCGACCGGCATGATGGTTGGCATGATTTCGACGACGGTGACATCGACGCCGAGCGAACGATAGAAACTCGCAAATTCGATGCCGATCGCGCCGGAACCCATGACCACCAGCGACTTCGGCAGGAAATCCGGCTTGAGCGCTTCGAAATAGGTCCAGATCAGCTTGCCATCCGGCTCGATGCCCGGCAGGGCACGCGGGCGGGCGCCGGTGGCGACGATGATGTGCTTGGCGGTGTACGTGCCCTCGCCCTTGACGTTCTTCGGCAGCGGATGCTGCGGCTCGACGACAGGCTTGGTCGATTTGCCCACGACGATTTCGCCGGGCTTGGTGATCTTGGCCTCGCCCCAGATCACGTCGACCTTGTTCTTTTTCATCAGGAAGCCGACGCCCATGTTGAGGCGAAGGGAAACGCCGCGCGAACGGGCGACGACCGCCTTCACATCGGGCGTAACCTTGCCTTCCAGAACAAGGCCGTAGTCTTTCAGATGATTGGAATGATCGAGGATTTCGGCCGAGCGCAACAGCGCCTTGGTCGGAATGCAGCCCCAGTTCAGGCAGATACCGCCCAGGTGCTCTCGTTCGACGATCGCCGTCTTCAGGCCAAGCTGGCCGGCGCGCACGGCGGCAACATAGCCGCCAGGGCCAGAGCCGATGATGATGACGTCGTAATTCTCAGCCATATGTTTCCTGCCTTTGGTTGGCGGCCAGTCGAAGCTCAGCCTGCCTTAATTTTCCCGGAGCCCGATAGCGAACCGAAGCACCGCAAGGATATGGAGCGGCTTTCGAGTAAGATCGCACTCAATCAAATGGTTAAAGCCCGAGCATCATCCGAACGATCGGTTCGAGGCCACGGCCGAGCGCCCGCGTGTTTTCCGCATCGAGATGCACGCCGTCGAGCGGCGTGGTGACGGCGACTGTGCCTGCATCGAAAAAGCCGCAGCCCAGCTCGTCGGCCAGGTCGCGATAAAGCGTAGCAAGCTTCGCCGACTCCTTGACCGCGCCGAGGAAATGAGCGGCGAAGGCAGCATTGGCGGTCTCACTGATGGGTGGGGGAGCCACAATCAGAATGTCGGGGACATCGTATTCAAAACCCCATGTATGACTGCGCACCAGCTGAATCAACCGGCTGACGCCCTGCAAGGCCGCAAAGGCCGAACCGGCGATCACCGGCTTCATGTCGTTGGTGCCCAGCATGATAATGACGAGATCGAGCGGCGCGTGCGTCTGCAGGATCGTCGGCAAGACCTTCACACCATTGCGGTCGCAATCGGCGAGATGGTCGTCGAAAGCCGTGGTGCGGCCGTTCAGCCCTTCCGGAATCATCCGGGCCTGATCGCCGAGCGCCTTCTGCAGCACGCTCGGCCATCGATCTTCGAAGGCATGACGATCGATCGTCTCGGCGTTATAGCCCCATGTCAGCGAGTCGCCATAACACAGAACGGTCTTGGTCATTCATGCCTCCGTTTGACGACAAGGCTCAGACGAGCATACCCATCGGGTTTTCGATATAGCCCTTGAAGGCTGCCAAAAGTTCCGCGCCAAGCGCACCGTCGACACAACGGTGGTCGGTCGATAAGGTGACGCTCATCATGGTGGCGATGGCCATTTCACCCTTCTTGACGATCACACGCTGCTCGCCCGCGCCAACGGCCAGAATGGTCGCATGCGGCGGATTGATGACAGCCGAGAAGTTCTTAACGCCCATCATGCCCATATTGGACACAGCGGTCGTGCCGCCCTGGTATTCCTCGGGCTTTAGCTTGCGCTCCTTGGCGCGCTTGCCGTAGTCCTTCATCTCATTGGAGATGGCAGACAGCGTCTTCAGCTCGGCGCTGCGGATGATCGGCGTGATCAGACCGCCCGGGATGGACACGGCAACACCGACATCGGCGTGCTTGTGCTTGACCATGTTGTTGTCGGTCCAGGAGACGTTGGCTTCCGGTACATCGCGCAGCGCCAGCGCCAGGGCCTTGATGACCATGTCGTTGACGGAGAGCTTGTAGGCCGGAACGCCATCCTTCGACTTCGGAGCAGCATCGTTGAGCTGCGAACGCAGCGCCAACAGTGCATCCAACTCGCAATCGACGGTGACGTAGAAATGCGGAACGGTCTGCTTGGATTCCTGCAGGCGCTTGGCAATGGTCTTGCGCATGCCGTCGTGTGGCACGAGTTCGTAGGAACCGGGTTCGAACAACTTCAGAACGGCGTCTTCCGACATGCCTTTCGGCGCTGCTGCGGCCGGAGCCTGAGCGGCCGCGGCCGGCTGGGCAGCGGGAGCGGCCGCCGGAGCAGCCTTTGCAACGCCACCGCTGGCAACAGCGGCTTCGATGTCCTTCTTGATCACGCGGCCATGCGGGCCGGAGCCGACGAGCGCAGTCAGATCGATGTCGGATTCCTTGGCAAGGCGGCGCGCGAGCGGCGAGGCGAAAGTGCGATGACCATCCGTTGAAAGGGCAGCAGGCACGACTGGCGCAGGCTGCGCGGCCGGCGCGGATTGGGCCGGAGCCGCCTCCGCCTTCGGCGCTGGTGCCGCTGCGGCAGGCGCAGCGGTCTGAGCGGCCGGCGCAGCAGCGGCGCCGGAGGCAGCCGCGGAAACGTCCTCGCCTTCGCCAGCCAGGACCGCGATCAGCGCATTGACCTTGACGCCTTCGGTGCCCGCGGGAACGACGATCTTGGCGACGGTGCCTTCATCGACGGCTTCGACTTCCATCGTTGCCTTGTCTGTCTCGATCTCGGCGATAACGTCGCCTGACTTGATCTTATCGCCTTCCTTGACCAGCCACTTGGCGAGGTTGCCCTCTTCCATGGTCGGCGAGAGGGCAGGCATGGTGATGTTGATAGGCATCGAAGAGCCCTCCCCTTATTTGTAGCAAACGGCTTTCACCGCATCGACCACTTCGCCGACGCTCGGAAGCGCCAACTTCTCGAGGTTGGCGGCGTAGGGCATGGGCACATCCTTGCCCGCGATCGTCAGGATCGGCGCGTCGAGATAATCGAAGGCCTGCTGCATGACGCGGGTGGCGATTTCAGTGCCGACGGACGACTGCGGATAGCCTTCCTCGACGGTCACCAGGCGACCGGTCTTCTTGACGGATTCGATGATCGTCGGCAGGTCCATCGGACGGATGGTGCGAAGGTCGATCAGCTCGACATCGATGCCCTGGGCTTCGAGCTCGGCGACCGCCTTCGTGGCATAGGTCATGCCGATACCGAAGGAGACGACCGTTGCGTCCTTGCCGGAACGATGGATGCGGGCCTTGCCGATCGGCACAACGAAATCATCGAGCTTCGGCACATCGAAGTGCTGGCCGTAAAGGATTTCGTTTTCAAGGAAGATGACTGGGTTCGGATCGCGGATCGCCGCTTTCAGCAGGCCCTTGGCGTCGGCTGCCGTGTAGGGCACGACCACCTTGAGGCCTGGAATGTGGCTGTACCAGGCCGCATAATCCTGGCTGTGCTGAGCCGCTACGCGCGCTGCCGCGCCGTTGGGGCCGCGAAAGACCATCGGGGCACCCATCTGGCCGCCGGACATATAGAGCGTCTTGGCGGCGGAGTTGATGATCTGGTCGATCGCCTGCATGGCGAAGTTGAAAGTCATGAACTCGACGATCGGGCGAAGGCCAGCCATGGCGGCACCGACGCCGACGCCGGCAAAACCGTGCTCGGTGATCGGGGTGTCAATCACGCGGCGTGGACCGAATTCCTGCAGCAGGCCTTGGGTAACCTTATAGGCGCCCTGGTATTCGGCGACTTCTTCGCCCATGACGAAGACGTCCGGGTTGGCGCGCATTTCTTCGGCCATGGCGTCGCGCAGCGCTTCACGCACCGTCATCGACACCATTTCCGTGCCGGCCGGAATTTCCGGATCGGCGGGAGCCGCTTTCGGCTGCGCCGCAACGGGTGCTGGAGCAGCGGCGGGTGCCGGAGCTTCGGCCTTGACCGGCTCGGCGACCGGAGCGGCCTTGGCGGTCGAGATGTCCGAAGCGGACTCGCCGTCCTGCAACAGGATCGCGATCTTGGTGTTGACCTTGACGCCTTCGGTGCCGGCTTCGATCAGCAGCTTGCCGATCGTGCCTTCGTCGACAGCTTCCACTTCCATGGTGGCCTTGTCGGTCTCGATTTCGGCGATGACGTCACCAGAGGCGACCTTGTCACCTTCCTGCTTGAGCCATTTCGAAAGGGTGCCCTCTTCCATCGTCGGAGAAAGGGCGGGCATGAGAATATCGATGGGCATGGATCGTCCCTCCCCGAATTAGAGCAGAATGTCGGTGTAGAGCTCGGAAGCATCCGGCTCCGGATCGGCCTGGGCGAAATCGGCGCTGTCGGCGACGATATCGCGAACATCCTTGTCGATGGCCTTCAGCTCGTCTTCCGACGCCCAACCCTTTTCCAAGAGACGGGCACGAACCTGCTCGATCGGGTCATGCTCGGAGCGCATCTTCTGCACTTCGTCCTTGGAGCGATACTTAGCCGGGTCCGACATGGAATGGCCACGATAGCGATAGGTCAGCATTTCCAGAATGATCGGGCCCTTGCCGGAACGGCAATACTCGACCGCTTCATCGGCGGCCGCCTTCACGGCGCGAACATCCATGCCGTCGACCTGGATACCGGGAATGCCGAACGAGGAGCCGCGCTTGGAGAAGTCGGCCTGCGCGGTTGCGCGCGCCGTCGATGTGCCCATGGCGTAGCGGTTGTTCTCGATCACGTAGATCACCGGCAGCTTCCAGAGCTGCGCCATGTTGAAGCTTTCGTAGACCTGGCCCTGGTTGGCAGCGCCGTCGCCGAAATAGGCGACACTGACATTGTCATTGCCGCGATACCAATTGGCGAAACCGAGGCCGGTACCGAGCGAGACCTGCGCACCGACGATGCCGTGGCCGCCGTAGAAGTTCTTTTCCTTGGAGAACATGTGCATGGAGCCGCCCTTCCCTCGGGAATAGCCGCCCCGACGTCCGGTGAGCTCGGCCATGACGCCGCGGGCGCTCATGCCGGTCGCCAGCATGTGGCCGTGGTCACGATAGCCTGTGATGACCTGGTCGCCGTCCTTCAGCGCCAACTGCATGCCGACGACGACGGCCTCCTGGCCGATATAAAGGTGACAGAAGCCGCCGATGAAGCCCATGCCGTAAAGCTGGCCGGCTTTCTCTTCAAAGCGGCGGATCAGCAGCATCTCACGATAGGCCTTGAGCTCCGCATCGCGGTCGAATTCCGCGATTGCACCACCGTTGGTGTCTTTGACAGGCTTGGATGTTGTCTTGCGGCTGGAAACGGACGCGGATTTTCGCGGCGCCATTCAACCCTCCCTATGTGAGTAGCCTCGTGTTGTAGTGTCGCGTAACATAGGGAAGATTGTTCGCCACAGCAATGCTATAATTGCATGGCTCATATTCTTCACAAGCGGTTGATATGCTTATGAAAAAGGCTGTTAACTGAAATTCGGTTAATTGTGACTATTTGTTGAAGATAACGATTTCGTCGGCTTTGGAATAGGTCAATTGATAGCGCGCATATTGATCGAGCATATCCTTGTCCAGCGAGCCATCGCTGAGCAAAGCTACTTCCTTTTCAAGGTGTTCGCGCTTGGCAACGAGATCGGCGAGCTCCTTGCTGCGATCGATGCGCTGCTGCTCGAAGACCTCGGTTGCCTTCAGACCGTAGTCGCCATGAATGCAGTGATAGCCGAAATAGCTCACGAAGGCGATCGTGATGGCGGGAAGAATGAAACGGCCGAACTTTCGCTTCTTATGATATTTTGTCCACATACTCGCTTGCTCAAAACGCTCTACCGAGAATGATCCCGAACCTCAGGTCCGCGCGGCGGAAATGCGAAGCGGTTCCGGATAAGATCACGCTAAATCAAACATCCATGAAGACACTAGCCGTGAGAGATTAACCATCCGTTGACTCTGCCATTTTTCCAACAAAAAACCGCGCCCGGAGGCGCGGTTCAAGATCAGGAAAATATTGGCTTATAAGGCGACTCGGATCGTTATCCGATGCGAACAAGCCTTTCTGAAAACCCTGCGGATTTTCAGGGGCATGAACTATCAGCCGCGAATGATGGAGCGACCGGCATATTGTGCCTGGGGGCCGAGCGCTTCTTCGATGCGGATGAGCTGGTTGTACTTGGCCATGCGGTCGGAACGCGACAGAGAACCCGTCTTGATCTGACCGCAGTTGGTGGCAACCGCGAGATCGGCGATGGTGTAGTCTTCGGTTTCGCCGGAACGATGCGACATGACGGCGGTGTAGGCTGCCTTATGGGCGGTTTCGACGGCGTCGAGGGTTTCGGTCAGCGAGCCGATCTGGTTGACCTTGACGAGGATCGAGTTGGCGACACCCATGCGGATGCCGTCGCGCAGGCGGCCGGAATTGGTGACGAAAAGATCATCGCCGACGAGCTGCGTCTTCTTGCCGATCAGATCGGTCAGAGTCTTCCAGCCTTCCCAATCGTCTTCAGCCATGCCGTCTTCGATCGAGGCAATCGGGTATTTGGCGGCGAGTTCGGCGAGATATTCGGCCATCGCGCCCGATTCCAGAGTGCGGCCTTCGCCCTCCATGACGTATTTGCCGTCCTTGAAGAATTCCGTCGAGGCGCAGTCGAGGCCGAGATAGATGTCTTCGCCCGGCTTGTAGCCAGCCTTCTCGATCGACTTCATGATGAAGTCGAGCGCTTCCGGCGCGCTCTTGAGATTCGGAGCGAAACCGCCTTCATCGCCAACATTGGTATTGTGGCCGCCGGCGTGCAGTTCCTTCTTGAGGACGTGGAAAACTTCAGAGCCCATGCGCACGGCATCGCGGAGGGTATCTGCGCCGACCGGCAGGATCATGAATTCCTGGAAGTCGATTGGATTGTCGGCATGGGCGCCGCCGTTAATGATGTTCATCATCGGAACCGGCAGCAGGCGGGCATGAGCACCGCCGACATAGCGATAGAGCGGCAGGTTGGCGCTCTGGGCGGCAGCCTTGGCGACGGCGAGCGATACGCCGAGGATGGCGTTGGCGCCGAGGCGCGACTTGTTCGGCGTGCCGTCAAGCTCGATCATGATGTTGTCGATCTGGATCTGGTTCTCGGCGTCGATGCCGCCGATCGCGTCGAAGATCTCGGTATTGACGGCTTCGACGGCCTTCTCGACACCCTTGCCATGATAACGCTTGCCGCCGTCGCGAACTTCAACGGCTTCATGCGCGCCCGTGGACGCGCCCGACGGAACCGCTGCGCGGCCCATGCTGCCATCTTCGAGGTAGACATCGACTTCGACGGTGGGATTACCACGGCTGTCGAGAATCTCGCGGGCGATAATGTCGGTGATTGCGGTCATGATAGCTTCCTGCTCGCTGGTTATAAATCGATTTAAATGGTCTTAACCGAAGGCGCGGAAATTACAATGTCGATCCGCGCCGCGATTTGGCACTGCTACAGGCCGCGTAGCGCATTTTAATGTCAGCCTGTTGAATGCCTCTTATTTCTCAGGCCTTGGCGATCGCGTCGAAGGCAAGCAGCTTTTCCAAAAGCTGCGGCATGTCCTTCAGGTAGACCATATTCGGGCCATCAGACGGGGCATTGTCCGGATCTTCATGCGTCTCGACGAAGACGCCCGCGACGCCGACGGCGACCGCTGCACGTGCCAGGGTCTCCACGAAACGACGTTCACCACCGGTGGAACCACCCTGACCACCCGGCTGCTGCACCGAATGAGTCGCATCGAAAATCACCGGCGCGCCCATCGCCGCCATGATTGGCAGCGAGCGCATGTCGGAGACCAACGTGTTGTAACCGAAGGAAGCACCACGCTCGCACAGAAGCACATTGGGGTTGCCGCTGCCGTTCAGCTTTGCCAGCACGTTCTTCATGTCCCAGGGCGCGAGGAACTGACCCTTCTTGACGTTGATGACGCGGCCGGTCTTGGCGGCGGCGACAAGAAGGTCGGTCTGTCGGGACAGAAAAGCGGGGATCTGCAGAATATCGACCGTCTCGGCGACGATGGCGCACTGTTCCTCTGTATGGATGTCGGTCAGAACCGGAAAACCGAACTCCTTCTTCAGATCGGCAAAGACTTCCATGGATTTTTCCAGCCCCATGCCGCGCTTGCCGGAGAGCGACGTGCGGTTCGCCTTGTCGAAGGACGACTTATAGACAAGGCCGATGCCGAGCTTGCCGCACAACTCCCTCAACACGCCGGCGATCATGAAGGCATGATCGCGGCTTTCCATCTGGCAGGGGCCAGCGATCAGCGACAGTCCGGCGGTATTGGAAAACAGAACCTTGGATGCGCCCTCGCCGACGATCACTTCGGAATTGGTGCTCATGCTATCTCCTCGAAGGCAAACAGTGCCCCCTGTCCTGGGGCGGGTTTAGCCAGAATACGATTGTTCTTACGCGTGTATGTGACGCCGTTAGCAGCCAAATGCGCCGATGTCACGGAAAGATCGCGGGTCTTGAAAAGGATTGCCCGCGCCCGAAGGCCGGGATCGTCCTCAGGCACGGTTAGATCGTAAAACGCTTCCATGCCTTCCGGGGTCAGGACGTCGATCTTGGCATTGGCTGTCTCGACCGTGATGCCGAAGGAATGCGTCGATATCTTCGGTCCATCGGCGACCTGTTCGAAAAAGCCGCGATAGGCTGCGGGCTTCGGCGTCGACATGGCAACCCGTGCGACACCCGTAACGCCATTGGCATGTCGCTCCAAGGAACTGCGATCGGCCGGCAATGGATTGATGCGCTGGCAGCAGAAGGTGAAGAAGTCCGGCGAACGCAGATCGGCCGCAAAAGCAAGGCGAAAACCGGCCGTCATTTCCGACCCATCGGGCATACGCATCGGCCGGGCAAAATCCAGCATGTTTCCGGCCGACATGGCGTTGGCCCGGAACCGCTCGTCATCGGCGACCGCGTCGTCCGTACCGAAAACGATGGCCGAAAATCCTTCTTCATCGACGCGAAAACGATAGGCCTGGTCGCGGGCGACGAAAACATTGCCCTCCCCCACACTCGTCTCGTACTGCTCGCGTGACGCGATACCCAAGGGCTCCAGATAGGTCTTGTCGGACAGGAAAACACAGGCGTTCTCGGTACCGAAGGGATGTCGCGCCTCGGCGGCGACGGTAAAACCGAGCTTGCCTAGCCGTTCCCGCACCACCGCGATATTGACGGTCGGCAAAACGAGGTGATCCAGCGGATGGGGCGATGAGGTCATGGTCTCTTCCTTCACACGTCCGCAGGTTTGCGCTCATCTGCCATTCAATTCAAGATGAAAGCGCTGCGACAGACCCTGGCAAACTAGCCGAATTACATATGCCCCGGCATGAAACTCTCCCTTGTCGAAGCACAATAATTCGATCACTATCCATACCGTGCTGCAACAAAATGAGCCGGAGTGCAGTCGCAGGTAATTGATGCTGGTGATGATAGCGCCGAAAGCCTCTTTCCCGACGGCAAGACAAAAATGCGCATTCTTCCGTTTCGGATTGTCCAGAGCTAGCGCCGTTCACCATCCGAGTTCGGAAAGACAAAAGAGCGATCTGCCGCTGCTTCTATTTCGCGGCAGTACTTTAATTTGGTTTATCGGGTGCTTGCGGGGAGACATGCGCTTGATGCTCGTCGAGGGGGCGCCCACACGCGCGATCTTGTCTCTGTCGGCTCGTCTCTTTCTTGCCTTCTCCCATGGCTTGATCCCTTTCATATTTGCCTTTCTTTTCATGGCGATCACGCAACAGCCCTGCCACGCACAGTCGCCGGAAACGCCTCCCGCGCCCCTGCCTGCGAAGGTGTCGGAACTGCTTCACCTGATGAACGATCCGGAACTGCGCCAATGGCTGGAAAAGCGGCAGGCAGCCGAGCAGCAGAGACCCGCAATCGCCGAGACCATGATCGAAACCGGAGAGGCCCGGGCTCGCACCCGATATCAGGCGCTGCGATCAGCCATTCCAACCGTACCGGCGCAGATTGCTGCCGCAGCAAGCAGGGTGCGGGAACAAGCGAGGAATAGCGGCTTTGCGCCCGCCATTGTGATGTTCACGGCATTGGTCTGTGTCGGCTTCACGGCAGAATGGTTTTTCAAGAAAACCGTCGTCAAGGCGCGATTTCAGAATCCTCTTGTCGCATATGCGGTAGGGGAATTCGGACCGTGGGTCACCTTCACGCTTGTCAGCTCCGCCGTCTTCCTTGCGATCGACTGGCCACCGCTTCTACACGTGGTGATTCTGTTTTATTTGCTGGCGTTCATCATCGCCCGCCTGGCGTTTGCCGTCTGTAAGCCGTTGACGGACGCTGGCGCTCTGTCGGCTTTCGGCACGCGCAGGATTCGTGTCTTTATTGCCGTTCTGGCGGTCGCCGGCGCCACCACCTCGGTGGCCAGACCGCTCTCCGTCGACAGAGATGTCGAAACCATCATCTCCTACGGTTTCTCCATCCTCCTATTGCTAATTGCTATCGAGGCGGTCTGGAGACGACCGGCAAATGCAACTGTTGCCGAACAGCGAACCGTTGTGAGCGTCCTCTATTCGATTTACATGATCTGCCTCTGGTTTTTCTGGGCGATCAACTTCCTCGGCCTCTTCTGGGCGGGAATCTATCTCATTGTTCTTCCCAGGCTGCTCACTGCCGTCGGTCGAACGGCCGAGGCATTCGCAAAAGGACACTGGCCCAACGACGACAAGAACAGCGCGCGTATGGTGCTGGCCATTCGGGGCTCGCGGGCAATTGTCATCGTCGCGGCCTCGGCCTGGGTCATATTCATCTGGCACTACAATCCCAATATTCTCGCAAGAGAAAATCCGACGATCGACGCCGCGGTCCGCGGTGCGCTGAAGAGCATCATCATTCTGATTTTAGCCGATCTTTGCTGGCAACTATCGAAGGCATACATTGATGCAAAAATGGGTGATGTCGACAGCGCCGCATCGTCGCCATCCGCGGAAGCTGCGCGTGCAACCCGTCTACGCACGTTGCTGCCAATCTTCCGCAACGCGCTTGCAGCCGTCGTCATCGCCGCTGCCGTCCTTACCGTACTGGCTGAAATGGGCGTGCAGATCGGACCGCTGATAGCGGGAGCCGGAATTTTCGGTGTGGCCGTAGGCTTCGGCTCGCAAACGCTCGTTAAGGATATTGTCAGCGGCATTTTCTACCTGATGGACGATGCCTTCCGCGTCGGAGAATACATTCAAAGCGGGAATTATATGGGAACGGTGGAATCCTTCAGCCTTCGCTCCGTCAGGCTCCGGCATCATCGCGGTCCGGTGTTCACGGTTCCGTTCGGTGAACTCGGCGCGGTCCAAAATATGAGCCGCGACTGGGTGACCGACAAATTCCTCCTTCGATTTCCCTTCAACACCGATGTGGCCAAGGCAAAAAGGATCATCAAGCAAATCGGAGAGCAATTGAAGGAGGACCCGGAAATCGGCCCGCAGATCCTTGAGACGCTAGAAATGAAGGGCGTCGAGCAGATCGGCGATTTCGGTGTCGAACTCAGCTTTGCCTTCACCGCCCTCCCCGGCCGGCAGACCTACATTCGGCGGCAGGCCTATACCATGATCCGCGACGCCTTTATCGAAAATGGCATCGAATTCGCTCAGCCGGGCGCTCAGGTGGCTGGGGAGGAGAGATCCGACGCCACCGCTCTGACACTGCAGAAGAAGTGGGGTGAACAAATGGCGAGATCGCCATCACCGCGAACGTGAAACGTGTGCGTCATTTCGGCGGATGACATTGGATCGGAAGGAGACAGAACGTGCTGAGCGACCAGCTAACACCCGATGCTGCACACGTTATCCAGGTAGCATTGACGCCAGTCTTTCTGCTTGCTGGTACAGCCGGGTGCCTCAATGTCTTCTCGACCAGACTCGCTCGCGTCTCGGATCGGGTGAACAGCCTTTTTGAGCGGGTGATCTCAGACAATTCGGATGAAGCAAAGCTGCTGCAACTCTATTATCTGCGCCGGCGAACTTTGGCACTGGAGATTGCCGTCCTCCTCGGCACGGTATCGGGCGTATTCACATGTCTGGCCACGCTCGGCCTCATGAGCGGAGCGATTCGTCAGCAGTTTCGCGAGCAGCTGCTGCTCTGGTTTTTCGGTCTTGCCGTTGTCGCCCTCATGGGCGCCTTTGCGGCCTTTCTCTTTGAGATGTTCCTGGCCGGTCGCAGCATGCTGAAGCAGATCGCCAATGACCGCGCCTTGATCGAGCACCGGCGCGAGCGGTTATGACAAATTTCAAAATCCACCCAACCTCTTGAATTCGCGCCAGATCTTGTTGGGGGTCGCCCGATCTCCCACGCTCGCGCTTTTACTTAGATTCGGCTCTCCCAGCTTGCCCTCCGTCCTTCGGAGAATATCGTCCTCCAAAGAGCTTATTGCGCAATTGGCATCGGTTTTTCATCGGTTTGGAGACATTCGGGTTTCCAGCGAAAAAATTTCTCTGCGTCAGATTCTGCTTATATTTCCGTTTGTTAACGCATGCGTATCGCGAAAAACCGTCCGCCTGGGACCTGTTATGTTCTTATTTATTTGATGCGCTTACAAAACCTTCACCAAAATTTAAGGGCTTGCGGAACACATATGGAACATATAGTGTCCGTTCTGGATTTGTTTCACCACGCTTTTCTCAATTCTGGGGTCCGAAGACGATGTTGACACGCAAGCAGCAGGAACTGCTTCTCTTCATTCACGAACGAATGAAGGAGTCCGGTGTCCCGCCATCCTTCGATGAGATGAAGGATGCGTTGGACCTCGCGTCCAAATCCGGCATTCACCGCCTCATCACCGCTTTGGAAGAGCGTGGCTTCATCCGCCGCCTGCCGAACCGGGCCCGCGCGCTGGAGGTCATCAAACTGCCCGAAGCCTATAGTCCAAGTCTTCAGCCACGCCGCGGCTTTTCGCCGAGCGTCATTGAGGGCAGCCTTGGCAAACCACAGCTGGTACCGCCACCCGCGCCTGCCAGGCCGGCGAATGAGGAAAACAACAGTTCCGTCTCCGTGCCGGTCATGGGCCGCATTGCCGCCGGCGTGCCGATCTCCGCGATCCAGAACAATACCCATGACATCACCGTTCCGGCCGACATGCTCGGTTCGGGCGAACATTACGCGCTCGAGGTCAAGGGCGATTCGATGATCGATGCCGGCATCTTTGACGGCGACACGGTTATTATCCGCAATGCCACGACAGCTAATCCCGGCGATATCGTTGTCGCTCTTGTCGACGATGAAGAGGCAACGTTGAAGCGCTTCCGCCGCAAGGGTGCCTCGATCGCGCTTGAAGCGGCGAACCCGGCTTATGAAACCCGCATCTTCGGACCGGATCGCGTCAAAGTGCAGGGCAAGCTCGTCGGCCTTATTCGCCGTTATCACTAACCGGCGACACCGGTGCGATCGGCGCTCCGAACGTGCCCGATCGCCAATCATAGGCGCGGTGCATGTTCCATGGCCGAACCAAAGCTTGAAACGCAGTTGTTGTTGTCGGTTTGTCGGCGCTGAGGTCCATCTCGATGGAGCCGGTCCTGCGTAGCGTTGCGCCCGTGAAAAGCCTCGCGCCGGAGCGGCAGCGATCGAGACGCAGCCGGATGGGAGTGACGACGATATTGGCGGTGTCACAGGCCGGGGCAAGATAGGCAGCGTTTTCGATAGTGACAAGCATGTCGCCATTATCCAGTATTGCCACGCACCATTCCCGCTTCTGGCACGCAAAGCCACCGTCACCCGCATTGTCCAGTGCCGCATCCATCGCCTTTCGCACCGCAGTCTGTTCGTCGGAACTGAGGCGGCGATGGGTGTCCGATTTGTTGATCTTGGGTAACTGATTGTCAGGCGGAAGTAGAAGCGGCGGGTGCTGCTCGGTGATCGCCAGCGCTCGTTGCCATTGCTCGAAGATGAAATCGGGCGGCTTTTCGCGGTTGGTCGTGAACGCACCATTTCGTAGCAGGGCGACCAAAGTGCCGTCTTCGGAAATTATCAGGTCGGACTTTCGCGCATCGGGGCTGAGCGCCACGATTGCGACCGAAGCGATGATCAGAAGCGCACCTGTATGCCGCAGCCACGTCCTCAACAGGGTCATCAACAGGAAACCGGCGATAATTGTCGGGAACAGCCAGACCGGCAGTCGCCCGAAGGGAATATTGCCGCCCCAAGCGGCAACCGTTTTGGCAATGATGATGACGACGTCGAGTCCCGCACCGGTGACTTGCCAAAAGGGAGCATCGATCCCGAATGGCATTAGCAGCGTCGCCGCCATGCCAAACGGCATGACGACAAAGGAGACGACCGGCATGGCCGCCAAATTGGCAACGAGACCATATGTCGCCAACCGGTGAAAATGTTCTATCGAGAAAATTGCCGTCGACGCGCCGCCGATAAAGGAGGTCGACAATATGCCTCCGAAGAAACGTGAGATGAAGAGCAGCGGACGCATGAGCTGGAACCGGGAGTGTACACTTTCCCGATGGCGTCTCCTCGTCCAGAGCGAATAGCCTGACACTAATGCCAGGGTCGCTGAGTAGGACATCTGGAAACTTGGACCGAGCGCCTGCGACGGCGACAGAATGAGGATGACGATCGCCGACAGCGCCACGTTGCGAAGGCTGATGGATGGGCGGTCGAAAAGCACGGCGACCAGCATGATCGCCATCATGATGAAAGCGCGTTCGGCCGATACACCGAAACCGGAAATGAGGTAATAGGCAGTCACCGTGATCAGCGCGCCGAAGGCGGCGATCTTTTTTGTTGGCCAGGCCTGTGCCACACCGAAAAACAGGCTGAGGCCATAGCGCAGGCCGACATAGAAGATGCCCGCGGAAAGAGCCATGTTCAGGCCGGAGATGGCGATGATATGCGCAAGGCCCGAGGTGCGCAGCGCCTCCGTCGTATCCTCCGAGATCGCTCGTCTCTCATCGGTGACAAGCGAGGCCGCAAAAGCGCCGGTGTCGCCAGGCAGCAGCGTTCTGATTCTGTCGCCGATGCTGCTGCGCAAGCCAGCAAGCCAGATATCCGCCTTGTCGAGAACAGATCCCTCAGCAACATCACTGGCTGGTGACAACAATGTCGGCATTCCATAAGCAAAGCCGTTTGCACCGATACCGTCGAAATAGGCGCTGAAGGCAAAATCGTTGAGACCCGGCAAGGCCGGTCCGGCTGGCGGAGTCAACCGCGCCCTACCCTGGATGCGATCGCCAAGTTCGAATGGCTGCGGCTGCTTGCGCACAAAAATGGTGACCCGCTCTGGCGGCCGCCGAATAGCCGGCTTTTCCGTTGCCTCGATGGCGACGACGTAGCGCCAACGCCCCTTGTCGTCGGCTTCGCGCCGCTCAATCCGCCCGGTGATAGTGGTGGTCACCGCGGAATCGAGCATTACGGTCGATGCGCGCCACGTTTCGCATTGCGCCAAAGCCATGCCGGCGCTCAGCAGCATGCCGGCAAGCAGCAAGTGCCGCAGCACCCGGCCCGCCTCCTGCTTGAGGAAGAAACTGACCGCGAAAATCAGGAGAGCGGCAAAGACAGTCTGCGGCGGCGGATCGGCACCAGCCGTGAACCAAAAAATCGCGCCGGCGCCGATATAGACGGGAGCAAAGAGCACTGCGCGGCCATGCGCTGCCTCTTCTTCGGCCAAATGGTAAAGGGTGAGTCGGATGCTGTTCGCCGCGAGACGGAGACGCGCAGTAAGCGGCGCGTGATCCTGCGTCCGCTCCGGTTGGGTCGCCTTGATGCGAAAAATAACGGTCGTCTTACCACGGTCACGCACGGCCACCGCAGCAAAACCCCGGCTATCCGCCGGCTGATCCCGTGCCTCTAAATTAGGCATTCGCCCGCACCCACGCAAAACTACAGCTATAACGAGATTTTTGCCGTCACCATCAGGTGAATTCAACCGAAATCGGCCTAAACGTCAAGAAATGACGGCAATCTGCGGATGAACTGGGCAGACCTGCCTATCGCAGTGCCCAAAAGTTGATACTGCATTGCACAAATAGGCGTAAGGATAACTTGGCATTAGGCTCTGGATCATATAGCTAATCGGTAGTCGCTTAACCTTTTGGCGCTTTTTAAGGCGTCAATCCCGCCAAATCTTGGAGGATCAGCATGACGGAACAAAGCGCGAAACTAACTTGGGGTGAAAAGACGGTGGAGTTGCCGGTGAAAACCGGAACCATCGGCCCGAGTGTCATTGATATTGGTGCCCTTTATAAGAACACCTCCACTTTCACTTACGATCCTGGCTTCACCTCGACCGCGTCGTGCGAATCCAGCATCACCTTTATTGATGGCGACGAAGGCGTTTTGCTGCATCGCGGTTATCCGATCGAACAGCTTGCCGAACACGGCGATTTCCTTGAAGTCTGCTACCTGCTGCTCTACGGCGAATTGCCGACTGCGGCCCAGAAGAAGGACTTCGACTATCGCGTCGTGCACCACACGATGGTGCATGAGCAGATGTCCCGCTTCTTTACCGGATTCCGCCGCGATGCGCATCCGATGGCTGTTATGTGCGGCTGCGTCGGCGCTCTGTCGGCTTTCTATCACGACTCGACCGACATCACCGATCCGCACCAGCGCATGGTTGCCAGCCTGCGCATGATCGCCAAGATGCCGACGCTGGCCGCCATGGCCTACAAGTACCATATCGGCCAGCCTTTCGTTTACCCGAAGAACGATCTCGACTACGCGTCGAACTTCCTGCGCATGTGCTTCGCCGTGCCCTGCGAGGAATATGTGGTCAACCCGGTGCTCGCACGCGCCATGGACCGCATTTTCATCCTGCACGCCGATCACGAACAGAACGCGTCGACCTCGACGGTTCGCCTCGCCGGCTCTTCCGGCGCCAACCCGTTCGCTTGCATCGCTGCCGGCATCGCCTGCCTCTGGGGCCCAGCCCATGGCGGCGCGAACGAAGCTGCGCTGAACATGCTGACGGAAATCGGCACTGTCGATCGCATTCCTGAATATATCGCCCGCGCCAAGGACAAGAACGATCCGTTCCGCCTGATGGGCTTTGGCCACCGCGTCTACAAGAACTACGATCCGCGCGCCAAGATCATGCAGAAGACGGCGCACGAAGTCCTCGGCGAACTCGGCATCAAGGACGATCCGTTGCTCGACATCGCGATCGAACTCGAGCGTATCGCATTGACCGATGATTATTTCATCGAAAAGAAGCTTTACCCGAACGTCGATTTCTATTCCGGCATTACGCTGAAGGCTCTGGGCTTCCCCACCACCATGTTCACGGTGCTGTTCGCTCTTGCTCGCACGGTTGGCTGGATCGCTCAGTGGAACGAAATGATCGAAGACCCGGATCAGCGTATCGGTCGCCCGCGCCAGCTCTACATCGGCGCAGGACAGCGCGAATACGTTCCGGTTTCCAAGCGTTAAACCGAAAAGCAAGCCAACAAAAAACCCGGTCAGAAATGGCCGGGTTTTTTCTTTGACAAGACATCGAGAACGATCGCCGCCGCCTTTTCGCCCGGCGGTTCTTCGGTCTGCATTCGCTGCCAGAGCAGATCATAGCCTTGAAGCATGGCTTTCCGCTCCGTCGTATCGTTGGACAGGCGCTCCATGTAGCGCGCCAGCAGGCCGGGTCGCAGCACATCGTTGATTAGCTCGGGTACGACCGCATAGTCGGCAATCAGGTTCGGCAAAGCCGCTGTCCAGGTCTTGATGCGCGACATCACAAATCGGGCGAGCCACTCAGTCTTATAGGTCGAGACGACGGGAACACCGGCAAGCCCTAATTCGAGGACCACCGTGCCGGAAGCCGCCATCGCCGCATCCGCCTCTGCAAAAGAGTTCCACTTGGCATCCTGGCCTACGAAGACTTCCGGCTTGACGCTCCAATTTTCAAGGAGGGAATGCACCAACGCCTCCTGTCGCGGAACGGTCGGCAGCAGGTAACGAACGCGATCGTTTCGCCGGCTAAATTCCTGTACCGCCTGCTGGAAAACCGGCAGAAGCTGGCGGATTTCCGAGGAGCGCGAGCCGGGCAACAGCAGGATCGTCTTCTCGCCATCGGGGCCACTCAGGGCCCGAAGCGCGCGCCGACGGCGGGTCTCGACCAGGTTCGGATCCACACTCAAGCGATGGCCGACATAGGTCGTAGCCGGTCCTTCCAGCCGCTGCATCGCCGCCGGCTCGAAGGGCAGAATTGCCAGCACGTGATCGACATAGGCGAGCATTTTCTGCGCGCGATATTCTTTCCACGCCCAGACGCTCGGGCAGACATAGTCAACGATCGGCACATCCGGTAGCGCCGCCCGCACCTTCTTGGCGACGCGATGGGTGAAATCCGGGCTATCGATGATCAGAAGCACATCGGGCTTGGCCGCGATGATCGCGTCCGCCGTCTGGCGAATGCGCGCGAGCAGTTTCGGCAGCCGTTTGATGACCTGCGCAAACCCCATGATCGACAGTTCGGAATAATCGAAAAGCGAGCGCAAGCCCTGCGCCTCCAGAGCATCGCCGCCGACTCCGATCAGTTCCACGGGGCCTTCGTAACGTTGCTTCAATGCGGCGACGAGATCGCCGCCGAGCAAATCGCCGGAGACCTCGCCGGCGACAACAGCGAGTTTCAATAGTGCGCCGCTCACATGAAGCCCTCCGCACGGAGGCCACGGTCGATGCCGCAGACGAAAAGTCCCGTCTCGTCGGCAGCAGCGATCACCGCCTCGCGGTCGAGCACCAGCGCCCTGCCCGCCTCGACGGCGACGCCGGCAAGGCCAGCCTTCTTGGCGTTGAGCACAGTGGAAACTCCGATCGATGGCAGGTCGGCGCGTACATCTTGCTGCGGCTTGCAGAGCTTCACCAATACGCCGCGGCGACGTTTCGATATGCGCCCCTCGGCTCGCAAACTCGCGACACGCTCGATCATCTTGTCGGTGCCCTCGGCGCCCTCTAGCGCTACGACACGGCCACCGACGCTGACGGCGCCCTGCCCAACATCAAGAAGCCCCAGGGCATCGGCGGCTTTTGCGCCTTGCGCGATATCGCGCAGATCCTCTTCCGATGGTGAGAAACGGCCAAGTGGTCCGGTGGTCGCCAGAAGATCCGGTGCAATCTCATGTGCGCCCACGACCCGGACGCCGCCAGCCTCGATCAGGCGAATCACCATCTGCAGCACGGCATTGTCGCCACCGGAAAGAAGCGTGCGGATGGTGGATGGCAACTCCCCGATCACGCGCCAGGTCGGGCGCACATCGCGCCAGGCCGGGCGGCGCGCGACGCCGCCAGACATCACGACCCGGTCGACGCCATAGCGGCGAAACATGGCCTCCAGGCCGGCAAAATTTCCGACACCGAGATTGGCATGATCGAATGCGGACCAGTCCCGATCCGCTTCATCCGTCAGTGCGATAACAACGGGATTTTCGCCTGCTTGGCGCGCGGCGTCTGCAACATAGGCGGGCAAGAAGCCACTGCCCGCGATGATCGCCAGCCTGCCCTTGTGGTCTTGGCCGCTCGCGGCCACCTCAGCTCTTGCCACGATTGGGCGACGACAACGCGCGATCGCTGTCGGCGGCGATGAAATCGAGGATCTCCATCACTTCCTTGCAATCGGCATATTCATCGCGGATCGCTGCCGCATTGTCGCGGATCGAGCCTTCGCCTTCAAAGATGCTTTTGTAGGCGCGGCGAACCGTATGGATGACTGAGCGCTCAATTCCTGCGCGGCTCATACCGACAATGTTGAGACCCGAGAGCACGCCCGGATTTCCGTTCAGCATGCCGTAGGGAATCACATCATAGCTCGCAGCCGAGAGACCGCCGATGAAAGCCTGCCGGCCGATGCGTGTGAATTGATGCACCGCACAGCCGCCGCCGAGGATGGCGCGGTCTTCGACGGTGACATGCCCCGCGAGCATGACATTGTTCGACATGATGACATTGTTGCCGACGCGGCAGTCATGGGCAACGTGCGAATTTGCAAGGAACAGATTGTTGTTGCCGACGATGGTCTTGCCGCCATAATCGGCCGTGCCGGTATTGATCGTCACTCCTTCGCGGATCGTGCAATTCTCGCCGACGTCCAGCGTTGTCTCTTCGCCGCCGTGATGCACGCTCTGCGGATCGCCGCCGACGACCGCCATCGGGAATATCTTCGTGCCCTTGCCGATCGTTGTCCGGCCAGCCACGACCGCATGCGTCAGCAGTTCGACAGCATCATGCAACACGACCTTTGGACCGACATGGCAGAACGGGCCAACGACAACGTTCTCGCCGATGACCGCTCCGTCCTCGACGACCGCGAGCTTATGAATGCGCGCGCTTTTTGCGATGCTGCTCATGCCTGCTCTTGGTCCTTCCGTACGATCATCGCGCCGATATCGGCCTCGGCAACCAACGAACCATCGACCTTCGCGTCACAGTGGAACTTCCAGATCGTGCCGCGCTGCTTGAGCTTGGCGACGTGAAATTCAACACGGTCGCCAGGTACGACCGGCTTGCGGAAACGGGCATTGTCGATCGTCATGAAGTAGACGAGATTGCCGCCGATTCCGTCCTTGCGGGCGCAGATTGCGCCTGCCGTCTGCGCCATGCCTTCGATCAGCAGAACGCCCGGCATGATCGGCGATCCCGGGAAGTGGCCGGTAAACTGCGGCTCGTTCGCGGTGACGTTCTTGATACCGATCGCGGAATTATCGCTGTCGATCTCGATGATCCTATCGACCATCAGGAGAGGATAGCGATGCGGCAAAAGCTTCATGATTTCGATGACGTCGGCCGTCGACATCGACGTCTTGGCTTCTTCAGTCATGCTCCGCACTCCCGTCCTTCTTATCCCTGGCTCCTGACCGTTTTGCGATCTCTGCCGACTCTCTCAAAAAATCCCACAACGGCCGTGCCGGAAGGCCCGCATAACGCTCACCCGCCGGAATGCTGTTCATCACGCCGCTTTTGGCGCCGATCTGCACACCGTCGCCGATATGGATATGACCATTCAGGCCAGCCTGGCCGCCGATCTGCACACCGTCGCCGATCACCGTGCTGCCGGCTATGCCGACCTGGCTGACGATGGCGCAATGGCGGCCGATACGGACGTTATGTCCGATCTGCACCTGATTGTCGATCTTGGTACCTTCACCGATGACCGTATCATCCATAGTGCCGCGATCGATCGTGGTATTGGCGCCGATCTCGACGTTATCCTGAATGATGACGCGGCCGATCTGCACGATCTTCACCATGCCCCGCGGCCCCGGCGCGTAGCCAAAACCGTCCTGGCCGATACGCGCGCCATTGTGGATAATGACGCCATTACCGAGATAGGAGCAAAGCACGCTGGCGCCACCGCTGATCGTGCAGTTGCGCCCGATCTTGACACCCGGTCCGATCATGGCGCCGGCTCCGATGCGTGTTCCCTCGCCGATCTCAACACCGGCTCCGATGACTGCGCAAGGCTCGACGCCGACATCCGCTTCAAGCTTGGCGGTCGGATCGATGAAGGCCGCCGGCGAAATCAGCGACGGGGTCGACGTGAGCGCTAGCGGGCGCATGGCTTGCGGATGCAGCAAGGCTCCGGCCAGCGCGAAATCCGTATGTGGCTTTTTGGAAAGGAGAACCGGTATATGCGCGGGAACGAAAGATTTCAGCGCCGGCAGACAAATGATCGCCGAAGCCCGACAGGTCTCCAGTTCCGCCCGATTCTTCCGAGAAAGGATATAGCAAACATCGCCTTCGCCAGCCCTGTACACGGGAGCGATAGACTTGATGACGACGCCCGCAAAGGCCTCATCAACAAGCTCCGCCCCAAGATGCTCGGCCAGCGCACGGAGGCTGACGCCATCATGGGGCGGGAAAAAACCAGTATGTTCCATAAGCACCAGCTCCAGAACGGTGTTAAGCGTGTAGTTCTGGGCTGCCGATATCAGAACTGGTTGGCAATGCCAAACCGGAAATTCTCAGTCTTGTCGAAGTCTTGCTTGAGAACCGGCACAGCATAGTCAACACGGATGACGCCGAAGGGCGACGCCCAGATCACGCCCGCGCCCAGCGAGGCACGGATCGCGCTGCTATCGTGCAATACGTCACCGAAGAGATCGGCTTTGTTGCCATAGAGCGTACCTGCATCGGCAAAGGCTGCGAGACGCAGACCAATGTCCTGCGGAACGCCCGGCATCGGCATGCTCGCTTCTGCCGACGCGGTGAAGTAGGTCGTACCGCCGAGCGGGTCGCCATGCGATGAACGCGGACCGATACCAGCATTCTCGAAGCCGCGGATTTCGCGACCGCCGATCGTGAACTGATCGAAGACATTCAGCTTGCCGTTCGTCGGCAATACGTAACCAGCACCGACCGTCAGCGAGCCGATGATGTCGGCTTCGTCACTAATCATCTTATAGTAACGAGCCTTGCCGCTCAGCTTGTAGAAGTCGGAGTCGCCGCCCAGACCAGCATATTCATGCGTGAACTTGGCGATGATACCTTCACGCGGCAGGTTCTGGTCGTCCAGAGTATTGTAGGTGAAGGTCTGCGAAACCGTCGACTGAACCCAGGGGCTATTCTCCACCAGATTGATATAGGGAGCAGACAGATTATTCTGCCAATCGCCGGTGCCGTCGTACGAAAGGCGCTTATAGTTGTAGCGCAGCGTCGTCGCGAGGTTCTCGGTGATCGGCGCGGTGACGCGCAGCGAGAAGCCTTCTTCCGAATAATCGTAGAAATCGTCGCTCGAGGTCTGGTTCTTGAAGATGTCGAAGCCGGCAGCCAGACGATAGCCGAGGAAATAGGGCTCGGTGAACGAGATGTTATAGGTACGGCTACCCTGTGTACCGGCACCCGCGGCGATACGGATGTACTGGCCACGACCGAGGAAGTTCTTTTCTTCAACCGAAGCTTCCAGCAGCAGACCGCCATTGTTGCCGACAGCGTAACCGGCACCGATACCAAACGAACCGGTCGGCTGATCTTCGACGTTGACGATAACGACAACGCGGTCCGGAGCGCTGCCCGGGGCCGTGGTGATATCGACCTTCGTGAAGTAGCCGAGCGCGTCGAGACGGCGCTTGGCGCGGGTAATCATTTCCTGGTTGAAGGCGTCGCCTTCATTGAGGTCGAACTCGCGGCGAATGACGTAATCACGCGTGCGGGTGTTGCCACGGATCTCGATGCGCTCGACATAGGCGCGTTCACCCTGGTCAACCAGATATTCGATCCCGATCGTGTGGCCTGCCAGGTCACGGTTGCCGCGCGGCGTGATGTGGGCAAACGGATAGCCGGCAGACGCAACGCGCTTCGAAATGTTTTCGATCGAGGCCTGGATGTCCTTGGCGCTGTAGACATCACCCTTGTGCGTGATGACCAGGCTCTTCAGGTCATCCGCATTGATGCCCTCAACCGTCGAAACGACGTTGATGTCGCCATAGGTGTAGCGCGGACCTTCATCGACGTTGAAGTTCAGCGTGTATTCGTTGGTCTGCTCGTTCAACGTCGCATCAGCGCTGACGATGCGGAAATCGGCATAACCGTGATTGTAATAGAACTGACGCAGCGCATCCTGGTCGGCTTGCTGGCGCTCAGGGCTGTAGACGTCCTTACGGGTCAGGAACGACATGAAGTTCGTCTTCTTGGTGCTGATCACCGAAGCCAGACGACCGCTGCTGTAAGCCTGATTGCCCGTGAAATTGATCTTGTCGATCTTGGTGCGATCACCTTCGTTGATGACGAAGGCCACGTTGATGCGCCCCTCAGCGACCGGAACGGTCTGCGTCGTCACCTGGACTTCGTTACGACCGATCGCGGCGTAAGCGTCCTTGATGGTCTTGATATCGGCCTGGATCTGGCTTTCGCTATAAGGGCCAGCGGCACGCGTCTGGACGATGCCCTGCAGCTTGTCGTCCTTGATCTTGTGGTTGCCGTTGAAGACCACCGCGTTGATCAGCAGGTTTTCCTTGACCGAAATGACCAGCGTGCTGCCAGAGACGGTCACATGCACATCGGAGAAGTATCCCGTGGCATAGAGCTGCTTTACCGAACTATCGATATCGGAGGGCGAGAAGCTCTTGCCAGGCTTGATCGTGATATTGTCACGGACAGCTTCCGCACCAACGCGCTCAGCTCCCCTGACATCGATCTTCTGTATGACAGCGGCTTCTGCGACTGATGCAGAAGCAAGGGTGATAACACCAGCGCCCGACGCAACAACACCAGCAGACAGCGCTACCGCCGATACTGCGTTCAAAAATCTTGAACCAGCCTTCATCTTAACTTCTTACCTTTTTATCAGTCGTCCCCAGCCCCGGGCGAACCCGATTCCGGCCACGTGTGTCGTTTTACCCGCTTTTGACATACAAGCAAGGGAGCACGTTAATTTCTGTTTACTTCATTTCAAACCGTGGCTCATTCGCCACTACAGCTTTGAAACATCGTAAATAAATCGTAATTTCCTCTTCAATGCCCCATCAGCCTATCCTGGAGCTGATGTCGTTCCATGTCGCAAACACCATGAGTGACAGCACCATCGCAAAACCAATTCGGAAGGCGATATCCTGTGCCCGCGCACCCAGCGGTTTTCCCCTTACGGCTTCAATCGCATAGAACATCAAGTGCCCGCCATCAAGTACCGGCACCGGCATCAAATTTAATAACCCAATGGAAACAGAAAGTATGGCGGCGAACTGCAGCACCGCCGAAAAACCCAAGGTTGCCATCTGCCCGGAAAGCTGTGCGACCCGGATAGGGCCTCCAAGCTGATCCGCTTTCATATAGCCGCCGATGACGTTGCCAAGGTATTCGAAGGTGCCGGAAACAATACTGCCGGTCTGCTTGACGCCTTCGCCCAGCGCCTGGAGCGGACCGTATGTCTCATAACGGAGTTTGATCGGCTTCTGGCCGTCGGTGATACCGATGCTGCTGATCTCCATCTGCTTGCCGAAGGCATCGGGTTCTTCCGCCTTCCTCGGCACCACCTGGACGTCGAGCGTCTTGCCGCCGCGCTCGACGGACAGCGTCACGGCCTTGTCCGTACGGGACGCGACATAACGCTGCACCTCACCGATGGCCTCGATCGCCCGCCCATCCACGGACAGAATGCGGTCGCCAATCATGATACCCGCTTCTTCGGCCGGGCTGCCCGGCGCGATCGAAGCGACTAGCGGGTCCACCGGCGAAATGCCGATGCTACCGACATCCTTTTTGTTTCCGGAAGCGTCCGTTGCTGCCCGGGTTTCCGGCACGATCGGGATATCGCGCGACTGGCCGTTGCGCTCGACGGTCAAGACAAGGCTCTTGCCGGGGCGATCGGCGATATAGCGGGCGATGTCGTAGTAGGTCGCGACATTATTGCCGTCGACGGCAATCAGACGGTCGCCGGCCTGCACGCCCGCCTGGGCAGCCGGTCCACTCGGCGCGACCGCCGTCACCAACGGGTCGACGAGCGCGATACCAATGCGGCCCATCTCCATTTTGTTGCCGAACTGATCGGTGTCTTCCACGAGTTTCGGCACAATACCGAAATCGCGCTTCTGACCGTCGCGTTCGACGGTCAGCACGATATTGCGGCCGGGCCGCAGACCGACATAGCGCTGCACTTCGTCGAAAGTCGTCACTTTCGTGCCGTCGATGGCGACGAGTCGGTCACCGGGTTCAATCCCCGCTTCAGCGGCTGCGCCGTCGCGCGTGACCATGGCGACAACCGGATCGGCGACCGTGCGGCCATAGACGCTGAAGAGCACGGCAAAGATTGCGATGGCGAGAATGAAATTGGCGATCGGACCGGCCGCGACGGTCGCGGCCCGCTTCCAGAGCTTGGCACCGGCGAAGGACCGGGCGCGCTCCTCCTCCGTCATAGCGGAGAGTTGATCGACATCGGTCTTGCTCGATGCGTCCTCATCGCCAAAGAAACGGACATAACCGCCAAGGGGAATGATCGACAGTTTCCAGCGGGTGCCATGGCGATCGGTAAAGCCGGCGATTTCCGGACCGAATCCGAGCGAAAAGGCCATGATACGGATGCCGGACCAACGCCCGACCAGATAATGGCCCATCTCATGTACAAAGACGAGCAATGACAGCACGAAAACAAACGTGATGACGTTGTTCGTCAAGAAGCCGATGATGCCTGCCGCGCTACCCATACAACGATCCTGTTCGCGTTGATTTCAGACACCGAGCAGCACGCCGCCCAATGACATGGTCTCGCCGCTCATTGTCAGCGATATTACGATAGCCAACAAAAACGCCGCAAAACAAGCAAAAATTAGTCCATCGACCCGATCCATGACGCCGCCATGACCGGGAATCAGGTGACTGGAGTCTTTAACTCCGAAACTGCGTTTGATGAAAGACTCGAATAAATCGCCGATCTGGCTGCAGATTGACAGCACAAGCGCGAGCACAGGAATCCATAAACCATCCGCGGAAAAAAAACTCCAGACGACCGCCGTCCCGGCGATAACGGCGGCGACAGCGCCACCGATCGCACCCGACCAGGTCTTGCCGGGTGATATGCGCGGCGCAAGCTTCGGTCCTCCGATGGCGCGGCCGACGAAATAGGCGAAAATATCCGTCGCCCAAACCGTGGCGAAGATGAACAGCATCAGCACGAAGCCGCGCAAATCGTCGTCACGAATCTCGGCAAGGGCTATGGCCGTCAATCCAGCATAGAATATTCCGCCAGGCAGCCACCAACTTTTGTGTCGCATGGCAACCATGACGGCCGCGATTGCAACGAAGATGATCAATACCTCGAGGGAATAGACCGATTCTCCCATCAGAGTCGCGCCGGCTATCAGAACCAGGGCGAGCCAGCCGAGCGCATTGCCCTGCGGATCGCGGCCGTGCAGATCGGTTATCGTCGACCATTCGTAATAGACAAGCAGACCGATCGCCGCCGCCAGGATGCGAAAACTCAGGCCGCCATACCACGTGGCAGCCAGAACAACCCCGGCAAGAATGATGCCGGAAATAATGCGCAGCCTGAGTTCACGGCTCATCAGGACCCCACGGCAGCGGCCTGCTTGGCGGAAAGACCGCCAAAGCGCCGGTCGCGCGCGGCATATTTCTCCAGCGCGGAGAAGAAAAGATCGCGGCTGAAGTCCGGCCAATATTCCGGCATGAACATGAATTCCGAGTAGGCGGCCTGCCAAAGCAGAAAGTTCGACAGCCGCTCCTCACCGCTGGTCCTGATGATGAGATCAGGATCGGGTATTCCGGCGGTGTCGAGCCGAGCATCGATCAATTCGGGACGGATATCCTGCGCGCGCAGTCGCCCGGCTTCGACATCCTTGGCGAGACTGACGACGGCGCGGGCGATCTCGTCGCGCGAGCCGTAATTGAAGGCGATAACGAGCGTCAGGGCGGTATTGTTCCTGGTGGTCTCTTCGGCCTCGATCAACAACGGCAGGATGTCGCTGCGTAGATTGTAGCGATCGCCGATTACCCGAATACGGACGTTCTGGCGATGCAATTCCGCAAGGTCTCGCCGGATGAAGGCTTTCAGCAGACCAAGAAGGTCGCTTACCTCCGTTTCGGGACGGCGCCAGTTCTCCGAGGAGAAAGCGAAGAGCGTCAAGTATTTTACGCCGACATCACCGGCGGCCCTCACCGTCTCGCGTACAGCCTCTACGCCCTTGCGGTGACCCATGGTGCGCGGCAGGCCGCGCGCATTGGCCCAGCGCCCGTTGCCATCCATGATGATGGCAACGTGATCGGGTATCGCAGAGAAGGTGGGAGCTGACATATGGATCCGGTTTCGTTCGGCAGGAAATGCTCTAGGCTTATAAATCTAGCGCACCCTCGCCGCTTTCAATGCTTCCTGATCGAAAGCGGGATGCTCTAGCGTGCAATCAGACCTGCATGATTTCCTTTTCTTTCTCGGCAAGCAAGCGGTCGATGTCGGAAATCGTGTCGTCCGTCATCTTCTGTACACGCTCGGACTGGGCACGGCTTTCGTCCTGACCGATTACACCGTCCTTTTCGGCCTTTTTGAGACCGTCCATGCCATCACGGCGGACATGGCGAATCGCCACCTTCGCCTTCTCGGCATATTCATGAGCGACCTTGACCAGCGAACGCCGGCGCTCTTCGTTGAGTTCCGGCAACGGGATGCGCAGATTTTGACCATCGACGATCGGATTGAGGCCGAGATTGGATTCGCGGATCGACCGCTCCACGGCCCCGACCATCGCCTTGTCCCAGACGGAGACCGTCAGCATGCGCGGCTCGGGCACGGTGATGTTGGCGACCTGGTTCAGCGGCATACGCGAGCCATAGGCTTCAACCGTTACCGGATCGAGAATGTTGGCGGATGCTCGTCCTGTACGCAGCGAGGCGATGTCGCTCTTGAATGCCGCAATGGCGCCGTCCATGCGGCGCTTCAGTTCCTTGAGGTCGGTGCCTTCACTCATGTGCTTATACTCCCATGTAGTAGGCGGCGCCGGGCGGAGCCGGTGCCACCGGAACGTCAGTTGTCTGATACGATGGTCTTACGGCCGCCGCCGGTCAAGATTTCCGCGAAGCCGCCTTTTTCATGAATTGAAAAGACGATGATTGGAATTGAATTTTCCCGCGCGAGTGCCACAGCGGCCACATCCATGACGGCCAATCCCTTTTCCAGCACCTGGCTATGGGTCAGATGTTCGAAACGCTCGGCGTCGGGGAACTTCTTCGGGTCGGCGGAATAGATGCCATCGACCTGCGTGCCCTTGAAGATTGCCTCGGCGCCCATTTCGGCGGCGCGCAGCGCTGCCGCGGAATCGGTGGTGAAGAAGGGATTGCCGGTGCCGCCGGCGAAGATCACCACACGGCCAAGCGAGAGGTGGTAAAGCGTGGCGCGCTGCGAAAAGCTCTCGCAAATTTCCGGCATGGAAATGGCCGAGAGCACCACCGTATCGATGTCCAGCTTGCGCAGCGACGTGGCGAGTGCCAGCGCGTTGATGATGGTCCCGAGCATGCCCATATGGTCGCCGGTCACGCGGTCTCCACCCTTGGAGGCCACGGCGACGCCGCGGAAGATATTGCCGCCGCCGACGACGACGCCGACCTCGACACCCATTTCGCGCGCTTCAGCAATATCGGATGCAATCCGGTCAGCGACGGTAACGTCGATACCGAACCCTTGGCTGCCCATCAGAGCTTCGCCGGAGGCCTTGAGCAAAACGCGCTTGTAGATCGGCTGGGACATCGTGGCTCCTTGAAGTGATCGCGGGGGATTAATTGTGAATGCCGGATACACGAAGGGCACCGCGTTGTCACGCGATGCCCACGGGTTTCCCCTGATATGGTTTCACCTATCTGGGATATGGATTCGTTTCGTCAACAGGCGAAATGATTTCGCCGATCAGCCCTTGGCGACGGCAGCAACTTCGGCAGCGAAGTCAGTCTCTTCCTTCTCGATGCCTTCGCCGAGGAGCAGACGGGCCATGCCGGTGATTTCGATCGGCGCGCCGGCGGTCTTTTCAGCTTCCTTGATGGCAGCAGCGACCGTCAGGTCCGGGTTGATGACGAACGCCTGCGAGAGAAGAGCGACTTCCTCGAAGAACTTGCGCATGCGGCCTTCCACCATCTTTTCGATGATGGCTTCCGGCTTGCCGGATTCGCGGGACTGCTCGATGAAGACGTTGCGTTCGCGCTCGGCGACTGCGGCATCGACTTCTTCGGCGCGGATAGCCAGCGGGTTGGTAGCAGCAATGTGCATGGCAACCTGGCGACCGATCGACGTCAGAACGGCCTTGTCACCGACCGACTTCAGGGCGACCAGAACGCCAAGCTTGCCGATACCGTCGCCGGCAGCGTTGTGGATGTAGGTCGCCACGACGCCGTGCTCGACTTCCAGCTTGGCCGCACGACGAAGCGTCATGTTCTCGCCGATGGTTGCGATCGCGTCCTTGATGGTGTCAGCGACCGGCTTGCCGGATGCGGGATAGGTCGCAGCCGAAATGGCTTCGACCGTGCCATCGGTGGACAACGCAACTTCGGCAATGCCGCGAGCGAGGTCCTGGAAGGCATCGTTACGGGCAACAAAGTCGGTTTCGGAGTTGAGCTCGACGACAACGGCCTTGTGACCGGCGCCGGCAATGGCGACCAAGCCTTCAGCGGCGGTGCGGCCGGACTTCTTGTCGGCCTTGGAGATGCCCTTAGCGCGCAGCCAGTCGATCGCGGCTTCGATATCGCCGTTGGTTTCGGTCAGCGCCTTCTTGCAGTCCATCATGCCTGCGCCAGACTTTTCGCGCAGTTCCTTCACCAGTGCAGCCGTAATCTCGGTCATAAGCTTCCTCTTGTCGGTTCATACGGTGCGGCATGCGGTTTTGAGCCGAAGCGGCACCGATTTGAGGGACGAAATGTACCCGTAAGTATGACAGCGTTATGAAGCTGCGTCATACTGTGGAATTCTTGATTGGAACATGCCTGGATTTACCGCCCAGGCAAGGCGTTATGTAAAACGCGATAAGGCCGCTCGAACTCGTTGAGGTCGCAAACGGCCTTATCCCGGATTTCATTACGCTCGGGCGGACAAAGGTCTGTCCGCCGCGGGGCGCGATCAGGCTTCGGTGCCGTCCGCCAGAGTCTCCTCGATCGGAGCTTCGATGGAAGCGCCGAGGTCGCGGCCGGATGCGCTCTGCTGGCGAGCGATGCCGTCGATGGCGGCGCGCGAGATCAGGTCGCAGTAGAGGGCGATGGCGCGCGAGGCGTCGTCGTTGCCCGGGATCGGGTAATCGATCAGGTCCGGATCGCAGTTCGAGTCGATGATGGCGACGACCGGGATGCCGAGGCGCTTGGCTTCGTCGATCGCGATCTTTTCCTTGTTGGTGTCGATGATGAACATCAGGTCAGGGGTGCCGCCCATATCGCGGATACCGCCGAGAGCCTTGTCCAGCTTTTCGCGCTCGCGCTCAAGGTTCAGACGTTCCTTCTTGGTGAAGCCCTGGGCGTCGCCGTTGAGGATCTCGTCGAGCTTGCGCAGACGCTGGATGGAATTCGAAATCGTCTTCCAGTTGGTCATCATGCCGCCGAGCCAGCGGGCGTTGACGTAGTACTGAGCCGAACGCTTTGCGCTGTCGGCGATCAGTTCGGACGCCTGGCGCTTGGTGCCGACGAACAGAACGCGGCCGCCACGGGCAACGGTGTCGCTGACAACCTGCAGAGCGCGGCTCAGCATCGGAACGGTTTGAGCGAGGTCGATGATGTGGATGTTATTACGATCGCCGAAGATGTACGGCTTCATCTTCGGGTTCCAGCGATGCGTCTGGTGGCCGAAGTGAACGCCTGCTTCGAGAAGCTGGCGCATAGAAAAATCAGGCAATGCCATGCCTTTGACTCCTTTTCCGGTTGAACCTCCGCAAGGCGAACAGCATCCTCTTCGAAGATGCCACCGGGCGGAACGATCCGGATTTCTCCCGGACAATCCCATGCCTTACGTGTGGAATGCGGCTGCCCATACATTCGATTTATCGAGAATGCAAGGCTTAGGCGGAAAAAATACGCCAGGCCCCTGCCCTCATGCCGCCAGCTTGTCGAGCAGCGCCAGCATAACGTTGGCGTCTGGTATCGGTAGCACGGCGTCGATCTCGGCCGGCAGGAGGCCCGCAATGGCGCCATCGGCATTGCCGGTCGCCGTGCCCAGCGGCCCACGGAAGCCGTGCTTGGTCCAGGCCAGTTCCTGCAGCTTCGGGCTTGTCAGCGCATCCATCAGCCGGTTGGCGGTCTCATCGACGACGATGAGGGGATGGGAGGAATAGACAGTCGGATGCGGGTAGAGCACGACCGGCTTGGCGGTGGAGCTCGATTGAACACGCTTCCATCGTTCGGGATCGGCGATGATCCATTCGACCAGCTGATTCTCGTAGCCGACGATCATCGGTTCGCCGCCGAGGCCGCCGGCCAGATACTGATCGAAAAGCTTGCCGGAAGACGGCGACTTGAAGCCCATATTGCGGAAGATAGTCTGCGCTTTGTCGCCGAATTGGGCGAGACCGGAAGCAGTTGCGACGTTGCCCGCAAACAGACTCAGGACCAATCCCGCAAACATGAAACCGGAATTGGAGCGGTTCGGATCGGTCGAGACGATGCGCGCCTGCCCGTAGAGCGCGTCGACGCCTAGCTTGGACCAGCTCGTTCCCGCAAGAACGGCGTCGAGCAATGCCTTGAGATCAAGCTGATGCTGTCCGGTGGATGTGACTGTGACCAGCCCGGCTTTCATCAACCCATCGACCACCGGCTGCCAGGTATAGACGACAACAGGCGTGTTCAGCACTACACGGTCGTTGCGGATCTTGACGCCGCTCTGCCGGGCGATATCGACCATGATCGAGGACGACGGCCAGAGGAAAGCGGGAGCCTGCGACAGAAGCGCCTGCTCGCGGACCATCTCGACGGAGCCGGCCACGCGGCTGTTTACATCCAGCCCATAGCCGTGCAGAGCGCCGGCGACATCATTGTCAGCCAGAAACGCCTCCTTCTCACCGCCGATGAAGCCGAAGAGCTTCGTGCGGTTACCGAGCAGTCCCTGGAGCTCCGGCCTGTCTTTTAAGGCGACATAACCGCCGGTGCCGGCGACGCCGGCAGCAAGTAGTCCTACCCCAAAGGCGCGGCGAGAGATGGCCATCAGCGTCCGATATCCTCTTTGAGCGAGGCCTGTATGAGGCGCAGCTCGGTGTCTAGCGTGTCGAGCCTGTCGTCGACGAGGCTATCCGAATAGTGCACGAAGGCATCCTCGAGCTTGGAGAGGACGAGATCGACTTCCTGCAGCCGTTTCTGGTCGGGCACGCGCTTGGCCTCGAGGGTGGCGAAACCCTCGGCGACTTCGGTCGCGCGCGGCAGGTAATAGCTGAGGAATCGCCGCACCGTCCCGGCACTTTCCGGGCTCGCCTCCACCTTGGCGAAGACGTCGGCGGCGATTTCGGCGAGATGCCGCACCCGCTTTGCGGTCTCCTTATTGGCGATGTGATCCGCCGCGGCTTCCAGCCTCTGTGCCGCCGGCTTGGCCGCCGTCAAAAGATCGCGCGCGAAATCTAGACGTCCCCTGCCAATCGCTTTGGCGTCCAGGCCTTCGAAAAGCCGGCGCGGCGACAGGGCGAAGACAAGGCCCGCAAAGACGAGCAGGCCGATGACGGCCGCGATCCACAACGGCATCCCGGCAAAGAAGCTCAAGACGGGAACCACGATCGCGGCGGCGAGCCCCGCCGCGATCCAATTCCAGTCATTGCCGAACCGGTTTCGCATTGCTGTCCTAGTTATAACCACGCACCGCGCGGAACGCGCTGACGAGATCATCCCTGCCATCGAATACGCGCGCCGATGTCGCTTTGGCCAGGGCATCGAGTTGTGTCTTGTCGGCATCGCCAAAGGTGATGCCGAAAACCGGCACATGCGGATTGGTAGCCCTCCACTCGTCAAGGAATTCGCGGCTCGCATCCTCGGATTTTCCGTCTGTCATGATGACGATCGCGGGCAAATAGGATGGCAGGTTTGGGGTATCCTTCATGCGGCCAAGCGCCCTGCTTGCGCAGGCATACATATCGGTGCCGCCGCCGGCATGCTGCAGCGACACCTTGTCCACAAGGCTCTTCTGTTGCGCCGGGTCGCCCGTTGCCAGAAGGGTCGTTCGCACGCGGCTGTCGAAAGGAACGACCATGATGCGATCCGCCGGCGTCCATTGCGCCAATACCCTGCCGGTTTCATCCGGGTTGAACAGAAACTGCATGGCCGCCTGCAATTGCGTTTCGCCCTTGCCCTCCATCGAGCCGGAAAAATCGAGGCAGAGGGCGGTCAGCGACGGCTTACGCAACGCGCTCTGATAGAGATCGAGTGCCTGGCGAATCACGGCCGGCTCGGGCATGCGGATCGCTGTCACCAGCTGGGTCGGATCGAAATTCCAATTCAGATCGGCTTTGGCCGCTACACCTCCCAACGGAATGCGCCGGCCGGTATCGGCGATGCCCTTCTGCACGGGTGCGGAACGCAGATAGGCGACGAGCTCGTTGAAAAAGGTCTCGACCTCTGGCCCGCGTCCGTGATCGACAAAGCCGATCGGCGAATCCGCAATCGCCACGCCGTCGGCCGGATAGATCGCGTAAAGCGGCTCCTTGCCCATGCCGATGAGCTTGTCATTGGTTTCCTTCAGCACCGCCTCGTAATTCCACATGGCGTCGTACAGCGTGCCCTTGCTGGCGGAATCCGTGTAGAGATCCGCAAGCCAGCCGGAGGAACCCGACGAACGTTCGACGCCGGCAAGCAATGCCTTGACGGTGCCCTGGACGTCAGGCTTGTCGAGATCACCCGGCTCGACGACAGGCTTGTTACCGAGCGCGCTTGAAAGCATGGCGAGATAGGCGCTGGCACCTGAATTGGACTGGGTTGCCGAGGTCATGAGAAACCTCAGCGAGCCGCTCTTCACCGCTGCCAATATGTCTTTCATATAGACCGGCTTGCCGACCCAGCCGAGCGCCTCGGCCTTGGACTTGCGCACGCCGAGAATGACCGGCATCTGCGCGATCGATGTCAGCGACTTCACGCGCCGTTTGGTATCGAACATATCGACCCAGACGCTCGATGCCGGCCAGACGGCGTCCTGCTCGATACCTTTGTCGCTCTGCAACGCCAGCCCGATATCCAGCGTACCTTCATAGGTGAAGCTGCAGGTCGCGCCTTTCTGTTTGCAGAACTCTTCGACGATCGGCTGGATAACGGTATTTTCCGAGCCGGAGACGATCGAAAACTTCGGTCCCGCGCCAGAATTGCAGCCTGTGAGGGCAAGAGCCGCCGTCAGCGCCAGGCTGGTGAGAAATGTGCGGATCATCATGCCGCTCATCGTGCCTCGATCATCGCCTTCTTGAGTTCGACGGTCATTTTCTCCATTTGCTGCTCGGCTTCAGCCCGCTTCCTGCGGCCCTCCTCCTGCACCTTGAGGACACCGTTGATCGTATCGATTAGGTCACGGTTGGCGGCAGCGAGCGTATCGATATCGACGATGCCGCGTTGCGACTGCTGTTCGATGGCGATCGCCTGATCCTTCATCATCTCGGATGCCTGGCGGATCATGTCATTGGTAGCGTCGGTGACGGTCTTCTGCAGCTCAAGCGCCGATTTCTGCCGGGACAGCCCCAGCAGAATCACCATCTTCTGCTTCCACGCCGGTACGGTCAGTGCCGACGTCGCCTGCAGGTTCTCGATCAGCGTCTCGTCGCCTGACTGCACGATGCGGATCTGTGGCAATTGCTGAATGCCGAGCTGGCGCGCCTGCTGCAGGTAGAACACCCGCTTCTCGAGCCGGTCGAGGGCTTGCACGCTGTCCTGATAGGTCTGCGCCTCCAGCATGCCACCGCCGGGATTGGCCGCGGCGGCGTCGGCGGCACTTTTCAGTTTCGGAAGTTCGACGCTGCGATAATGCTCGGCGAAGGTTTTGCCCGCCTGGACATAAGCGTCGAGCTGCAGGATGGACTGCTTCGTCTCCTCATGGAGATCGTCGAGAAGAGCGATGTCGCGGCGTAGCGTATCCTTATGCCGGTCGAGCTCGAGGCCGATGCGGTCGATCTGACTGGCCACATCCTCGAACTCCTCCTTGAAGCGTTCCAGCCTCGCCTTGAACGACGAGAACATCTTGGAAAGAAAGCCCTCATCCTTCAGCGATGCCGGGTCGAGCTTCTTCGACTTAATGATGATGTCGGTCAGCAACTTGCCGACTTCGCCGAGATCCCGATTGCGGACCTCGCGGAGAATCCTGTCAGAATAGTCCGAGACAGACTGCTGGGCGCGGTCGCCATAGACGGAAATGCCGGCACGATCGGTCAGATCGATGGTGTCGCCGATCCGGGCGATTTCTGCCGGATCGGCGGTGACAACCGGCAAAGCAGCGTTGGAGGTAGGAGCGAGATCAGTATTGGCCATAGGTCGTGCTTTCTCGTCTATCAACACAGGACCTGTCTGCGGAACGCCTGCCGATTATTCCGATGACAAACGACGCGGCCCGCACGGCCCGCTACAATTCCAGATGGGCACAGCGGGATATGAGACTCATTCATCGCGTGCCGAATGCTTCACAGAATAGTGAAACTTCGGACACGGTTTTATGACGGAGAATTTGCTTTGTGGGTTCAGCCCACACAAAGGCTATTGGCAGGCCTTGGTGTCGAGCACTTCAAGCTTGGAGAGCTTGCCGGTCAGCACGAAATCACCGTAGTCCATGGTGAGGTCGCGGGTAATGCCGTTTTCATAGAGCTTGAACGACATGCGGTAGACCGGAATGGCGTCGCCCTTGGACTTGTCGTTGAAATAGGCGACGGTCACCGGCCAGTAGGGCGTCTTGGCGAAGGCGCCGGCCTTGTCCGCATCGGGATCGTCGGTGGTGGGCGTCGCCTGTTTGCCGACGACGGTCGTTGCGATCAACGACTTGTCGCCATCGTCGGAGCCGTCGAAAACCTCGGCCTCGAAGAAATTCTTGCCCAGCTTGGCGTTATGGATGATGTCGAGCATGTGCTCCGTCGGAAAGCGGCTCTGGATGAGTTCGACCTGCTTGGCTCGCGGCTGGCTCAGATTGACCTTGATGCCCTTCTGATCGTCCGCCGCCGCACCACGCACATCCTTGTCGAGCTGATCGTCGGTGTAGGACTTGGTTTCGAAGCGGAAAACCCGCTTGGCGAGATCTTCGAACGTGGTCGTCTGCTGGTCGCTGACACGCGTTGAATCGCCAGTATCGATCCGCGTGACGAAACGGAAATTGGTGGTGAAGCCGGTGCAATCCGAGCCATCAAACTCGTAGACCATGCGGCCGAACATGCCGGCAATGCCGGAACGATCCGAGGCGTCCTTCAGTTCGAGATCGTAGACGGCGCGATGGGCAATCAACCCACTCGGACCGGCCGCTTGGGCAGCGGATGCGCCCAGAGACGCGACGCCCAAACTCGAAACAACAACGGCGGCAAGACTCGAGCGGAACATTCATTATCTCCTGTTGGACTCGCACGTGATGTTATAAGAACGCATTCGGCTAAAAACGAGGCTGCCGACCCCCCAATCACGGGAATTTGGCCTTGATGCCGGATTTTTAAAGATTTTACAACAAAACGGGAGATGAAAATGTCCGACGCTATCGAAGGCCGTCTGAAAGAGCTTGGCATCGTCCTGCCTCAGGCCGCCGCGCCGGCCGCCAACTATGTACCCTATGTCATCAGCGGCAATCTTCTTTATCTGTCCGGGCAGTTGCCCATGGAAAATGGCAGGATCGCCGTCACCGGCCATCTCGGCAAGGATGTCGACGTCGCCGGCGGCCAACGTGCTGCCGAACTTTGCGCCATCAATATCCTCGCTCAAGCAAAGGCCGCCTTGGGCGGGGATCTCGGCCGCATCAAGCGCCTCGTAAAGCTGAACGGCTTCGTCGCTTCCATGCCCGAATTCGTCGAACAACATCTTGTGATTAACGGCGCCTCCAATCTTCTGGCAAATGTACTCGGCGACGCTGGCAAGCATGCGCGCGCCGCTGTCGGCATGGCAGCGCTGCCGCTGAATGCCGCCGTCGAGGTCGATGCCATCATGGAAATTGCATAATGAGCAAGATTGACTGGCTTACCGAACGTCCTGTCGCGCATCGCGGCTATCACGACATGAACAAGCAGGTTTGGGAAAACACGCTGTCGGCCTTTGGGCGCGCAATCGAAGCGGGCTTTTCCATCGAATGCGATCTGCATTATGCCGCCGACGGCGTTCCGGTCGTCTTTCATGACGACGATCTGCAACGCGTCTGCAATCTTCCCGGCGAGCTTCGCGACCGCACTTCGGCCGAGCTCGGCCTGCTCTCGGTCGGCGGCACCAAGGACAAGATACCGACGCTGAAACAGCTCCTCAAGCTCTGCGACGGCAAGGTGCCGCTGGTGCTGGAGCTCAAGGGACGCGAGGGCGACGATGAGGGCTTTGCGGAATCCGTGCTCGAAGTGCTGGAAGGCTATAAGGGTCACGTGGCGCTGATGAGCTTCGATCACTGGCTGCTCAAGGACCTGAAGGCACTTGACGCACCCTACCCGGTCGGCCTGACAGCAGACGGAAATGAGCCTGAGACATTTTTTCAGCATGACGAAGCCATGCAGCTTGGGCTAGACTTCATTTCGTATTTCTATGGCCACCTGCCAAACCCGTTCATCACGGCGCAACGCCAGCGCGGTATACCGGTCATCACCTGGACCGTGCGCGACGAAGCGGCCCGCAAACAAACATTTGCCAACGCTGACCAGATGACCTTCGAAGGTTTTGATCCGCGCATAACCCCTTAAATCGGGGTCGATTTAAGGAGAGGCTTATGCGCAAACTTAAAATTCTTCTGCGCTCTTTGCGCTTCCAATTGGACGCACGACGCAGTAGTGAGAGCCCTTCCCTCATTTCATGACAGACGAATTATCCATTCGCGTAGAACGTTCCTTCAAGAACATCGCCCCGGAGAGCTGGTCCAAGCTCGCCGGGGCGTCGAGGGCGGGTACGGTGCGGCCTTACAACCCCTTCGTCTCGCATGCCTTCCTGTCGTCGCTGGAGGAGTCCGGCTCCGCCACCGACAAAACCGGCTGGCTCGGCAATCACCTGCTGCTCGAAACCGACAGCGGCGAATTGATCGGCGCAGTTCCCGGCTATCTCAAGAACCATAGCCAGGGCGAATATGTCTTCGATCATGGCTGGGCAGATGCTTTCGAACGCGCCGGCGGCCGCTATTACCCGAAGCTGCAATGTTCCATTCCCTTCACGCCTGCGACCGGTCCGCGCTTGCTTGTTGCCGAGGGCTGGGATCGCAAGAAGATTCAGCCGGCCCTGGCCGAAAGCCTGAAGGAAGTGACGCGGCAGCTTGGCGTCTCGTCTGCCCACATCACCTTTCTGCCGGATGACGAGATTGGTGTCTTCGAAGGCGACGGCTATCTGCACCGTACCGACCAGCAGTTCCACTTCATCAACGAGGGCTATGCCGATCATGATGCCTTCCTGGAAACGCTGGCGTCGCGCAAGCGCAAGGCGCTGAAAAAGGAGCGCCGCGCCGCTCTCGAAAACGGCATCAGCATCGACTGGCTGACCGGCGGCGACCTCACCGAGCGCGTCTGGGATCAGTTCTTCACCTTCTATATGGACACCGGCAGCCGCAAATGGGGCCGGCCTTACCTTACCCGCAAATTCTACTCGCTGATCGGCGAGCGGATGGCCGATGATGTCCTGCTGGTCATGGCGAAGCGCGAGGGCCGCTACATCGCCGGCGCCATCAACTTCATCGGCGGCGAAACGCTCTATGGCAGGCATTGGGGCTGTATCGAAGATCATCCCTTCCTGCACTTCGAAGTCTGTTATCATCAGGCGATCGATTTCGCGCTGGCTAAGGGGTTGAAGCGGGTCGAAGCCGGCGCGCAAGGCGAACATAAACTTGCGCGCGGCTATCTGCCGGTCATTACGCATTCGGCGCACTATATCGGTCATCAGGGTTTGCGTCGCGCCGTTGCCGACTACCTCAAGCACGAGCGCGCGCAAGTGGAGGAGATGAGCGAGATCCTGACCGAGCACAGCCCCTTCCGCAAAGGCGAGCGGCAAGATATCTAGAGCATCCCGCGTTCAGGCGGAATCACCCTGCAGGCGGACAAGATGCTCTAGATTCCAAAGATTGGAGCCACCTTTGTGCGTTCAAATGAACGCACGGTGCTCTAGCTGCTCTGGAGAACTATAATCGGAAGACGAGGAGACCCTGGATGACCAGCCCCGCCTATGACGCCAACAATATTTTCGCGAAGATCCTGAAAGGCGAGATCCCGTCCTATCCTGTCTACGAGGATGAGCACACCGTCGCTATCATGGATGTCATGCCGCAAGCGCCGGGCCATACGCTGGTGCTGCCGAAATTACCTTCGCGCAACATTCTCGATGCGGATCCGAGCGTCCTGCCGCATCTGATCACGGCCGTCCAGAAAGTCGCTGTCGCGATTCAGGAGGCTTTCGATGCGGACGGCGTCTATATCGCCCAGTTCAACGAGCCGGCCGCGGGCCAGACGATATTCCACCTGCATTTCCATGTCATCCCACGCCACGAGGGCATCGCTCTGAAGCCACATGCAGGCAGGATGGAAGATGGCGCGATATTGGCCGAGAATGCCAAGAAGATCATCGAGTTTCTGCGCTGATTCGAACCGGGAAGGCGCCGACCTTCCTAATTCTCTTTATGAGATACAACTCATAAACATATGAAAACGGCTGCATTGTCGCCAATGCAGCCGTTTTATTTTCTCAGGCGATCAGTCGCCGGTTACTTGCGCGGCACCTTCGGCACCGTGCTGCCCTTGCGCGGCGACTTGCCTTCCTGCTCGTCGTTGCCGGCAGACGGCGTCTTCGTCGAGCGGCGGGCGTCGGAGGCGGTGCCGGCCTTGCCGACGCGGCTTCTGGTCTTGACGGTATCACCGTCATCCTCGTCCACCTCAACCACGGCGTCGACCACTTCTGCTTCCGGCTTCGGCCGGATCGGCGCGGTATCGGCCATGGAGTCGAGCAGGATGCCGGTCGTGCCGTCTTCCTTCTTGCCGACGGTGACCTTGACGACGCCGCCCTTCTTCAGCTTGCCGAAGAGGATTTCGTTCGCCAGCGGCTTCTTGATGTTTTCCTGAATGACGCGCGCCAGCGGACGGGCGCCCATCTTTTCGTCGTAACCCTTCTCGGACAGCCAAGCGATCGCGTCCTCGTGCAGGTCGAAGGTAACGTTCCGTTCGGAAAGCTGGGCCTCAAGCTGCATGATGAACTTCTGCACGACCTTGTGGATAACCGCCGTCGGCAGCGCGGCAAACGGAATGGTCGCATCCAGACGGTTGCGGAATTCCGGAGTGAAGAGCCGGTTAAGAGCCTCTTCATCCTCGCCCGTACGCTTGGACGAGCCGAAGCCGATAGCAGCCTTGACCATTTCCGATGCGCCCGCATTGGTCGTCATGATCAGAATGACGTTGCGGAAGTCGATCTTCTTGCCGTTGTGGTCGGTCAGTGCACCATGGTCCATGACCTGCAACAGGATATTGAAGATATCCGGATGCGCCTTCTCGATTTCGTCGAGCAGCACGACGCTATGCGGATGCTGGTCGACGCCGTCGGTCAGCAGGCCGCCCTGGTCGAAGCCGACATAGCCGGGAGGTGCGCCGAGCAGACGGGAAACCGTGTGACGCTCCATATATTCCGACATATCGAACCGCAGCAGCTCGACGCCGAGCGAGGAAGCAAGCTGCTTGGCGACTTCCGTCTTGCCGACGCCGGTCGGGCCGGAGAAGACGTAGCAGCCGATCGGCTTGTTCGGTTCGCGCAGACCCGCACGGGCGAGCTTGATCGAAGTCGACAGAGCTTCGATGGCCGTATCCTGGCCGTAAACCACCGAACGCAGCTCCTGCTCGAGATTGGCAAGAACCATCTCGTCGTCCTTGGACACCGTCTTCGGCGGAATACGAGCCATCGTGGCGATCGTTGCCTCGATCTCCTTTTCGGTGATCAGCTTACGACGCTTCGACGGCGGCAGCAGCATTTGCGCGGCACCCGTTTCGTCGATCACGTCGATCGCCTTGTCCGGCAGCTTGCGGTCGGAAATGTAACGAGCCGACAGCTCGACCGCCGTCTTGATGGCGTCGTTCGAGTAGCGCAGGTGATGATACTCTTCGAAATAGGGCTTCAGGCCCTTCATGATTTCGATGGCATCTTCGATGCTCGGCTCGTTGACGTCGATCTTCTGGAAGCGGCGGACCAGAGCCCGGTCCTTCTCGAAGAACTGACGATATTCCTTATAGGTGGTCGAACCGATGCAACGGATCGCACCCGAGGAAAGAGCCGGCTTCAGCAGGTTCGACGCATCCATCGCGCCGCCGGATGTTGCGCCGGCGCCGATGACTGTATGGATCTCATCGATGAACAACACGGCGCCCGGATACTCTTCGAGTTCCTTTACGACCTGCTTCAGGCGCTCTTCGAAATCGCCGCGATAACGGGTGCCGGCCAGCAGCGTGCCCATGTCGAGCGAAAAGATCGTTGCGTCGGCCAAAGCTTCGGGAACCTTGCCCTCGACGATGCGCTTGGCCAGACCTTCAGCAATCGCGGTCTTGCCGACGCCAGGGTCGCCGACATAGAGCGGATTGTTCTTCGAACGGCGGCACAGCACTTGGATGGTGCGGCTGACCTCCGAATTGCGGCCGATCAACGGATCGATCTTGCCGCTCTTGGCCTTCTCGTTGAGGTTGACGCAGTAGGCCTTCAGCGCATCCTGCTGCTTCTTGTTGTTGCCCTCTTCCTGCTCGCCGCGGGAGGTGGGCTTGCTTTCAGCTTCACTATCCTCGGCGCCGCGCGGCGTGCGGGTCTGGGAGGAACCCGGGCGCTTGCCGATGCCGTGAGAGATGTAGTTGACCGCATCGTAGCGGGTCATTTCCTGTTCTTGCAGGAAAAAGGCCGCATGGCTTTCCCGTTCCGCAAAGATCGCGACGAGAACGTTGGCACCTGTCACTTCCTCGCGGCCTGAGGATTGGACATGGATAACGGCACGCTGGATGACGCGCTGGAAGCCGGATGTGGGCTTCGAGTCCTCGTCATAACCAGTGATCAAATTTGAAAGTTCATTATCGACGTATTCAGTCAGCGTCTTACGGAGCGCGTCGAGATCAACATTGCACGCGCCCATGACAGCTGCGGCATCGGCGTCGTCCACCAGAGCCAATAGCAGATGTTCCAGCGTGGCATATTCGTGATGCCGCTCGTTCGCGTAGGTCAGTGCCTGATGCAGCGCCTTCTCAAGACTAGGCGAAAATGTTGGCACGTTCAGATCCTCACTTCTTTTCCATAACACATTGCAGCGGATGCTGGTGCTGCCGGGCAAAATCCATCACCTGGCTCACCTTCGTTTCAGCTACTTCATATGTATATATCCCGCATTCGCCGACGCCGTGATTGTGGACGTGAAGCATAATGCGAGTGGCACTTTCTCGATCCTTTTGGAAGAAACGCTCCAGGATATGGATCACAAATTCCATGGGCGTGTAGTCGTCGTTCAATAGTAGCACGCGGTAGAGGTTGGGTTTCTTGGTTTTGGGCTTGGTGCGCGTGATCACCGAGGTCCCGCGATTTCCGTTGTCCCCGTTCCTTTCGCTGTCGTTTTGCATCCGGATCGGCTCAGCGATCATTTCATTCATTCCTCAAATCATCCGGCAGAAGCTATCGCATTCCGACTTGGCAAACTGGATTGGGTACTGACTCTGTCGGGCCGGATATCCGAACCCCTAACTTAGTTCATATTGGTGCGATTTTAAGCCCCCTGCCAGACACTGCAATCACAATTCGTTGCCAAAGGGGACTGTCATCAAAAAAGTCGTGGCTGCGATCAGACTGATATCGGCGATCGGAAACGCAAGAGACCGGCCGCGCGTCGCGCAGCCGGTCTCTCTGGAATCACTGTCCTGAAGCGAAGCGCTTATGCAGCAGGTGCGACGGAAGCAGCGGCCTTGCTGGCGGCCTTCGTGGCAGCGACAACCGGGGCTTCGTAGGGCTTGTAAGCGGTCTTGGCGAGATCAGCGTACATCTCGCTCAACTTGGTCGCTTCGGCGACGAAGTTTTCATAGGACGACTTCACGTAGTTGCTCTGCAGTTCAAAAGCGGCTTCGAAGCTCTTGACGCCGGCCAGCGTTTCGAAGTGTGTAACGCCGTCCTGGAACGACTTTTTGGAAAATTCAGCGGCCTCGGCAGCAATCGCCTGGAAACTCTTGGTGACATCGGAATAGCTCTTCAGCGCCGTGTCCATGGCTTCCTTGCCCTTCTTGTTCGCTTCATCGAAATTGAACATGTTTCTCCGTCCCTTTGCTTGTTGGCCGATAGCCGGTTTACCCGGAGCAAATCTAAATGCGACGCACAAATAGTCAAGTAGTCTTGTGCGACGCAATATCCTCTTATGATTGCATTTCCGATGACACCGGAATGACCACAGCGGAGGCGCTATGGCATCCTTCTGTTTTTGCTAAAATATATCAAACGGGCTACAACTTTAGGGTACGGGAGAAATATTCGATTTCGATAAAAAAATCCGCAATCCAGCAGTAAATCGGCCAAATTCGATCGCAAATAACGAGCATTTGGCTTACTTCCGAGCGTTTTCTCAAAGAAAGAGCCGCATTTCAGCGAAATGCGGCTCTTTGATACGAGTTTTATTGGAAACCGAGGATCGACCAGGGGTCGTAACGCCGACCCGGCGGCCGAGCCGTCGATCAGAGATCGACGTCCAGAATGGCCATGGAAAAGTTGTAGGAACGGTCGCCGTCTTCGTCGTCGATGTAGACGACGCCCAGAAACTCTTCGCCAAGGTAGACTTCCGCGGAATCGTTCTTACGCGGGCGGGCTTTGACCACCATCTGCGGGTTGAACGTGCGTTTGAAGTAGGTGTCGAGCTTCTTGATTTCGTCGGGCTTCACAATTCATCTCCGTGAGGATTCTCAGCTTGGCCGCTTCTTGCATAGGAAAAGCGGCGGTGTAAAGGCCGGAAGCGCGCCTTCAGCCCTTACCATCAGCGCAAAACCCTGAAAATCAGGTGGTTTTTTCCTTAGATTCCTGCGCCCATGATCTGGTCGACGACCACCTGTTCAGCAAGGATCTGATCCATGGAACGGGATGGTTCCGAACAGCCCGCCTCACCGACCACCTTGGCCGGCACTCCGGCCACCGTCGTCTTCGGCGGCACTTCCTTCAGCACCACCGACCCGGCCGCTATGCGCGAGCAATGGCCGATCTGTATGTTGCCGAGAATTTTTGCGCCGGCACCGATCAGCACACCATGGGCGATCTTCGGATGGCGGTCGCTGCCTTCCTTGCCGGTACCCCCGAGAGTGACGCCGTGCAAGATCGAGACGTTGTCGCCGATGACGGCCGTTTCGCCGACCACGAGGCCAGTCGCATGGTCAAGGAAGATGCCCTTGCCGATGCGCGCGGCCGGGTTGATATCAGTCTGGAAAACGCTGGAGGAGCGGCTCTGCAGATAGAGCGCGAAATCACGGCGGCCGCGATTGAGAAGCCAATGCGCGAGACGATGGGTCTGCAGCGCATGGAAGCCCTTGAAATAGAGAACTGGCTCCATGAAGCGCAGGCAGGCTGGGTCGCGGTCATAGACCGCCTGGATGTCGACGCGCAGAATCGCACCCCATTCCGGCCAATCGAACAGCATCTCCTCGAAGGTCTGGCGCAACAGGATGCCCTGCATGTCCGGATGGTCGAGACGCTCGCAAATGCGATAGATGACGCATTCTTCCAGCGACCGGTGATTGATGATCGTGGAATAGAGGAAGGCGGCCAAAAGCGGATCCCTGTCGGCGGCTGCGCGGGCTTCTTCGCGCACGCTGTCCCAAATGGGATCGACGACCTTTACCGAGCCTAAGCCCTCGACCTGGCGAATGTCCGTTGCTGCGACCATTGGCGGTCTCCTGATTTCCTGTCGGTAAAACATTATATAGAGTAAAAGTCCGACAACATAAATGGGTCAGGCGCGCATGAGTTTCGAGCATGATTTTGCTAACGGTTTCCTGCGCGCTACCTGTAGCGACGCCATCGGTACGCTCACCATCGATAATCCGGGCCGCAAGAACGCCGTTACCGCGGCAATGTGGCGCGCCATACCGCAGGCCATCCGCGTTTTGACCGACGAGGCACATGCGCATGTGATCGTCATTCGCGGTGCGGATCAGGATTTTTCAACCGGCGCCGATATCAGCGAATTCGACAGCCTGCGCAAGGATGCCGAAACCGCTGTGGTTTACGAGGCACTGAACAGCGACGCTTTCACCGCGATCCGCCATTGTCGGGTGCCGACGATCGCGGCAATCCGCGGCATCTGTTATGGCGGCGGATTCGGTATTGCTGCTGCCTGCGATCTGCGTGTCGCCGAGGAAGGCGCGCGCTTCTCGGTGCCGGCCGTGCGCCTTGGCATAGCCTACCCTGCCGACGCGGTGCAGGACATCGTCAACGCGCTTGGGCCGCAAATGGCCAAGGTCACGCTTTTCACCGGCGCACCGATGTCGGTCGACAAGATGGTCGCGGCCGGCTTCCTGCTGGAAGAGATCGCAGCCGATGCGTTCGACGGCGAAGTCTCAGCGCTTGCTCATGCGATTGCCGCCAATGCGCCGATCGCCCTGCATGCCTCGAAACTGGCGGTTCGCGCCGTGATCGAACAGGATAGCGACCTGTTGCGCGAGGCGGAGGTAATCGGCACCGAGACCTTCGACAGCGCCGATTATGCCGAAGGCCGTGCAGCTTTCGCCGCGCGGCGCAAACCGCATTTCACCGGGAAGTGACCCAGCCTATCGATTGGTAAGGCGTTCGTAGAAATCCAGGACGGCCTGTTTGAATACCTTGTCGCCGACGGCGAGCATGTGGTCGCGGTTCGGTATATCCAGCGCTTCGGCATGCGGCATCAGCGCCGCGAGCTCCTGCGGCGAACCGGCGATGTCATCCTTTGTGCCGACGCCGATCAGGGTCGGTGCCTCGATCTTTGCCACATCTTCCTTGGCGACCAGATCGCGCGAGCCTCTGATGCAGGCAGCTAGCGCTATGCGGTCGCTCTTGTTTTGATCGGCGAAGGCGCGGAACATCCGGCCGCGCATATGGGTGACGTCGTCGACCGATGGCGCCAGCAACGCATCGGCAATCGGATCCCAGTCGCCAACACCGTCGACCATGCCGATGCCTAGTCCGCCGAATACCAGTGAACGGACGCGATCGGGATGGGCGATCGCCAGGAAAGCCGAGATACGCGCGCCCATGGAATATCCCATGATGTGGGCTTCGGGGATGCCGAGATGATCGAGCAGAGCCACCGCATCCTCGGCCATGACCCAGGGACGGTAGGCTTCGGCGTCATAGGCTTTGTCGCTCAAGCCATGACCCCTGTTATCGATGGCGATGACGCGATACCCCGCCTCGCCCAGCGACTTGAGCCAGCCCGGATTGACCCAATTGGCAACTGCGGTCGAGGCAAAGCCATGAATCAGCAGCGCCGGCGCGCCGTTCGGATCGCCCTCGTCGAAATAGGCCAGTTTCAGCCCGTCGTGGGTGAAATAGGAAAAGGTGGGACTATTCAAATTCATGGCAGGATCTTCGTGAACATGGTCTCTTTTGTTGCGGACCTTATTTTATCGGCAATATCAGGTGAACCCCGCCTTTGTGAAAATCTGTGCGCCAAGCCGGACTTTCGCACTACACATTCGGTACGAAGGATTATAAAGAGGGCTATCAAGTCTGGCGCAACATTCATGCCATCTAAGGCAAGACGCATTCGGAGATCATCATGGCCGGCCACAATATTCCCCATTTCCAGAACGACGGCGGACATCGCGCGATCGAGATCGGCGTCAAGGAATTCATGTGCACCGGCGCCTCCGTCCCCTACGACCATCCGCACATCTTCATCGATATGGGCGATGAAAGCGAGAAGGTCTGCTCCTATTGCTCGACGCTCTATCGCTACAATCCGTCGCTGAAGGCGGACGAAACCAATCCGCCCGGCTGCGTCTTCCATTTCAAGGCTGCCTGATATCCTGAGACCGGATCGGACATAACTAATGCCGATCAAAACCGCCGCGATCATTGGCGCCGGAATAGCCGGCCTCACGGCGGCGCTGGCGCTGGCGAGACATGGCGTTCGCGCCATTATTTTCGAACAGGTTGAAGCGCTGACCGAGGTCGGCGCCGGCCTGCAAATTTCGCCCAATGCATCCCGCATTCTCGACACGCTCGGCGTGCTCGACGCCCTTCGGCCTGTATGGCTGGAGCCAGAAGAGGTGCGCCTTGTCTCCGGTTCATCCTTGCGGGTGATTGCATCGGTGCCCTGCGGCAGCTTCGCCAGAGAACGTTGGGGCTCCCCCTACGGCGCCCTTCATCGCGCGACGCTGCAAAAAGTGCTTCTCGATGCCGTGATCGTCGACCCACTCTGCACCCTGCATCTCGGCCGGCCTATCGACGCAACGAACCGACAAGCGCTTGATGCGGCCATTGGTGAGAGTGCGGATCTGATCGTCGGTGCCGATGGCGTCTGGTCGAAGGTGCGCACGCTGGTATCTAGCGGGCCTTCGCCGCATTTTTCCGGCAATATCGCCTGGCGCTTCACCATTCCCGAGGCTCTGGCGCCGAGAACCCTCGACAGAACAAGCGTGACCGCGTTTCTCGGCCCTTCGGCACATCTCATCAGCTATCCGATCAAGGAAAATGCCGCTTTCAATATCGTGGCGATCATTTCCGGAAGCAGTACGAGCCATGATTGGAGCGCCGCCGGCACCAGGGCCCAACGCGAGCATCTCCTGCGGGGCTTCTCAGGCTGGAACGGTGCCATAACGGGACTGCTGGAACAACAGAAGGAAGCCACCTTCTGGCCGCTCTATCAAGTGAGCGCCGGCCGTTGGCACAATGGCAAGGACGTCATGTTAATCGGCGATGCGGCCCATGCGATGATGCCGTTTGCGGCGCAGGGTGCTGCCATGGCGATCGAGGATGCCTTCGAACTCGCCGGCATGGTGGCGTCACGCCCCCTTGCCGAAGCGCTCGATCTCTTCGAAAAACACCGCATGCCGCGCATCGCGCGCCTGCGCCAGCGCGCTGCCTTCAATCAATTTGCCTATCATGCCCGCGGACCGGTGCGGCTGGCCCGCGATCTTGTTCTATCCGTGCGTCCGCCGCAAAGTCTCGCGGCGGACCTGGATTGGGTCTACGGCTACCAAGCCACTGGCTGATCAGACTTCCCTCGCCGCAGCGAGGCCCTTTTCGATATCGGCCTTGATATCGACGACGTCCTCAAGTCCGATCTGCAGGCGCAGGACCGGTCCTTCCGTCGGCGCCTTGGCGATGCGCCGGTCGCCGAGATAGACATGCACCGCAAGGCTCTCGAAGCCGCCCCAGGAATAGCCGAGGCCGAAAATCCGGAGCGCATCGAGGAAGGCATGCGCCTTGGCCTTGAATTTATCCGGGCTGCCGGCAGCCAGCACGAAAGAGAAGATGCCGCTCGCGCCCTTGAAGTCGCGCTTCCAAAGCTCGTGGCTCGGAAAGCTCGGCAGCGCCGGATGCAGCACGCGTGCGACATCTTCCCGTCCCTCAAGCCATTGCGCGATGGCAAGCGCGCTTTCCTGGTGTCGCTCCAAACGCACTCCCATCGTGCGCAAACCCCGCAGCACCTGATAGGCATCGTCCGGCGCACCGCAGATGCCGAGCTGGAGATTGGCGTCCCTCAATTGCTCCCAATGGGCCGCGTTGGCGGATACCGTTCCCAGCAGAATATCGGAATGACCGGCCGGATATTTCGTCGCCGCGTGAATGGAGATGTCGACGCCATGATCCAACGGCTTGAAATAAATCGGCGTCGCCCAGGTGTTATCCATCGTGACCACGCAGCCATGCCGGTGAGCGGCCGTCGAAATCGCGGAAATATCCTGCATTTCAAAGGTGTTGGAACCTGGCGCTTCCGTATGCACCAGCTTGGTGTTCGGCTTGATCAGTTGCTCGATGCCAGCGCCGATCAACGGGTCGTAATAATCGATCTCAACGCCGAGACGCTGTAGCATGGTATCGCAGAAGATGCGCGTCGGCCCATAGACCGAATCGACGATCAGCGCATGATCACCGGCAGACAGAAAGGCCAGGAACGGCACGGTGAGCGCCGCAAGCCCCGATGGCACGATGATCGTTCCCGCCGATCCTTCCAGCGCGTCGATGGCTTCGCAGAGCGCATCGGTCGTCGGCGTACCACGCGTGCCGTAGGTATATTTCTGGTCGCGCGTCTCCATCGCCCGTGCATTCGGGAAAAGCACCGTCGAGGCATGCACGACTGGCGGATTGACGAAACCGTGGAAATCTGAGGGCGAATTACCAATGTGGGACAAACGCGTGTTGATGCCGGCGTTTTGCAGCAATGTGTCTTTGTCTTTCATGTGTGGGTATGCCTTTGGCGCTGTGGGGAATTCGATTTTTGGCTGCCAAGCCCGATGGGGTCAACCCCGGACGTAAACACCTATCTACCTGCTAAAATACCGGAATGATGGAAGCAACACTCATTTTCGCGCAGTTTTTTGGCAAAATGCCGCCCATATAAATGCCAGGCGCCCATTTTCAGTCCAGGGCGGGCGAAAATGCCGAATTTGTCCTCAATAATTCGGGCGATGTCTTGACCATAAATGCATTTGCGACTGTGATAGATCTGCTCGCACCGGGAGAGTGAGGAAGAGGGTTCTCCGAGAGCCTAGCTCGGGAGCGATACGCTTTAAGTATAAAACAATAGACAGAGGTTGGGAAAGATGAAAAAGATTGCTCTATCCGTATTCCTTGGAGCGGCCGCTTTGGCATACTCCACATCGGGTGCGTCGGCTTCGACGCTGAGCGATGTGAAGGCCAAGGGCTTTATTCAATGCGGGGTGAATACGGGGCTTCTTGGCTTCGCACAGCCCGATGCGTCTGGAAACTGGGCCGGTTTCGACGTCGACTTCTGCAAGGCTGTCGCCGCGGCCGTCTTTGGTGACGTCACCAAAGTCAAGTACACGCCTCTCAGCGCGAAAGACCGCTTCACTGCGCTGCAGTCCGGCGAAATCGATGTGCTTTCGCGCAATACCACCTGGACGATCAACCGCGATACCGCGCTGGGCCTTAAGTTCCGTCCCGTCACCTATTTTGACGGCCAGGGCTTCATGGTTCGCAAGGAGTTGAACGTAAAGTCGGCTCTGGAACTCTCCGGCGCCGCCGTTTGCGTTCAGTCCGGCACGACGACGGAACTGAACCTCGCCGACTTCTTCAAGACCAACAACCTACAGTACAATCCGGTGGTTTTCGACAAGCTCGAGGAAGTCAACACCGCCTATGACTCCGGCCGTTGTGACGTGTACACCACCGACCAGTCCGGCCTCTACGCGCTGCGCCTGACGCTGAAGAACCCGGACGACAACGTCGTTCTGCCCGAGATCATCTCCAAGGAGCCGCTTGGCCCCGCCGTTCGCCAGGGTGACGACCAGTGGTTCAACATCGTCAGCTGGACGGCTTATGCGCTCGTCAATGCCGAAGAATTCGGCATCACGCAGAAGAACGTCGATGAGATGAAGAACTCGCCGAGCCCGGATATCAAGCGCTTTCTCGGCGTAGAACAGGGCTCCACGATCGGCACCGACCTCGGTCTGACCAATGAGTGGGCCTACAACATCATCAAGGGTGTCGGCAACTACGGCGAAGTCTTCGACCGCAATGTTGGCGCAGGCAGCCCGCTGAAGATCGCCCGCGGCCTCAACGCCCTGTGGAACAAGGGCGGCATTCAGTACGCGCCTCCGGTTCGCTAAGCCGCAAACGGCCAATTTCGAGAGAGGCGGCAGCAGGCCGCCTTTCTCACCTCAAGAAAACAAGCCTGAAACAGGCACATTGGGGAAAAATTTTGCATGGCAATTACTACGAATTCGCCTCATGGCGATAGCGCATCCGTATCTGCGCTGAACAATCCCAAAGTCCGGGGTGCGTTCTATCAGGTTCTCACCGTTCTCGTTCTCGCGTTTATCTGCTGGTTCGTCGTCACCAATACGGTTGACAATCTGCGCGCGTTGAACCGCTCCTTCGGCTTCGGCTTCCTCGCAGGCCGCGCCGGCTTCAATCTGGGGCAGGCTCTGATCCCCTTTACGAGCGATTCTACCAATATCGACGCGCTTCTCGTCGGCCTGCTCAATACAATGCTTATTTCAGCGGTCGGCATCGTCGCCGCAACGATTGTCGGCTTCATCGTCGGTATCGGCAGGCTTTCGCACAACTGGCTGATTGCGAAGCTGTCCCAGACTTATGTCGAAATCTTCCGCAACATCCCGCCGCTGCTCGTCATCTTCTTCTGGTACAGCGGCGTTCTGGTGCTGCTGCCGCAGGCGCGGGACGCCGTCCATCTGCCGTTTTCCAGCTATCTCAGCAATCGCGGCCTCGCCTTCCCCAGCCCGATCTTCGGCGCCGGCATGTGGGCTGTCGGTGTTGCTTTGCTCGTCGCGATCGCAGCGATATTCATCGTCGCGCGGTGGGCACATAGGCGTCAGGCAGCGACGGGCCAGCAATTCCATACGATCTGGGTGTCGATCGCCCTATTGATCGGCCTGCCGTTGCTGACCTTCTTCGCGACGGGCATGCCCCTCTCGTTCGACTATCCCGTTGCCGGGAAGTTCAACCTGACCGGCGGGATGGTTGTCGGACCGGAGTTCATCGCACTTCTCCTGGCTCTTTCCCTCTATACGGCAACCTATATTGCCGAGATCGTGCGCGCCGGTATTCGCGGCGTCGCGAAGGGTCAGTCGGAAGCGGCCGGTGCCCTCGGTCTTCGAGCCCCGGCCATCAACAGGCTTGTCGTCATTCCGCAGGCAATGCGCATCATCATTCCGCCGCTGACAAGCCAATATCTCAATCTGATCAAGAATTCCTCGCTCGCCATTGCCATCGGCTATGCAGATCTCGTCGCGGTCGGCGGCGTGATCCTCAACCAGTCCGGCCGAGCGGTCGAAGTCGTCATTATATGGATGGTCATCTATCTCGCCCTGAGCGTCGTAACGTCGCTGTTCATGAACTGGTTCAACGCCAAGATGGCTCTGGTGGAGAGATAATATGGCCAACGTTGATCAACACTTCGTCAGCAAGGGGCTTTTGTCGCCGCAGCCGGCACCCGCCAGCGAACGAGGCGCGTGGCATTGGAGCAAGAAGAACCTCTTTGCCACGCCAAAGGACGTCGTTCTCACAATCCTGGCCGCCGCTTTCCTTGCCTGGGCCATCCCGCATCTGGTCAACTGGCTGTTCATACAGGCAGTCTGGGACGGAACCGATCGCACATTCTGCGCCACGACCGTTCAGGGAGGAACGCAGCCGGATGGCTGGAATGCCGCTTGCTGGGCCTTCGTCCGCTCGAAATTCGTCATCTTCATGTTCGGTCTCTATCCGCCGGAGGAACGCTGGCGGCCGATACTCGTCGCCATCCTGATGATCATGGCATTCGTGCCTCTACTGATACCGTCGGTTCCCAGGAAGGGGTTGAACGCAATTCTGGCATTCTTCGTACTGCCGGTTGTCTCGTACTTCCTGCTCCATGGCGGCTTCGGCCTCGATATCGTGGAAACGGAAAGATGGGGCGGCCTACTGGTGACCCTGGTCCTTTCCTTCGTCGGGATCGCGGTCTCCTTTCCATTCGGCATCCTGCTTGCGCTCGGACGCCGCTCGAAAATGCCCGTCGTTCGCATGCTGTGCGTGATCTTCATCGAGGTCATCCGCGGCGTGCCCTTGATCACCGTATTGTTCATGGCAAGCTACATGCTGCCCTTGTTCATGCCGCAGGGCTGGACGGTCGATAAGCTGCTTCGCGCGATAGTCGGTGTCGCCATCTTCACCTCGGCCTACATGGCCGAAGTCATCCGCGGCGGTCTCCAGGCCGTGCCCAAAGGCCAGTTCGAAGGGGCTGATTCGCTCGGCCTCGGCTACTGGCAGAAAATGCGGCTAATCGTGCTGCCGCAGGCCATCAAGCTGGTCATTCCCGGCATCGTCAACACCTATATCGGGATGTTCAAGGACACGTCGCTAGTGGCGATCATCGGCATGTTCGATCTGCTCGGCATCGTTCGCCAGAACTTCTCCGACGCAAATTGGGCAAGCGCCGTGACGCCGATTACGGGCCTGGTCTTCGCCGGCTTCATTTTTTGGCTGTTCTGCTTCGGCATGTCGCGCTATTCAGGTTTTGTGGAGCGCCATCTCGACACAGGCCACAAACGATAAGAATTGAGGGAAGTAACAATATGGCTGAAGCCCAACCCAAAAAACTGACCATTTCCGACACGGAAGTCGCGGTCGAAATGATCAACATGAACAAGTGGTACGGCGATTTCCACGTGCTGCGCGACATCAACCTCAAGGTCATGCGCGGCGAGCGCATCGTCATTGCCGGCCCATCCGGCTCAGGCAAGTCGACGATGATCCGCTGCATCAACCGCCTGGAGGAGCACCAGAAGGGCAAGATCGTTGTCGATGGCGTCGAACTTACCAACGACCTGAAGAAGATCGACGAAGTGCGCCGCGAAGTCGGCATGGTGTTCCAGCACTTCAATCTCTTCCCGCATCTGACGATCCTGGAAAACTGCACGCTGGCGCCGATCTGGGTGCGCAAGATGCCGAAGAAGCAGGCGGAAGAAATCGCCATGCACTTCCTGACCCGCGTCAAGATCCCGGAACAGGCGAAGAAGTATCCAGGCCAACTCTCCGGCGGCCAGCAGCAGCGTGTGGCGATTGCCCGTTCGCTGTGCATGAACCCGAAGATCATGCTGTTCGACGAGCCGACCTCGGCGCTCGATCCGGAAATGATCAAGGAAGTGCTCGACACCATGGTGGGTCTGGCCGAAGAAGGCATGACCATGCTCTGCGTCACCCACGAAATGGGTTTCGCCCGTCAGGTCGCCAACCGGGTGATCTTCATGGACCAGGGCCAGATCGTCGAACAGAATTCGCCGAAGGAATTCTTCGAAAACCCGCAGCACGAACGCACCAAGCTGTTCCTGAGCCAGATCCTGCATTAAGCCGGCTAACTCGGCAATCAAGACCCGCCGGCTGTGACACAGCCGGCGTTTTTTATGTGCATGTGATAAATGCGACCGACGTCGCCGTTAACCATCTTGACAGCCTGAGCAATCCAGAACATTGTGCGAACAAATCAGGGCAAACACAATGGCATCCGGCGAAAAATTCATTATCCTTCCCTACAAGAAGAACCGGGGAAATCTGGTTCCCGGAGAGATGCGGCAGGCATCGAGCGCTGCTAGCGCCGAGAAGATCGCCTCCTCCATGTCCGCGCGTTTCGTCGGCGTTGCCGCCTATGCGGTCATGGTCGATGAAGAGACCGGTGACATGACCTCCCCTCGCCTCCTAGCACGGCACGGCGAAATCGCGGACCTGAACGCCGCCTGACGCACCGCATCGTCACGTGCCGCGTCGGATATCGACGGACAGCGATCTTCAGCGCAAAGGCAATGCGTAGGTCTGTTTGACGATCTGGCTCGGTACGTCCGTCTTGACATTCTGGACGCCGTTGATCCTCGTCAGATGTGTCGACTGAAAATGCCGATAGTCGTCAAGATCGGCGACGACGACTCGCAATAAAGCATCGCTTTCTCCAAGCATGATGTAGCACTCCATCACCTGCGGCAGTTTCTTCATCGCTTCCATGAAATGATCGATGGTTTCCGCGTCCTGGGCCGTCAGCCAGACGCGTGCGAACATGGAGAGCGGCAATCCGGCCTTCACCGGGTTGAGTACCGCTACATAACGGTCGATGATGCCGGCCTCCTCGAGGAGCTTGACCCGCCGCAGACAGGGCGACGGAGACAGGCCCACTTCCCTTGCCAGCTCGATGTTCTGGAGCCGCCCGTCGCGCTGCAAGGCCCGTAATATGCGCTTATCAATCTCATCCAGCCGCATTGGCATTCCCTATCAATAATTCGATCAATCGGAATTTTAATGCCAATTATTCCGACAAAATTGGTGTATTCGCAACCTCATTGCCCGCTTTTGCTTCTACGATGCCAATTATGGAAAACACAGCACTGCTTCTCTTCGCAGCCACGGTCCTGCCGCTGATCTGCACCCCAGGTCCGGATATGTTGTTCGTCGCATCGCAAACGCTATCGGGCGGCGCCTCTGCCGGACTACGCTCAACGGCAGGAGTATGCATCGGCTATATGGTGCACTCGACTCTTGTGGCGCTTGGCCTTGCCGCCATCATCGCAGCCTCGCCCACACTCTTCACGGCTCTTCGCTGGCTGGGCGTCGCCTATCTCCTCTATCTTGCGTTCCAGCTCATCAAATCATCGATGAAAGCCGGCGGTATCAGGCTTCCGACGGGAGGTCGTGCAAACCAGCTTCAAAGAGGCTTCCTGACAGCCTTTCTCAATCCCAAAGGCATGATGATCTACTTCGCTATCCTGCCGCAATTCATGCAGCACCAAGGAAACATCGCGCTGCAAGCATGCGCCCTCTCGGCGATCTTCATCGGATTGTGCAGCATCGTCTACACCATCCTCAGTTTCGTGGTCGCAGCGGTCGGGACCCATGGCAGCCTCAACGATCGTCGCCGAAGATGGATCGAAAGAATAGCCGGCGGGCTTTTACTCGTAGCTGCGGGCAGATTGGCCACTTGAACAAGCCCATAGCACTCCGCAACAGACTCGATATACTGCCGCCAACTGCGCAAAACGCAGATTTTACAAGGCGTTGGGGAACGGGCTGTGGATAAACACGACAAGATAATCATGACGCTTGCGCTTCTGAGCGTGGCGGTCATCATCATAAAATTGATCGGTGCAATAACCGGATATAACCTGATCGACATGGCCATAAACGCCACCAGACCTGCCGATGCCGTTGGTTGGCCCGCGGAGACGCATTGAGCCACTCGTTTTGGCAGTCCGAAAGGCAAGAGCGGTCGTGATCGGCAGATTTCAGTCAACGTATCCACAGCCTTACTTATTTTAGCTACTCGACATAAAGACTGGCCTCAGGCACGATGAGTTACTTGCCTGCGAGTAGCATCAGCATCCGCAAATACAGTCACCTGAAATCGCATTCATAGCTCTTCTGCCATTATCTCACGATGAAGCGGAGTTCATGACGATGGCTGCATCTACGTCTTCGCAAGGCGGCACTGTTGCCGACCAGCTTCTCGACTATCTGGTTCTCGAACGTGCGACGTTGATGTTCGGCGTTCCGGGCGCCGGCATCGCGCATTTGCTGGAGAGGGTCAAGGAACGCCCCGAATTCACCTATGTCGTGTGCCGACAGGAGTCCGCTGCCGCCTACATGGCCGATGGTTATTTTCGCGCAACCGGCAAGCCCGGTGTGGTGCTCGTCACCAGCGGCCCCGGCGCCACCAATGCGCTGACCGGCACGATGAATGCGTATTTCGGCGGTTCCGCCGTCATTACGCTCACCGGCGAGGTGCCGCAAAATTTCCTTGGCCGCGGCTATCTTCAGGAGGGCACCGATTGCGGGCTCAATATTCGTGATATCTACGCCGCGGGAACGCGTTACAGCGCCGATATCGCAGCTGCGGCCGGCGCGCCGATCGTTATCGAACAGGCGCTGCGCGACATGCTGTCAATTCCGCGGCGCGCTGTGCGTCTGGGCATTTCCGACAACGTTGCTTCGGCAACAATCGATGACGAAGACCCCTATCAAATCGTAGCGCCGCGACCGCCTGCTCACCCCTCGAACTATCGCACGCTGCCGAGGGGCGTCGCGCCGGCGGAGGGCGTTCGACGCGTGCTGGAGGTGCTGTCGACTGCGAAACGGCCTCTGATCCTGCTTGGCAACGGCTGCCGCGAGGCGGTGCGGGATTCCGGCACGGCCGATGCGCTTCGGTGTCTGGCGGAGTGGTGGCAAGTTCCGGTCATGACGACGTCGGACGGAAAGGGCGTCTTTCCCGAGACGCACGACCTGTCGTTTCGCGCCTATGGATTTGCCGGATGCCAATGGCCGCAATATTGGATGATCGGCCAGGGCTCCGCTGCCGCCCATGATGCGCTGCTCGTCGTGGGCTCGTCGCTCGGCGAGCTTGCGACCTATCGGTGGAACCCGATGCTGGTGCCGGACGGCCCGTTCATCCAGGTCGATATCGACCAGTCGATGATCGGACGCGGTTTCCCCGTCACCGACGGGATCGTCGCGGAGGCCGGTGCCTTCATCCGAGCCGTCTGGGATCAGGCTCCGGCGTGGCCGGCCGACCCAGCGGTTGTCGCCGCGCGAGCGGCCGAGATCGCCGAAATCAAGAAGGACCATTCGCCGTTTTCGTCGCCTGAAAGCTACAATTCGGAGGGCGCTCCGCTGCAGCCTGCCGCCCTTTGCCGGACGCTCAACGAATTGCTGCCGGACGATACCTTCATTTTCATCGATTGCGGCAATTGCGTCGGCTGGGGACTGCACTCCCTTATCGTCGACCGCGGGCAGGAATTCCACAGCGCACTGGCAATGGGCCCGATGGGCTTTGGCGTCTGCGGTGTGATTGGCGCCAGGCTGGGACGGCCCGATCGCCTTGCCGTTGCCCTGGTCGGGGACGGAGCATTTCTGATGCAGCTCGGCGAGATCTCCACCGCCGCCGCGCACAAGGTGGGCGCCATCTGGATCGTTCTGAAGGACGACGATCTGAAAATGGTGGCGCAGGGCATGGAAATGATGTTCCCGAGCGACGGCAGTTTCGACGAGGCCTACAGCCTTGGAGCGACCGATCTCATAAAGGTGGCGGAAGGGCTCGGCGCCGATGCGGTCGATGTCGGTAAGCCCGCAGACCTTCGAGATTCATGGGGCAAGATCATGGATGGCGCCCAAAACGGACGGCCGCAGGTGATTGTGGCGCATATCGACCCGAAGGCCGCGCCTCCATACTGGAGCGCGCCTTACTGGCAAAAGAAGGTCGACTGAGGGAGGGGGAACTCATGGATACATTGCCGGACGTCGACGTTGCTATCGTCGGCGGTGGGATAAGTGGCATCTATACGGGCTGGCGGCTGCTGACATCGCGGCTGACCGGCTCCAAGCTTGCGGGTTGGGAAGCTGCTCGCGGAAAACTCAAGGTCGCTCTCTTCGAAGGAAGCGAACGCATAGGCGGGCGGCTGCTTTCGGCTCGCTCGCCGCATATGCCGGACACGACCGCAGAGGTCGGCGGCATGCGCTATGTCGCCCCGGCACAGACCCTCGTTACCAGCCTGGTCGAGTGCGTGCTGAAACTGCCATGGCATGAGCAGGTCGTCGATCTTCCCGGCAATATTGCCTTCCTGCGCGGGAAGCTCCTGCGCACCAGCGACCTCGGCAATGCGGCAGCGCTGCCCTTCTGGCTCGATCCGGCGGAAGCGGCATGGCTGGCCGCGGGAACGGGGGGAAGTCCCGCAGGGCTGATCGGACGCGTTCTGACACGGCTGATGCCTGACCTCATGGCGCATCTCAATGCCGGAACACTGCGCCAATATCTTGAAACCGTCATGGTCGATGGATTGCCATTGTGGCAGCACGGCCTGTGGAACCTGCTTGCCAAGGGTATGAGTGCGGACGGATATGCGGCCGCCCGGGCGACTGTCGGGTACGACTGCCTCGGCGGAAACACCAACGCCCTCGACCTGACCGCCGAATATTTCGATTTCACCCCGAACGTCAGCTACCGCATGGTCAACGGCGGCTACGAGACGGTGCCATGGGAGCTTCAGAGCCGCTTCCAGGCCGCCGGCGGCGAGATCCAATTTCAGCAATGGCTTGCCGGTTTCGCCGGCACCACGCTCGACGACGGCTCCAAGGGCATCACGCTGCGGTTCCAGGACGGTACGACAAAGACGGCGCGCGCCATCGTGCTCGCCATGCCGCGGCGCTCTATCGAACTGCTGGATCCGGAAGGCGAGGTCCTTGGCCCGGCGAATACCCAATTCCGGCAGGACCTCGCCTCCGTTGCTCCGATCCCGTTGTTCAAGTGCTTCCTGCTCTATCCGAACTGCTGGTGGCAGGATTCGGGGGTCAGTTCCGGCCGCTCTCTCACCGACATGCCCATCCGGCAGTGCTACTACTGGCCTGCCGGGCCGCAGGGGACAACCATTCCGAAGCGGGACGAACCAGGCCTTATCATGGTGTACGACGATCTCTTGAACGTCGGTTTCTGGGAAGGACTGGACAGGCGCGCGGAAGTCCACAAGGCCGGCCTGCCGCTTAGCTTGAGAAGCCCAGGCCACCATTGGCCGATGTTCAAGCGAAAGGCGGCCGAAATGACAGCGGAATCGGCCGATCCCTTCGCCAAGCGGCTCGCTGAGAACTGGACACAGCATCCGGCCACCAAGCCGATGGTGAACGAGCTCCATCGCGAGCTCATGCAGATGCACGGCAAGGACAGCGCGCCGGAGCCCATCGATGCCGCCTATATGGACTGGTCGCGCGATCCCTTCGGCGGCGGGGTCCATCTTTGGAACGTCAACGTCCGTTCGGATGTCATGCTCACACGTATGACTCAGCCGGTCGACGATTTCCCCTGCTACATCTGTGGGGAGGCATATTCAACCAATCAAACATGGGCAGAAGGAGCCCTGCAGACGGCCGAGATCGTCCTGCAGCAGCGGCTCGGTGTACCGAAAGGCGAGTGGCAGGATGGTTGAGAACAGTATCGGCATCATCGGGCTGGGCTATCAGGTACCGCCGCTGGTCCGGCTCAACGACGATCCCATCTTCGATGCGCTGAAGAGCAACAGCTCGCAAAAGGAGATCTTGGCGCTGTTCCAAGGATTCGAGCGGCGGCATGTATTGGGACCCGACGAATCGCTTGTCTCTATCATGGAGGCTGCGGCCGAGAAGGCGATGATCGATGCGGGCGTGGCGGCGGCCGATATCGATCTGCTGATGGGCTGCGCGTCGCTCAGCCGTTATATCGTACCGAGCGATCTGGGAGAGTTGCACGCGCGTCTCGGTCTCCCGGAGCGAGCCATGCCGCTGCCGCTCGGAAATGACTTTTCCAACTTCACAGAGTCGCTCGTTATTGCCGATGCGCTGCTGAAGGTCGGGCGGGCCCGGCGAATTCTCGTGGTCGCCGGCGGTGATTGGACACGCGCCGTCGACTATAACCAGGGCGCGTCGGTAAGCGCCGGTGACGGCGCAGGGGCGGCAGTGCTCGGCTGTGCATCAGCCGGTGTGCGCTGGATCGTTCAGGATCAGCAGGCTCTTGTCAGATCTGATCTTTATGGTGCGATGTTCGTCAGCGGTGATCCCATCAAGACGAACGGGCAGCCGGAGAACCAGGAATATAGCGGTCCCTATTTCCACATGACCCAGGACGGTTACAACGACTTCAAGTCTTTCGGCGGTAGAACCGCTGCGATTTCGGCACAGCAGTTGTTGCAGCGCCAGGGGCTTTCCGGCGGCGATATCACCCTCATCGGTCATCAGGCGTCGACACTCCTGCTGGACGCCTGGGCCGACGTGCTGAAGACCAGGCCGGCGCTCAGCACCATCAAGGATTTCGGGAACATGACCGTAGCCAGCATTGCCGTGACGCTGGCTGCTCGCGAAGAGGACATAGAGACACCCTATGTCATGCTCCTGGCGCTCGGCCTCGACTTGCATGCGCACGCCGTACTGTTGCGGCGAGTGGTGTGAACCATAGTTGGTATTCAGGCTGCGCCGAACTCGCAGGCGAGGCGTTCGCGCTTGCCTTCAGCGCCCCACGCCCGGTATGCCGCCAGCGCCTCGGGGAGCGCGCTAGGGATTTCGCCGGCCGTTTGTTGCACCCTGGCCAGGCATTCCAAAGCGAAGGCGCGGTCTTCCAAGTGGCCCGTTTCTGCGGCGCGCTCCGCCGCGGCGCGCAGAAGCCTCTGCGCCGCCGCGATTTGGCCGGCGCCCGCCTCGAGGAGCCCCTCGAGAATATCCGCCTTGGGGCTGAGCCAGGCCTCGTTCAAGGCTTCCCAATTGCGCATCTGGTCCGCGCAGTCCCATCCCTCAGCGCGTAATGCCTGAGCGTCCTCCGGGGAGCCGAAGGCGGCAAGTGCCAGCGCCGCAGCTCCGTGATAGTGCACAAGCACGACTTCCGAGGGTTGTCCGGCGAAAAACGGCAGCAGGACACGCGCCTGTTCTGCCCATGAGAGAGCGCTTCGCCAGTCCCCGCCAAGTGCAGCCAAGCGCAGTTTCGCCGTGTAATAACCGGCAACCTGATTGCTGAACCGCGATTGGAGCATGGTTGCGAACTCAGTCTCCTCGTCCATTGTCGCATCGGAAAGCTGGTCGAACGCGCGGGTTTTGCCGGCAAGCGCGCGGGCGGATTGCAGTTCCAGCAGCAGCGTGAAGGCGGAATTGCGCACCCGACCGCCGTTCCGCGCGAGATGCGCGGTACCGGTCGAGATGACCTCGTCGATGGGCCGGCCAGCCGCAGCGAGCAGAACGACGACCGTTGTGAGATTGAAGCAGCCGTAGACGATTTCGCCGCTCGCGAGGCCGGCTTCGGCGCCCGCCTTTGCTCGCGCAATTCCGTCTTCCAGCGTTCCGACCCAATGATTGTGGAACCACACATTGATAAAGGCGCAGCGGGCAAAGCTCGCGCCTTTGACGCGGGGTTGTAGTTGCAGGCTCAGATCGCTCCATGCCGCACCCGTCCGCCGGTCGCCCGTCATCGCCGCATGGACAACCGAATACATCGCGTAGACATCGGGCGTGAAAACGGCCTGGCCGTGAGCAAGCGTCAGGCGCAGACATCTCGCCCCGAGCAGCGCGAACAGTTCGGGTTGCTGACTTTGGTAGGCGTAGGGCGCGATGCTCAGCAATAGCGGCACGAGGCTAGCGACATGTTCGTCCTGCAGTTGCGGCAGGTCGATGAGATCTGCCGGCTGCCTGTCGCCGAGCAGCGCAGCGATCTGCTCCATCTCCTGGCCGATCGCCTTTTGGAGCCCCGCGCCATCGGCCGGTACTTCGGAGCCGAGAAGGGCCGCACCGTGCAGACCGATCGAAAGGGATTGCCGCACGAATCCCAGACCAAAAACACGCTCGGCTTCGAGCCTGAGATAGTGAACCGCCCGTACCGGTTCGCCTGCCGCCTCCAAGTGATGCGCGAGCAACGCGTAAAAGCGTGACATGTCGAGGGCGCTGTTTTGTTCATACCAGTCGGCGATTGCCTTGTGCAATTGCTTGCGCTGCCCGTAGAGCATCAGCTCATAGGCAACATCGCGCATAATGCCATGACAAAAGCTATAGCCGTCCAATTCGTCGATGTGGTCCGGCTGCAGCATGCCCGCACGGTGGTGCATCGCCAGGTGACGGCCGACGACCGCCTGTTCGGCGTTCGCGGTGGGGTGTACAGCGGCCACAAGGGCGGTCGGAAAACGCAGGCCCGCGGCGCTTGCGACCTTGAGGGTCACCTGGCTTTCAAGATCGAGACGGTCGATGCGGCGCGCCACTGCAGCATGAATCGAATCCGGCAGAGGCAAGCGATCGTCGGCCAGATGTTGCGCGATACGACAGGTGCCGTCCACCACGTCGATCAAGCCTTCGTCATGGAGCGCCCGGGCCAGTTCAAGACAGAAAAATGGATGCCCTCGGGCGCGAGCATGCAGCAGGTTCGCCAGATCCGGCGCAATGCGTTCGGCGCCGAGTCGGGTCAGCGCCAGCCCGTCCTGTTCTTCATCCGATAGCCCTTCCAGCTTCAGTCGCAGCGCGCCGCCGTCCGACAGCGTTTCTATCCGCGCGTCCTCCTCCATCGGCTGCATGGCCATCACCAGACAGAGACCGCGCACGGCACGAACGGCCTTCGTCGCCAGTGTCCAACTCTCGTCATCCAGCCATTGGGCGTCGTCGATTGTCACCAGCAACGAGCCACCGCAAGCGGCACGCCGGAGAAGCGAAACCAGCAAATCGAGCCGGGCCTCCGTGCGCTGGGGCGCGCTCATCGCTTCCAATTCGGCCGTTTCGGGAAAATCGAGTTGCAAGACGGCGTTCAGGAGTGCCGCGCTAGGCGCGAGCTCCGGGCTGAGCGCGTTCAAGGCGGCTGCACGCCGCTGTGACTCCGGCTGTTTGGCATCGAGACCGAGCAGTTGGGTAAGCACGCCTCGCCAGCCTCGATAAGGAACGTGACGCTCGATCCGGTCCGCGATGCCGCCCAAGGTCGTGGATCGCTCGGTCGCCAGGCGATGATGCAACTCCGCCAGCAGGCGTGATTTACCCATCCCGGATTCCGCCTCGACGATGACAAATCGAGAATTGCCGGACTGCGCCGCATCTTCCAGGGCGCTCAGAATGCGCTTGAGTTCGCGCTCACGTCCATGCATCAGTTCGTCGAGCTCGGCGCGATCCTGCCGCCTGGGTGTCCAGACGGGGACATTGAGATCCAATCCACGCACTTGGCTGTGACCGATCGGAACGAAGGATATGGCATCCTGCGCCCCGCGGACCGTGGCTTCGTCGCACTGGATCGTGCCTTGCTGCAACCCCTGGAGCCGGGCGGCAAGATTGACCGCTTCGCTGTAGGTGGTCCAGGCGCGGAAGACATCGTTTCCGATCAATCCGCAAAAGGCCGTCCCCGTTGCGACGCCGATACTGCTGGGCTGGCCTATAGCGCGCAGCGCATCACGCATGTCGACGGCACATCGGACCGCCCGCACGGGATCATCCGCGTGCGCAACAGGCGGAATCCCGAAAACGATGACGAGGTTTGCACCGCGCTCGTCTACTCGGAGTTGCTGTATAAACCCGTCTTGCTCAAGGACCTCTGGCGCGATTGCGGCTACGATCGACTCCAGCCGGGATAAAATGTCGGGCGAAGCGTGATCCAGCCGAGGCAGGGCCACGAACACGACCGAAATGCGCCTGAGTTCGGCGGTCCAATCGAGAAGCCTGCCGTCGAGGCGGAGTGCAACGGGGAGCGGTACAAGACCGGCCAGGCGTTCGCGTGCTTCCGAAGTCAGCGGCGGAATGGCCAATGGCGTCGGGTCGGGTGCACCGCGTAATGACGTCAGGACGATCGCGTCGCGGCCGGCCGATCGCACGGTCGCCGCATCACCGAGGATCGAACGTGCGGCGGCCGAAACCAGCAACTGTCCCTTGGCCCGTGTGGCGCTTGCCTCCTGCAAATCGGCGAGCCCGTTTCCCACGGTCACGTGGAGCCGCAGGCTCCCGGTTCCGATCTCGGCGGTATGGCACTGCCCGAAGGCGAGCACGGCATGGAGTTCGATCGGCTCTCCCGAAGGCAAGGCACCACGCGACGCCGCAAGAATTTGCTGGGCGCACGCCGCCGCGCGTAGAAGAGCCTCATGAGGGGTCGAGCCAGCGCACGGCCAGCCGGCAAGCAGCCCATCGCCCGCAAACATCAACGGCTCGCCGCCATGGGCGACGATCATGTCGATAAGCCCGGCGAAATGCAGTTCCAGCAGGTTGGCCAGATTTTCAATGCCGGCGGGTCCCCGCGCAAGAAAATGCGTTGTAATCCGGGTGAAGCCGACGACGTCCAGCCACAGCAGTGCCATGCGGCGATCCGGCGCTATGGAGGGCTCTTTGCCAAAGAGCCTCAGCGGCGGTGGCGCGAAACTCTCGATCAGCCGTGCCTCAAGCAAGCTCCTATCCGACATAGGGGGCCCCCAACCCTTTCCCCGAAGGCTCAGAGTAACGCAAATTTGCGAACCAATCCACGCCTGTGAGCCCGTCGTGGGCAACAGGTCCGCCTGGCTACGGCGCCGTGGCGGTGCCCTCTCCTATGTAAATCCGTCGCGCGCCAGTCGGCAATAAGCCAGCGCCCCAGATGCCAGCGATCGACGCGCGAGCGGCGCACCCTCCTGCTATACCGCTGCACGTCGGCGGCTATGCAATCGAGGCGACATGCAAGTCTAAGCGCTGCACGCTAAGCGGCAGGCAACAATGATTGACCGGCCCTGGAGCGTGCCCAGGCGATCCCATCGTCGAGCGATGTCGCCTTGTATGCCAAATCGGTATCACCTGAAAATGCGGCCATGAACCGACGTATCTTGCCGTAGTTGTTATCCAGCACGGCATGGGGGCGTCCAAGCAGCAACGAGCAAATGTGGACATGCAGCCTGTCGGTGACGATCGTGCGGCCGCGGGAGATCTGGCGGATGCCACGGCGCACCCGATTATGAGCTGCCGCGTCGAGTTTGCGCAGCCGTATTTCGGCTGGTTTGAGAGCCAGAAGAGCCGTTGCCGCGCCAAGCGCTTTGGCGACGCGCACGCGCCTGGCGGATTCGGTGGTCCAGTCCTCTTTCGGAATATCGGGATAGGCGGAAAGATCGGCATTTCCGACCTTCTCGATATCGGATCTCAGCATGGCGAGCACCGGAAATTCCGATTCCTCCGGCTGGATTGCGCCGATGCAGAAGGCCATATCGGGGCAAAGCCGCACTTCGCAATCGAAATGCTTGAGCGCGAACTCCTTCGACTCCTCGTCGCGCACCAGCAACACGAAGTGCTTATGACGCCCGATGACGCGCGCGCTTTCGTCCAGGCGCGCCTGAGACTTGTAGTGGATGGATTGCGGAAACTGAATCACCTGACGATGAGGAAACCGCTCCAGGACCTGTTCGCGGAAGTCCTGATGTGCATCCCAGATGTCGCCGAAATTGCCGCCTCCATGAATGAATATCGGACCGGTCGGCACGGTTTGCTCGAGTTGCTCAGCCGAAAAGTCGTAGATCCGCGACACATAGGTCGGGCGCTTACCGTATCTCTTGTCGAGATAGGCCATTTCGCCCAACCAAATGGCCGAGTCGCCGCAGTTGCGGATGTCGGGAAAGTCGAGGATTGCCAAAGGCTCGTCATGGCTGATGTAGTCTTTCAGGCAATCGTGGATCATACCTTCCAATTTCGTGATCAAAGTTTGATTTGATTGCAATGTCATTTCCCCATTCCCCTTTTCGATGACAAGGCAGTCCAGCCTCGATCGGCCGTACCTTCTTCAGGCAAGGCGTAGTCTCGGCAACACTTTGCCGAGTATCGTTCGGACCTCCGTTTCAGGACCGGCCGGCCGCTTCATCAACATCCACAGCAGGAAGGTGGAGCCGCAGTAGAGCAGGCCGCCAAGCAAGATCAGTATTGAGAGGTGCATCACGAGTACGAACTTGTCGTCCGTGGACGCCAAATGGCTCGAGGCGAGCGAGACGCCGGCCGCCATCACCGCGACGCTTGCCAGCGCCCGGAGGTTCACGGACAATTGCTTCAACACGGAAACCCCGGTGAAGCGGCGTACGAGCATCATGTTGACAACAGTGCTGAACAAGCCGGTGAACACACGGCCCAGGATGACTCCGGGCAGGCCATACAGCATCAAACCCGCGATCATGATCGGCACCCGCAGGCAGAACATCTGGGTATCGCGGACGAACAGCACCCGCGTCTCACCCTTCGCCATTCCAAGTGGCTGCACCAGCGAGCCCAGCGTCTGCAGCGCAAAGACCGAGGCAAGTGATTGGATGATGAAAACGACCGGCGTCCACCTGTCACCCAGCGCGAGCCTGACCAGCGGATCGGCGGTCACTGCAACGCCGATGCCGGCGGGAAGCGCAACCGCAGCAACGAGCGCCTGCACGCGCTGATAGGCAGCGGCAAGCCTGCCGGGGTCATTGCGAATGCCTGCGAAGGCTGGATAGATCGTCTGCGTGAGAGGCGCAGTCGCCTCCCGCGTCGGCATCATGGCAAGATTGCTACCCACCGAATAATAGCCGAGTTGGATCCCTCCGAGCATCTTGCCGACCAGCAGATAATCGAAGCGCCAATTGAGTGTGCTGACGATCTGGCCAGCAGTGAGCCAGGCGGAAAAGGAGAAGAACTCCCGCATATGCTGAAAGGTGATCCTGGGTCGGAAGGGCAGCACCAGATAGGAGACAATGACATTCGTCGCCTGGCTTATGAGAGTGCCGATGACCAGCGCCCAATAGCTTTGATAGATCACCGCTATTGCGACGGAGGCGACGAAGCCGGCGAACTTCTGCGAAACGGCGAGTACGAATTCTTGCCAGAAGATCAAGTCGCGCTGGAGCATGATGCGGCGCGGATTGGTGAGACCACCCATCAGCATGCTGACGCCAAGGGCCAGCATGACGCCCGTCAATCTCGGTTCATTGAACAGGACGGCGGTCGGATAAGCAAAGATCGCGAACAGGATACAGATCGCCAGCCCGCGTGCGGCATTGAGGGTCCATGCTGCGCTGAAATGAGATTCGCTCGGCGCCTTATGACGGATTAGCGCTTCAGAAAGCGAGAGCTCGGTCACTGTCGTGACGATCAAGAGTATCGTCATGCCGAGGGCGACCACGCCGAAATCAGAGGGCGCCAGATACCGCGCCAGTACGAATGTGCTGAGTGTCGCAAGCCCGTTCACGATCGTCCGAGAAAGGCTTAACCACATGCTTCCCTTGACGAGCCGTCCGGTGATGCTGGTCATTCGATATTGACGTCCCATTACGCTGTGACGCGGTCATTTTGCGCACAGATATCCCCTTCCGTATCAATACCTTACGAATTGAGACGGTTGTAAAGATTTGCACGGCAGTAATCGATGGGGCGGACCCCTGCGTCTGAGCGGGAACTAGTTCGCAGAATCCGCGTGTCAACAGCTCCAGATCATTTTGGCGTCAGTTTCAGTTCATTTTCGTATCATTTTCGCATCATCTTGCCGGCGGCTTAAACCTTTTGTGTGCGGGGATGGGAAAGTTCGCCGATCGATCCGCCGCGATACCGGAAGCGGCAGCGCTCGCGTGCTTCACACGGATTTGCCGGTCAACGCGCCGATGCCGGCCGTGACGGCCATCACTATGGCGCCCCAAACGGCGACTCGGACCGTGGGCGCCTGAGCGCCCCCGGCCTTGGCGCCGGTGGCCCCTAACGGTTCGAGGACGACGAGCGACACGCCGAACACCGCGGGAACGAGGACATCCTTCTGCGCAGCGACAGCAGCCAGAATTGGCAGGATCGCGCCTGAAGCATTGCAGATGCGGGAATCCCACGAGCTATTCCCCTAGTCGGTCAGAAATCCTGACCAGGTCGGCGAGGGTTCCAGCCCGCATCTTGCGCATGACCTGGCCGCGCCGGACCTTTACCGTGATCTCGCTCACGCCAAGAGCCGCAGCGATCTGCTTGTTCAACAGACCTCGGACCACAAGCCGCATGACCTCTTGCTCGCCCGCAGTGAGATCGAGCCAGCGGTGTCGAAGTTCGGCGGTGGCGCCGTCTTCAGCGCGCCGTAGGGTATCATTCCCGATCCCTTGATGGATGGCATCGAGCAGACTGGGGCTACCTCCCGCACCATGGACGGGAACTGGATGGTGGTGGTGATTGGCGCCGCCGCATGGTCCGCCTATTTCAGTATCAATTATCTCAGGGCCAGCGTAGGCCGGTGGGATGTGGCGACGGCCGTCGCCGACGGCTTCTATTGCGCGTCATCGTTCTAATGGCGCTTGCCACCCTGATCTGGGTGCCGGTCGGAGTGTGGATCGGCCTGCGCCCAAAGCTCGCGGAGAAGGTTTGCTCGACAAACGCCCGAACCACACGGCTCCGGCGGCACGGTTCCGCAACGAACTGGAAGACTATATGACCGAGTCCTATGCGGACGATACCCTGAAGACGATCATCTCCTAGGCCCGCTATGGCGAACTCTTCGCCTATGACGAGCAAAAGGAGATGTTTAGCCTGGAGAACCCCCAGTGATTGTGGGCGATGGTCGCTGCCATTTGGCTCGTCAGCTTGATGCATTATGATCTGGGATATATCGACCTGGAACAGAGGACCTTGCAAACCATCGACAACCCGTTCGGCACGAGGTTGTCACCTAAGTCTTAGGTACGTTCTGTTACCCATCTCTTCGGTATGGACAAAGAAAGACATGGCGACCCCTGCAGGATTCGAACCTGCGACCACCTGCTTAGAAGGCAGGTGCTCTATCCAGCTGAGCTAAGGGGCCTGAAATCCAAGCCGCCGCGAAGGTGTCGCGGCTGACAACACATGCCTGAAACTTTCGTCAAACTCAATGGGCGCCGAATTCAATCCGCGCTGGACTCAATGGGTCCACGGCTGGATACGATTGAAACGGAAGTTGTCGGTGTAGGAAACCACCTGGCGGTTGGCATCCTTGGGGGCGAGCACGCGATATTCGATGCCGTTACGCTGGGCATAGGCCTCGGCCTGCTCCTGCGTCTCGAAGGTCAGCTTGAGCTGCTGACGCGTGTCGGCCGAAGAGGTATAGCCCATGATCGGATCGATCTTGCGCGGGATTTCCTGGTCGAATTCCAGAACCCACAAATGGGTCTTGGCCTTGCCGGACTGCATGGCGGTTTTTGCGGGACGGTAAATCTTGGCAGGCATCGCTGCAGCGCCTCCGGGTAAGCGGGACAGTCCCGCCTTTTGCTTCTTTCGTCTTTCCCCGACCCGTGAAGGCCGAGCAACACGGATTTTTGCTTAGCTGCGAATCCCCTTAGTTTCAAGCAAAAATGGCGGCGCCCCATTGCCTTAGCCATTCGATACCACCCTGCTCGATCCGCGCTCACAACTCGGCGCCGGCAACAGGCTCTATATCCGCCTCATGCGCACCAGCATTAGGACAATGGCCAGCAGGACGAGTGCGACGCTTGAGGGACCATAGCCAAATCCAAGCGGCGCCATGTAGGGCCAGTACGGCAACGCGCCGAACATGACCACGATCAGGATAACCAGCAGGATATTGCGCAGCATTTCATCCTCCTTTGTTCAACCGAATAAATTCCAGCTCTCGCCGAAGCGCCTCTTAAAATATGTCGCTTTAGGTGTTGGTTAAGGGCGAAGCTTCGTGTTCGCGCTGGCGTTCGTTTTGCATTTATGTGCGTTTACTTCTTCGTCACTGCAGTCTCGATTGACTTACAACCAGAATCAGTACTTCGTTTCCCTCTATAGTTTAAAATCATTCACGCTAAATACTTTGCCACTAAAAGAGGGTCTTTGGATGCAGAAGCTTTATATGAGTTGTTTTGGACTATTGATGCTGACGTCTTGTGCAGGCGAGGTCATCCAGAAACCGAACCCACTTCTAAGTCAAACCGCCGCGTCTCAAGCATTAAGACCCGGCGCGTACTCTACCGCCCTCGTTTCACCCGACCTCCTTAAGCCAGGCCGGATCTATCATCAGGATTCCGCCGGAAAATTCTATGAGCTTTGTCAGAATGACTTCAAGAAGCAAAACGCGCTGAAAGCCCTTTCATTCACATCCGCAAGCTCCGATCCGGACGAGGTTGTGCAAGATCAAGTCTATCTTTCAGGCGCTTACTTTGGTGTCGGCGTCACGACGCTCAGAGTTCCATACACCAGGGTAAAGGTAACGGGCTTCACGACGTCAACAATGAACACGGATGACGATCCGACGAAGCTCATTACCAATAACATCGCAAAAGCATGTAGAGAAACAATCCTGCCACGAAACAAGCCCTACTATATCACTTCCGCTGTAGCGGTAGCCAAGAAGGCAGATGTTTATAGCCGCCCGCCCTTTGACAAAATAACGATTGGTAATGGCGGCTATGACGGAAGCGCGCAGGAAACCCTGAAATCGACGCGCAAAAACGTGGTGTTCGGTGTCACCGCCGATCAGGTTAAATAACATCGCTCGATCCGTCAGCTGGCAACGCATTGATGGATGGCGAATCCGCCATCCATGGTTCACCATGCATATGCGGAGACAGATGAACCGGCCCGCCGACAGCGGATCGGAGGCCTTCGCATCACAGTGAAGACCGTGAAAACGTTGACGACGGAATTCGAGGTGACGGTAAATGATAGAGTGGCGCCGACCGCCCGGCGCGCCAACATCTATTTGGGGAGGATAGATTGTGTGTGGACGCATCTACATCCAAACATCCCTGAGGGAACTGCTTGCCAACTTCGCCTTTGCCGGCCCCGGTGATGTCGAGCCGCTGTCCAACAGTTTTCCCCGTTATAACGGGGCGCCGCAACTGGACTATCCGATCATCATCCGCGAGATCGTCCAGGAACCCGACGTTATGGGGCCGGTCTTCGCGACAGCGCGCTGGGGCTTTGTTGCGGCGTGGGCCAGGGATGCCGGCAGGCCGATGATCAACGCAAGGTCCGAAGGCATTTCGACCAACGGCATGTTCAAGCATTCCTACAAATCAAAACGCTGTCTGGTGCCGATCAATGGCTTTTTCGAATGGAAGGACATTTATGGAACCGGCAAAAACAAGAAGCCCTATGCTATCGCAATGAAGTCAGGCGAGCCCTTCGCCCTCGCAGGCATCTGGGCAAGCCGACGCGATCCGGAAAGCGGCATTGAGCGGAAGACATTCGCTATTATCACCTGTCAGCCAAATGAGCTGATGGCGACGATCCACGACCGCATGCCAGTCATGCTGCATCCGGAGGACTATGAGCGCTGGCTTTCCTTCGAACCGGATCCCCATGACCTCATGAAGCCGTTTCCGTCTGAGCTCTTAACCATGTGGCCGATCGGCAAGGACGTTGGTTCGCCGAAAAACGATAGGCCTGATATCATCGAGCCGATCGAAGAGCCGTCCGACGACGATCCGGAGCCGCCATTGCTGTGAGCGACGCCCACTTATGGTTTATCGACAAAGTCCGCGAGATGAAACCGAAGAGCGATGCCCTTTGGCGCTATAACGACTGCCGGAGCGGAGTTCGATAAGGATTGGGGCATGACGGAACGCCACATCGACTCGTGTTTATTGGAGGATAAATGAGAAAGTACATTGCCATTGCAATATTGAGCGCCTGTTCGGCATCTTTCGACGCTCACGCCACCACCGCTTCAGAGCCGAACGGCACCCACCCTTCATCCGGTCATAACACCAAAATACCAACTTCCTCCGGAAACCCATTGCAGGAAGACCTCTCGTGCAACGAGGTAAATCAGGCGTTCATTAAGACTTGGAACAGCCCGCAGGTCGCCGACATCACATATAATGTTAAAGCGGATGGCACCCTAAAGCCGCATTCAGAGTTTCGGGCCGTGGACGCTTACCAATATGAAAAGTATGCCTTTTCGACCAAATGGCGAAGCAGCGGGCGGGGAACGATTGGGACGATTGGACAGCGCGGACCATTCTGGAATTCATGCAAGTTCGTCGGGACAGAAAGTGATATTGGGGAAGCGTTACGTCACTATTCCGCGATTTGGCGAAGTTTTCCTTATGAAGCGCCGGCTGACATTTGGATATCGAACGTTGACGGAAGGCTGCGAAAAATTCAACGCCGATACCCTGACAAGTTATGGCAGTACCCGTTTTCAACAGCCTTGGATGTGTTCAGCTACGATCCGGCACAGGCTAGCGCCCCAGCACGTTGATTTCAGATGACGGGTATCCCGTCACTTGGAAGCAGGCGCCGGTACGAAAGAAAAAGATAGATCTGATTTATAGTCGCTTACGAAATTGGAAAAACGCAACCATTTCAACACGATATCTATGGTCGGAGTGGAGAGATTCGAACTCCCGACCCTCTGGTCCCAAACCAGATGCGCTACCAGACTGCGCTACACTCCGTGCCCGTAGGCCATAATCCCCCTTAGGAGATCGTGTTGCTCCGCTTTGCAGAACGAGTGCGGAGATACACGGTTCATCTCCACGCTGCAACAGCTAAAATGGCGTCGAAGTGCTGATCCCCGACGAAAAATCTACTTGGCGAGCTTGGCGGAAATGGTGGGGCTGGTCACCTTGTCGCCGACGGCAAGGCCGAGTTTCTTGACCGCACCGGCGTTCAGCTCGATGACGTAAGCCACCGCCCCTTCGGAGCTGATGATCGCTTCCGAATAAGGTACGGCGTTTTCCTGAACGTGCGTAATGACGCCACTCCTGTCCAAAAAGAGCATGTCGAGCGGCAGCACGGTATTCTTCATCCACATCATGACAGGGCGCGGCTCACCGAAATCGAAGAGCATGCCGTGATCGGCCGGCATGCTCTTGCGATACATCAGGCCGAGCTCGAGCTGCGGCTCGGTCAACGCCAATTCAACAGTGAATTTGTGCGTCGCGCCCTTGGCCGTCTGGATCGACAACTGTTCCGAATTGAACGCCATCGATTTCTCGCTGGTCGCTTGCGCTGCAATGGCGGGAGCGGATGCTCCGACAAGAAAAAGCGCCACGACGGCGCTCTTCAAAACGACAGAAAACGTAACACTTGTCATGTCAATGCGGCCGCGTCACCGGGCTCGGCGCATCCGGATGGATTTCCGCAGCCATCAGTCCCTTCTCACCCGGCCCGAAGCGGACAAGCACCACCTGCCCTGGCCGCAGCTCCGCCAGACCGAAACGACGCAAGGTTTCCATATGCACGAAGATGTCCTCCGTGCCCTCGCCGCGTGTCAGGAAGCCGAATCCCTTGGTGCGGTTGAACCACTTGACCAAGGCGCGCTCCAGGCCGCTCGTGGCCGTCACCTGGACATGCGTACGTACCGGCGGCATCTGCGACGGATGTACGGCGGTCGACTGATCCATCGAGAGGATCTTGAAAGCCTGATAGCCGCGTTCGCGACGCTGAATCAGGGCAACGATACGTGTTCCCTCGAGTATGGTCTGGTAACCATCACGACGCAGGCATGTCACATGCAGCAGCACGTCCTGCATCCCGTTGTCCGGAACGATGAAGCCAAAACCCTTGGCGACGTCGAACCATTTGACGACGCCGGAGATTTCGATGAGCTCGACGGCTTCGCCCGACATCTCTCCGAAGTCGACGATTCCCTTCGATGAAATTCTATCACCCATCTTAGCCAGCCCTCGATTACGCGTCACACTGTTACGGTTAACTGATTCCTTGAAATCAAGATTAACATCTTGGTAACGGAAAAGCGCAAGTCCTAGTTTTCGTTTATTCCCATCCGCAGATTATTGCGCCAAGTCTTGCCTGAAGCTGGTGTCTCGTTTCATGATCGTCTTAGCCCAAACATTAGAGAGGAAATAGAATGCGTTATCTCCACACCATGGTCCGCGTTACCGATCTCGACGCCTCGCTGCACTTTTATAGCACTCTATTCGGCCTCACTGAAACCCGTCGCTACGAAAACGAGAAAGGCCGTTTCACACTCGTTTTCCTTGCTGCTAGCGAAGATGTAGACGCGTCGCGAAGCCGCGGCGCCCCCAGTCTGGAACTCACCTACAACTGGGACCCTGAAGAGTATACCGGAGGACGCAACTTCGGTCACCTCGCCTATGAGGTCGATGACATCTACGCAATCTGCCAGAAACTTATGGACAATGGCATTACAATCAACCGCCCGCCCCGCGATGGTCACATGGCTTTCGTGCGGTCTCCGGACGGCATTTCCATTGAGATCCTGCAGAAGGGCGCCGATCTTGCTCCGGCCGAGCCCTGGGCTTCGTTGCCCAATACTGGCGCCTGGTAGACGCTAGCTTTCGCGAGGCTTACGGCACGCGCGGAGCCATCGGTTTCGCGCTTGCCGGTCATACCCGCTCTCCGGCATGCTTGGACGACTCGAAGCATCATGCATCGGATTTCGTGCGGTCATCGTTCCCAGTCTGCGCCGCGCGTCATCATCGTCCCTCGCAAGAGGCCGTTCCGGTGCCAATTTTTCAGCGGGGAACGTCCTTTGTGCGATCTGCCAATTTTATCCGTCAATAAAAAGCTTGCAAGCGCTATTGCCGTCGCCATGTCATTTGTAATGCTCGCTGGCTGCGCGACGACGGGCGACAAGCCGAAACAAGCGGCCGAGGTCGCGCCGCAACCGAGTGCAGCCGAACAGCTTGCGGACGCCCTTAACACCAAAGCCGAGGCGAAGCGCCAAAAGGGGGAGGTCGCCTATCGCGATCCGATGGTCCACAGCCTGCATCGCGCCCAGCCGCAGATGGTTGCCCAGCAGACGGGCAGTCAATCCTACTTCCCCGCGGCTCCGGCCGGCGCCCCGCCTGTTGCCACCGACGCGCCGGCGGGCATTGCCGGCCTGGTGACCCAGCCGACGGCGGTCAACGCCAATAGAAGCAGCATCTATTCGACGCCAGCGCCGATTGCCGTCAATCCTGATGGTACGCTGGCCAACACGCAGCCGGATGCCGGACAACCGCAGGGACCCTCCCCGATCATGCGCAGCGTCTACAGCATGCCACCTAGCGCGATGCAAAATGTCACGCCACAGCCAAGCAGTGGCGGCATGCCCGTCGACCAAACGTCCCAGGCGGTGATCCCTCCGCCTGTCATCCGCAACGCCGCCTATGCATCGGGAAGCCCGATGAAGCCGACCGCCGACGCCACGCCCTCGAAAATCATGCCTGCCCGCGGCTCCAATACCCGGAAAATCGACAGCAAGGAGGCATTGATGCTGGCCCATATCGTAGCGTCAAAGGGCCAGGGCCAAGATGCCAAGCCGCTGCTGACACAGGCGCAAAGCGGAGCGGGTCTGTAAGACGGCCCTCTCCGCAAATTCCTGCAACATCCTGTTAAGGCAGGTTTATTCAAGTTTCGCCGCGACGTTATGCTTCTGTCATTTTTTCCAAGAAAAAACGAAATAGGCGCTTGCGGTAATGAAATCACCCCGCTATAAGCGCGCCACACAACAGCACGCGCCCTTCGTCTATCGGTTAGGACGACAGATTTTCATTCTGTAAAGAGGGGTTCGACTCCCCTAGGGCGTGCCACTGTTCCACCACCCCAGCACAATACTCGGCACTGGACACGGGGTTCGCTATCGGCCCTACGCAGAAACTCGCTTGTCGCCAGCCGAACTGACGACAATGATCCGAGATTGTTGAAAAAGTCCGATGCATGGCAAGGCAAGTATCGGCGAGAGAATCCGGTTTCCCGGCAACGCAGCCGTGAGTGGCCACAGCCGCATCACCAGCCTCGCGGTCGATACGGCGGCTACTCGGGATAAACCTGGACGTCCTCCGACTTCGGCTTGTTGAAAAGGATAAATACCAAGGGGTTGCCGGGCTCTGACATTGCATCGCTGCGCTGGCCCGTTATCTCTCCGGACACGCCGCTTGTATATTCCGCAATCACCTCGCCGAAGCTATTGCGCTGGATGGCAACCTTTTGCCCGGCCCCGACCTTGTCGTTGAGTTTGACCAGATGCTCGACGAGCCCGCCCGCAGTGGCCAGGATCGGGAACGCGCTGTTGCCGACAAAAACGGTCACGTCCTTGCCTGTACGACCCATTGGCCCGGCAACGATGCCGTGATGCTTGAAAACGTTCATCGTGCCTTCCACGAAGAGCGGGATCATCTCGAGGTCTAAGACGCGCGCAGCGCCGATTTCCGGCGTGAAGGACGGGATGCCCACGTCCATAAACGCGTTGTGCAGGACACCGGGATATACATGATTGTCGAAGATCTGGCCGACGGGATACAGTTCTATCATCGCTTTGACTTCGGGCACATCCATGCCGCCAATATTGAAAGCGGTCACTTCAAACCCTGTTGTCCCGGTGTGGAAGTCGATAGAGAAGTCGGCGTTCGGCCGCAGCAGCCGGTTGAACAGAAGCCCGGCGTGTCGGCTGGGTGCGGTGGCGCCGTTCTCGTTCCCGGGCCACTCGCGATTCATATCGATCAGATCGATGCCTCTGCCCTGGTTGGGCCATCTGCGCTGCATGCCTTCCAGGGCCGGGCTGGACACATCCGTGACTGCCATCACGGTCCCCGACATCTGCGCCGGGTCGAGCTCGCTCATCACGGCATGAACCGTATGTATGGAACTCATCTCGTCGCCATGCACGCCGCTGGTCAGGACGCCGCGCTTGCCTGGTTTTGCTCCCTTGGCGACCGTCACCGACACATACCAGTGCTGTCCGGTCGGCATCTCAACACCCTGGAAATACAAAAAGTGCTTCTTGCCAGGCTCCAGATCGTTAACGTCGAGCGCGCTAACGACCTTTTTGCCGTCGATAACATCGCCAGTATAAACCGTTCCTGATGACGGATTGGCAGCTGGTGTCGCGGCGTCCTCAGCATTTGCCGCACCAGCGGTGACGGCGAGCGCGGCTGCGGCGCCGACCGTGGCGATGGATGCTTTTAGCAAATCGCGGCGATCGATACCTTTTGGAGACTTGTCCGGCATGATGGGGTCCTTATGGTTGTGAAAGGCAACATTCATGCGACGGCACGGCATGCGCATCGGTCGCATATTCCCGCGTGCGCTAAAATACGGATATGCTGCTGAAAACGCAAGGTTGCATAATTTCCACGAGAGCGATGCCGGGGTTTGGGATCTTGCGGCGTTGTTGGCGGTGCAGGCAGAACCGCAGCCCGAAAATTGGCAGCGATAACAGTTATATGCAACTTCGCAGTTCATCTCGTCCGGTGCGGCTGTTCTTCCTCTCTGGTGACAAATGATCCAGCTTCCGCTTGCGGCGACTTTGCGCTATTCCTATATGACCGCAAGCGCAGCCTGCGCCCTTCGTCTATCGGTTAGGACGACAGATTCTCATTCTGTAAAGAGGGGTTCGACTCCCCTAGGGCGTACCAATCAAACCGGCCTCGACGTTTTCCACAATTGCCTCGAAAAATCCGCCTCTACCCGTAGATTTTTCTCGATTTTCCGCTTGCGGGAACAAAAGGTGCTGACTATAAGGGCGCCACAGCACGCGCCCTTCGTCTATCGGTTAGGACGACAGATTTTCATTCTGTAAAGAGGGGTTCGACTCCCCTAGGGCGTGCCACTGCTTCCCTTCCCTAAGAGTTTGATTCTTTATCGTTAAAGCGATGGTTTCGGTGCGCAGGTCACGGCGCCTTGGCCGCATCCATGACGCGCAACTGGACACGCCTTGCGCCCTGCCAATGATCGGCGCCAAGCGTCCCGGCGATGTGGATTTGTGATCCCCGAGAGGAGAGCAGGAGTTCACCGAGGGGCGTTTCAACGGCGCGGAAGGCGATGCCGTCGAGACGGCCGCCGTCCTGGGCCTCCAGGGTGATCTTGATATGGGATTGGCCAACAAGGCGCGAATCGCGCAGGCGGTGGCTTGGAAGAGCAAAGATCGGCTGCGGATGGCCGGAGCCATAGGGGCCGGCGGTTTCGAGTTGGTCGACCAGCTCTACCGTCGCGCCGCCGGCGCCGAGCGCGCCGTCGATCTTCAGCGTTTCATTGGCGACGAGGCCCGCGACCTGTCTCTCCGCCTTCTCTGTGAAGAAGGCCCGGAGTTTGCCGAGATTGGCGCGTTCCACGGTCAAGCCCGCCGCCATGGCATGACCGCCGCCTTTGACGAGCAGGCCGGCATCGACGGCGGCGCGCACCATGCGGCCCATGTCGAAACCGTTGATGGAGCGACCGGAGCCGGTGCCTCGCCCCATTGAATCGAAAGCGATAGCAAAAGTCGGACGACGGAACTTGTCCTTCAGCCGCGAGGCGATCAGGCCGACAATGCCGGGATGCCAGTTCTCCCGCGCCGTGACGATGACGGAGGCTCCGTCTCCGTTGCCATATTCGGCCAGCGCTTCGGCTTCCGCTTCCTGAAGCATGGCGGCTTCCATCGCTTGGCGCTCGCGGTTGAGCTCGTCCAGCCTCTCCGCGATCGTCTCGGCCTCGGAGGCAACTTCCAAGGTCAGCAACCGGGCGCCGAGCGCGGCATCGCCAATACGCCCACCGGCATTGATGCGCGGGCCGATCATGAAACCGAAATGATAGGGCGTCACCGGGCCGGCGAGCCCCGCCTTGCGAAACAAGGCTGCAAGACCGGGATTGCCTTGATGGCGGGCGGCGATCAGGCCCTTGACGACGTAAGCGCGGTTCAGCCCCTTCAGCGGCACGACATCACAGACTGTCGCGAGCGCGACGATATCGAGCCAGGCAAGCAGGTCGATAGCGCGCACCCGGGCATCGCCCGCCTGGCGCAATAGCCGCAGGGCCGCGACCAGGACGAGGAAAACAACGCCGGCCGCGCAGATATGCCCCTGCCCCGACAGATCGTCCTCGCGGTTCGGATTGACCAGCGCGTGGCAATGCGGCAGCTCGTGCGCGACCTGGTGATGATCGATGACAACAACGTCGATGTTTCGCGCTCTTGCCGCCTCCAGCGCTTCGAAGCTGGTGGAACCGCAATCGACGGTGACGATCAGCGTCGCGCCATTGTCGATGAGCTGGTTGATGGCGGCAGGATTCGGGCCGTAGCCTTCGAAAATGCGGTCTGGAATATAGATGCTGGCGGGCACGCCGAAATGAGTGAGAAAGCGGTAGAGCAGCGCCGAGGAGGCCGCTCCGTCGACATCATAGTCACCAAAGATGGCAACGGTTTCGCCCGCCTTGATGGCACGTAGCAGCCGCTGCGCGGCCTTCTCACAGTCCGTCAGCAAGTGCGGATCGGGCATCAGACTGCGAATGGTTGGGTCAAGGAAGGCCATGGCCTCATCGAGCCCTACGCCACGGCCGGCAAGGACCCGGGCGATCAGATCCGGCAGGCCATGGGTCTGGGCGATAGCGAGCGCCCGATTCTGACCGGCCTGGTCGAGCCGGGAAATCCAGCGATTACCGGAGACGGAGCGCTCGACGCCCAGAAATGCCCGCTGCACAGGATCTGCCGGCTGTTCCACCATCTCTCCCAGAATTGGACGGTCCGTTCCGCTTTACCGGAACGGGCCCCTATCGTCGGAATTATTCCTTTGGCCGCTCGATGCGGATCACCTGCGGTTCCCCGACGAGATAACCCTCGGTCTTGATCGACGCGACCGCCTTGCGCACCGAGTCCTCCGTCGTGGCGTGGGTGACGAGGATGATCGTTTGATGATGGGCCGGCGCCAGGTGCTGCGTCGCGCGCTGGACGATCGATTCCAGCGAAATGTGGTTTTCCGCCATGCGGGTTGCGACACTGGCGAAAACGCCGGTGCGGTCAAGAACGGTCAGGCGGATGAAATAGCCGCCTTCGTGGCTCTGCATCTGCGCCTTGCGGTAAGGTTCCAGCGCCTTGGCAGGGTGACCGAGTACCGGCACGCGCTGCGCACCCGGCTGGCTCTTGGCGATGTCGGCGATATCACCGAGCACAGAGGAAGCCGTGGCGTTGCCACCGGCGCCAGGACCGACCATCAGCAGTTCGCCGAGAATGTCCGATTCGATCGCAACAGCATTGGTGACACCGTCAACCTGGGCGATGACTGATTCGAGCGGCACCATCGTCGGATGTACGCGCTGTTCAATGCCGGTCTCGGTGCGCTGGGCGACGCCGAGCAGCTTGATGCGATAACCAAGCTCGGCAGCGGCACGGATATCCTCGATGGAGATATTGGTGATCCCCTCGAGATAGATGTCGTCGGCCGCGATACGGTTGCCGAAGGCAAGCGTCGTCAGGATGGCGAGCTTGTGGGCCGTATCGTTGCCCTCGATGTCGAAGGCAGGATCGGCCTCGGCGTAACCGAGACGCTGGGCTTCCCTCAGGCAATCGGCAAAGGACAGGCCCTCTTTCTCCATCCGGGTCAGGATGTAGTTGCAGGTGCCGTTCATGATGCCGTAGACGCGCGAGATCGTGTTGCCGGTCAAGGATTCACGCAGCGCCTTGATGACAGGAATACCGCCGGCGACTGCTGCTTCGAAGTTGAGAAGCGCGCCCTTCTCCTCGGCGATCTCAGCCAATTCGACACCGTGATAGGCAAGCAGCGCCTTATTGGCGGTGACCACATGCAGGCCACGCGCAAGGGCCGCACGCACGGCCGCATTGGCCGCGCCTTCAGCACCGCCGATCAGTTCGACGAAGACGTCGATGTCGGCCTTTTGCGCCAGATCGACGGGGCCGCCGAACCATTCGATGCCGGCAAGGTCGATGCCGCGATCCTTGGTACGATCACGAGCGGTAACGGCGACAATCCGGACGGGGCGGCCGCAGGTAACGGCAAGCTCGTTGGCGCGGCTCTGAATGATGCGGACAAGCGAGGCACCAACGGTGCCCAAGCCCGCAATGCCGATTTTGAGGGCATCTGCCATGGATAATTCCTGATCTATGTCTTGGAACACGGCAGCCGCAAAAACGGCTGCCGTGAAAAATTACGAGCGGTGGGCGTTCAGTGAAATCACATTATGCATGGTCTCATCCGCGGTGGAGAGGAAGCGCTTCAAATTGCGCGCCGCCTGGCGGATGCGATGCTCATTCTCGACGAGCGCGATACGAACATAATCGTCGCCCTGCTCGCCGAAACCGATGCCGGGCGCCACTGCGATGTCGGCCTTCTCGACCAGAAGCTTCGAGAACTCCAGCGAACCGAGATGGCGGAATTTTTCCGGGATCTTGGCCCAGGCGAACATAGTCGCTGCCGGCGGCGGTACATCGAAGCCGGCCTTGCCGAAGCTTTCGACCAGCACGTCGCGGCGACGCTTATAGATGTTGCGGACTTCCGCAATATCGGAGCCGTCGCCGTTCAACGCATGCGTCGCCGCCACCTGGATCGGCGTGAAGGCACCGTAATCCAGGTAGGATTTGACGCGCGTCAACGCCGCGATCAGGCGCTCGTTGCCAACGGCGAAGCCCATGCGCCAGCCGGGCATGGAGAAGGTCTTCGACATCGAGGTGAACTCGACGGTAACATCCATCGCGCCCGGAATTTCCAGGACCGACGGCGGCGGGTCGTCGTTGAAGTAGATTTCAGAATAGGCGAGATCCGACAGCACGATGATGTCGTGCTTCTTCGCGAAGGCAATGACTTCCTTGTAGAAATCCAGTGTCGCGACATAGGCCGTCGGGTTGGACGGGTAATTCAGAATCAGCGCCAACGGCTTCGGGATCGAATGGCGCACGGCCCGCTCCAGCGGCGGGAAGAAACTGTCGTCCGGCTCGACCTGCATCGAGCGGATGACGCCGCCGGCCATCAGAAAACCGAAGGCATGGATCGGATAGGTCGGGTTCGGGCAAAGGATGACGTCGCCCGGCGCCGTGATTGCCTGCGCCATGTTGGCGAAGCCTTCCTTGGAGCCGAGGGTGGCGACCACCTGCGTATCCGGATTGAGCTTGACGCCGAAGCGTCGGGCGTAATAGGCGGCCTGCGCGCGGCGCAGCCCCGGAATGCCCTTGGACGAGGAATAACGATGCGTGCGTGGATCCTGAACCACCTCGCACAGTTTGTCGACGATTGCCTTGGGGGTCGGAAGGTCCGGATTGCCCATGCCGAGGTCGATAATGTCCGCCCCGCCCGCTCGCGCGCTCGCTTTCAAACGATTGACCTGTTCGAAAACGTAGGGCGGCAAACGCCGGACTTTATGAAACTCTTCCATTTCTTTCCCCATGGGACAGCGGCCCTCACAACCGCAATGAAGTTCGTCAATCTCCGGTGAGCCGCGATACGAACTCCGGAATCGCGGCGCCGCAACTACAATGACGCGAAGGATACGGTGAATCTTTGGCGGTTACTGACGCAAAGCGCTTTCAACCCAGGAAGACACATCGAAATTCAGCCTGTCTGAACGCTTTGCGTCCAAATCGCCTGAAACGCAAGGCTAATTCTGCGTTTGAACGGGCGGCTGGCCGGTCGGCGGGCTCTCTTGGTGAATTTGCGACAGCGTGTCCTGGCCGTGCTCGGCCGCGAGCTTGCGCATTTCGGCGACGCGTTTCTGATATTCGGCCTCCGAAATCGTGCCGTCTTTGCGCTGCGTACCGAGCGCCGTCAGTTGCTTGACGAGATCAGCCGCCTGTTGATCGTTGATCTGGACATTCGCTGCCGTCGGAGGAGCGTTGAAGGACGGATAACCGTCCTTGTAGTGCTGCTGCGTGTTGCCTTCATCGACCGGCTTGCCTTGAGCGGATTTGACGACCACCGCCTGCGGCGGCTGTTGTCTCTTTGCAAAAGCTGCTTTTTCTTCAGGTGTCGAGCAGCCGGCAAGCGCCAGTGCAATAATGCCGTACAAAGCACCGCAAAGTACGGAATACCGGTTGAGTCTTGCCACCATGCCGCCGCCCATATTGTCGTCCTGCCTGTTCCTTGCCGTGGGTTGCGACTGTTAAATTTGTCGCAGCGTCAACGCAAGAGCAGGGTTGCGTTTCATTCGACTTGTATTCCTTTTCCGCCAAGATGTACAAATGGAAAACAAAAGAGAGCTGCCGCCGGGAGGATGATGCGTGACCGACAGCAAGCGGGATAAAAGTGAAGGCAACGGCACCTTTCCCGGCTTCGATCCGAAGTCGGTCGAGGCTTACATTGTCAAAGACCCCGAGGCGATGGCCGTGAACTTTGCCCGCGCGCTGGAAAATCTCGGCAAGGCGGCATCTGCCTGGCTCGCACCGCGGGAGCGCGGCGAGAAGATCGACACCGTCGCCGATCCGGTAACCGACATAGTGAAGACGCTCTCCAAGGTCGGCGAATACTGGCTTTCCGATCCGCGCCGGACATTGGAAGCGCAGACCTACCTGCTATCCGGCTATTTCGGCCTGTGGACAAAAACCATGCAGCGTCTCAGCGGCGATTCGGCTGCCGAGCCCGAGGCCGAGCCGGTGAAAGACAGGCGCTTCGCCGACGAGGACTGGCAAAAGAATCCGTTCTTCGATTTCCTGCGCCAAACCTATCTCCTGACCTCGGGTTGGGCGGAGAAGCTGGTCACTGATGCCGAAGGGTTGGACGAGCACACGCGCCACAAGGCCACCTTCTACACCAAACAGATCACGGCGGCACTGTCGCCGGCCAATTTCGTTGCCACCAACCCGCAGCTCTACCGCGAGACCGTCGCTTCCAACGCGGAAAACCTGGTGCGCGGCATGAAGATGTTCGCCGAGGACATCAGCGCCGGCCGCGGCGAATTGCGGTTGCGCCAGACCGACATGACGAAATTCGCCGTCGGACGAGACATGGCGCTGACCCCCGGCAAGGTGATCGCGCAGAGCGACGTCTGCCAGGTCATTCAATATGAGGCGGCAACGGACAAGGTTTTGAAACGACCGTTGCTGATCTGCCCGCCGTGGATCAACAAATTCTACATTCTCGACCTCAACCCGCAGAAATCCTTCATAAAATGGTGTGTCGAACAGGGGCACACCGTCTTCGTCATCTCCTGGGTGAACCCGGATAAGCGCCATGCGGCCAAGGATTGGACGTCCTATGCCCGTGAAGGCATCGATTTCGCGCTTGACACGATCGAGAAGGCGACGGGCGAAAAGGAGGTCAATGCCGTTGGCTATTGCGTCGGCGGCACGCTGCTGGCAGCGACACTTGCTCTGCATGCCAAGGAAAAGAACAAGCGCATCCGCACGGCTACTTTCCTGACGACGCAAGTCGATTTCACCTTTGCCGGCGATCTCAAGGTCTTCGTCGACGAGGAGCAGATCCAGGCGCTGGAAGAGCAGATGAAGGCGCTCGGCTATCTCGAGGGTTCGAAGATGGCGACAGCCTTCAACATGCTGCGCGCTTCGGAGCTGATCTGGCCCTACTTCATCAACAGCTATCTGAAGGGCCAGGAACCCCTGCCCTTCGACTTGTTGTTCTGGAACGCCGATTCCACTCGAATGGCCGCGGCCAACCATTCGTTTTATCTGCGCAATTGCTATCTCGACAACGCGCTCAGCCAGGGCAAGATGATGCTCGACGGCAAAAAGCTGTCGCTGAAGGACGTCAAGATACCGGTCTACAATCTGGCGACCCGCGAGGACCATATCGCGCCGGCCAAATCCGTCTTCGTCGGCAGCCAGTTCTTCGGCGGCCCGGTAGAATTCGTGGTCACGGGGTCCGGCCATATCGCCGGCGTCGTCAACCCTCCCGACAAGCACAAATACCAGTTCTGGACCGGCGGCCCTGTCAAGGGCGACTATGGTCAATGGCTGGTGGAGGCCAAAGAGACCCCCGGCTCGTGGTGGCCCCACTGGCATGAGTGGATCAAAAGCCACAACAGTCGCGTGGCTCCCGCCCGCAAGCCCGGCGGCGCGGCGCTGAACGCCCTAGAGGAAGCACCGGGCAGCTTCGTCATGGAGCGCGCCTGAGCGGCGATCATCCATGCTATTCAATCCGCCCCTCGTTCCCGCACGGCTGATCGCCCGCTACAAGCGCTTCCTCTTCGATGCCGAACTGGAAAGCGGGGAGATCATCACCGGCTCCTGTCCGAATACGGGCTCGATGCAGGGGCTGACAGCACCGGGTTCACGCATCTGGCTTTCCGAACACGACGGTACGAAGCGCAAATATCGTCACGTCTTCGAGTTGATCGAGGCTGACGGCACCACGGTCGGGGTCAACACTGCGATGCCGAACCGGCTGGCGGCGGAGGCGATTGCGCTTAGCCAGGTTTCCGATCTCGGCGATTACACGACCGTGCGCCGCGAGCAGAATTACGGCCGCAATTCCCGTATCGACCTGCTCTTGACCGACCCCTTGCGGACAACCACCTATGTCGAAGTCAAGAATGTGCACTTCATGCGCCAGCGGGGTCTTGCCGAATTTCCCGATACGGTCACTGCCCGTGGCGCCAAGCATCTGGAAGAACTGGGCGACATGGCGGAAGCTGGACACCGTGCTGTCATGCTGTTCGTGATCCAGCGGCACGATTGCCAACGCTTTCGCGTCTGTGCCGATCTCGATACGGCTTATGCCGCGGCCTTCGGGCGAGCTTTGAAACGCGGCGTCGAAGTCTATGCTCTGAAATGCAGGGTTTCGCCAAAGGAAATAACGCCCACAGGGTTGATCCCGATAGACGAACCCGGCATAGCTGCATTAAATACTAGTATAAAGATTTCTGCTGAAGGCTGATCATGGTGAATTACATCGAAGCGGCAACGGCGCCGTCGAAAAATACCGGCGCCATCCGCCTCTACGGGTCGGATGCTTTCGCAGGAATGCGCAAGGCGTGCCAGTTGACCGCCCGTTGCCTCGACGAACTGGCTGATATCGTCGCGCCCGGTGTACCCACGGACACCATCGATCGCTTCGTCTTCGAATACGGCATGGATCACGGCGCCTACCCTGCGACGCTGAACTATCGCGGCTACATGAAATCCTCCTGCACCTCGATCAACCACGTCGTCTGCCACGGTATCCCCAACGACAAGCCGCTGCGCGAAGGCGATATCGTCAACATCGACGTCACCTATGTGCTCGACGGCTGGCACGGCGATTCCAGCCGCATGTATCCTGTCGGCGAGATCAAGCGTTCAGCAGAACGGCTGCTGGAAGTGACCTATGAATCGCTGATGCGCGGCATCGCCGCCGTGCGTCCCGGTGCTCGGACCGGAGCCATCGGCGAAGCGATCCAGACCTATGCCGAAGCGGAGCGCTGCTCCGTCGTGCGGGACTTCTGCGGCCACGGGGTCGGCAGCCTGTTCCACGATTCGCCGAACATCCTGCATTACGGCCGCGCCAGCGAAGGCCCCGAACTGCGCGAAGGCATGATCTTCACGATCGAGCCGATGATCAACCTCGGAAGACCGCATGTGAAAGTGCTTGGCGACGGCTGGACGGCGGTCACGCGCGACCGCTCGCTGTCGGCGCAATATGAACATACCGTCGGCGTAACCGCTACGGGCTGCGAGATCTTCACCCTGTCGCCCGGCGGTCTCGACCGTCCCGGCCTGCCGCCGATGCAGGGGTAATTCATGGCGAAACGCCCCGCTTCTTCCTCCGGACATGGCGACATGCCCATCGATAGCGGCGGGGCGACGGATGGTCTAGAAGACGCTTCGCTTTTCGACGAACGGCTGTTTTTCGCCCATCAGCCCGCCAAGACCGCACTACGCGACAGACCGGCAAAATCGCCGAGCACGCCGGCCAACGCCGAGGTTCACTATCACGGCCACAGGGAGCGCCTGCGCAATCGCTACCGCGATAGCGGCGATGCGGCGCTTGCCGATTACGAAATCCTCGAACTGCTGCTCTTTCGACTGATCCCCCGCCGTGACACCAAGCCGATCGCAAAGGCGCTGCTTGCCCGTTTTGGCACGCTCGGCGGAGTCTTCGGCGCGCCGGCCAACCTGCTGCAGGAAATCAGCGGCGTCGGCGAAGCGGTAGCTCTCGATCTGAAGCTGGTAGCGAGCGTCGCGCAACGCATGCTGAAAAGCGAGATCACGGGCAAACCGGTGCTCTCCTCGTGGAAAGCGCTGATCGATTATTGCCATTCCGCCATGGCGCACGAGACGCGCGAACAGTTCCGCCTCCTATTTCTCGACAAGCGCAATGCCCTGATCGCCGACGAAGTGCAGGGTTTAGGCACGGTCGACCATACGCCGGTCTATCCGCGCGAAGTGGTCAGACGAGCGCTTGAGCTCTCAGCGACTGCCGTGATCCTCGTGCACAATCATCCCTCCGGGGATCCCACTCCCTCGCGCGCCGATATTGAAATGACGAAGACGATCATCGACACCGCCCGCCCTTTGGGCATCACCGTTCACGATCATATTATCATCGGCAAGAACGGCCACGTCAGCTTCAGGGCGCTGCGGCTCGTTTAAATTAATGGCTTATCCCGTTCGCACAGGTAGACGCTTCTAATAGCGTTTCGAGGGGAAGGAAGTTCCATTCTCCAAATAGAGGAAAGAGGCCCCTCCAGGCCGGCGGGTGAAATAACAACGAGTTTGGACCAGGCCAGATTCGCTGCGCTATGTCACGTCGAGCCGTCGCCGTGGCCGACTGATCCACAAATGATTTCGGAGTTAGGTAGCAAACACCACCTGCGCAGGGGCAGCATTCGGCCCGAAGCGGACGCGGATCAAATCCGAAAGCCTCACACGGGACCCAACCATGAAACTGGCGTGTACATCAGCCACGGGGTTGAACGGTGATTAGTCTGAATAAGGATAAGCACGACAACAAGTGGGAACCCTATGAGGGCTATCCTGACGAGCACGCGCTTAGGAATTTCATCGACCGACTTGTAGCGATTTGGCCCCACTGCGAGTATGTAAACCAACACCATCCCCCCGGCGAGGATGGCAATGCTGAGATAGTCACCAATGTCCAAAGCCTGATGCATATCACTCGATATTCCATCGTATTGCTCAACCCATGGGCGTACTCTAGCTAGATTCATTGATGACTGCAATTGACGCGACGCGGCTGCCCCATACGTTTGGTGGAGATCGGTAGCTTCTACGTCAGTTCGGTTGTCTTCCGTCGGGTTCCGGCTAACTTCGAGCCGATGGGTACATGGCGAAGATAGCCTTTGACGATTTCCTCGGGAGCAAGGCTCGGCGGATGAACATATCGCCTAGTACCACGCTCCTCGCCCGGACGCCTCGGCGGAAGTGCCGAACGTCTCGGCTTCTTTCGGCCGTACCGCCACCGCTTCTCCTCACGTCTGATTTCGGCGAGCGCGTCGAAGATGTCGCAGTCGTTCTCAACGGCGCACTCCTTCGCGTGGTCCAATCGGTCCGGGCGGACCATGTTGAGAATCTGATCCTCGTGGCCGTATTTCCATTGGCTGGTGTCACCGACGACGTCGCGCCAGGTTGCCCGGCCGATCCTGTGACCGATGCCGAGGATAGTGTCGACGTTCGTCTGGAAGTGCCGTCTTCGGTTCCAGCGAAAGACGAACTCGTTGGCGTAGATGTCGACATGCTTGTCGCGGACGCCGTGGTAGGTCCCGTAGCTCCATCTCTTGAAGTTGGCGAAGAGCCGATGCACCCACGGCAGCACCTCATGGGCTGGTGGAGCGTCGACCGCGCTTAGGTTGATCGCCTGGTGGCCGCGATCCGGCAAGCGCCGGTAGGCGGTGTTCCCGTCCGTGACGAGCAGGCTGCCGAGGACGGTATTGTCCCGGATGAAGCCGTGCAAGCTTTCCCGATTGATGTTCACGATACGCCGCAGGCGGCATCGCGCCGGATATTTCCCGTTTTCCACCTCGACGGCACCGATCATGAAAATCTTGCCGATGGGGCTGCGCCCCTGACCACCGCCTTCGGGCTCGTCCCTGCGGCGGAAGGGCACGCTCGTCTCGTCGATCTCTATGATGCCGCGCAGCGGACGCCTGTCCGGATCGACCATCGCCCGGCGGAGCTTGTGAAGCAGAAGCCAGACGGTCTTGTAGCTGCCGAGACCCAGCTTCGGCTGGAGCTGCAGGGCGGACATTCCGTTGGAGTGGGTCGCGAGGAGGTAGGCGGCCAGAAACCAGACTGGTAGTGGAAGATGCGTGCCGTGCATCACTGTCCCGGCGATGAGCGATGTCTGATGACGGCAGCCGGTCGTGGTTCGTCCCCCGTCGTCCGCAACGGCGACACCCTGGCATTCCCAGACCCAAGGGCGAGCCTCAAGTCGCCATGCCCGGTTCCCGCTGCAACGTGGGCATCGAAAGCTGTCCTTCCAGCGCTTCTTCGCCAGATACTCCGCACAGGCGTAGTCGTCGGCGAAGTCCGAGATGAACTTCTTCAGCGATGGCGGCTTGTCGTTCGCCCAGCGTGTCGGAAAGAGGCTCTCGCTCATGCCCTTCATTTATCGGAGAAGGAGAGATGTGTCATTTTGCAACGCTAGATGTGGTTAACACCTGTGCGAACGGGATAAGCCATTTAAATTATTCCACTAGGCACAAGAAAATACATTAACATATAATCATATTATCCTGTTTAAGTGACATTTTCCTGTGCGAATAGACTGACGGCGAGAGCGCAGCACCGACCAGATTGGTCACGCCGCCATGCGATAGGGAGAACTGCCTATCGCAAAAACTGCCGAAAACGTCGCAGGGAAAAATAGAACAATATCGCCCCGATCACCACCAGAGCGATGAACTGGGGCCAAACCACCGAAAGACCTGCTCCCCGGAAAAGGACCGACTGGGCGAGGATCACGAAGTGCGTGTTGGGGGCTGCGAGCATGATGTACTGGATGATCTCCGGCATACTTTCGCGCGGCGTCATGCTACCCGAGAGCACCTGCAACGGTAGCAGCACCAGCATCAGCAGCAGGCCGAATTGCGGCATGGAGCCCGCAACCGTCGCAAGGAAAATGCCCATACAGGTGGTAGCAAAGACCTGGAGTGCTGTTGCACCCAAGAAAAGCGCGATAGATCCTTCGATGGGTATGTTCAGCAATCGCTGCACGACGACCGTCAGGGCAAAAGTGGTGGCGATCAATACGACCAGCCCCATCGACCAGATTTTGCTCACCATGATTTCGACGGGCGTCACCGGCATCACCAGGAGATGTTCAATCGTGCCATGTTCGCGCTCGCGAATTAGTGCTGCCCCCGTCAGAATGATCGACAGCATGGTGATCGAGGTGATTACGTTGGATATGGGCATGAACCATCCCTTCTCGAGCTGCGGATTGAACCGCGCCCTGAGAACGAGATCGATCGCCGCGTTCGGCGCCGCCCGGTAGCGGTTCACGAATTCACTGACTTCGCCGGATACGATCGATTGCACGTAGCCGCCGCCGGTGAAGGCCTGCGACATGCGCGTCGCGTCTATGTTGAGCTGTATCGTCGGAGATCGGCCGGCAAGCAGATCCCGCTGGAAATTGGGGGGAATATTAAGGGCGAAGGTGTCTAAGCCGGTATCCATGCGGCTGTCCATTTCGGATCGCGAGATCAATGGCGGCACAATGAAATAGGGAGGATAGAAAGCCGTGATGATGCGTGACGACGCCGGCGAATGATCCTCGTCGACGATGGAAAGCGCCGCGTTGTTCAGGGTCTCCGGCGTGGCATTCGAGGCCGTGTATACCGACAGCGAAAATGCATAGACGATGAGAACGAGCAACATGGGATCGCGCGCGAGCCCGCGCAGTTCCTTGATGCCGAGATGAAAGACATTGGCGATGCGCATGCTCAGCCCGCCTGTTTCTTGAGGAAAGCCGCTCCAAAGCCGAGCAGGACGGGGATGGCGATAATCAGTGGCACGAAGGATCCCGCAAGATCGCCGAAATCGAGTGCCTTCGAGAAGGAGCCGCGGGAAATTGTCACGAAATAGGTCGTCGGGAAGATGTTACCTATGAAAGCCCCGAACCCATGGAGCGATGACACGGGATCGATCAGCCCAGAATACTGCACTGCGGGAACGACCGTGATAAGCGCGGTACCGAAGATTGCGGCAATCTGGCTGTTGACGAATGTCGAGATCGCCAACCCCATGCTCGTGGTTACGATCACATAGAGCAGCGCCGCCGTGCCGAAAACCAGAAAACTGCCGGTGAACGGTACGCGGAAGATGAAAATCGCAAAGCCGGTCAGCAGGATCACATTGAATGCCGCAAGCAGCACATAGGGGATCTGTTTGCCCAGCAGGAATTCGATCCGCGTCACCGGAGTGACATAGAAATTGATGATCGAACCGAGCTCCTTCTCCCGAACGACGCTGAGCACGGCAAGCATGGACGGTATCATCAGAAGCAGGATCGGGATGATCGCCGGCACGATAGCGACAAGGCTGCGGACATCCGGATTGTATCGATAGCGGATCGCAAGCTGGAAATCGCCGATGGTCGCCGCCTCGCCGTAGCGCTGTCTCGTTTTCTGCGTCAGCCAGGCAGAGTGCACGCCTTGCACGTAGCCGCGCACGGTTTCAGCGCGGGTCGGCATCGCGCCGTCGATCCATGCGCTGATCTCGGCACGGTTGCCCCGCGCGACGTCCCGGCCAAATCCAGGAGGAATTTCGATCGCAAGGCTGAGCTCGCCGTTGCGCATGCGCCTGTCCATGTCGTCATAGTCGGTGATCGGCGGCCTTTCGTTAAAATAGCGCGATCCTGAGATCTGCAGTGCGTATTCGCGACTGATGCCGGTGTCGTCCCTGTCGAGGACGGCAAAACTGAGATTCTCGACGTCCATGTTGATTCCGTAGCCGATCACCAGCATCAGGATGAGACTGCCGACGAGGGCAAGCGTCGCCCGGATCGGATCGCGTTGCAGCTCGAGCGCTTCCCTGTTGCTGTAGGCGAACATCCGGCGAGGGTCGAAGAACCGCTGGGTGCGTTCCAGCACTCCCGCAGCGCTGCTGGTTGCTTCCACCACCGAAATGACTTCGCCTTCTCTGGCAGCTTCCTTTTCGCCGATGGCCTCCTCGAGATAAGCGACGAACGCCTCCTCGAGAGTGGCCGCGGCCCGTTTTTCCATGATCGCCGCCGGCGTGTCGCTGACAAGGACCTTGCCCGCATGCATGAAGGAGATCCGGTCGCAAAGAGCCGCTTCGTTCATGAAATGCGTCGAAACGAAGATGGTCACGTTGTCGGTGCGGGAAAGGCCGGAAAGAATCTCCCAGAAATTGTCACGGGCGACCGGATCCACACCCGAGGTAGGTTCGTCGAGGATCAGGATTTCGGGTGAATGCACCATGGCAACGGCAAGGGAAAGTCGCTGGCGAATGCCAAGCGGCAGCGCCTCCGGCATGGCATCCATCGAGCCCGCCAGATCGAATCGCTCTGCCATGGACCTGACCCTGGCGGGTATCGCAGCCGACGCCATTCCGAAAAGGCGGGCGTGCAGCTCCAGATTCTGCTGCACGGTCAATTCGGTGTAGAGTGAAAAGGCCTGCGACATATAGCCGACGCGGCGGCGGATCTCGATGTCATTGGGATCGACATCTTTACCGAAGAGGCGCGCCGTTCCTTCGCTCGCCGGCAGAAGTCCAGTCAGCATCTTCATGGTCGTGGTCTTTCCGCAGCCGTTTGAGCCGAGAAAGCCGAAGATTTCGCCGCGCAGGATTCGGAAGCTCACATTGTCGACGGCGGTGAAATTGCCGAACCGCATGGTCAGGTGTTCCGCCTCGATGGCAATTTCGCCGTCCGCCTCTGCCGATCGCGGCGGAATGACAATTTCCGTGTGGCCCGCACGCTTTTCTTCCGGCAGCAACGCGATGAAAGCCGCGTCAAGATTGGGCGCGCCGGTCCTACGGAGAATCTCGTCTGCGGTGTCGGTCGCAAGAACGTTGCCGGCATCCATCGCCACCAGCCAGTCGAAGCGGGCGGCCTCCTCCATATAGGCTGTGGAAACGATAACGCTCATGCCGGCGCGGCCGAGGCGTATCTCGTCTATCAGTTCCCAGAATTGTCGGCGCGACAGGGGGTCGACGCCGGTCGTCGGCTCATCGAGGATCAGCAGATCGGGGTCATGAATCAGAGCGCAGCAAAGGCCGAGCTTCTGTTTCATGCCGCCGGAGAGCTTGCCGGCCGGTCGATCCACGAACGGCGCAAGGCCCGTGCCTTTGAGCAGCCCCGCGATGCGTCTGTCGCGCTCCTCCTTGTCCTGGCCAAACAGACGGCCAAAGAAATCGACATTCTCGAAGACCGAAAGCGTCGGATAAAGATTTTTGCCCAGGCCCTGCGGCATATAGGCGATACGCGGCGAAACCAGGCGGCGGTGAACGGCGTTTCCGATATCACCGCCGAGCACATTGATGCGGCCCTCCTGCAGCGCCCGGGCGCCGGCGATGAGGGAAAGAAGGCTCGATTTGCCAACCCCATCCGGCCCGATCAAGCCCACCATGCATCCCGACGGAATATCGAGGGTGATCCCGTCTAGGGCGCGGGTCTTGCCGTAGGATAGGCCTACGCCTTCGAGCCTCGCGACATGCGCGGAAGACGGCGCCTCTTCGCTCACCCGATCGGTCATTGCGCGAGATTCCCGAGGCTTTCCGGCCATTCGACCGCCTGGTCGATTTTGACATAGGCCGTGCCCGGCAGTCCTGTCTTGACCAGTTCCATGTGTCTTTGAAGCAATTCAGGAGCAATTCTCGCCTTGACGCGGAACATGAGCTTTTGGCGCTCATCCTGCGTCTCCACGGTCTTTGGAGTAAACTGCGCCACGCTGGAGACAAATGTCACCCTGGCCGGTACGGCGTACTGGGGAAAGGCATCGAGCACGATGCGAACCTCCGCCCCGATGGGCACGCGCCCGGCCTGTTCGGTCGGCAGGAAGAAGGTCATGTAGACCTCGCCGAGATCAACGAAATTGAGCACCCGCCCGCCCGCAGACAACACTTCGCCCGGCTGAGCAACGCGGTACTGTACGCGGCCGGCGCGCGGTGATTTGAGCGTGCTGTCATTGATGTCGGCGTCGATGCTTTCGATTGCGGCCTCGGCGGCTTCCACCGCCGCCTCCGCATCCACTACCTGTGCATGCGCCGAACCGACGGACGCCTCGGACGCCGCCACCTGTGCCTTGGCTGCAGCCAGCGCTGCCTGCGCGCTATGGGAGGCTGCCCGATCATCGTCCAGGACCTGTTGCGAAATCGTGCTTGAACCGACGAGTCGCTCTGACCGGCTCACTCTTATCACAGCGGAATCAAGTTCGGCCTGCCGCTGCGCGGCAACAGAAACGGCCGCTTCCTGCTCCGCTTCCCGCTGCTTGACGAGGCTGTTCGCGGTGCCGACAGCAATCTTGGCGCGGCGCAATTCAGCTTCCGCCTGACGGCGATGTGCCCTCAGTTGCTCGGTGTCCATAAGCGCTAGCTCCTGGCCCCGTTGGACAAAATCACCTTCATTCACCAGAATATCCGCGATCCTTCCTGCCGTTCTTGCCGCTATGTCTATTTCAACAGCCTCGATCCTGCCATTGCCGCTGGCCATGCCCGCCGGCAAGCCGGTATTGTGGAGTCTGATGAAAGCGTAAGCGGCGCCCGCCACCACCAGGATCAGCGCAACTATGATCAAGCCCTTTCGTGTCATGGAGCAATTCCCTCACCGTAGATTCTTCGCAATAGAGGGCCGCCCACGAAGAGCGCAGTGGTCACCGCGCTTGCCTTCGGTGGATCGAAATATACTGGGATGCTTCCGACCATCTCGACCACGCCGGTCAACTCCTGCCAGATGAAGCCGTTTGGTTCCTTGACTGGCAGCAAATACCCAACCGCAGGTCCGCACCAACGCGAGAAGCTATCCCCATTTGATTGCAGGAATTCGGCGCGATGGGGGAATCCATACCTCGGTGGGGTCATTCATTCAGCTGAAACTTGCCCGCGGCGGACGCTACGCAGCTACCGAAACGTCGGCCTCACACCATATCGGCTCGGCCGGCTCGGACATAAGACAGCGTAAAATCTGCAAAAATTTATATTTGGGGGGCGCGGCAGACAATAGCCGGGAATCTCAAATCTGGGCGCGGCATCTCTTTTTGACGCGCGCAACCACCCTTCGGTGATGTTTTCCCTCGTGCACCGATATCGAACTGACGAAGACGATCATAGACACGGCCCGCCCCCTGGGCATCTCCGTTCAAGATCACATTATCTTCGGCAAGGGCGGCCACGTGACCTTCAGGGCGCTGAGGCTGGTTTGAACCGCGTCTTCGAGATAGATTGATCCGTTAGAATATTAATATATCTAATTGTTTTTATTTATATTCTTCAATCCTGTTTCATTCTCGGATCTCGAGGCATTGGTGGTGTCCAGCCTCCCCCGCTTCCCTACGCTTTTCAGGTATTTGTCAGGATGTTCTGAGAGAAAAGCAGCGCCTCCACACCGGCGCATTTACCGGCGGAAGCCATTTTTTTGTTTGCGCCTTATCCACTCAGGGTTCGGCGTGTGCGGAGACCACATGCCGAAGACATCATCATCGCTTTCTGGTCGCCTATGCAGCATCGGCCGCGGCGTACTTTGGGCGCTCGCCCCCTTCGCACTGATCGCCGGCGGCTTCTACGCACACATGCTCTGGACGACGAATTTCCACCCCGTCATCGCCGGCCAGGTTTACCGTTCTTCTCAGCCGTCGGCGGCGACAATCGCCGAACTGCAGAAGCAATACGGCATCAAGACCATCATCAATCTGCGTGGCGACAACAGTGGCCGCAGTTGGTATGACAGGGAAGTCGCCCAGGCGAAGGAACTGAATATCAACCACATCGACTTCAAGATGTCTGCCAGTCGCGAGCTGACCCAGGGCCAGGCAGCCCAGCTTGTCGAGATCATGCGCGATGCACCGAAACCGTTGCTGATTCATTGCCAGGCGGGCGCCGATCGCACCGGGCTTGCCTCAGCCCTCTATCTCGCGGCTATCGCCAAAACCGGCGAAGCGACTGCGGAAGGTCAGATGTCGATCATGTACGGACATTTGCCGCTTTCCTTCACCAGCGCCTATGCCATGGACCGGACTTTTGAAAAGCTGGAGCCTTGGCTCGGCCTTTCCAGCTCCTGATCATTTCTCGTTAGATAATCTGTAACATTGAGCCGCTACCGGTTGACGGACCGCATGTTGCGTTGCGACATTGATTCCTTAATTCATCACCCGAGGCTTCCCGATGGACCAATTCGATCTCATAGTCGTGGGCAGCGGCCCCGCAGGCCGCAGAGGCGCCATTCAGGCCGCCAAGCTCGGCAAGAGGGTGCTTGTGATCGAGCAGGGCAAGCGTGTCGGCGGTGTATCTGTCCATACCGGCACAATTCCGTCGAAGACGTTGCGTGAAACCGCGCTCAATCTCTCCGGCTGGCGCGAACGCGGCTTCTACGGTCGCGCCTACCGCGTCAAGCAGGAAATCAGCGCCGAGGATCTGCGTCGCCGCCTATTGATCACCCTCGACCATGAAGTGGAAGTGCTGGAGCATCAGTTTGCCCGCAATCGCGTGCACCATATCCGCGGCAAGGCGAGCTTCGTTGACCCGCAGACGATGCAGGTCGTCAAGGATGATGGCGAAGTGCTCCATGTCACTGGAGCCAGCATTCTGCTCGCGGTCGGCACCAAGCCCTTCCGCCCGGATTACATGCCCTTCGACGGCAAGACCGTTCTCGACAGCGACGAACTGCTGGAGATCGGGGACCTGCCGCGCTCGATGGTCGTCATCGGCGCCGGCGTCATCGGCATCGAATATGCGACGATCTTCAGTTCGCTCGACACGCAGGTGACGCTGATCGATCCGAAAACGACGATGCTTGATTTCATCGACAAGGAAATCGTCGAGGATTTCACCTACCAGCTCCGCGACCGCAACATGAAGCTGTTGCTGGGGCAAAAGGCCGAAAAGGTCACCCGCGAGGACGGCAAGGTGGAACTGCTGCTGGACAATGGTCGCCGCATCGTTACCGATATGGTGCTGTTTGCGGCTGGCCGCATGGGCGCGACCGATACGCTCAATTTGGCCGCCGCTGGTCTCGAGGCTGACAATCGCGGGCGCCTCAGCGTCAACCCTGAGACCTTTGCCACCAACGTCCCGCATATCTTCGCGGCCGGCGATGTCGTCGGTTTTCCGAGCCTTGCGTCCACCTCGATGGAACAGGGCCGAATCGCGGCCCGCGTTGCTGTCGGTGCCATCGCCAAGGAACCGCCGAAATACTTCCCCTACGGCATCTATGCCGTGCCGGAAATCTCGACCTGCGGCCTGTCCGAGGAAGAGGTCAAGGAACGCCACATTCCCTACGAATGCGGGATCGCCCGCTTCCGCGAGACATCGCGCGGCCATATCATGGGCCTCGACACCGGCCTCTTGAAGATGATCTTCTCGCTGAAGACCCGTCGCCTGCTCGGCGTCCATATCGTCGGCGAAGGCGCAACCGAACTTGTCCATATCGGCCAGGCAGTGTTGAACCTCAAAGGCACGGTCGAATATTTCGTTGAAAACACCTTCAACTATCCGACACTCGCCGAAGCCTACAAAATCGCGGGCTTGGATGCATGGAATCGCATGGGTGACATCAAGTCGGAGATATGAGTAGGTCTCGGGATCGACGCCCTCCCCGTCAAGACGGTAAGCAGACGCCCAATTTCCGACGTTTTGCGGCAAATGCCACAAATAAAGGCCCAGTGTGCGAAGTCTTTCCCTTGATGCGCGGAAAAGAGCCTGACACCGGGCCGAGGCGGATTAATAACTCGAACCCTTCGAGCTCGAACCCTTCTTTGTCTGGGTGCAACTGACCGATGTATGCATTGCGTGGTTGGCCGCACTCATCGTGCTATGTGGTTTGCCCACGAGAAGCAGGGTTCGTCCGTTGGGTGCTGTTTTTACGACTTCGCATCGCTTCGAGTGCGGAGCACGCACGACATAATAGCCAGCGGCAGAAAGAGCGGGAGCCGCTGACAAGATCAGAGCAAGTGACATTGCAGTCACGAATCTAGTCATTGTACTTCTCCCCAATGAGTAATTTGAGACCCACAGCGGATGCACTTACCCTAACAGTATACTCTCCTAACATAGACCATTAAAGTAACTATAATTCGCAGCCGAAGTTATTTTTCGAAACAGCGCATTATCTGCTCTGAAGTAAAATTGGCGTGAAGATCGACGCGCGTATGCTTCCGATTACTCTGGCAGTGTGCGCGATTATATGTTCACCTGCATTGCGGCGTCCCATCACCTTAAAGCCCGTCGCGATTTTTCTGACCGCTTACCGCGCTTTGGGCGCTTGTTTTCACAAATGTCTTTAACCCGAAGCCGGGTCTCACCTTCGCGCGGCATGCTCCAGGCCAACAAAAAAGGCCCTGCCGCGAACGGCAGGGCCTGATTTCGTTACGGAAGAAAGCCGAATCATTCGGCGCTGTCTTCAGCAGCCTTCTTCTTCGGAGCAGCCTTCTTCTTCGGAGCAGCGGCAACTTCTTCGCCTTCAGCGGCGGCTTCGGTTGCTTCAGCCTTGGCAGCAGCCTTCTTCTTCGGAGCAGCCTTCTTGGCTTCCGGCTTGCCTTCCGTTTCAGCTTCGTCGTCAGCCAGCAGCGCTTCCTTGGAAACGGTGTTGTCCGTGACGTCGACTTCGGTCAGCAGGTGGTCGATGACCTTTTCTTCGAAGATCGGCGCGCGCAGGTTGGCGGAAGCGCCGGGCGTGTTGCGGAAGAATTCCAGGATTTCCTTTTCCTGGCCCGGGAACTGCTGGAGCTGCGCATAAAGAGCACGCTGCAATTCGTCTTCGCTGACTTCGACACCGGCTTTTTCGCCGATTTCGGAGAGAACGAGACCGAGGCGAACGCGACGCTCAGCCAGCTTGCGATATTCTTCGCGAGCCTTCTCTTCCGTCGTGTCTTCGTCTTCGAAGGTCTTGCCGGATTCATCCAGATCGGTCTGGATCTGCCGCCAGATGCTGGCGAATTCGGCTTCGACCAACTTCTGCGGCGTGTCGAACTGGTACATCTCGTCGAGCTGGTCGAGGATCTGACGCTTGACCTTCTGGCGGGTGACCGATCCATACTGGCTTTCGATCTGGCCGCGAACGATTTCCTTCAGGCGGTCGGCGGATTCGAGGCCGAGCTTGGAGGCGAGTTCGTCGTTGATTTCGATTTCGCCGGGAGCTGCGACTTCCTTCACCTTGATGTCGAAGGTCGCTTCCTTGCCGGCAAGGTTCTTGGCCGGGTAGTCGGCCGGGAACGTCACGGTGATGGTCTTCTCGTCGTCAGCCTTGAAGCCGACAAGCTGCTCTTCGAAGCCCGGGATGAAGCGGTTGGAACCGAGGACGAGCTGAGCGTCTTCGTCCTTGCCGCCTTCAAAGGCTTCGCCGTCGACCTTGCCGAGATAATCAATGGTGACGCGGTCGCCGTTGGCGGCCTTGCCCTTCTTGGTCTCGTAGCTGCGGGCGCTTTCGGCGATCTTCAGGATCTGTTCGGTGACTTCGTCTTCGCTGATCTCGGCGACTTCACGGGTAACCTTGATGCCCTTGACCGACTTCAGTTCGATCGCAGGGATGACTTCATAGGAGAGCGTGAATTCGAAATCGGCCTGAGCGGCGAGGATCTTTTCAGCCTCATCCTTGTCCTCGGTCATGGCGATTTCCGGCTGGGTCGCCGACTTTTCGCCGCGCTCGGTCAGGATTGCCGGCGGCTGGTCACGAACGATCTCATTGACGAGGTCGGCCATGATCGACTTGCCATAGACCTTCTTCAGATGCGCAACCGGCACCTTGCCCGGACGGAAACCGTTGATACGGACCTTGTCCTTGACCTCGGCCAGGCGCTCGTTCATGCGAACTTCCATGTCCTTGGCCGGGATGACCACCTTGATTTCGCGCTTCAGCCCTTCAGCGAGCGTTTCGATAACCTGCATTGTCCTACCTTCATTCATGGCGGCCGTGCCCAGACAGCCGTTCGTTTCGATGAGCACGACGCCGGAAAATCCCGAGCGTGGCTTGGATGCAATTCCTCATCATTCTGCTAGAGCGCCGCGCGTTCGAAGGAATGCGCAAAAGGTCGCTCCACCTCTCGGAATCTAGGGCATCTTATCCACTTTCCACTAGAAAGCGGGATGCTCTAGGCAAAATGGCGCGTCCACAGCGGGTCAGGAGGCAGACCGTTAAGCCTCTCCCGTCCACAAGGGCAGCCTTGGTGCGGGTAGAGAGACTTGAACTCCCACGCCTTGCGGCACCAGAACCTAAATCTGGCGTGTCTACCAATTTCACCATACCCGCGTTCCCAAAACCGCACGGCAATGCCTGCCCATGGGGCCTTCCGGAGCGCGGCGTCTCTATATCACCCGTTTTAAACCACGCAAAGGAAAAATGACGGTTCCACGACCGTCCACGGACCTTGTTTGGCTTTATACCGAAACCTAGTCAGTAAAGCGGCTCTTCATAAACGGATTTACCGTCCAAAAGCAGGCTTCTGATATGCGCCTCGCCATCGGCGGAAACGCGGGCAGCGATCGCGACGCGGTCGTGGTTGCGGGCATCCTCGATATTGCGGCCCTCGCCTTCGGGCACATAATAGCGCTCGATGCCGTAGGTGACAGAAATCGTAGCCTGCGGGGACGGCGCACTATCGCCATAGGAGAAATAGTCAAAAGGCAGGGTTTTGAGGACGACCGTGTCCGATTTCGGTTCCAGCGTTCCGAAGGACGATTCGACGACGCCCCAATAGCCGTCATCCTGCTTTTTAAGGCGGACGGACAGAACTTGGTTTGTCCGATTTTCCGTCGGTGGGCCACCGATCAGGGTCGATACCGGCACGCGCGAAATGTCGTAGTTCAGCGTCACGTAGTCACCACGCAGTAAATCGCGCGGATCGATCGGTGCTGTTTTCAATAGGACTTCGACGCCGCTCCTCAGGCCCCATGCCCTTTCGCCGACCATATAGCCCAGGACCGCCGTCTGCAGCGCGGCGACAACGACGGCGGCGACCCACATGCGGCGGCTGAAATTGCGTGCAACGGAGCTGACGTCGCCTGTGACCGTCATGCCTGCACCCCTTGCCCATCACCATGGGAGCCGTTGCTATGGGAGAATCGCCGCTCCAGCCGGATGACCAGCCAGGCGGCGATTGCCACGAACACGCCGCAAATCAGGAAGAACCCGGACGTACCGATGATCGAACCGACCGTCTCATTGGCGAGATAGAAAATTTCGCCGGCGAAGACGAAGTAGACAAGGTAGCGCACCGCACTGTTGTCGCGGCCGCTCAGAATGATCGCAACAACCGCGCTTGCCAGCGTCGCGAAGGAGACCACGATGAGCGGCAGCCTGTTTCCAACCCATGCACTATTCTCAAAGCCCCCATCGCTGATCTCCCCATGGATCGCGAAGAACCCGATGGTAGCGATAAGAAAAGTATAGAAGGCAGGTGCGGCGCCGGCAGTTCGTGCGACCCTCGTCAAAGGCGAAAGCGGGAGGCTGACGGCGAGGAAGGCAATCATGCCGGCGGCGGCAAACAGGATCGCCGCGCGCAGGCTCTCATACTGCGTGAAAATCCAGGTCAGCCAGCCGACAAGCATGAGATAGGCCAAATGCCGGGACGCAGGCGCATCGACATATCGGACCAGGGAGATCAGCACGGCCGCCATGATCGGCGGCACCCAGGGCATGACGCCGTACCATTCGTTATAGTGCTCCCAGAGATAGAGGCCGCAAAATCCCCAAGCCAGGAAACCGGCGAGGCCGACCTGCGCGCCCGAGCGAAATAGCGCGGCGGCTACACTGGCGACCGCGAACCAGACGATCATCATCGTCAGCTCATCACCGGACAGATTATACATCTGACCAACCAGTGACATGGCACCGCCGAAACTGATCGTGCCGATAATCAGCAAGGCCGAGGCGAGGATCGGGCGGGCGCGCACGAATAAATAGGCGGCGCCAAGATAAAAGGCCCATATCAGCGCGATTAGCCCGAGGAGCCGGACAACTCTCGGAATTTCTTCCCAATTCGACGCCACGAAGAGCAGGATCGCCGCACCGACGAGAAGTGCGGCCATGACGGCAAGCACGCGACCGAGGCTGAAGCTTGCCGGGCGGCTGTCATATTCGTTGAGAATCGCTGCCGCCGCCGACGCGTCGACCAGTCCCTTCTCCACCCAGACCTTTAGATCACGCTCCAGCCTACCCCGATACATTGCGCGCCTCTAAACTGCGATTCCCTCATCAACGTGTCTTATCACATATTAAGTGCGAGCGAGGTCGCTCATTCATCGCTGAAATCACCTGCAATGCAGGGCATGCCGCACCACATTAAAAGGGGGGGGGTTAAGGCTTCATTCGTTATAATTCGATCTGTAGAATGCAGAGCTTCGAAGGCATGCGCAGCCGACATACCTCCCATGAAATTATTGCGCTGCACAAAATTCAAAAGTCATACTATTTTGTGAGCATCGAAGGACGGCGGTAGCGCGCCGCTTCGGCGAAAGCCGGAAAGAGCTTGAGGAAGGATTTCCTCAGATAGAATTCGGAGCCGCACACTCCTCCTCCCAGTGCGCTCCGATGGATTGACGACACTCCTCCTCCCAGTCGTCAATCACCACAAATGACGCCCACCGCCTCCTCCTCCCGCGGTGGGCGTTATTTTTATCTCCCAATTAAGTCAGTTAATTCTTCATGAATCAGCGGATATGACCTGCAAGGCGCCGTTAAGCAGGACAGAGCACGGGATTAACGCGGAAAAAATGCAGAGAGCAGAATTCTTACCTCGCGGGATGACGACCGCCTCCCAATCCAGCGAGCCTCACAACATCATGTGAATCATGATCGAAAGCAGGCAATACCTGAGCAATTGCCCTGCATTTGCGCAAAAACGCGCGTATTCGTCCACCTTTCAGCTGATGAGTCATGTTCACGCTGCCGTGATGTGCACATAAAGCAGTCATTTGCCTCGGCAAATCGCCCGTGAGAAATGCGTCATATGCATAGGTGACATGAAGCATTCGCTCTTTTAGTTCTTGCAGCGCAGCATATATTCACGCTCATCAGATCGCGGACGGAACCAATTACGGAACCGACAAGATCTCCAGATCCTCGAAAGGGACTTAAAATGAACCTGACCCGCTCTTTCAATAACTGGCGCAAGTACCGTCAGACCGTTACCGAACTCGGCCGCATGAGCACCCGCGAACTGCACGACCTCGGTATCGACCGTTCGGACATCCATCGCGTAGCTCGCGAAGCCACCGGCCGCTAATTGCCGGATTGGCTTCGCTGAATAGCGACAGCCTTCACAACGCCCGTTGCGGACAACCGCGGCGGGCGTTCTTTGTTTGTGCGCTGTTCGCGCCTGCAGCAACAGACGTACTGCCTAAAGCCATTCGCCCGGCACATGGCACATAAAATTTGGGCATTGGTGGCTTTTTGGGCGTCATATTGCACAAATGCATAGCAGACGCCTTTTATTTGCACTGCAAAATATTCGTCCTCGCACCTATATGAATGTCAAGCGCTGAGGCGGCAATCGTGCCGCTCGCAACTGAATGACCGAGGACAAGACAATGAACCCGATTCGTATTGCCAAGAACTGGATTAGCTATCGCCGCACCCTGAACGAGCTCGGCAACCTTTCCGCACAGACTCTCTCGGATATCGGCGTTAGCCGCTACGAAATCCGCAACATCGCTTCCCGCTCTTTCCGTTAATCGAGACGGACTCAGCAGACTGCCTCAAGACGGCGCTCTTCGGCGCCGTTTTTGATTCCGGCTGCTAAAGCGCATCGCGATCTTTCAGATTCGCTCTTTGCGCTTTAAGTTTTTGATCTTGCGCATGTCGTTATCGCAAAACCGCGGCACACTTTTGCACGACATGCTTTAGCAAAGCAATTGGATCGCCGGCCTGCCCGTGGTAATGACGCGCGCATGACAAATACCAGCTCCTTTTCTCCTATTCACGTCATCGGCGGCGGCCTTGCCGGCTCCGAAGCTGCCTGGCAGATAGCCAGTGCCGGCGTACCCGTCATCCTGCACGAAATGCGCGGCGTGCGCGGCACCGAGGCGCATAAGACCGATGGTCTGGCAGAACTCGTCTGCTCAAACTCCTTCCGCTCAGACGATGCGACCAGCAACGCGGTCGGCGTCATCCATGCGGAAATGCGCCTTGCCGGTTCGCTGATCATGGCTGCGGCCGACAAGCATCAGGTTCCCGCCGGCGGCGCGCTGGCCGTGGATCGCGACGGATTTTCGGCAGCCGTAACGCAGGCGATCGAAAACCATCCGCTGATCACTGTCGTGCGCGAGGAGATCCACGGTTTGCCGCCGAATGAATGGGACCAGGCGATCATCGCCACCGGGCCCTTGACCGCGCCAGGGCTCGCCAGCGCCATCCAAGCCGAGACTGGCGCGGACGCACTTGCCTTTTTCGACGCCATCGCACCGATCGTCTATCGCGACAGCATCAACATGGACATTTGCTGGTACCAGTCCCGCTACGACAAGGTCGGCCCGGGTGGCACAGGCAAGGACTATATCAACTGCCCGATGGACGAAGCCCAATACAATGCCTTCGTCGATGCGTTGATCGCTGGCGATGCAGTCGGCTTCAAGGAATGGGAAGGCACGCCCTATTTCGACGGTTGTCTGCCGATCGAAGTCATGGCCGAGCGCGGGCGCGAGACGCTCCGCCACGGTCCGATGAAACCGATGGGCCTGACCAATGCCCATAATCCGACTGTCAAAGCCTATGCGGTCGTGCAGCTCCGCCAGGACAATGCTCTCGGCACGCTGTACAACATGGTCGGCTTTCAGACGAAGCTCAAATATGGTGCGCAGGCCGAGATTTTCCGGCTGATTCCGGGCCTCGAGAACGCTGAATTTGCACGGCTCGGCGGCCTGCACCGCAATACCTACATCAATTCGCCGACCCTGCTCGACCGCTCGCTGATGCTGAAATCGCGGCCGGGCCTGCGTTTTGCCGGCCAGATCACCGGCTGCGAAGGCTATGTCGAAAGCGCCAGCATCGGCCTGCTCGCCGGTCGCTTCGCCGCCGCCGAGCGCAAGGGCCAGTCGCCGTCGCTGCCGCCGGACACGACGGCGCTGGGGTCGCTGCTCAATCATATTACCGGCGGCCATATCGTTTCCGATGAAGAGCCGGGTAAACGCTCCTTCCAGCCGATGAACATCAATTTCGGGCTGTTTCCGGAATTGCGACCGGGCTCGATCGTCAAGCCGGAAGGCGTCAAGCGCTTCCGCGGCAAGGACAAGACGATCATAAAACGGCAACTCATCGCCAAGCGGGCGCTTGCCGATTGCGCTGGATGGCTTGGACAATAACCACCTTCGCCCCAGCGGGGAGAAGGTCGCCCGGCCCCTTCGACAGGCTCAGGATGCGGGTTGAGGGGGCATTACTGGGAAGAATAGCGTACGCATGCCAGGCGCACTTTGCCGGCGGCGCACCCTCAACCGGCCATTCACGGTTTCGTTTCACTCAACCGATCATGCCCACCCTCTCCCCGCTGGGGCGAAGGTTTTTCGACATAGTTCCCAAGCAGCCAGAGGGAAACCTCGGCGGCCTCCGCGGGCGTAGCGAATTCGAACGTGCCGCTGTGATGCGGAGCGTCAAGGAAATCGACAGTCAGACCGCGACCGGTTCCTGAATCCTTGGCGCGTGCCCTGCCCGGCTCGATCAGGTGAACGGCAAAGTGATTGCGCAAGCTCCGCATGAAGCCGGCCTTGTCATCATGCAGGCGCACGAAAACGGCCTGGCCGTTGGCGGTCGTCTGCAATTGTCGAATCGCCTCCATCGGAAAAGCGCGGCCGAACTCCAGAATCGCAAGACCGGTATCGTGCAAACCATCTTCCTTGTTCTGCGACGCCATACGCGTTGCAAAGAAGGCAAAGAAAACGACGATCGCAAAGAGTATGCACCAGACGATGATGCCCATGCGGCTCTCCCAGGATGCAGGTAAATGGTTCGGCGATCTTCATAGACCGCGAGCCTTGCGCGAACGTGGTCGGTTTCAGATTTTCTTGGTCATCGCGGCCCGCGCCATGCGCATCTGCCGGCGCCATTGCGGCTGCAGGAAAGACTGATCGAACAACTTGGCGCCCAGGGTTTGTGCACGTTTTAGCACAGGCTCTGCCAAGACGACCGGCAGGAAAGCCGGAAATACCCTTGGCGAGATATTGCCGGCGGCCCTAGCCTTCACCAGGTGTTCGCGGCCGAGGCCGGCGAAAGCCTCGATGGCGGCAGAAATCCGCGCCGTATCCTTGCCCTCAAGGAAGCTATCGCGATCGAGACCAGTCGCCTTCAGAATTTCGAGCGGCAGATAAAGCTGACCGCGGCGACGATGCAGCGGCATGAGCAACAGCAGCCCGGCAATCGCCTGCGCCACGCCGGCGTGGCCGGCGGCGTCAGCCGAGCGAGGGGCATCCTCCGGCGCTAGGACAAGGCTTGCAAGCTGGATCAGCGCCGACGCTGTCTCGCCGGCATAGCCTTCCAGCGTGCCGCGTGTTTCCATCGGATCGTCATAAAGATCGAAGATGCGCGCATCGATCATATCGATCAGCGTTTGACGCGGCAGCCGATGCAGCTCGATCGCGGCAAGCAGTTCGGCGGCGATGGGATTGGCAGCACTCGATCCATGCGCTTGCCCTTCGAGCAGATCGCGCCAATATTGCATTCGCACTTCGCCCGGCAGTGGCTCATGGACCAGATCGCGAATGCGCGCCAACTCGGCATTGAAGGCGTAAAGTGCGGCCAGGGCGCCGCGTTTATCCTCCGGTGCCAGCAGGCAGGCGAGATAGCGGTCACGGTCGGTGTCGCGAAGCGTCGCCAGGCAAAGATCCTGGTTGCTACGAGGCGCAGCTCCTGTCGTCATGTACTTGCCTGATCCTGGTCAAACGGCGATCAGCGCCGCGGCCACGGCGCGCGACTCGGACAGCATGATATTGAACGTGCGTACCGCCGCCCCCGTGCTCATCGCATCGGAAGAAATGTGCTTGGCGCGCAGAGCCGCTTTCAGCTCCGAGGGCAACGGCCGGAGGTCCATGCCGGTGCCGACCAGCAATACTTCTATCTCAGCGGCCTCATCGAGCACTTTCTGAAAATGCGCCGGCGTCAGCGCGTCCTCCAGCGTCATGTCCCAGCCATAGATGCCGGAGGGCAGGCAGAGCAGAGAGCCGCGATGCGACATGTCGGCAAAGCGGAAGCCACCATTGCCGTAAGCGTCGATCGGTGCGCGACCGGGAAAATGCGCGTTCCGTATTTCTATGCCTTTTGCCACTCTGTCACACCGCTGGTTTGCCTGATTGCATGTCGCCGCCTGCCTGTCCCTTATTTTCGCCGCTGGCCTGGAACTTATCCGGGCGCAGCTTGAAGACGATCAGGACCGGTGCCGCAATATAGATCGACGAGAAGGTGCCGACCGCGACGCCGAAGAGCAAGACGAAGGTGAAGGAGCGAATCACTTCGCCACCGAATATATATAGCGCGAGAAGCGCCAGCAAAGTCGTTGCCGAGGTCAGGACGGTGCGCGATAGCGTCTGATTGATCGAAGCATCGATCAGGATCGGCAATGGCATCTGCGAATAGCGCTTCAAATTCTCGCGCATCCGGTCATAGACGACGACCGTATCGTTCAGCGAATAGCCGACGATGGTCAAAAGTGCGGCAATGCCGGTCATATTGAATTCCATGCCGGTCAGCACGAAAAGGCCAAGAGTCAGGATGACATCATGCAGCGTCGCGACGATCGCGCCGACGGCGAACTGCCATTCGAAACGCAACCAGATATAGATGAGGATTGCCGCCAGCGCCGCCAGAACGGCGAGCGAGGCCGTCGTGCTGATCTCGCCGGAGACGGCGGGGCCAACGACCTCGACACGGGAGAAGTCGTAGTCCTTGCCCAGCTCGTCGCGCACGAGGGACACAGCGGATTGTTCGGCGTTCTCGCCACCCTGCTGTGCATGCACACGGATCACGGCGCTCAGCCGATCGTCCAACCGATCGACCTGCACATCGCCTGGAATGATGTTCTGCAGGCGTGATTGAATATTGGCAGGATCGGCGACGCCCTGCTTGGCGCGAACCTCGATGATCGAGCCGCCGGTGAAATCGATGCCGAGATGCATGCCGACCGCTGCGAAGGCAAGCAGCGTTGCTATCGACAAGGCCGCCGACACCGTAAAGGTATAGCGCCGGATGCCCATGAAACGGATATTCGCGCCGTCGAAGATGCCGCTTCGGACACCCGCAAGCAGCACGCGCGGCTTGCGATGCGAAATCCAGGCATCGACGAGTGAACGCGTGACGAAGCAAGCGGTAAAGAAGGTGGTGAAGACGCCCGTTATCAATGTCGCGGCAAAGCCACGAACCGCGCCGCTGCTCACGTAGAAAAGAATCGCCGCAACGATGAGCAGGGTCAGATTGGCGTCGGCAACGGTGGCGGCTGCCCTGTTGAAGCCGTGACGCAGCGCATCGACGAGGAGATGCGTCTTCTTCTCCTCTTCCCGGACGCGTTCGTAGATCAAAACATTGGCGTCGAGCGCGATACCGATGATGAGGACGATTGCGGCAATTCCCGGCAGGGTCAACGTGATGCCGAATAGCCCCATGATTGCCAGGACCATGATGATATTGATGGCCAGCGCGATCGTGGCGGCAACGCCGAGCAGCCCATAGAAGCCGATCATCAGCGCAGCGACGAAGATGCCGGCAACAATGCAGGCGGTGACGCCGGAGCGCATCGTTTCATTGCCCAAGCCGGGCTTGATGGTCCGCTCTTCGACCGTCGTCAGTGTCGCCGGCAGCGGGCCTGACTTCAGCATGACGGCCAGATCCTGCGCGCCCTGTGCAGTGAAATCGCCGGGGATATCGATATCGCCAGTGGTAATTGCGGTCTTCAACGCGGCGGCCGAAATAACTTGATCGTCAAGCACGACCACGACGTTCTTGCCGAGATTGTCGGCGGTCGCCTGTGCGAAACGGCTGGTCGCCTCGGGCGTCAGCTTGACGGAGATATTGCCGTCATTGTTCTGGGTATTGGATACCGCCACGGCGTCGGCAAAGTCGATATTCGAGAGCAGAGGCTGCTTCAGGACGAGATAGCCGACAGGCGGGTCATCCTCGGAAAACAGGACCTCCGAACCGGCGGGCGGACGGCCGTTCATGGCGTCCTGCACCTGCATGGATTGATCGACCAAACGGAAGCTGAGCTGCGCCGGCTGGTTCAGAACGTTCTTGAGGCGCTGTGGGTCAGGAAGGCCAGGCACCTGGATGACGACACGGTCCGCCCCTTGCCGGCGAATGAGCGGTTCACCGACGCCCAACTGAGCAATACGGTTGCGGATGACTTTGAGCGATCGTGTCATGGCTGCGGAAACGCGCTCATTGATGCCGGCATCGCTGATATCGATCGTGAGCGCGCCATTGTCACCCACCGACAGCGCTGCTCCGGGCCTGCCGTTGGCGCTGGTGATCGGCTTCAGGGCATTCACCGCCGCCTGCACTTGCGCCGGATCGTTGATGCGGAGCTGGATCTTCTGGCCAGTACCTGTCAGACCGGAATAGCCGATATTGACCGTGCGCAGCCTGGCGCTGATGTCACCGACGACGGTCTCCAGCCGGCTTCTGACCACATCGCCACGCTCGATCTTGAGCATGATATGCGAGCCGCCCTTGAGATCGAGCCCAAATTCGACTTGCCGTTGCGCGAACCAGACTGGAAAGGAGGAAAGCTGCTCATCGCTAAGCAGATTAGGCACGGCAAGGATAACGCTCAAGAGAACGGCGAACCAGATCAGGACGGTCTTCCACCAGGAGACGTGCAGCATCGCTCTCTCGAGTTTTGGCTTCCTACTGCGCCCCAACATTCGCCGAGGCACGTAAAGGCGCAGTAACGCTTTGAATTTGCGCATAGTTCCGTTCGAAAGTCGAATCCGATTTTCGAAACTGCACGCTGGCGTGGCAAGCCGCTTCGATCCGCCGCTGTCAAAGCCTTACGCGGCGTCAGCCTTGACCGGTTCGCCCTTGACACGAACTTCCGAAATGGCGCTGCGGACGACCCGGATGCGGACGCCTTCGGCGATTTCGACTTCCAGTTCCTTGTCGTCGACGACCTTGGTAACCTTGCCGACGATACCGCCGCCAGTGACGATCTGGTCGCCGCGACGGATATTCTTCAGGACTTCCTCACGCTTCTTAGCCTGCGCGCGCTGCGGACGGATAAGAAGGAAATACCAAACCACCATCAGCGGCACAAACAGGATGATCATTTCAAAGCCGGAACCGCCGAAGACGCCTGCGGCTGAATCTGTCGCGCTCTGTGCATATGCGTTGGTAATAAACATCGAGAACTCCCTTGAACTCCCTGCGGGAACGGGGCCCGCGTCAGGTGGCCGGAATATAGTTGCGATGATCGCGAATGCAACAAAAACAGCCGCGAACCGTACTGTTTTCCCGGCCTCTTAGCCTTTCGGCTCCGGAAGGAGCATGGTACCGGCAGCACAGGAAGCATTTTACTCCTTTCCCGACTAACGTTCTGGAGGAAAAACGGTGACCGAAGATCAAAACAAGCTGATCCTTGCGGAAGTCCGCCGCCTCGCCGACGCACTGGAGCGCCTCGCCGGCCCGGCGCCGGCCGCCAACGATTGGAAGGCGGCCGATTGCTTCGTCTGGGCGCCGGCCCGGCTCTATCTGCAGCCTGTTGAACGGCCGAACCGCGTGGCGCTGGCCCTGATCCGCGGCGTCGACCATGTGCGCGACATTCTCCACGAGAACACGTTGCGCTTCGCCGAGGGTTTCGCCGCCAATAATGTGTTGCTGTGGGGCGCGCGCGGCATGGGCAAGTCGTCGCTCGTCAAGGCCGTTCACGAGGATGTGCGCCGCGCCACCGGGGTCTCACTGAAGCTGGTCGAAGTGCACCGTGAGGACATATCCTCGCTGCCGGTGCTGCTCGATATCCTGAAGAACACGCCGCATCGCATCATCGTCTTCTGCGACGACCTTTCCTTCGATCACGACGATACCGCCTACAAGTCGTTGAAGGCCGCGCTGGACGGCGGTGTCGAGGGCCGGCCGGACAATGTGCTGTTCTACGCCACATCGAACCGCCGCCACCTGCTGCCTCGGAATATGATGGAAAACGAGCAATCGACGGCGATCAATCCGTCGGAAGCCGTCGAGGAAAAGGTGTCGCTCTCCGACCGCTTCGGCCTGTGGCTCGGCTTCCACAAATGCAGTCAGGAAGACTATCTGCAGATGATCGACGGCTACGCCGATCACTTCAAGCTCCCCCTCGATCGCGCCCAGATGCACCATGAAGCGCTGGAATGGGCGACAACACGCGGCGCTCGCTCCGGGCGTGTGGCGTGGCAATATATTCAGGATCTGGCCGGGCGGCAGCGTATCGTGCTGGAGCGGGATTGACCTTCGCTTTCCAAGGCCCAGAACGACAAAAAGCCCGGTGGTGACCGGGCTTTTTGCAGACTCCTTGAGACGCACTACCTATTCAAGGAACGTCATTGGGTTGACCGGGGCCGAATTCTTGCGGACTTCGAAGTGAAGCTGCGGCTGCTTGACATCGCCGCTCATACCCGAGGTGGCGAGCGTTTGGCCGCGCTGGACCTTCTGGCCGCGGGCGACGCTTAGCGCATCGGCGTGGCCGTAGACCGTGACGGTGCCGTCGTCGTGACGGACGAGGACGGTGTTGCCGAGTTCCTTCAGGCCGTTGCCGGCGTAGATAACCACGCCGTTTTCAGCGGCCTTGATCGGCGTGCCTTCCGGAACCGAGATGTCGATACCGTCGTTGCGGCTGCCGTTGACGTTGGAGCCGTAGCCGGCGATGACGGCCCCGCGAACTGGCCAGCGATATTTGCCGATGCCGGTTTCTTCCGGTGCATCAGCCGACACGTCGGCCTTGGCGGCGGCGTCGCTGACGGATTGGGTCGGCGCTGCGGCCGCGACCGCCTGCGGCTTGGCGGCATCGGATTCCGACGCGGCAACGGTCTTGAATGTCGCCTTTGCTGCCGGTTCTGCGGCGGCAGTCTTCGTCGCCACAGTCTTTGCAGCGGCGGCTTTCGCAGCCGGCTTTACGGTCGGCTCAGCGGCGGCCTGCTTCGGCTCCATCGCCGGCACCGCGACCGACTTCACGGCAGACTTCTGCGGCTCGATGGAAGCGGTCTTCACCGGATCGGGTCTGACTGGCTCGGCTTCGGCAATCGCACCGCGCGGCAGCTTCAGCGTCTGGCCGACGCGGACGCCGCCCGACTGAATGTGGTTTGCCTGCTTGAGCGCATCGACGCTGATGCCCGCGTTCTTCGCGATCTTTGCGAGCGAGTCGCCGGGCCTGACGACATAGGTACCATCGCCCTTCGGATGCGGACCTTTGCCGTTGCCGGCAGCGAGCTTGCTGGGATCGGCAAGGCCGGCCTGCGACTTGCCGCGCATCTGGCCGTTGGACGGCAGTGCAACGGAATCCTGTTCCGGAGCCTTGGCGGGACCCGGCATCTTGCCGCCCTTGGACAGGTCCGTCGCTTCCGAGGCCATCTTGGCCGGGCCGGGGGCGCCGGCACCGTTCATGGTCGGAATGATGATCTGCTGGCCGGGCTGAGCGCTGGCGCTGTTCTTCAAGCCGTTAACACGCAGAATTTCCTTTTCCGGAACGCCGTAGCGGCGCGACAGCAAATCGATACTTTCGCCGGGACGCAATGTGACGCTCGGCGCGTTGACCGCCGTCCAGGCGGAAGAAGTCGCTGCAGTCGGAGGCGCCTTGATCGTTCCGGTCGGCATCGCGTCCGGAGCCAGAGCCGGCTCCATCCGAGACGCGGCGGCCTTGCCATGCGATGCCGGGAACGGCTGGGCGAGCGCTTCCTTTTCGGCCCTTGATGCGACATGCGAGCGAACCGGCGCCGCGGACGCGGTCGGGGCCGCGAGATCGGAGCGCTGGATCGCGACGGGCGCCGTCGATACACGGGCACTCGAATAGGATGGATTGTAGCGCGCCGGTGAATTCGGATAGGGCGATGCGTTCTGCTGCGAATAATCCTGCTGCTGATAGCCGCCACCCTGGGCAACATCCGCACGCGGCACCGGATCGCCGTCGGGGCCAGTCAGACCGCGACGATTGATCGAGCCCGTCGTCGTCCGATCCGGGGAGCCTGCGAAGAGCCCGCCGAAGCGCGTCGTGTCCGAACTACAAGCTGTCGCGGTGCTCGCCAGGAGAATGGCCACCAGGACTTTCCCTGCCGATTTACCGAAGTTTGACGAAAGACTGAAACCCATGACTCGACCCACTTGAGACGCAACCGTTTATGGGTCGATTAAAGCGCGTTAATCTTACCATGCGGTTAAAGCACTGGTGTCGCATGTGTTTTTTTGATGAATTGCTAACCATAGAACAGAAATCCCCGCGCTCGCGGGGATAGTTCAGGGATCTCAATCTAAATTAGGCCTCAAAGATAGGAGGCGAGCATCGGCACGATCGGCTGATAGGGAACGTCAAAAAGTTCCTCGCGCTCGAAGCGGCTTCCGGTCTTGGTGAGACGCACCATGCGGCAGGTCGTGTCTGAAAGTATCAGGGGCGCGATCATCGATCCGCCGGAAACCAGTTGCTCGGCAAAAAAGCGGGGCATGGCGGTGAAGGCCGACGTCACCAGGATACGATCGAAAGTGCCCTCGCCCGGCATACCGACGCTGCCGTCAGCCTGACGAATGATGACGTTGCGCAAGCCCAAGGTGTCCATACGCTGCTGCGCAGCCGTCGTCAGTGTCTTGTAGCGATCGACCGTCAGCACCCGCTCGACGATGCGCCCCATGACGGCGGCCGTGAATCCGCTGCCTGTTCCAACTTCCAAAACGCGGTGACCGGGCTTGATCTTCAGGCTGTGAAGAATGCGGACGACCAGATCGATGCCTTCCATGAAGGCACCGCATTCGATCGGGATCGTTCGGCTGGAATAGGCGTCATCGGCAAATTGCGGCGGCACAAAAGGAAGGCGCGGCGTCTGTTCGACGGCCGTCATCAAATCGAGGTCCAATATGCCCTCGGCTCGCAGCCGCAACACGACGGCCGCAAAGCCTTCCTTCTCGACCAAACGAGCTGTCAATCCGCCACTCCATACCCGAGCGCCCGCGCCACGCGGTCTTGCACCGAATAATCCGTCAAATCGAGTTTCAAAGGAGTTACCGAAATACGATTTTCTTTCAACGCATGGATATCGGTGCCCGGGCGAAAAATGCCGCTGCGTTCGCCGAAGCGCAGCCAATAATAGGGAAAGCCGCGTCCGTCGGCCCGTTCCTCAACCTGCAGATTGAAAGCCAGATTGCCCTGCGCGGTGACTTCGATGCCGGAAACCTGGTCCGGCCGACAGTTCGGGAAATTCAGATTGAGGAAAGTGCCGTCGGGCAAGTCGATATCGATGAGCTTGCCAAGGAGCGCGGGCGCATACTCCTCGACCACCTCCCAAGGCACGACGCGCGTCCCATTCTCATGCAAATAGGCCTGACTAAGCGCAAAGGAGCGCACGCCCTGCAGCGTACCTTCGATCGCGCCGGCGATTGTTCCCGAATAGGTGACATCATCGGCGACGTTGGAGCCGGAGTTGACCCCCGAGAGCACCAGGTCCGGCTTGGTGTCCATCACCTGGCGAATGCCCATGATGACGCAATCCGTCGGCGTTCCGCGCAGCGCATATTGCTTCTCGGAGACTCTGCGCAGACGCAAAGGTTCGGAAAGGCTCAGCGAATGGGCAAGGCCACTTTGGTCGGTTTCCGGAGCAACGATCCAGACATCATCGGACATGGTGCGGGCGATGCGCTCCAACGCGGCCAGCCCTTCGGCATGAATGCCGTCGTCATTGGTCAGAAGTATCCGCATTGCCCCACCGCTCAAAACACGATCCCGAAAAGTGTGAAGCGGCTTTCGGGATCATGTCACATCAATCAAGCTGCCCGCTCGATCCTCTTCACACCACCCATATATGGCAGCAGTACGTCCGGAACAGTAACCGAGCCGTCTTCGTTCAGATAATTCTCGACAACCGCGATCAGGCAGCGGCCGACCGCGGTACCTGAGCCGTTCAGCGTGTGGAGGAATTTCGTCGCCTTGTCGTCCTTGCCGCGGTAGCGCGCATTCATTCGCCGCGCCTGGAAATCGCCGCAGACCGAGCAGGAAGATATTTCGCGATAGGTATCCTGCCCCGGCAGCCAGACTTCGAGATCGTAGGTCTTGCGGGCGCCAAAGCCCATGTCGCCGGTCGAAAGCGTCATGACACGGTAATGCAGGCCAAGACGCTTCAGCACTTCCTCGGCGCAGGCGGTCATGCGCTCGTGCTCGGCAATCGAGCTTTCGGCGTCGGTGATGGATACAAGCTCGCACTTCCAGAACTGGTGCTGGCGCAGCATGCCGCGCGTATCGCGACCGGCCGAACCCGCTTCCGAGCGAAAAGACGGCGTCAGCGCCGTGAAGCGCAGCGGCAACTTCTCCTGATCGAGGATTTCGCCGGAGACGAGGTTGGTCAGCGTCACTTCAGCGGTCGGGATCAGCCAGCGACCATCCGTGGTCTTGAAGAGGTCTTCGGCGAATTTCGGCAATTGTCCGGTGCCGAACATGGCCTCGTCTCGCACCATCAGCGGAGAGCTGACTTCGGTATAGCCGTGCTCGCCCGTGTGAAGATCCAGCATGAACTGGCCAAGCGCCCGTTCCAGGCGCGCCAGTTGCGAGGTCAGTACGGTGAAACGCGAGCCGGAGAGCTTGGCGGCGCGCTCGAAATCCATGTAGCCGAGCGCTTCGCCGATCTCGAAGTGCTCCTTCGGCTGATGGTTCCAGGTCGGCTTGGCGCCCCAGGCATGTTTGACGACATTGTCGTGTTCATCCTTGCCAACCGGCACGTCATCGAGCGGAATATTGGGAATGCGCGACAAGGCGTCGTTGAGCTCGGCCGTCAGCACGCGCTCTTCCTCTTCCGCTGCCGGCAGCGACGTCTTGATTTCGGCGACTTCGGCCTTCAGCTTCTCGGCAAGCTCGGTTTTCTTCTGCGCCATGGCCGCACCGATTTCCTTCGAAGCGGCGTTGCGGCGGGACTGCATATCCTGGACAGACTGGATGACGGAGCGGCGCTTCTCATCGAGCGCAATGAGGCTTTGCGACAAAGGCTCGGCACCACGCTTGGCAAGCGCTGCGTCCAAAGCCTCGGCATTCTCACGAATCCATCTGATATCTAGCATCGTCGTTCCAGGTTGTTGCACATGGGCTTAGCTCCGACCGAAATTTCGGTCGGAGATCGAACCGGCAAAACCCTATGAAAAGACGATACCGAGTGGTCGCCTAGACACTATCCGTCTTGGCGACATCCGAGTTTCCGTCACTCTCTTCAAGAGCTTGCCGGGCACGCTGGCGTTCCACGAGTCGCGCCGCGTAGATGGAAATCTCGTAGAGAAGGATCGTCGGCAGTGCAAGGCCGATCTGGGACATCGGATCCGGCGGCGTCAGCACGGCGGCGACGATGAAGGCGAAGACGATTGCGAACTTGCGCTTTTGTGCCAGCCATTGCGAGGTCAGCAGGCCGACGCGGGCGAGGAGCGTTGTAATGACCGGCAGTTGGAAGACGAGGCCGAAGGAAAACACCAGCGTCATAATGAGGCTGAGATATTCCGAGACCTTTGGCAGCAGCGCGATACCCACCTGACCGTCGGCCGGAGCCTGCTGCATCTTCAGGAAGAACCACATGACCATGGGCGTGAAGAAGAAGTAGACCAGCGCCGCGCCCATCAGAAAGAGGATCGGCGACGCGATCAGGAACGGCAGGAAGGCAGAGCGTTCATTCTTGTAGAGGCCCGGCGCCACGAATTTATAGATCTGCGCGGCGATGATTGGGAAAGAGATCACCAGGGCGCCGAACATCGCGACTTTCACCTGGGTGAAAAAGAACTCCTGCGGCGCCGTATAGATCAGCTCGGCTTTGGCGATATCGAGATGAGCCCAGACGACAGCCCATTTGTACGGGTAGACCAGGTAGTTGAAGAGATGCTTGGCAAAGGCGAAGCAGGCGATGAAGGCTACGAAAAACGCCACCAGCGACCAGATCAGCCGCGTGCGCAATTCCATGAGGTGTTCGATAAGCGGCTGCGGCTTATCGTCGATATCACCCGTCATGCCTGGTCCTTCTTCTTAGGCGTGGTTTTGCTGGCCGTTGAGCGCGTTCTTGGTGCGGCGGCGGGAGCATCCGTGGCGGTGGTTGCAGCCTTGCGGGGCGCCCGCTTCGGCTTTTCCGCGACAACCGACGTGTCGACCGCGGCAGCAACAACTTCATCCGTCTTGGCCGGCGTTTTCGCCCGCGGCCTGCGTACGGTTTTCGGCTTTTCGGGCGTCTCTTCGGCAGTGGCAGCCGGCGGCGGAGGGGTCACCGGCGGAGGCGAAACTATCGGCGCCGTCGCATCGGCAGCAGGAACAATCGGAGGCGTTTCCGGCAGCCCCATGGACAGCTCGGAAACCTGGACAGCCGGCGTCGATGTGGCGACCTCAGACTTATCCACCGTCGTCGAACGCTGCAGATCGGCCTTGATTTCGTTGCCCATCTGCCGCAACGGGTTCATTGCCTCCCGCAATGAATTGACCGGATTGAGTTTCTGGGCGTCGGAGATCGTCTGCCGCACATCGTCCAGCTCCGCCTCACGCATGGCCTCATCGAATTGCGCGCGGAATTCGCCGGCCACTTTTCGGGCCCGCGCCGTCATCTTACCGATCGTCCGCAAAGTCGACGGCAGTTCCTTAGGGCCAATGACCACAAGCGCCACGATGGCGATAATCAGCAGCTCAGACCAGCCTACATCGAACATGAAAAGGCTCCTGGGCCGGCAGCAAGCCTCTCAGCTCCTGACGCACCCGACATGATTATTTCGATTCGTCGGCCTTGTGTTCAACCGTACGGGACGCTGTCGTCTGAGACGGCGCATCTTCGTCGTCGTTCATGCCTTTTTTGAAGCTCTTGATGCCCTTGGCAACGTCACCCATCAGCTCCGGGATCTTTCCACGACCGAACAACAACAGGGCGATGGCCAGAACGATCAGCCAATGCCATATGCTTAGAGAACCCATTGCGATAACTCCCAATTTCAACGTCTTTCCGATGTAAGACGTTTACGGATCTTTTTCAAACACCAAAATGTACTCCGGCGACGCAGATGGGGATAGCGAACGCCAAAGCCGCGGCCAAACATCCCCAACTAAGGAGAATGATTTTCATATTCGCATCCGCTAATGGCAAAACCGAGACTTGGCGCCAATCCTTGGAAAAAAGCTTTATCGCAGCCGATCGGCCTGAGATGCGGTGATGGCACCGATTTCGGCTCAGTCGTCCGAAGCCCCGCCCGGCGCCAAAAGGCCGAGTTCCTCGAGATCCAACTGCGTGATCGGATCTTCTTCCTCGGTCAATTCGTCGCTCATCAATGGCGACGGAATGTTGAAATTAGAAGGAATACGGCCCGAAAGCAGCCCTGCCCCCTTCAATTCTTCGAGACCGGGCAAGTCACGCAGCTCTTCCAGGCCGAAATGATCGAGGAAATCCCGCGTGGTGCCCAGCGTCACCGGCCGGCCGGGGGTGCGCCGACGTCCACGAAAACGAACCCAACCGGATTCCATCAGCACGTCGAGCGTCCCCTTCGACGTCTGCACACCTCTGATATCCTCGATCTCGGCGCGCGTCACCGGCTGGTGATAGGCAATGATGGCCAGGACTTCGAGGGCCGCGCGCGACAGTTTCCGAACCTCGTTATCATCGCGGCGGATCACAAAGGAAAGATCGGCGGCGGTGCGAAAGGCCCAGGCGCCGTCGACCTGTATCAGATTGACCCCGCGCTCCGTATAATCGGCCTTCAAACGCTGCATAACAGCGCGCACATCCACGCCGCGGGGGACGCGATCGGCGATAAAGCCTTCGGAAACCGGCTGAGCGGAGGCAAAGACCAAGGCTTCGGCAATGCGTTCGGCTTCGCGGACAAGGTACCCATCAACGGCAGGCGCCGTCACGGCAGCCGCTTCGTCGTCCATGTGCTGATCGTTGTCCGGGCCGGTCACGCTCGCTCCTGCTCTATTCCGCTGCCTCAAGTTCTATATGGTTCGGCCCGCGCCGCATATAGAGCGGCTGAAAGGCGCCCTCTTGGCGAATCTCCAGTTTGCCTTCGCGCACAAGCTCCAGTGAAGCGGCGAAGGCGCTGGCGATGGCGGTCACGCGCTCGCTCGCGTTGGTCATATAGTCCAAGAGATAGTGTTCCAAGGCTGTCCAATCGGTGATCTCACCGATCATCCGGCTGAGAATCGTACGCGCGTCGACCAGCGACCAGACACGCCGCCGCTCGATCGTCACCTGCGTGATCGCCTGACGCTGACGCAGGCTCGCATAGGCGGTCAGAAGATCGTAGAGGCTGGCGTCATAGGCCGACTGGCGCCGGTCGGGAATATGTTCCGGTGCTCCGCGGGCAAAGACGTCGCGGCCGAGACGATTGCGATTGACGAGGTCTGTCGCCGCGTCGCGCATAGCCTCAAGGCGTTTCAGGCGGAAGGCGAGCGTCGCGGCCATTTCCTCGCCGGTCGGGCCATCTTCCTTGCTCTGCTGCGGAATGAGCAGTTTCGATTTGAGATAGGCGAGCCAGGCGGCCATGACGAGATAATCGGCGGCAAGCTCGATGCGGATCCGCTGGGCGCGCTCAATGAACTGCAGATATTGCTCGGCAAGCGACAGAACGGAGATGCGCGACAGATCCACTTTCTGGTTGCGGGCGAGATGCAGCAGAAGGTCGAGCGGACCTTCGAAGCCGGCAATGTCGACGACGAGCGCCGGTTCATGCATGCCGCGCTCCGCACCATTGTCCTGCCAGAGCTTGTCCATCGGCGTCCCCGCCTGCAGATTCTTCTCCGTGCCGTCCACCTTGTTCACCCCTCAGATCCCTGGAGCTCGGTCCTACGCCACCGCAAGCATCGCGTCGAATTCGGCGCGGATCGAAGCCTCGTCGGCGCCGTCATTGTGGCCGAAAGCCGCCTCGACCGCTTTCGCACGCGCCAGCGCGGCGCCGGTCAGCACCGGAACATTGCGTACCACCTGCTGCATCTCATCCATGACGCCATTGCAGTGCAGCACGATATCGCATCCGCCCGCAACAATATTCGCCGCACGCTCGCCGATCGTGCCGGCAAGCGCGTTCATAGACGTATCGTCCGAGAGCAGCAGACCCTGGAAGCCGATATGGCCACGAATGATCTCGTCGATAACCTTGCGCGACGTCGTCGCCGGATTGGCGGGATCGATGTCGGTAAATACCACGTGGCAAGTCATGGCCATCAGCTCATCCTTAAGCGCCGCGAAGGGTGGAAAGTCATGCGCTTCCAGCTCCGCGCGCGAAACCGTGACAACCGGCAATTCGTGATGCGAATCGGCAAAGCCACGGCCGTGGCCAGGCATGTGCTTCATCACCGGCAGGACGCCGCCGGCTTTGAGGCCCCCGGCAGCAGCGCGTCCCATCTCCGTTACCGTCACGGGATCACCCGCATAGGCCCGGTTGCCGATGACATTGCTGGAGCCTTCGATCGGCACGTCGAGCACCGGCAGGCAATCGACGTTGATGCCGAATTTCAGGAGATCGAAAGCGTGCAGCCGCGACATCAGCCAGGCGGCGCGCAGGCCCTGTTCACGGTTCTTGCGATAAATATCACCCAGCGCCTGGCCGGACGGATAATGCGGCAGGATCGGCGGACGGATGCGTTGCACCCTCCCCCCTTCCTGGTCAATCAATACTGGCGCATCGCGACCAACGCTATCGCGCAACGAAGCCACGAGATCGGCTATCTGCGCCGGCTCGGAAATATTGCGTCCAAAGAGGATAAAGCCCCATGGCTGTTCCGACTGATAGAAGGAACGCTCTTCGGGCGTGATGGAATGGCCGCTACAGCCGAGGATCATGGATTTTGATTCGGTCATGTTCGAATCATAAAGGCCGCCTCGCGAAATGCGAATAACCTCGAACCGAGATACACAAAAGAAAACGGCGAGCCTCGGCCCGCCGCTTTCAACAATCATAGGGTCTAGATCTCTTACTTCGAGATCAGGCAGGTGCCGCCTGCTGCGCGGTAACGCTGGCAGATGTCGGCGGCTTCGTCCTTGGAGCCGGCGACAACGCGGACGCGATAGTAGGTGCCCTTGCCGGCGATGTCGGCCCTGCGAATTTCGAGCGGGTGACCACCGATGACGCTGGCGAACTTCGCCTTCAGATTAGCCTGCGACTTCTGCGCCTCGGCCTCGGAAGGCAGCGACGCGATCTGCACGCCGTAAGCACCGCCCGCGCTTGCCGATGCAGCCGGAGCCGGAGCCGGCCGAGCCGCGGCCTGGCTTGCCGACGCAACCTCCTGCGGCTTCGGCTGAGCCTGAACCGGACGAGCGGCGGCGGCATCATTCGCGGCAGGGGCGACAGCGGGCCGTGCTGGCTGCTGCACGGGGCGTGAAGACGGCACTGGCGCCGTCTTCACGACGCGGATCGGCGTGCTTTCGGCACTGGCAGCGTCGCCGTCGGCGGGTTGGGCAGCAGCGAGTTGCGAGGCCTGCGTTTCTGCAGTCGATGGGCGAAGATCAGCGGAGGCAACCTGGTTATCCGCCGGCGCCTTCGCGGCAGCGGTCTTAGGCGTCGACGCCGGGGATGCTGCCGTCGTGGTCTTGTCGACAGCCGGCTCTTCGCGAGCGACCAGCGAGCCGTCCGGCTTGACGATCATGGTGCGCACCTTGCGCGGCGACACCGAAGGGATCTGGGCATCGTCGTTGGCAGCCGTATTGGCATTGTTGCCGTTCTGGTTCGGCAGCAGCCGCGGATCCTCGGTTTCACCGACCGGGGTCGGCGTGACCTGATCGTCGCTGCCATCGTCGGGCGACACGGCTTCGGGGATCAAAGTTTTCTGGACGACATCCACCGGCTGCTCGTTGGAGGAAACCAGCTGCTTCTGTTTAGGCGCTGTCGTGCTGTCCCCGGCTACCCGGTCGTAGACGGCCTTGTCCTGATTCGGAACAACGGTGCCGCCCGGATTTTCCGGAGCGACCTTCACGGGATCCGCATCGGCCGTGATGACGCGCGGCTCGCCGGACAAGCTTGAAATCGGTGAACCGTGACGAACCCAGCCGTAGACGCCATATGCGCCGAGACCCAGAACCGCGATGACTGCAACGGCAGTCGCCATGCCACGGAACGAGCGCGCCGGGCGGCGACCAGCCACAGCCGCCGGGTTCAGCGTCATGCGGGCGACATTCTCGACCGGATTGGACGCTTCACGATAGCTGCGGCGGAAATCCTCTTCCAACGCCCGCTCGAACTCGTCGAACTCGTCGGCAGGCTGTTTAGCCGCCACCGCAACGGGCTTTGCCGCAGCATTCTTGGACCAGGATGCAGCCATGGCAGCGCCGCCGAGGGCGGCTGCGGCGGCTGGCTTGATCGGCTCGGGAGCCGTTTCCTTAGCAGGGGTGCCGAACAGGCTCGCCATTTCCGAGTCGATGTCGAAATCATATTCCGGCGGGACCACGATCGGCTGTTCCGGCTCGACGGGTGGCAGGTTCGGAACATGGGAGCCTTCGAAATTCTCGACGCGATCTTCCGTGTCGGAGATTTCGGCAGGATCGAAAGGCAATGCCTGATCGGCATCAAAAACCGGCGCAGCCTTGCGCGCTACCGGTGCTGCGGCAGCGACCGGCGGCTGAACCGGACGCACAGGAGCCGGCTCCGGACGTGGAGCCTGCACGACTTGCGGAGCAGCGGCCATCGGGGCTGCGGCGATCGGAGCAGCCGGGGGCTGCGCTACCGGCGTCGCCCGAGAAACGATCGGGGACGGCTGCGATGCAGCCACCGGAGCAGGCGCTGGCGGCGTGATCGGAGCAGGCTTGCTCGTTTCGGCGAAATCGAGCTCGGCAAGTTCCATTTCGATATCTGCAAGGTCGAACTCGAAGTCCTGGCCGGCGAAGGGATCGTCGGCTTCCAGGACGATCGGTTTCGGCTCTTCGCGTTGCGGAGCCTTCGCGGCAACAGGAGCAGCCGTAACAGTAACGGGAGCGCCCAGATCCGGTGCAAACGACGGCGACGTCATCTGCTGAGACCCGAAAATATCGAAGTCCGGCTCTACCTTGGCGTCTGGCGCTGCGCCTCTAACGGGAACGGGATAGCGGTCGACATCGGCCAGCAGATCATCGATCTCGGCGGAAAGGGCCGCAGCATCCATACGGGCCGGCTTGATCGGCTCCGGTGCCCTGGTGACCGGCGCTGCTGGCTGAGCAACAATAGGCTGGGGCTGAGTTGGTTGCGGTTGCGGCGCGTCCCGCATCATCGGCAGATCGAAATCGACCGCCGTTTCAATGGGCGGCTTAGCCTGAACAACGGGCGGCGCGACCGGAGTCTGAGCCGCAGGCTTTGCCTGTTCGCGTACCTGGGGCGGAGTATTCACAGTGAAATTGGCAAGCGGCAACCGCACGGTGGCGGCAGCAGACTGCGGCGTCGGCGCCACAACGGGCCTCGGAGCTGGCGCGGCCGCCTGCGGCGCCGGGACAGGCTGCGGAGCCCGCACGGGCTGCAAGCTGGGCGCGATCGACATTTCGAGTTCGTCGATCAGATCGCGCGCACCGGCAGTCTGCCTGACCGGAGGCACTGGTTGCGGCAATTCCTCAAACTGAGGTTCGGCGCGTATCTGTTCACCCGGATGCGAAAGCTGAGCTTCGCCGGCAAAAGGCTGATCTTCCAGCGAGACCGGAATGTCATCAGCAGGACTCAAACGTGGCGCATCATAACGCTCAAATTCCCGTAAGAGCTCGTCTTCGAGATCGAAGGCCGGCTCTTGCCGCGGAGCTGCAGGCGCCGCCTGGGCGGCGGGCCGCGGCTCGAAACCGACGATGCGGGCGAGTTCGGCAAGCGGATCATCATCCGCAAAGAACTCGTCGTTTCCGCTTGCGCGATACGCCAACTGTTTTTCTGCCATCACCCAATCCACTCGCAAACGCTACAGTTAAATGCCAGTGCAATGTGGGCAAATGGTGACGTTTATCGCATTTCGTCCGGTGCAGCGGTCCCGGTTATACCAAGGCCCGACTTCAAAACCGACGCGACAGCGTACACCAGCCCAAGTCTGGCAATGCTTAATTCTCGGTTCTTATCGTTAACAAATCGTAATTCAGGTAAATCTTTACCTTTATTCCAATGTCCATGGAAGGAACTAGCCAAATCGTAGAGATAAAATGCGATGCGGTGAGGCTCCTGCGACTGGGCCGCAGCCTCGACGATTCGCGGGAATTCCGCAATCTTCGCGATGAGCTGTAACTCGGCCGGATCGGAGATCGCACCGCCCACCGCTTTCGCCAGATCGAGCGAGGCAATATCGAGATCCGGGAAGGCTTCCTTGGCCTGGCGGAACACCGACATGCAGCGCGCATGGGCATATTGCACGTAGAAGACCGGATTATCCTTTGACTGTTCGGTCACCTTGGCGAAATCGAAGTCCAGCGGCTCGGAACTCTTCCGATAAAGCATCATGAACCGCACGGAATCGCGACCAACCTCGTCGACCACGTCACGCAGCGTGACGAAGTCGCCGGAGCGCTTCGACATCTTCACTGGTTCACCATTTCGGAACAGCTTGACCAACTGGCACAACAGCACCGTCAGCTTCGCCTGGCCATCCGATATGCTGCGCGCCACGGCTTCCAGCCGCTTGACGTAGCCGCCATGGTCGGCGCCGAGAATATAGATCATCTCGTTGAAGCCTCGGTCGAACTTGTTCTTGAAGTAGGCGACGTCAGCAGCGAAATAGGTATAGGATCCGTCCGACTTGATCAGCGGACGGTCGATATCGTCGCCCACTTCCGTCGAACGGAACAAGGTCTGCTCGCGATCTTCCCAATCTTCCGGCAACTGGCCCTTCGGCGGCGGCAGAGCGCCCTTGTAGACATATCCCTTGAAGGTCAGGTCGTTGATCGCGGTGCGGATCAAGGCCGCACCGTTGGCATGCAGCGTCCGCTCCGAGAAGAAGACGTCGTGATGGACGTTCAACGCATCCAGATCCGCACGGATCATTGCCATCATCGCGTCGATGGCGCGTTCCTTGATGATCGGCAGCCATTGGTCTTCCGGCATGCCACGCAGTTTGGTGCCGAACTCCTTCGCCAAGGCCTCACCGACCGGAACGAGATAATCGCCAGGATAGAGACCAGCCGGAATGTCGCCGACCTGCTCGCCGAGCGCCTCGCGATAACGGAGGAAAACCGACCGTGCCAGCACGTCGATCTGCGAGCCGGCGTCGTTGATATAGTATTCCTTGGTAACATCGTAGCCGGCAAAGCCAAGCAGGTTCGCCAGCGCATCGCCGACGACGGCGCCGCGGCAATGGCCGACATGCATCGGCCCCGTCGGATTGGCGGAAACATATTCAACGTTGACCTTCTGGCCCGCACCGAGCGTCGAACGGCCGAATTTTTCGCCTTCCGAGATCATCGTCGCCAGGAGGCGCTGCCAATAGCCGACCGAAAGGCGAATATTGATGAAACCGGGGCCCGCCACCGAAACCTCGGCAACATCAGCGTCTTCGCGCAATTTGGCGATGATGATCTCAGCGAGCGCACGCGGGTTCGTGCCGAGCGGCTTGGACAGCACCATAGCCGCATTGGTGGCGACATCGCCGTGGCTGGCGTCTCTCGGCGGCTCCACGCCAATACGGCCGAAGTCGAGTTCGGATCGCTTTTCTTTCACAATATCAATTTGTTCAAGGGCGTTCTTAATTCTGACTTCGAAATCGGTGAAAAGGTTCATCATATTGTCCACGCATAGCTTGGGCGGGCCCGGTCGGCCCGTCGCCGCCGCTGCCTACCGCAAATCGGGAGTCTGGTCAAACAAACGCCTGTGGGCGCTGATGGCATAGGTGTCGGTCATACCCGCCAGATAGTCGCCGACATGGCGAGCCTTCGCGGCAACGGCGAGGCCGGCAATATGATCGACCCAATAGTGGCTCTGCATCTCCTTGGGATTGTCCATATAGGCCTGGAACAGGTCGGTGACGATCTGCGCGGCGCCGGCCCGGATGCGCATGATATCCGGATGGCGATAAATTCGCTTGAAGAGCATTTGCTTGATCTGCTTGTCCGTCTCGGCCATCTCAGGCGAGAAGGTGGCGATGATGCGGCCGGCCGCGCGAATGTCGGCGACACTGTCGGGCCTGACCTCGTTCAGTGCATGCTGAGCAACGGAGATCACGTCCTCCACCATGCGCGTGATCTGCCGGCGCATGATCTCATGCGTGAAACGGCTCGGTTCCAGATGTGGATAGCGCTCCCTGACCTCGGCCATCAGCCCCGAAAGAAACGGAATCTCCTCCAGCATCTCCAAATTCAGATAGCCTGAGCGCAAGCCGTCGTCGATGTCGTGAGTATTGTAAGCGATGTCGTCAGCGATCGCCGCGACCTGCGCCTCGAGGCTGGCAAAGGTCGCGATCTCCAGATCGTGGATTTCACAGTAATCGAGAATCGGCTGCGGCACCGGACCACGCGTGCCCTTGCCATCGGGCGTCAGAAGCGGACCATTGTGCTTGACCAGCCCTTCCAACGTCTCCCAGGTGAGATTCAAGCCGTCGAATTCGGCATAGCGCCGCTCGAGCTTCGTCACGATGCGCAACGATTGCGCATTGTGGTCGAAGCCGCCATAGGGCAGCAGCATCTCGTGCAGCGCGTCTTCGCCCGTGTGGCCGAAGGGAGTGTGACCGAAATCATGGACCAGCGCCACGCCTTCGGCGAGATCCTCGTCGAGCTTCAGCGCACGCGCCAAAGCCCGGGCGATCTGCGCCACCTCGATCGTATGCGTCAGGCGCGTACGGTAGTGATCGCCATCCTGCGCGATAAAGACTTGCGTCTTGTGTTTCAGCCGCCGAAAAGCGGTCGTATGTACGATGCGGTCGCGATCGCGCTGGAAATCCGAGCGCGTCGGGCTCGATCCCTCCTCATAAAGCCGCCCACGCGATTCCCAGGGGTTGGTCGCATAAACAGCCCGCTCACCATAACCGAAACCCAATGCATGCTTGTCGATCGTCATTCTTCATCCATTCCGGCGTTAGAGCGCCACACGCTCGATTGAACGCGCAAGGCTCGCTCCAATGCTTCCAATCCAGCGTATCTTCTCCGCATTTTTGATGATGCCATTCAAACGCGGGATGCTCTGGCCCATTGACGCCGCTTCACGGCCTTCATACCTATACCAATGAAGAACAGCAAAATGGTGGGTAGTTCAACCATATAACCAAAGCTGTCATCGGACGCACTTTCATGATAAAGGCTATGGATATCAGCCGTTTGAAAGTCGGACGGCCCCATTGGTTCTCTCCGGATCTTGACCCCGGCAGGAGGAAGGCATGACTGAGACAAGTGTAACCCTATCGGACGCAGCGGCAAAGCGAATCGCCGCGATCGTCAGTGCAGAGACCGGCAAGCGAGCGCTTCGCGTCGCCGTCGAAGGTGGCGGCTGTTCCGGCTTCTCCTACAAATTCGATCTCGCCGAGGGCCCGCAAGACGATGATATCGTTGTCGAAAAGGGCGACGCTACCGTATTGATCGATCAATTGTCGCTGGTCTACATGGCCGGCTCCGAGATCGATTTCGTCGACAATCTCCTCGGCCAATCCTTTCAGATCAAGAATCCGAATGCCGTCGCAAGCTGTGGCTGCGGCACGAGTTTTTCGATCTGACGCTCCTGCTTTTCCACAGATTGATCACCGGTCGCAAGCTGTTGCTTACGGCCGGTTTGCATTTTGACGGGTGGTCAAGACTGTTTGCTGCGGATAGAAAGAAAGCCAAAGCAGAGGAGCCGCTTTTTCATGAAAATCGCCACCTGGAACATCAACGGCGTCAAGGCGCGTATCGAGAATCTGTGCCAGTGGCTGAAGGACTCCGATCCCGATATCGTTTGCCTGCAGGAGATCAAGACGGTCGACGAGGGCTTTCCGCGCTTCGAGATCGAAGCGCTCGGCTATCACGTCGAAACGAACGGGCAGAAGGGTTTCAATGGCGTGGCTATCCTGTCCAAGATGAAGCCCGACGAAGTAACCCGCGGCTTGCCGGGCGACGATGCCGATGAACAGGCACGCTTCATCGAAGCGGTCTTTTCCGTGCCGGAACACGGCGCGCTTCGCGTTTGCTGCCTCTACCTGCCGAACGGCAATCCCGTCGATACGGAAAAATATCCCTACAAACTCGCCTGGATGGAACGCCTACGGAAATTCGCGGCCGGCCGGCTGGCTCTGGAAGAGCCGACTATCCTGGCCGGCGACTACAATGTCATCCCGGAGCCGCATGATTGCTTCGATCCGAAGGTCTGGGAGAATGATGCGCTGTTCCTGCCGCAAACCCGCCGGGCGTTTCGCGCGCTCGAGCATCTGGGCTTCACCGATGCGGTGCGCGCCACGACGGACGCGAACAAGCTCTATTCCTTCTGGGACTACCAGGCCGGCGCCTGGCAAAAAAACAACGGCATCCGCATCGATCATCTAATGCTATCGCCGGAAGCAGCCGATCGCCTAACCTCCGCGGCCATCGAAAAACACGTGCGCGCCTGGGAAAAACCATCCGACCACGTTCCGGTGATCGCGCGCTTCGATTTTCAGGCCTGAGATTGGGGATTATTCGGGGCCGGCGACATCCAGCTGATGCGCCATGGAGACGGCAACGCGGCGATCGTCTTCGTTGGCGATCGAGAAGGCCTGTTCCTGAAGGTCCTCCATCCAGGAACAGTCCTTCGGCTTGCATTTATCCAACGCCGCCGTCATGAAGGCGAGGCCGCGCACGGACTGGCCCTCCTGAAAGAGAATATTGCCGAAGACGGCCATGGCGCCGGGATGGCCGCTCTTGCGGGCCTGGTTCAGCCACTTCTTGGCCTGCTGCACATTGGCCGCGCCGCCCTCACCCGCCAGCATCATCTGCGCGAGCTGAAACTGCGCCTCGGGAACGCCGAAGGTCGACGCGACCTGGAAGTAGAGCTGACGTGCCTGATTGAGATCAATCTTGACTGGGCTGTTTGCAATGCCGGTCTTGTAATAATTGGCAAGCGCGAGCAGCGCGTTGATAAAGAAGCCGGTATCCTCGGAACCGGGTTCCACGCCCTGCTGGGCGATCTCGCTGTAGATCTTGAAGGCCTCGAAATCGTCCCGCGTCACGCCATCGCCGTCCGCATACATATTGGCCAGCGCCCAACGCGACCCGGTATGCCCTTTCTCGGCAGCGTAACGATAAGCTTCGACCGCCTCTTCCTTTTGGCCGTTCTTGTAGGCCCGGAAGCCAAACTTGAAGAGATCGAAAGGCCCTGACTCCTTGGTGACACCCGCATTGATGTCAAATGCCAAGGCCTGGCCTGCGAGTGCCACGGAGGTGGCAAGCGACAGGCTGAGCATCATCATTCGCGCTGATATGAACTCGGACTTAAACATAACAGTCGATTTCTTTCGCTCCATCCGCATTCGCTACGGTGATCCCACCTGCACCGTATTGCCTGCGAATGTATTCTCTACCGGCGCGCGAACCCGCGAGATCCCTTCTTAAGGAGGTCCGCAGGGCACCAGCACAATGCCGTTCGCCACAATTCCAAGCGTAGTCTGAAATTATGTCCAAACCAGCATTCACGCTGTTGCGAGCGCATGTCACCCTCGAAACAGCCCGCCGCTTCGCTGTCCAAAGAGAGATATTCGAGATAGAACGGTTTTCGGATTCCCACGGGAAATAATGCCTTTCCGGCTGCATCGAGAACGTCGCCGTTCCGATCCCGGATTGCTTTTTCTGCCGAAGTGGAAACTGACCCATCAACCGCTTACGCACTTTCTACCAAGGCCTACCCCGTTGCCCGTATAATCGCTGCTCCCCATTTGTGGCGGGAAATGGACAATTTGGGCGGCGAACACGCGCCTGTAATCTGTTGAAATAAAGTGTTGCCGATTCGTCACAAAGAGTTTGCCGATCTTGAGGTTTCGTTAACCACGAATCCGTTATTCGGGATGATTTGCTGGTCGTATCGAAAAATGGCTTGGCGCAAATTTGGCATTAAAACGCCGCGAGACCGAAAAAGGGCTCGCGGCGCGGGAATCACTTGAAGCTTTAGGGATGAGACCTCAGAACCTAGTTCAGTTCAATGGGTTACGTTCAGAATCTGACCTTCATCGACGTCGACAATGCAGCGACCAGATCGTTGCCGAAACTATAGGTCGCGTCGTCGCCGTAGGTGATGCCGTTGGAGGTGATCTCACCGGATTTGCCGCTGGTCAACAGGCCTAGCGCGCCGGCGAAAGTGAACTCCACGTGTTCGGTCGCCTTGTAGGAAAGGCCGGCGCCAAGCGTCCAGGTATCGGTGCTCAAACCGTAGCCCTGGCTGGTGCCGCGATCCCAGCTCAAGCTGAGCGCGCCGCTCCATTTGTCGCTGAACTTGTGGCCGACGCCGCCGGTAATCGTCCAACCGTCCTGATAGAGCAGATCGAGCGAGGTGAGTTCGGTCGCGCCGCCCGTATGGCAAGATATGCCGCGCGTGGAGGTCGGGCAAAGCGCGATGCTCTGCAGCACGCTCCAATTGGTCCATTTGACCGAACCGAAGGCCAGCCAGTCCGGCGCGATGCCGGTCTGAACCTTCCATTCCAGCGAGTCGGGCGCATCCGCCGAACCGAAGACGGATGTGGCGCTGCCGAAGAACGGGCGGACGGGCGGCAACTCCGTCAGATCGACGGTGCCCTTGAGGTTGTCGTATTTGACCCGGCTGTTGTAGACGAGGCTGGTGCGGAAGGCGTATTCGGGAATTTCGTAAGCGAGACCGGCACGCCAGCCCCAGCCATGACCGTCGACATCCAGCGAGCCGACACCGTCATAGACGGCGGAAAACGGAGGGGGAACGACGGAGACCAGACGGGACTTGAAGCCGCTGACCTCCTGATAGAAACCACCGCCGATCAGGCGCAACTGACCCGGACCAGCATCGAATTTGTAAGAGCAGGTCGCCGCATAGTTATGCGTGCGGACCTTGGTCTCGATTTCACTGTTGGCGCCGGCCCAGTTCAGACCCGGATTGGTGTGACCGCCGAACGGCTCGGAGTAGTCGGCCAAGCAGTCTATGTCATCGGTAATGCCGATCTTGAAGCCGATATAGGGTACAGCATAATTTTCGGTCGCATCGGCCGAGTGCGGGCGGCCATTGAGATTGCCGTCGGTCGGATTGATATCCTTCGCGTTCTTCAGCTTGCGATCGGGCATCACATAGGTGACGCCGGATTCGAATACGTAGCGCCCCTTGTCGAAAAGCAGATCAATATCGTAACCGGCGCGATCAAGCCCGCCCGCAAAAGCGGCGCTGGCGAATGATGCGCTCATAATGAATGAAAATGCGCCCCTCAGCGCAATGCGAAATGCCATTGTGTTCCCCCACCTGCGTATTCATTGATCCGATTGTTGCGACGATCACCCGAATTGGCAATGCGGCGCCGGTGATCCACAAGGCTGCAGCATAAGGACTGACTTACGTAAGAAATTGATCTGCACGGCAAACCGCCGCCATGTTTAGGCATTTATTTCTTCTCTAATGTACATCAGAGGCCCCAAGTAGATTTTCATTCCTCATAGCAACAATTCTGTTACAATCTGACAACAGTCTCGCTTTTCAAGAAATCCTACCAATTTAGGGGTAACACCTCTTGCCTGCGCGAAGCTGGCGGACGCCAAAAATCGGGCGTGTTTTTTGTTGCTCGACATCGAATCAGCGGCGAGCAAAGAAAAGGGGCACGCGACTTTCGCCCGCGTGCCCTTTAAATTCACATTGTCTGCGGTTTCAGCCGGCTTCGCTGACCCTGTCAAGCGCCACCTTGAGGCTGGTGAGTTGACCTTCGAGTTCGCTCAGGCGCTCGCGTTCGGCAGCCACGACGTCCGGATTGGCATTGGCGACGAACTTCTCATTCGAGAGCTTACCGACAATGCGGGCGGTCTCCTGTTCGTTCTTGGCAATCCCCTTTTCGAGGCGTGCCTTTTCGGCAGCCAGGTCGATAAGGTTGCCGAGTGGCAGGCAGGCGGTCGCTTCGCCGACGATGATCTGCGCCGCGCCCTTCGGCGCGGTGTCCGCGAATGAAATCTCCTCGACACGCGCCAGCCGCTTGATGGCCGCGTCATGACGAAACAGACGTTCGCGCGTCAGGCTATTGGCACCAACGAGCACCAGCGGCGCGATAGCAGCGGGCGGCACGTTCATTTCCGAACGAACGGAACGCAAACCGGATACCAGATCGATCAGCCAATTGATCTCATCGGCAGCGACATCGTCCGCATAGGAGGGTGCCGGCCAATCGGCATGGCAGATCAGACCGTCACGTTCCTTGCCCTCGCCTGCCGTATGCGCCCACAGCTCTTCCGTCATGAAGGGCATGAAGGGATGCAGCAGTTTGTAGGTCTCCTCGAGGACGTATGCCGCGCAGGACTGTGCCTCCGCTTTGGCGTTCGCGTCTTCGCCGCTGAAAACGGGTTTCAGCAGTTCGAGATACCAGTCGCAGAACTGGTTCCAGATGAAGCGATAGAGCGAGCCGGCGGCATCGTTGAAGCGGAAGGCCTCCAGCGCTTCGGTGACGTCCCGCTCCGTGCGTGCCAGTTCCGTCAGGATCCAGCGATTGATGGTCAGTTCGGCTGCTTCCGGCACAAAATGCGGATCGCTGGCTGCGCCGTTCATCTCGGCGAAGCGCGTCGCGTTCCACAGCTTGGTGCCGAAATTGCGATAGCCGGCGATGCGGGCGGGATCGAGCTTCACGTCGCGGCCCTGCGCCGCCATGATCGCCAGCGTAAACCGCAGGGAATCGGCGCCGTACTGGTCGATCAGCTCGAGCGGATCGATGACGTTGCCCTTGGACTTCGACATCTTCTGCCCGTTCTTGTCGCGCACCAGGGCGTGAACGTAGACCGTATGGAAAGGCTCGACGGGATCGCCGTTTTCGTCCTGCATGAAATGCAGGCCCATCATCATCATACGGGCGACCCAGAAGAAGATGATGTCAAAGCCGGTGACGAGCACGTTGGTCGGATAGTACCGCGCCAGTTCCGGAGTCTCGTCCGGCCAGCCGAGCGTCGAGAACGGCCAGAGCGCCGAGGAGAACCAGGTGTCGAGCACGTCTTCGTCGCGCGTCAGAATCTCGCCCGGCTTGAAGTTTTCCAGCAAGTCCTCGACATAGGCCTTCATCGGCCCTTCATGGGCAAGATAGTGCTGGATGGCAGCCTGCAGCGCTTCTTCTTCGCTCTTCTCGACGAAGACTTGGCCGTCCGGGCCATACCATGCCGGAATCTGATGGCCCCACCAGAGCTGGCGGGAAATGCACCACGGCTGGATATTTTCCATCCAGTCGTAATAGGTCTTGTCCCAGCTCTTCGGAACGAGCTTGGTGCGGCCCTCGCGAACGGACGCGATCGCTGGTTCGGCGAGCGTCTTGGCATCGACATACCATTGTTCGGTCAAGCGCGGCTCAATGGGAACGCCGCCGCGGTCACCATGCGGCACCGTGTGCTTGTGCGGCTCGACCTTATCGAGCAGGCCACCTTCCTCGAAAATGCGGACGATGATCTTGCGGGCTTCGAAACGATCCTTGCCCTCCAGTTCATCCCAGGCGCCATGCAGCGCCGCCGGGTTGTCGAGGCCTTCGAGGAAATCCTCATTGTCCTTGATGGTGATGCGAGCATCGGGCGTCAGGACGTTGACAACGCGCAAACCGCGGCGCTTGCCGACATCGAAGTCGTTGAAATCATGCGCCGGAGTCATCTTGACGGCGCCGGTGCCTTCGGTCGGGTCCGGATATTCGTCGGCAACGATCGGGATGCGCCGGCCGACGATCGGCAGGATGACATGCTTGCCGACAATTGCCTTGTAGCGCTCGTCACTCGGATGAACGGCAATACCGGTATCGCCGAGCATGGTCTCCGGGCGGGTGGTGGCGACGACGAGATAGTCGCGCGTTTCCCATTCCGTCGGCTTGCCTTCTTCATTGAAAGCGACCGGATGCTGATAGGTGACGCCTTCTTCGAGCGGATAGCGCAGATGCCAGAGATGGCCGTTGACCTCATGCTGCTCGACTTCGATGTCCGAAATCGCCGTCAGCATTTTTGGGTCCCAGTTGACCAGCCGCTTGTCGCGATAGATCAGGCCTTCCTTGTAAAGCGTGACGAAGACTTCGAGAACGGCCTTCGACAGGCCTTCGTCCATGGTGAAGCGCTCACGCGACCAATCGCAGGAAGCACCCAGACGTTTCAACTGGTTGAAGATCAAGCCGCCCGATTCCGCCTTCCATTCCCAGACCTTTTCGATGAAGGCGTCGCGGCCCATGTCGCGGCGGCCGGGCTGCTGCCTCTCCATGAGCTGGCGTTCGACCACCATCTGCGTGGCGATGCCGGCATGATCCATCCCCGGCTGCCAGAGTACGTCCTTGCCGCGCATGCGCTCGAACCGCACCATGATGTCCTGCAGCGTGTTGTTTAGCGCATGGCCCATGTGCAGCGAACCGGTGACGTTCGGAGGCGGAATGACGATGGCGAAAGTTTCCGCGCCTGGCTTCGCGTTCGCACCGGCGCGAAAGGCGTCGGCCTCATCCCATTTCTGGGCGATCTTCGGTTCGACGGCGGCAGAATCATAAGTTTTGTCGAGCATTTGGGGACCGGATCTGGAGGGTTCGGTGATGCGGGTTGTAAATAGGATGGGCGCGGGCAAGTCAATAAAAAAGCCGCCCCGGAAGCCGGAGCGGCGGATCGCCTACGCGAAGCTCAGGCTATCAGCGGCGCGGGCCGCGAGCCACGCGTTCGATTTCTTCACGCACGAGACGCTCGACCAAGGTCGGCAGATTGTCGTCCAGCCATTCCTGCAGCATCGGCCGCAGCATCTCCTGGGCGATCTCATCCAGCGACCGACGCTGGCTGCCGTCGATCGCGGCGGCGAGTTCGCCGAAGGAATGGGCGACCTGCGCACCGGCGGCTTCCGACATCAGCGACGATGCAAGCTCAGCCTGCACTTGCGGCAGGTAACGATCGGCGGCGGCCGCAGCCGGCTGCTGTTGCGGTTGATTGAAAACCGGCATTTCGAGCGGAGCGGGCGCTGCGGGAACGGGGGCTTGCCGCTCTTCCACCGGTGCAGGCTGTGGCTCGGCCTTCGCGACCGGCACGGCGGCCTCGGCGAGAAGGGCAGCCGCAGGCGGCGTAACGACGGGCACCGGCGCTTCGGCGATAGCGCTGCGCAATGGCACGTCGGCAATCGGCTCAACTCGCGCCTCGGCGAAACGTGCGGCCATGGCCGGCGGTAATTCGCGCGGCTGCGGCGCTTCGCGCGCCGGGTTTAGCTGCGCAGCATTCCGCTCGGAGGCGGCGCGAACGCGCGCTGCCACGTCGGCAAGCGACATGGTGCGGGCGGGCGATTCCGGCTCACGTATCGGAACCTGCGAATTGGCTGCTACGAAACGCGGCTCGGCGACAGCGGCTGGCGGTACGTCATCCATCTCGGCTGCAGCAAATTCTTCGTCGACCGTCAGGTGGATATCGCCATCCTGGTCGTCGTCGGCAACGGTATAAAGCGCTGGCAGGGAGGAGGAAACGGACTTGCCGGCACCGGGTTCGTTGCTTTCGATAATCCGGCGGATCGACGCCAGAATCTCTTCCATGGACGGTTCACGCACTACACTTGGCTGAGCCATATTCATCCCCGTTTTCCCAGACAGTGACCGGAATTCCGCCAAAGCAGCGCCCGAATCAGCGCCACCCTAGAATACTAGCCACAGGAAAAAAATCACTGTGGTAGCACTAAGCCACCTGATGCACAGTTTTGTTACGGTGCCTGCGAATCACCTGATATTGTGGACTTCTCTATCAAAATGCCCAACGAAAAACGGGCGCTCGAAGCGCCCGTTTCAAAAGGATGGTTCAGCCGCGCAACAGGTCAGAACACGAATTCCTTGGCCTTTGCAAAGCCCGGCAGCGGCTTGACGGAAGCATTGAAGAAGACGTTTTCCGAAAGAGCACCACGCTCCCGAATGAACACGGTGGCGCGGGCAGCATGGCCATAGCCGAGCACGACGATCAACCGGCCGCCTTCACCAATCTGATCGAGAAGCGCCTGCGGCACCTCCTGGACTGAACCGTTGACGAAAATGACGTCATAGGGACCGCTGCCGGCATGGCCCTTTTCCAGCTCGCCGGTGGCGACTGTCACGTTTTCCTGGCCGAGCGCGGTGAGATTGGCCTTAGCCTCAGCGGCCAGCGTCTCGTCGGATTCAAGCGCCACGACCCTGCCGGCAAGGATCGACAGGAGAGCCGAAACGTAACCGGTGCCGCAGCCGACATCGAGAACCTTGTCTTCCTTGGTGATCTCGCCGAGCTGCAAGAGCTTTGCCAGCGGCGAGGCTTCCATCAGGAAGCGCGCCGGCTTGCCCGAAGCGGCCGGGCTGACCTCAATGTCATTATCGATATAGGCCAGGAGCTTCGACTTTTCCGGCACGAAATTCTCGCGCGGCACCGTCAGAAACGCATTCAACACGGAATGGGAGGTGACATCCGTCGTGCGGATCTGGTTCTCGACCATCTTCACGCGTGCTGCTTCGAAATCCATCATATCCTCTCGCGCCCAAAGGCAAAGCCGGGGTTGCTGCTATGCTCAGCGTGTCTTAATCGCGTGCGGCTACGCTTTCAAGGCGTTGCAGCGGCAGGCGCAGAAATTCGTGACGATGCGTCGCCGTGCGACAACAGCCGCTTCCTTCACGCACAGGTCAAACCGCTTTCCTTTCAGCGACATCGGCGGACTCGGCCGCAACGGCAACGCCCCTGCCGAGATTGCGGCCGAACTCGTGAAACGGCTTCTCGATATAAAGATAGGACAGCCGGGAGACGACAAGCGTGCCGACGAGGGTCACCGCCAGCAGATAGGCCGCCTGCGCCCATGGCGAGGAAAGGCCAAGGCTTGGGAGCGTGCCGAGCGCGAAAAGCAGAACCAGCATATGCGAGAGATAAAGCGAATAGGCCATGCCGCCCAGCCACTGCAGCGGTCGGCTGCAGGCAATGGCGGATAGCCGCGCATAGATGTCGCCCCTGCCCTCGCGCGCCGAAACGATTACCGGGATCGCCGTCAGCCAGATGGCAAGCGGCAGATAGACGACGGAACGCTGTAATATGCACAGGATGATGCCGATCAGCCAAAGCTGCGGCAGCGGCAACGCTTTCAGGAAAGGATCGCCGAGAGCCCGGTACTTCATGAAATAGAAGCTGCCGATACCGATGCCGAAATCGACCAGCCATTTGCCGAGAAAGCTTTGCGGTAGCTTCGGCGAAACGGCGGCGACAGCGAGCACCGGGAGAATGAGCACCGCGATTCGCCGCCATGACACCGGCCTGAGCGCCAATCCGATCAGCAGTGGCGCAACCAGATAAAATTGCCATTCGAGCGAAATGCTCCAGGCCTGGCCGAGAAAGGCATAGTCGGTCGACGGCAAGCGACCCGGCGGCACCAGGCCATGCAGGCCAGTCAGATGCGCGAGGAGATGCCAAGGCCAATAGGCGAGCGTGTCGGCGGCAATGCCGATTCGTGCCGCCTTCATCGAACCATCGGGCGAATCCGTCCAGATGTGCAGTGCTGTCGTCGCGACCGCCGCGGAAATGACCAAATAAAAGAGGTAGGCCGGAAAGATTCTGAGCGCCCGGCGGGCGATATAGAGCCGATAGGGCTCCGGTCGTTTGTCGATCAATGCAGTGATGGCGAAGCCGCTGAGAATGATGAAAACATCCACTGCATACTCATTATAGAATCGCTCCTGAAACAATCGCCCTTGAATGGCGACGGCCGAAGCGACATGACCGACGAGAACCCAGATCGCCAGCATGCCCCTGAGGGCCTCAAACTCCCTAACGTATTTCATGGACTACCCATCAATTCGACCGACACGAGCGGGACATAGGGGAGCGATGGATTTCTGCAATGCAGCATTTCGCTGCAAATGCATGGTTGTGACGCTGGCTCAGAAGGATGCGAATCTATTCCGCAGGGTGCAGAAAATGTCTGTAATTTCAGCGGCAACCAATCGGTTGTCGCGGACAGCATCTGCTTCAATGGAAGGGAATTTTGGAGGCCTCGCCCGGAATCGAACCGGGATTCAAGGATTTGCAGTCCTCTGCGTAACCACTCCGCCACGAGGCCATCCGATTTGTAAAGGCGAGTGATGGCGGGCGTTTAGAACGAATCTTATTGGAGCGCAAGGCCTATCGCGGCTGATCACCAAATAACTTGGCTTCCAGCTCGCCGGCACCGCCAAAGCGCCGCAAACCTTGCCATTTTATTGGCGCCAATAAGGCACTCAAAGGCCGCCTTCTGACGAATTGCGTCATTTTTGCAACAAGCTGTTTTTTCGAGTAGCGTGCATATAGTTCGTTCGTCTTAGTATCTTGTCAAATCAACGGGACGGGTTCAGGAAATAGTTCGCGAAGCTTATTACTTCGCACCTACTGATAGGGAACATGAACGGGATGGGGTTGGGCACGTCGTCTTTTCGGCGCGATATCTCATGCCCAATCAGGAACAGATTGGAGTTATTATGAACATCAAGAGCCTTCTTCTCGGCTCCGCTGCCGCGCTTGCGGCAGCATCCGGTGCTCACGCGGCCGACGCGATCGTCGCCGCCGAACCGGAGCCGCTCGAATACGTTCGCATCTGCGACGCATACGGTGCAGGCTACTTCTTCATTCCGGGAACCGAAACCTGCCTCAAGATCGGCGGCAAGGTGCGTACGGAAGGTGAGTGGTATGATGCTTACAACCGTACCAGCAAGGTCGGCACGCTCTGGCACACCCGCGCAGAATTGAACGTCGATACCGCGACCGACACCGAATACGGTCCGCTGAAGACCGAAACCATCGTTCGTTGGGATTGGAACGACGGCAACGACACGAAAACAAACCTGCTGTGGTCGTACATCAGCCTCGGCGGCTTCACCGTTGGTAAGACGGACTCCTACTACAACCAGTTCGTTGGTTATGCCGGCGACGTCATCAACGACGACGTGATCTATGACGGTCCGTACGAACTCAACCAGTTGACCTACAACTACGACGGCGGCAACGGCTTCACCGCCGTCATCTCGCTCGAAGATTCCAACTCCAGTTCGGACGCTTCCAGCTATGACGGTGCCTGGGTCACGTCCAAGCAAAACCACTACGCTCCGAACGTTGTTGCCGGTGCTGGCTACAAGTCCGGCGCATGGTCCTTCAAGGTCGTCGGTGGCTATGACTCCATCGTCGAAGAAGGTGCAGTCAAGGCTCGCGTCGATGCTGACTTCGGCGTCTTCTCGGCCTTCTTGATGGGCGGCTGGAACACGGACGGCGATAAGCTCAACCAGTATGCCGGCTCGAACCAGAACGTCTCGGCTTGCACGGCACCGGACGGCACCGTTCATGGCGCGAAATGCGGCTGGGGCGACTGGGCAGTTTGGGGCGGCGTTGGCGTACCGTTCAACGACAAGCTGAAGTGGAACGTCCAGCTCGCTTACACCGACTCGAAGATGTTCGAAGCAACGACGAACCTGAAGTTCAACCCGGTCAAGAACCTGCTGGTCGAACCGGAAGTGACCTACGTTCACTACGACGTTGCCAAGGACGATACCGTCGCCGGTATCCTCCGCTTCGAACGCAACTTCTGACCTGATCTGAATTGACCTCCGATCAGAGAAGAGAGGAGCCCGGCTTTCCCTGCCGGGCTCCTTTTCTACATTGACCCTTTTCCATATGAGCGCCCGCTGAACCTGCAGCCTCGGTCTCGCTCACTCCCCTCCCCAGCACAACCGGTTGCGCCATTTTCGACGGACAGCAGCGCCTTTAAATCTCACTATCGCCCTCTGCCAGCATGTCGCCACCCAGGCCCGCATCAAGCTTGACGGGGAACATTGCCGCCGTCGCAGCGTTGAGTCCGGCGAAAAGGGACGTTGTTCCAATAAAGGAGTTGGTGCTTTGAAATATATTGCTTTGATGGCCCTGGCGGCCTCACTTGCCATGGGAACAGTGCTGGCCGCCGTGGTTCCAGCAACGGCAATGCCGTTGACGAATTCGCCTTCGCCTAGCTCTTCCGGTATCATTCTGGTTCAGGAGCACGGATCCCGGCGAGACCCGAACTGGGATTATGGACGAGGGGAATATTGGCGCAACCGCCACTATCATGATCGCCATTGGCGCGATAGCCGCTGGGATCGCCGCCATTACTATGATGATGACTGGCGCTACGGCCGCGGCTACTACCGTCCGCACCGCGGAGGCATCTACTTCGAAATCAGGCCGTAACTCATATGGTGCCCGGCCTGTCATGTAAATGAGCGCGGTCTCCTGCTTACACCCCCAAAAACATTCCGGCCGTTGCCGAACAATATTCGGCAACGGCCGGCTTATTTCGCCGACGACAAAGGCCGCCGGCTTGAACCTGTTACAAAATCAACGGCAAACGCGTTCCTTGCGAACGACCCAATGGCCGTTGACGTGATGACGTACGGTCTTCACGATGCAATGATGGTGATGATTGTCTACATGCACAATCGTGGCTGCTTCGGACTGCGTGCTGATGCCGACAAAAGAAGCCAGAGCAACGGCGGAAGCAAGAATCAGGTTTTTCATTTTCGAACCTCTAAAGCATTTGGGGGACTATGCTGCGCGAAAGGCGCGCGACGTTCATGCGCCGATTCAGATTAACGATACATGAATGCGTCCTCACGTTTGCGAGAGCAGCCGGACCTAGAGGCAAACTGCGTCAGTACGCCTCGTGTTGCCCTATTCGGACGGCGTCACACGAGTCCAGAACTCGTTGAATGCAACCGAATCGAAGAAGGCCGAGGCGCGGACGATACGACCGTCGCGCATGTCGAGGAACCAGGCATAGGTGTTGGCATAGGGCTTCCCGTCACGTGCGATCCCGCGGGCGTCGAAAAACACGATCACTGTGTCGCCTCGGCATAGACGTTGCGGATCGCAGGTTTGAGCGGCGCCTTCATGCGGGCATTGAACGGGCGGATCACCTCGCGCAGGAATGCCTCGCGATTCGGATAGGTCTTCGATGCCAGCGAATAGCCCTCGATCGTCCAGCGGACGTCGTCGGCGAGGAGGTCATAGGGGCTGCCTGTGCCGGCCGTCCAGGCCTCAAAGCCGGCGTCGACGATTGTCTTGTTGCGGCGTTCGGTTTCGGTCAGCATCTGCGGCGCGCGCGGGCCTCCAACCCGCGCAAGGTCAGGATAGTGGTGGCGACGCCGAGGGCCACGTTGAAGATGCGGCGGATACGGGGCTCCCGACTGCGGACAGTTGCACTTGCGGTGGCGGGTCCATCTTGCCTTCGGGGGTAGCGAAGAAGTCGTCGAAACCTTTGCGCAAGTCCGCGCGCTTGGTGAAGTTCTTGCTGTCATCCAGCCAGCGGAACGGATTGTCGGCCATCGTCTCGTTGTAGCCGGTGTAGTAGGCGCCCGGATTGATCGTCTGGATCTTGATTCCGTAAGCGCCAAGTTCCTGCTGCAACGCTTCGGCAATCGATTCCAAAGCGTGCTTGGTGGAGACATAGGTGCCCCAGTTGGCCGGCGTGAAGAGGCCGCCCATCGAGGAGGTGAAGAGCCGCATCAACGAGATTCAACTGGTTAACGTCACCACCGCCAGCAAACTTAATGCACGCTAGGATTTAACAATTCTCCAATCAATTCGCGCTTTTATTGGCAGCGCGATTGATTGGGGGAATTTATGAAATACTTACATATTCTGGCTATTGCTTCTGTCTTAGCATCTCTTGCAGCTTGCACGCCCGAGCAGAGGGCTCAAAAATCCGAAGCCGTTAAGACCGCGTTACAAGGAAGCCCCGCACTTAGGGAAAATTTTTACGCGTCCTGCCGCTCCGGAAATATTACGGCCAAACAAAAGCAGGCAATTGCCACAATGGCAAATGTCAGCGCCAGCGATCCGATGGCGGTGGTCTGTCGCCGGGTGGTCAATGGTCTGACGGCGGGCAAGATCACGAGCGAAGAAGTCGAAACATTCGTGAGAACACAGGTACCATCGCCAAACCTCATCAAGGTCGTGCAAGGTCGCTGACGGCAAAAGCAATATTGGCGAGCGGGAGGGGTGCTCGCATCCTGCCCACTCCCTCTCCTACTACCGCTCGGCCTCCACCACGATGGTGCTAACACAGGAATCCCAGGCGCGTACGCGCAGAGCGCGCATGAGGAATCGTTGGGAAATTTAGCGCAAATCGGGGCTAACGGGAGGGCAATATCGGCGTTCTACATCCGTTCGCCAACCTACCGGCGGCCTAGGCATTTTTTCTCATCCGCAAAATTCGCAATTGGAGAAATCATAAAAATTGGGCCGTCGGCGGGGATCGTGCGGCGGCCCAATGCGGCTGTTTATCGCCGCCACGTAGGCGGAAAGTCGCCTAACAATTTAATGATATCATTCAATATTTGAATCACAACGAATACTTTGAATTAATTAAATAGCGTGTTGAATTTTTATTAAATATCTTTGCATGCACATATCGCCTTCCGTGTCAATCTCTATATTGATAAATTCGCTAGTTTACAGCATCATCACCTTATCCATACGAAGGCCACCAAGGGCCCGCCACCAGCCGCTTTTGCGGCTCGCTGCTACCGAGGGAAATCATAAATGCCATCACCTGTAACGCGGCTCGTCGCCGCGAACGACAACTTGCCGCGTAGGAGGACAGCGTGAACCTACCGACGAACCTACGCACGACATCTTCGCGAAACGCAGCAGAGCGCCTCGCCACGAAGTTCATAGCTGCCAATGACAACACACCACCTAAAGGGAGGGCTCCGGTCTATCGAGGTGGCCGGCCCGCGTTCAATTGGGCGATGAAACACGACAAGTATGGAGCGGCCTGCCTCTGGCTCATAGCGCGCCAACGGCTCCTGGCTTCTGTTGTTGCTACGATAACGAGCCGCCGCAGGGAGGACTCGACACGCGCAGGAACGGAACGGCACGCGGAAAGTCGAAGGCGAAGTCAAATCTCGGAGAGCATCTGGACTTGCCAGCAGTTATGCCTCGGCTTGCTGACGCTGAACCACAACCGGCCCGAACTGGCAACTGACACAAGCGTTACGAGCTCCGGCCGCGGAACGACGTTGACGAGCTATCAGACGATTTCCTGTCGTATGGATCTTGTGCAGATGCGGTTGCGTCCCTTGGCATCGATTTCATAGGAGCGGAATCAGGCTTGGGGACGCCACGCCCTGGCAAGTCGAAAGGTTCGCCACTCAAGGCGGAAGATCCAAGCTTTGACGAGCCACCGCCTGAAGTCGACTACGTCATCGAGCTTCTGATGGCGCGGGAAGACGTTTCAGGGATCGCCAAATTACCACACGCCGGCGCGATCACCACCGTCGCCTACACCAGACGCGCGCTGGCCGACTCAACTTGCGGTAAGCAGCGATGTCTGGTTATATGAGGTTTGAAGGGGAGTGACATCTTGCAAGTCCGCGAGCAGCGAGATCTGATCATTAAGGTAGCCGTTATCAGCGGCATCTTATCGTTTCTCGTCTCACTCTCGGCTGTGGGCATCATCGGCGCAGATCAAATAGGAAAAGCACTGAGGTACGTCACCATAAGCGCCACTATCGGAGCCGGATCGAGCTACGTTCTATACACAATAGCCCTCCGACTTCGATGGATCCGATCGATGCTAGGTGTCCCAGATTTTTCGGGACGATGGGAAGGATGGTCCTACTCCGTGGCACGGGCGGGATGCGACGTGCTTGCCCTGGAAGTTGCGCAAAACGGACTGACATTGTCAATCGCGACTTTCTCTGAGCTGGCCAGCTCCGAGAGTAGAACTGCAGCCATCGTCAGTGATGAGAGCAAGACGCGGTATTCTCTTATTTTTACATCCGACGTCCGGATTCACGAATCCAATGAAAACGTCTCATCTAACCATTCTGTTACGTTCATACTTCGTTTGCAGACCGGCGCAAAAGGAGACATATTGGAAGGAGAATACTTTTCGGACAGACTTCGTGTTGACGGGGGGCGGGGAACACAAGGACCCGTTCGGCTCGCCAAGAGCTCACAGAAGCCCATTGGTGGGGCACACTACAACGCGGAGCGATGGGCAATGCCGCTTCCTGGTGATTGGGTAGGTAAGCCACGCTTCGGTGAAGCTTAACGCTGCGGGCATTCTGGCAAAGGCGGCCGTTATATCCTGCGCCCAGTCGCCATGCGGAAACCCTTGAGCGCCCACCACAGCTCGCCGCTGGCCACCAGCCGACGGCTTTTTCACTTTCGGCCTTTGTAGTAATTAACCCACCATGACCATTCAACCCACTCACCTCCGACACATGCGCGTGCGCCATAGGGGCGCACCAGCCAATGTCGGAGGCAATCATGCATCACAAGCGCAAACGTCCACGCATCGCTGCGTGCGGTCTCTGCAAACCGCATAAAACAAATGGAGCCTGCCCGCGTCACCAGGATATGCGATTCGGGAATCGGAAGCGGTTTATATCGGGCAGCGATCAGCTGCGGTGCGAGGAGCTTAAGGCGCCAAGCCGGGATAAATAAAGAACGACGGGCCGCCAGATCGACTCCGCATTGGAGCCAACCAACAAATTCAGTGACTTAACAGAAATCAAAAGTGGGGAGGGAAAGAGGGGAAGAAAGTGCCCGTTTTTGAAAACACAACAAAAACAGGCACTTATCTTAAAAACTGGCTCCCCGGGCCGGATTCGAACCGGCGACCTGTCGATTAACAGTCGAATGCTCTACCGCTGAGCTACCAGGGAATACCGCTTGGCGCGGTGTGAGCGGGGTAATACAAATGCTTTCCCGATTTGCCAAGCGGTTTTTTCAAAAAAATCCATTTCCCTTGTATTATTTCGTCGCCTTACCATCTCCTGTGGATGACTGATCAGGGCAGAGCCGAAAAAAAAACCGATCGCAATGGCAGCGAAAAGGCCCGGCGTTTCGGGATCGATCACACTACACGCGAGCTCGTCATCGGCTCCATTCGCATTCCGCTCCCACGATCGCGGCTTGCCCGCCTTGGCATTGGCCTCGCGCTGATCTTCGGCGGCTGTCTCGGCTTCCTGCCTGTCCTGGGCTTCTGGATGTTGCCACTGGGTTTCATCCTCTTATCGCACGACCTGCCACTCATACGGCGCTGGCGACGGCGCCTTGCCGTATGGTGGACGAGACGGCGGCGGCCGGCAGACTAGCCTTCTTACCTATTTGACGGCCACGCGCCTCGCAGGATTGCCGACCGCGGTCGCGCCTGCCTCCACATCCCTGGTAACAACGGCGCCCGCGCCGACAATCGCACCATCGCCAATGGTCACACCGCCAAGGATGATGGCGCCACCGCCAATCCAGACATCCCTGCCGATCTCGACCGGCCGCGCGACTTCCAGCCCAGCGCGCCGTTCCGGCAGATCCTTATGGTGTTCGGCACAATATATATGAACACCCGGTCCGAGCATGCTGCCTTCTCCAATGCGCACCGTCGCGGTATCGAGAATGGTGCAGCCGGCATTGAAATAGACGTTCGGGCCGAGCGAGATATTAATGCCGTAGGTACAATGAAATGGCGCCTCGATGAACACGCCCTCACCCACGTGGGCAAAAAGCATCGACAGAGCGGGGCCGATATTGCCACGCTCGCCCGGCGGCATGGTATTGTGCTGATGCACTGCCTCTCGAGCAATCGCGCGTAAACCATCGAGCTCTGGATCGATGCAGCAATACCATTCCCCTGATGCCATCTTCTGCCGCTCGCTTCGGACCATCGTCCGTTCTCCTCCCGAGACTTCCGTCAGTGTGTCGGGACGATCATGCACAGGACACAGGTGAGCGGCAAGGAGAACGCGCAGTTCAGTCCGCGTCCTTCAATAGGCGGAGATCAACAGTGCCAACGGGGCGAGCGCAAATAGAGTGAGGGCGGCTATGATCAGAAGCAGCCGCTTCATCATATAGCGCTCCATTCTGACGAGGCGCCGCGACCGACGACTCATGCGCACCTCCTCTCGATATTCAATATTTAGATAGACCTTATGTTGCACGTAAAGCGGTGTCTTCTCCTCCTTTCGGATTAATCCGCAATTGCCCTTTAAAAGCGTTTGCAGAGACGCAAAACCGCCTGCTGACAAGAGATTTTCGCCCTCAATAAACTGTCACACAGCTTGTCTATAACGCCGCTGCCGCGGACTTGCGCAAGGCCATCGGTTCCGAGCTTTCAAAAGGAAATAGGGATTATGTCGAAACTTAAAAACTGCATCTCGGCGGCTGCCGCCGGCGTCATGAGCTTAGCGCTGGCCCTGCCGGCCGCCGCTGCTCCCGTCAAGTTCGATTTCTGGTTCGGCCTGTCGGGCGATCTGGAGCGCGTCGTTCAGACGATGTGCACGAACTTCAACAATTCGCAGACCGATTATCAGGTCGTTTGCACCAGCCAGGGCAACTACGACGCCGCTCTGCAGAACACCATTGCCGCTTTCCGCGCCGGCAAGCAGCCGACGATCGTGCAGGTTTACGACGTCGGCACCGCGACCATGATGCTTTCGGGCGCCTACTATCCGGTCAGCAAGCTGATGTCGGAAAACGGCTACAAGGTTAATTGGAACGACTATTTCCCGGGCATCGCTCGCTACTACGCTACGTCGAAGGGCGAACTGCTTTCCTTCCCGTTCAACTCCTCGACCGCCCTGCTCTACTGGAACAAGGACGCCTTCTCCAAGATCGGCAAGACCGAAGCTCCGAAGACCTGGGAAGAAGCTGCCGACGACATGAAGGCGCTGAAGGGCGCTGGCTTTGATTGCCCGATGGCCATCAACATCTCCGGCAACGAAAGCTGGCAGCTGATGGAACAGTTCTCGGCTGTCCACAACGAGCCGGTTGCTACCCAAAACAACGGCTATGACGGCCTCAATGCCCGTCTGACCGTCAACAAGACCAAGTTCGTCAAGTACGTTACCGATCTCAAGAGCTGGTACGACGCCGGCCTCATCAAGATCAAGTCCAAGGACCTCGGCCAGGATATGGTCCAGGCGTTCGCTTCCGGCGATTGCCAGATGATCCTGACCTCGGTCGGCGACCACGGCACCGTCAGCAAGACGCAGAAGGCCGGCATGAACTGGGATGTCGCCGAACTTCCGGTTTACGCCGGCACCGAGCGCAAGAATTCGCTCGTCGGTGGCGCTTCCCTCTGGGTTCTCGCTGGCAAGTCTTCCGATGAGTACAAGGGCGCCGCTGCGTTTCTGAACTTCATCGCCAAGCCGGAAACCGCCCTCTTCTGGTCGACCAACACCGGCTATATCCCGGTCACGAAGTCCGGCTTCGATTTCATGAAGTCCTCCGGCTTCTACGACAAGGCTCCCTATAAGGGCCGCGAAGTCGCCATCGCCAGCCTGACCGCCTCCGAGCCGACCCCGATCACCCGCGGCGTTCGCCTGGGCAATTTCACGCAGATCCGCGCTGAATTCGGCAACCAGATGCAGGCCATCTTCGCCAACAAGGTCAGCGTTCAGGAAGGCGTCGACAACATCGTCAAGAACGGCAACGCAGTCCTCGACCGTTTCGAAGCCACCTACAAGGGCAAGCAGCTCCCCTGATCCGCAAGATTCCACAGCAAGCGTCCGCCGGGCTTTCCCGGCGGACGTTTTCTATAAGCCGACACTGGCGCGACGGCTGACCTTGATCCGGCGGGCAAGGTTCGGCGATCTTCGCGATCTAAGGCTTCGTTCGAACGACTGCATCATCCCTTCCGCCACACGTGTGGCCAAAGGAATAATGCAGCACTGGCAACCGACATCTTCACCGGAAGGGCCGATGGAAAAGCGTACAACCTTCAACAAATGGAGCATCGGCTTCCTCTTTGCCGTGCCGCAGATCCTTCTCATCTTCACCTTCTTCTATTGGCCAGCCGGCCAGGCGGTCTACTGGTCGCTGACGCTGCAGCAACCCTGGGGCGGCGGCAATGAGTGGGTCGGGCTCGACAATTTCAGATCCATCCTCGCCAACCCCGACTATTGGAACTCGGTGACGTTGAGCTTGACTTTCGCTGCGATCACCACGACGCTGTCAATGGGCGGCGGGCTGCTGCTGGCGGCGTTGACCGATCGTCAACTCAAAGGCTCCAAGATCTATCGTGTCGTGCTGATCTGGCCCTACGGCATCGCCGCGCCGGCGCTGGCGATGGCGTTCCGCTTCATTTTGGCGCCGGAGGCAGGCTTCATGGCCGTCGTCAATCACTATTGGCCGGGCCTATGGGATCCGGGTCTAAACGGCACCGATGCCATGGCCTCGATCATCGTCGCTTTCTCGTGGAAATATATCGGCTATAATTTCATCTTCTTCCTTGCGGCGTTGCAGGGTATACCGCGCTCGCTGATCGAGGCAGCCGCGATGGACGGATCCAGCGTGCTACGCCGCTTCCGGGACGTACAATTTCCCCTGCTGACCCCAACAATCTTCTTTTTGCTGGTGATCAACATCACCGAAAGCTTCCAGGACTCCTTCGGCATCGTCGACATCATGACCGCCGGCGGCCCGGCCAACTCGACCAATCTCATGGTCTACAAGATCTTTTTCGACGGCTTCAAAGGCCTCGATTACTCAGGCGCCGCCGCGCAGAGCATCATCCTGATGTTGCTGATCATCCTGCTCACCATCTTCCAGTTCCGCTTCATTGAGCGGCGCGTACATTACCGCTGAGGCGCGTCCATGGTCGAACGTACACCCATTCTCGATATCTTCACCCATATCATCCTGTTCATCGGCTTCGTGGTGGCAGTCGCGCCCTTCGCCATTGTCGCGATCGCCGCTTCGCATAACCTTGCCGATGTCAACGATGTCCCTATGTCGCTGATCCCCGGCCGCGATTTCTGGGCTAATATGAAGACAGCCTGGACGACCGCGAATCTCGGGCCGCAACTGCTGAACAGCTTGATTCTGGCCACCGGCGTCGCTGCCGGCAAAGTCTTCATCTCGGCGCTGACGGCCTTTTCGCTTGTCTATTTCCGCTATCCGGGCAGAGCCCTGATCTTTTGGGCGATCTTCATCACCCTGATGTTGCCCCTGGAGGTGCGCATTGTGCCGACTTTTGCGGTCGCAGCCAATGTGCTGTTACCCTATCAGGCAATTCTTGATATCACCGGCATAAGCTGGCTGATCCAGCAGGTAAGCGGCATTCAAGTGTCGCTGAACCTCGGCCTGTTGAACACCTGCTCCGGCCTGATCCTGCCGCTCGTCGCGACCGCCACCGGCACGTTTCTCTACCGCCAGTTCTTCCTGACAGTGCCGGACGAGCTGACAGAGGCTGCCCGCATGGACGGCGCTGGCGCGTTGCGCTTCTTCGTCGATATCCTGCTGCCACTATCGCGCACCAATATGGCCGCGCTCGGCACTATCATGTTCCTATATGCTTGGAATCAGTACCTCTGGCCCTTGCTCGTCACCACCGATCCCAACTTCTCCACGGCTATCGTTGGGCTGAAGAGCCTCATCCCGAATGAGGGCGGCATTCCCGAATGGCACATCGCCATGGCCGGCACGCTAATCACCATGCTGCCGCCGCTCGTCGTTGTGGTGCTGATGCAGCGCTGGTTCGTGCGCGGCCTGATCGTGCCCGAGAAGTAATTGAATTTTCTGCCGCACTTCCTCGGGGAGTGCGGCAGGCTTTTAAGGTCGGATCATCAAGGCTGTCGTTCAAGCACGATAGACCTGAAAGTCGTGGCGACCGTCGCGGCGCCAGTGGATGCGCCCGTGCAGCCTAAAGATGGATCGAGCCTTCGGGCCGCAGCAGCCCGCCTTCCGCCAGACAACAAAAAGCCCGGAAATCGGTAGGAATTTCCGGGCGCTCTTGCTGAAAATTGATTCTGAAAATTAGTTTGCCGCGACCTTGAGGGGCGTGACGGAAGCAATGGTGTCGAGGCGCAGGCCGGTGTCCTGGGCGAAAAGATGAGTATGCTGCTGGGGAAGCTCCAGGCCGACGGCGTCACCTGTTTGTCCCGTGGTATGGTCGGAGACAGCGACGGCGAAGTTGGAGCCGTTGATGTCGCAATGGATGACGCGGCCGGCGCCGAGTTCTTCGACGAAATCCACCGTGGCCGGAACAGCGCCGGGCGTGCCCGCCGGCACAAGACGCGCATGTTCCGGGCGGATGCCAAGCGCGACCGGCTGACCGGCGTGGCGCTTGCCGATATTGGCGTCGATGGCAATCGGCAGTCCGTCGAAGATGAATTGTTCGCCATTCGCCGAGAAGGAACCTTCGAGGAAGTTCATGGCCGGCGAGCCGATGAAGGAGCCGACGAAACGGGTGCGCGGCGTATTGTAGACTTCCAGCGGCGTGCCAACCTGCTCGACATTGCCCCTGTACATGACTACCAGCTTGTCGGCGAGCGTCATGGCCTCGACCTGATCATGGGTGACGAAAACCGAGGTGGCCGCAAGGCGCTTGTGCAGGCGGCGGATTTCGACACGCATCTGCACGCGCAGCTTGGCGTCGAGGTTGGAGAGCGGTTCGTCGAAGAGGAAGACCTTCGGTTCGCGGATGATGGCGCGGCCCATGGCGACGCGCTGGCGCTGACCGCCGGAAAGCTCTGATGGTTTGCGGGCAAGGAAATCCTCGAGGCCGACGATGCGTGCGGTTTCCTTGATGCGGCGGTCGCGTTCCTCGCGCGGCACTCCGGCCACCTTCAGCGCGTAGCCCATGTTGGCGGCGACATCCATATGCGGATAAAGCGCGTAGTTCTGGAAAACCATGGCGCAACCGCGTTCGCGCGGCTCCAGCTGATTGACCACCTTGTTGTCGATGACGATTTCGCCCGACGTGATATCCTCGAGGCCTGCGATCATGCGCAGCAGCGTGGACTTACCGCAGCCGGAAGGGCCAAGAATGACGACGAACTCGCCAGAGCGGAAGTTCAAGTCGACGCCGTGCACGACCTGATTGCGTCCATAGGCCTTGCGGACTTGCTCGATCCGGATCTCTGCCATCTTGCTCTTCCCTGCCTGTCAATTCTGGGCCTGTCAGTTCGCTGGACTGCTAGCGAACTTGCATTACAAAACGGTGACAAGACCCCGCGAATTGTGCAGCGCACAAGCTTTTCAGCAGGGCAACATTTAGCAGTTATTCGGCCGGATGCGGATTGGGATGGTGGCCGGAGGCCTGCGACGGGCGACGGCCGTCGATGATACGTCTGATGACGCGGAAATAAAGGCTATAGGGCAGAAAGTTCACCAGCTTTGCGCGGTAGGTGAAGCTCTTTGGAAACGTGATTTCGAAACCAGGCGATTTCAGGCCAGCGGCGATTGCCTTCGCTGCATCTTCAGCCGACATCAGTCCAGGCATTGAAAATTTGTTCTCCCCAGTCAGCGCAGTGTCAACGAAGCCGGGCGTGACGAGCTGGATATGAATGCCCATACGGTCAAGTTCGAAATTCAGGCTTTCGGCCATATTGATCAGGGCAGCCTTGGTGGCGCCGTAGGCGGCGCCTGCCGGTACACCGCCATAGCCTGCGGCGGACGAGACGATGGCGATCTGGCCATGTCCCCTCGCCCTCATATGGCGCACGGCCGGCACCAGGCAGTTGATGACGCCATGGAGATTGACGGCGAAGCTGCGGTCGAAAACATCGTGGTTCAGATCCTCGCCCCGCGCCGGCAGATAAATGCCAGCATTGAGGACCGCCAGAGCCAGCGGGCCGTGTTGATATTCGATCGCCGCGACGGTGTGCTCCATGTCCTCGGCACTGGTGACATCGCCGTCGAGCACGATAATGCTGCCGGGCTGTTCGCTCGCTTCCGCCTGCAGCTCCAGGAGCTTGTCGTGACGTCGGGCGGTGACGGCGACCTTGTAGCCCTCGCCCGCAAGCTTTAGTGCCAATGCCCGACCGATCCCGGAGCTGGCTCCTGTGATCCAGATCACTCCATGTTCGGGACGGGCAATAAACGGGTGCATGACTTTTTCTCCCTGGCCGGCAACCTGCCCGATGCAGCCTTCGGGCGGTCTTGGCAGCATTTTAGGACTAACGCATCATTGTGGCCTCTTTCGGCCAGCCGACCGTCGCCACGGTCGAATTCCGCATCGACGGGGCAGAAAGACGAAACCCTGAAGGACGCCTCGCGGCTGACTTTTATCGTCGAAGTGGAATTTTGCGGCGTGGAAGGGGAGCGTGGAACAGAATTTCTTGCCTATGCCGCCTTGTGAAGGGAAAAGACCGTTCTTACAGTAGTCCCGAACAGAAGGCAGAGATTCCATGACCGTCCATCCCTCCGTCCTAGAAGCGATCGGCAACACGCCACTGATCAAGCTCAAGGGTGCCTCCGAGGCGACGGGCTCGACCATTCTCGGCAAGGCGGAGTTCATGAACCCCGGCCAGTCGGTCAAGGATCGCGCCGCGCTCTACATCATCCGCGATGCCGAACGGAAAGGCCTGCTGAAGCCGGGCGGCGTCATCGTCGAGGGCACGGCGGGCAATACCGGCATCGGCCTGACGGTGGTCGCCAAGGCGCTCGGCTACCGCACCGTTATCGTCATTCCGGAAACGCAGAGCCAGGAAAAGAAGGACGCGCTGAAGTTGCTCGGCGCCGAACTCGTCGAAGTGCCGGCCGTTCCCTACAAAAACCCCAACAATTACGTGAAGGTTTCCGGCAGGCTTGCCGAACAGCTGGCGAAGACCGACCTGAACGGCGCGATCTGGGCCAACCAGTTCGACAACGTCGCCAATCGCCAGGCGCATATTGAGACGACCGCCAAGGAAATTTGGAGCGATACCAATGGCAAGGTCGACGGCTTCATCTGCTCGGTCGGCTCCGGCGGCACCTTGGCGGGCGTCGCCATGGGCCTGCATGCCTTCAACAAGGACATCAAGATCGGCATCGCCGATCCGGAAGGCGCAGCACTTTATGAATTCTACAAGAACGGCGAGCTGAAATCCTCCGGCTCTTCAATCACGGAAGGTATCGGCCAGGGCCGCGTGACGGCTAACCTGGAAGGCTTTACGCCCGATTTCGCCTATCAGATCACCGATGCCGAAGCCCTGCCCTATGTCTTCGATCTGGTGGAACACGAAGGTCTTTGCCTTGGTGGCTCGACGGCCATCAACATTGCCGGCGCTGTGCGCCTTGCCAAGGATCTCGGCCCGGGCCATACGATCGTGACCATCCTCGCCGACTATGGCAATCGCTATCAGTCCAAGCTTTTCAATCCGGATTTCCTGAAGTCGAAGGGTCTGCCGCTGCCGGCATATTTGACGACGAATTCCGATATTCCTGTTCCTTACGAGAACCAAGCGTGATCTTATGTCGGTGAATGCCCTTTATCGTGACGATTTCTATCTCTCGACCGCAGAAGCTTTCGTAGCCGCAATTCACGAGGATGGGGGCATCGAACTCGATCAGACCTGCTTCTATGCCATGTCCGGCGGACAGCCGGGCGATATCGGTTTCTTCGAGCGCGCCGACGGTTCGAAAATCGCGCTCGGCCAGACCAAGCACGGGGCGACGAAGGATATCATCATCCATGTGCCGCTCGAGGGTGAAGCACAGCCTGCCGTTGGCGAGAAGCTGGTGCTGCATATCGATTGGCCACGCCGCTACAAGCTGATGCGTATGCACACGGCCTGCCACCTGCTCTCGGTCGTCTGCCAATATCCGATCACGGGTGCAGCCGTCGGCGAAGACGAAAGCCGCGTCGATTTCGATATGAGCGAGACGATCGACAAGGACGAAGTCACAGCGAAGATGATGGCGCTTGTCAACGAGAACCATCCCGTTTTCGTCCAGTGGATCACGGATGAAGAGCTTGCAGCCAATCCGGGTATCGTCAAATCCAAGAATGTGCGCCCGCCGATCGGACTCGGCCGCGTCAGCCTTGTCTGCATCGGCGAGAACTCTGCCGTTGACAGCCAGCCCTGCGGCGGCACACATGTGTCGGAGACGCAGGAAGTCGGTGCAATCTACATCGCCAAAATCGAGAAGAAGGGCAAAGAGAACCGCCGCTTCCGCATCCGTTTCGGCGCGCCCACCGACGAAGCTTGAGCTGACGATTCCTGGTAAAATAGGGCCCGATACAAATCAGGGAGAAATGATCATGACTGCGGAGAAGAGCCGTTTCGTCGTATCCGCCGATTGGCTGCAGAACGAACTGGGTGCCAAGGATCTGCGCATCCTTGACGCGTCCTTCTATCTGCCGGCGCAGAAGCGCGATGCCGATGCCGAATATGCCAGCGGCCATATTCCCGGCGCCATCCGCTTCGATCAGGACAAGGTCGCCGATCATTCCACCGATCTGCCTCACATGGTGCCGTCGCCGGAATTCTTTGCAGCCGAGGTCGGCAAGCTCGGCATCAGCGAGACCGATCGCATCGTCGTCTATGACGGTCCCGGTGTCTTTGCCTCACCGCGCGTGTGGTGGCTGTTCCAAGTCGCCATGGGCGCCCCAAACGTCTTCGTGCTCGACGGCGGCCTGGACGGCTGGAAGGCGGAAGGGCGGCCGCTGGAAACAGCCCTGCCCGCATTCGCCCCTGCTATCTTCAAGCCGAAATTCAATGCCGGCCGCGTCGTCCCCTTCAATGAGATGCGCGAAATCGTCGACCGCGGCTCTCTGCAGATTGCCGATGCCCGCAGCGCCGGCCGTTTCGCCGCCACCGAGCCGGAGCCGCGCGAAGGTATGCGCTCCGGCCATATGCCGGGCGCGAAAAGCCTGCCGTCCGGCAGCTTCGCCGTAAACGGCAAGTTCAAGTCCCTGCCGGAGCTGCGGGAGACAATCGAGAAGGCCGGAATAGATCTCGAAAAGCCGGTGGTGACCACGTGCGGCTCCGGGATCACCGCCGCCATCATCACGCTGGCGCTGGAATCGCTCGGCCATGGTGCCAACCGGCTCTATGACGGCTCCTGGTCCGAATGGGGCAGCCGACCAGACACACCTATCGTCACCGGCAAAGACTGAGTGGCGCGGCCCCAAGTGAAAACGCCATCGTCGCTCAAAGTTCATATCACCCGGCTGGAAATGACTGCGCCGCCAAAGGCGAGCCTGCCCGTGCCCGTCAATATCCAGACGGCGATCATGCGCTCGCCCGGCATTCCCCTGCCTTTTTACCGCTATCTCTACCGCCAGGTCGGCGCTCGCTGGCATTGGGTCGACCGGCTTCGTCTGCACGACGAAGAGCTGACGGCAGTCCTGCACGACCAGCGTAACGACATCAGCGTGCTCTACGTCAACGGCGCGCCGGCCGGATTTTTCGAGTATTTCCGTGAGGACGATGAGACAATCGAGCTCAGCCATTTCGGCCTGATCGAGCACGCTCTCGGCCTCGGCATCGGCAAATGGTTCCTGTTGCAGGCGCTCTACGCCATGTGGACGCTGAGCCCGCAACGCATCACAACCACCACCAACAATCTCGACCATCCGCGAGCGCTTCAACTCTACCAGATGTTCGGCTTCTCCCCCGTCTCGACCGGCGAAGGCATCGTCCGGCCGTTGAGCGACAAGGAATTGCTGGAGTTGGCGAAGAAAAGCTAGCCGCAGGAATCGGGTGGCTTCTCCCGCCATCGCGGCGCATCACATGGTGAACCTCAAAGAAGGAGATTTGCCATGTCCGCCATCGCTTTTGCCGCCATGCCCACGTCCGATGCCGAAGCCCTCTGGAATGGCGGTGTTGATGCCTACGGTCGCCGACCGGAGACAATGATCTCGGATGGTCCGGGCCATCCCTGCCGCCACTGCCTGCGGAATGTCGATGCGGGCGAAGAGCTTTTCGTCTTCGCCTATCGACCGTTTCCGGAATTGCAGCCTTATGCCGAGACCGGGCCGATCTTCCTGCACAAAGTCCCCTGCAAACGTTACGCGGCTGAGGAAATCCTACCGCCCGTATTGACGACGAGCCCGGATTTCATCGTGCGAGGCTATGCCGAAAACAACCGTATCGTCTACGGCACGGGCGCAGTGACGCCGATCGGTGACATCAAGACCTATGCTGCCGAACTCCTGAGCCGCGAGGGTATCGCCTATGTGCATGTCCGCTCGGCACGCAACAACTGCTACCAGTGCCGGATCGACCGCGCATAACAAAGGGGTATGCGCCGCTCTAGAGCGGATCATTGCTTATCGGAATCGGTTCGGGATTCTCGAATCGGCAGAATTGTGATTCAAGATGGATGCTGGAATGGAGGCCAGCATCCATGACGCGACCCTATTCGAATGATCTTCGTGAGCGCGTTGTCGCTGCGGTCACAGCCGGGCATAGCTGCCGGGTGGTGGCGGAGCGGTTTGATATTGCCGTCTCGTCTGTGGTGAAGTGGTCACAGCGTTATCGGGCGACCGGCAGCGTGTCGCCCGGCAAGATGGGCGGCCATCGCCGGCGGGTGCTGGAGCCGCACCGCGCCTTCATCGTCGAGCAGATCGAGCAGACATCCCATCTGACACTGCATCGGCTGAAGGATGAGTTGGCCGCCCGCGGCGTGGCCGTCTCCCACAATGCCATCTGGCAGTTCATGCGTCGCGAAGGCCTGAGCTTAAAAAAAACGCTGTTCGCCCTTGAGCAGGGCCGTGCCGACATTGCTCGGCGCAGAGCCCGCTGGAAGGCCTGGCAAGACCGCTTCGATCCGAAGCGGCTCGTCTTTATTGACGAGACCTGGATCCGCACCAACATGGCGCCGTTACGTGGCTGGGGGCCGAGGGGCAAGAGGTTGCGCGGCTTTGCCCCGCACGGCCGCTGGCGCACCCTGACCTTCCTCGGCGCCTTGCGCTGCGACAAACTCACCGCGCCCTGCGTCTTCGATGGTCCGATCAATGGCGAATGCTTCCGCGCCTATGTCCGCCAGCAGTTGATCCCGACCCTCAAGCCCGGCGATATCGTCATCCTCGACAATCTCGGCTCTCACAAAGCCAAGGCCATCCGCGAGGCCATCAGGGCGGTCGGCGCCAGGCTATGGTTCTTGCCAAAGTATTCCCCCGACCTTAATCCGATCGAGCAGGCCTTTGCCAAGATCAAGCACTGGATGCGCATGGCCCAAAAGCGAACCATCGACGATACCTGGCGCCATCTGGGACTGCTGACCGAAACCATCAAGCCGGATGAATGTGCTAATTACTTCTCAAACGCTGGCTACGCTTCCGTCAAAACTTGAAACGCTCTAGCGGCGCGACAAAAAGAGGCGCCGGCATATGAGGATGCCGGCGCCTCATCTCATGTAGCGCGATAGGATTTACGCTACGTTCAACACGCTTTCCGGTGCGGCGGCTTCGTAGCCGAGTGCTTCGGCCACCGGCCTGTTTGTGACGCGGCCCTTGTGGACGTTGAGGCCGTTGCGCAGGTGCTTGTCCTCGGCGATGGCGCGCAGGCCGCGATCTGCGAGCGCGAGGCCATAATAGATCGTGGCATTGTTCAAGGCATGTGCGGAGGTCACGGGAACCGCCCCCGGCATATTGGCCACGCAATAATGCACGACGCCTTCGACCACGTAGGTCGGGTCGGAATGGGTCGTGGCATGCGAGGTCTCGAAACAGCCGCCCTGGTCGATGGCGACGTCGACGATCACGGAACCCTTTTTCATGCCGGACAGCATTTCGCGCGTGACGAGCTTCGGCGCCGCCGCGCCGGGGATCAGCACGGCGCCGATGACGAGATCGGCGGCGAAGACCTCTTCTTCCAGCGCCTGGATGCTGGAATAGCGCGTGTGGATACGGCCGTTGAAGATATCGTCCAACTGGCGCAGGCGCGGCAGCGAACGATCGAGAATGCTGACATCAGCGCCAAGCCCAGCCGCCATCTTGGCGGCATGCAGGCCGACGACGCCGCCGCCGATGATGGCAACCTTGGCCGGCAAAACGCCAGGCACGCCACCAAGCAGGATACCGAGGCCGCCATTGGCCTTCTGCAGCGCCGTTGCGCCCGCCTGGATCGACAGACGGCCGGCGACCTCCGACATCGGCGCAAGGAGCGGCAGGCCGCCGCGCTCGTCGGTGACGGTTTCATAGGCAATCGCGGTGACGCCGGAGGCGAGCAGCCCCTTGGTCTGTTCCGGGTCTGGCGCGAGATGCAGATAGGTATAAAGAAGCTGACCATCGCGCAATTGCGCCCATTCGGATGGCTGCGGCTCCTTGACCTTCACGATCATGTCGCACTTTTCGAAAATGTCCTTAGCGCTGGCGGCGATCTTGGCGCCGGCGGCGATATAGGCGTGATCGTCAGCGCCGATGCCTGCGCCAGCCTTGGTCTCGACCCAGACCTCGTGACCATGGGCGACATACTCGCGGACGGATGCGGGCGTCAGACCGACGCGATACTCATGATTTTTGATTTCTTTCGGACAACCAACGCGCATTTTATTTCTCCCTGAATGCTTATCTGGCTTGCAACTGTTCCATTGGGAATGAGACCACCTCTGCTTTGAAATGTCCTTGCAAAGACAATTTGCAAATGGCCATTTTTCGTGAATTATTGCGCCAAGTGGAGTTTTTTCGAAGGATCTTCGAATGGCGGATATAGACATCATGGATCGTTCGATCTTGCGGGTGCTGCAGCAGAACGCCAGAATCACCAATGCCGAGCTAGCCGAAAAAGTGGGCCTGTCTCCATCCGCGTGCTCGCGCCGGCTCGATATTCTGGAGAAGGACGGCGTCATCGGCGGCTATCATGCACGGCTGTCGCACAAGGCGCTTGACTACAAGATGATTGCCATCGTGCACATCTCACTTTCCGGCCAATTTGCCAAAACGCTGTCAGAATTCGAGGCTGCGGTGAAACGCTGCCCGAATGTGCTCGTCTGTTATCTTATGTCCGGCGAATATGATTATATCCTGCGGGTCGCCGCGCGCGATCTCGAGGACTATGAACGTATTCACCGCGACTGGCTTTCGGCCCTGCCGCATGTGGTGAAGATCAATTCCAGCTTCGCGCTGCGCGAAATAATCGACCGGCCGAATGTCGGTCTTTGAGGCGAGCTACCTGAGATCGAGCAACAAGGCGCGGTGGTCGGAAACTTCCGGCTCGGTGACCGCGTCGAATGCAATCACCTCCACCGCCGGTGTCACCAGCATGTAGTCGGCAAAACGCGGCTCCTTGCCGTAATAGGAGGTTCGCGTATCGCGGTGACCGCGTGCGGTAATGAGATCGGAAAGCCCCAAGGTGCTTAGGGCGTCGAAGGTTACGCTTCCCGGCAGAACATTGAAGTCGCCGCACACGACCAGCCTCTCATCGCCCTTCCGAACCTGCCGGATGAGCTTCACCAATGCATCTGCCTGGGCGCGGCGGGCCGGCGTGTCACCCTTGCCGCCGATGTCGCGCAAGCCGTGCATTTGCGCGATGATGATCGCGACCCCCTTTCATAGTCGAAAAGCCGAATGCAATGCGCGTTGCGCGACCGTGGATGCGCCCCCCATCCATCAGGGGAAAATTCCCCATGCACGAAGCCCGATGCCTGGCCGATCACCGGATAGGACTTGCGGACAAAGGTCGCCAGGCCGAATTCCGATACAACCCGCTCCTCGCCATCGAAAAGATCGCCCCGCGCTGTCGGGCTGAAGAAGGCATCGTGTGTAGGCAGGGCTGCGCAAATCTCCTCGAAAAGATTGGTTCGCTGCAGAAGCTCGACGCCATGGTCGCGATAGACCAGCCACTCGGAATGTGCGCCCTGGGTGCGCGTGACCTCTTGGAGGCACAGAACATCCGCTTCGGCATCGACGACATATCGCATCAACGGCTCATGCAACCTGCCGCCCCAAACATTTAGCGAAACAATGCGCAAAGTTATCTCTCCCTAAAACCCTTCACTCAACCTGCATACGAAGGTTGCAAATATTTACTTTCGCGAAACGCGTCATCCGTCCCCAAATTAACCTTTCCCACCTGAAGAACAACAGCTTAGGTCGCATTTTAACAATTTGGGTAGCTTTGCTTTAAGTGGCAAAAGTTAACGATGGCAGCAGAGAAATTTAACCATTGTTAATTTTATGTCTGCTCAAATTAACCTTTACTCATCAAGCACTTCGACGCAAAAGGGACGGCGAGCGACCCGCACGCGGTGCCGGGTCATGGCGACATTGACCTATCTCGGCAGACCCACTCCGGGACAGGTGTCCGATATTTCGACAACCGGCCTGGCCTTCGATCTCGGCGGACCGTTCACTGGCGTTCGCGGCAGCAAGGTCCGGATCGAGTGCCGCGAACTCGGCGCTTTGGAGGGCACCGTGCGATGGCTCAGGGGCGGACGCATCGGCGTGGAATTCGACGGATCTTCCAACGCGGCAGCACAGGTAACGGCCTATTTCCGCTTCTATCACAAGGACGCTACACCAGTGCTGAAACGTTAGGAGAAGCTAATCCCGATTCGGAACGGATGATTTCAATTTTACCGGTTGTCATAACGGCCTTTCAACGAATGCCTGTTATTCGTGTTTTCGGAAACACGTATATAGGGAGGTCAGTCATGCAGCCAATTTCAAAATCGCTCGCTCAGAGCAATCTGAATATCAAGACGAGGCGTTCGCCCCGCAAGCGTGTCCGGTTGATGGGCCGGGTTCGATATTTCGCAAAGGCGGTTGTTGGCCGGGTGGTCGATATTTCCACCGGCGGTATCGCGCTCGACCTAGTGGGGCCTATCCATGCTGCCGCCGGCAGCAAGGTTCGTGTCGAGTGCGACGAGATCGGCATGTTGGACGGCTTCGTGCGCTGGAGCCATAACGGCCGGATCGGCATCGAATTCGACCCCTCCTCCAACGCGTCCGCGCAAGTTGCCTCCTATTTTCGCTTTTTCCACAAGGACATACAGCCGGTTCTCAAGCGTTGACAGCTTCCTTGCCCTTAGAGCGGGATGCCGAAAAGTGTACGCGGTTTTCGGGCGACATCCCGCTCTAACTTTTTGATTTAGAGACGGATTCAGATTTCAGGTCGGTTCGACCTGAAATCATCCCGCTCTAGCGCCGGGACCACAATAAGTCTGTCATATTGGTGGTGCACACCTTCAAAAATCATCTTAGTCTCCGTCACCCCGAATGGTGATCGAGGGGCCATAGATTCATTGTCGAAGGAGTGTTTCATGTCTTCCGTTCTGGAATTGCCCAGCATCTCGCGCCGTTCCTTGCTGCAGGGCCTCAGCGTCACTGCGGCGCTGATCGTGCTGCATCCGTTCGCGGCTCGCGCGGCCAGCAATCAGGCGCATCTGCGCCTCATGGAAACGACGGACATTCATGTCAATGTTTTCCCTTATGACTATTATGCCGACAAGCCGAACGACACGATGGGCCTCACGCGCACGGCAACGATCATCGACAATATCCGCGCGGAAGCCACCAATTCGCTGCTGATCGACAACGGCGACGTGCTGCAGGGCAATCCGATGGGCGACTATATGGCCTATCAGCACGGCATGAAGGACGGCGACATCCATCCGGTGGTCAAGGCGATGAACACGCTCGGCTATGAGGTCGGCACGCTCGGAAATCACGAGTTCAACTATGGCCTCGACTTCATGTTCAAGGTGCTGGGCGGCGCGAATTTCCCCTTCGTCTGCGCCAACCTGACCAAGGGCCAGCTCGCCTCCGACCCGAAGAAGGACGACCTGTTCTTCAAGCCCTATCTGATCCTCGAAAAGAAGATCAAGGACGGCGCCGGCAATGAAAACACGATCAAGATCGGCTTCATCGGTTTCGTGCCGCCGCAGATCATGCTCTGGGATATCAAGAATCTCGAAGGCAAGGCGCAGACGCGCGATATCGTCGAGGCCGCCAAGGCCTGGGTCCCGGTGATGAAGGAAGAAGGCGCCGACATCGTCATTGCCCTCTCGCATTCCGGCATCGACGGCTCCGGCCCGGCCGACAAGATGGAAAACGCCTCTCTCTATGTTGCTGCAGTCGACGGTATCGACGCAATCTTTACCGGCCACCAGCATCTCGTTTTCCCCGGTCCGAAGACCTGGGACGGCATCAAGAATGCCGATCCGGTCAAGGGCACGCTGCAGGGCAAGCCTGCAGTCATGGCCGGCTTCTGGGGCTCGCATCTCGGCCTGATCGACCTGCTGCTGGAGAAAGACGGCAACAGCTGGAAAATCGTCGACTTCACCTCCGAGGCACGGCCGATCTATCACCGCGACGACAAGAAGAAGATCGTTGCCGATGTCGCCGACAAGAAGGAAGTGGTCGAAGCGGCGAAGGCTGAGCATGAAGCAACGCTCGCCTACGTTCGCACGCCGGTCGGCAAGACCTCGGCGCCGCTTTATTCCTATTTCGCCCTCGTCGCCGACGACCCGTCGGTGCAGGTCGTGAGCCAGGCGCAGACCTGGTACATCAAGGACATGCTGAAGGAGACGCAGTACAAGGATCTGCCGGTACTTTCAGCGGCCGCGCCCTTCAAATGCGGTGGGCGCAACGGCGTAGACTATTATACCGACGTTCCTGCCGGCAATATCGCCATCAAGAATGTCGCCGACCTCTATCTCTATCCGAACACTGTACAGGCGGTCGTCATCAACGGCGCGCAAGTCAAGAACTGGCTGGAAATGTCGGCGGCGATGTTCAATCAGATCCAGCCGGGCGCCAAGGATGCCGCCCTGCTCAACGACAGCTTCCCATCATTCAACTTCGATGTCATCGACGGCGTGACCTATCAGATCGACATATCGCAGCCGCGCCGCTTCGGTGACGACGGCAAGTTGCTGAACCCCGACTCCAACCGCATCCAGAGCCTGCAGTTCGAGGGAAAACCGATCGATCCGGCTCAAAAATTCCTGGTCGTCAGCAACAACTATCGCGCCGGCGGCGGCGGCAACTTCCCGGAGATTGCTTCGGACAAGGTGGTCTACCAGGCTCCGGATACCAACCGCGACGTCATCGTCCGCTATGTCCATGACCAGGGCACAATCAATCCGACCGCCGACGGCAACTGGACCTTCAAGCCGCTGCCAGGCACCACGGTCCTGTTCCAGAGCTCGCCCAAGGCCAAGGATTTTCTTGCCGATGTGAAGAGCGTGACGATCGAGGATGCCGGCGAAGGTACCGACGGTTTCCGTAACTTCCGGCTGGTTCTTTAGTCCCCGGTCGTTCCTTCTCCCCGCATTGCGGGGAGAAGTTGGCGGCGGCGGCAGCCGTGCCTGACCATCATCGAATGCTTGCGAAGTCGGCGCCTTTCGCGGCTGAGCCTAATCCGAGAAGGCCCCTCATCCGACCGATCGCCGTTTCACTTCGTTCAACAGCTCTCGGCCACCTTCTCCCCGCATTTGCGGGGCGAAGGAGCTTGATCATTCGGCCGCCAATGGCTCCTCGTTCGGATGGAACATTTCGACGGCTGCCTTGAAATCCGCGTGATTCGGGCAGTTTGAAAGACGCGCGCTGAAGGCTTCTATCATCCAGGCAGCGGCAGGACCGGGTGGATTGGCAAGCTTATGGACGGCATAGATCGGATATTCGCTCTGGTCGTACGCATCGAGGTCCAGGCGCACCAACCGTCCCTTCTGTAGGTCTTCGACGACGAGCGAAGCCGGCAGCCCGCCCCAGCCGAGCCCGCCGCGCATCAATTGATGCTTGGTCGCGATATCGCTAACGCGCCAGGTCTTGTAGGACAGGACGTTGAAATCCTTTCCATTCGTGAGACCGGAGGCATCGGTGACAACCAGTTGCACCTCCTCGCGCACATCGGCAAGTGTCAACGGCCTCCGGATCTGGGCAAGCGGATGACGGGGCGACACGACGGGAATCATGAAGGAGTGGCCGATGCGCTCGATGACCAGCGAATCATCCTGCTTCAGCACCGCACCGCCAATGCCGATCGTCGACCTACCGCTGGCGACAAGATCCATCATCGTGCCGAGCTCGCCGGTGTCGAGCCGTAGCGACACGAAGGGGAAGCGGTCGCGGAACTCGCTGAGCACGTCGACCGTGGCGTGTGTCGGCACCATGATGCTGATCGCCACGGCCACTTCCGCCTCAAGCCCGGCTTTCAAACCTTTGACACGAGCGCGCATCACTGCGAGATCGGACAGGATACGGCGCGCATCCTCCAGCATGGCTCGGCCGGCGTCCGTCAGGGTCGGCTGGCGGGAGCCGGAGCGCTCGAACAACGGCACCTCAAGCTGTGCCTCGAGATTGGCGATCGTATAGCTGATGACCGATTGCGCACGATTAAGGGTGCGCGAAGCAGCAGAAAAGCTGCCAGATTCGGCAACGGTCAGAAAAACCTGCAGCTGGTCCAGGGTTGGATTAGGAAGCATGGGCCATCCATTCTATCGATAATTCCAATCCATATTATCACAGTTTTTTCGATGGCACTGCAGCCTTATTTCTTTTCTCGAACGGCGGCCAGTCTCCTGCCTGGCTCCCGCAACCCATTGAAAAGGAACATGACCATGTCCTCCATCCTGCTTCTGACTTCCAGCCCGCGCAGCGACTCGCTCTCCACCAAGATCGCCACCGAGCTTGCCGACAAGATCAAGGCCCAGAACCCGGGCAAGACGATCGTCCACCGCAATCTGGCCCTCGCGCCGCTGCCGCATATCGATGAGCTCTTCACCGCCGCCATCCGCACGCCGGCAGAGGCTCGCAGCCCAGAACAGGCCGAAGCTGTCAAGATCTCTGACCAGCTGGTGGACGAACTGCTCGCTGCCGACACCGTCGTGATCGGCACCGGGCTCATCAACTTCAACATCTATTCGTCGCTGAAGGCCTGGATCGACAACGTTGCCCGTGCCGGCCGCACCTTCACCTACACGGAAACCGGCCCGAAAGGTCTGGCGACCGGCAAAAAGGCCTATATCGTTCTTGCTTCCGGCGGCGTCTATTCCGAAGGCCCGGCCGCTCCGCTCAATCACGCCGTCCCCTATCTGAAGTCGGTTCTCGCCTTCATCGGCATCACCGAGGTTGAAACGGTCTATGTCGAAGGCCTCGCCTTCGGTCCGGAAGCCGCTGAAAAGGCAATCGGCGCTGCCCAAGCCCGCGCAACCGAGCTGGCACTGGCCGCTTAAGCTTCTAAACGACAGCTATTTCTTGAGAGCGGCCGGTCCTCACCGGCCGTTTTCTATTTCCCGTCGTCCTTCCCCAATTCCTTCACGAAGCTCTTTACGGCCTCCAGAATTTCATTGGAAAGCTCTTCATCGTCTGCCACGCGAGCAAGGCCAACAGCACCTGTCATCACGCACGAGGCAATGATGGCCTTGCGCCGCGCGTCTGCGGTATCCGGATGCGGCATGCGCGCCGTCATCGCTTCGATATTTTTCCGTAATCCCTCCGTGGCGATCGCCCGGATAGCATCGCCGCTGCGCGCAATGTCGGCCGTCAACGCAGCATAGGCACAGCCCTCGCCGCGGTGGTCGCGATGGCGAATGCTGAGATAATCGTCGGCATATTGCTCCAGCGGAACATCAGCGGGATCGATCCCCTTCCCCTCCAATTGCCGCCGCCACGATTCCACGGCCGACTGGACGGCTTCGGCCACCAGCTCGTCCCGAGAGGCGAAATGCTTGTAGAAGCCGCCGACCGTCAGCCCCGCCTCCTTCATGAGATCGGCAACGCCGATACCCTCCAGCCCCTCCTCCCGCAGACGCTTGGCAGCGAGCGTCACGATCCGCTCATGTGTCTTCTGCTTTTCCAACTGCGAATGGCCCATCGAAAAATCTCCTCAGAGCATCTTGACGAATGTAGATTATAATCATAATCCTTATAGCGAACGATCATAATCCAGATCGCCGTTGAAGCCAATAGGAGATACGAACATGCGCCTCAAGAACAAAGTTGCCATCATCACCGGCGGAAATAGCGGCATCGGCCTTGCCACCGCCCGCCTCTTCCTCGCCGAGGGTGCGAAAGTTGCCATTACCGGCCGCAATCCAAAGACCCTTGCCGCCGCCGTCGAAGAGCTTGGCGGCGATGTATTGGCATTGCAGGTCGACGCCACCGACGTCGCAGCCACTGAAAAAGCCTTTGCCGAAGCGGCTCAAAAGCTCGGCAATTTCGACATCGTCTTCGCCAATGCCGGGATTGCAGGCGAAACCGCTGTTGGAAAGACCACCCTCGAACAATTCGAGGCGGTAGTGCGCACCAACTTCACCGCCGTCTTCTTCACGGTGCAGGCTGCGTTGCCGCATCTGAACGACGGTGCATCGGTGATCCTGAACGGCTCCGTGCATGCCGTCCTCGGTATCCCCGGCTACTCCGCTTATGCCGGCACCAAGGGCGCCGTCCGCGCAATGACCCGTAACCTGGCATCCGAACTGGCTCCGCGCGGCATCCGCGTCAACCAGGTCACGCCCGGCGCCACCAAGACGCCGATCTGGAATACACGCGCGATGACTGAAGACGCCAAGGATGCCCTGGAAGCACGCTTCGGCAGCCTGAGCCCCCTTGGCCGTATGAGCGAGGCCGAAGAGATCGCCAACGCTGCCCTTTACTTCGCGTCGGACGATTCCAGGAACGTCACGGCCATCGAAATCACAATCGACGGTGGCGCGACCAGCGCTCCGTCGGGTGCCAAGCTTTTCCGCGCGGCGTAAGGGCAAGTAGAAGCAAAAAAAGATAAGGCCGCTCTTCGGCGGCCTTTGTCATTCAGGATTACTGGCCGAGCCTGGATCAGACCTGGCGAACCTTCTCGCCATCGCCGAACAGAGACGGGCCGTTCTGGTCGATGATCTGCTGCGCCTTGCGGAAAGTCGATTCGAGCGCATCGTCCGACGAGGTGAAAACATCGGCGCGGATGAAATTGCGCACCAGGATCTCGCCGTTCACTTCCTTCTCGATCCGGCCCATGAGGCGGAACTGATTGCCTTCGCGCTGCGGCGTCGCGTAGATCGTGCAGCCGCCATGCACCTGCGGCTCAGCCGTGACGGAGGAATCGCCGGCCTTTTCGGCGCTCGTGGTTGAAGCGCCGCCGCCGGTGAAAATCGAGAGAATATTCGACAAGATCGAAGCCATGAATCGCCTTTAGCATGAAGGACGTGGGGTGGCAAAGTTAAATAATCAGGTTCGCCAGAATGTCGTTCTCGGTGATGTCCTCATAGCCCATGCCCGAGCGCTCGAAATTCTCGACGAGCTGCTTGAAATTGTCGGGGTTCTTGGTCTCGATGCCAATCAGGATGGAACCGAAATTGCGAGCGCTCTTCTTCAGATATTCGAAGCGGGCGATATCGTCTTCGGGACCGAGCAGGTTGAGGAAATCCCGCAGCGCGCCGGGACGCTGTGCCAGCCGCAGGATGAAATATTTCTTCAGCCCGGCATAGCGCATGGCGCGCTCCTTGACGTCGGGCAGGCGCTCGAAATCGAAATTGCCGCCAGAGACGACCGCGACGATCGTCTTGCCGCGAATGCTCTCACGATCCATCAGCTCGAGCGCGGTGATCGCCAGTGCGCCGGCAGGCTCCAGCACGACGCCTTCGACATTCAGCATATCGGTGATCGTCACGCAGATGGCATTTTCCGGGATCAGCATCACCTGCTCGGCCGCAAAACCCTTCAGGGCGGCGAAATTCAGGTCGCCGATGCGGCCGACCGCCGCGCCGTCGACGAAATTATCGACCTTCGCCAGCGTTACCACCTGCCCCGCCTCCATGCTGCGCCTGAGGCTCGGCGCCCCCGCCGGTTCGGCGAAGACGAATGTCTCCTTGGCGACGCGATCGGCAAAAAAGCCACTGATGCCGGCCGCCAATCCACCACCGCCGACGGGCAGAACGACGTGGTCGGGCACGACACCGTCCGGCAATTGCTCGGCGATTTCGGCCGCGACGGTCGCCTGTCCCTCGATGATATCGGCATGGTCGAAAGGCGGCACCATGACGCCGTCTATGTGCTGCACATGCTCGCGCGCCGCCTGGTAGCATTGGTCGAAGAAATCGCCGAATAGCTTAATGGTGATGAATTCTCCGCCGAACATGCGGGTCTTGTCGATCTTTTGCTGCGGCGTCGTCACCGGCATGTAGACCACGCCCGGCACCCCGAAATGGCGGCAGACGAAGGCAAAACCCTGCGCATGGTTTCCGGCCGAAGCGCAGACAAATGTCTTGCCCGTGCCGCCCGCGGCAATCACCTTGCGGAAGAAATTGAAAGCGCCGCGGATCTTGTAGGAGCGCACCGGCGTCAGATCCTCGCGCTTCAGCCAAATCTCCGCACCATAGCGTGCGGAAAGATGCTCGTTCAGCTGCAGCGGCGTTGCGGGAAAGAGACCACGCATGGCCTCGGTGGCGTTGAAAACATCCTGCTTGTCCACGGCCTTGATCCGTTCTTGTTCAATCCGCCTTCGCTATGACACAGGAAACCTGAGTAAAGAAAGCCTCTTTGTCGTGCTTTCGGCCCTATTCGGGCGATTGCGACTATCAAGCGCGCAACTGCCATGTTTCGCGCCACCATGTTACATCCGGTCGCAACACAAGATCTTCGAATTGACAGAAGGGGAAGGCCCGCCTCCAATGCGAGCCAGCCATCATGACGATGGTTAGAGGCCCGCTCCAATCCGGCTCACCCGGTGCCGGCGGGCTTCGCTTGTGGGGCCGGGCTGCAACACCGCTCGCATTGTCACGGCGGATGCGCCAATCTTATTGTGAAAGCATTGGAAAAATGGCATCCGGCTTTTCGAATTTTTCGGAGAGTTAGGGATGCGTCTTGTTCTCATTGCGGTTGTTTTGGCCTTTTCGCTGGCTTCGTGTGAAACACAGGGACGCGTATCGACGAGAACAGTCGTCGTGACGCCGAAACAAGCGAGAGCATTGCTACAGGACGCCGAAAAGACCTGCTCGTATCTGGGCAGCGACAAGAACTTTCTCAAGAATTATTGCCTGGATACGTACCTCAGGAATCGCCTGAGAAATTTCCCCACCGAAGGAACGGCTGCTAAACCCGCCCCCTCGAAATCCGCAGGCAAGCACATATAAGCGAACAATCGCTTGACTGAATCGCTCAAGTGCTTGAAGGGAAAGGCACGCGGACGTGGCGAAACTGGTAGACGCAAGGGACTTAAAATCCCTCACCTTCGGGTATACGGGTTCGACCCCCGTCGTCCGCACCATATTGAAAAATTTTATGAAATCGGATTGCTTCTAGATCCTACCCCGGCGTGATTTTTGACACAGGGGGCACGACAGGGGGCACGCAGCGCTACCGAATATTTTGTCAGTCGCCGAATAGGAATTCCTGGACCATTGGCGTGAAGTGAGCCGAGCATTCATCAGGACAGGGTCAGCGCGGCACAAATCGTGTGCGGCGCAACGGACGACGGGAGGTTTTGATGCCCCGAGGGAGGAAGCGCCAGAAGACTGCCGCGGCAAAGACAGATCCGATTTTATCAGCCCAGGCGGCAGCAGTGCCGGCTGCGTCTATTCCGCTTTTGCGGCTGGGAGCCGAACCGACGGCCGGTAGCCGGCCTTCATTGTTTCGATGAGTATCCTCGGCGTCAGCATGATGATCTTTGTTCGCGGAGAGATGGAAACAGGGGCGGTGTATCCGCCGTGGCTCCATGGATACGCCTCACCTTCCCAAAGGAGATGAGGCAGGTGCGGATTGTCGGCCAATGTCACGAATGCGCCGGACGGAAGATCGCAGGCTTCGGCAACGTATCGCCGCTGTTGCGTCTGATCATCGAGCCTGTCGGCGTCCAGCTCTGCGTCAATACGACTCACCGGGACCTTTTGATCGTCGGGGTATCCCTTCGCCCGATTGAATGCGACCTTGAAGCGCGTGTAATCCGCGAAGCGGCACTGAGCGCACGGTCGATGTCCTGCCGCCATTGCGACAGCCTCATCCCAGAAAAAGAGGGGTGTGTAGCGTCCGGGAGTGTCAAATGTGACCCGGTAACCGTTCCGCTCCTCAAGCGTGCAGCATATCCATGCCTTGAGCTTGAACAACCTGGCAATCGACCCGTCGGCCGCGTGCAGGTCTCCCCGGTTGCCCATGAAACCGCCGTGGTGGGGCGAGGACTCGAGCTGGCCGAACGGGGTCACACGATTCGGGCGATTACTTCGACGGATTTCAGTACTCATCGGACGCCCTTAGAAATGGACTTGAAGACGAACCATGGGCTCGGCCGAGCAGCCTGAACATTGGTACCGCTGTTACGCGTTGCCGAACGGCGTCTACGGCAATGTTGGCATTGTTGCGGTCTCAGCATCGTCGTCTCCCACCTAGCTCCTGAAGGGCGCGACATGATCGCAGCAGCATTCATCTTAGCAAGCTTATTCTGTATTTATACGGCGCACCCTCCTCGACCAGAACACGATTCCCAGCTCGGGCGTTGTTCAGAGTGAAGAAGGTTCCTATCCATCCCCTCGCCCTGAACAGCTTTTTGGAGCCATCCAGATCCGTGAGAATCTCCTGCCCTCCTTCCCAGGCAACTGTTATTTCGCGGGAGGCCTTTTCCGCTTTGTTTGAGCCACCGATCGTATCTTTCGGGAAGCGATCGAAAAACTCGCGTAGATAGATGTGATTGTGGTCAATATTGCCTTGAGTAAGGACACTCTCACCGATTTGACGCCATGCGAACTCCAAGAAAGGCGCGCGAGCATCCTTCTGCCGAGTATCGTCGACTGTCGACACCGACTCTGGCAATGGCTCTTCCAGCAAAGCCAGTTGTCTTTCAATGCCAAGGCTTACCGTCTCGCCCAACTCGACCCAAGTAACAGCTCCATTCGGATGCTCATAGCGAACGGGCGTGGGAAGCCTTCGAACATCCGCGAGATACCAGGGCCTGTTCCATTTGGCGACGACACCTGAACGTATCATATCTTCCGGAATGCGATGATGTTCGAACGTTGCAACCATCTCATCAGGGCTTAGCGGATCTCCGGCGCCGCTCAATCGTGCCACCCCGTAGACGCACCCCATACCTTTCCAGATTAAGCCGAACCAACCGCGATGGCTCGTTCTGGTCGAGCGCATCTCCCAGTCTTTATGGCCGCTCAAGATCAAGCTGATCCAAGGAGCGTCTATAACGAGCCCCTTGCTTACGCGACTATCGTTTACTGGAGTTTCCACTTTATTGGATAGCATAGGAGCCATCATTTTCCGGGGGTGGCAGTTGAAGCTCATCGCGGGCGAACATTGCGGCAAGTGCCTTGCCAAGCGGATCATCTTCCGCTCGGAACCCCTCCGCGGCCATCCCTCGCTGGAGTGTCGCGACGTCATCGTCGACGTCGCCCATCGGCCAAAGGGCCGAATTAGCAAGACGGCGTTTGCGCATCATCAGGCTTTGGAGAAGGCAATCGAAGGATTGCTCCCTATACGCTTCATGAACAGCCATGGGTACATGCACGGTAACGCGATGCGTTTGACCAATACGATGTACGCGATCGTTGCACTGCTCCTCCACAGCCGGATTCCACCACCGCGAAAGATGAATGACATGGGTAGCAGCGGTCAGCGTCAGGCCGGTCCCGGCTGCCTTTGGACCAAGGACCAACACGTCAAAGCCGCGATCTTCGTTGAGATGCTGCTGAAAGCGGTTGACGATCGCCTGTCGCTGCGGAATTGGCGTGTCGCCATTGATCAAGTCGACCCGCGCAAGTCCAAATTCGCTGCGCACCAGTTCGATGAAGCGGTATTGCATCTGTCGGTGCTCGATGAATACGAGGGCACGTTCGCCTTTCGCCTTGATATGTCGTAGGATATCCACCGCAGCCCGCAGGCGGGCGGACGCAATGACAAATTCTTCATTACCTGCCTTCATGTCTAGTAATGGGTGGACGGACACCGTCCGAATGTGATGAAGCATCTTGAGCTGTGCGCCCATGCCCCCGCGCGCCAGCTTGAGCCGCGCATCGTCATAGGCCACGGCCTGAATATCAGGCATGAGGCGAGGATGGATACGCCGGGACTTTGGCGGCAGGTCGACAGCGACCGCCTCTTTCAATCGGCGAATGGCGAGCGGTGGGCTGCCAGCGCGCGATAAAAACACTCTGCTATGCAACTCGGCCATATTGCCTTCGTCGGGCTTCGCATATCGCTGCCGGAAATCCCTGAGACTATGGAGTGAGCCCGGTGCCAATTGGTCCATGATGGCCCAAAGATCAAGGGTGGTGTTTTCGATCGGAGTGCCGGTGAGGCCGATCCGGAAATCCGCCTTGAGAGCACGGGCGGCCACCGCTCGCAGGCTTACCGGATTCTTCAATGCCTGGATTTCATCGAAAACGACCGCCGAAAAGGGAATTCGAGCTAGTGAGTGCTGGTAATTGGTAAGGGTCGTATAGGTCGTAAGCAGCCAAAAGCGATGCGCTCGCCCTTCCGCGACGGCCTCGTGCAACGCTCCGAGATCAAGCTTAGCTTCAGCGTCGTCCGTATCTTTGCCTTTTGCTCCGGTCAGCTTGCGTCCGCCGAGACTCGACCCGTAAAGCCGGATAAGATGACCCAGTCCCGACTCGTACATGTGCCGGGCGACCTCCTGTTCCCAGTTCTCGAGAAGGGAGGTAGGAGCGACGACGAGAATGGGACCTCTGTTCGCCGCGGTAGGCATGGCGGTCACGCCCTTAAGCCAGGCAAGGAAGGAAATCGTCTGCAGCGTCTTGCCGAGGCCCTGTTCATCGGCATTGAGAATGCCATTCAACCCCGCTCGCCAGGCTGCAACTTGCCAAGAGAAGCTTTCTTCCTGATGCCCTTTCAACGGCGTGCGGATGCCTTCGGGCAAAGCGTCCGAGAGTGCCGTCACGCGCGGCCGGAGCGCTGCGAGCCATTTGAGGTCGTCATAATTGACCTTGCTGTCCAGGACAAAAGGACCCGTCTTTCCGAGTTCCGCGTCGTCTTCCTCGTGTTCACCCGTATTGGGCGGGCTCATGCGTTCGTCTATGAGCCTCAGCATTTCTGGCCGAGCGGGAATTTGCAGATCCTCTAAATCCACTGCGGGCCGCCCGGCGTCTATGGCCCTCTGCACGCGCTCGCGTAGTGCCTCAAGCCCATCCAAATTCAGTCTGTCGAGAGCCTCGTTCAGGCGCGTGCTGAAATCCTCCGGCAGCCAGCTTGTCCCGCTGCCCTCGAATTCCCCAAGACCTGGTTTTTCATATATCACCACCCCGGTGACCCGCTCAGAGAACTCGCGGGTTTCGACCAACACGGGGCCGGCGGCGGCCTCAATGGCCTCCTGCTCCGCCTGCGGCGACAGTCCCTCCAACGCGCCGGAAGTGCGCAGCTGCGCTTCCATCGCGTCCGTCATCCGCGGCAGGGGATTGCCAATAAAGGCACGCCGCTCCTCAGGCGGCGCTTTTTGCATGCTGGCCATTACCGATAGAGCTGGAGCTGCTGATCGCTCCACCACGACGTATCGACCTGGCGACAGACGATAAGCGGGCAACGCGCCCCTGCTCCTTACCAACGTCTGGAACCTGCGAAGATCTGCCCCCGCGACTTCGCTCATGGCTTCTGTAATTTCCGAGACGCCAGAAGCAAGGCTATGACTTTCCAATGTCTCGCCGGAAAACGGCACCACGTCGAAATCCGAGTCGCTGCTTGGTGAAATAGAAAACCTGTCAACCAAGCACACCTCGAGACCGCTAAGAAAATCCGTCATCGATATGCGCGCCGCCCCATCCGCCGGACCGACTGTGGCACTGGGATCAAGCGCTCTACGGAATCGCCCAAGCACTTCCCAGTCTGCGGCATCGCCACCGCCCGGCTGGTGTCCATCAGCGATCTCGATTGCGTCGAGTACCCATAGGGGTAGGCGTCGCAGACCACTTGCCGTTTCCAGAAGAGAGCCAGTACGACGCGGCACCTGGCGTTGACCGTTGCGTGACCATTCATAGCGCAGCCGAAAATCCGACGATCCGACTATGCCTTCGGCATCGGTTTTCAGCGTCATATCCACGAATGGCGGAAGTCCTAAGAGAGCCCCCGCGTCGGCCGAAACGGACGCAGCAACGCGGTGGGACATCACGATCCGATCAGATTCGACCGATAGCGGTTCGCCCAACGCGTCCGACGCCGCACGCAGATCGGCAATCGCATAGGCGAGCGCTCGCTCATCTGGGCTCAAAGTCTGTAGATTGGGCTTAATGCTGCCGCGCAACAAGCGACGCAGCAGGCTCGCCGGCTTGTCCTTCACGAAAAGGATAATCGCGTTGGGTGACACGGAAACGTCGAAGTTCATAGCCAAATCCTAGATGTTTTCGACCACCCAGCCCTGCCAATCGCCATTGTGCGACTTGGCTTTCGCTCCTGGAATCAAGCGAATTGCTTCACAATCGTAGCGTGGCTGGTAAAGAGTAGGTGCTCGTTGACTAGTTTCGTCGAAAATATGAACCTTGTAGCTGTGTGAGCCTTCAACAACGATCTTCCTGCCAATTTTTAGTACAAGCAGAGATGTGTTCGTCCGGCTGTAACCGGCTGTTTGCAAGCCGAATTTCAGCGTACCCCTTCCTCCCGCGCCACGTCGTCTGGCTTCTTTTTCCGCCAATTCGCTGAAGGCGACCCAAGCTGCGTCAATGCGGCCGCGCTGATGCAATCCAAGCCAAAACGTCCTTCGCGGCTCCCACATATGACTGTCTTCAACGGCGGAAACGACGTCGAGGAAGAATCGGATATTCTCCCCTGTCAGCCACCGAAGGATGACCTCCATCCTATCCGGCGGAACGGCCGACCAGACGCCACCCCGCTGAACTCGAGGATCGCCGTAGATACCAACCGTATTTTCAGTCAAATAGCCAAGATCCTCAGGAGACGGATTGCGACTGACCCAGTGTCCCAGCAAGGCTGAGATCGCCTCGCCGGCGCCGGCCGTTTTCGCCTGCTGCCCCTCCGGCTTCAGCCAATCGAACAGCCGCTCCATTTCACCCCGCTTGTTGAGATGGGGCCCGATACGCCCCACGTACGCGAGATGGGCAGCGTTCATCAATCCAGGCGCATGTGGATTGCGGAACCCCATGCGCCGCAGCTCATTCCAAGGATCGTCCATCGAAACCATCTTGCGGGCGATGGCGTCAGCCGCCACATCCGGTGACAGAATGTCGGGCACGCTCTCAATAAGGGCGCGCCAGCGCGCGCCAAGTCGCCCCTTCGCCTCAACCAAAGCGGCGGCAAGCTGACGTGTGTGGTCTGCAGTGGCGTCAAAGCTTTCCATATAGACGGAAAACAGTCCGCCCAGAAAAGCCGGGCGGGTGGAGACCCTGACTTCCCGGCAATAGAAATCGCGGAGTTCCGCGAGTTCAGGCCTGCCGCGCCGATCCTGATCGAACAACGCGCGCGCCGCGGTTGTCATTAGCGATAGCCGCGTACCGTCCCAATCGTCGTGTTCGAGATGCTCGCGCACTATCGCCACCAGCCTCTCCCGGTCCTTTTCCGGCGGATTAGCGACGATGTCGGGCCAGCGAGACAGGATGCGTTCTGTTCTGGAGATCAGATTATTGGGCGCTGGCAGGGCGGGGCAAACGAAGCGGCCTTTCTCAGCGAGGCTCTTGGAGAGGCTCAATTTTCGACCTCCGAAGGAGAGTCGCCACGGAGAACCTGGCGGATGCGATCGATTTCGGCAGACTTGCTTGGCGTATACATAATGATCCGCAGATCGACGCGGCGGTTCGTGTCCCGCCCTTCCTTGGTCGCATTGTCCTTGACCGGACGCATTTGTCCGTAACCCGCTACGGAGAGGACGGGCTGGTGCCGGAAGTTTAGGAATTGCACCAGTTCGGGGGACTTCCCAAGAATCGTGGAAAAGGTGCTGTTTGCCCGATTGGTGGATAGGGCAAGGTTGGCAGTGAAATCGCCAGTCGAATCGGTATGCCCCTCAATTTGCAGGGCTTCGATGATCGCATTTCCGGGATTGCACTCAGGCGTCCACTTTGAATGGCTACCAAGGGTGTAGCAGGGCAATATCTGCGCAAGACGGGTCGCCACGGTCTCCACGATGGCTCGCCGGTCGGGACGCAAGGTCGAAGAGCCGGTAGCGAACAGGCCGTCACCCTGAAACCGCAAGGCGTCAGTTTCCTCGCTGACAACCACTTCCAGGTCGGGGAAATCAATCTTCAATTGGTCACGCAGTGTTTCGAGAATCCTGCGGCGTTCGATCGCTGATTGTGCCAGATAGGCTTCGAGCGGCTCGGTCTTGCGAAGTTTCTCGAGTTCCTCCTTCAACGTGGCGATTTCCCGGCGCAGGTCTTCGATTTCCCGCTGTTTGAGATCAACTTCTTTGCGAAGTTCGGCGATCGCCGTCACCTGGGCTGAGATGATCGTTTGCGAACGCGCTATCTCGCGCTGCTGATCATCGATTTGCCGCTGCTTGAGATCGACTTCCGTGCGCAGTTCGACGATGGTCGCCTCGTTGCTCGAGATGACCGCCTGCAAGCGGGTAATTTCCCGGTGCGCATCATCTCTCTCTTTGACGACCTCCTCGTGGATCGTCCTGGGGACAGTGTCCTTTTCACTGTATTGCTGGGCGAAATAAGCCAATAGCAAAATGACGATGAAGAGAAAACTTACCGTCATGTCCGTCATGGACACGAAAGCGCTTTCCTCCTCCTCTTCCCTGTAGCGCGTCCGGAGGCCGCCCCGCATCACGCTCTCCGCGATTGCGGCGCGAACTGCTCGGCCTGTTCGACGATTTCCCGCATCGTATCAAGGGCGGGATTGAGGCGGTCCTGCAGGTCTCGGACGTGACCGAACATCCCCTGTACTGCCTTTTCGACATTGTCTGTGTAAAGTTCGAAAGCTTGGCCGAGCTTTACGTCCATCTCGTCGAGACGGTCGCCCTGTCCTCTTAGGCGTTCCAGCATCACGGAGACACCACCTAACGCGTTCTCAATGGCCTTGGCCTTTTCGCTGAGAATTTTCTCCGCAGCGGCGAGTGCGGAGGCGGCTGAAGCCGCCGTTGCCTCCGCGGAGCGGACCACGGTGCTCGCCGCATGCTGCGTACTGTCAGTAAGGTGTCGGATGGATCCGTCCATGCGGTCGACAACTGTTTTGATAGGGCTGGACGCCGCGACAAGCGCCCCCGCCGCACCGCTGAACGTACCGGCCGCCTTTTCCGAAGCTTCCGCGCCAGCCTTCACGCCATCGGCCATTCGCCGCAGGTCGATGGTGCCCTCCTTCAGGTGCTCGACCACAAGCTCGAACCTGTTGCCAATCTCTGCGAGAGGCGCAAGCAAACCGGCGCCGGCCTTTTGCGACACGTCCTCTGCGACACGTGCGATTTCGGCGCTCGTGCGGCTGAAGACCTCAGCCACATTCTTGCCGGCCTCATTGATCGACGAACTGACCTGCTCGCTCGCCTGTTTCATGCGATCTTGCGCGGCGTCCGAACCGGTTCGCGTCGCCGCTTCGATCTCCTGTTTGAAAGAGGTCGCTGCCTGGCGCATCTCGTCTGCGGCCGCGGACATAGCGCGCGCGCCTTCGCCGGTGTTGTCACGAATGCCTTCAAGTGTTCGGTTCATGACCGCAAGGAGCTTTTCTGCCCCTTCGTTGAATGTCCCTCCGGTGACCTCGGCGGTATTCGTGAGCGCCGCGCGCAGGTCCTCAACCGCCTTTGCCACGCGCTCGGTTACGCCTTCCATTTCGGAGCCAATGCGCCCGGAACTCTGGTCCATCCGCTCTGCAAGAAACCCAAGCTTTTCCCCGGCCTCGGAAATTCTCTGGCTCGCTTCGGTAAGCGCAAGACCAATCGAATCGGTCAACCGGTCCGATAGGCCCGAAACCATGTCACCGACACCCTCAGCACCGAGTTTGCCGACGCGCTCGACAATTGGGGCCATGGCCCCGGCTATAGAATTTTGGATGGCGGCTGGAAGCTCCTCGCGCAGCGGGCGACCGATTTCCGCCACCAATTCCATGCCGATCAGCCGGAAATGCTCCCGTTGCTCGCGGGTCGCTTTCAGCTGCTCTGCGGCAAGCGCTTCGAGGCTGATGTAAGTAAGACGCGCCTCGACCGCACCACATAGAGCGTGGATGGCACGCTCGAGGCGGCCATAGGCGCTCCGCAAAACAATCGTGAATAGGATCGAGCAAAAGAGGCCGGTCAGCGACATGATGAACTTCGCTGAAGCAACAGACAGCAGTTGCCGCATGACATTGCTGTCTATCTCGCGTCCCTGGGCCATTGTGGATAGTGCGGCAATCAAGCCGAGGAAAGTCAGGAACAGCCCAACCGAAACGAAAAGGCCAGGCACAATGCGCCAGAAGCCAACACCGAACCCTAAGTCCTCAGGGTTTAGAAACGCGGATGGGCGCACGGCGTTGCGCAAGATGACTGTGCCATCTTCATCATGAGGTACCAGAGTTTCCCGGTATTCATGCCAGGCGGTGGCCAGTTGCCGCCGGTACTTGTTGGTACTGCCTTTGCTTATCGCGGCCGACAAAACGTCAATGTCGCGGCTGAAATCAGCTCCGGTGGGACTGCTGAGAATTTGACGTTCGAGCCATCCAACCGCATTCTTCTGCCTGATGATGTTCAGTGAGAAGACGAAGGTGAAAAGCACCAAGCAGGCGATAATCCCCAAGACAACGATCCCGGGAGCCGCCTCATCTTTAACGAGATAGTTCGCCGCACCGAGGATAACCGCAACAACGGAACGTCCGATCTCATGAATCACGATAAAACTTGCCCCTTAACCCCGTAGAATATCAGAAATCTAGTAGAGCGATATCGCTGCAATCAAGGGGCGTATTGTTGAAAGAAGGGAACTCCACAAAAAAACCAATGGTCCGAATTTTCCTGGCTTTCCAATTCGAAGAATATTTGCCTCAGTCGATGCAGGTTCTCCACTCCAATTGCGGATCAGCAAAAGCTTAAATGCCACTACTGTCGGGCCGAAGTCTTGCGGAAATTAGACACAAGCTTGCGCTAAGCTGCCATGGAGCCCACTCGACGTCGCTCAAGCCCAGTTGATCGGCGATTTTGTCGCTCGGTCCACCGAGGCAACCGCCATGCCACGCCGCTAGCCGGCGGGCGATATTTCGGAATAATGGGGACGTTCCGGATCTTGATGGATACAAGAGCGCATTTCTCCGCGTGGTAGTCGGCCAGTGAAGATGTGCACCGGGCCTCCAGAACTGTTGGTAAGGTGATCGAGGGTGGCTGCCTCAGGGCGCGGAGCGTCGTTGACAAAAGGCGTCCGCTTCAACAACTTCCCCCTGTAGTTTTAATTTCGGGGGAGCAAATGGATATCGCTGACAAAAAGGTGTCGATCGTCGGAAACGTCGTCTACTCGAAAGATGGACGCACACATGCAGCCAGGGGCTATGTCGACGACGGCTCTGCCGTTCGCGACAGAATTATGCTTATGGCCGGCGGAAGGTCCGACCGCAGGCTCCGCGTTGAAATTCGCGGCCTTGCTGCATTGCCGGACCTCATCGCCTCCATATTGCTCGACAAGCCGGAAGACGACGAGTCGGCGGAGGAGTTCACCGATCGTCTCAGGATGCGCGACGAGATTGCCCAAGCCTTTCAGGAAGCTGCCGCCCGCATCAGGAACGCACCCCGGGAATAGAGTTAGGGCATTGCTTATCAAACAGGAGTTTCTTTAAGGAGTCACGCGATGCAACGGCTGATGACCAAGGAGGAGTATGAGGAAAAGGGTATACTCCTAGGAATGAGATATAACGAGGTGACCAACACCTATACTGCCGAGACAAGAGATTGGAACGTCATTGCAATCGCTTACGACGCAGATACATTGGAAGAAGTATCCGATGAAGAGTTTCAGAGGCGCGGCGACTGGTACATAGACAATGTGGGCATCAAGTCATGAAGCCAAGGCATTTCTCCGTGCAATAAAACCTCGGTCTAACCCTGGCTTTTCGCGTCCGAGCTGTATGCGGCGGCACTTCACCATCCTGTCGCTGAGCCCGGACTTTTCGCTAATTCACGGCAGCCATTGGCGGTGTGGCCGCGCTGATCTACAGGAGATTGCGGCCTGTCTCGCTCGCCACGAAGCTGTCTCGTTCCAGACTGTCGGTCATACGCGTTTTGGACATATGAATTTTCCCAGTTGAAACGATTGTACGGCGGGCGCTCACCGGCCGCTCGGTAGCAATTCTTAGCGTTTCGCATCGGACAGGCCGAACTGATTTGCAATTTTGTCTGACACATCAGGCACTCGGGACTTACCTTCGACAGCGGGCCGCGGAACGGGAGCATCAGAGCCTGACGGTCGGGAATTGCGACGATGTTGTCAGGATGCCGCCTTCCGTCCACGTTTCGGCTTCGGTGCGGCTCCACGTTCGGTGCGGATGCGCTCAAGAAGTACGCTCGCTGGTTCTTCATTCGGGTCCTGCGGTACCAGTTCGCCGCGGAAGGCCTTGGCTAGGATCGCTTCGTCTAATTTGCCTACCAGTTCCAATGCGCGCTTGGCCTCTGCTTCCAACCGGTCGATCTTAGCGAAGGCGGATTCGATACAGCGGACGATTTCGTTTTGTTCAGGGAGAGGTGGCAGCGAGACTTTCAACGCCTGAAGTTGCTGGCTGTTGACGTTATTGACGCCACTGGTGGATTTTGCTGCGTCTTCAATCGTCCGCCTGACCTCAGCCGACTGCATCCAATACTGGATGAAGAACGGAGATGCTCTCTTCAGATCAAGTCTTATGCGGATGAGATATCCCGCAAAGAGCATGCCAGCAGCGGTCGACTCTACAACAGCGGAACGCCCAACTAGGTCAACGCTACCGTTGGAGCGAATGACGAGCAGGTCTCCCTGGGCAAGGGCAAGCTTCTTCAGCTCCTTTTCATTGAATGAGGCATGCTTCAGATCTGAAAGATCGATCCGGCCGTTGGCCACATTTGGGATTCGCAGGACGGGCGTCTGTTCGGGCGCATATGTACATTTCTCTGCGGTGCCGTATCGGACGTCAAATGCAAGTTCGCCGAGGGTGGACGACGGCCAGCTGGACCGGTTCAACACCGTCAGCTCCCCGCTGAACGCCTTGCTGAGCACGGCCTGCTTGTAGCGGGAGACGAGGGTTTCGATGCGGGCGAGTTCGGTGCGAGCGCGGGCGGATTTCGCGTTCAGCGCATCCAGCTTGGCCACGATGCGCTTTTGCTCGGCCAAGGGTGGAAGGGGAAATGGAACCTGCTGTAATTTGGAGCCAGAAAGCTCAAGGAAAGTTGTTCCACTAGCAAGAGACTCGAGAAATGGTTTCGACCATTTCAAATAATGTCGAGCGAACTCCCCGGAGAGGCCTCCGAACAATGTGAGGCTTTTGAAGCCCTGATTCGTCGCAATTGGATTTGCGGCAATTGCGCAATAACCTATGGGCGCGCGGGATGTGAAAAGCACCGCACCGGAAGGTAGTAGCTTTGCTGCAGAGTTCTTATAGCCCCGTTCGGACAAGTTCCGGCGGCCACGTCTTATATAGGTGTTTTCGTAGCCGGTGAGATCCGCCGGAGTAATCCAAGGAATTCCTCCCTCGTCCGCGAAGTTACTCGGATCATTCGCAGGCGGCGTTCCCCCGCCTGTCACGTTTGCGATATCTTCGATCGAGGTCCAACTCCAACTTTCTGGAACCGACCAGCGAGGTCCAGGACTCATTCCGCCGCCTCCGGAAGCTCGTCGCCAAGCTCCACCATCAGCGCCTCGATTTCCAGCGTGGCCGCCTGCAGGTGGCCGAGAATGGCGGCGGCAATGTCTTCGGGTTCGGTCAGGCCTTCTTCCGCTTCTTCTTCCGCCTCACGCAGCCAGGCAATGTCGAGATTGTCGCTGCGCGCGGCGATGTCTTCACGGGTGAACCTGCGCCAGCGGCCGGCCGCGCCTTCGTCCGGGCCGCGCTCGGCGCCATCGGGATCTTTACCAAAGGCCTTCTCGAAGCCTTCGAAATGGGTCCCGGCCAGCGGCGTGGTCTTTCCGAATTTAGGCATCTGGGCGCGCAGGTCATAGATCCAGACTGCCTTCGTGTTCCCGGTCTCGGTCTTGCCGCGCGTGAGGAAGATGACATTGGTCTTCACGCCTTGCGCATAAAAGATGCCGGTCGGCAGACGCAGGATGGTGTGCAAGTCGCACCAGTCCATCATCATCTGGCGCAGAGCCTTGCCACGCCCATCCTCGAAAAGGACATTGTCTGGCACGACGATGGCGGCACGGCCACCGGGCTTGAGCGCTCGGATACAATGCTCGACGAAGGGAAGCTGGTAGGAGGAGACGTTGGCGGTGACCGAGAGATCCTGCCGTGTCGGCGCGCCGCCTGCCGGGCCGAAGGGCGGGTTGGTGAGGATTAGGTTGGCCTTGCCGAGCGCGGTCCCCTTGTCGGAGAGCGTGTCACCGAGATCGACATGCTCGCTGTCGATATTGTGCAGGTAGAGGTTCATCAGCAGCAGGCGCAGCGTGCCCGGCACGTTTTCCATGCCATGAATGGCATTTCGCTTCTGGAACGCCTGCTGCTTTTCGCCAAGCTCGAAATAGTTGTCGGTGCGTGCGCGCATGTAGCGGTCGGCGGCGATGAGGAAACCGCCGGTTCCGGCTGCCGGATCCTGGATTACCTCGCCGGGCTGCGGCTGCATGAGCCGTACCAGAAGTTCGATCAGCACGCGCGGGGTGAAATACTGCCCGGCACCGCGCTTGGTTTCTTCCGCATTCTTCTGCAGCAGGCCTTCGTATAGATCGCCGAACTGGTCGCGCTCCTCGGAGAACCAGTCTAGTTCGTCGATGGCGGTCACCAGCGTCGAGAGGTTCTGCGGCTCGCGAATGAAGGTCGAGGCGTTGTCGAAGATCTCTTGCACCATATCAGGAAGCGGACGGGCATCGGCATAGCGCTTGCGATCATCCCCGGACGCGTTCTCGCCCGGCGGCAGGACGAGCGCATCCTCCTTGCCGAGCCGAGTGCTGGTCGCGCCCAGTGTGACCAGCATGTGCCGATAATGTTCAAGTTTGGCGAGGCCATTGACCTGAACGAGGTCCGTCCAGCGCATCGTCTTCGGCAGGCTGCCCGTCTCGCGGTCGCGCTCTGCCATCATCTTCAGGAACAGCAGGTAGGTCAGCTCGGTCACATATTGCTGGTAAGTAATGCCGTCCTTGCGCAGAACGGTGCAGAGACGCCAGAGTTTCTGGACGATGGCATTGGCATTCATGATGGCATTCTTTCGGATCAGTGATCGGTGTGAGCGTTTGTAGCGGACGTTCGGGCAGGGTCAACTCAGGCGGCCGGGGTTTCCCAGATTGCCTCGTTGAAGGCGTGAAGGACATTGTCCAACTCACCGTCGAATTCCTGGGATATGCGTCTGAAGCCACCGCGGTCCGCAAAGACACCCTGGTCCAGCAGTGTCGGATCGGCAACGGGCTTATCCTTCAGGGCGCGGCCGATGCGGCGCAGCCAATCCTTCTGCTTTGGCGTCCACGACCTTGATTGCTCGATCTTCAGGATCGCAGTTTCGACGCGCGTAGCATAGGGGACGAGCGGATCACCGATTGCCGCCTGGCGGACAAAGCCGATGATATGGGCGGCGATATCGGCGTTGCGGGCCTTGCCGTAAGCAGCGCGCAGCATTGATTCGGAATAGTTCTTCTCGTCAAGAAGGCCGGCGAGTTCCGACAACTCCTTACGGGTCAGATCCCGGGGCCGCTGGGTGACGGCAATCAGCGCAGGGACCTTGTTCATGTTTTCGCGCACAAAGCGCTCGAAACCGGTAATGTAATCCTCCGGCGTGGTATTCTTGCCAAAGATCTCCTCTATGCGCAGCAACTCGTCTTCATGGTTCGAAACCACCACACCGTCACCGTTGCGACCACCGCCCACGGGACGGCGCTCCAGTAGTTCGACGGCGCGAGGATGGGCCTTGAGCCACGCCCCTAGCTCGGCACCCGACTGTGTGGAAAGGCGCTGCATCGCGGCTTCGGGCGTCTCGCCCGTTTGCCGCACGAAGCTTTCACGAGTTTCCTCGTCCATGCGCTTAGCCAGCGCCCGCATCCGGACGATGACCTGGCCTGCAACCCAGTTCTTGTCGTCATCCGCGCCGGCGTTTTCGAGATCGACCACGAGTTGGCCAAGGGAGACGTCCGGCTTGACGACGACTGGCCGCATATCCGTCATCTCCTGCAGTTCGGCATAAAGATCGACCGCGTCGAAGATGCGGAAATACTCCTTGCCGATCTCCGGGCAAAGACGTGTGGCCCGGCCGATCATCTGGTCATAAAGGATTCGGCTTTTCACCCTGCGCACGAAGACCAAGTTGCAGATGGTCGGCACGTCAACGCCGGTCGTCAGCAGATCGACGGTGACTACGTATTTTGGATATGGATCGTTCTTGAACTTCAGGATCAAGTCGTCAGCCTTGTCAACATTGCCGGTGATCTTCATCACCATGCCATGCGGTACCGCCTGCTTGCCGTGCTCATCTTCGAGTTCTTCGACCAGCAGGCGCACGATGTCATCAGCATGTGCATCCCGAGCTGCGAAGATCAGGGTCTTGCCCGGCTTGCCTGGTGGGATCTCTGAGGCAATCGCGCGGCAGACCATGCGGTTGAAGGCTTCCGAATAGACGCGCTTGTTGAAATCGGCGACGTCGTAGTCGAGGGGCACATCGTCCGGGAGTTCGAAAAGGTCAATCTGTCCAGTCTTGGTGTCAACAATCTCGACTTCCTCGCCGCCTTCGAAGTGAATTCCCGCCTCCGAAAGCGCCGTTGTAATGCGCTTGGGCGGGAGGTGATCGTTGAGATAGCCTTCGACGACCGCTTGGCGATAGCCATAGTGGAAGACCGGGTGACCGAAGATCTCGCGAGTATGGAGAGCCGGCGTCGCCGTCAGCGCCACCGTTACCGCATCGAAATAATCGAGGATCTGACGGTAGGCCGACTGGTAGTCGTCCAGGTTCCGGAAGCCGATATCGCTTTCCCGAAGTTCGGCATCGAGTGTGTAGCCGCGATGTGCTTCATCGACGATGATACAGTCAAAGGTGCCCGGCGTCGGGCGCTTGGCGGGATCTGGCTCATTGAGAACGCGCGCTATCAGCGACTGGACGGTCGCGACCTGAACCTGGTCCTCGGCCTCCGGCACCTTCTTTTCAAGTCCTGCGACTTTGTAGATCTGGGCAAAATTCAGCATTCCCTCGATCTCTGTCGTTTCCAGAGCATCGCTGGTCTGCTGACCGAGAGCTTTGCGGTCGACGAGAAACAGGATTCGACGGAAGCGCTTGTGTTTCAGCAGCCGGTACATCAGCGCAATGCTGGTGCGCGTCTTGCCCGTCCCGGTGGCCATGGAAATCAAGATTTCGCGGCGGCCGGCAACGATCGCATCCTCGACGGCCGCGATCGCCTCCTCCTGATAGGGGCGCATTCTGCCCTTGCCAAAGCTTTCCTCCGCGAGTCCCTAGGCAGCGGCGCCGAGATCCGTCTTGAGGATGTCAAGCAGGTCGCCCGGCGAAAACCATGCCGTCAACGGTCTCGGATGATTGGTGTCATGACGAAGGTCGCAAAACCAGATTCCCGACTTCGTCTGCCATTGCCGGACGTATGGCCTGCCATTGGTGGCGAACACGAACGGTACAATGAAAGGTTCTTCGAGGCCCTGCTTCCAGGGGCCGTGCGGATGCCGCTCCTCGGTCGAGAGTTCAATTGTTCGAGCGTAGCGCTCCGCCTGACGCAAGGTCGAAGGCACATCGACGCTCTCACGTTTCGCTTCGATGATGCCGACACAGATCAGCCCGACAAAGAGAGCATAGTCCGCGCGCCCGCCTTTCGACGGCCATTCGGCAATGGCCATGCTACGACCTTCTTCCGGTCGCGCACCTTTCTGATAAACGAGGACGTCGCTGTCGGCCTCCCAGCCCGCGTTAACGAGCTGGACGTCGATGAGGCGCCGCGTTTGGCGTTCGTCCAGTTCCAAGCGAGTTGCAGCCTGCTGGCCAGCCTGCTTCAACTCTATCTGTGCCTGCTGGGACTGCGCCTGCGCCTGTTGCTGCAGTTCGGCGAGCTTGCGACCCAGTTCGGCTTGGTTGGCCTCCAGCTCAACGGCGGTCTGTTCCCAAACCGCACTCTCTTCGGCAGCCTGTCGGGCAAGCTCCTCGGCCGCGGCGCGGGCCTTTTCAAATTCATCCGCGGATGCATGGGCAGCGGCAAGTTCAGTTTCGGCCTGCTGAACCTGCTTGCGTAACGCATCCAGTTCTATTTGTGTCGCCTTGTCGATCTCCTGAGACGACTTTGGCGGCACGAAGGGGCCCGGCTTGAAGTTCGGATCTCGCGCAAAGGTGCGGCGATACCAGACGCCGAGCGCCCGGCAGAATTTGAGAGCCGAGAGAGCTTCTCCGGGAGAGCCTACGAATTCGTGGGTTGCCTCGTTGCCGACTTTTCGGATTGCGTGGAAGATGTCTGCGACATCACGAGGCAGCACCTGCTGTGTCGTCAGGCGACGAAGGAGATCATTTGTCGTCTCGCGGCTCGATGCGTCATAAACGCCGGATAAAGCCGCGATTTCCTTGATCATGTATTCGCCGAACTGTCGGCTCTTGATCAGCGATGTGTTGGCGTCTTCTGCGAAGAATCGCTCGGCCAAGATACCTAGCCGATAAAGCTCAGGACTAATTTCCTGGAGATGATCAAAATTCAAGGACGTCATTTAGCTGACCATGAAGCAAATCGAAATAAAAACTGTGCAACCATAACATCAAAGACGATTGCGACTAGAGACCTTGCAAAACCTAACATTCTGGTTGCATCAACAGGTTTACCAAAATTCATTACGAAGTCATTTATCCGGGTGGGCAGATTCTGGCGGGGTAGATTGCCATAACGGGATGTGTAGCAGTTCAACGCGACAACGTCCTCCACGCTACTTGCGTCCTTTCCGCGTTGTGCGGCAGATGCACATACGTCTTTTCCCCGAGGAGTATGATTTCATCCATGACGAAGTCATCGACGCAAAACGGCGCGCTCAGGGCTTCAATTCGATGTCTAGCAAGTACACAGCGCACGTGGATGCGCGCCGCGCTGCACTTGGGTTTTCTGGTTGCATGGTGGGAAACGATAGCCGCCGGACAATACGTTCGACTGGGTGCGCCAGATATTGCTTGACGGCAAGCGAGACGAGCTCCAGCGCATCTACTAAAGCTTTGAGGGCATGCACGCCGAACTTGACGGACAGTGATTGCGTGGTGCATGCGCCCATCGGAGGGCAAGAATGACAACCCGTCAGCCGCTACGAGGCATCGGGATTGAGATCAGTCTTTCGCCGCTTAACTCGGTCTCGCCATCCCAACGATAAGCGCTGGGCTGATGCTGGTAGTCAAGGCACAGCGCGTTTGACGTGTCCAGCACTGGTTGCCCGAGGCGCTTGTAGTGCCCGAAAAAGACGGGCTTTTGGTCAGCTTCATAGAAGTTGATCTTCATGACATCTGTCACGGGTGTATCGGGGAGGTCGCTTGGGCTCGGAACCGAAAGCGCCGCCGCGCGCCATGTTCCTGCACTGGGTTGCCACCAATTCAGGCGCACAGCGCTTCGCCGGTGCCCTTTAGTATCGAAGAAGCTGTACGGAGAGGGCAGTTCCGCCTCTGGTCCCTTCAAGACCGTCAGCACGGCTTTCGCAAATGGCGTCGCCTGATCTTCGAATGCCAGTTCCCGCAGATCGGATCGCCGTAATCGCCCGTCTGGATTTCTCTCCCGAATTGTTTCGGTGTGCATGCTATCCCAACAGGCATGGATCAGTCTCAATCCCGGAAAGTCCAGGAACACGGGGAGTGTCAGAAACCAGTCAAGAACATCCCGTGTCCGCGGATGACCCAGTGGAAATTCCTCTAGGAACGTTTGGTGCTGGAGGGTGTTCTTGTCGTTGTGCGCCCGCATGTACCCGTCATTCGTCCCATCGGAGTTTGCGCCGGGCTCGTGGTAAAGTAGGGCGTTCAGTTCGTGATTGCCCATGATCGCCACGGCGTTGCCACGTTGTTGCATAGCACGGACCAAGGAAATGACTGCGGCGTTCTGTGTTCCCATGTCGATGAAGTCGCCGAGGAAAGCAGCGATACGCCCTTCGGGATGGGTCCAAGCTTGTTCTTTTTCCTGATACCCAAGATAGGCAAGTGTTCGAGTGAGGCGATCGATATCAGCGTGAATATCAGGAATAACGTCAATGCCATGGGCATGCGCGGACAAAGTATACCTCCAAGATTTTGCGTTCGAACATAAGTGAAAGTTCCGGGCAGCCAGAGTCAATCGGGCGTCGCGTTGCCTGTGCGGGACTTAAACAAATTTCGTTAACTGAGGGAATGCAGGCCCTTAGTTTCAGAGTGTAGCCGTGCGCGAGCCCTTCGTCTCCAGTGATCATAACCAACAAACTGTTCGCTGCGGCGTGATAATGCCGCCCTGCCGTTGGCCGCCGAAACGGCCGTGAATATCCAGCCGACGGTTGTAAGCCCGACCGCGTTCGAAACCCCAAGACATAGGTAACTCTCTCCCTAACCGATGAGCGAAGTAATTCGTATTCGACAACGACAATCAATAGCAAACGATGTATTGGCGCCTACTAGGTGAAGGTGTCCGTTGGCATCTTCGCCAACGTTGCGTCGACCACTCCCCCCGGGCGCAAAGCTGCGACCTGCGACATCGATGCACAAGAATCGGTGAGACACGGAAGTTGGCGATGAGCGGGCAATCGAGCACAGGTCGCCTAGAAAATTGGCAAGCTGGCGTGTGGGCTCACGGTACGCTTTCGCTTTCCATTGAAGAGCCCGTAGGACCGAAGTATCAAGACCCTATCCTGCCGGGCCTCTGTGGCCGGAACAGCGGCCATGTCGCGGGAGGCAAGGCCGCGAGGCAGTACTATTGGAAGCCTCGTCTTCATGCGCGTTATTTTTGGGGTTGGCGGGGCCCATTTTCGCCATCCCCTGCCCGCCGAAGACCCGGGAGTGCCACCTACTTCGCCTTCGCTTCCGCTCCGAGGTTAGGGTAAATTGAAGTCGCGGTGGAGCGTAATGGCCTAGTAGGTGAAAGGGTGGACGTTAGCGTAGGCGCTGTTCATCGCGCCTTGGATGGCCATCTGCCGCTGGGCTATCGACATGCGGTCCATCGACCGATTGGCGTCTGTCGTCAGGCGGCAGTTCATGTACGCTTCGGTGCCTGGTTTCGCGCCGTAGCTCTGGCATCTCGCGTCGTCGCCCTTGTCGTGGATTTGATGGCTGATGGCTTCGTGGATGCAGCCCGAAAGGCTACAGGCGACAGCGATAAGCGAGGCGATTAGAGGCAATTTCATCGCAATGTGGCTTCCCTGTGGTGATGTCAGAGCGCGATGCCGTTAGGCGTCCCACTACGTGAAATCGTGTTGTGTTTTGGCAATGCTGCCCTTGAAATTGGGACAATCCAGCGCACCTTGCGACAAGGGAAAAGCTAACCCAATCCGGCCTTCACAAATGCGGTGCGCGTTACATCGTCGTTGCCGGAGCCATCTACGTCTTCGATTGATCAAGGTCTTGTTGCGCCGTGACAAAAATTTGCGCTTAGCTGCCGCGAGACCGATAAACCCATGAGTCGCGGCGTTTTAGGTGGGCGCGCCAGACAAACTTGCGCCTGAGGACTTCACCGGTGTACCAACAGCTTGGGGGTAGCAGCCCGTCTAGCCGTCTACATTCCACCTCACTGATTTTCGACCATAGAATTCTCACTGTAACTCGGGTGCCGTCCGGAGTTGCCAGTTAAGAACCCATGCCTTGCCGTATCGCGGCGGCTCTATCGTTAGATACAAATCAGTTAGGCGTTGCGCTGCGATAACCGACACTAAACGATCACATGCCTTTGTGTCCGCCGACAACCCAACGTAGATCATCGGTTTAGTTCGGTGTACCATCCCAATACGGGTTTCGCCTTGGATACCGACCACTGCCTCCGAAAGCGACGCTTCGACACTCAAAACACCTCTGAATGGTTCGTCCAAGGTCGCCGCAAGTTCGATGTACGTTGCTATGCGAAACGGATGACTTTTGGAGCCGCTACCACTCGATCCGAAATGGAGCTCTTGGCGGGTGATCTTCGCAAAGAGAGTAATGTATTTCAGTGGTTCACGCCTTTTTGCCATCACTCATTTCCTCCTTGATCTTTGCGCTTGTGACGTTGCCAGAGGATCGACTTCAGCGACGCGAGCGCAGCGATGCGGCCTATCATCGCGCAGCGGATTTTAACTACGAGCAGGAACGGCCGTTGCAGGCCAGCCCGCCACATGCTGCCGCAAGGGCGCGTGTCTCGGGTTTAGCTGGGCAGCGCCTCGGCGCAACCGCGTTATGAGTGCCTCAATGGCGTTCGAGCGGGAAGACGTCGAAGGGTTTTGGTGGGCGAGTTTCTATGTGAATGGGGCACCCATTTTGCCATCCCCTACCTATCGATCGCCCCGGAGGGGAGGCTGCCGCTCCTCCCTGCTTTACCTCCAGCTTCCGTTCCAGCATCCGCGACATAGCCATGTGGATGTAACGCATTCCGGTGCTGGATAAACACCCTGCCTCAGCGATCTCACTTAGCGATCGCTTCTTGTCATTGACTGGGTGGTGGCGCAGCTTCCCTTCCATCGGACCAATTCCCCCAAAAGTTGCTTTTGGATGCCAACTGTTTGCGGTTAGCAGCCAGTCATCTTGCCAGTCCAGCATTGAAACATCATGTGTCGCCGTGACCAGCAAGTGGCCAAGTATCTACCTGGCCTTTCGATTGGAACCGGTGAACGAAGGCGTCCCGCCAGGTCCGAGTCGAGCATTAGGTCCGCATGAGCGCCAGCGTCGAAACGCTGGGCGGCATCACAGGTCAAGCGCTCACAGCAACATAATAAACAACCGGCCGGCTGCGACCCTGTCCCGGTCCAAGTGGAGTGACCACAATGAAGCGCATTCTCATCTCGGCGGCAGCTGCCGCCGTTTCCGTAATGCTCTGCGGCAACGCTTTCGCCAGCGTCGGGGCCATCGATTACTGGTCCAATAGCCGATGGACGGTCAAGGCCATCCCGATGACAAGCAAGTGCATGGCCAACGCGAACTATACCGCGCCGGACGGCGAAAAGATCTTCGTTGGATTTGAGGTCTTCTCCAACGGCGCCACTGGCTTCCTAATCTCGTCACCCAGGTGGACCGGGATGTTTCATGCGGGCGGGCGATACCGGTTGGATGCGCAATTCGACAACTACCGATCACAGCGCATGCTGGCCACCGCCTACGGCGACGGCGCCATCGCCTTTGAAGGGATCACATTGAAGGGGATCACTGCCTTCGCAAAATCGACGTCGTTCCACCTGAACTACAACGGCCGTGATCTCGGCACATACAACTTGCCGGGTTCCTACGACGCTGTCGTCAAGACGCTCACCTGCGTTAAAGATTGGAACAATGCCGTATCGACGCCCGCCGTGCGGTCGTTGCCGAACCAGCCAGTTCCGGGCATCTGAAAATGTATCAACCAGCGACCTGTGGCCCAACCGATCGCGCTGCAACGCGTGACAAGCCGTCAGTGCGCGTGCGGACGCCGCAAGATCCACATCGTCAAATTACACACGACAAAGCGATTATTGCTCAAAAGCGGAAGAATGGAAAAGTGAAGAAACGTATCATCGCGCTGGCGCTCGCAATAACAGCAGCCACTACCGCTGTCGTCCCGGCATTGGCGGAAGACGGCGTAGTCTACAAGCAAACCAACTACTGGATAATAAGGGCATACCCCCAGGGTCCTAGGTGCATTGCGTCGACCAGCTATCCGAACAAGGGTGGCGACCAGATACTGTTCGGCATCGATATCAAGGGGTGGTTCCTGTCACTCGCGTCTCTGTCCGTGAACATGGATGTGGGCAAGCAATACACGGTCCCGGTCGTCACTTCGCTTGGCTCATCCGGTACTTATCTTGGAACGGCTATCGGGCCGCATCAGATCATGATCGATAATTTGACCAACGCGGACTTGTACGGATGGGCCAAAGCTCAATACATCACCATCGTTAACATGGGAACTTACAATCTTAAGGGCTCGCTCGACGCAATCGTCTCGTTGAGGTCTTGCGGCGATATGCTTGTAACGATGCGTGATGCCATTGCGCCTCAAGCAACTGCTCCTCAAGCGCAGGCGCCGGCGCCACCCGCTCAGCCGTCCTCGCCTGAGGTACCGGCACCACAGCCACGCAACGCCACGCCGAAGCGGGTGCAATCCGACGGTGTTAACGTGTTGGAGTTGTGAACCGCTGAGCGACCAACTTCGCGTGTTGTGGGGTACTCCCGCACGGATGCGCGGGCGCTCACATGACCACCATGCCGTAAACAGCTGCCAACGGAACTGAGGGGTGCACAGCGGGGTCACTGCACGCACGAAGCCCTAGTCGGGGGCTCATTCGTCAAGTGCGGTTGTCCACGCAATAGCGGCGGCGTTGCTGCGCGTACGTCGGATTTCTAATGGGCTTTTTCCGGTCCAACGGCGGCAAGCATGACTAAAGGAACTGGGCTGATGAAAGCCAAGGAGCCAAGCGATCCGGGAGGCCTGAAGGTCGTCCTCAAGGTAACGCATTGCGAGATCCCGCCGCATTTGGTCCAAAACCTCGCCAAAGCTCAGGCCTTCGGCGGCCAGTCTGCGAGCAAATGTCCGCTCACTGAGACCGAGCCGCTTCGCGACGTTCCTTATGGTCGCTTCGGCGTGCGGCAAGAGCGGCGCGATCGCGTTCTCCACGACAGTCCTAAACGGGCTGATATTCGTTGAGCCCACCGAAATAGCTTCGTCGCACATCTTCACGATCAATTCGTTGAGAAACGGGTCGCCTGCCACCAAGGGCAGTTCCATTGCTGGGGTGTCGAACCATATCTCATCGGCGTCCGCGCCGAATTCGACTTCGCAGCCAAATAGCCTCCGGGCTCGGCTCAAATCGCCGGATCTGTGGTGAATGAATTTCGCCTTGATCGGCGCGAGATTTCGACCAACTAGATTTCGGCACAAACGCAAGATGGCAAATGCCAAGAGCTCGATTTGGTGACGGTCCTGGTTGCGCTGCACACCCGCATAGGAAAGTTCAACAAAACAGACGGGCCGTTCCTTCAATCGCACCACGAGGGCCTCGTTGCCAAGGCGAACATATCTTGAGAGGCGCTTGAGCGCATCGCCGAAATGGTGCGATGAGGCCGCTACGTAATAAAGCATGCCCATTTCGCGCAAATCGCATTCATTCGCGAGCGTTAGCCCGATCCAATCGTCTGCGGCGGCGCGTGAGACCAGCTCTAAGAATTGGATCTGTGCGTTGACGCGGATGCGGTTTCCATCAGCAATGGCCGCACGCGACAGGCTCGACCGCGAAAGCAACGGTGCCGGATCAATTCCGGCACGTTCGAGATGCTTCACCGCCAGGCGAGTAGCCAACCCCGACGAATTTGGAACGGCTGTTAGTCTTCGGACGGCTGTTTCGGGTCGTATTGTCATCGTCGACTGCCCTCACAGTACTGACCAGAAGTCGCATTATGAACCTGTGGCAGCTTAACGCAAACTTTTGTCTTGCGGCCGCAAGCGCTTGATCGATCGAAAGCGATATTGGGCTCCTGCAGAGACGGTGTGTTTGTTTGTCACTGTACGGCGTTGCAGACAGGTCCAGCCGCACCGGCTGCAACACCGGCATGTAAGTATTCTTGAATTTCGTGCCTGGTGATGGGCCGGCCTGTCATTGGACGCTGACTGGCCATGCAGGCAATCGCCTTCTCGCACTTCCCCAACTTGTCTCCATTGCCATTGGCGGGATCAATTGCGCTCGCCCCAGCCACCGCGCGGCTCAACTCCAAACGCCGTGCGCCATGAAAGAAGGATAAGAGTTTTTCGATTTAATGGCAGCTAGGCGCAAGGTTTTGTCACACGATCACAAGACCACAAACTTTGAGATCGATAGAAGTCCTATCAATTCTCTCAACTGGGTAATTGGTGCAGCACCACATGAAGAGCGCGCGGATCCGAGGTGGTGTCGTGGTTTGCTCTGTCCGTTGGGTGACGGCGCCGCGAAAGCCGCCGGTTACGACCCGTGAGTGGCTGTAAGACCCACTTGGGAGACATCTTGCAAACCGGCAGTTTTCCCGACGGACCAGATTGGGGAGTAATGGTCATCGTCGGGATCGCCGCCGCCGCTCGCGTCATTATCGCCGTGTCACCGGCGACGCGTCTTGGGAGAAGCGCGCAGACAGGGTGGCGGCGGCTCCCGTGACCCGCACTTCACACACCTCAAGAGATCGACGCCGGTCGGAGATCTGATCGGTCGACGCGGCTAAGCATGTAGAGGAAGTCTCTGTGATCCATATTGAGCACTCTGAAGTCGATCGGACTGAGGAGAATTGGGGAATATGGTTCTCAATGCCGAACTGCACGTCGGCTTTGCCGGCACGAAGAAGGCGCTGTGCATCACTGCCCTGGTGGTGCTCAGGATCGGCGTCAATCGGGTCGCGCTCTTGGCCTTCGCCGGCCTGCTGATCGTAGCGATGATGCGCCGAGCCGAGCGGTGGCTTGCCTTTGGGCTGCTTCAGAGTTGCGTGATATTCACCGGCTTGTCTTGCTATGAAAAATTTTGCCATTTGGCACGCGGCCCCAAGCGATTGGCGTGCAAGAGCAAACTTCGGGCCGCGAATATTCTCATCTAAAGGCCACGCAGACCGCTACGGCATGCAGCCGGCAGGAAGCCCGTGGCATGCCGGATGATGACCGATCAGAACCGCTCGCTCCGCTGCATGGCGGCCGTGTAAGGGCAGATGGCGATCCAGCAGTCCTACCAAAACACCGAAAACAACATGATCCGCAACCGCTTCTAGGGCAACAGGCATGACCACGATCGAAACCAACAATTTCAAGCGCACCATCGCCGAGGCGATGGCACGAGGCGAGGTCGCCACGGCGGAGCGCATCGAAATGGAGCGCAAGATCGTCAGCGCCATCGTCATACACGCAATCGCCAATCGCATGACGATCAGCGTTTACGACGGCGAAAAATGGACGCTTGCCCGTTCCCGCAGCTGTGGCGATATCTTCGCATCACTGTTCACCGCCGACGAGGATCGCCTGCTTTTACGCAATGCGGACGGGGACAAAGTGGGCTGGTTTTGTCTGGCCTATGGCAAAGACGACTATGGCGTGGTGTCTGACTACACCGCCAGCCACGCCTGCGAAGCCATCTGGCACGACGTCGTCCGTCCATTGGCCGACAATCTTGAGATGGGGGCGTGATCGTGGACATATTGAAAAACTTCATCCTCGTAGCGGACGACGGCACTGGCCGCCATCGCATTCGCAACGTCATATTCGAAAGCGTCCCCGCCTTCGCGCGGGACGAGGCGGCGCGGGCGGCCGAGGAGCTTGCCCTTGCGGGCTATTTCAATTTCGCGCTGTTCGCCATCGGTGATGACGGAAAGGAGCAGCTCTTGGTCAAATTCACCGCCGAGACGCGCGTCGTGATCACGGTCACGGAGGTATTGTCATGAAACATCTTCTTGCATCCACCGCGATCATTGCGGCGCTCACAACAAGCGCTTTCGCCGACGACGGCACTACGCCGCGTGAGGACGACACGCTCAATATCACAATGGCAATCTTTGCCAGTCGTGAATGCTCACAAATCAACGGCATCAAAGCCGCCGTCTTGATGACTTTTGTCAAGCAGGTAGCCCGGAATGACGGATTTGATCCCGATGAATTGCAAGCCGAAGCGCTCGCTCACTATGAGGAAAATCGATTGCGATCACCGGACCATATCGGGCCGATGTGCGAACAGATGGACCGCATCGCTCTGGCGGTATTGAGGAATTGATGACCATGACCGTACAACACATCATCGACGTGATCAGCAGCCACGGCGACACGCTGATATTGATCACCGTCGCCGTCATCCTCGCGCACTGGATCAACGCAGTGATCGACACGGTGGTCGGCGCGGTCGTCTACACCATCTACAAAGTGATGTCGGGCACATGACCGGGCCTGAATTTGCCGCATGGGCAACCAGTATGACGCTTTCCGGAATCGCGGGCGGCGTTGCAAGCCTTGTGGGCGCAGCCACCCTTATTGGCTGGATGCGTTGGAAACATCGGAAGGACGATCTATGAAGCCGGAAGAATTCAAGGCATGGCTGGCGCTCATGCAGGTTGCCGGCAAGATCAACAAACAAGGCGATGCCGCGCCGCTGTTGGGCCGCACCGAACAATGGGTGACGAACTGCCGCCGCAACGGCATCGACAAGGTGACAAGGTGACAGCGCTTGGGTGCGCCGTCCTTCTTGCCGGGCTCCAACCGTTCCTGTGAGGGCAGGCAATGACCTTTCTTGACGGTTTCCTGCCGGCGCTTGGCGTGATTGCCGCTTGCGGCTTTGCCTACATGGTTTGGCGCTTCTGGAAATTGGCGCTGATTATCTTGGCAGCCGCCATTGCGTGCGTATGGGGATGGGTGTCGATCTATAATGCCTCATACCACCGTTATGCCGTTGAATTCAGCGCCGGCGCGGCGACCGACTGTTCAGGGGCGACTATCGGCCCCGCGTCCATGGCTTGCGTCGACGCCAAGGTGCTCGAAGACCAAACGCGTGCGCTGGAACGCGAACATCGGCCCCCGCTTGACTTCAATAATTTGCCCAGTATTGCGAGGGATCACAACTGAACCCGTAGCATCTGGGTGTTCAGGGGGACCCTTTTACCAACCACCCCCGCCATCCGAGATGGCCCCGGGGGGATGGTATCCCTGGTCGGGGTCTACGTTGCTCGGCGGCTGGCCGTGGCGATCGCACCGACACAATCGAGCCTCGCTTTGGCCGACCCTTCTGCTCCACTTGGTCGATCCTCTCATTGCATCGTCTCGGCCTGATGTGTGATCGTCCTGACAACACGCGACTGGGGCACACCATGCGGCGGCGTTGTTGACCAGGTCGACGAACAGCACCAGTGACATTGGGTGGCTTTCACACTGACGGATGTTAACCACATCGGTATAGCCTAACTCGATCACCTCGACGGCACGCTCGAGCGCAGCCTCGAGGCTGGCAAAGACCTGACCTTCACCGCCGTCGTTGATACGAAAAATCGTGTAGCACAGGGGATGCGGATCCATCACACACCGCCCTTCTGACGCTCGATCATGCGCGAGACCGCCGCTCGGGTATATCGGGTTCCGGCGCTGGACACATAACCCGCCTCTGCCAGCGCATCGGCGATCTCGTTCAGCGAGCGGCGCTTGCCATTTACCGGGTAGCGATGAAGTTTTCTGGCCAGCGCGATCATCTCAGAACCCCCCTCAATCTCGGCATAATTCTTCCGACCTCCGACCTTCTTGCCCGTCTCGCGGCGCTTGCGCTCACGGGCACCGCGTAATTTCTCAACCAGCATAGCCTTCTCGAATTCCGACACTGCTCCGAGTACCTGTCGAATAAGTTTGGCAGTCGGCGTGTCGGCCACGAAACTGTCCGGGCTGTCCACGGCGATCAGATCGATGCCGCGCGCCTTCAGCATCGCGTGGCCGGTTTCCTGCACGATGAGGTCACGAGCAAAACGGCTGGCGGTCTCGACAAGGATTGTGCGGACGCCATTGGACAGTAGCCGTTCCAGCATTGAAGAGAACCCGGGCCGCTCGGTCACGGCATCGGCGCCGGAAACCGCTGCATCGTAATAGCTGTCCACGATCTCGTAACCGGCGGCCTTGGCAAAGGCGTCGATAGCTTCGCGCTGCCGCCTCTCGCTGTCCTTGTCCGGTCCGACGTTCGTCGAACTGGAGGTCCGGAGATAGGCCACAGCATTGATGTTTGCCTTGTTTCTCAGAGCATCCATCCAGTTGTTCGTATTATTTCCTTGAGCAAACGATACACCATTGTCCAAATTGACGCGAGAGAAAACGACGCGCGCCCAATCTTGCTTGGTAGGTTTGTCGCAGCGCTGTTCGATCGTGGACTAGCAAGAAAATTTTACTGGCTGCAGCTTAGCGTCACTCTCTAAACTAAGGGATGACGATGAGCAAAGAGACAACGCCGGACAATAGCTACCGGATTTCAATGCTCTAGCAGAAATCAGCAGGGTGTATCGTCATGCATCGATCTCTAGCGAAATCTCCTGATGTAATTTCCGATGAGAAAGCCCAGCCGTTCCATGAATGGTCTTTTACTTGAGATTTTAGCGATCTCAGGAGGTTCGCTGATTTGCGTCTCTGAAAAATCTTGATGAGGAGAGGAGTTCGGCTTGACAGCGCACCTCATGGCAATCGTTTCTTTCGGTGTGTCCCATTTAGGTGTTGGCCTTGCCGGCAGGATTTTGCTTATCGTCGGACGAACCCCGGTCCCGCAAGCTTTTGGATCCGCGATCCAGCCTTCAAGTCCGTCATGATCGCGGGGCATACCATAGTTCTCCGACCTCATATTCCACGCCCAGGCCGCTTGAATTGCGCACATTAAGGCATCTAGGTCATCCCCGCTGGGATCATCAGCAAGTTCCATTGGTGCTTCGACTTCAACTCCATGGCTTGATTTAAGGTAGCCGCTCACGATCATCTCCATCATCTCAGTCCGCGCCTCATAGTGCTCGCTAGACTGGAATTTGGGATTGTCGTGCTTGTACGCACGTTTGCCGATGAGTTGGCGTGCAAGCACGCCCGGATAAGCCTCGACAACAATTCTTTGTGGATCACCTGTACGAAGCCCAGGAATGGTTACTGCAGCGTTCAATAGTCTCGGCGCGCCTTCATAGAACATTAGGGCTACGGGAACCCCGTAGAGTTTTTGCGGACTGATTGACCGAGCAACAACATCCGTCTCGCGCCTGTGCTCTTTGTCGCCGTAGGGGCGATCGCGTTTGTACTCTTCCAAGGTATCGCGGAATTCTGGTTTGCTGAGTGTTCCGACAAGCCTCACATAATCTTCCCATATGCGCGGCCATCCGATGTTTTCGACAAATCTGCGTGCCTGACCAAAAGGGAAGTCAATGCCAGCGATCCAAGGACCCGGCGACGAAAGTGCGATCTCAAATTCTTCGACAGTATGCCAACGGGAATGCTCTTTGAACATGAGTATTTCGCCGTCCAGTAAGCCCTCAAAACACGTGAGCGGCTTGCTCTTGCTAGGATTAGAAGTGAAGTCGATCCCTCGAACAATCATACATTGCGTCCCACTCGGCGTCTTACAGGCATCATCAATGGTATGCCGTAGAGCGATTGCCCGAATTCGATCACCGCTTCCTCCAGTTTCGAAAGGGCGGCGGCTATCGCGACCGTGTCAACCAAGATCGATCACTCCCACGGTTGGCGCTGCGGCCTCATGGTCCGCATCGAAAGCGATGGCGGCAGGTTCGGGCGGGGCGCGGCCGTTCAGTTTTCGCTTCTCCGCCTTCAGTCGTTTGGCACCCTCGGTCAAAGCGGCCCTTGGGCCAGGCCCTTTAGAAAACTGCGCCGTCCATTCCTCTTCACTAAGTTCCAGCACACTTGTCGGCAGCGGTGCCGGGCGATGCATCACCTCAAGCTGCCTTGGCGCCTCCAGTCCGAGTAGCTTCGCCTGCTGCGCAATGGCGGCAACCATGGCGGACGGATTGTTGCATTGTCTTGCAAAAACAATGACCTCATCGAGTTGATCGACCAAAATTTCGACGGTCTTCAATGTCCGTTTTGCCGCCGCGCCCTTCAGTTCCGCCACTCGGTCGATCACCTTGATATTTCTTAACAGGCGAGAAGCTGCGGCTTCCGCGTTGTTGCCGGTGACATGATAGATGGCACCATAGGCCCGCGACGCTGCTTCCCCCCGGCTGATGAGGCGGCAGAAACCTTCCTGTCGTTGGTTCGAAAGCGCTGGCATGGGGCAAGGATACGCGATTGAGGCAGGCTCGCCAACATCCGTCTGGACATCAGTTGCGCAGGCCATTGCAAAGCTCCTTTCCAGTGGCTGACTTTGCCCTCTCCTTGCACGGAAATCGGCCAAACGCGGAGTGTAGTTGTACATCCATCCCTTATAGGGATGGGATGTGTACAACACTACCACGTCCGCCAAGCGTTCACTGTACACATCAATGTACGCCTATTTTTCTCGCAACATCATGATATAATTAATAAAAATTACCATCACTGCACGTCTATTCAATTGCCTATTCGAGCGTACAATTTTGCCCCGACTAGGCGTGCAAAAGACTTTCTCTTTTACACAAACTTGGTCGCGCTATTGGCGCGCAATTTCAGACGGTTGTATTCCATGTTCGAGGAGGGTCTTTTTGCCAAGCAAGGTCAGCCTCTTTTTGTTGCCCCGGAATGTTCTGAACAGCTTGTCCCTGGCCATCGACGCCATGGAATTTTTAACGATGCGGCGGGGAATGTTCAGATCCATATGCAGACTATATTCGGTTATGGCGGGATTGGCCTCGATGGCGGCAAGTATCTGGATATCCGCCTTGTCGGCAGCCGCCCGCAATTCACCCTCTCGCCGTTCGCCAAGCGGCTTGACGACGGTAATGGGCATTGTCTCCCCATCGGCGTCCACCAGCCCCTCCGGCTTGATGACGGCGATCTCGAACTTGATCGGATCGAACGGCACGCCCCGGAACTTGCCTTGCCAGTGCAATTCTCCGATGCCGCTTTCCGCGTCCAGCCATGCGGTGAAATTGCCGTCCAGTTCGTTGGTCAGCGCGCCGCCGCCGCGTGGCAGGAGGTTATCCCTGGCGGCCCTCTTGACCGGGTGAGCGATGATGAGGCCGCTTGGCTTGTTGGGATGATCCGCCATCAGGTCGCGAAAACCAGCGGCAAGGTTCAGCATCGCAACGTTGGCATTGTCATCGTCGCCTGTGAAAAAAGCTTGCAGGCTGTCGAAGATGCAGAGTGCCAGTTCGGGATGACCGGCAAGGTCGGCTTTCACCCTATCCATCATCCCGGCAATCGAGAAAACGCCAGCATGCCAAAGAATGTCGAGATCATCGGGCCGCACCCCCAGCAAGTGACACATGGCGTAAAACTGGTAGCGAACGTTGTCGGGATTTTCGCCCGCGAAGAACGCTACGGTGCCCTTGCGGCACTGGCGACCAAGGAACCAGCCGCCGCGTGCGACGTTGATGGCCGCTAGGACTGCCAGCAACGTCTTGCAATGGCCGGTGTTGCCGGTCAGCGTATAGGCACAACCCCGCTGCACAAGGCCGTCCACAAGGTAATCCGGGGGCGTCATGCCGTTGATGAAGGCGGATGAAGTCGCGAGGCCGTGATAGGGCTTGTGTCTGGCATGGCGCGGCTGAGCGGCATCAGGCATTCCCACGCAGCCGGGCTCACGCGGCCCGAAATTCCGGTTGCTGTCCCTTTCGCGCGAGGGCGGTGTGAAATCGTCCTCCCCCGGCTGCGGCCCGTTATCGGTCCATTTGAGATTGTCAGGCATCGGACGCCTCCGCCGGATACCGTGGATTTGCCATCCCAGACTTCATCCCGGATCGGATCGTGCCGCTTGCCTCGAAATTCGGGAGGCCACAGGCCATGGCAGCGTGCCACAGATGCTCGTTGGCCTCGCTTTCTGCCAACAGTCCCGCCCCAACGATCTGACCAATGGCAAAACAGGACCGGTTCAGTTGATCGTTGCGGCAGCCCTTTGCTGCCCCTGCGACGACCCTGCATTCGTTATCGAGGGCGGCAAGCGCCCATGCGCGCCCGGCATTGCCATTCGCTTGAGCGGGGCCTTGTGGCGTTTTGCGTGGCAGAATATCCTTCAGCAGCCGCAGACAGGTGGCCAGCCATTCCGGTAGCGCTTGAGGCTCTATATCCTCGTGAAGCAGCTCATAGACGCCCAGCGCGTTGCGCGATCCCGGCAGGATGATAGAGCCGCCTTGCCCGCGCACGTCGAGCCCCGGCGCAAGCCTGCCCGCGCTGTTGCGGATCTCCTCGCCTGCTGCAGGATAGCGGAAAAGCAGGTGCCGCCCTCCGGAAGGTGTCAGCGTCATCTGCGTTACCGGCTCGCCAACGCCAAATCGGACCAGCAGCTTGTTCCACTGGCGCTCCCCGTCCGGTCCGCCGGGCTTCATATCGATGTCGATGGCCAGTAGACCGGATTGCGCGCCTGTCGGGCAGGCGATCAGCGCCATGGGCCAGCGCTCCCACCATCGAGCGACAAGTTCAGCATCGCGGCTGGCATCGAGATACCCATGGCGCGTCAACGGATGCTTGTCCCAATGCACGGGAAAGACCGGCACGCCGCGCTCGACATGCCAGAGCGCTGCGGCTGGAGGCGGCAGATCATGGACGACCGGTTTGCACACACGCACCTGTCGCTTACCATCCGAAGGGATTTCGTAGAGGACGGTCATCGTGAGCCCTTCCCAAGCCATCGGCCGAGCTCGGCCCGATCCACGGCCTCTCGATCCTTGACCGCCGAGGCGATGTCCGGGCGCCAATATGCCCGAATTGCAGCGTCCACGATTTCAGCCAGGACGCCAGGGCTGAGTGCTTCCGCTTGAACGGTGGAAGTGCCGTCGCCGTTCAGGCCGGCAAAACTGCGGTTGTCGGTGGCCTTCGCCGGTGCCGCCGGCAAGCCGAACCGCTCGATCTGCTCCGGCGTGACGGCGATGCGCTCAAACAGAGCAACGTCTGCCGCCGTTATGTCATCGAGAAAGGCGCCGACATCCCGCTGAAGGTTGAGGAAGATGTGTTCGCCACTCGGATCGTAGTCGCCGATGTGCAGAATGGCAGTCGGGCGCTTGAACCTATCGAAATGGCCGGCGATGTCTTCCGCCAGGGCGTGTTTTGATGCAACGCCGCTGAAGCCACCGGATGAACGGACAATGACGCCATATCTGGCGACGATCTGCCCCAGCATCGGGACCATGCCAGCCGCCTCGCACAGAAGCATGATCCGAAACGGTTGGCCGATGTCGGGGTAGAGATGGAAGGCTTCCACCGCACGGCCGATAGTCGCCATTAGCGCGTCGCTAGAGTGCCAACCATCGGGCTCGATGACGCTATCGCCATCGTCGCGGATGTCGCCAAATGAGATCCATCGGGCACGACGGGCGACTTGAAGCTTTTCGCCCAGTTTCTTGTAGGCGCGTTCGCTCTTCTCGTATCCGATAGTGCCGACCAGGCGATAGAATATCTGGCGGAGCGTCAAAGGCCCGTAGGGTTCATATTCGGTCAGAACCGATCTTACGCTGTCGATCAGTGCTCGGGTCTCTGGATGAGGTCGCCAGCCATGGATAAAGCCGACGGGTCTCATCGCCCGCCTCCTGTCGATAGCGACGGCCAGCATTCGAGAGAAGGAGCATCGATTTGGAAGCGCTGACCGATCAGGCGCGACAAGGTTTCGCAATTGACGCTCATGGCAGGCCGCCTTCTGCATCTGGCAAAATCAAGCGGGGTCCGCCGCTATGGCCCTGTTTAAAGCGGTACCAGCAGCAGTCATCCTTGGCGGTGAAAAGAGAGTCCGGAATCCATCGTTGTCTCGCGATTGGTAGAAAGTGGGTGCAACGGTCGAGCAGTAGCACCGATTGCTTCGTGAACATCCATCCGGCGTCTAAAAGCAGCCAAGTCACGGGCACACTGGCGACAAAATGGTCGATCAGCGGATGCAGCAGCGGGCGTGTCCACGGTGGGTTCTCGATGATCGCATCAGCCCCGCCGAAATGATGTTCTGCGAGCGCATCTCGGCCTTGCAGGATGTCGCCGTGGTGGACGCACCGAAATCCCACTTGCCCAAGGTGCATTCGCAGGCATCCATTGCCATCGCACGGCGCCGCGAAGGTTTCGATACCCTCAGCGTGCAGCCACGGGACCAGCCTTACAATTGCGTCTGGGGGAGTATCGTAAAGATCATTTTTTCGCCGAGGGAAATCCGAGCGCTTGCCCATATCAGGCTCCCCCATAAAGGAGAGCCAGGCATGCCTGGGTCGCTGTGTAGATGCGGCTTCCGCCGTCGCTGATAGTGGAAATTATAAGGTTTGTGCGCTTCATCGCAGCTCACCATCTGTGAGGCCGCGTTGCGTGCGATGCGGTGCTGGTCTATTCTGCGATTGTTGGAATTGTCGCAGTTTCGAGCCCGTCGTCGCGCAAGCGTCGGCGGGTTTCGTTATGCGGAGACCTTCTTGAGGCGACCTTCAGCAGTGTTTTCGGCAAGCATATCGCAAACAACTGCTGTGTCGTATAATGGGCCCTTGTAGCCAAGGGGGCGCGTGTACGCCGGCGGCATTCTCTTGCGGCGGCGTGCTTTCAACGTGCTCGGCAGCACACCCAATATCGCTGCGGCGGACGCTTCGTCGATGTGTCCCGGGAGCTCAAGATCGGCGGCCAGTGCCAGAAAAAGCGCAGCACCGCGAAGACCCTTGCTCTGAAAATGACGCTTACGACGTTCAAAAAGCAGAGAAGTTGGGGTTTCGTTGATTTGTTCTGTCATGACGGGGACACCTCAGCGAACAAAAGAAGGTGTCCACCCATCTAAGGCATTTGTCGGCGCCCGTATTATGAACCACTGGAGCGCTTTTTTTTCGCTTTATGGTTCATACTGACCTTCCTTGGCCGTAAGGCCCGGTGAATAGTCGACGATTTGATTTCGATGCCGGCCTCTTTCGCGACTTCAAGCACGAAAGCAATGAAGGGACTATAATGTCGCTGCTGGTAATCATCCCATGAGGTCGTAGGCTTCTCGCCCAGAATTTCCTCGAATACCGGTGCCAACCGCAACACCAACCAGTCCAGTGCGCTCCCCTCCGTGTCGTCGGAGGTCAGGCGGTCGCGACGACTGGGCGTTCTACTTTCGGGGAAAAGGTCGTGAAGGGCCTGTTTATGCTTAGCAAGCTGCTCCGACTGTTTGGCTATTGCTGACCAGGGAAGGTCGGCAATGCGCTTTCGCACCCGGTAGCCGCCCACAGCGCTGTTGATTGCTTTCCGAAGCTCTAATCGCGGCTGGTAGATGGCCCGCCGCCGATCGACGGGTAGACCCTGTACTTCCGCAGGAGACGGGGTAAGTTGCGCTGGGATCGGGAAAGGTCGCGTTCGGCCACCGCGGATGGCCGCGAGGATCGCGTCAAGATTGCCGACATCGGCGCCGCCATTGTCAGGGCCGTTGCAACTCATGCGCCGCACCTCATGATCAGGTCTTGAGTTTCAGGACATCGGCGGTAGGTTTGGCGAAAATATTGATTGCCCTTGCCGCTTTCTCCGCTCCCGCGCGACCGAGAGTTTCCGCGCGACTGACATAGCGGTTTGTCATGGCGAGCGTTCGCCAGCCACCGGCGTCGCGCAGTTCATGCGCACTCGCGCCCGCCAACGCCGCCCACGTCGCAAAGGTATGCCTCAAACCATGAGGTGTTAGCGTCGCCACCTCGGCCTTCTTGCAGACCGCAGCCAGGGTGTCTCTTGTCTGTTTGTAGCCGACCGGGCGTCGTCCATTGGTGGTCGAAAAGACGAAGCCACTGCGATGCGGTTGCTGATCAACGATCATAGCGGCATCAGCCGATAACGGACGATCAATCGCGCCAATCTTGCTGTCTGGTAGCCGGACGAGCATGCGTGGCAGATCGACATCGGCCCAATCCAACAGTCTCGCTTCGGAAACGCGCCAGCCGGTGACGGCCAGAAAACGAAGAAGCTCGCCGACAGGCGTTTCAACCTCACCTAAAGCCGCGATAAACATCGGTAACTCTTGTTCGTTCAGCCATGTATCCTTGGCAGTTTCCGAATAGCGTTCCACACCGAGGCAGGGATTATCCCTCCTGACACCCTGACTAATGGCGAATTGCATCATCGCCGAGAGTACGGCCAGCGCCCGATTGGCCTCCGTTGGCGTCCGACGGTGCTTATGATGGCAGTCGATGACCATCGCTGTCGTTACATCGTCGGCAAATCGGCCCTTGAAGTACGGCAGGAGAACGCGGCGAATACGTCCCTCGTAATCCTTGCGCGTGGCTGGCTTGCGGCGAGCAAGACGCTTCTCGCGATATTGTTCGACCAGCATGTCGAACGTCATGCGACTTTTGCGGGCTGCCTTTTCACCGCGCGGGTCATCGCCGCGCTTCACCGCCTGAAGCAATCGTTGAGCCTCAATGCGAGCTTTGTCGGCATGAAAGAGTGCGGCATCTCCTATCGAGACCTTGCGGCGAACCTTGCGCCCGTCCGACAACGCGACAAGATGATCGATCATAAAGGCCTTGATCAGCGTCCCATCGGAGCGGCGGCGAACACGCATCCAGAAGCCGGTCAGCTTGGTATCGCGAAGCTCCGCCTGGGTCTTCTCCGGTGGCAGCTTGTAGCGAATGACGTAGTCCTGACTGAGAAGCGGCATCGTGATTTTCCATGAATGCAGGGGGCACGACAGGGGGCACGGAACGCGTACCTCGTCGTATATTCACGTCGCCCCTCGTCATCTCTGGTACGACAAAAAGTCCATAATTACAAGGCTTTTAGGCAATGTGGGGATATGTGGGGTATGCGAGACCAGGTGACTTAAAATCCCTCACCTTCGGGTATACGGGTTCGACCCCCGTCGTCCGCACCATACTGCCGCCGCCACTTGCAAAGTGGCCGCCAGACAGACCGTGGAGTTCATCGCTGAACTTCTTGGCTTCAGCTAGCCAAAGACGCATTCCTTTGCACCCGGCAGAAAGAGCATCATGGATGCGCATTTCCATTTTCGAGCCAGCTCGGCGGCAGTTCGTCGGGGCGACATAACGACAGTGATTTGCCTTGTCCCTATCTCCGGCACTACTCGATATTCATGAATGAGCGGCAGCGGCCTCAGATGAAACTGCTTCACGGAGGAACTTCTGGTGAGTAGAGTGTAACATAGATCGGATGTGGTCGGCGGAGGGCGTTGTGATGAACGAGCTGGTACAATCTCCAACCGAACAGGCCGGCCCGGCCGAGAATTCCTCTTCGTCACCCGACAAGCCCAAGCCTCGCTCGGGCTCCTCCCGCACGGCCGCCCTCATCGTCACCGTCACGGTAGCGGCGATCGTCGGCTTGTCTCTGTGGTATCTTGTCCAACCCCAACCCTTGCTGGTGCAGGGAGAAGCAGACGCCACGCGCATCGACATCGCGGCCCGCGTCGAAGGCCGCGTCGGCGAGCGACCGGTGGATCGCGGTCAGAACGTGGCCGCCGGCCAAGTGCTGGTGAAGATCGACAATCCTCAAATCATCAGCCAGCTGAAACAGGCGGAAGCGGCGAAAGCGGTCGCCATCGCCGAGCTCGCCCGCATCGATGCCGGCATCCGCCAGGAAGTCGTCGCGCAGCGCAAGGCGGCAATCGCCGCGGCCGAAGCCAATCTGGTGCTCGCCCAGCAGACTTACAACCGCACGAACGAATTGACCACCAAGGGCGTAGCCTCGACGCAGACGTTGAACGAAGCAACGGCGTCGCTCGATGTGGCGAGGCGCAGCCTCGAACAAGCCAAGCTTGCCTATGACGAGGCCGTTGCGGGCTATACCAAGGAAGAGCGTGGCGTCGCGCAAGCCGACGTGGACAAGGCCGCAGCAGCAGTTGCCACCTTCAATACCCAGGTCAACGAGATGACGGTGACGGCGCCCGTCGGATCGCAAGTCTATCAGGTGGGGGCTGAAATCGGCGAGTTCGTGTCGCCCGGGGTGCCCCTTCTCTCGCTGGTGGACCTCAGCGATGTCTGGCTAAGCTTCGATCTGCGCGAAGACCTCGTGAAGGGCCTGAAGGTGGGCGACAAGCTTGATGTCCGCATCCCCGCCCTCGGCGATCGGCTGATGCCGGTCGAGATCAGGACCATTGCGACCCGCGGCGAGTATTCCGGCTGGCGGGCGACGCGTGCGACCGGCGATTTCGACCTGCGCACCTTCGAAGTGCGCGCCTATCCGACCGAAAAGATTCCAGAACTTCGTCCCGGAATGAGCGCCTATCTGCAATGGAGCGGTGTACGCTGATGTCTCAGCCCGAAACTCCGGGTCTGCTTGCGGTCGTCTCGCGCGAGGTGACGTGGATTTGGCACGACCGGGTGGCGCTGCTGCTTGTGCTCGCCGTTCCCCTGATCGCCTTTTCCATCCTGACCGCAACCTTCAGCAACGCGGTGGTCCGAAATCTCAGCGTCGATGTGGTCGACATGGACCATTCCGACACGTCGCTGCGCTTCATCCAATCGATCGATGCCGCGCCTTCCGTCGCCGTGGCGCACCGGTCCTCCGATCTTGACGGCGCCATGCATTCGATCCGCTCGGGCGCGGCAATCGCTGCGGTTTATATTCCCGAGAACTTCGAACGGGATATTTATGCGGCTAAACGCCCGCAGATCGTGATCTTCTACAACAAACAGTATTTCTCGCCGGGCAATATCGCATCGGGCGGATTGCAGACGTCGATCGCCGCGGCTGCGGCGGCACTGCCGAAACAGGCAGGCGGAGGCGGATACCGCCCTGGGCCACTCATCACCGAGCAATATGTACTGACCAATCCGGCGCTCAACTATGTGCAGTTTCTGCTGCGCGCCATCCTGCCGACGGTGCTGCATGTGTTGACGGCGATCGCGGGCGGCTATGCCGTCGGTTCCGAATTCGGGTCGCGCGGCGTGCGGGCGTGGCTGGACGCTGCGGGCGGCAGTCCACTCACCGCGCTGATCGGCAAACTCGCACCCTATTTTGGCATCTTTGTCCTGATGATGGTCGTGGGGCTCGGCATCATCCACGGACTCAATCAGATTCCCTTCCGTGGGGATGCCGTCCTGATGGGCGCCTCCGCCCTTCTCCTCGTCATCGCCTATCTATCGCTTGGAGCGCTGCTCCAGTTGCTGGTCAGGAACCTCCCCCTCGGCCTGTCGCTGACCGGCATCATCTGCTCGCCCGCATTCGGCTTTGCCGGCGTTGGCTTCCCGGTTCTTGCGATGGGTGGTTTTGCGCGGGTCTGGGGCGATATGCTGCCGCTTCGCTGGTATATCCAGATCCTGTTCGATCAGGCCGCTCGCGGCGTACCCGCCTCCGACTCCGTGCGACCGTTCATGGCGCTTGCAGCCCTCGCCGTTCTCTATTTCGCCCTGTCGTGGTTGGGGTTGAACGCCATTGCGCGCGCGCCCGACCGCCAACCGGAGCCAGCGGCGCCACAGCCTGTCGCACGGCCTGGCGTCGTCGGGGCGTTCGTGGCCGAATACAAGCGCGTCCTCGGCGACAGCGCCGTCTTCGGCCTTATCGTACTGGCGCCGATCATCTACGGCGTATTCTACCCCCAGCCCTATCTCGGGCAGCTGGTGCGCAAAATCCCCGTGGCGGTCGTCGACGCCGACACGACGAACCTGAGCCGATCTCTCATCCAGATGATCGATGCCGACGAGGCGACGCAAGTGGTGGCTCGTCCGAATACCCTGGAGGCCGCACAAGCCGCACTCGCCCGGCGCGAAGTGTTCGGCATCGTCGGGATCCCGGAGGGCACAGAGCGCGAGGTTCTGAAAGGCGCTGGAGCCCGGCTGCCGATCTATGTCGATTCCGCCTACTTCCTGCTCTACAATCGCACCCTGCAGGGCATAACGGAGGCAGCGGCGACAGTCTCCGCGGACGTTGCGGCCGGCAGCGCGAGGGGCGATGGGAGCCTGTTTCGGGCCGCACTCGTCAGGAACTCGCCGGTCGAAATCCTTAATCAGCCGCTGTTCAACCCGACGGGCGGCTATGCCAGTTACGTCGTGCCGGCCGCCTTCATCCTGATCCTGCAGCAGACCTTGCTGATGGGCTCCGCCACGCTCGGCGGCGTCGCGTTCGAACAGGGAGGACGGGCGTCCCGAAGCGGTCGTGGCCGACCGGCGGCGGTGTTGGGTCAGGCGCTCGCGCATCTGCTGCTCGTGCTGCCCGGCTTCGCGCTCTACCTGATTATCCTGCCGCGCATCTACGGGTTCTCGACGAATGGACGCCTTCTGGACATGCTGGCGCTCGCCATACCCTTCATCCTTGCTGTGAGCTTCCTGGGGCAATTCGTCGGATCGTGGTTCACTCGACGCGAGACAGCGGTGCTGCTCTTCATCGCCATCAGCCTGCCGCTGTTTTTCCAGGTGGGCGTAGCGTGGCCGCTCGAGGCGATCCCGAGGTCGATCCGCATCGCGAGCCAGGTGCTGCCGAGCACGTCGGCGATCGATGGTCTGGTGCGCGTCAACCAGATGGGCGCGTCGCTCGCGGACGTGCGCAGCAATTGGCAAGCCCTCTGGGCGCTGGCGATCGTCTACGCGGCATTCGCCATGGCCTCGGCGTGGTGGGCGACGAGGCATGAAGGAGGCAAGAATGAAAGCTAGGATGTTTCGTCTACCCGTCTTCTGCCCGCCGCTGCTGATGGCGTCGCTCATAGCGGCTGCGCTTGGCAGCGGGGCGGCCACCTTCTCCGGCGACTCTGGCGCAACAGGTAATGCCGCGCCCGGCATGGTCCAGCGTACCGAGATCCGCATCGCGCCGGAGGTGGGCGGGCGACTGCTCAGCCTTGCCGCCCGGCCAGGCCAGCACGTGAAGCGAGGCGACCTGCTGGCGACGCTGGACAGCCCGGAACTGGCCGCGGCGCTCGGGGAAGCCAAGGCAGCCGCCGCCAGCGCCAAGGCGAACCGCGACCACGTCTATGCCGGCGTTCGCTCGGAAGAAGTGGCCATCTCCGAGCAATCGGTGAAAACCGCCGAGGCAAACCTCCTGCTCGCCCAACAGCAGAACACGCGCGCGGCCGCGCTTTTCGCGAAAGGCTCCGGCAGCCGCCAGGTACTCGACGATACCACGGCTCAACTTCAAAAGGCGCAGGCGGATCTCGACCTCAAGCGCGCCCAGTTGACCGCAGCAAGCGCCGGCCCGACCAAGGAGGAACTTGCGCTTGCCGACGCCCAAGTGGCGGCGGCTCAGGCAGCCGTCGATCAGGCGCAGATTGCCTTCGACAAGACACACCTGACGGCGCCAGCAGATGCCACCGTCGTCATTCAGGTCGCCGAATTGGGAGAGGCCCTTTCCCCCGGTGCACCCGTGATGACGATCGAGCCGGAGGGTGAGAAATGGTTTGCCTTCACGCTGCGCGAAGATGCCTTGAAAGATCTGACGATCGGCAAAACCGTCGCGCTGAAGACGAGCAACGGCACCATCGAGGCTCGCGTCACCGAACTGCGGCCGCTTGGCGAATTTGCCACCTGGCGCGCGGCACGGGCAGTTGGGGATCACGATCTCAACAGTTTCTGGCTACGGCTCGATCCCACTGGTGGCGACAGTGGCCTGGAGCCCGGCATGACCGTTTGGCTTCCGCGGTAAAGCGCCTTGCTGAACGATCGCGGTCAGCTTGCGCCAACACTTCGGCCGCCGACGTCCCGTCGCCTTGACCGGCATAATATTCGAAACATCTTGGCTTGATTCAATTTCACGTGATGCTAGCATATTTTATGTGATCCACCGGGGGATGGAGGACAAAGCGTGGCAGATGGGGGACGTGTCACTTTCGCCGCGATCACGGTCGGAATTTTCTTTGCCTTCGCTGCTAATGCACAGACGCCAAACGACCTCCCGGATACGATGGCAGCCCGCGTCCAGGCTTGTACGCCTTGCCATGGAGCGGAAGGCAGGGGAACAAACGACCCATATTTCCCTCGGCTTGCCGGCAAGCCTTCCGGTTACCTCTATCATCAGCTTCTCGCGTTTAAGAACGACCGGCGCAAATATCCGCCGATGAACTATCTTCTCGAATTCCTGCCGGACGACTATCTCAAGAAGATCGGGGATTATTTCGCCGAGCAACGGCCCGATCTCCCGCCGGCCGCGGTTTCCGATCTCAGCAAATCCGTCCTCCAGCACGGAGAGGATCTGGCAACGCAAGGTGACATGGAGCGTGGCATTCCTGCCTGCGTCAGTTGCCACGGCTCGTCACTGACGGGCATGGAACCCGCTATCCCCGGCCTTCTGGGCCTTAGGGCCGCCTATATCAGCGCCCAGCTTGGCGGCTGGCGTTATGGTACGCGCACCGCTATCGCGCCCGACTGTATGCAAATCGTGGCAGGGCATTTGACGGAGGATGACGTTCGAGCCGTGGCCGCCTGGCTGGCACAGCGCCCTGCCCCCGCCGATGCTTCGCCGGCTCCACAAGCGAGCTTCGCCCTGCCCTTCGCCTGCGGCAGCCAGCCCAACGAGGGGAAATAGCGCCATGACGCCACGCTTCTCGCTCGGCATCTTCGTCACGGTACTGGCGCTGGCAACGCCGCATGCGCTTCAGGCGCAGGAGGCCGGCGCCAAGCCGGATCCCGCCCTCATCGCCAAGGGCGAATATCTTGCGCGCGCCGGAGACTGCATTGCCTGTCATACAGCGCCCGAAGGGGCCATTTTTGCCGGAGGCCGGGCGATGCCGACGCCCTTTGGCGTGATCTACACTTCCAATATCACGCCGGATGCGACGACCGGCATCGGCAAGTGGACGGCCGAGGATTTCTACCAGACGATGCATCGCGGCCGCTTTCCCGACGGCGGGCTGCTCTATCCGGCCATGCCTTTCGCCTCCTATACCAAGGTGACGCGCGAGGACAGCGACGCCATCTACGCATATCTGCGCAGCGTCCCGGCTGTGGCGCAGCAGAACCGGCCGCACGACCTGAGTTTCCCGTACAACAATCGCTCGCTAATACTGGGATGGCGCACGCTCTTCTTCACGGAGGGAGAGTTCAAGCAGGATCACGACAAATCGGCAGAATGGAACCGTGGCGCCTATCTGGTCGAAGGGCTGGGTCATTGCGGCATGTGCCATACACCGATCAACGCGCTCGGCGGCAATTCGGAGTCACAGGCCTTTCAGGGCGGGCTCATTCCCATGCAGAACTGGTACGCTCCCTCGCTGACTTCCAACAAGGAAGCCGGTCTCGGCGAGTGGAGCATCGAGGACATCTCCGACCTGCTGCAGAAGGGCGTATCGAAGCGCGGCGTCGTCTACGGGCCGATGGCCGATGTGGTCTACAACAGCCTGCAATACCTGAACGACGCCGATACCCGCGCGATGGCCGTCTACCTGAAGAGCATCGCGACGGATTCGCCGCGGGCGCCGGTTTCCAATATCTCGTCATCTGAAAGCAGTCTGCTATTGAGCCTCGGAAAGACGGTCTACGACAGCCAATGCGCCGTCTGTCACGGGACGAAGGGTGAAGGCAAGCCGCCGCACTATCCGCCGCTTGCCGGCAACCAGTCGATCCAGATGGAATCGGCCGTGAACCCGATCCGGATGGTGCTCAATGGGGGATATCCGCCGGGAACCGCGGGAAATCCGATGCCCTATGGCATGCCTCCCTTTGCGGTCTCCTTGTCCGACGACCAAGTCGCCGCCGTGGTCAGCTACATCCGCAGTACCTGGGGCAACAGAGGGACGGCAGTGACGGCGGCCGACGCCAATCACCTGCGCTCGGTTCCACTCCAATGAGGCCGTCATGATCAATTCCGATCCTCCCGTGGACGATGCGTCATCTCTTGACGAACAAGTGGAAGCGATCGTTGCGGCCGGCCCGCATGGCGCGATTGCGCTTGCCGGCATTACGACCGCCCTCGTCGTGATCATGTGGCTGCTGTTCTATCTCCTCGTTTTCGTGCCGCGCGGACCGACGCCATGACAGAACCCCCGAAAAGTACTGCCACAACCGCCATCGTCGAAGGTCGATGGGCTGTGATTTCCGTGGCGATCATTGCCTTCTTGACGGGCATGGCGGCTTTCGCCGGCATCCATCAGGCAACCATGCCCCAGGCCCAGGTGGAGACGGCCGACCCGACGACCCTCCACCTCAGCGGCGAGTTCGTCGAAAGCAATCTCGGCAGCGCCCTTGAGCCCGACGGATCGGTGACCGTGCGCGCCATCGGCCAACAATATTCCTTCACGCCGTCCTGCATTGTGGTGCCCGCCCAGACGCCGCTGACGTTCCGCGCCACGAGCGCCGACGTCGTCCATGGCTTCCTCATCCAGCAGAGCAATGTCAACGCAATGCTGGTGCCGGGCTATGTGACCGTTCAGACGGCGCAGTTTTCTGAGCCGGGCGAGCATCTCATGCCATGCCAGGAATTCTGCAGCCTTGGGCACGAGGGCATGTGGGCAAAGGTCAAAGTGGTCGACAAGGCCGAATTCATGAACCTGGCATCGGCCGGCCGGAGGGTAAGCTGTGTTAAATAGTAGGCGACTGATCCTTGCGCATTTCTGGCTCGCTTTCGTCGTCTTCGGCCTGGCCTTGGTGCTTGGCGCCTGGCAGATGTTCATTCGAAGCCCGCTCGCCCATTGGATCAGCAATCCCGAATGGTACTACCGGTCCCTGACGGCGCACGGCACAGTCATGGGTTATGTCTTCCCGACACTGGTTGCCATGGGCTTCGGCTATGCGATCAGCGAAAGCGCACTGAAGCAGCCGCTGGTGGGCAGGCGGTGGGCCTGGGCAGGATTCTTGATGATCGTGGTCGGTGCGGTCATGGCCATGATCCCGGTTTCAATGGGTCTCGCCTCAGTGCTCTATACCTTCTACCCGCCGCTGATCGGCAACCCCTTCTACTATGTCGGCGTCGTCCTAGTCGTTGTCGGCTCATGGTTCTGGGTGGCGCTGATGTCCGTGAACCTCTATGTCTGGAAGCGGGCCAATCCCGGCGAGCCGGTTCCGTTCGCCATGTTTGCGAATGTCGCTGGCTCATATCTGTGGGGGTGGACAGCGGTTGGCGCCGCGCTCGAGCTGCTGTTCCAGATCATACCGGTGGCATTCGGTTTACGCGCGACGATCGACGCCGGACTGGCGCGCATCTTCTTTTCCTGGACGCTCCACGCCATCGTCTATTTCTGGCTGATGCCGACATACATAGCCTATTACGCGATCGTGCCGCGCTCCATAGGCGGCAAGCTCTACAGCGACACGATGGGCCGGATCGCCTTTATCCTTTTCCTGGTCGTGGCGATGCCGATCGGCATTCACCACACATTCTCCGATCCGCAGGTCGGCTCGGCCTTCAAGTTCATTCATTCCGCCTTCACCTCCCTGGTGGCGCTGCCGACGCTCCTCACCGTCTTCACGATTTGCGCTTCGGTCGAGATTGCGGGCCGGCTGCGTGGCGGGCGTGGAGCCTTCGGCTGGCTCGCGGCGTTGCCTTGGGACAATCCCATCATGCTAGCCACGGCGTTTTCGTTCGTGATGCTCGGCTTCGGCGGCGCCGGCGGCCTCATCAACATGAGCTATCAGCTCGATGAATCGATCCACAATACGCAGTGGATCACCGGCCACTTCCACCTGATTTTCGGTGGCGCGATCGTCATCATGTATTTTGCGATAGCCTATGATCTATGGCCACATCTGACGGGGCGCGCGCTCGACAATTTCCGCCTGATGCGCGTTCAGCTGTGGCTTTGGTTCATCGGCATGATCGTCACCACCTTCCCCTGGCACTATGTCGGCATTCTCGGAATGCCGCGCCGCATGGCCTATTTCGACTATGCCGACCCCGCGCTCGCTTCAGAGGCAATGCCGGTGATTCTCTCGGCCTTTGGCGGATTTCTGCTTCTGATCTCCGGAGCGCTGTTTCTGATCGTGCTCGCAGGGGGCCAGAGAGCGCCCCAGGTCAAGCCGGAGGACTATAGCTTCGCCATGGCCGTCCACCCTCCCACGCGCTTGCCCGCGGTGCTGAATGGCCATCTCCTTTGGGTTTCCTTGATGGTCGCACTCACGATTACCAATTACGGCTTCCCGATTGCCCAACTCGCCGTGCGCCAGGATACGTCGGTGCCGGCCTTCTATGTGGGGGTCAGAAAATGAGTCCGGAACGGCCGATCTCTCCGAAGAACAGATGGAGCATGACGGCCGTCTGCGTGACGGCGGCTGTGTTCGTTGTCGCCGCGCTCCTCGGCTTTGTCTTTCTTCCCTACGCGCAGGCTGGCGTCAAACCCAGCAGCCTTTGGGATACGATCTGTGCCGCCGCCGGGGTACCACGCCAAAGCTCCGCAGCAGAGCCGGTTACTCCCGACTTCAAGACGTCCGCCGTCGTGATGACGGTTGCCACACTTGGCCGGCCCTCGCCGGAGTCGATCGGCCGCGGCGCCACGCTCGCGCATCAATGTGCGATATGCCACGGCCCGACGGGTATCAGCCGAGCGGATTCGCCAAACCTTGCCGGACAATTTATCGGCGCGATCTACAAGCAACTGGAGGATTTCAAGTCAGGTGCCCGCACGAACGCAGTCATGAGCCCGCTCGTCGTAAATCTCAGCGAACAAGACATGCGCGATCTTGCCGCCTACTACGCCTATCTGCCGCGTCTTCCGGCCTATCATCCGACACAGGCCTCGCCGGCGCCGCTCATCGTCACGAATGGCGCCCCACTGCGCGGAATAGCGCCCTGCGGCTCCTGCCACGGCGGTCTTGAAAACAAGCCCGGCAGCCCCTGGCTGGAAGGGCAATCGCCGGCCTACATCAAGGCCCAGTTACAGGCCTTCGCCACCGGCCAGCGACGAAACGACGTCAGCCAGCAAATGCGGAACATCGCCCGCGCGCTGACGCCGCAAGAGATCGATCAGGCAGCCGACTACTATTCCTCCCAGCCCCCTGAATTCTCCTCGGCAAATTAGATTGATCGGCAATTCGCCGAGCTGCGGCGGCAATGAAACTCCGCACCATCAGTCGCTCAATAGGTCGGGAAGCACGACGTTGCGCCAATGGTCACCGGCACCGATGGCAATAGAGGGATCGCGATCGTATAGGTGTAAGATGCCGTTACATTCTGTCCGCATGCGTCCTTATTCACTGTAAACACGCTGGGATCTATCTTAAGGCCATAGGCCTGGTCGGCGGCGTATGCCTGGATCGAACCCGTATCCGGACAGGTGGTGTGCAAAAGGCTCGCACACCGGGCACTGAGGTCAACGGCGTGCTGCAATCCCAATCGGGTCCAGAGAAAAAGGCCGAATTGTCCGATCGAAAATACCATAATGATGAAGAGGGGAGCAGTCAGAGCAAACTCGACTGCGGTTGTCCCCTCGGCATTCCTCCCGAGACGGCGGATCATTGAATCCTCGCTGTTGCCGTTGACTGCAGTGCAAACGATGCGGGCACGAAAGGAAGCGCGATATACGGAACGTAGGTCGCCGCGGCCGAGGAGGACACATAGGTGCCCGGTCGCGATCCGTCCGCACAGACATCGGAGCACGCCGTGCTGGAGATGCCTTGATCGCCGGGGCAACCGCAAAATCTCGACGGGGCCGGCGTCGCCGAGATGACGGCTGAGCCGGTACTTCTTGTGATGACATTCGACATGCCGGAACTATCGAAGCCGCGAGCCAAAGCATACTGCAGACCTCGCTGAGCCGCGTTCTCCACCTGCGTCTGCTGAAGCAGCGCTGACGAATAGTCGACAAGGCCGAATGCCATCGCGATCAATACCGGCAATATGATCGCCAGGTCGATGGCGGCCGTGCCGTGCTCTTCATTGCGCAGGTCCCGACAGAGCCTTCTCCAAGGCCGCACCGATATTGCCCGAGGTCGTGAGCCCAGCCGCCGTTCAGCGACGGGCATGCCGGAGAGCGATATTGTTGGCATGGTTGTCTTTGCAGTCATCATGCATCACTCGACCAATTTGCCAGCGGCGCCGCCGACGGCGCGGGTCGGATAAGCGCTGCAATCGATGGATAGGTTGGAATTGCCGGTGAAGGTGATCGTATCCGCGATGATCTTGATGCAGGCACTAGTCGCGGTGTTACCCCCCGAATAGCTGACGGCAGCCTTTGGCAGATAGATCGATCCCGCCAAGCTCTGGGTCGCACCACCATTAAAGCTGAAGGCCGTGCCGACGGGCATATTCCGATCGCCGTAAATGACAATGCCGGCCGTGTTTCCCGTAACCGGTGGCGTGAGATCAAGGATCGCCCCACCGTTGATTGACGCGGTGCCGTAGTTGCTTCCCGTGCTGGAGGTAAAGATGATCGTGACGCCGTGGCCAATCAAAGTCGCGCCGCCATTGACCTTCAAACTGGCGCGATCGAGGATATAGATCCCGGGGTTCAAGTTCAGGACCGCGCCTGCGTTCACGGTGATGTCGCCGCAATAGACACCGGGACTGAGTGTCGTCTTTCCCTTGATGTTTTGTTTGCCGTTGGTCGTGCAACCGGAATAGGTCGGGATCTGAACGTCGGCATAGGGGTCCGTGACGGGCCATATTCCGGTCGCCGTTCCCTCGTCCGCTTTGATGCCGCCAAGACCGCTGATGCCGCCGACAGCCCCGACCGAAAGCGCCTGGATCAGTGCTGAACCGCCGACATTGACCGCCGTGGCGCTTGCCGAATTCGAGATGAGGCTGCAGTTCTTGAGCGTCACCGAAGTTGAACCCTGCGCCGACGCGGCAGCACTTGCCGTCTGATCGAGCGCCAGCACGCAGCCGTTGGCCGCATTCGCCATGGCAACAGATCTCGTCGTAACGACGAAAGCCTGCTGCCAAAGCACGGAGAACAGCAAGTCCATCGGTTGTTGCGCGACGACTTCGATCGCCGAATTATTCCCGGCGTAAGATCCCTGCGTCGGAGGGCGGTGCGTCGATATCACGACGTCATTCTGGCCATTAATCAGCCCATAGCTCGCCGTTATCGCATTGACCTGGGATACCACGGGCCCGTCACCGCTGCTGGTGTAGGCGGCCGCGCCGCTAACAGCCGCAGCGTCGGTTGCCGACTGCATCTTCTGCTGCTTGTAGGTCCACAGCCCATAGTCTGTGCCGAGCCCAATCAAACCGATCAGAACCGGGAGCGACAATGCAAAAACGATCAAGTAAGCCCCGGACGAATCGTGAATGAACTCCACGATTTTCTTCCGGCAGCGCGAGCCACTAGGAAGTCGAAGCATTGTCCCCCCCTTAAATTATACGGAAAAACCGATGGGGAACTGTGCAATCAATTCTTTATTTTTGTCTTTTGAAGAAAGTTCGAATTGAATGGAAAATACAGTAAAGACGGGCTGCACCTCTTGAGGTGCACAGATGCGGGGCAGCCGCCTTCAACTTGAGGCCTCGCTTAGGCATCTTGGAGACTGAGCGGCAAGCTGATCCTTCGCGCCGTCGTCCGCACTAGATATTCAAATAGCATCGGAGCCCCGGCTCTCAATCCGAAGCCCATATAAAACAAGGCGGTCGGTAGGACCGCCTCGCTATCGTCTACCTCGAATGCAGATGCTTAGTGAATGACGATGGTGAATGCCTTGTTCGGATACCACCAGCCGTCGCTGTGGCGGCGATAGCCTGGGCGGGCGTATTTATAGCCGTGATAGCCATTCCAATAGCCGGGGCGGTAGTTCGGCGGCGGACGGCGGTGCGGGTGGTGTCCGTTGTTATCCCAATGCCGGCGGTCCGGCTGATGGTACTGCACCATCTCGATAGCGGTGCTTGCTGCCGGCTTGGACTGATAGAGCGGTGCAGCGACCGAGGGAACAACCGTTGCGAGGCCTATGACCAGGGTCAGCGCGCCAGCGCCGATGATGCCGAGAGTTTTGTTCATGACAGCTCCAATTCTAAAATTTACAGCCTCTCATTGAACCCGCGTTGATGAACAGACTATGAATGCTACCTGAAATAGCGATCACATCGCCGGCATTGGCGTTGCCGCCCCGTTGCCCATTGCGAGGACTGGGAGCTGTGGCATACAAAAAGGCGCAGCTTTCGCCGCGCCTTTCGTTGATCGATATGTAAAGTCGAATTAGGCGACGAGCTTGGCCGCGATCCTGGCGACGTGTGCACCCTGAAATTTTGCAGCTTCCAACTCGATTTCCGAAGGCTGACGCGAGCCGTCGCCGTTGGTGATCGTAGAAGCGCCGTAGGGCGAGCCGCCCTTGACTTCTTCCGTGCCCATCTGGCCCTGGAAAGCATAGGGAAGGCCTACGACAGCCATGCCATGGTGCAGCAGGGTCGGGATGAAGCCGAGGATGGTCGATTCCTGGCCGCCGTGCTGCGTAGCCGAAGAGGTAAATACCGAGCCGACCTTGCCGACCAGTTTGCCGCCGAACCACAGGCCGCCGGTCTGATCCCAGAAATTGCGCATTTGCGACGTAACCGTGCCGAAGCGGGTGCCGGAGCCGACGATGATAGCGTCGTAATCCGCCAGTTCTTCCGGCGATGCAATCGGTGCTTCCTGATCGAGCTTGAAGTAGGAAGCCTTGGCGACTTCTTCCGGCACCAGTTCCGGCACGCGTTTGACGGTGACTTCGGCGCCGGTGGATTTCGCGCCTTCAGCGACGGCATAGGCCATCTTCTCGATGTGACCATAGGAGGAATAATAGAGAACCAGAACCTTAGCCATAAACGTCTCCCGTTGTTGGACGTGTTGATTTTCGAGGTGTTTTGTATCAGCCCGAAAACGAAGGCGCAGCCCCCACAGCTGGAACGCACTGTTCACCCGATGTAGACGAAAATTCACTTGCAGTTGCTTTTTTTGATGGCAGCTCGGGAAACGAAAACGACGGTTTCCATTCGCCGCAAACGGCGCTACCTATTTCTGACGTTTTTCGAACGCGCCGCTGCGCAATTCCACGGATATTTTCCATGACCAATGAAACCATTGTCACCGCCGCCATGCTGGCCATCGGCGACGAACTGCTCTCCGGCCGCACCAAGGACAAGAATATCGGCCATCTCGCCGATGTGCTGCTGCTGGCCGGCATCGACTTGAAGGAAGTTCGCATCGTTGCCGACGACGAGGATGCCATCGTGTCGGCGTTGAATGCTTTGCGCGGCCAATATGATTATGTCTTCACGTCAGGCGGCATCGGCCCGACCCATGACGACATCACCGCCGATGCCGTCGCCAAGGCGTTCGGCGTGCCCTGCGAGCACGACGCTGAAGCGATGCGGTTGATGGGCGAGATGTATGCGCGGCGCGAAATGGAATTCACCGAGGCCCGCCAGCGGATGGCCCGCATGCCAGTCGGCTCCAGGCACATTGCCAATCCGGTTTCGACGGCCCCTGGTTTCAACATCGGCAACGTCTATGTGATGGCCGGGGTGCCACAGGTTTTCCAGGCGATGCTCGACAATGTCATACCGACGCTCAGGACGGGCACGCCCGTTTTGTCGACCGCCATTTCCTGCCCCTATGGCGAGGGCGAGATCGGCACGCCGCTCGGCCTCATCCAGAAGGCGCACCCTGAGACCAGCATCGGCTCCTACCCACGCTATGTCGGTCAATTCTTCTCGACCGAGATCGTCGTGAGGGGCCGTTCCGCCGAGCTAGTTGAAACTGTCGCAGCTGAAGTACGCGCAATGATCGAAACCATCAGGCAGGCGAAAGACAAAGGAAATCAGTCCGCTGAAGCATGACGTTCAACGAGCGCATTTAATCCGTTAGGGAACCGCTGTCATCTCGGCGCATTATTATCAGGCGGAACACTGATATAATGAGGCAATGTGGACCTTTCCGCACGGGAGATCATGTCATGCCCTATAAAACCATCCTGGTCATTCTCGATACCGCCGACAATACGCGCGTAGCGGTCGATTTCGCCGCCGCGTTCGCCAAGGAGCACGACGCTCGTATCGTAGGTCTGCATGCGGAAATCGTCTCGGCCGTGCCGCTGGTGGCGCCGATGGAAATCCCCGATCCGGTGGCCGTGCAGGCCCTGCAGGATATGGCGCGCAAACAGGCCATCGATATCGAGCGGCTGTTCCGGACAAAAATGGAGCGCGAAGGCATCGCCTATGAATGGCGCAGCATTGGCAGCAGCGTCGGCTATGGCTCGCAGCCGCTGATGGAAATTGCCCGCAGCGCCGATCTCCTGGTTGCTGTGCAGCCGGATCCCGCCAAGTCTTCCGACTCGCAAGTCGATGTGGAAAGCTTCCTGTTCGAGAGCGGTCGTCCGGTCCTGCTCATTCCCTATATCTTCAGCGAGCCGAAGCCTATTCGTCGTGTATTGATCGCCTGGAACGGCTCGAAGGAAGCTGCCCGCGCCACCTTCGATGCTCTGCCGTTCCTGAAGACTGCCGATTCCGTGGAGGTTTTTTCCGTCGATACGGCCGATAGTTCGACGCATTCGCCGTCGGAGACCGGCGCGGAGATTACCGCGACGCTCGTGCGTCATGGTATTCGCGCCAGACAGGAGACGGCGATGTGCGGCGGCAGGACGCCGTCGCAGGTCATCGAAAATCGCCTTGCCGACGACAGCATCGATCTCCTCGTCATGGGTGCCTATACACATTCCTGGCTCTGGCAGTTGATCTTCGGTGGGACGACGCGGACATTGTTGCAGTCGATGACGGCCATGACGCTGCTGGCACGCTGACCCGCGTAACCCTGCTGGATGAGTGGAGCGGCGGCGGCTCTTGCCTTTTGACCGCAAATCCAGCAGAAAGCAGCGACCGATGAGAGAATTCCCGCCAGGGAACCCATTCGCGTGGTCCATGGAGCGTGATCGCTAAAGTCCAAACGATTTTTGGACAAGATCATGTCCGGTCAGAAAGCCTGCGAATTGCGTTTCAGGATTTGGTCCATGGTCCGCGCCCGTCGCGGGGTCTGCTCAGGGTCGCCGGCAGCGCCGGCGCGTCGTCATCCACTGCTTCCCGGAGCCTCTGAGCCATGTCCCTACCCGATAAAGCCTTTCCCGTATCCTGGGATCAGTTCCATCGCGATGCCCGCGCACTTGCCTGGCGGCTCGCCGGCCTCAATCGCGAGTTCAAGGCGATCGTCTGCATCACCCGTGGCGGCTTGGTCCCCGCCGCCATCATCTCGCGCGAACTGAATATCCGTCTGATCGAGACCGTCTGTATCGCCTCCTACCACGATTATTCGAGCCAGGGCGAAATGAACCTGCTCAAGGGCATCGCGCCGGAACTCGCCACCAATGGCGGCGAAGGCGTCTTGGTCGTCGACGACCTGACCGACACCGGCAAAACGGCGGTCGAAGTGCGCAACATGTTGCCGAAGGCGCATTTTGCCTGCGTCTACGCCAAGCCGAAGGGCGTGCCGACCATCGACACCTTCATCACCGAGGTCAGCCAGGACACCTGGATCTACTTCCCCTGGGACATGGGCTTCACCTATCAGGAGCCAATCGCCAAGGGTCATCGCGGCTGAGGCTTATAGGGACTCCCGCGAATCAGTCGTGATTCGATTTGATGTGCCAAAACCGGACGCAGACATCAGCAATAGAGGTGGGCGCTTTGGCGCCCACTATATTTAGTGGTTGCCGAGATACCAGGATTGCGTGGGATTCAAGGCCTTCCGCGCGAATCATGAGGGGTTGCTGCATGCTTTTGCGCCTCTGCCAATGGCTTCGGGGTCACGGTCACAATATTGTCGTTTTTATTTCCGTCGTCGGTGGCATTCAGCTCACAAGCGGTCGCGCGAAGAGCGAACAATTTCCGCCAAGCGATTGAATCTTTGGGACTCCTGGCGTTTCCCCAATTTCCACAGGCATGCCCACAAGATATTGTGGTTAAAAATCCGTCGCAGACCACCCCTTGACGGAATCGTGTCTTTCAAAGTTAATGGCTGACGTTGCGGCGGCGACTGGACCGGACGAATTATTGGGGGCTGGTCCTTAACTCGAAATCGGATTTGTATTCAGGGCGATGCACCATGACTGGTGGCGCCGTGAGGGTTTTTTTGCCGATATCGATGCTGCCAAAAAAAGACATGCGGGGACTGGCGGCAATAAGCTGTTAATACTATATTTAGTGTTTGCAGCCACCATCACCACAAGATACAGGAAAGACATCTCCGGATGGCACCTCCTGTCAGAAGACAGAGTGAACACTGGCTGCGCGTTTGAAATCGCGAGGCCGGACAAAGATTTTTGCGCCCTGTTACGAGGCAGGCGCGCGTCAACGAATGAGGTTATGGGATCATGCGCATCGAACGTCGTTTTACGAAGGCAGGCCAGTCACCCTATGCGGAGATCGAGTTCCGCAAGGCGACCAGCGAGATCAAGAACCCTGACGGTTCGATCGTGTTCCGCCTCGAAAACATCGACGTGCCGGCGCAGTTTTCGCAGGTTGCTGCCGACATCCTGGCACAGAAGTATTTCCGCAAAGCGGGCGTACCCGCCAAGCTGAAGAAGGTCGAGGAAAACGACGTTCCTTCCTTCCTGTGGCGCTCCGTGCCCGATGACGTGGCCCTGAAGGATCTGCCGAAGGAAAGCCAGACCGGCTCCGAAACCGATGCGCGCCAGGTCTTCGACCGTCTCGCCGGCACCTGGACCTATTGGGGCTGGAAGGGCGGCTATTTCTCTTCCGAAGAAGACGCCTCCGCCTTCCGCGACGAGCTTGCCTATATGCTCGCCACCCAGCGCGTCGCGCCGAACTCGCCGCAGTGGTTCAACACCGGCATGCACTGGGCCTACGGCATTGACGGCCCCGGCCAGGGCCATTTCTATGTCGACCCCTTCACCGGCAAAATCACCAAGTCCAAGTCGGCCTATGAACATCCGCAGCCGCATGCCTGCTTCATCCAGTCGGTCGAGGACGATCTCGTCAACGAGGGCGGCATCATGGACCTCTGGGTTCGTGAAGCGCGTCTCTTCAAATATGGTTCCGGCACCGGCTCCAACTTCTCGCTGCTGCGCGGCGAAGGCGAAAAGCTCTCTGGCGGCGGCCGTTCCTCCGGCCTGATGAGCTTCCTGAAGATCGGCGACCGTGCTGCCGGCGCCATCAAGTCGGGCGGCACGACGCGCCGCGCCGCCAAGATGGTGGTCGTCGACATCGACCATCCGGATATCGAGGAATATATCAACTGGAAGGTGAAGGAAGAGCAGAAGGTCGCCGCCCTCGTCACCGGCTCCAAGATCGTCGCCAAGCACCTGAAGGCGATCATGAAGGCTGCCGTCAATTGCGAAGGCGACAATGACGATTGCTTCGACTCGGCCAAGAACCCTGCCCTGAAGCGTGAAATCCGCGCCGCCAAGAAGGACCAGGTTCCGGAAAATTACGTCCAGCGCGTCATCCAGTTCGCTCGCCAGGGCTACAAGGACCTCGAGTTCAAGACCTATGACACCGACTGGGATTCGGAAGCCTATCTGACCGTTTCCGGCCAGAATTCCAACAATTCCGTCTCGATCAAGGACGACTTCCTGCGCGCCGTCGAAAACGACGCCGACTGGCACCTGACCGCCCGCAAGGACGGCAAGGTCGTCAAGACGCTGAAGGCGCGCGACCTTTGGGAATCGATCTCCTACGCCGCCTGGGCATCGGCCGATCCAGGCCTGCACTTCAACACGACGATGAACGACTGGCACACCAGCCCGGCCGCCGGCCCGATCCGTGCGTCCAATCCGTGCTCGGAATATATGTTCCTCGACGATACGGCCTGCAACCTTGCGTCGCTGAACCTGATGACCTTCAAGGACGCAGCGACCAAGCGCATCAATATCGGCGACTACGAGCATGCAGTTCGCCTGTGGACCGTCGTCCTCGAAATCTCGGTCATGATGGCGCAGTTCCCGTCGCGCCGCATTGCCGAACTCTCTTACGAATACCGCACGCTCGGCCTCGGCTATGCCAATATCGGCGGCCTGCTGATGTCCTCCGGCATCCCCTATGACAGCGACGAAGCCCGCGCTATCGCCGGTTCGCTGACCGCGATCATGACCGGCATCGCCTATGCGACCTCGGCCGAAATGGCCTCCGAACTCGGGACCTTCCCGATGTTCAAGCCGAACCGCGAGCATATGCTGCGCGTCATCCGCAACCACCGCCGCGCCGCCTATGGCGAGACCTCGGGCTATGAAGGCCTGTCGGTCAATCCGGTGGCGCTGATCCACGGCCACAATTCGGACCAGGATCTCGTCGCCCATGCCAAGGCTGCCTGGGACAAGGCCTTGAGCCTTGGCGAACAGCACGGCTACCGCAACGCCCAGGCCACCGTCATCGCGCCGACGGGTACGATCGGCCTCGTCATGGATTGCGACACCACCGGTATCGAGCCGGACTTCGCGCTGGTGAAATTCAAGAAGCTTGCCGGCGGCGGCTACTTCAAGATCATCAACCGCGCCGTTCCGGAAGCGCTGCGCGCGCTCGGCTATAGCGAAAGCCAGATCGCCGAGATCGAGGCCTACGCCGTCGGCCACGGCAACCTGAACCAGGCGCCGGCCATCAATCCTTCGACGCTGAAGGCCAAGGGCTTCACCGACGAGAAGGTCGAGGCCGTCAATGCCGCGCTGAAGAGCGCCTTCGATATCAAGTTCGTCTTCAACCAGTGGACGCTTGGCGCCGACTTCCTGAAGGGCACGCTGAAGGTTTCCGACGAGCAGCTGACCGATATCAGCTTCAACCTGCTCGACCATCTCGGTTTCTCCAAGAAGGAGATCGAGGCCGCCAACATCCATGTCTGCGGTGCGATGACGCTGGAAGGCGCGCCGTTCCTCAAGAACGAGCACCTGGCGGTCTTCGATTGCGCCAATCCCTGCGGCAAGATCGGCAAGCGCTATCTCTCTGTCGAAAGCCATATCCGCATGATGGCTGCCGCCCAACCCTTCATCTCGGGCGCCATTTCCAAGACGATCAACATGGCCAACGAAGCGACCGTCGAGGATTGCAAGAACGCCTACATGCTCTCCTGGAAGCTCGGCTTGAAGGCGAATGCGCTTTATCGCGACGGCTCCAAGCTTAGCCAGCCGCTGAACGCCTCGCTGATCGACGACGAGGGTGACGACGATGCAGTGGAAGAACTGCTGCAGGCCCCGGCTGCCGCCCAGGCAGTCACCGTCACCGAAAAGATCATCGAACGTGTCATCGAAAAGGTCGTCCGCAGCCAGGAAAAACTCCCCGGTCGCCGCAAGGGTTACACCCAGAAGGCCAAGATCGGCGGACACACCATCTTCCTGCGCACCGGGGAATATGACGACGGTCGTCTCGGCGAAATCTTCCTCGACATGAACAAGGAAGGTTCGGCGCTGCGCGCCTTCATCAACAATTTCGCAATCTCCGTCTCGCTCGGCCTGCAATACGGCGTGCCGCTCGAGGAGTATGTCGACGCCTTCACCTTCACCAAGTTCGAGCCGGCCGGCATCGTCACCGGCAACGACGCGATCAAGAACGCCACGTCGATCCTCGACTACGTGTTCCGCGAGCTGGCGATCTCCTATCTCGGCCGCCATGATCTCGCCCATGTCGATACCTCGGACTTCAGCAATACAGCGCTTGGACGCGGCGTATCGGAAGGCAAGGCGGATGTCGTCTCCAAGGGCCTGACCCGCGGCTACAAGCCGACGCTGGTGCCGACATCGGGCGAACGCCAGGCAGCCGACGTCAAGGGTTCGGCCACGGCAGCCCCTGCCCGCGCTTCCTCAGGCGCGACGATCACCGCCTTCGCCGGCAATGCTGCGCGCAAGGTCGAGCCGGCCAGCGCCATCTCAACCTCGGAAGTCGTCGCCTTCAAACGCGACTATGAGGAACGCGCCAAGGAACTGGCCGAAGAGATCGCCGAGGAACTGGCAACCGAAACCGCCGACGCCTCCACCGCCCTCTTCTCCGACAAGGCGGCAGACGACGCGGCAACGGCCAAGGCGGAAGCCAAGAAACTGGAATCGGAACGCCGCGCCCGCTCCATCATGCAGGGCTACACCGGCAACATGTGCACCGAATGCCAGAACTTCACGATGGTCCGTAACGGGACTTGCGAGAAGTGCGACACTTGCGGTGCGACGAGCGGGTGCTCTTGATCGATGCGGGAGGTGTGTGCGTCCAGTCAGCCATTGATTATGACGCACAGCCACTGAAATGATGCAGTATACGATATGGCCGCTTCCCCGGAGGCGACCATATCGCAATTTTGGGGTATCGATATTTCGGGCCCGCAACCCGCGATCGCGTTCAATGTACCGCCTATTCCAACGGCAGCCAACGCAGACGTTTGATCAGTCGAACCGCGACCAGCAGGGCCGCAGCGTAGACCAGCACGCCGGCGCAGATCTGGAGGACGAGCACCGCTTGCCACGGTAATTCTCCGGCAAGATATTGCCGCGTGAAAAACACCGTCACCGCCATCAGCAGGTTCGGAGGCACGATCAGCAGGATCACGCCTTTTCCGATCTCCAACCAATCCACGCCGGCGAACTTCGACTGCAATCTGATGGAGGTTGCCAGCGCGAAGGCTGCCGTGAAACACTGAGCGACAGCCAGCTGCCACAGTCCAAACCGGGCAACCGCGATGGTGACCGCGAGCGAAATGGCGACGTTCAATAGCGTAATGGGAAGCCGACGTCCGATGTGTCCAACGATGGATAGCGACGCCTCGTTGATATAGCCCGGCGAGAGCAATAGCTGCCGCAGACACAGGAAGGGTATTATCGAAGCTGCGGGCATCCATATGTCGCCAAGCACCAGCCGTACGGCTACGTCGGATATCTGCGCAAGCCCGAGGTACATGGGCGCTGCAACGGCAAGAAGGGCGAGCAGGAAACGGACACCGGCACCGCCAGCCGATGGCCCCGACGCGGCAGGTCGCCGATGAGCCTTCCGGAAAACCACCCAGCTCAACGACCGCGCCGGCTCTCCCAGGAGTTCGGAAACAGCGGCGACGATACGCTCAGCCGCACGGTAGAAACCGGCATCCGCAATTCCAAGGAAGCTTCCGACGACAAGCGTGCCCGAATAGGAGCCGACAAAAACGACCAGCCGATTGCCGACGATCTGCCAGGAGAACGCCATGACTTCGGCCAGCATGGACTTTGTCAAACGCAAGCGCGGCCACCGCATCGCGACAAGGATCGAGCCAACGAGCAGCACGATTTGGCAAGCAATCTTGCTCGTCGCCAGTGCCGAAGCATCTCCATGAAGTTTGAGCAGTGCTATCGCCGCGCCCAGCCCCACTAACTCCCCGAGGATTCTGACGATCGCCCGCTGACGCAGGCGGCCTCGAACGACTAGCACGCCATCGAAAGTCACTGTCAGAGCGGCGGGTAGCATCCAGCAACTGAACAGCGCAAGCAGCGCGCTTTGCGCTCCATTGCCTGTGAGAGCGTAGAAGGCAAAGGCTGCGATCACACCGGCTGCGGTGAAGAGACAGCCGCTAAGAAGGGATATGGTGGCGACCTGACTGAAGCTTTCCTCGTCGTCGCCATTCTTCATTATGAATTCCGCCCATCCCCCTTCCGCTACTACCACCAGCAGGACGGCAATGGCGGAAACGAAGGCAAAAAGCCCGAACTCCGCCGGGCTCAGCACTCGCGCCGCGAGGAAGAACGTCGCGATTTGGGAAATCTGCGAAACGACCTTCGCGATGACGACCCAGATCCCGTCGGTCATCATCGCCGGTATGAAACGGACACTTTCAGCCGCGATGGATTGCGGCCGGTCTCGACCAACTTCGGCATCCATGTCTTCGACAGGTGACAGCATCGTCCACGATCCATGTTGGCAGGTCGTCGGCCGCTATCTGCCTGACGGGCAGTTTTCCGCGGCCGGACCCGATCTTTGATGGCTATTGATCTCCGCGGCGGAAGATGACGCAATATCGAAAAGTCCAATCGGGCTCGCTGCGATTCAGTGGCTCCCGTGCCCAACGCAGCCACGGCCAACCATTCTTCGACGCCTCCCACGCCCATATCTCGTCCTGGCTTGCCAGCACGGGCCGGAAGCCCGATGCCTTCAAGACCTTGGTCTTGATGTCCAGATCAATCCCGTCGACGATCAGATACCCACCCGGAGCAACCAGCTTCGTCATGTTGCGGAGACACCGTTCAGCCAACGGATCCTCCATCGGCCCCATAAAATTGTTCGCGAGCAGAAAATCCTGCCGCCCGATCAGGTCCGGCAGCTTGCCGTCCGTGGCGTCAGCCGTGAGCCAGGTGATGCCTTGCCTGAGCTGGTCCCTTACCCGGAGCGATCCGTCCGGAAGAGGCTCCAGGATTTCCATGAGCGACGGCATATCGGGACTTGCGACTTCTGGCCTTCCGGCCGCGTAGAAACTGCCCTCGGCCGACGGAATATCCGGGCGGTAGATACCTCGCTTTGCTACCTCGACGACCGCGCTCGATATGTCCGCGCCATACGCTATGAGGTTCAGATCGCTTCTGACTTTTTTAATGGCATAGAGAGCCGAATACAGTTCAGCCCCGGTGCTGCATCCGATCGATGCAATCTTGATGCTGCCATCGCCAGGACATTCCGACGCGAGTGCTCCAATGACCGCCAGCAGTGGCGGATTCCGCATGAAATGCGTGTAGTGAGTTTGAACCCGCTCGGCGTTCCGGCTGAACCTGCGATAGATGTATCTTCCGGTGCGGAACATCAGTGGTGTTCGCCGTACGCGGCTCGGGATAGTCGCCCAGAACGCTCGGCAAAAGCGACGGGGCGCCTGGCGAAGAGTGTTGAAAGCAATTATGGCAGTGGACATCGAAAACTCCTTCAAACGTGCCGCCGATTCCCCTAGAGATCAGGCTGGCAACGAGCTTGACTGGATTGGGGACGAGAACTCGCAAACAGCCAGGCTGGTTTGTCCTGCAGTCGACGGCACGCTGAAAACCTGTGCAAACCAGCCTCGCGGAGCTAGGTTAAATCCCGCTGCGGAGGTCGTGCGCGTGAGCACCGGTTTCGTGTTTCCGTTGCGATCGGAGGAACAGGTGGTCCTGCCGAAACGCCTGTCGACGGCCGAAATGCCTGGCGATCTCAAGCAAGGCGTTTTGGCGGACGCTGAAGGTCTTGCGGGTCGGAGGGAGAAAGTGTTGGCCACTGTGGCACGGAGAATATCCGAGCGATGCGTGGCGCCGGAATGACGATCGGCGAACCAATGGCGCCGAAGACAGAACAGCCGGCGCGACAACATCTGTGATGGTGTTTGTGAGTGTGTTTGTGACTGTCCGTCAGCAGTTGCGTCGGTTTGGTGCCGGCGGCCTGATCAATCTGGACGCAAACGTCTGCATCGTCCGGCAAGGCCGCTGATGCGGTTATCGCATACAGTTCATGATATCCGGCTCCGGATGGAACGTCCGGGACACGCACGGCAAGCGCCATGACCGCCAGAAATGCGGCCAGCATCATCAGCTTCTGAGCCAGGGTGATCCGGAGCGTCTTCATATCTGAATATTAAGCCCCACCACCCTTCCGCTCAATTCGACAAACAAGGTCGGTTCCACGGACCAAAGGGAGTAATTGCCTACCAAAGACGGCGGCACGACTTGTGCTTCGTTCGGCCCCCAGCCCTTGGACGATTGCAGCCTATACCCTTGGCCTATAGTCTCGGTACCGATATCGATTTTCGAGAGAGTCGCTTTTGATGGGTGTGAATGAAATATCAGAAGGCCGGGGAGCTGCTTCGTGAAGTCGTCGGAAGCAGTTCATGAAGAAGCGGCAGCATATCACAATGGAAGGCCCGGCGAGGTCTTCTTCGCCTTCCTCAAGCTCGGCCTAACATCCTTCGGAGGGCCGATCGCCCATCTTGGCTATTTCCGGGACGAACTGGTCGCACGCCGCAAATGGCTTGACGAGGACGGCTTTGCCGACCTTGTCGCACTCTGCCAGTTCCTTCCCGGCCCGGCATCAAGCCAGCTCGGCTTCGCGCTTGGACTTCTACGCGGCGGGCCGCTTGGTGCGCTCGCCGCGTGGACGGCCTTTACCCTTCCGTCTGCCCTGCTGCTGGTGGTCTTCGCGATGGCGGCAACAGCGTTCGACGGCCCCATCGGTGCAGGCCTGCTGCATGGGCTGAAGATCGTTGCCGTCGCCGTGGTCGCGCAGGCGGTATGGGGCATGGCGAGGAACCTGACGCCGGATCGGGAACGTGCCAGCATAGCGCTCGCAGGGGTGCTAATCGTCGTCTTTGCTCCGGGATCGGTCGGGCAGGTCGCCGCCATCGCATTCGGCGCGCTCGGTGGCTTCATCCTGTGTCGCAGCGGCTCCGTCACGACCTCCACCCACTTTGCTTTCCGCGTTTCGCGCGGCGTCGGCATAACGAGCCTTGCCGCCTTCTTCCTGTTGCTTGGCCTTCTGCCCATCATTGCGACGGCGACGGCGTCCCAGGGTCTGTCAATGTTCGACGCCTTTTACCGCTCCGGCTCTCTCGTCTTCGGGGGCGGACACGTCGTGCTGCCGTTGCTTCAGGCGGAGGTCGTCAAGCCCGGCTGGGTGACGAACGACGCCTTCCTTGCCGGTTACGGCGCGGCCCAGGCGGTTCCCGGACCGCTCTTCACCTTCGCCGCCTATCTCGGTGCCGTCATGGGGCCTGCTCCGAACGGCATCCTTGGCGCCGCCATCTGCCTTGTCGGCATCTTCCTGCCTGGTTTCCTGCTGCTCATCGGCGCCCTGCCCTTCTGGGACGGCTTCCGCAAACGTCCTCTCGCGCAGGCGGCGATGCGCGGCGCGAATGCGGCAGTCGTTGGCATTCTCGGGGCCGCGCTTTATAGCCCGGTCTGGACGAGCGCGATCCTCAATCCTTACGATTTCGCGCTGGCGCTGATCGGCTTCATCCTCCTCGTCGTCTGGAAGGCACCGCCCTGGGTGGTCGTCGCGCTGCTGGCGGCCAGCGGTACTCTGCTTCACCTCATGTGAGTTCGGGTCCGGAGTCGGCGAGAACATCCGGCTACCAGTTCAGCGCCGCGGGGGCCGATGGATCAATGATGCGGATGCATGCACTGGCCGTGATCGGCAAGCACTTCGATCACCCGGCATTGGTCGACGCGGCCGTGGCCGCAACCTTCGACCATCATCTCCAGCTCGGCCTTCAGTGCCGTCAGGCTGCGAATTCGCTGCTCGACTTCGATCAGGCGTGCCTTGGCGATGGCGTCGGCGGAGGCGCAGGATTGATTGGGATCATCCTGCAAGGCCAAAAGTGTGCGGATCGCATCGACTTCGAAACCCAGCTCGCGGGCGTGGCGGATGAAAGCCAGCCTGTGGAGATGCGACGGCTCATAGGAACGCTGATTGCCCTCGCTGCGCTCCGGTTCAGCCAGAAGGCCGATGCTCTCATAATAGCGGATCGTCGGCACCTTGACGCCACTTTGCCGGGCTGCTTCGCCGATCGTGATCTTTTTCATGATTTTCCTCTTGCACCTCTAGTCACTAGAGGATGTAGGAAAGATGCCAGGATTTGACAAGGAAGCGGATCATGGCAGCGGCGACACAGACGCGATACCGAGTTGGCGGCATGGATTGCGCATCATGCGCGGCCAAGATCGATACGGCCGTCAGGCGGATGCCCGGCGTCGAAGATGTCTCCGTTTCGGTAACTGCCGGAACAATGACCGTGCACCATGACGAGACCAGCAACCTTACGGCGATTGAAAAGAAGGTGATGGGGCTCGGCTACTCCGTAGCCCCGCTGGCCGGCAAGACAGAGCCCAAACCCTCCGAACATCGGCACGATGATCATCGTCATGAGCACCATCACGATCATGACGGCCATAATCATTCGACGCACGATCACGCCGATCATGATCATCACCGCCATGCCGAAGAAGAAATCGAGGGGCTGCACGGTCATGACCATACGCTCGCGAACGGCCCCTGGTGGGCCAGCAAAAAGGGCCGGCTGACGATCATGTCCGGCGCGGCGCTGGTCGCTGCCTATGCCGTCGGCCATCTCGTGCCCTCGATCGCACCCTATGCCTTCATCGTCGCCATGCTGGTCGGCCTCGTGCCGATCGCGCGGCGCGCGGTCATGGCGGCGTTGGCGGGCACGCCGTTCTCCATCGAGATGCTGATGACGATCGCCGCTGTCGGCGCGGTCATCATCAATGCCGGCGAAGAGGCGGCGACAGTGGTCTTCCTCTTCCTCGTCGGCGAGCTACTGGAAGGCGTCGCGGCCGGAAAGGCGCGGGCGAGCATCCAGTCGCTGACGACCCTGGTTCCGAAGACCGCGCTGGTCGATGAAAACGGCCAGACCCGCGAAGTTCAGGCTGACAGCCTTGCGGTGGGTGCAGTCATTCTCGTGCGTCCCGGCGACCGCATTGCCGCCGACGGCGTGATCGTCGACGGCGAGAGCGCCATCGACGAAGCACCGGTCACCGGCGAGAGCACACCCGTGCGCAAGGGCGTGGATGCCAAGGTCTTTGCAGGCACCATCAACACAGACGCCGTGCTGTGGGTCAAAGTCACTGCTGCCGCGGCCGACAACACGATTGCCCGCGTGGTGAAGCTTGTCGAGGAGGCGCAGGAATCCAAAGCCCCGACGGAGCGGTTCATCGACCGCTTCTCGCGCTACTACACGCCCGGCGTAGTCGCCGTCGCGACCCTGGTGGCGGTGACGCCGCCGCTGACGGCGGGGGCAAGTTGGCTGGAATGGATATACAAGGGTCTGGCCATCCTGCTCATCGGCTGCCCGTGCGCCCTGGTGATATCGACCCCCGCGGCGATCGCCGCGGCGCTGTCCGCCGGTGCCCGCAGCGGCCTGCTGTTGAAGGGCGGCGCGGTCCTGGAGACCATGGGCAAGGTGACGACGGTCGCGTTCGACAAAACGGGCACATTGACCGAAGGTAAGCCGAAGGTGACGGATATCGTCGGCTTCAGCTACACCGAGGCCCAGCTGCTGTCACGGGCGGCCGCGCTCGAAAACGGGTCGAGCCATCCGCTTGCCGTCGCAATCCTGGAACGGGCTAAGGCCGATCGTGTCCCGATGCCGCCAGCGGCCGAAGCCAGGGCCTTGCCGGGCAAGGGCGTCAGCGGTCGTGTCGGTGGCGAGACCATGTCGCTTCTCTCGCCGCAGGCGGCGCGGGAAATCGAGCCGTTATCCGCCGAACAGGCCGCCCGGATCGAGGCGATGAACGATGAGGGCAAGAGTGTCTCCGTGCTTGTGGTCCAAGGCAAGCTCGCCGGCCTCATCGCCATGCGCGACGAGCCCCGCACTGATGCCCGCGCCGGCATCGAAGCCCTTCAAACAGTGGGAATCGATGCTCTCATGCTGACCGGTGATAACGCCCGCACCGCTGGTGCAATTGCGAAGGGTCTCGGCATCGAGCCTCGCGCGCAGCTCCTGCCGGAGGACAAGCAGCGCATCGTGCGCGAGCTGCAGGCGCAAAATCAGATCGTCGCCAAGGTCGGCGACGGCATCAACGACGCGCCCGCGCTGGCGGCCGCGGATGTCGGCATCGCCATGGGCGGCGGCACCGACGTGGCGTTGGAGACGGCGGATGCGGCGGCTTTTCACGGCCGCGTGACCGACGTCGCCAACATGGTCGTGCTGTCCCGAACGACGATGAACAACATCCGCCAGAACATTAGCATGGCGCTTGGCCTGAAAGCGGTATTCCTGGTGACTACGATCGCCGGCATTACCGGTCTCTGGCCGGCGATTCTCGCCGATACCGGCGCGACGGTGCTGGTCACCGCCAATGCGATTCGACTGCTGAGGTGGAAAGGCGTGTCCGGCGCACGATAAGTGGTAGCCGGACGGGGTAACGCCTTTCGCCGCGAACGCCGCCTGACTGGTTCGTAACAAGCGAGTGACGCGCTCGCTCTCGCAGGCACGTCACTACCGCTGGCCCAAACTACAGTCGAGCTCCTCCGGTTGCGTCGATCACGTGTCCCGTCGTCCAGCGCGCCTCATTAGAGGCCAGGAAGGCTATGACGTCGGCAACGTCATTGGGCTGGCCGACGCGCGAGAACACCGACATAGCTTCCGCTTGAGCCCGCGCTTCCGGGATTGTGAGCCACGATGCGTTCATAGGGGTATCTGTAACGCCGGGCATGACAGTGTTCACCGTGATGCCGCGGCGGCCAAATTCAGGTGCCAGCGCCAAGGTCAGAGTTTCGACCGCACCCTTCGACGCGGCATAGGCTGGATGGGTCGGAGCCGCGACGCGCGTGAAGCCCGTTGAGACGTTGATGATACGTCCGTTGTCGCGAATATGATCGGCAGCCGCCTGAATGAGAAAGAAGGGGGCTTTTACGTTGACGGCCATGATCTCATCGAAGACAGCTTCACTTGTTTCCATCAACGAGACCCCGGGCGCAATGCCTGCATTGTTGACAAGTATATCCAGGGAAGGCTCGCCTGTGGCGGCAATTGCGGCAGCCTTGAACTGTTCCCAAAGACTGTCGGCCGCGTCCTTGCCTTTGGCAAGGTCCGCGTGGATGGCAACGGCTTTAGTGCCAAGCGCCTCTATCTCCCGGACAACAGCTTGAGCCGCCTCCGCGTTTCTTCCGTAATGAACGGCCACGAACGCTGCGCGCTCCCTTGCAAAAGCAAGTACCGCGGCACGGCCGATGCCACTCGAACTGCCAGTCACGAGTGCTACTTTGGTCGACAATTTTCCAGACATGAGTCTCTCCGTTGCTATTTTTATAGCGATTCATATAATAAATGAGAAATCCGCCTGTCAATAAATTTATAGGGATCGATATAAAAATGGATGAACCACGTCGGAAACGTGGCAGACCGAGAGCGTTGGATCGTGACGTCGGGCTCGGCGTCGCGGCGCGGCTTTTCTGGGAGCGTGGTTACGAGGGAACCTCGATAGCCGATCTGACTCAAGCTATGGGTGTCACTCCGCCCTCGTTGTACGCCGCATTCGGGTCAAAGGAAGAACTCTATCGGCAGGCACTGGACTACAATACCGAGCATGAAACCAAGCGCCGCGCCGAGGCGCTGCAGGGGCCGATGTCGGCTTTTGACGCACTTGAGTTCTACCTCTACGACGTCGCCGAAGGCATCTCTAATCCCGGTAAGCCGCGAGGCTGCATAGTCTCAACTGCTGTCCTTCAGCATGCCGAGGAAAACGAGGCTGTCGCCCAAGAAGTAGCGGCACGGCGAGAGGCTTCGATCCAGTGCATGAAGGCGCGCTTCGATCGCGCGGTCGTCGAAGGCGAGCTTTCGACGGAAACCGACACCGATAGTCTTGCTCGCTTCTATTCGGCTGTCGTTCAAGGCATGTCCGCACAGGCCTGTGATGGAGCATGTACGGAGTTACTGAAGCGCCTGGTCGATCTCGCTTTGCGGGCTTGGCCTGGAGACCGTCCCGGTCGCAAGGCTAGGTGAGATCGTTGTGAATCAGGCCTGAACGTCTAAGGCGAATGTCTCCTTTGGGCCGCCGAAAGCCGTCATTGGTGGCATTTGCCGCATAAGACTGGAGGTCGGTATCGACGATGATTTTCAACGGATCATCAGGCTAAAAAGCTGCGACAGCGCTTGCGACACGTGGCATAAGGGCGCCGAAACTTTTTCGGGCCTCGCGTAATAAACATGATTCGTATTGAAAATATCAGCAAGCAGAACAGCCATCGTATCCTCTTCATTGAGGCGTCCGCGGCGCTCAACAGAGGCGAGAGCGTCGGGCTCGTCGGTCCAAACGGAGCCGGCAAGACAACGCTTTTCCGGATGATCACGGGACAGGAGCAGCCCGATGAAGGACAAGTGTCCGTCGATAAAGGCGTCACCATCGGCTACTTCAACCAGGATGTCGGCGAGATGGAGGGTCGTAGCGCCGTCTCCGAAGTCATGGAGGGCGCGGGGCCGGTGAGCGTCGTTGCCGCTGAATTGCGGGAGCTCGAAGCGGCCATGGTCGATCCCGACCAGGCCGACGACATGGACAAGATCATTGAGCGCTACGGCGAAGTGCAGGCGCGCTACGAGGAGCTGGACGGCTACGCTCTCGAAGGTCGCGCCCGCGAGGTCCTGGCAGGCCTAAGCTTCAGCCCGGAGATGATGGACGGCGACGTCGGCGCGCTGTCGGGCGGCTGGAAAATGCGCGTGGCGCTCGCCCGCATTCTCCTCATGCGCCCCGACGTCATGCTGCTCGACGAGCCGAGCAACCATCTGGACCTGGAAAGCCTAATCTGGCTGGAAGAATTCCTCAGGGGTTACGAGGGCGCATTGCTGATGACCTCGCACGACCGCGAATTCATGAACCGCATCGTGACCAAGATCATCGAGATCGACGGCGGCTCATTGAGCAGCTATTCGGGCGACTATGCATTCTACGAGCAGCAGCGGGCGCAGAACGAGAAGCAGCAGCAGGCCCAGTTCGAGCGGCAGCAGGCGATGCTGGCCAAGGAAATCAAATTTATCGAACGCTTCAAGGCGCGCGCATCGCATGCCTCGCAGGTGCAGAGCCGCGTGAAGAAGTTGGAAAAGATCGACCGGGTGGAACCGCCGAAACGCCGCCAGACGGTCGCCTTCGAATTCCAGCCGGCGCCACGCTCGGGCGAAGACGTGGTCAGCCTGAAGAGCGTTCACAAGAAGTACGGCAGTCGCGTCATCTATGAAGGACTGGACTTCATGGTGCGGCGCAGGGAACGCTGGTGCATCATGGGCATCAACGGCGCCGGCAAGTCCACCCTGCTGAAGCTGGTCGCCGGCTCGACGCAGCCGGACGAAGGCAGTGTCAACCTCGGTGCAAGCGTGAAGATGGGATATTTCGCCCAGCATGCCATGGACTTGCTGGACGGCGAGCGCACCGTCTTCCAGCAGCTCGAACACGAGTTCCCCCAGGCGGGACAGGGGTCACTGCGTGCGCTGGCCGGATGCTTCGGTTTCTCCGGCGATGATGTCGAGAAGAAGTGCCGGGTGCTATCGGGTGGCGAGAAGGCGCGGTTGGTCATGGCGATGATGCTTTTCGATCCGCCGAACCTCCTGGTGCTGGACGAGCCGACGAACCATCTGGACCTCGACACGAAGGAAATGCTGATCCAGGCCCTGTCGCAATATGAAGGCACCATGCTGTTCGTTTCGCACGACCGGCATTTCCTGGCCGCGTTGTCCAACCGCGTGTTGGAATTGACGCCAGAGGGCATTCACCAATATGGCGGCGGCTATACCGAATATGTGGCACGCACGGGCCATGAGGCTCCGGGTCTACGAAGTTAAGCGCATCTGGCTCGGAAAGGCAGCTAGACTAGCGCACGCTGACGGGAAGCGCCGTTGCATCATTGATCACGGCAACGGGCGCTGTCCTGCCGCGGACCCGGATTTCGATGCGTCGCCGGGCTTCCACTGAGCCCGCCTGCCCTGTCGTCACCCTATCGCCGGGCAGGATCAGTTGGGCGGCCGACATCGGCAGGATGGTGACGTTCTTCAGCTTCGGATTGGCTTTGAGAACATTGGCGACGGCGATCGCGCGCGCCAGACCCAGCCCGGCGTTATCCGCAGGCTCGACGGCCGATATCGGTACCTTGCCATCCATTGCCCCGATCAGTGTATCGTCGAGGTTCGAGCTTTCCCGCGATACGCGTTGCTCGTCCGTATGGCCGATCACCTCGACAATGTCCGCGTCATAGAGGCTGAGATTGCTGGCGATCTCATTCGAGATCGTGGTGTCGAGCATGTGTTCAAAGGTCTTGGTCAATTCGGCGCTGCCCGACTGAAAATAATTCTTCTTGGCGTCGTCGAGATTGATGATCGGCGGCCAATCATGGGCGCCCTTACCACCACCCTCCCCGGTCAGAAGCTTGGCCACCTCATCGGGCGCCTTGGCGAGATCGACGCCATGCTGTTTCAGCACTTCCGCGACCTTGGCAAGCTCCTGCAAATCCTCCGGTTTCGTGCCGTCCGCGCCCATGCTGTCCAGCGTCTGACGCGCCAGCACCAATTCGCGCCATTCCTTTTCCAGCGTCGCGCGGTCCGACGCCGAGAGGTCACCGGAAATCAGCTTCGATTGTAGTTGCACGATGAGCGACGTCTGCTCGGCTTGTTTTTTTTCCAGGAGCGCAAGCCGTTGCTCGGCCTCATAACGGCGGTTCCTCTCCGTGGAAATCATAGCGGCAGCGACCAGCAGCAGGCAGAAGACCAGCAACAGCATGGACTCGGCCATGGTCAGGCCGAGGATGAGGCCACGATTATAGCCCTTGTGTTCCAGCTTCGGCGTGGTGTCCGAGACGCGCATCACCATGGACGCCACCAACGTTTGCCCCGCGCCGTATCGGTCGGCGGTTCGTCATTTTTGGCGGACGTAGCTGCAATCGCCTCCGAAGCCACCTCATTGTCCTTGGGTGCAACCGGATCGGCGGATCGATTTTCCGCCTGCGGCACCCAAAGAGGATCGATCAGTTTGGGTTCGGACGAAGACGAGCGACCCGGCAAATCCGCCATGTGGCTGAGAGTCTGTTCGATATTCTTCAGGGGCTGCAGCTGCGCCTCGGCCATTTCCTTGATGGCGGCGATAGCCGGCGCCAACTCGGCACGGACGACGTCTTCGGGCGAGCGAATCTCCTCGAGCTTCTTGCCCACGGTTTCGACGGCTGTGCCGAATTTGCCGATGATCTCGGACAGTTGCGTTGTCGTCTCAGACAGTTGCGCTGCCGTCTCGTTGATCGGTTTGACCGCCTGTTTCGCCAGAACCTCCAAGATCTTTTGAATTTCCTCGCCGTTGCGTTCCGCCTGACGCGCGATCTCTTCAAAACCCTCCGACAGCATCTGGTTGCTGACACGCCGGTAGTGTGAGAATTCGCGCGACGACGAGTCCAGTTCGGTGCGCACGCGCCGCGTCATCTCGGCCAGTTCATGGCGCACGCTACGCTCGATGTCGATCGGATCGCGCCGCATCTGGTTGAAGAGAATGCGCAGCGTCACGCCGGCAATGGTGGAGGTGACGGCAATGCCGAAATTGCGGACGATCGTCTCGATCGATGTCTCGCCGGCAAAGAGGTAGAGGGAGACGCCGAGACTCGACAGGGTAAACAGAAATCCCATGTAGTAGAGGTTGTCGCCTGCCTGCTCGTTGTGCAGGCGAAAACCGGCGAAGGCCAGCGAGATCAGGAAGTAGATCGCCATCAACAACAGCGGCACGCCGGTGACGATCGGCAGCGGCCACTCCAGAAGCTTGGACGTCCAGATGAAGATCATGCCGCCGACGGTAACCAGCGCAAACAGGGCCATCGGCCCGTAGTCGCGTATGGCTACCCTCGCCTCAATGTCGGCCATCAGCGTATCCCTTCCAACCGGACGAAGCCGTCGAAATCGCCATTATTGCTCTTGATCCATTGCGCCCAGAAATTTGCAAGATCCTCCATACTGAACTTCATGTTCGGCCTTTGAAAGGCGAGGATCTTGATTGTGACACCATCCAGTGACGTCCGGAATTTATTGCGCGCAGGGCTCTGCTGGAATTTCTGGTAGGAGGCGCCGTCGCGATAATTCGAGAAGGCCTCGGTGTGCTCGATCATGTCGGAGGCGATGTAGAGGTGTTTCGGCATGCCGCCAGCAGCGCTCGCAAAGACCTCCAAATTGATCTTCTGGATGGCGGCCATGATCGGCGACAGCTTGCCGGCCTCGCCGACGCTCAGCTTGCCGGCAATATCCTGGAGCGGCTTTTCGAAGCCTTTTTCCCAGCGCGCCTGCGCCAGGCGCGGATTGCTGGTCCATTCATCGACATTGGCGCCGCTTCCGGGATTACAGCCGTGGAAGGTCTGGATAAGCTCGCCTTCCTTCTCCGTCAGGGCATAGATGTCGATCGCGCCGCCGACGGGCACATCGGCGACGATCTTCTGGAACTGATTGCGCAGGTCGAGCGCCGTCGCGTCCGAGATCGGATCGGTGACATCGAGCAGGATCGCCGTTTCCGCCTTGGGGCCGTCCACGGGGCAGAGGGAGGCCTGATCGATCACAACATTGCCGCTGGCTTTGTAGCGAAGCCAGCCAAAGGCGCCGACAATACCGAGGGACAGAATGGCGAGGCAGATCGTCGCGATAATAAGACCAGCCGAGCTGCCGCCTCGGCTACGCCGCTTGCGTCGTGCCAATGATGCCCTCCGGGAAAAGATTGTCGAGCTGGTGGTATTTCTCGATGGCGCTCTCGAACTCGTCGCCAATCCGCTTGATCTGCTGGGTCAACTCAGCCTGCGCGCTCTGAATGCGCTCGCCGAGCACCTTGTCGTCCCATTCCTCGTCGGTGTGCAGAACCGGCGTCAGGCGCTCAAGCTGATAGCGGGATGCGAAGTAAGGCGGCTCCGGCTCCGTGCGCGCGCTTCTGTTCGCCTCTCGATAGATGGTCAGAAGCGTGTTGGCCGTGCGTTCGAGATGATTTTGATGCTCGGCGAAAAGGCCGGCCGTTCGGGCGCGATGTGCAATAATGGCGGCGGTCTCCTGCCGGCGCATGCTGAGATCGCGGATGATCTCTTCGATCTTGCCATTGTGTTCGTCTCGGATATCCCGGAGATCGTCGATCAGGTCGAGCTTGCGGTCGATATAATTGCTTCTCGCCGCATCAAGCCGCTTCTGCACGCCGGCGAACCCCGGATAGGGATCGGTCAGGTAACAGCCGTCGATGAAAGCAAAGAGCGAGAACATCAGGCCCACGGCAAACAGCATCCAGGAATTCAACTCCTGCAGGCCCAGCGGCGCAGTCCTCAGCCGCTGCATCACCTCCGTACCGGCGCCGGTGAGGATGGTTGCCGACACTTCGCGGTAATGCGCCAGTGCGATGTTGATCGCGAGCGCCACCGCGACGTAGGCGACCAAGCCGAGGAGACCGAGCAGCTTCAGGAAAAACGAGCGGTGCACGAGGAAACGGACGCAGAAGAAAGAAAACATCAGTGCCGCGCCGATGTTCAAGAAGGCAAATGCCGCCGCTTCCGTGACGCCGCCGACAATCCCCTGCTCGCTCCCCTTGGCAAGAAAGCTGCCGTTCATCACCATCTCGATGAGGATGAGGAAGACGATCAGCGCGACCTTGAAACCCGAGGCAGCTTTGCTGGAGACCTTCGCCGCGCGCTGCAGCTTGTGCCGGGATTTGAAGCCCACCATCTCGTCCTCGGCGGTCTTCAATTTGCGGCGCAGACCATGCAACTCGTCGACGCCGCTCGCGACCTCTGCCTTGAAATCCGAAACGCTGGACGCATTCGCCTGCCGGATCAGCCCGAACTGCCCTTCGAAATCGAGGTTGCGCAGACGGCTGTCGAAGGTCTGGAACTGGTCTTCAAGGACCTGATAGGAGCCTTTCTTCTCCGCCTCGACCCAGGCGATGACGCGCTGCTCGGTCTCATCGAAGGACTGGGCGCTTTGCCCAGGCCGGTTGAGCCCACCGTTGGTCGCACCCTTCTCCTTGAGACCGAGCGTCGTGCTCAGCTTCTCGACATCGACAACGGGGAACACGTCGGTAGAGGCCCGATAGTCATGGCTGGTCTCCCGAACGGTCTCCCAGAGGCGGTTTAAGGCTTCGAAACGCAACGATCTTCCCCAGCGACATGATCAACTTTAAAAGGACCATCCACAAACCGATACCGCACTGGTTGTTTATGGTCCAGCATCGCCGCTGAGGTTAAAATGTGATTGTGGTAAAGAATAGCCCGAGCGCACGATGCCGGGCTTGAACACCATATTCGTTCTGAAAGAGCAGAAGTGCCTATTGAAGGGCACTTCTGCCCTCGCCTTCTTCAGCCGTCGAAACGGCCCGAAAACGCTGAATCCGCCGCTTTGACCGTCACAGCCAGATCGACGCCCTTGGTGATGGATGCGCCGCTCGTCCTAAGGTCCGCAACAGCCTTGAGCGTCCCAGCCTTGGGTGGATGGAGCGGTGTAACGCTCCTCGCACCGAGATCGACCACCCACAGACCTTCTTCACCTGCAATGCCGATAACAACAACCTTTGTCATGCCGATATCCCCTTCGTTACGGTTTGACTTGAAAACTCTTTCCTAAAATCCCGCTTTCTTTAGCCCTTCTCGATATAGGTCCTTGTGCCATTGCTCCTTGATCGGCACGACGGACAACCATTTGTCGACATCAAAGTCGGGATTGGTTTCGCGAGCCCTCTGAACGAAGAAGCCCGCCTTCTCCTTTTCGCCCAGCATCGCCCAGCTTGCGGCCGAAAGCCTGTCTGCCAAGCTGCCGTCGGCCATTCTATTGATATAGCTCAGCGTGGCGTCGAACTCGCCGAGCGCATAATTGGCGCCCGCGGCGGTCCAGAGATACGAGTCCGGGCTCAAGGGGTTCAGCTCGATGGCGCGCTCGATCTTGCGCAAGGCAAGGCCCGGACGCGACCAATGGGTCAGCGTATCGGCGTGATCGGCGATGACATCGGCGTAGTGGGGGCTCAGTGTTTCGGCCAGTTCCAGCGCCTCGACACTTTCGTCGATCGCCCCTTGCAACACCTTTGCGACACCAAGCTCGCGATAGCCGTCGGCCATATTGTGGCGCGCGGCAATCGCTTGCATCGCATATTTTTCGGCCGATTTCAGTAGGTCGATATCGCCGCGCGCCGTCAGCAGCCATTCTTCGGAATAGGTTCGGGCGATCGAACTCAGCGCTAGGGCGAAATTTGCGCTTTCTTCGAGGGAGGCTTTCAGCTCCGTGCGCGCCCGCTGCAGGTTCGGCAGCGTCAGACGGCTGAGATATCGCCGCCCCATGAGATAGCGATGGTAGGCCGTTGGTTTTTCCTCGAAATGCGACCGCATCATTTCGTGGCGCTCGATCTGGCTTGCTACGGAAAGCGCGATGCGCCGTGAAATATCCCGTCTTTGGCGTACGAGGGACGACAGTTCCAAACTGAAGCGCTCCGCCCAGACGATTTCACTGCTCGCAAATTCTATCAATTGCGAAAACAGCGATATCTCCCCGTCTTGTCCGCTTAGCCGCGTATCCAGAATATAGGCGATGTCATGCCGCTCGAAGGTCACGAACGGATCCTCGTCTTTTTGCTGGCTGATCTGAACGGCAGTATAGGGTGCGATCACCTGCAGGCTGTTCATCGCACAGAAGCCGATGGTGATATCCTCGATAAGAGACGCAGCAATCATCGCCGTGTCGCCATTGCGGCCGTCGTTTCTGGGTGGGAGCAGGATGAGGCGTGGTATTTTCACTTTCGGCGGCATCTCGGTCGCCGCCATGAATGCCGGCGCTGGCCCCAACTCTCGAACCTGCTCCAGAACCGGAGAGGATTTGGCTCTCAGCCGCGACCATGAAGCCAGAAGCTCGCCACGTCCCTCAAATATCTGTCGAAAATACTCCACCTCCCCCGCCGCATCGAAGATCTTCAACAGCATCCGGTGGATATCCGCATCTTCGGGATCAGCGCTGAAGATCAGCAGAGCAGTCTCCTTTACAAGCGCAATCTCTTCCTTCGCTACCGCCTGAGCAGCCGCAACGGTCAAAGTCTCCTTCAGAAGGCCGGTATGCCGGCTTTTCTGCGCCCGGAGCCAGCGGCGGAAAGCCGGGCTTTGGCAATTGGCTCCCGCCAGGAACTCGGATTCCAGCGTCTTCACCAGCAGCGCCAGTTTTGAAGACGGGGGATCGGCGCCGTCCAGGAACGACATATCCGAAGCCAGCGAAGACGGTTCAAGTTCGATCACAGTTTCTGTGAAGCGGAGGAATTGCGCGCCCAATTCGGCCTGGCGGCTCTTTATCCTCGAAACCAGCTTGCGAAGGTTCACCTGCGCACTGCCGTTATCGTCATGTCCCCAAAGGAAATGCGACATCGTGCCGCGAAGCTCTCGCTCCATCGAACCCGCCAGCAGATAGGCGAGGATCAACAGACCCTTCTCCGGAAAAGCGACATCATGACCGTCGCTGTCCAGAAGCTTCAAACCGCCGAATGTGCGCAGCGAAAACGTCATCGAGTTCACGAAATCCGTAGAGGCGGGGTCCTTAGGCAACTCGACCGGCTTCAGTGCCGGATCAGGCGCATTGGGGGTTAGACTCGATCATGAAATAAGCGGAAAGTCGTCGTCCCCAACAATGTGAACGAAGGCTGCGCGAATTTCAACTCGAACTGCAATCCACGTTCAATTTTGATACACGGTAAGATAGCGAGAGCTCGTCACTGGATGTAACATCGAGCAGGGGCCTGATTTGGCCTTGTTGCTGGCTGCGTCCCGATCGGAACGGCGGCAGATTTTTGCGATTACCTCAATAAACTGCTCGCCAAATCATGGAGATGACCTAACTTGCTCCGATCACGACCGACCCGGAGATCAAGGTCATGGCATCAATCAAAACTATTTGCATCTACGGCGCAGGCGCGCTTGGCGGCGCGATTGCGGCGAAACTGGCCTTGGGGCTAAGGGAGCAGGCAACCGTGTCAGTCGTCGCGCGCGGCGCACATCTGGAAGGCATTCGCACGCATGGCATGCGCGTTTGGGAGGCCGGAGCAGCCAGTCCGCTGGTGGCCCGGGTGACCGCAACTGACGATGCGGCGGAGCTGCCCCCACAGGACCTGATAATAACGGGACTCAAGGGCCACCAGCTCGGTGCGGCGGTACCCGGTCTCGCCAAGCTCCTGCACGCCGGCACGCGTGTCGTGATGGTCCTGAACGGCATACCCTGGTGGTATTTTCATCGGGATGAGCAAAGCGGCCATGCCGAACGCCAGATGGAGGAGCTCGATCCGAACGGCGATCTCTGGCGGCTGGTCGGGCCTGAGCGCGTCATCGGCTGCGTTGCCTATCAGGGCGCGGAAGTCGTCAATCCCGGTGAGATCAAGCTCAGCAATAACGGGCACTTCGTCCTCGGCGAGCCCTCCGGCGAGGCGACCGGCGACATCGAAGCGATTGCGGCCTTGCTGAAGCAGGCCGGTATCAACGTCGCTATCTCGCCGCGCATTCGCGACGAGATCTGGAGCAAGCTGATGGGCAATGCCGCCTTCAATCCGATCAGCGCGCTGACCCGGGCACTGATGTCCGACATCATGGGCAACCCTGCCCTGTCCGCCATGGTCGGCCAGGTGATGAACGAGGTGAAAGCGGTTGCGGAGAGTCTCGGCGCGCATATGGCGATTTCGGTCGAGGAACGCCTCGAACGCTCCCGCCAGATCGGCCCGGTGCGCACCTCGATGCTGCAGGATCTGCTGGCCGGCAAGGCGCTGGAAATCACACCGCTGGTCGGCATGGTCGTCTCGCTCGGCAAGCTCGCCGGCGTCGCAACGCCGACCTCGGCGACGATCCTGGCGCTGGTGACGCAGTTGGACCGGGAGAACTTGCGGGTGACGGGATAAGCCCGTCACCTAGTTCCAAAGATGCTTCCCTGCTAGCGGAACATTTTTCGAAGGCATGATCATTCTTATCTCTCAGCCCGACTCGGGTCCCTGCCCACGCCAGTAAAAGCGGCGCAGCGACGCGGGGCACATCCACGTCTGCATCTTTATATCCCGCCTATTTCTTCGCCTTCCGCCGCGAATGGATTTCCTATGTCGCCCGGCACTACCGTGGGAAATCGAATGCAGAGGTAGATGCCATGCTTGATACACATACCCCCAATCTCACCGAGTCTATCCGTTTCCTTGTGCGAGACAGCGACGAAAGGCACCACCGCACCGCCCCGGCCGGCGGAGCCCACAGGAAACGCCGGCTTCGCAACCGGAAAATCCGCGAAAAACGCACCTTCTATGCGATGTTCGCCTTTGGGCTGGTGCTCGGCGGCCTCGAGCTTTTCATCGTGCTGCACTATCTCTGAGCGGCCCGAAGATCATGATGAGAACGGCCTTACAGAAGCGCGTCAGTGGCGCGATCACAGCGCTTGTCACGCCGTTTCGCGACGATGCCATCGATACCGTCGACTTGATGGCACATGTGGAGTGGCAGTTGCTGAGTGGCGTCGACGGGTTGCTGGCCTGCTCATTGACCGGTGAAGGACCGGTCCTCACGGAGCTTGAGCGGGCGCGGATCATCGACATCTGTGTCGAGTTGGCGGAAGGCCAGGTACCCGTTATCGTCGCCACCGGCACCAACGACACGGCAACAACGATCGAGGAGACGCGGCAGGCCCAGAAACTCGGCGCCGCCGCTGCCTTCGTCACGCTTCCCTATTATTCGAAGCCAAGCCAGAAAGGCCTGGTCCACCATTTCGAACAGTTAGCCGACAGCACCGATCTGCCGTTGATCATCCATAATCTGCCTGCCCATACCGCCATCGACCTGACGCCGGCGACAGTCGCGCGACTGTCGGAAATCCCTACCATCATCGGCATCGCCGACGGCAGTGGTGACATCGCCCGCATCGGCACCTGGCGCCCCCTGCTGCCGGAATGGATCGGGCTTTATACGACGCATGATGCATCCGCACTTGCCTTCACCATCGCCGGTGGGCGAGGTTCGTTTTCGAGCGCTGCCAATATAGTGCCGCGGCTTCTCCACTCCATGCAGCTATCGGCCGGATGCGACCATCTGGCCGCGGCGCGGCTGATCGACGACCGGCTGCGGTCGCTGTTCAAGGCGCTTGCGCGTGAGCCCGAACCGGCAACGGTAAAGCATGCCTTGTCTCTGATGAAGGGCATGAGTTCCGAAGTACGTCTGCCGCTGACCGGCGTCGACGCCGAGACGGATGCAGCGATCCAGACGGCGGCGGCCTCGCTGCAACTGGACTGCCATAGCCACGCGCCCTCGCCTCCGACTTTCAGACTGGGATTATAAAAGCTCTCTATCCCTATGAGATTTTTATATTTTAGCCTTTCCTGCCAAATGGAAAACATACCGCATCACTCATAGATTTATCTGCGTGGCGCACACATCGATTCAAATCGAAAGCGCTAGTGACACTTGGAAAGGAACTATGATGTCACGCTACATGCATTTCGGCGTTTCCGCCGACCCGCTCCAACGTCCTCGGGCTGCGGCCCTTGCAAGGGCTAAGCGGCCGATCTCCTCGCATGCGCTGCAAGACGGCCTTCTCGCCATCGCGCCGCGCCTGGCGCTCGTCGTTCTTGCCGCCGGTGTCATCCAGGTGCTGATGCACCTGGCCGGCAACTAAGCGTATCGAAGCGATCTACGAGGGAAAATTATGACAAACGCACAGCATATCCAGCGCCGCACGGCTCATCTTGCAGCTTCGCCGGCACCCGCCCGCTTCACAATCGGCCGTGACCGGCGCGGCACCTGGATCGTCCAGGACCGGCAGGGTCTGGTCGGCGGCTTGTTCGCCAACGAAGAGGCGGCGCTGCATTTCGCGGCAGAAGAGTGCAACTATAACCCAGCCGATATATGCCGCGCCCCTGAGGGGTCGGTGCTCGACCTCGACGGCTTCGCGATGCCGTCCTCAAACCTACATTAAGACGTAGCAATTCGAAACACCCTTTGACCGCCTCACGCACCCGGCCCAACGCTTCTTTAACCCGCCTTTGGGTAAAGTAACGGTCGGGTGCCATTAGAGTCCAAGAGCAATGTCGAAGCCTACCTTCCGTTACAGCCACTACGATCTCAGCGAGCAGCGCGCTGGAACGGTGATCGAGATCACATTATCGGCCATCGCCAATGTGCGCTTGATGAACAGCTCGAATTTCGAACGCTTTACGGAAACCCTGAAGCACCAGTTCGTCGGCGGTGTCGCCAAGAAATCGCCGATCCGGCTGAGCATTCCAGAATCCGGACACTGGCATCTTGTGGTGGACATGGAAGGCCATAACGGCGTTGCTGAATCCAGCGTCAAGATGATCGACAAGGCGTCTCCACCGCGCATGCAGAAGGCTGCGGTGTAAAATACCACCAACCGGTGACATCAGCCTATCGCTCGGCGCGCTCCTTGCGCAGTTTCGACCACCAGTCCAGCCGCTTGCGGATTTCACGCTCGAAGCCGCGCTCCGGCGGATCGTAGAAGGTCTGGCGGTCCATCTTCTCCGGAAAATAATTCTGGCCTGAAAAGGCATCCGGCTCGTCGTGATCATAGTGGTAACCGTCGCCGTAACCTTCCGTGCGCATCAGCTTCGTCGGCGCATTGAGGATATGCTTGGGCGGCAGCAGCGATCCGTTCTGCTTGGCTGCCAGCGTCGCCGCCTTGAACGCGGTATAGACGGCGTTCGACTTCGGGGCGGTGGCGAGATAGACGCAGGCCTCGGCCAGAGCCAATTCACCTTCCGGTGACCCCAGATAATCATAGGCGTCCTTGGCGGCGTTGCAGATGACCAGCGCCTGCGGATCGGCAAGCCCGATATCCTCCACCGCCATGCGTACCAGCCGCCGCCCGAGATAAAGCGGGTCTTCGCCGGCATCGAACATGCGCGCAAGATAGTAGAGCGCGGCATCGGGATCAGAGCCGCGCACCGATTTATGCAGAGCCGAAATCAGATTGTAATGGCCGTCCTGCGCCTTGTCGTAGACCGGCGCGCGGCGCTGCACGATTTTGATCAGCGCATCCGGATCGAAGAGCTCGTCCTTGCGCGCGGCGCGCCAGACTTCTTCGGCCAGCGTCAGCACGGAACGGCCATCGCCATCGGCCATGCGAATCAGGCTGGCGCGGGCGTCCTCGGTCAACGGCAACGGCCGGCCTTCTGCCTTTTCGGCGCGGCGCAGCAACTCCTCCAGGCTTTCCTCATCATGCGAGCGAAACGTCAGGACGCGCGCGCGGGACAGAAGAGCGGCGTTGAGCTCGAAAGATGGGTTCTCGGTGGTGGCGCCGACCAGGATGACGGTGCCGTCCTCCATAACAGGCAGAAAGCTGTCCTGCTGGGCGCGGTTGAAGCGGTGGATCTCGTCGACGAAAAGCAGCGTTTGGCGGCCGTCCATGCGGCGCAGACGCGCGGCTTCAAACACCTTTTTCAGATCGGCGACGCCGGAGAAGATTGCCGAGATCTGTTCGAAGGCCAGCCCTGCCTCGCCCGACAGCAGCCGCGCCACCGTCGTCTTGCCGGTGCCGGGCGGGCCCCAGAAGATCATCGAGCCGAGCGAGCCGGAGTCAATCATCCGCCGAAGTGCGCCGTCCTCGCCGGTCAGATGTGGCTGGCCGGTGACATCGGCCAAGGTTTGCGGCCGCAGACGATCGGCAAGAGGCCGCCTGTTGGCGACCTCCTCCGGTATCCGCGGTGCAAATAGATCATCACTCATCGGAAGAACTGCCGGATGCGCTGACCGTCGCGCTCGATTTCGACGCGCCAGAAGCTCGGATTGCCGGTAACGGCCTGCTGTAGCACGTCCGTTGACGTGATGGCGACGCCGTTGACGGAAATGATGATATCTTTTGCCGCGAAACCAAGACGATCGGCCGGCGAATCCGCCTTCAGATTCTCGACGACGACGCCACTCGTATCCGGCGGCAAGTGCAGCTCGTCGGCGACGCGCGGCGAGAGGTTGGCGACGGTTGCGCCCGAGAAGGGATTTTCGCCCTGGATCAGCTTCTCGTCCCGCGGCGTGGATTCCGGCGCGGCCGCAAGCGTGAGGGTGTCCTGATGTTCTTTGCCGTTGTCCAGGACCGTCAGGGCCACAGTGGCGCCAAGTCCTGCGGTCGTCAGACGGTAACCAAGGGCGTCCGGATGCTCGACAGGGATATTGTTGACGGCGGTGACCACCTCACCGGCCTTCAGGCCAGCCTTGGCCGCCGGCCCGCCATCGACCACTTTGGTCACGAGCGCGCCGCGCACCTTGTCGAGCCCCAGCGCTTCGGCAACCTCAGAAGTCACCGGCTCAAAGGAGGCGCCGATATACGGGTGCTCGAAGGCTTTGTCACCGCGGTCGGCGGCGGCGAGAAAAACTCTGACCAGATTGGCGGGGATGGCAAAGCCGATGCCATTCGAGCCACCGCCCTGGGAAAAGATTGCCGTGTTGAGGCCGATCAATTCGCCCGTCATGTTCATCAGAGCGCCGCCGGAATTGCCGGGATTGATCGAGGCATCGGTCTGAATGAAGAAGCCGACCTCGTTCTTCACCTGGTTGCGGGCGAGCGCCGAGACGATGCCGCTTGTGACCGTCTGGCCGACACCGAAAGGATTGCCGATCGCCAGCACCAGATCACCCACTTCGACGGCATCGGAATTGCCAATCGGTAGCACGGGAAAACTTGCATTCTTGGTTTGGATCTTCAGGACAGCGAGATCGACTCGATCATCCTTCAGCACGACCTTGCAGGGGAACTCGCGACCGTCTGACAGCGCGATCTTAATGTCGTCGGCGCCGTCGATGACGTGATTGTTGGTGACAACCGTGCCGTTCGCTTCGACGATGACGCCGGAACCGAGCGAAGCCTGCTTCTCTGTGCGATTCGGCATGCGTTGGCCAAAGAACTGCTCGAAGAAGGGATCGCCTGCGAAGGGCGACCGCTGCTGCACCTGCCGCTCGGCATAGACATTGACCACGGCGCCGGCCGTCTGCTTGACCAGCGGCGCGAACGAAAGCTGCATTTGCATCTGGCTCTGCGGCACCGACTTCGCGGTCTGCGCCTCAGCGGAAAGCGGCATCGTCATGATGAGGGCGATCATCGAAACGGCGGTGCGCTTCAGCAGGACCTGCATGGAATTTTCCTTTTTTAATGCTCTTGAAACAACGTTGTAGCGCTCGACGCTAGAAAGAAAAGAGGGCGGAACCATGAACCGTAAATGGTCGTCGGCGCGCACGAAAAACAGGCCAGATGAACAAAAACCCGTGATCGCGCATTTCGCTTCGGAAACCGGCAGATGGAGCAAAATCATGCGATCAAACAGCCTTGCGGCAACCTTCCTCCTCACCTCGCTCACGCTCACCGCTCTTGCGGTGGCCAGCACATCCCAGGCCGCGAGCTTCGATTGCGATGCGCAGAACCTCAAGCTGGACGAGAAGACGATCTGCGATCACAGAGCGCTCAATGATGCCGACGTGAAGATGGTGACGACCTTCGATCTGCTCTCTGGCCTGCTGGCCATGGGCTCACGCGGCACATTGCAGGACCAGCAGACAGTCTGGCTGAAGAAGCGGCAGGCGTGCAATGCGGATGCGGCGTGCATCAAGGCGGCCTATGACGAGCGGCTGAAAGCGCTGGAGGAGACGTATAAGCGGATCAACCGGCCTCTATAGCATCGCGTTTATGGAGATGGGCTGACCTCTTGCTCTGTTGTCCCCTCTCCCCGCACGCGGGGAGAGAGCTAGGGTGAGGGGCTATCGTGGGTCCGGCAAATTCTGCCGTAGCGATGAATCTCGAGAAGGCCCCTCATCCGACCTGGGACAATTTCGCTAAGCTCAATTGCCCCAACCCACCTTCTCCCCGCCTTGCGGGGCGAAGGCGCTCGATTATTTCCCGCCCAAGTCCCGGACCGCACCACGGTCGGCACTGGTCGCAAAGGCAGCATAGGCCTTCAGCGCCGTGGTGACGTTGCGCTTGCGCTGCTCTGCCGGATGCCAACCCTTGGCGTTCTGGGCTTCGCGGCGCACAGCTAGCTCCTTGTCGTCGATGCGCAGGCTGATGATGCGGTTCGGGATATCGATATCGATCATGTCGCCTTCGCGCACCAAGCCGATCGTGCCGCCGTTTGCCGCTTCCGGCGAGACATGGCCGATGGAGAGGCCCGAGGTGCCGCCGGAGAAGCGGCCGTCGGTGATCAGCGCGCAGGCCTTGCCGAGGCCCTTCGACTTCAGATAGCTCGTCGGATAGAGCATTTCCTGCATGCCGGGGCCGCCCTTCGGGCCTTCATAGCGAATGACGACCACGTCGCCGGCCTTGATTTCGTTGCTGAGGATGCCCTTGACAGCAGCATCCTGGCTTTCGAAGACCTTGGCCGGGCCGGAGAATTTCAGGATCGATTCATCGACGCCTGCCGTCTTCACGATGCAGCCGTCCAGCGCCAAATTGCCCTTGAGAACAGCAAGACCGCCATCCTTGGAGAAGGGATGCTCGACGCTGCGGATGACGCCGTTCTGACGGTCGGTGTCGAGTTCTTCCCAACGGGCGTTCTGGCTGAAAGCAACCTGGGTCGGAATGCCGCCCGGAGCAGCGCGGAAGAATTCGCGCACGCTCTCGCTGTTGGTGCGGGTGATGTCCCAGCGATCGATGGCGTCGCCCAGCGTTTCGGCGTGGACGGTCGGGCAATCGCGGTTGATGAGGCCGCCCTTGTCCAGTTCGCCGAGGATCGACATGATGCCGCCGGCGCGATGCACGTCTTCCATATGCACGTCGCTCTTTGCGGGCGCGACCTTCGACAGGCAGGGTACCCGGCGCGACAGCGCGTCGATGTCGGCCATGGTGAAATCGATCTCGCCCTCATGCGCGGCGGCGAGAATGTGCAGCACGGTATTGGTCGAGCCGCCCATGGCGATGTCGAGCGACATGGCATTTTCGAACGCCTGCTTCGAAGCGACGTTGCGCGGCAGGATCGTCGCATCGTCCTGCTCGTAATAGCGACGGGCGAGATCGACGATCAGATGGCCCGCTTCGACGAAGAGGCGCTTGCGGTCGCCGTGGGTGGCGAGGGTCGAGCCGTTGCCGGGCAGCGACAGGCCAAGTGCTTCCGTCAAGCAGTTCATCGAATTGGCGGTGAACATGCCGGAGCATGAGCCGCAGGTCGGACAGGCAGACCGTTCGATCGTCTGGACGTCTTCATCGCTGATCTTGTCGTCGGCGGCGGCCACCATGGCATCGACGAGGTCGAGAGCGACCTTCTTGCCATGCAGCACGACCTTGCCGGCTTCCATCGGACCACCGGAGACGAAGACGGTCGGGATGTTGAGACGCAGCGAGGCCATCAGCATGCCGGGAGTGATCTTGTCGCAGTTGGAGATGCAGACCATCGCATCGGCGCAATGGGCGTTGACCATGTATTCGACGCTGTCGGCGATCAGTTCGCGTGAGGGCAGCGAATAGAGCATGCCGTCATGGCCCATGGCGATACCGTCATCGACGGCGATGGTGTTGAATTCCTTGGCGACGCCGCCGGCCGCTTCGATTTCGCGCGCCACGAGCTGGCCGAGATCCTTGAGGTGGACGTGACCCGGCACAAACTGGGTGAAGGAGTTGACAACCGCAATAATGGGCTTGCCGAAATCGCTGTCCTTCATACCCGTCGCGCGCCAAAGGCCGCGCGCGCCCGCCATATTGCGGCCGTGGGTCGTGGTTCTGGAACGATAAGCTGGCATGGTGTCTTCCTCGTCGTCTTGGAAATGGTGAGGCGCCGGCCGGCCAGGGCTTTGCGCCCAAGGTAGCGCCGGCATTCCTGCTTTTTGGAATTGTCGTAATCCAATCGCACGGGACTGTCACTATCACCTAGACCGAATCCGGTACGCAGCAAGGGCAGACGTCGTCTGCGGCCAGTCATCAGCCAAATGACATAGACAATGCGGGAGGCGGCTTATTCCTTCACGAACGCACACAAAAAATTGGTTTCCGTCCAAAAGAAATAACATCGTAAGAGAGTAACAAATCGTGCTTCCCCTGCGTAGAGGTCGCTATATCTCTACAACAGTCGAAAGGAATACAGGAAATGCCGTCCTATCGCCCGCCGAAGATCGCCTCCTCCGAGATCACGCCACGCTCGGTCTATTTGAGGCGCCGGGAATTCCTGACGGCTGCGGCTGGCGCCGGTATTGCAATCGCCGGCAGCAAGAGCGCCCTTGCCGATACGCTGACCGCCAGCAAGAGCAATTATACGGTCAACGAAAAGCTGACGCCGATCAAGGATGTCACCACCTACAACAATTTCTACGAATTCGGTCTCGACAAGGCCGATCCGGCGAAACTTTCGGGCGATTTCAAGCCGCGGCCGTGGACCGTCAAGGTCGACGGCATGGCCGGCAAGCCCGGCACATTCGATATCGATGCGCTGATCAAGGAATTTCCGCCGGAAGAGCGGGTCTATCGCATGCGCTGCGTCGAAGCCTGGTCAATGGTGATCCCCTGGGATGGTTTTCCCCTCGCCGCGCTGCTCGACAAGGTCGAGCCGCTTGGCAGCGCCAAATTCGTCGCCTTCGAGACGGTGGTACGGCCGGCAGAGATGCCCGGGCAGTCAGGCGTTTTCCAGTCCCTGAATTGGCCCTATGTCGAGGGCCTGCGGCTCGATGAGGCACGCAACCCGCTGACGCTTTTGGCTGTCGGTCTCTACGGCGAGACATTGCCGAACGCGAATGGCGCGCCAGTCCGCCTCGTCGTGCCATGGAAATACGGCTTCAAGGGCATCAAGTCGATCGTGCGAATCACGCTCACCGACAAGCAGCCGCTGAACACCTGGCAGGCGACCAATAGCCAGGAATACGGCTTCTATGCCAACGTCAATCCGGCAGTCGACCATCCGCGCTGGAGCCAGGCGACGGAACGCCGTATCGGTGAAGGCGGCTTCTTCGGTGCGAACCGCCATCCCACCCTGCCCTTCAACGGCTATGCCGATCAGGTCGCAAGCCTTTATGCCGGCATGGACCTGAGAGCGAATTTCTGATGGCCCTTTCCCTCGCTCTGCCCAAGCGCTGGCAGCCGGCTTCAGTCTGGGCGCTTTATGCCGTCGGCCTGGTGCCGGCGGCATGGGAGTTCTATCTCGGCGCCACGGACCAGCTCGGCGCCGATGCGGTCAAGACCTTCGAGCTCTTCCTTGGGCTCTGGGCGATCCGCTTCCTGCTCCTGACGCTTGCCGTTACGCCGGCGCGCGATCTCTTCGGCTGGAACTATCTGCGCTACCGCCGGGCGCTCGGCCTGCTTTGTTTCTACTACGTCCTGATGCATCTGACGGTCTATATGGTCCTCGACCAGGCGCTCGACGTGCAGGCTGTCATCGACGATGTATTAAAGCGGCCCTTCATCATGTTCGGCATGGCCGGGCTGGTCATGTTGCTGGCTCTGGCCGTGACCTCCAACAGCTTTTCGATCAAGCGTCTCGGCAAGAAGTGGATCTGGCTGCACCGGCTGGTCTATATCATCGCCGCCTGCGGCGCGCTGCATTTCGCGCTGTCGACGAAGGTTCTGTCGATGGAGCAATATATCTATATCGGCTTGCTGATCGCCATGATCCTCTATCGATCGTACCGGCCGATCATGATGGAAAGACGCCGGGCGGCGCGTAGCCCGGCTGCAGTGTCACGCTCCAGGGCGGCCTGAACTCGGCCGCCTCCATCTTTTCAAACGATGATCATTCCGCAGCACTGGCGATCTTGGCCTGGCCCTGTTCCTGCACCTCTACGGTTGCGGTCAGGCCCGCGATCAGCTTCGTGCCGTCGGGCACCTTGTCGAGAGCAATGCGCACGGGCACGCGCTGCGCCAGGCGAACCCAGCTGAAGGTCGGGGTGATATTGGCGAGCAAGCTGCCTGAGGTACGCTCGCGGTCTTCGATGCCGGTGGCAATACTTTCCACATGGCCCGTCAGCTTTTCCGGCTGTCCCATCAGATGGATCGACACTTCGTCGCCGATCTGGATGCGTGGCAGCTTGGTTTCCTCGAAATAGCCCTCGACCCGCAGAGAGTCGGCATCGATGAGCGCGACCTTCGCGGTGCCCGCGGTGACATAGTCGCCCGGACGAAGACCGAAGTTGGAAACGCTGCCGTTGACAGTCGCCTTCACCTCGGAGCGGTCGAGGTTGAGCTGTGCGAGAGCGCGGTTGGCCGTGGCCTGACCAAGGGCGGCCTGCGCCTGTTCTTCCGCGGTTTTCGCCTGCTCCTTCTGTTGAGCCGAACCGGCAGCGCCGAGACGCTGCTGCCGCTCGTTTTCGCGGTGTGCCTGGTCGAGCGCCGCTTTGGCACCTTCGAGCGCAGCATCGGCCTGGGCAAGGGCAATCGTGAAACGATCGCGATCGACACGGAACAAGACATCGCCCTTCTTGACGATCTGATTGTCCTTTACCAGGACTTCGCTGACCGGGCCCGAAACATCGGGCGCGATGCCGACGACATCGGCGCGCAGACGGGCATCGCGCGTCCACGGCTCTTCCATATAGTGGCGCCAAAGCTGACGGCCGACATAGACGGCAGCAACGACGAAGAGGAGAGTGACGGCCAAACGGCCGATGAGCTTTAACGTGTTCATGTGAAATACCAACGGGAGACAGAGGAAACGGCGTCGAGAAGCAGGACGTAAAGCGCGAGATCGAAAAGACCGCGATGCCAGACCAGAGTATAGGCTCCAATCCATGCCAGGAGGCGTCGAAGGATGATGACGGCAAACAGCGTCACGAGCATGAGAACGAGAAGGCGTGGGACATAGACGCCATAGAGATCGAATTCTGCGGGCATGATTTTACTCGGCGGCAATGGAATGAGGTTGAGTGGTATCCGATAGAGGCGGCCGCCAGCTCGCCGGCGGTTCGGCATGAGGGAAGAGCGCCCGGCGAAGGCCAACGAGCGCATCGAGGCTCGCCCGGCCGGAGCGGCGCTTTTCCTGAGCAACCGCTTCGAGACTGTGGTCGATCGACACGCGCAGTTCGTCGGAAGGTTCCACAGCACGCTTGGCCTTCACCCTCGAGCGATAGAAATCCGATACGCCGATCAGGACTTCGCTGATGGAGGCGGCGGCCGCGGAGCCCAGTTGCCGACGCTCCTGCTGCAGCATCAGCACGTTGAAACCGAGACGGACGTCGGCAAAACCGTCGACCTTTTTCAGTTCGCGGTTTTCGATGCCTGCGAGGCGCGGCACGAGCTGGCCCAGACGGTCCAGAATGCGACCGGACAAGCGCTCGTGATCGGCGTTGCGGATGCCGGCGGCAGTTTCGGCAAGGTCGGTCCAGCCGGCCCGCACCAGGCGCCAGGCGGCCAATTCGGCGCCGAACGGACGGGTGAGCAATGTCCAGACCAGGGCGAAGCCCACGCCCGCCAAAGCTGCGATCGCGCTATTTGTGAAGCTGGCAAAATCGGCCGCATAGCGATCCTGCAACGCGATAAAGCTTGCGCCGTTTACGGCAAGCAGCATGGCGAGCATGTTCGTCTGCGGGCGCGGGATCAATAGGCCCATCAACAGGAAGGGCGGCGCAAAGACAAGCACCAGCATCTCGAAGCCGGAGATGGACGGCAATATGCCGAAGATATAGACGCAGGCGATGACCAGGCTCATGGCGCACCAGATGAACATCGAGGTAATGAAAGGTGCGGGCCGATCAAGCGCGGCGAAAAACGAACAGGCAACCGCCGCCATGCTGACGAAGCCTGCGCCATCCTCCCATCCGGAATAAATCCAGAAGAAGCAGGCAACCGCGATGCCGACGACGACCGTACTGGCCGAGAAGGCAAGCAAGCCATAATCAAAGTGCCTAATGTGACCGACGATCTCACGGTGACGGAAAGCGGGGCGCCAAATGCCGACCTGCTGCCCGGAAATGATCTGGTCACGCAGTGTCAGGCAATCCTGCCAGAGATCGACGATTTCCTTCAGACGATCCAGTGCACTCGACCGGACAAGATCATCCCAGCCGAGATCAATGTCATTCTGCTGCAATTCCTCGATCTTCTCGGAGAGGGTGTCGGCGGTATCGTCAGCCGCGCTGCGACCGCCCTGCCCGATCCAGTCGGCCACATTATTCAGCACTACGACCAGCTCGTGCGGCAGTGGCTTTCCACCAGTCTTCAGCGCATGCAGCCGATCGGCAAGGGACGAGAAGAGCGGCAGCAGCATCAACAGGCGGCCGCGCAGCTCACGGGAATGCCTGACAATGTCACGGCTGCCCGCATCATATCTGAGCTGGCTGATAACGAGATCGAGACCGGTGACGTCGGAAGCCAGCTTCTGCCGCTTCAATGGAGTTGCCGGAGTGGCGCCCTCGCCACGCAGTATCTCGTCCGCCCAGGTGCCGGCATCATCCAGCCACGAGCCGATACGGCTACCCAGCACGGTACCGACGCTGCTCGGGAAAACAATGGCGCTAACGACGCTTGCACAGATGATGCCGATGATGATCTCCTCGGAACGGGCAAGCGCCACATCGAATATGGTCTCAGGCGAACCGACGGTCGGCAGCGCGATCAGCGGCAGCGTATAACCAGCAAGCATGAAGACGTAGCTGCGCGAGGTGCGGTCGAGCATCGAGATGAACAGCAAGGTGCCGGTCCAGAGCGCGACGACGACGGAAAGCAATTCCGGCGCATTGACGAAGAGCGGGATGAGAATCACCGATGCAGAAGCGCCGATGAGTGTACCAAGAGCGCGGTAGAGCCCCTTGGAGCTGGTTGCGCCTGCAAGAGGATTAGCGACCACGTAGACGGCGGCCATCGCCCAGTAGGGGCGCGGCAGGTCTAGGGACAGCGCAATGAACAGCGCCATGATAGCAGCAATGAAGGCTTTGACCGAAAACAGCCAGTCGCGCCAGGATGGGATGCTCATAAGACCTTCCCCCTCTCCTGCTCTGCCTCAGCCGCCTTTGGCGCCTCGAATTCCTCGAAGGCCTTCAGGACCCGGATGGCAGCCTCGATATCCGCCTGGTCGACATTGGCGAGGATATTCCCGCGCAGCGTGTCGAGTGCGTCCTCCATGCGAGAGGCAAGCACCTCGCCTTCGGCCGTCAGCCACAAGCCTTTCGCGCGCCGATCGGTCGGGTCATCCTTGCGGATGACCAGCTCCATGCCTTCCAGCTGATCGAGCAACCGGACCAAAGACGGGCCTTCGATGCCAACATGGGTCGCGAGAACCACCTGCCGGACGCCTCCCCCTAGACGGCCGATCCAAAGCAGGGGCGCAGCCGCGGCTTCCGATAGGCCATAGGAACTCAGCGTGACATCGACAACCCGGCGCCATTGGCGGCCAGTCGTCAGCAAGTTGGCGGTAAAGATTCGTTGAAGGGCGTTTAGCGATTTCATGAAAATCTAATTAGCATTAAACTAATTAGTATTCAAATTATTTTCATCAAAACCGTTATTCGAATCGTGAAATGCAGCCATGCGTTCAGAGGGCGGCCCCGCAAAGCGGCAGCCGATGCGAACAGTCGAGTAGGCTTCCGTTTACCCGGAACAGGGTTCTATCGACCGACGCTGTTTAGATATGGCGGATCATCCGAATGAAACTCGGCTGGCATTAAACCAGGCGCTTCGGCCTCGACAGCGCGCAATCAAGCGCTAGCGCCACCGCGATACCGGCGGCATAGGCCATGATATTCCAGAGTGAAAAGACTCTTCCCAGCAACAGGGCTCCGGCGGTGGTCAATCGAAAAGCATCCAGCGCTGGCGTATGCCAAAGCCTGAAAAGCTCAACGAGCACAGCAACGGTCAGCGCCACCGAGGTGATCCTGAAACGCCTCGCCGAAGCCAATATTGTTGCCAGGAGCCAATAGACCATCGCTCCCCACAATAAAGAGCCGCCATATTTGACGACCACAAAGGGCAGATGCATCGCATAGCCATATCGCCGGAGCGCGAGGCCGCTCGCTATGGTCAGCAGCAGCGCCAGGAACAGAGGCCATCTTCCTCGTGTCAGTTTTCGCTTCATGCCCAGCGACGCTCCCACAGGTAAATGCACATAAGCCGGCGTGCGACTCAGCCATGTAGCGTCGATATTCCATAGCGATCGCGGAGAATGAAAGCCCGTCTTCACGGACCGCAAACAACAAAAAGGCCGGATGATCGCTCATCCGGCCTCCTGATCAGATATTCGAAGCTGGCCTTAAGCGGCTGCGGCTTCTTCTTCGGCAGCAACGCGAGCCTTGTCGGCTGCGCCCTTGGCGAAGGTGTCGCGATCGACGAATTCGACGACGGCGAGAGCGGCATTGTCGCCCTGGCGGAAGCCGGCCTTCATGATGCGCAGGTAGCCGCCGTTGCGGGTGGCGTAACGCGTTGCGATCGCGTCGAAGAGCTTCGAAACGACAGCGGCGTCGCGGATCTGCGAGATGGCCTGACGACGAGCGTGCAGGTCGCCGCGCTTGCCGAGGGTAACCAGCTTCTCGACGATCGGGCGGATTTCCTTAGCCTTCGGCAGGGTGGTGACAATCTGCTCATGGGTGATGAGCGAAGCCGCCATGTTGGCGAACATCGCCTTACGGTGGCTAGCGGTTCTATTCAGCTTGCGGCCGGCTTTACCGTGGCGCATGGCTATTCTCCTTCACTTGCAGGCATCCGCCTGCCGTTTGAAACGTTAGTATTGGTCTTCGTAGCGCTTGGCGAGATCTTCGATGTTCTCGGGCGGCCATGCCGGCACTTCCATGCCGAGGTGCAGGCCCATGGAAGCGAGAACTTCCTTGATTTCGTTCAGCGACTTGCGACCAAAATTCGGCGTGCGGAGCATTTCTGCTTCGGTCTTCTGAATGAGGTCGCCGATATAGACGATGTTGTCGTTCTTCAGGCAGTTTGCCGAGCGAACAGACAGTTCCAGTTCGTCCACCTTCTTGAGGAGCGCCGGGTTGAAAGCAAGTTCGGTGACTGCTTCTTCTTCGGCTTCCTTCTGCGGTTCGTCGAAGTTGACGAAGACGCCAAGCTGATCCTGGAGGATGCGAGCCGCGAAAGCGACGGCATCTTCGCCGGTGATCGAGCCATCGGTTTCGATCGACATGCTCAGCTTGTCGTAGTCGAGAACCTGTCCTTCGCGGGTGTTTTCAACCTTGTAGGACACCTTCTTGACCGGCGAATAAAGGCTGTCGACCGGGATGAGACCGATCGGAGCATCTTCCGCACGATTGCGCTCGGCCGGGACATAGCCCTTGCCGTTGTTGACGGTGAATTCCATGCGAATTTCGGCGCCCTCGTCGAGCGTGCAGATGACATGCTCGGGGTTGAGGATTTCGATATCGCCGACCGTCTGGATGTCGCCAGCCGTTACCACGCCGGGGCCCTGCTTGCGAACCACCATGCGCTTGCTGTCATCGCCATCCATCTTGATGGCGATTTCCTTGATGTTCAGCACGATGTCCGTCACGTCTTCCCGGACGCCCGGGATAGAGGAGAACTCATGCAGCACGCCGTCGATCTGCACGGCCGTCACAGCGGCGCCGCGCAGAGAGGACAGCAGAACGCGACGCAGCGCGTTGCCGAGAGTGAGACCGAAACCACGCTCCAGCGGTTCAGCTACGAGCGTAGCCTTGGTGCGGCCGCTCGAGGAGAACTCGACCTTGTTCGGCTTGATCAGTTCCTGCCAGTTTTTCTGAATCATGTTCTTGCCTTCCGTTCGTTGCCACCATCCAATCGTGGCAACCGAGCTTGAGAAGCACCGAACCGGACACATATGCGCCGGCTGGTGTCGTGAGTGGCGATGATCAGACGCGGCGCTTCTTGCGCGGACGGCAACCATTGTGCGGAATCGGGGTCACGTCACGGATGGACGTGATCATGAAACCTGCAGCCTGGAGCGCGCGCAGAGCGGATTCACGACCGGAGCCCGGACCGCAAACTTCGACTTCCAGCGACTTCATGCCATGTTCCTGGGCCTTCTTGGCGCAGTCTTCAGCAGCGATCTGAGCAGCGAACGGGGTCGACTTGCGCGAACCCTTGAAGCCCTTGGCACCAGCGGACGACCAGGCAATCGCGTTGCCCTGTGCGTCGGTGATGGTGATCATCGTGTTGTTGAAGGTCGAATTGACGTGCGCAACGCCCGAGGTAATATTCTTGCGCTCGCGACGGCGAACGCGGACGGCTTCCTTGGCCATGGTAGTCCTTTCTTGGATCTCTTCACCGCCGTAATGCCAGCGGCTACACCGGAGCGACGCCTATATGGCCCCGCTCCAAACTCAAAAGAGGCCGGCGCAGACCGCCAGCCTCCCACATCCGGCTTCCCGGAAATTACTTCTTCTTACCAGCAATAGCCTTTGCCGGACCCTTGCGGGTGCGGGCATTGGTGTGGGTGCGCTGGCCGCGAACCGGCAGGCCGCGACGATGACGCAGACCACGATAGCTGCCGAGGTCCATCAGGCGCTTGATGTTCATCGCGGTTTCGCGACGAAGATCACCTTCGACCTGATAGTCACGGTCGATGGTTTCGCGGATCTGCAGAACTTCGGCGTCCGTCAGCTGATTGACGCGACGCTCGGCCGGAATACCGACCTTCTCGCAGATTTCCTGTGCAAACTTCGGTCCGATCCCGTGAATGTAACGAAGCGCAATAACTACGCGCTTTGCGGTCGGGATGTTGACGCCAGCGATACGAGCCACGCCTGTTCTCCTTGCATTCCTTTTGCCTAAGCAAAGGGCTTTGTTATGCAGCCCTGGAGCTGCTTGTTCAATTTGGGTCCGTAACATGTCAAAACGACCGTGCTCGGACCTCCCTACGGAAATCCGCGCCGATCGCATAGCATGTCGCGAGTTGGCGCGGTGTTTAGCGGAATCAGCGCAAAAAAGCAACCGCCCCCGACAAGTTTATTTTAAGCTATCTAGAGCTTAGAAAGGATGGCCTCGATATTGGCCGTCACATGCTCGATATCGGCCATGCCGTCGACCGACTGAAGCTTGCCCTTGGCATAGTAGTAGCCAATGAGCGGCGACGTTTCCTTGTAGTAGACCTGCAGACGCTCGACGACTGTCTCTCTGTTGTCGTCGGCGCGACGCTTGAAATGCGTGGAACCGCAACGGTCGCACACACCTTCCACCTTCGGCTTCAGGTTTTCGTCGTGATAACCGGCGCCGCAATTGGCGCAGGTATAACGGCCCGAGATGCGATCGGCGAGCACACCGTCATCCACCTTGATCTCGATCACGACAGAAAGATCGAGACCTTTCTCCTTAAGCATCGCTTCCGTCGCATCGGCCTGAACCAGCGTGCGCGGATAACCGTCAAGAATAAAGCCCTTGGCGCAATCCGGCTGATCGATACGCTCGGACACAATGGCATTGACAATCTCATCTGAAACAAGCTTTCCGGCGTCCATGACGGCCTTGGCACGCTTGCCTACTTCAGTCCCGGCTGCCACCGCGGCCCTCAGCATATCACCTGTGGAAAGCTGCGGAATGCCGTATTTTTCCACGATACGCTGGGCCTGGGTCCCCTTACCTGCTCCCGGCGGCCCCAAAAGTATCAATCTCATCGCCCCCTCTTTCCTCCACGCAACTTCGATTTCTTGATCAGGCCTTCATATTGCTGTGCGATCAGGTGACCCTGAATCTGCGCCACCGTATCCAGCGTTACGCTAACCACGATCAGAAGCGAAGTGCCACCCAGAGACAGCGGAATACCGGTCTGGGACACGAGAATTTCGGGCAGAATGCAGACGAAGACAAGATAGATCGCGCCGATCACCGTGATCCGGGTCAGCACATAGTCGATATATTCGGCGGTGCGCTCGCCCGGACGGATGCCCGGAATGAAGCCGCCGTGCTTCTTCAAATTGTCGGCCGTGTCTTTCGGATTGAAGACGAGCGCGGTGTAGAAGAACGCGAAGAATGCGATAAGGGCTGCGTAGAGCACCATGTAGATGGGCTGGCCGTGACCGAGGGCAGCGACGATCGAGGTGACCCAAGTCGGCAGGGCCGTGTTGTTTCCGAGACCGGCCACGGTTGCCGGCAGCAGCAGCAACGACGATGCGAAGATCGCCGGGATAACACCTGATGTGTTGAGCTTCAGCGGCAGGTGCGAGGTATCGCCCTGGAACATGCGGGTGCCGACCTGGCGCTTCGGATACTGGATCAGCAGGCGGCGCTGGGCACGCTCGACGAAGACGATCAGTCCGATGACCAGGACAGCCACCACGAGCACGGCGAGAATCAGACCGGTCGACAGAGCGCCCGTGCGGCCAAGTTCGAGCGTACCGGCAAGCGCGGTCGGCAGACCGGCTGCGATACCAGCGAAGATAATCAGCGAAATGCCGTTGCCGATTCCGCGCGAGGTGACCTGCTCACCGAGCCACATCAGGAACATCGTGCCGCCGAGCAGCGTGACGACGGTCGAAAGACGGAAGAACCAGCCTGGATCTAGAACGACGCCGTTACCGTGCTCAAGGCCGATCGCAATGCCATAGGCCTGCAAAGCGCCGAGCAACACCGTGCCGTAGCGGGTGTACTGGTTGATGATCTTGCGGCCCTGCTCGCCTTCCTTCTTCAGGTTCTCGAGCGCCGGCACGACCGAGGTCATGAGCTGCACGATGATCGAAGCGGAGATATAGGGCATGATGCCGAGCGCGAAAATCGCCATGCGCTGCACGGCGCCGCCGGAAAACATGTTGAAAAGGCCGAGAATGCCGCCGGACTGATTCTGGAAGGCCTGGGCGTAGGCCGCCGGATTGAGCCCCGGAAGCGGGATATGGGTACCCAGACGGTAGACGAGGAGAGCACCGAGCGTGAACCACAGGCGCTTCTTGAGATCCTCGGCTTTGGCAAAGGTCGCAAAATTGAGATTGGATGCCAATTGTTCCGCTGCAGAAGCCATGCAAATCTCCGCATTACCAATTCCGGCATTATCGGCCGGGTCCGGAATCAGTCTTTAATTGTTTAAAAGCCGGGTTTTGGACGGATTGCGTTGCAATCGGATGCCTCACCCTTGGTTCCCGTTATTCCCCGGAAAGACACTGCTGCATCATTCAGGTTCGTGAGGCTCACATATGGGAGCAAAATCGCCCGGTGTGAAGCACCCCGGGCGATTTATTGATAAGATTATTCTGCGACAGAAGCGAGCAGCTTGATGGAACCGCCTGCCTTTTCGATCTTTTCGACCGCCGGCTTGGAGGCACCTGCGACTTCCAGCGAAAGCTTCGCCGTCAGTTCGCCGTCCGAAAGAACGCGAACGCCGTCCTTGACGCGGCGAATCACGCCGGCAGCCTTGAGAGCGGCAGCATCGACGGTTGCCTTGGCATCGAGCTTGCCGGCATCGACGGCAGCCTGGATGCGAGCGAGCGACACGACGACATAGTCGGCAGCGAAGATGTTGGTGAAGCCGCGCTTCGGCAGACGACGGTAGATGGGCATCTGACCGCCTTCGAAGCCGTTGATGGCAACGCCCGAACGGGACTTCTGACCCTTCACACCACGGCCGCCGGTCTTGCCGGAGCCGGAGCCGATGCCGCGGCCGAGGCGCTTGCGGCTATGGGTCGAGCCTTCGTTATCCTTAATCTCATTCAGTTTCATAGCGAATACCTCCGGCTCACTTCTCGTCGACAACGCGAACGAGATGCTGGACAGCACGGATCATGCCACGAACGGCCGGAGTATCTTCCAGCGTGCGGCGACGGTGCATCTTGTTCAGTCCGAGACCGATCAGCGTCTTCTGCTGAACATCCGGACGGCGGATGGGGCTGCCAATCTGCTCGACCGTAACGGTCGCCTTGGCTTCAGCCTTCTTGGTCGTCTTGGCCATAGGTCAAACTCCCTTATTCTTCGGAGGCATTGCCCGAGGACGTACGGCGAGCCTGCAGGGTGGCATACTTGATGCCGCGCTGAGCTGCGATGTCCTTCGGGTGAACCTGGTGCTTCAGGGCGTCGAACGTAGCGCGAACCATGTTGTACGGGTTCGACGAACCGGTCGACTTGGCAACGACGTCGTGAACGCCGAGCGTTTCGAAAACGGCGCGCATCGGGCCGCCGGCGATGATACCGGTACCGACCTTGGCCGAGCGCAGCAGAACCTTGCCGGCGCCATGGCGGCCATGGACGTCGTGATGCAGCGTACGGCCGTCACGCAGCGGTACGAAGATCATGTCGCGCTTGGCGCTTTCGGTTGCCTTGCGGATCGCTTCCGGCACTTCGCGTGCCTTGCCGTGACCGAAGCCGACGCGGCCCTTCTGGTCACCGACGACGACGAGGGCGGCGAAACCGAAGCGGCGGCCACCCTTTACAACCTTTGCGACGCGGTTAATCGCGACCAGCTTGTCGACGAATTCGCTATCGCGCTCTTCACGGCTCTGGCGGTCTTCCCGCGGAGCCCTCTTTTCCTGTGCCATTGTCCTCTTCCTTTTTCTTTTCCGGGTGCAATCGGCAAACAAAACGAAGACCGCATCAACCTCCTCACGGAGATCAGCGGTCCGGTGATATCCGGCCGGCGCTCGAAAGCTACCGGCCGGAAACTTAATCAGAAGGTCAGGCCGCCTTCGCGGGCTGCATCGGCCAGAGCCTTGATACGGCCGTGGTAGATGAAGGCGCCGCGGTCAAACACGACTTCCTTGACGCCGGCCTTGGAGGCGCGCTCGGCAACGAGCTTGCCTACGAGGGCTGCGGCGGCGGTGTCGGCACCGGTCTTCAGAGAACCACGCAGATCCTTGTCGAGGGTGGAGGCAGACGCAAGCGTCTTGCCGGCCACATCATCGATGACCTGGGCGTAGATGTTCTTCGACGAGCGATGAACCGACAGGCGCGGACGGCCATTGGCCACCGACTTGAGTTGACGACGCACGCGGTTGGCACGACGTGCAAGTGCTTCTTTCCTGCTAGCCATTTCGCGTGATCCTTACTTCTTCTTGCCTTCTTTGCGGACGATCCGCTCGTCGGCATACTTGACGCCCTTGCCCTTGTAGGGCTCAGGACCGCGATATTCGCGGATTTCAGCGGCAACCTGGCCGACCTGCTGCTTGTTGATACCGGAGACGACGATTTCCGTCGGCTTCGGCACAGCGATCGTGATGCCCTGCGGCGGCTCATAAACCACGTCGTGGCTGAAGCCGAGCGCGAGCTGCAGGTTCTTGCCCTGCATGGCGGCACGGTAGCCGACGCCGTTGATTTCGAGCTTGCGCTCGTAGCCGTCCTTGACACCCTTCAGGATGTTCTCGATCATCGTGCGGGACATGCCCCACTTTGCGCGAGCATCCTTGGAGTCGCTGAGCGGCGTTACGACAATTGCATTGTTTTCCAGCTTGAGACCGATTTCGTCGTTAGCGACGAAAAACAGCTCGCCCTTGGGGCCCTTAGCAGTCACCTTCTGGCCATCAACCGAGGCCGTGATTCCTGCAGGCACCTGAACGGGCTTCTTACCGATACGAGACATTTTTCAAACCTGTCTGTTTCGAAGGAGATCCCTGTTCGATCTTAGAAGACCGAGCAGAGAACCTCGCCACCAACATTCTGTTCGCGAGCCTGGTGATCGGCCATCACACCCTTCGGGGTCGAAAGGATGGTGATGCCGAGGCCGTTCGCGACCTGCGGAATGGACTTGACCGAGACATAAACTCGGCGGCCCGGCTTGGACACACGGCCGATCTCGCGGATCACCGATGCGCCTTCATAGTACTTGAGCTCGATGTTGAGCTCAGACTTGCCGTTGCCGAAATCGACGACGGAGTAGCCACGGATGTAGCCTTCAGCCTGTAGAACATCGAGAACACGCGCACGAAGCTTGGACGCAGGCGTCGAAACCGACGACTTGCGGCGCGAAGCACCGTTACGGATACGGGTGAGCATATCGCCCAAAGGATCAGTCATAGTCATCTAATCTGCTCCTTACCAGCTCGACTTGACGACGCCCGGCACTTTGCCGAAGTTGCCGAGTTCACGCAGCGCGATACGCGACATGCGCAGTTTGCGGTAATAGGCGCGCGGGCGGCCCGATACTTCGCAACGGTTGCGAATACGGGTCTTGGATCCATCGCGCGGGAGCGATGCCAACTTCAGAGTGGCCTTGAACCGCTCTTCGATCGAAAGAGACTGGTTCATGATGATTGCCTTCAGGGCAGCCCGCTTCGCAGACTGGTTGGCAACCGTATTGCGGCGGCGCTTGTTCTTTTCGACTGCGCTTGTCTTCGCCATATCAGGGTTCCTTTTCTACGCTCGTCGTTACGGTTATTGACGGAACGGGAAGTTGAACTCTTTCAGAAGAGCCCGTGCTTCGTCGTCGGTCGTCGCCGTCGTGCAAACGATGATGTCCATGCCCCACATCTGATCAACCTTGTCGTAGTTGATCTCAGGGAACACAATGTGCTCCTTGATGCCCATGGCGAAGTTGCCACGACCGTCAAAGCTTTTCGGGTTCAGGCCGCGGAAGTCGCGAACGCGCGGGAGCGCGATGTTGACCAGACGGTCCAGGAACTCGTACATGCGGGCGCCGCGCAGCGTAACCTTTGCGCCGATCGGCATGTTTTCGCGGACCTTGAAGCCTGCGATGGAGTTGCGTGCGCGGGTGATGACCGGCTTCTGGCCGGCGATCGCTGCGAGGTCGGCGGCAGCAACAGTCGGCTTCTTCGAATCAGCCGTTGCTTCGCCCACGCCCATGTTGATCACGATCTTGTCCAGCTTCGGGATCTGCATCTCGTTGGCGTAGGCGAACTTCTCCTGCATCGCTGCGCGAATGCGAGCGACATATTCCTTCTTGAGCCGCGGCTCGTACTTTGCCTCAGCCATCGATCACTTCTCCCGAGGTCTTGGCCACACGGACCTTCTTGCCATCTACAACCTTGAAACCGACGCGGGTCGGCTTGCCGTCCTTGTCGACGATCGCAATGTTGGACAGGTGAAGCGGGGCTTCCTTGCTGATGATGCCAGCTTCCTGGGTCTGCGTCTGGCGCTGGTGGCGCTTGATGACGTTGACGCCACGGACGACCGCACGGTCTTCCTTCGGCAGCACTTGAATAACTTCGCCGGTGCGGCCCTTGTCCTTGCCGGCCAATACGACGACCTTGTCGCCTTTACGGATCTTTTGCATCGCTCCGCTCCTTAAAGTACTTCTGGAGCCAGCGAGATGATCTTCATGTGGTTCTTGGCGCGAAGTTCGCGCGGAACCGGTCCGAAGATACGGGTGCCGATCGGCTCTTTCTTGTTGTCGATGAGGACTGCTGCATTGGTATCGAAGCGGATGACGCTGCCATCCGGACGACGGATGTCCTTGGCGGTACGAACAACAACCGCCTTCATCACGTCACCCTTCTTCACACGGCCGCGCGGAATGGCTTCCTTGATCGAAACGACGATGACGTCGCCGATCGAGGCATACTTGCGCTTCGAGCCGCCCAGCACCTTGATGCACATGACACGACGTGCGCCGGAATTATCCGCCACGTCGAGGTTTGTTTGCATCTGAATCATGTCAGGTCGCCTTCTTGTTGTTACCGGAATGGTTGGGCTTAACAGCCCCCTACCCCGGCTTATGGACTAGTCTCTTGTCTGATTTCTCCGGCGCTCGGAACCACCTGGGTCACCTTCGCCAGCCATCAATAAAGCAAAAGAACGCCCGTTCTCGAGCGTCCTGCTTCCAAGCTCGTGCTTCATACAGATATTTCGCCCAAGCGCAAGGGCCTGAGCGAAATTCTGTTACTTGGTCTGGGCGGAAACGACCGTCCAGGTCTTGTCCTTGGAGATCGGCGCGCATTCCTCGATGGAAACGACGTCGCCGACCTTGTATTGATTGTTTTCGTCGTGAGCCTTGTATTTCTTGGAACGACGAACGGTCTTCTGGAGCAGCGGATGAGCGAAACGACGCTCAACGCGGACAACTACCGTCTTCTCGTTCTTGTCGCTGACCACGACGCCCTGCAGAATGCGCTTCGGCATGTTATTCTTCCTTTAGGCCTTTGCTTCTGCCGCCTTCTGGCGGGCAATGGTTTTCACGCGAGCGATGTCCTTGCGGACTTCGTTGATGCGCGAGGACTTCTCAAGCTGGCCGGTCGCCTTCTGAAAGCGCAGATTGAACTGCTCCTTCTTCAGCTTGGCAAGCTCGTCCTTGAGTTGGTCGGCGCTCAGGGCGCGAACATCTGCGGCTTTCATGAGCTTCTTCCTTACTCTGCAATGCGCTGCACGAAGCGCGTCTTGACCGAGAGCTTGGCGGCGCCGAGGCGCAGAGCCTCACGAGCGATTTCCTCGCTCACACCATCGATCTCGAACATCATACGGCCGGGCTTGACCTTGCATGCCCAATATTCGACAGAGCCCTTACCTTTACCCATGCGGACTTCGGTCGGCTTTGCGGTTACCGGAACATCCGGGAACACGCGGATCCATACACGGCCGGCGCGCTTCATATAACGCGTGATCGCGCGGCGGGCCGCTTCGATCTCACGAGCGTTGACGCGGTTAGGCTCCTGCGACTTCAGACCGAATTCGCCGAATGCGAGGTCAGAACCACCCTTGGCAACGCCCTTGATGCGGCCCTTAAATTGCTTGCGGTACTTCGTACGCTTTGGCTGCAACATTTTCTTATTCTCCGAACTTATCTGCCACGAACGCTATCAAGCGTTTTCGCGGCGGCGGTCTCTATCGCGATCGCGGCTAGCCGGACCCTGAGCGTCGCCTTCCAGCGCGCGGCGTTCGGAGGCCATCGGATCATGCTCAAGGATTTCGCCCTTGAAGATCCAGACCTTGATGCCGCAGATGCCGAATGCGGTTTCTGCTTCAGCCGTGCCGTAGTCGATGTCAGCGCGCAGCGTATGCAGCGGCACGCGACCTTCGCGGTACCATTCAGTACGAGCGATTTCCGCACCGCCGAGACGGCCGGCGCAGGTGATCTTGATGCCTTCGGCGCCAAGACGCATCGCGGACTGAACGGCGCGCTTCATGGCGCGACGGAAAGCAACACGGCGCTCGAGCTGCTGAGCGATCGACTGGGCAACCAGCGTCGCGTCGATTTCCGGCTTGCGAACTTCAACGATGTTGAGGTGCGTTTCGGAATTCGTCATGTCCGACAGCTTCTTGCGGAGCTTGTCGATGTCAGCGCCCTTCTTGCCGATGATCAGGCCCGGACGAGCCGAGTGGATCGTGACGCGGCACTTCTTGTGCGGACGCTCGATGACCACCTTGGAGATACCGGCCTGCTTCAGTTCGTTCATGACGAACTTGCGCATCTTCAGGTCTTCGTGGAGGAGCTGGCCATACTCGGCATTGTCCGCAAACCAGCGGCTATCCCAGGTACGGTTGATGCCAAGACGAAAACCGATTGGATTGATTTTCTGACCCATTATGCGGCCTCCCCTTGAGCTTCCACTTCACGAACGACGATCGTCAGGTGCGCGAACGGCCGCTCGATACGAGATGCGCGGCCACGGCCACGGGCGTGGAAACGCTTCATGACGATCGACTTGCCGACGTAGGCTTCCGCCACGACCAGCGAGTCAACGTCGAGATCATGGTTGTTCTCAGCGTTGGCGATCGCAGATTCGAGCGTCTTCTTGACGGCGCCAGCAATGCGCTTGCGCGAGAATTCGAGCTCTGCGAGCGCGCGATCAACCTTCTTGCCACGGATCGAAGCCGCGACCAGGTTGAGCTTCTGCGGGCTGACGCGGAGCGTGCGCGCAACTGCCTGCGCCTCGTTGTCCTTCAGCCGGCGTTCGGTTTTTGCCTTGCCCATTGTTACTTCCTCTTCGCCTTCTTGTCCGCACCGTGACCATAATAGGTACGGGTCGGGGCGAACTCGCCGAACTTGTGTCCGACCATGTCTTCGTTGACGCTGACCGGAATGTGCTTGCTGCCGTTGTAGACACCGAAGGTGAGACCAACGAACTGAGGCATGATGGTGGAGCGACGGCTCCACATCTTGATCACTTCGCTGCGTCCGCCTTCGCGCACCTTCTCAGCCTTCTTGAGAAGATAGCCGTCAACAAACGGACCTTTCCATACTGAACGAGCCACTTGAGACTTCCTCTCTTACTTCTTGCGCTGATGGCGCGAGCGCATAATGAACTTGTCGGTCGACTTGTTCGACCGCGTACGCTTGCCCTTGGTCGGCTTGCCCCAGGGGGTCACCGGATGGCGACCACCGGAGGTGCGGCCTTCACCACCGCCGTGCGGATGGTCGACCGGGTTCATGACAACGCCGCGGTTATGCGGACGCTTGCCGCGCCAACGGGAACGACCGGCCTTGCCGTCGTTGATGTTGCCGTGGTCCGGGTTCGAAACGGCGCCGATCGTTGCGAGGCACGAGCCATGCACGAGGCGCTGTTCGCCGGAGTTCAGGCGAAGGATCGCCATGCCCTGGTCACGACCGACGAGCTGGGCGTAGGAACCGGCGGAGCGAGCGATCTGACCGCCCTTGCCCGGCTTCATTTCCACGTTGTGGATGATGGAGCCGACCGGAATGAACTGAAGCGGCATGGTGTTGCCAGGCTTCACGTCCACAGCTTTGTCCGAAGCAATAACCTTGTCGCCGGAAGCGAGGCGCTGCGGAGCGAGGATGTAGGCCAGTTCGCCGTCCGTGTACTTCACCAGAGCGATGTAAGCGGTACGGTTCGGATCGTATTCGATGCGCTCGACGGTTGCTTCAACGTCGAACTTGCGACGCTTGAAGTCGACCAGACGGTAGCTGCGCTTGTGACCGCCGCCCTGGAAGCGCACGGTGATGCGGCCGAGGTTGTTGCGGCCACCCTTGGAGGTCAGGCCTTCGGTCAGGGTCTTGACCGGCTTGCCCTTGTAGAGCGAGGACCGGTCGACGATGACCAGCTGACGCTGGCTCGGGGTCGTCGGATTGAATGTTTTCAATGCCATTTTCTTATTCCTCAGAGACCGGTGGAGACGTCGATCGACTGGCCTTCGGCGAGCGTCACAACAGCCTTCTTCACGTCCTTCTGCTTGCCGACCAGGCCGCGGAACCGCTTGACCTTGCCCTTGCGCAGCAGAGTGTTGACGGCCGTAACCTTGACGCCGAACAGCGCCTCGACGGCAGCCTTGATTTCAGGCTTCGTCGCGGTCTTGGCAACGTTGAAAACAACCTGGTTGTTATCCGAAACCAGCGTGGACTTTTCGGTGATCGCAGGAGAAACGATCACATCGTAATGGCGAAGATCCGTCACTTGAATCGCTCCTCTAGAGCTTCAACCGCAGCCTTGGAAAGCACGAGCTTGCCGCGACGCAGGATGTCGTAAACGTTGATGCCCTGAACCGGCAGAACATCGATATTCGGGATGTTCTGGGCTGCGAGCTTGAAGTTGCTGTCGAGCTCGGCGCCACCGATGAAGAGCGCGTTGGTCAGGCCGAGCGTCTCGAAAGCGCCGGCGAGAGCCTTGGTCTTGGCATCGGCTGCGACCAGGTTGTCGAGGACGATGACGTCTTCGGCCTTGATCTTGGCGGACAGAGCATGACGCAGGCCAAGGGCGCGAACCTTCTTCGGCAGATCGTGCTCGTGGCTGCGAGCGACCGGGCCGTGAGCCTTACCACCGCCGCGGAACTGCGGAGCGCGAGCCGAATGGTGACGAGCGCGGCCCGTACCCTTCTGCTTGTACATCTTGGCACCGGTACGCGCTACGTCTGCGCGGCCCTTTGCCTGATGCGTGCCCTGCTGCTTCTTGGCGAGCTGCCAGCGAATGACGCGTGCGAGGATGTCCTCACGCGGCTCGAGGCCGAAAATCGCATCAGAAAGGGAAACCTTCCCAGCGTCTTTTCCCTCGAGGGTCTTGACGTTCAATTCCATTGGTTTGGCTCCCTTACTTCGCAGCCGACTTGACGGCATCGCGCACGATGATCCAGGCACCCTTGGAGCCGGGAACTGCGCCCTTGACGAGGATCAGACCGCGATCTTCGTCGGTCGATACCACTTCGAGGTTCTGCGTCGTGACGCGTGTCTGGCCCATGTGACCAGCCATCTTCTTGTTCTTGAACACCTTGCCCGGGTCCTGGCGCGAGCCGGTCGAACCGTGCGAGCGGTGCGAAACCGACACGCCGTGCGTGGCGCGCAGACCGCCGAAGCCGTGGCGCTTGATGGCGCCGGCAAAGCCCTTACCGATCGTCGTGCCGGTCACGTCGACGAGCTGGCCCGCCGTGAAGTGACCTGCGTTGAGCTCAGTGCCGACTTCAAGCAGGTTGTCGTCCGTGACACGGAATTCGACGAGCTTGGCCTTCGGCTCAACGCTGGCAACGGCGAAGTGGCCGCGCAGGGCCTTCGTCGTGTTCTTGACTTTCGCCTGGCCGGCACCGAGCTGAACTGCGGTGTAGCCATTCTTTTCTACTGTGCGCTGGGCCACGACCTGGCAGCCATCCAAACGCAATACGGTTACCGGGACATGCTCGCCGGCGTCGTTATAGACGCGGGTCATTCCCACCTTCTGTGCAATCACACCTGAACGCATCGGTTCAATCCTTCTCACTCAGCTCGAGGACCAGAGGTCTCAGAGCTTGATCTCAACATCGACACCGGCGGCGAGATCGAGCTTCATCAGCGCGTCTACCGTCTGCGGGGTCGGGTCTACGATGTCGAGAAGGCGCTTATGCGTGCGCATCTCGAACTGCTCGCGGCTCTTCTTGTCGATGTGCGGGGACCGGTTTACCGTGAACTTCTCGATACGAGTCGGAAGCGGAACGGGGCCCCGGACGCTTGCACCGGTGCGCTTCGCCGTCGACACGATCTCGCGCGTGGAAGCATCGAGAATCCGGTGATCGAACGCCTTCAGGCGAATGCGGATATTTTGGCCGTTCATTCGACGTTATCCTTGTGTTTTGTTATCTCGCGCGCCGCTCAAAAAGGGCACGGATTGTTCTTTTTCCTAAGGCGGACCACCGGTTTCAAAGATCGAGAGGGACGCCGCTACAGCATCCCCATCCACTTCTTTAGACCTTTCGGCCCACCTTATTGTTAATCTCATCGGCCGCTTCGCTATCCGAAGCAGGGCGCAAATCGCGCTCGCGCGCCATTTGCAACATTTCCACGTCATAAGCAAGCGGCTACCGCCGCTTGCATCATATTATTGTCATCGAATCGGCCACCCGGATGGAGTGGCCGGTTTCGACTTACTCGACGATGCTGGCGACGATGCCGGCGCCGACGGTGCGGCCGCCTTCGCGGATAGCGAAGCGCAGCTTTTCTTCCATCGCGATCGGAACGATCAG
>NZ_JARFYM010000020.1 GCF_030272705.1 Rhizobium mayense | reverse complement strand
GGTTTACGCTGGTAACGCGGGGTGGAGCAGCCCGGTAGCTCGTCAGGCTCATAACCTGAAGGCCGCAGGTTCAAATCCTGCCCCCGCAACCAAGCCTTCCAACCAAAATCCACGATCGCCGCCACCAAGCAGTCCGCTTCGCTCGGCATGCTACCTCATCAGCCTCCCGACCATTACCGAAAGGCGAGACGCGGCACAGAAAACCACAAAGCCTGCCCCCCGCGGCCACCGGCGCTAAACTATCCCACAATAGCCGAAAACTGCGATCCTGTGCGCCAGACCACTATGATCTGCGGCTGCTAAATCCGCGTCACAAGACACGAAACAGAGTCTGTTCGCGACGGACATCTTGCGCGCCGGAACCGATGAGATGTCACGGCGTTCTGCCGAAAATGTGAACATGGCCGTCTTTTCCTGTGGCGCACAATATGTCATCCGTTGCCGCCATGAGACTCTGGTCCCTTATCGCCCGCTTGCTCTCGATCCTTGCGATCCTGGGCTTTTTGACCGCTCCGATGGCTGCGCCGTCGGTCGTGGCCCTGACGGCCGAGGCGATGACACAGACGATGGACATGGGCGCAATGCCTGACGACATGCCCTGCTGCCCGGATCAGAAACAGTCTCTGCCCGACTGCCAGAAGTCCTGTCCGCTCGCGACCATTTGCATGGCCAAATGCGCTCCGGGTCTCGCGCATGGGGAATTTGCCCTGTTTCGCGTCGATCGTGGCGCCAATGTCGATCCGTACCGGGACCGGATGCGTGATCCGACGATCGGCGCGCCGCCGGATCGCCCTCCAAGAGCCTGATCTCAAGTCATCTTTGAAACACGCCGCACGGTTCAGCCGGACGCCGAATTGCGTCCGCTCGGATCCGATAGCCATCAATTTTGACCCCGAGGACGTGATCGGGAAGATCCGTCCCAATGAGATCGGAATCATGAACAAGACTTCTTTTTCGGGAGCAATGCTCCTCGCCGGCGTGCTGATCGCCGGTTCCGCCACCGTGTCCTTCGCATCCGCGCAGGACTATGAGTTCCAACCGGTTTCGACCGACGTCAAGCAGGGCCGGGGATCGCTGGTCTCCGTGCGTCTGGTTGACAAGCGGACCGGCAAGCCGGTTGCCGACGCGGTCATCTTCACCACCCGCATGGACATGGCTCCGGAAGGCATGGAGATGATGACGGCGCCCGTCGAGGCGGCGACATCGACGGAGCCAGGCGTCTACGTTTTCAAGACCGACTTCGCTATGGCAGGCAGCTGGCGTTTCAAACTCGCGGCCAAGGTCCAGGGTGAGCCGGATACCGTCCAGGGCGAGCTCGTTCTGAAGGCGAACCCTTGAACACGCCATCGCGTGTGGCAGCCACGCTCTCCCTCGCCGTATTGTTCGGCGGGGGAGGCTATTGGGCTGGCACGAACAACTTGGCCTCCATGGTCGGCCTCAATCTAGTGGAGGCGGCGCTCGCCACGCCCGCCGCTTCGGGGCGCGTTTCGACGGGCGCGATCGTCTATTATCGCCACCCCGACGGGCGCCCTCAATTCTCTGCGGCACCGAAGAACACAGATGACGGACGTCCCTTCGTCGCCGTGGATGCCAGCGAGGAGGTGAGCTTTGACGACAAGGCGAAGGCGCCCGCTACCTCCACAAAGACGGCGGACGCCGGAACTGCGGGCGAGACCGGCAAAGGCCGCATCCTCTATTATCGGAACCCAATGGGCCTGCCCGACACGTCGAAGGTTGCGAAGAAGGACTCGATGGGCATGGATTACATTCCCGTCTACGAGGGTGAGCAGTCCGACGCCTCGACCGTCAAGGTCTCGCTCGGCAAGCTGCAGCGCACGGGTGTGAAGACAGCCACGGCCGAGATGGCCAGCATCAGCCGCAAGGTTGAGGTGCCAGGCACTGTTACGCTCGACGAGCGCCTCGTCAGCGTGATCTCGATGCGAGCGGATTCCTTCGTCGACGACGTCGCCAACGTCACGACGGGCGATCATATCGGCAAGGGCGAGAAGCTCTTTCGCTTCTATTCAAGGGAGATCGCCACTGCCGCTTCCGAATACGCCGCCGGTCGCGATAGCTCCCGCGGTAGCGACGACGCTGGCTCGGCATTGCGCCTAAAGAACCTCGGTGTTCCGCAGGATGTGATCGACGATATCGCCCGGACACGTCAGGTGCCGACGAGCATGGCCTATACCGCCCCGCGCGACGGCGTCGTCCTCGAACGCATGGCGACCACGGGCATGATGGCGAAGCCCGGCGACACCTTATTCCGTATCGCGGACACCTCCGACATGTGGGCGATCGCCGACGTTCCGGAATACGACCTCGCGTCTGTGAAGATCGGCGGGAAGGCCGACGTTACCGTCCGCAGCCTCCCCGGCAGGACCTTCAGCGGCACCGTCGACCTCATCTACCCGGAAGTGGACATGCAGACGCGCACGACTAAGGTCCGTGTCGAGCTTCCCAATCCGGACGGCGTCCTGCTTTCCAACATGTACGCGGATGTCGAGATCGAAGCAGGAGCTCCCATGCCGGTCGTCGCGGTTCCCAATGGCGCGATCGTCGATACGGGCGACCGCCAGGTGGTGTTCATCGACAAGGGAGACGGACGATTCGAACCGAAGGACGTCAAGCTCGGCGTCCGTGGCGACGACAGGACGGAAATCCGGCAAGGCATCGCCGCCGGCGACAAGGTGGTCATCTCGGCCAACTTCCTGCTCGATGCCGAAAGCAACCTCAACGCGGCGCTGAGCGCCATGACCCCGGAGGAGGCCAAGCCATGATCTCGCGCGTCATCTCCTGGTCCGCCCACAATCTCGTCCTGATCTTCGTCGGCGCCGCGCTCGCCGTGGCGGGCGGCATCTATGCGCTGCGCTCCCTGCCGCTCGACGCCATCCCCGACCTCTCCGATGTGCAGGTCATCGTCTACACGGAATATCCCGGCCAGGCCCCGCAGGTGGTTGAGGATCAGGTCACCTATCCGCTGACGACGTCGATGCTGACGGTGCCGAAGTCGAAGGTCGTGCGCGGCTTCTCCTTCTTCGGCGTCTCCTTCGTCTACGTCATCTTCGACGATGGCACCGATCCCTATTGGGCGCGCAGCCGCGTGCTCGAATATCTAAACGCCGCGCAAAGCCGCCTGCCACAAGGCGTTACCCCGACCCTCGGCCCCGACGCGACGGGCGTCGGCTGGGTCTACGAATATGCCCTCGTCGCCAAGGAACTGTCGCTCGCCGAACTGCGGTCGCTGCAGGACTGGGTGGTGCGCTTCGGCGTGTCGAAGTCCGAGGGCGTCGCCGAGGTCGCAAGCGTCGGCGGCTTCGTGAAGCAATATTCCATCGTCGTCGATCCGGCCCGCCTGAAGGCGCAAGGGGTATCGCTGCAAGACGTCGCCAATGCCGTGCGCGCCAGCAACACCGATGTCGGCGGCCGAACGATCGAACTCTCCGAGTTCGAGTTCATGGTCCGCGGCCGCGGCTACCTGAAAGGCATCCCCGATATCGAGCGCATCGTACTGAAGAGCCAGAACGGCGTGCCGCTGAGGCTCGCCGACGTCGCCAGGGTGGAACTCGTCCCAGACGAGCGGCGCGGAATCACCGAACTCAATGGCGAGGGCGAAGTGGCGGGCGGCATCGTGCTGCAGCGTTTCGGAGCAAATGCCCTGACCGTGATCGACAATGCCAAGAAAAGCATGGACTCCATCAGGGGCAGCCTTCCGCTGGGTACGGAGGTCGTGCCCGTCTACGATCGCTCGACCCTGATCGAAGCGGCGATCGAGACCCTGAAGGGAACGCTGGTCGAGGAATCCATCGTCGTCGCGCTGGTGACGATCGCCTTCCTTCTGCATGTCCGGAGCGCGCTCGTCGCCATCGTCATGCTGCCGGTCGGCATCTTGATCGCCTTCATCGCCATGCGGCTGCTCGGCCTCGGCGCCAACATCATGAGCCTCGGCGGCATTGCCATCGCCATCGGCGCGATGATCGACGCGGCCATCGTCATGATCGAGAACGCTCACAAGCATCTTGAGCGGGCTCCACCGCACAAGCCCCGTGTCGAGATCCTCGTCGAGGCGGCGAGCGAGGTCGGGCCGGCGCTGTTCTTCAGCCTGCTGATCATCACCGTGTCCTTCCTGCCGATCTTTACGCTGGAATCGCAGGAAGGCCGCCTGTTCGGCCCGCTCGCCTTCACCAAGACCTTCTCGATGGCGGCCGCGGCGCTGTTGTCGGTGACACTCGTTCCCGCCCTGATGGTCGTCTTCGTCCGCGGGCATATCGTGCCCGAACAGAAGAATCCGGTGAACCGCATTCTTATCTGGCTCTACCGCCCGGTCATCTCCGGCGTCCTGAAGGTGAAGACGCTGACGATCGCCATTGCGGTCCTAATCCTGGCGGCGACCGTCTGGCCGGCGCAACACGTCGGCAGCGAGTTCATGCCCAATCTCGACGAGGGCACGCTGATGTACATGCCGACGACGCTGCCCGGCATCTCCGTCACCAAGGCGGCCGAACTGATGCAGACACAGGACCGCATCATCAAGTCCTTCCCGGAAGTCCAGACGGTGTTCGGCAAGGCCGGCCGGGCACTGACGGCCACCGATCCGGCTCCGACGGAGATGTTCGAGACGATCATCCAGTTGAAGCCGAAGTCGGAATGGCGGCCGGGCGTGACCGTCGACAGCCTGAAGCACGAGATGGATGCTGCGCTGCAGTTCCCCGGCGTGTCGAACGCCTGGACGATGCCGATCCGCGGCCGCATCGACATGTTGTCGACCGGCATCAGGACGCCGGTCGGCGTCAAGGTCTACGGCACCGATCTCGGAGAGATGGAGAAGGTGGCGCGGCAGATCGAAAGCATGTTGAAAACGATACCCGGAACTTCGAGCGCCTATGCTGAACGAGTGATCGGCGGCTACTACCTCGACATCGTCCCGGACCGCACCGCACTCGGCCGCTACGGACTGACCATCAACGATGTCCAGGACGTCATAGGCATGGCGCTTGGCTCCGAGGTCGTCACCTCGACCGTCGAGGGCCGCGAGCGCTACGGCGTCGCCGTCCGCTACCCCCGGGCCTTCCGAAGCGACCCGCAGTCGATCGCCCGCGATGTCCAGATATCGCTGCCGGGCGGCGGAACGGTTCCGCTCGGCGAGGTGGCCGACGTCAAGCTCACCCGCGGTGCGACGACGGTCCGCACGGAAAACGGCCAACTTGCCGTCTACGTCTATGTCGACATCGCAGGCCGCGATCTCGGCGGATATGTCGCAGAAGCTCAGCAGGCGGTGGCAAAAAGCGTGACACTGCCGCCGGGCTACTCCGTCGCCTGGAGCGGCCAGTTCGAATATCTGCAGCGGGCCGAGGCGCGGCTTGCGATCGTCGTGCCGCTGACACTGGCTCTGATCTTCCTGCTGCTCTACCTGAACTTCAAGGCGCTGACCGAGACGATGATCGTCATGCTGTCGCTGCCCTTCGCACTGGTCGGCGGCATCTGGCTGATGTGGTGGATGGGCTTCAACGCCTCGGTGGCGGTCGCCGTCGGCTTCATCGCCCTTGCGGGCGTGGCGGCAGAGACGGGGGTGATCATGCTGATCTATCTCGACCACGCCATGAAGGAGCAGCGCGAAGCCTGCGAGAAGGAAGGGCGATCCTTCTCCAAACTGGACCTCAACCGGGCCATCATGGTCGGGGCGGTCGAACGTGTCCGGCCAAAGATGATGACGGTCGTCGCCATCATGGCCGGCCTCGTGCCAATCCTCTGGCGGACCGGCACCGGATCGGAGATCATGCAGCGCATCGCCGTGCCGATGATCGGCGGCATGGTTTCCTCGACGCTGCTGACGCTGATCGTCATCCCGGCCGTCTATGGCCTCGTCAAGGGATGGCGGCTGCCGATATCGTCCGCGGAGAGCGGGTTCGTCGAGCAAGACGAGGGCGGTCTCGAGGCAGCCGAATGAAAGGAGGATGCGATGATGAACGATATGATGGGCAGCGGCATGATGTGGGGCATGGGCCTCGCGGGTCTGCTCGGAATCGTCGTGGTCGTTCTGGTGATCGCGGCGCTGATTAAATATCTGTTCTTCCGGTGAAGTCTTCGCCCGTGTCGTGGACCGACGGTCCACGCCGCGGGCGTCCGGATTCTGCAAGCATTGGGCGATTCGCGCTCGCGCCGTGAAAATATTGTGCTTTTCCTCGGTCGAAACAGTTTTCGGGTGGGCCGTAGACGGCGTTTCAGGTCATATGCGTCACTGTCAGCGGCGTAGCGGATTCGCCGTGATCGGGCGAAAGGCGGCGGGGCCGTTTCAACGATCCGGTCCGGTTCCAGCGAGAGGATATAGACATGGCCAAGACGGCGCGAGGTGTGCAGAAAGATTACGTCTACAAGATCGCGAATTCTCCTGTCGGACGGTTGAAGCTCGTCGCCAGTCACGAGGGCTTGGCGGCGATTCTCTGGGATATCGACCGGCCGAACCGTGTCCCGCTGAATATCGTCGCAGCGGATGAGAGCCATCCGGTTCTCATCGAGACGGAACGGCAATTGCGGGAATATTTCGTCGGCGAACGAAAGGTTTTTGATCTTCCGCTCGATTTTGCCGGCACCGAGTTTCAAAGGAAGGTGTGGCAGGCGCTGCTCACCATTCCCTTTGGAGAGACGCGCTCCTATGCCGAGATTGCCGCGCAGATCGGTGCGCCCAAGGCGATACGCGCGGTTGGCGCGGCCAATGGCAGGAATCCGATATCCATCATCGCGCCGTGCCATCGCGTTATCGGATCGGCGGGGGACCTGAGGGGATTTGCCGGTGGCCTGGAGCGGAAGACCTATCTTCTGGGTTTTGAAGGTTCAGAAACCAAGACGTTCAATTTTGCGGCGTGACGGATTGGCTGCACTCGGTCTGAGGAAACGTCCGGTCATCGCGATTATCTGGGTGGGCACCAGACCCGCCAAACTCGGCCATATCGACAATGTCAGGACTATTAGCGAGATTAGTCTGAACAGCCCGCGTGTGGAACCAAGCAGGCTATTTTTGTTTTCGGCCTCTGACCATGCGCGAAACGGCCGGCTCGATTGTTGTCAAGCCGGCCATAGGCTTCTGTCAGCCCTCAAGCCACTTCACCTGCTCCGGCGTCAACTTGATGTCGAGCGCTGAGAGGCTGTCTTCCAGCTCGGCGATCGTGCGCGGTCCGATCAGCGGGATGACCGGGAAGGGCTGGGCGACGACATAGGCGAGCGCGATGTGGATAGGGTTGCGGCCAAGCTTCTGCGCCAGTTCGATCGCCCGGTCCCGACGGCCGAAATTTCGGTCGGAATACCAGACGCGCACCAGTTCCTCTTCATTCCGCTTGTCGCGGCCGGCACGGTCGGTGAAGAAGCCGCGGCCCTGGCTTGACCAGGCGAAGTTCGGGATATGCTTGGCATTGAGCCAGGCTTTCCATTCGTCGTCGGAGGCGGCGACGCATCCGGCCCAGATCGGGTCGAGCATTTCCGCCAAAGAGAAGTTGTTGGAAAGAGCGGCAGGCGCCGCCTTGCCATTCTTCTCGGCATAGGCGATCGCCTCGTCGAAACGAGCCCGGGTCCAGTTGGAGCCGCCGAAAATGCCGCGGATGCGGCCGGCCTTGACCTCGGCATCCATGGCATCGACGAATTCGCCAACCGGAACGGCCGTGTTGTCGCGATGCATGAAATAGATATCGACATAGTCGGTCTTCAGCCGGTTCAGCGATTGGTCGAGCTGTTTGCCGATCATGTCCGGATAGCAAAGCGGCGAATGCGCACCCTTGCCGATCAGCACGATCTCCTCGCGCGGCACGTTGCGGCTGGTATGCCAGTCGCCGAAAATGCTCTCCGTCTTGCCGCCGCCATAGACATAGGCCGAATCGAAGACGTTTCCTCCAGCCTCATAGAAGGCGTCGAGCGTCAGCGAGGCGGCGGCGAAATTCGGGAAGAACTCGAAGCCGAGCGTGACGATCGAGGCCGGCTTGGCAATGCCGGGAATGCTGCGTTTCGGAATGCTGTTGCCCTTGGTGACCGCCGCGCCGGCGATGTTCGTCGTCCGTCGCGTCGCCTTCTCGACCTCGTATTCGAGGCCGACAGAAGCGCGCCATTGGTCGAGAACGCGCAGGTTGCCGATCGAGTCTGCCCAGCCGATGCCCGGATAGGCAAATTCCGGCCGGCCGGCGCGGATGGCCTCGCCGGCGGCATCGACTTCGAAGGAATAGAGCCAGCCGTCCTCCTTGACCTCGATCGTCTGCGTCTCGGCGCCCTTGATGAGTTCGATCTTGCCGATGCCGCCCTTGTGGCCGCAGGCAAACCAGAAATCTTTGACTTCCAGACGGCCGTCCGAGCCGATGATGCGCAGCGTGTTGTCCTGGTTCGCCATGATCGAGCAGGAGACTTCGGCGATGATCTCGTTCGGGAATTTCAGCACCGCCGAAGCCCATTCGTCGACACCGGTCTGGCCGAGATGGGCAACGCCCGAGACCTTTTCCGGATCGAGGAACGGCTTGCCTTCAACGGCACCGGCAATCAGCCGCGCCATTGATACCGGGTAGCCGCCGACATCCAGAATACCGCCGCCAGCGGTGTCGTTGGCAAACAGCCGGTGCTCCGGCTTGACCGTGCCCATGTTGAAGCCGAAGGAAGAGCGGATGATGCGGATTTCGCCGATCACGCCGCTCTTCACCAGCTCGACCAGCTTCGCCGTCTGCGGATGGACGCGGTACATGAAGGCTTCGCCGGCAAAGACGCCGGCCTTCTTGGCTTCGTAATAGATCGCCTCGGCGTCATAGGCCGACAGCGCGATCGGCTTTTCGACGAGCACATGCTTGCCGGCGCGGATCGCCTTGATGGCCCATTCGGCATGGCCCGTATGCGGCGTGGCGATATAGATGGCATCGATTTCTTTATCGATCAGCAGCGCTTCGTAACCGTCCACGATGCGCGCGCCTGGGAAATTATCGCCAAGGCCCGGCTTCTCGGGATTGCGGCTGGCGATCGCCACCAGTTTGCCGGTGCGCGAATGGGCAACGCCGTCGGCGAAGGTCTGGGCGATCTTGCCGGGGCCGATAATTCCCCAGCGGATGGGTGCGTTTGTACTCATGAAACGGTCCTTTCGTAAATCTGCATGCTGTCCTGGGAGGGGTAAGGGGATGGCGCCTATCGCAAGCGTTTGCCGGCGCCGTCGAAGAGGAATGTCTTGGCTGCGGAGAGTGCGACGGTCAGCGTGTCGCGATTATTGGTGTTGCGGGATTCCTCCCGCTCGATGACGATCTGCTCGCCGCCGGCGATGTTGGCGTAGATGTAGCTGGTATTGCCGAGATGTTCGGCGACGTCGACATCGACGGTCATGTCGATATCGCCGCGGCCGGCCTCGAGAAAATGTTCGGGTCGGACGCCGAGCGTCACCGTCTGGCCGGTTTCGACCGGAGCCGTGGTGACCGGCAGCGACAGGCGGACGTCGCGCAGGCTCTGCAGGGCCACCGTCACGCTGCCATCTTGCTTGCCAACAACCTCGGCCGGCAGGAAATTCATCTTCGGCGAGCCGACGAAGCCGGCGACGAACTGATTAGCGGGATTGTCGTAGAGATCGAGCGGCGCGCCGATCTGTTCGATATTGCCGCCGCGTAGAACAACGATCTTGTCGGCAAGCGTCATCGCCTCCGTCTGGTCGTGCGTCACATAGATCATCGTGGTGCCGAGCTTCTTGTGAAGGCGCGAGATCTCGACGCGCATCTGCACGCGCAGTTCGGCGTCGAGATTGGAAAGGGGTTCGTCGAACAGGAAGATCTGCGGCTCGCGTACGATGGCGCGGCCGATGGCGACGCGCTGGCGCTGGCCGCCGGAAAGCTGCTTCGGTCGACGTTGCATCAGCTCGGTGATCTGCAGGATCTCGGCCGCCTGTTTGACGCGCCGGTCGGTATCCGCCTTCGGGTTGCCGTTCATGCGCAGGCCGAAGCTGAGATTCTGCTCGACCGTCAGGTGCGGATAAAGCGCGTAGGACTGGAACACCATGGCGATGCCGCGATCGGCCGGCTCGACATCGTTGACAGTACGTCCGCCGATGCGGATGTCGCCGCCGGAAATGTCCTCCAGGCCGGCAATCATGCGCAGTAGCGTGGACTTGCCGCAGCCGGATGGGCCGACGAAGACGACGAACTCGCCGTCCTTCACTTCGAGATTGGCGCCGTGGATGATCTCAAGGGCGCCGTAGCGCTTGACGACATTGGCGAGGGACAGTTCTGCCATACGGGATCTCCCGGAATTATTTGATTGCGCCGGCGGCAATGCCGGCGATGAAGTGGCGTTGCAGGAGAACGAAGACGATCAGGATCGGCGCCGTCAGCATGACCGCGCCGGCCATGATGCCGCCCCAGGAGACCTTGGTAAGGCCGATAAGCGTTCCCAAGGCTACCGGCGCCGTCATCATGCCTGGTTTGGAATTGATCAGCAGCGGCCAGAGGTAGTTGTTCCAGGAGACCAGGAACAGGATGATGGCGAGCGCGGCCATGGTCGGCCGCGCCAGCGGCAGGGCGATGCGCAGGAATATCTGCCACTCCTTGACACCCTCGACCCGGGCAGCGTCGAAAAGCTCGCCCGGCATCATCGAAAAGGCCTGGCGCATGAAGAGCACGCCTAGCGAGTTGAAGAGCGGCGGCACGATCAGCGCGATCCAGGTATTCGCCAGCTTGAAGTCGCGCGCCACCATGATGAATTGCGGAATGACGACGACTGAATAGGGCAGCGTGATCGTTCCGAGAATGATGCCGATCACAATGGACTGGCCAAGGAAGCGGTAGCGGGCAAGCGCCCATCCGGCCATCGAGGTCAGGAGAACCGACAGGAAGGTATAGATAACCGCAACGCCGATGGAGATCGTCAGCGCGCCGAAAAAGTTGGTGTCGGCTTGCAGATTCCGGACATTGTCGAAGAAGCCCGTCGACGGGGTCAGGATGATATCCGGGCTGAAAATGCCGTAGTCCGGCATCGTGGAGAAGATGAACATCATCCAGAGCGGAAACAGCCAGATAATGGCAAGTGGCGTCAGCAGGGCGTGCAGAGCGACCGATCGCATCAGAGTGGATTTGGACTTGGATTTCATTTCGGTTCGCGCCCCACCCAGAGATTGAGAAGAGAGATGGCTACGGCGAGCGCCGCCATGGTGTAGGCAATGGCCGAGGCGTAGCCGAAGTTCAGCGACTGGAAACCCTGGCGATAGAGCAAGAGGCCGAGCGTTTCCGTCGCACCGCCTGGACCGCCGCGATTGGTGATCAGGAAGGGCTCGGTGAAGAGCTGCATCGTACCGATGACCGATAGCACCACGCAAAAGAGGATGATCGGCTTCAACAGCGGCAGGGTAATGTAGAAGAATTGCTTGATGCGGCTGACACGGTCGAGCGTGGCGGCCTCATAGACATCCTCCGGGATCGATTGCAGCCCGGACAGGATGATGATCGCGTTGTAGCCGGACCAGCGCCAGGTCACGGCGATGATAATGAGCAGCATGGCGGCATGCGCTTCGGAAAACCAGGAAACCGGTGCGATACCGATGCCGCCCAGCAGCTTGTTGATGATGCCGAAATCCACATTGAACATCAGCCGGAAGACTGCGGCATAGGCCACTTCGCCGACCACGACGGGAGCGAAGAAGGCAAAGCGGAACAGGCTTTGCGCCTTCAGAAGCGGCGAGTTCAGCAGCACCGCCATGACGGTGGCGAGCGAGATCATCACCGGAACCTGAATGACCAGGATGATCAGCGTGTTTGCGAGAGCGTTGTAGAAGGCCGGGTCGCCGAACAGGCGTCCCCAGTTGATCGAGACGCTGAATACCCATGGATTGACGCGCGTGTTCTGAAACGAGATCAGGAACGAATAGATGATCGGCCAGATCCAGAAGGTGGCGAACACCAGGAAATAGGGTGCAAGGAACGCATAGGCGCTCCGGTTTCGCAACCGCATGAATGCCTTCTCCTTTTATGCCTAGCGAATCGGCGTATGAAGCCATATCCCCGCCGCCGCCTCCGAGGCGGCGGGGATGCCGGGCGCGTCGGAACGCGGCCGGCTGTATAACTCACTTGGCGATCGGAAGTCCGGTTGCGGAAGCGATCTGCTGGGCAGCGTCGGCAAGCGCGGTCTTTCCATCCGGATAGCCGCCGGCGAGGTATTTCGTCTGTACTGCCTTGAAGACGGCGTCGGCATCGCTGAAATACTGGGTGCCCGGGCTGGGGCTGATCTTCGGCAGAGTTCCGAGGATATCGATCCAGATCTTCTGGTTGTCATAATAGGGCAGCGGCTCGTTGACGAAGGGGTCCTTCACGGCTGACAGCAGCGACGGCACGAGGCCGAAGGACTTCAGCATGGTAACCTGCCCTTCATTGGTGCCGAGCGCGTAGTTGACAAACTTCCAGGCGGCTTCCTTGTTCGGCGAATTGTTGGCGATTGCCAACGAAGAACCGCCGAGATTGGCAGCATGCTGGCCGTCGGCCGTCATGCTCGGCATCAGATAGACGCCCCATTTGCCCGAGAGATCCGGCGATGTGGAGCGGATGGTGCCGTCATACCAGCCGCCATACATCTGTGTCGCGACCTTGCCAGCCGTGTTGGACTGCACCTTTTCAGACCAGTTGGCGGCGGTCAGGGTGCCGGCGTCCTTCATCGCCTTGACCTTGTCGAGCGCTGCGATGCAGGCCGGCTGGTTGATGGTGATGTTCTGGCCGTCGGCCGAAAAATAGCCACAACCCTGCTCGTTGGCGAGCATGCGGAACCATTCGCTATCGCCGTTCAGGTCGGCCTGCGACATCACCACACCCGGATTGGCGGCGGAGATCTTTTTGCCGGCGGCGATGAAATCGTCCCATGTCTTGATCGATGCCGGATCGATGCCGGCGTTCTTGTAGAAATCGCGACGATAGAACATGGCGACCGGACCGGAATCCCACGGCATGGCGAAGGCGGCATCGCCGACTTCAAGCTCGGCGCGCTTGAAATCCGGGAATTGCTTTTTGATGTCGTCGGTATAGCCCAGCTTCGTCAGATCAGTCAGGCAGTCCGGGAAACGGTTCCAGAAGATCGCGGCCTTATGATTTTCGATCGACATGACGTCAGGCAGTCCTTCGCCGCCAGCCGCGCAGGCAGCCAGCATCTTGTCGAAGACCTGCGGATTGCCGATGTCCTGCACATCGACCTTGATATCCGGATATTTCTTGTTGAAGCCCTCGAGCGTGGATTTCAGCGCCGATGCGGCGACGTTCCAGCTCCAGACGGTGATGGTGGTTTGCGCGGCAAAGGCAGAGCCGGTGGCAAACAACGCGACGAGTGCCGTCGCGCCAAGAAGTTTTAAGCGCATTGAAAATCCTCCCTTTTCAATTGCCGTCCTCTAGCGAACGCGCTTAAACTAACTCTCGGTGCGCTTCTGTCTCCTAAAAAAGGAACATCGACTTGGCGGAAAGTAAGGTAGGTCATCGTGCGGTTTATCAGCCGGGTGCGAGCAGCATCGAGGGGCTGCCGACGACCCTGCAGATGTTTCATTCCCATCCGCCCCCGATGGTGAAGCCGCATTGGCATGCCCAGGTCGAAGTGAATTACCTGATACGCGGCACGGTTCACTACCGTATGAATGACCATGAAATTCAGCTCAACGCCGGCGATATCTGCCTGTTCTGGGGTGGGCAACCCCACCAGATGGATGATTCGTCAGAGGATTCGATTTATGCCGGCGCGCATTTGCCGCTGGTGCATTTCTTCCGTATGCGCCTGCCGCTCGATATTTCCGGCCGCCTGATGCGGGGCGAAACTCTGGTGACTTCAGCAACGGACTCTGCCGACCACGAGAATTTCGCTCGCTGGTATCGCTACGCCCGCTCCGGCGATCCGGCCAAGGCCGAACATGCCGTCGCCGAACTCCTGCTGCGCCTGGAGCGCATCGCCTTCGAGCCCTATCGCATGCTGCCGGAAAAGGGGGAGTATGAGCCGAACGAGCACGTCCATCCGCAATCCTCGCGCAGCCTGGCGCGCATGTGCGATTTCATCGCGGGCAATTTCCTGCACGATATCGATACGGTCGATATTGCCAGGGCGGCGGATCTGCATCCGAAATATGCGATGAACCTCTTCAAGAAATGCACCGGCATGACGCTCAGCAAATATGTCAACCTGCTGCGCCTGTCGCGTGCTCAGGCGATGCTGATGCGCGAGGGCGCCAACGTGTTGCAGGTGGCTATGGACAGCGGCTTCGGCTCGATCAGCGCCTTCAACAAATCCTTCCGTCACATCGCCGGCATGTCGCCTTCGGATTTCCGCCGGGACATGCGAATGGTGACAGCAATGAGCGTCGAAGGTGCCCAGCCCTCCCTGCGCCGATCCGCCTCGCAATTCTAGGCGCCGGCCTCTTGCCGTTGCCGCCGATATGGCGCACTCCTCAGAACATATTGTTTGGAGGAGATTTTCATGCGGCAATTTTCGGCATGTATCGAATGGCTGTTCGCCCGCGAAGGCGATAATTTTGCCGACCGCATCCGAATGGCGCATCGGGCGGGCTTGAATGCAGTCGAGTTCTGGCGCTGGACGAACAAGGATCTGGACGCAATCGCATCGGCGGTAGCGGAGACCGGCATCGCCGTTTCGGGCCTGGTCGCCGAACCGATGATCGCGCTGACGAATCCGGCGAATAAGGAGAGGTGGCTGGAAGGGCTTCAGCGATCCGTCACCGTTGCTCAGCGCCTGGGCGCTCCGGTTTTGATCGCGCAGGCGGGTGACGATCTGCCTGAATTTTCGCGTGCCACGCAGCGCTCAGCACTAATCTCCGCCCTGAGCGCGGGCGCCGACATTCTGAAGGGCTCGGGCGTACGCCTCGGCCTTGAGCCCCTGAACACCCGGATCGATCATGTCGGCTACTATTTGTCCTCGACGACGGAAGGCTTGGATATCGTCGACGAGGTCGGCCGGCCGGAAATCGGCATCGTCTATGATATCTACCACTCGGCCGTGATGGGCGAGCGGACGGAGGATGTAATCGGCGGGCGCGTCGATCGCATCGTGCACGTCCATGTCGCCGATCACCCCGGCCGCAACGATCCCGGCACCGGCGGGATCGATCTGCTCGATCGTCTGAACTGGCTGTTTGACCACGGCTATCGCGGCAGGGTCGGTCTCGAATACAGGCCGTTGACGCAGGATCCCGAGGCGGTTCGCGCGGTGGTGACGTCGCTTTCGGCTTGACGGTCAGACGGGCTCGAGCACGCCGAGGACGGCGACCAGGGCGATGACGGCGATACCGAGAACGACCTCGGCAATAGCGCCGAGGCGGATGGCGCTCAAAGCCCGCGCCCGATCACCCCGGATGCGAGGCACGAAGACATAGCGGTTGACGATCGCGAGCAGGCTCATGCCGGCGACAAGCGCGATTTTGATGGCGAGCTGCGCCTGATAGGGGGACGACCAGTCGGTCGGCAGGCGTCGGAGAACCAGCATGGTATTGATGATGCCGGAAACGATGACCAGCGCCACGGCGCCATGTCCGACAGTGGAGAAGCGCCGAAGCGCCAGCAGCGCCTGCTCCCGGCATTCTGGCGTATTCAAAAGCCGAAGAATGGGGATCAGCGGCAGCAAAGCGCCCAGCCAGCCGCCGCCGGTCAGGAGATGAAGGATATCGTTGCCGCGGTGCGCCAGCTTCAGCCAGCCCTCATGCATCGAAGCATGTCCGGTCAGCGTCAGCGCTGCAAGCCCGAGACCGGAGCCCAGAGCCACGACGGGAAGGCGCCAATCTTTCGACGCCAGGAAAGCGAGAACGAGGATGATGGCCGCAGCGGCTTGCGCCTGCCAGGCTTGGCCGACCGTCGTTTCGAACAGGACGTCGTGGATCGCGCCGGCGTTGAAAGCATCGCTCCAGCCGTTGCCGATAGTCGCTGTTTCAAGCGGCAGCGAGGCGACGGTCGCAAGGCCGGCGATCAGCGCGGTAAGGAGGGGTCCGGCGCCGAACATGCGCCAGACCCTGCCCGCGAGCGCCTTTGGCACCAGAAGGCAGAGAAAGGCCGAGGCGCCCCATAGAAGCATCAGGGATGCATCGTGAAAAAAGCGGCACGCCTGGAGCGCTGAGTTGGGGTCGATCAAGGTTTTACTGTGAACGTGTAGCTGCCATTGGTCTTATGGCCATCGGTGGAAAGGGCATGCCATTCGACGGTGTAGGTGCCGGCGCCAAGCGTTTCGGAGACGGGAACCATCAACACGGTGTCGCTCGGCATCAGCATGGGTTCGCCGAGCTTGACGGCGGCCTTGTCGGGGCCGGTCACCTTGATGCCGGAGAATTTCAAGTTCAGGCCCTCGGTGAAGGTAAGATCCAGTTCGCTGGGCGAGCTCTTGACCGTACTCTTGTCCGCAGGGGTCGCAGACACCAGCTGCGCATGCGCAAGAGCCTGGCCGGCAAGGCCGATAGCGAGAATGGCGGCGAGGCCGAGCCTGATAATGATTTTGGTCATGAAAAGTCCTTCTGCCGGATCACCGAGCGCGATAGAATTGTGGACATGTTGTGTCAACTTTCATTATGAGGAATGGCTGCGTTCGGGACGCTTTGCCGCAAGGCGATTCTTTAATTGGTCACTTCCATCGGTATAGACGTCGGGCGGAAGCGTTTATTCCGGTGTTCGGCAAAGAATAGTCGCTTTTCGATTATTTCTGCTTACGACGGTCAGAGCGCTCGGGATGGTGACATTTCGATGAGGGAATTTCATGGCGGCAAATACCATACGCGAGAAAACGACTCGCGGCTTCAACCAACGTCGGCGTCGCGAGCGGCTCGATATCCTGGACATGCCGACCTATGTAATCGGCGACGTACATGGCCGCTACGACCTGCTCAGTGCGCTGGAGCGCAAGATTTTCGCCGATGCTGCCGAGCTGCCCGGCGGCAAGCTGATTGTCATGCTTGGTGATTATATCGATCGCGGTCCAGCCTCGGCGCAAGTCGTCAGCCGGCTGATGGCGCCGCTGCCGAATGGTTTCGACCGGATCTGCCTCACTGGCAATCATGAAATGGCCATGCTCGCCTATGCCGATGGTGAAATATCCCTGGACGACTGGGTGGCGCTTGGCGGTGAGGCGACGCTGAATTCCTATGGCGTCGATATCCAAACGTTGCGGCAGCAATATCCCCGACAGAAAAAACTCGACACTTTCATACGGACCTGGCTACCCGACGATCATCTCAATTTTCTCCGACGGCTGCCGATCCTGCTGGATACGCCGCAGGTGCTGTTCGTCCATGCCGGTATTGATCCCGAGCGGACGATCGCGGCGCAGGATGATGACGACCTCGTTTTCATCCGCTCGCGCTTCTACGACAGCGCGCAGCCGCTGCCGAAGCTGATTATCCACGGCCATACGCCGGTGAAGCAAGCCGAGGCGCATGGGCTTCGGCTCAACATAGACACCGGGGCCTTCCGTTCCGGAAAGCTGACGGCGGCGCGTCTGTGGCAAGGCCACATCCACGTCACCTCGACCTGATGCTCTGGCCGATGCCGAACTGGCTTACACATTTCCGATGCAGAGATATTTCATTTCGAGATAGTCGTCGGCACCGTGACGCGAGCCTTCGCGGCCGAGGCCGGATTGTTTGATGCCGCCAAAAGGCGCCGTCTCCGAAGACATCAGGCCTGTGTTGATGCCGACCATGCCGTATTCCAGCGCTTCGGCAACCCGCCAGACCTTCTTGAGGTCGCCGGCGAAGAAATAGGCGGCGAGGCCGAATTCGGTGTCGTTCGCCTGGGCAATCACATCATCCACCGTCTCGAAGCGGAAGAGCGGCGCGACCGGACCGAATGTTTCCTCGCGGGCAACCTTCATGCTCCGGTCGATGCCGGTCAGGATGGTCGGTGCGAAGAAGGTGCCGGCGCCTTCGATGCGCTTGCCGCCGGTGAGCACCTTTGCGCCCTTCGACACGGCGTCGCGAACATGATCCTCGACCTTGGCGATGCCCTGTTCGTCGATCAGCGGGCCGATCGTGACGCCGGGCTTGAACCCGTCCCCGACCGCTAGCTCCGCCACCTTGGCGGCGAGCTTGGCAGCAAAGGCATCGTAGACACCGGACTGCACGTAGATCCGGTTGGCGCAGACACAAGTCTGGCCGGCATTGCGGTACTTCGAAGCCAATGCCCCTTCGACGGCAGCGTCGAGATCGGCGTCGTCGAAGACGATGAAAGGTGCATTGCCGCCGAGTTCCAGGCTGACTTTCTTGATCTGGTCGGCGCATTGGCGCATGAGGATGCGCCCGACCTCGGTCGAACCGGTGAAGCTGATCTTGCGCACCTTGGCATTGCTGCACAGCTCCTGGCCGATCGCCGGACCGTCGAGGCCGACGATGACGTTGAAGACACCTGCCGGAATGCCCGCCTTCTCGGCCAACGCCGCCAGCGCGATCGCCGACAGCGGCGTCTGCTCGGCGGGCTTCGAAACCACGGTGCAGCCGACAGCGAGCGCCGGCGCGATCTTGCGGGTGATCATCGCCGCCGGGAAATTCCAGGGCGTGATCGTGCCGACCACGCCGACGGGCTGTTTAATGACGATCATGCGCTTGTCGGTGGACGGGGCGGGAATCGTTTCGCCATAGATGCGTTTGGCTTCCTCCGCATACCATTCGACATAGGCGGCGGCGTAAAGGATTTCTCCCTTGGCCTCCGTGAGCGGTTTGCCCATTTCGGCCGTCAGGATGGCAGCCAGTTCATCGGCATTGGCAATTATTAGGTCGAACCACTTGCGCAGGATGGTGCTGCGTTCCTTGGCCGGGCGGGCGGCCCAGGCAGCTTGAGCTGCATGGGCAGCGTCGATCGCAGCCTTGGTTTCGGCGGCGCCCATGTCGGGAAGCGTAGCGAGCACCTCGCCGGTCGCCGGATTGACGACATCGAAGGTTTTCGTGGCATCGCCCGCCGTCCAGACGCCGTTGATGTAGCCGGCGGCGCGCAGGAAAGGCGACGAGAAGGGGACATGCCTGGTCATTGCGGTCGTAAACGACATGGTATCTCTCCAAAGAAGAGTTTTTCGCCCGTCGGACAGGCGGGTCGTGAAGAATCGGGGTGTGAGTACCGTTATTTGGCGGCGCTCGCTTCCAGGATTGAAGCTTCCAGGATGTCGAGCGCTTCGCTGAAGACTTCGTCCTGAATGGTCATCGGCGACAGGAAGCGGATGACGTTGCCGAAGACGCCGCAGGTGAGCAGGATCAGGCCCTTTTCGAGCGCGATCAGCCGCACCTTGTTGGCAAATTCCGCGCTCGGCAGCTTCGTCGCGATATCGTTGAACTCGACGGCATTCATGAAGCCGGGGCCGCGGATATCGACGATTTCCGGCACCCTGTCGCGCAGCGATTCCAGCCGTTGTTTCAGCCGGGAGCCGAGCTGATTGGCGCGGTTGCAGAGGTCCTCATCGACGATGACGTCGAGCACTGCATGGGCGGCGGCGATGCCCAGCGGATTGCCGCCATAGGTGCCGCCGAGACCGCCCGGTCCCGGCGCGTCCATGATCTCGGCCCGGCCGGTAACGGCGGCAAGCGGAAAACCGCCGGCGAGGCTTTTTGCCATGGTCATAAGATCGGCAGCGACCTCATGATGGTCCATGGCAAACAATTTGCCGGTACGCGCAAAGCCCGTCTGCACTTCATCGGCGATCAGCAGAATGCCGTGCTGGTCGCAGAGTTCGCGCAATGCCTTCATGAATGAGGCGGGCGCCGGATAAAAACCGCCTTCGCCCTGCACCGGCTCGATGATGATGGCGGCGACCCGTTGCGGATCGACATCGGCGGCAAACAGCTTCTTCAGCGCCGCCAGCGATTGTTCGGCGGTGACGCCATGCAGCGGCACGGGGAAGGGCGCATGGAAGACATCGCCCGGCATCGAGCCGAAGCCGACCTTGTAGGGCACGACCTTGCCGGTCAGCGCCATGCCCATGAAAGTCCGACCGTGGAATCCGCCGCCGAACGCAATGATGGCCGAGCGGCCGGTGGCGGCACGGGCAATCTTCACGGCATTTTCGACAGCTTCTGCGCCAGTGGTGACGAAAATGGTCTTCTTGGCGAAATCGCCCGGTGTCAGCGCATTGAGGCGTTCGGCAAGGTGCACATAGCTTTCATAAGGCACGAGCTGATGGCAGGTGTGAGTGAAGCGGTCCAACTGTTCCTTGACGGCAGCGATGACGCGCGGATGGCGGTGGCCGGTGTTGACGACCGCGATGCCGGAAGCAAAATCGATATAGCGGCGTCCCTCTTTGTCCCAGATCTCCGCATTCTCAGCCCGGTCGGCGTAAACCTGCGTGAGCATGCCGACGCCGCGGGAAATGGCTGCATTTTTCCGGTCTGTGAGGGTTGTCGCGGGCATCGTTGCGCTCCAAGGGGGAATCTAGCTTATCTTGCAGAATTTCTGCAAAGAATATATAAAACTCCTACATTTTTCCTGCAAGATATCAAGTGAGATCTTGTGCGGATGACAAGAATGCAATCGACCAGTCACGCAACCGGCCGATCCGTGCTAAGCAATTCAAAAGACTGAAATTAGGGACTATTGGCGATGAACAGCAACAGGCCTGTGCGCTACAAGGTGGCGGAGGCGGCGCGTCTGGCGGGCGTGTCGGCCTCGACGCTGCGACTCTGGGAAAGCCAGGGCCTGGTCGTCCCCAGCCGCTCCGAGGCGGGGCATCGGCAATACAGCGCCGAGGACGTGGCGCGGCTGAAGCGGATTTCCTGGTTTCGCGCCGAGCGCGGGCTCAATCCCGCGGCGATCCGCGAAGCGCTGGAAACGGAGGATGCCCCTGGGGATGGTGGAGAGCTAGCCGTTCTCTCAGGCATCGGCCGCAAGCTCAGGTCATTGCGCCACGCCGCGGGCAAGACGCTGGAGCAGGTCTCCGCGGACATGGGGATGACATCGTCGACGCTATCGACACTGGAGCGAACTTCGCAAGGCGTGAGCTTCAAGACCCTCCACGATCTCGCCGATTACTATGGCACGACCGTCTCACGGCTGTCGGGCGAGGAGCGTGATGACGTTCCGGCGCTGATCCGATCGGGGGAATGGCGGGCCTGGCCGGAAACGACGCCCGGGGTCACCGTCCAGTTGCTCGCCGAGGGAAAGACTATGATGGATTGCCATCGCTTTGTGCTGGCGCCTGGGGCGGCGAGCGAGGGCGCCTACCGCCATGACGGCGAAGAGTTCATCCATTTGCTGTCGGGCCGGCTGGAACTGGTGCTCGACAGCGATCAGTTTTTCGATCTTTCGCCCGGCGATTCGCTCTATTTCGAAAGCCGCCGCTATCATTCCTGGCGCAACCGTCATGACGGCGAGACCATATTGCTCTGGATCAACACGCCGCCGACATTTTAAGCCCGCGCAGTATCGTTATCTCCTTGTCTGTTCTATAGAACAGGGCTGAAAAGAATTCAGACGATAAAGAGCCAGGAGAGTTTCATGGCCGCCACCATCCGTTATCACGAAGGGGATATTTCCGCCGCCGATGCTGCCCGCTACACCGGCGCCATAGCGATCGATACCGAAACGCTCGGCCTTATCCCCCGCCGCGACCGGCTCTGCGTCGTGCAGCTTTCGCCGGGCGACGGCACCGCTGACGTGATCCGCATTGCCGCCGGCCAGAAGGAGGCGCCGAATCTCGTCGCCATGCTCGCCGATCCCACACGCCAGAAGATCTTTCATTACGGCCGCTTCGATATCGCCGTGCTGTTCCATACTTTCGGCGTGACGGCCGCGCCGGTTTTCTGCACTAAGATCGCCTCGCGCCTCTGCCGCACTTATACTGACCGGCATGGTCTCAAGGACAATCTCAAGGAGATGCTCGAGGTCGATATTTCCAAGGCGCAGCAGTCTTCCGACTGGGCGGCTGCGACGCTTTCGCCGGCGCAATTAGAATATGCCGCCTCTGACGTGCTTTATCTGCATGCACTCCGCGACAAGCTAACGGAGCGCCTGGTACGCGACGGCCGCATCGAGCACGCCAATGCCTGCTTCACCTTTCTGCCGACCCGGGCGAAGCTCGATCTCCTCGGCTGGGAGGAGACCGATATTTTCGCGCATAGCTGATTGGCTGTGTGAAGAGCGAATTGAACGTGAAAGCCGGTGCCGCGGACTGGGCGCCGGCTTTATAGTTAGCAATCTGTTAAGGGGCGTCCTGCTATTCTATCCCTGATTTCATGCATTCGACCGACGCTTTGCGGCGTCGCCCGGCCGCTCACCCGGCCTTCGAATCGCTATCGGCCGCATGAGCGGACCTTGATTGAACCTGCCTTCTGCTTCCGTCGTCGTCTTGCCAGACAAAGGAGCATGTCATGCTGTCTCCCGTAAGTCCCGTGTCTGCTGTGGGTGCCGCCCTTGAAAAGCCGGTGGTTGCTACCGCCGAAACGTCCGGCGTCCAGACGGCGGCGACTCCGCTTGCCGTGCTGTCGAGTGCGGCGAACGCCAGCGTCGAGGGCAAGCTGAACATGCTGCTGATGGCGGCGCGCGATCGGATGTTCAACAGCCTGATGTCTGCCATAGACGATGCCAGCCTTGCCCTGAATGTTTCGCGCCAGCCGGACGAGAGCAATGCCGCCTTGGCGCAGCGGCTGGCCGATACGATCCGCAGCTTGCCGCCGCAACAGCTCGCGGTCGCCCAGCAACTGTTGGACACGCAGGCGAAATTGCCGATCCCACTGCCGCTCATTGCCGAAGCTCTGGCCAATCCGGATGGCCCGGAAGCCGTGCAAATTGCCGTCAGCCTGGAGGCGGCGCTGACACAGGAACCCGATGCAGTCCTAAAGGCTGTCGTCAATTCCTATGGGCAGAACGCCGGCGAAGCGGAGACGGTCGGGCGGCAAGGCCCGGTCCCGGCACAAGCAGCGCCTCTGCCCACCGCCGCAACGACGGCGCCCTCCGCAGTCGCCGCCCAAGCTCCCGGAGGAACGGCGGCATCGGCTGTCCAGGGTCAGGCGGTTCTCGTTCCCGCAGCGGCGCTGGACCCGGAGGTGGTGTCTAATCTCGAAACCGCCTTGGCTCCTCAGACCACGCCAAATCAACAACTCGCCCCGATTGCGCAAGCCCTAGGCGCACTGCTCGTTGACGCCAACGTCGGTGAGGTCCATCCGCAAAATGCCATTCCCGCGCAGGAGAACTCGGTGCCCGCCGGAGCAGGGTCGCCTGCCGTACCGGCCGAAACCAAGCTCCCGACGGAAATCGCGCTGATCAGGTCGCCGGTGACACCTCCGCCTGTGCCGCGCGATCTCCAGCAGATCCGCGCCGATATCAAGGAAGGGCTGCAGGTTGTCATCGGCAGCCCGATTGAGGTCGCCGGCCCGGAGCTGTTGCAGATTATCGAGAACAGCACGTCCTTGGTGGAAAGGGTTGTCGCGCAGGCGCTTGCCGCAAATGCCGCTGACCAGGGGGAAGTGCAGTCATTGCCGCAGACGCCGAATGATGAGGCCGTCAGGAACCTCGCCGCCGCGATGGCAAGCCAGAATTCTATTCCGCCCGAAGAGACCTCGAATGCGCCGACCGCCGCAGCCGCACTTCTCGGCAAATCGTTGGCCGACACGCTGGCCGCACCCGCGATGAATGCACCTGAAGCCGCGGCGCAAATGGGAACGCCGGTCCCGCCGCAGGGTATTCCCTTTGCAATCGTACAATATTTGCCGGCGAACCTCCCCATTGAGGAGGAGGAGCTGGAGCGGGTCGATCGTGTCGATCCGGCGGATGACGAGGAGCACGAAGAAGAGCAGGACGGAGAGACGGCGGGGGACGAAAGTGAAGACGATTCCCAGTCTGCCGAAACGCAACAGCCGGCTGCGGAGGCGTCCGACGAGACGGATAGTCAAGCAGCTTCTGCCGAAGCAGCGGCGGCTGCACCGAAACCGCTCGCGCTGCCGACGCCCGCACCGAGGGATCCACTGCATGATCACGCCTTCGATTTCTATCGACGCATGGTGGGGTGGGAATAGCTCGACCGAGGGCGTCGGACGTTCATTTGAACGCACAACGATCGCTTCAAGCTTTTAAATCCCGAGCAACTTGCCCGCTTGCTACCCGAAAAAGGAATGCTCCAGAGCCAAATAAAAACCCGCCGGATTGTTCCGGCGGGTTTCTTGTCTCTAACAGGCTTGCCGAAGATTATTCGGCGTTGCGGTTCTTCAGAGCCGCACCCAGGATGTCGCCGAGCGAAGCACCCGAGTCGGACGAACCGAACTGAGCGACTGCTTCCTTCTCTTCTGCGATTTCCAGAGCCTTGATGGACAGCATGATCTTGCGGTCCTTCTTGGAGAAGTTGGTGACGCGGGCGTCGACAACCTGACCGACCGAGAAACGCTCAGGGCGCTGCTCGTCACGGTCACGTGACAGATCGGCGCGACGGATGAACGAGGTGATGTCTTCGTGGTTGACGAGCTTCACTTCGATGCCGCCATCGTTGATCGCGATGACTTCAGCCGAGACGACTGCATTCTTGCGCAGATCGCCGGAAGCGGCGGCTTCACCGACCGAGTCCTTGCCGAGCTGCTTGATGCCGAGCGAGATGCGTTCCTTTTCGACGTCGACGTCGAGAACGACAGCCTTGACGACATCACCCTTGTTGTACTCTTCGATGACCTGTTCGCCCGGACGGTTCCAGTCGAGGTCGGAGAGGTGCACCATGCCGTCCACATCGCCGTCGAGGCCGATGAACAGGCCGAATTCGGTCTTGTTCTTGACTTCGCCTTCGACTTCGGTGCCAGCCGGATGGTTGCGGGCGAATGCTGCCCACGGGTTTTCCAGCGTCTGCTTCAGGCCGAGCGAGATACGACGCTTGGTCGGATCGACTTCGAGAACGACGACTTCGACTTCCTGGCTCGTGGACAGGATTTTGCCGGGGTGAACGTTCTTCTTGGTCCAGGACATTTCCGAGATGTGGATGAGGCCTTCGATGCCCGGCTCCAGCTCGACGAATGCACCGTAGTCGGTGATGTTCGTAACAGTACCGGAGATCTTCTTGCCTTCCGGGTACTTGGCCTGGATGCCATCCCACGGATCGCTCTCGAGCTGCTTCATGCCGAGCGAGATACGGTGGGTTTCCTGGTTGATGCGGATGATCTGTACCTTGACCTGCTGGCCGATAGACAGGATTTCCGACGGATGGTTCACACGGCGCCATGCCATGTCGGTGACGTGCAGCAGGCCGTCAATGCCGCCGAGGTCAACGAACGCACCGTAATCGGTGATGTTCTTGACGACGCCGTCAACAACCTGGCCTTCTTCGAGGTTCTGAACGATTTCAGAACGCTGCTCGGCACGGGACTCTTCCAGAACCGTACGACGCGAAACGACGATGTTGCCGCGGCGCTTGTCCATCTTGAGGATTTCGAAGGGCTGCGGGTTGTGCATCAGCGGGGTGACGTCGCGGATCGGACGGATGTCGACCTGCGAACGCGGCAGGAAGGCGATAGCGCCGTCGAGATCGACGGTGAAGCCGCCCTTGACCTGGTTGAAGATGACGCCTTCAACGCGCTCGCCAGCTTCGAACTTGGCTTCGAGCTTGATCCAGCTTTCTTCGCGGCGAGCCTTTTCGCGCGACAGAACGGCTTCGCCAAGCGCGTTTTCGATGCGCTCGACATAGACTTCGACTTCATCGCCAACCTTGAGCGTGCCGTCCTTGGCGCGCGCACCGAATTCCTTCAACGCGATGCGGCCTTCGACCTTGAGGCCGACGTCGACAACGGCGACGTCCTTCTCGATGGCGGTGATGATGCCCTTGGTGACATAGCCTTCGGCCAGATCGTTCTTGGCGAAGGATTCTTCGAGAAGGGCCGCGAAATCTTCGCGAGAGGGGGTAGTTACAGACATAGAATCTCCTGGCGTGTCCAATTTATGCAATTCGACACTGATGCGCCGGTGGTTCGTGTTAAACGGGCCTGACCCCAGTCCGCCTTCCCTTGGGGAAAGCTATCCGGCGCTTGGACGGAATGTCAGGCTTTGAAATCGTCAGTTTCATGCGCAAGGCGCGCGAAAGCTGCTCATATTTTCAGGCATTTCGGCTCAGAGCGGCGTCGACGATCGACTTTGCCGTCTGAAACGCCGCTTCTATACTCATTTCTGAGGTATCAAGCAAGTACGCGTCTTCGGCCGGTTTGAGCGGGCTGTCGGTGCGGCCCATATCCCGCTCATCGCGCCGTTTCACATCTTCGAAAATCGCCGCGTAGTCGGCACTGCGGCCGGCCTCGATGATCTCGTCGTAGCGTCGTTTCGCCCTGACCTCAGCCGACGCCGTAACATAGATCTTCACCGGCGCATCCGGGCAGACGATCGTGCCGATATCGCGGCCGTCGAGCACCGTGCCCGGCTCCTTCCGCGAAAAGGCGCGCTGCGCCTCGACCAGTGCCCGGCGCACCGCCGGCATGACGGCGATTTTCGACGCGGCCTCACCGATCTCATGCCGTGACAGAACGGCGCGATCGAGGCCGGCGAGATCGACCTTGTGTGCCATCGCCTCCGCCACTCCTTCGTCGTCGAGCGGCAGGCCGGCGTCGAGCAGTGCCTTGGCCGTCGCGCGGTAGGTGAGGCCGGTGTCGAGATGGTGAAAGCCGTATTCCTCGGCGATCCGGCGCGACAAGGTTCCCTTGCCAGCCGCGGCGGGTCCGTCGATGGCGATGATCATGCTTTTTCTATCCCTGCCTTCGGCCCTGATACTATTTGTCGTATCGGCGCACCAGATCGGCCATTTCGGCCGCTGAATCGCTGTCGATTGCGTCCAGGCCATGGGCCACGCCCTGGCGATCGGCGGCGGGACGGTTCTGGCTGACCTTCCACTTGCCGTCAATCGCCTCGATATCGATCTCGATGCCGATAATGCCCTTCAACTGGGAAGCGATGAAATCCGGAGGCGCATCGTCGACGGCCCAGGGCTCCGCACGGCGGCCCTCATTCTCGCCGGTCAGCATGCCGATCTGCTCGCGCAGCCAGGCGGTATCTTCGATGACGCGCGCGTTGCCGCGAACCTGCACGACTGCATAGTTCCAGGTCGGCACAACCTTGCCCGTCTCCCGCTTGGTCGCATACCAGGATGGCGTGATGTAGCTTTCGGGGCCTTGGAAGACGACGAGGACCGGCGCTCCCGCCTGAATTTCCCGCCATTGACCGTTCGCCCTGGCGATATGCGCCTGCAGCGTGCCCTTGGATGAAAGGCCGGTCTTGAGGTGGAACGGCACAAGATTGGCGATCAGCCCGCCATTGCCGGCGGTGATCAGTAATCCTAGCGCATGCGCGCGGATCAGCGCGTGCTGTGTGCCGAGATCGTCTTCGCGGTGATGGGGCGGCTGATACATGGTTTGGACCGTCTGTCGTTGTCGGGCGCATCATAGGGCCGGCGGCCCCGAATGGCCATCGGCTGATTCCGACTTGGATTGCCTCGCGCCTGCGGGTGATTTCGCCCGCAGGCGGCCACTGTTTTATCAGCCCTCGACCTCGATCGTCGCACCCAATCTTGTCATCAGGTCAAAAAACTCCGGAAAGCTGGTCGCGATCATGGTGGAATCGTCGACCCTGACCGGATGCTCCGAGGCAAGCCCCATCACGAGAAAGCTCATGGCGATACGATGGTCGAGCTGGGTCTTGACCTCGCCGCCGTCTACGCCGCCGAGACCTTTTCCATCCGGCCTTCCCCGAACGGTCAGCGAATCCCTGCCTTCGGTGCAGTCGACGCCATTGAGCTTCAGCCCTTCCGCGACGGCCGAAAGCCGGTCGGATTCCTTGACCCGCAGTTCTTCGAGCCCGAGCATCACCGTCGTGCCCTCGGCGAAGGCGGCGGCGACGGCAAGCACCGGATATTCGTCGATCATCGACGGCGCCCGCTCGGCCGGCACCGTGACGCCCTTGAGCGCGGAGGAACGCACACGCAGATCGGCGACATCCTCGCCGCCGGCAAGGCGCCTGTCGAGAATATCGATATCGGCGCCCATCTCCTGCAGCATCAGGATCAGGCCGGTGCGGGTCGGGTTCATCAGCACGTTGCGGATGGTGATGTCCGAGCCTGGAACGATCAGCGCCGCGACCAACGGAAAAGCGGTCGAAGAGGGATCGCCGGGAACGTCGATGATCTGGCCGGAAAGCTTGCTCTGTCCCTGAAGGCGGATGGTGCGCACGCCGTCCCGGTCCGTCTCGACCGAAAGATCGGCGCCAAAGCTAGCCAGCATCTTTTCGGTATGGTCGCGGGTCATGACCGGCTCGACGACGGTGGTGATGCCCGGCGCGTTGAGGCCGGCCAGCAGGACGGCGGATTTGACCTGCGCCGAGGCCATCGGCACGCGATAGGTGATCGGACTGGCCGTCTCCGGCCCATGCAGCGTCACCGGCAGCCGGTCGCCTTCGCTGGATTTGACCTGTACGCCCATCTGCCTCAGCGGATCGAGGATGCGGCCCATCGGTCGCTTGGAAAGCGAAGCGTCGCCGATGAAGGTGGATTCGAAATTGTAGACGCCGACCAGGCCCATCGTCAGGCGGCTGCCGGTGCCGGCATTGCCGAAATCGAGCGGCGCTTCCGGGGCGAGCAGCGCGCCGTTGCCGACGCCCGTGATGATCCATTCGGCCTCGATCTTCTCGATCTTGGCGCCCATGGCCTGCATGGCCTTGCCCGTATTGATCACATCCTCGCCTTCGAGCAGGCCGGTAATGCGAGTTTCGCCGGCAGCTAGCCCGCCGAACATGAGGGCGCGATGCGAAATGGATTTGTCGCCGGGGACGCGGATGGTGCCGGAAAGATTGGTCGAGCGGCGCGCCGTCGCGGGCCGCGGATGAATGTCGTGCGGCATGGGCAATTCCTTTGCGATGCCGTTATTTACGCCGCATTATCGCTGACTTAGCTCCTGTTGCGCCAGCTGACCTGCGGTTCACGTTGGCTCGTTACCATAGACCCGTTGCCGGGTCATCCCGGAATGCCCAGAAAACCTGATTCGGAGTATATAAAGTTTGGCTTTGACAGAAAGAGCAGCAACGATTAAGGGGACCGGCTGATAATTTCCCTTAAAACGCCGGCTTCCCCGGCATTGCCGAATTTTTATTCGGCCATTCATGAGGCTTTGACAGTGGCGAAAGCGGAACTTGGAACAAAACGCACCGATCCCGATACCGGCAAGAAATTCTATGACTTGAACCGGGACCCGGTCGTGTCGCCCTATACCGGCAAGTCCTGGCCCTTGTCCTTCTTCGAGGAAACCTCGGCTTCGAAGGAAGTTCCGGAAGAAGAAGAAGTGGCTGAAGTCGATACCGAAAACACGGAAGTCGAACTGGTATCGCTCGAAGATGCCGATGAGGCTGCCTCCGGCGACGATATTCCGGATATGGGCGATGACGATGTCGAAATCGGCGACGATGACGACGACACCTTCCTCGAAGCCGACGAAGACGAAGATGATGACGATATGAGCGACATCATCGGCGTTACCGGCGACGACGACGACGTTTGATCTCTGAACAATCGGCCCGGTGAACGAGAAAAGTTTTCCGGGCCGAAAATTTCGGCTTGCTATCTGCAAAAACCAGAAGTAATAAGCCGCCACCCCGACGGGCGAAGCGCTCGGAAGGGTCCCAGGACCGGCCAAACCGGTACCACCTTGATGGGGCTATAGCTCAGCTGGGAGAGCGCTTGCATGGCATGCAAGAGGTCAGCGGTTCGATCCCGCTTAGCTCCACCAAAATAGAATAATAAATTCAATTAATTACGCTGCTCTAGCTTATCATTAGATTTTTAGGCTTCAGTTGGGGAAGCACTGGGGAAGCGCAAGCAATCTTTTAAAGTGCAAGAAGCGCCGAAATGTCGAGAGGCGATTTTACGTGGGCATTGAACATCGACCGCGGCAAGGCCCCCATCAGATTATCGACGTCGCAGGTTGGGAAGTCGACCCAGACAATCCCTATTACCCCGAAGGTAAGCAACCCAAAAAATTGCTGATCTCACCGAGCGATAGGCTCCCGCCTTTTCTTCTTCCGACCCACAAGTACCTCTTTAAGACGCCAACGGGATGGCAGGAGAAGCAGATTTGGTCTGAACTTATCGCTTACGAACTATCGCGAGCTGTCGGTGTGTCGGTGCCTCCCTGCTTCTTAGCTCGCGACAGTTCCGAAGGCCATCTCGGCGTTCTCGTAGAGTTCTTTTACGGTTACAAGGGGGAAGAGCTCCCGAGATTCATTCCGGGGAGTGATTTCGTGCACGCATGGCTGTCATCAAACTATGACCGGAAGCGCGGCAGACCTCATGCGGTGCGCGCGAATTTGACTATTGCTCGAAGTCTGGGAATCTCCAACTACAAGGAGTGGTGGGCAAATGCGTTCCTTTTTGATGCCATTATCGGCAACGTTGACCGTCATCCCGACAATTGGGGACTGCTGGCATCAGCGATTGTGGGCAACAATTTCAATTATTCGATGGCGCCTTTATTCGATAACGGATCGAGCCTCAGTTACGGCGAGCCGGATGATCAACTAGCGAGGTATCAAGACCTTGACGCTTACATCCGTCGGGGACGCCATCACTGCGCTTGGGACGGTGGACCAAAGGGGGACAGACATGTCGAATTGTGCAAATTATTTTTCGAAACTTACAAACCGGCTGGCGTAGCGGAAGAATTTATGATTCGATTCACTAATGACGCGATCGACGACGTGCTCGGTTGGTGCCGAAACTTTGAGTCCCCAGTTGAGTTTAGTGCTGTACGTGCGGATTTCTTACGGGCCCTGATGATTCGGCGTCGCGAGCTGCTAACTGCTTTATGTGCGGATAATGCTTAATCAGATCGAACATATTGTTGAACCTAGCCGGCTGCTACTGACCTGGCAAACCCTCGACGACTCTAAGTCGCGAACGAGATTTGCTGTCGGTGAGCTGCAGGCAGCTTCGCCCCCCACCTTCACCTATTATTCAGAAGATGAATTTTTTCGGGTGAACGGGAAGCCGCTGACATACATTAGGTCCATTGGATATGCTCAATATCCCGCCTTCAAGCCTACCAAGCTTCACCATGTAGATGGGGTACTCGAAGCCTTTCTCAGGCGCCTACCCCCGCGCAATCGGGCTGATTTTGATAAGTACATTACACATTTCCGGCTTAGCCGAAATACAACAATCTCAGATTTTGCCCTATTGGGCATCACGGAGGCGAAGCTACCTGCCGATGGGTTTGCGCTAGTCGATCCCCTCGACGACACAGTGAAGACCCGGGAGCTTATGATCGAAGTGGTTGGCCATAGGCATTACCCCTCAGACCTAGATGGGGCTTTGGGCGAAGCTGTCGACCTAATTCCAGAACCAGAAAACCAGTGGGACCCACACGCTGTGATGGTCCTCGCGCGCGGAATGAAGGTCGGGTATATCAATAAGTTTCAGTGTGCTGCGTTCTTACAGTGGATTAGCGAGGACCGCGTGACGGCGGTCATTGAGCGTGTCAACGGGACTGCGGATCATCCTCGGCTTTACATATTTGTCCGGGTTTCGCCTCGGTTGGCCTCGTTGGCTGCCTGAACCAGATTGGGCTCTAATCGCCGGCCCTTCGAGGGACAAAAGCCAGTCGTTTCGTTTTCCATCAAAGTTAGCAAGCCGCAAAATGGGCTGATATCGTCAGAGATGGCGTGATGACGTGTGCCAACTAACCAGCGCCAAAGGCGCTGGCTAATTTGCTGTGTCGACGGGAGCGTCAGACTTGCTCGCCCCTCTCTTCCACTGGCACGCCGGCGAGCGCGAAAATTTTCTTGCGAAATGCCTCGCTCCCCTCGCTATCGCCCTCATCAGTGTCCACGACGAATTGAATTGCCAAATCCTTTGGAGTGGCCGGGTGTGCAACAACAATGTGTTCCCGAAGGTCGCGATATTTCGCATAGTTCTTCTCGTGTTCCTCTTCCGAGGAATTTTCATAACCGCGGCGTCGGGCCTCATTCCATTGGGCGAACATTTCCGAGATTGACGAATCTGCCTCCTCTTTCTCGTCGGCAGCCGACGACACTGCCGCAACCGCTTCGAGATAACCAAGCGCCGCACGCATCAATGGGTCTATTACGTAGCTTTCGCCCATTTCATTGTCTTCGATGGCAAATCGAAGCGCAACAATGGCGCCCTCTCGGGTGATGCACCGCTGGGACCAATTCACCAGTATAGAATGAGGTTCCTTCCAAAGATGACTTAGCCGGTCCGCTTCCCCATCGGCAGCGGTCAAATAATCTCTCCATTTTGCCTGAAAAGCGCCAATGGCATCTATTATGGGATCTGAGGCAGCCGGAGCTTTTCCTTCGACAGCTGTGCCCACGACGGGCGCTTGAGCCGCACCATTTAGCGATGACCTATCGACGTCCAACAGCGCGATAGCACCGCGGACATCTCGCGATTTTATGACGGCTTCTAAATAGCCAATTGCAGCGAGGATCATTTTTTCCGCCGCATCACTGCCATGGACACCCTTGCTGTCCCTCAGCGCAATTTTCAGGGCGGTAAGCGCCCCTTCAAGGGTCCGCGCGGGTTCGTTCCATTCTTCCAGCACCCGCATCGGTGGCCCATACGACACACCGGCGTACGCGTTTGCGCCGTCGTCGTCTTCAGGAGCATTTAGATTGAAGTCGTCAATACCAGCCCAGTATGCGTTTATGGCGTCGAGGAGCGGATCGCTTATTTGCACGGTGGGTACCATCGATTGCTCTAGTAGAAGAGACAGAGCTCCCTGGACGTCACCTGCTTTGAGCATTCCCTGTAGCCTGTTAAGTGCTCCCACTTCGAGCATAGCTTCGCCGGCGGCCTGAACTGCAGTGTTCGGCATCTGTATCTCCATTTGGGTTTGAAAACTAGATAACTGTTTTCCGAACTTAACGGGATATTCATTCTTGTCAACACATATCTAGTTCTGATAACTAATTTGGTGATAACGGAGGACATCAAATGCTCACCACCGGCAATCAATTAAAGGCAGCACGCGCGCTAGCAGGCCTTGAGCAGAAGGAGGTAGCCGAAAGAGTGGGTGTGAACGTCAACACGATCCGCAATATGGAGGCAGCCGGGGCCGGTCAGATTGCCGGGCGCGCGCAAAACGTTCAAATGGTACAGCGGGTGCTCGAAGAAGCTGGCATCGAGTTCCTCAATCACGGTCAACCAGGCGTGAGACTCCGGAAATAGCGTCTTGCCGTATGGCATCTAATCGCTTTGCTATCGCCGCGATTCCTCATTCGACATTTTCGATTCAAAAGGATGAAGTAACGGGGGGAATGGTCGACATGTGAACGCGAAGCCCTTGTCAGAGGAGCAAGGGAAAACCCGCCAACGCTACCAGCTACACAGTTCGATATGGAATGGAAGAGCGCGTAATTCCCGCGAAACGGACATTGTTAGTGGCAACAGCGATATCGAGCGCTCTCTCCGCTAGCTCCTGATCATGATGGGGGCCGACCATAATTGAATGCAAACCCAAATCGATCAGTCCGTTCACAACCGCCTGCTGAAGCGGGAGGGTAAAATACGGGATCGGAAGGCCCGGTCCCGGCCGAACCGCGACACGAGCGCCGTATTCGGGGATTAATCCGGAGACCAGCCGCCACTCATTCTCCTCGGCGAAGCTCTCATGCTTGAAGCATGATGCGTGGACTTGGAATGCAAAGACCCAATCATTTGCACGGTTCCAAATCTCCCCGTCCGAGGAGTTGTTTGGGGCCTCGATGTCCTTCAAGTAGCTCTCGAGGTCTCGGGTTATAATTTCGATTTTTTGCGCGTTCTCATAAATGCATTTTCGCAACTGGAACTGCTCGCGCCCCCCCGCCGCTTCTAGCGCACTTTTGCGAAAACCGAAGGACACGCCACCCGACGTGGCATACCCCCTCCATTGGCTCAACAAGTTGCCGTTCTCGGTAAAGGAAGCGACGCAGAGGAACCGTTTCTCCAGCGCTGGAAGCATTTGTACAATCTTCTGCAGAAAGCGCTTTCCGTTTGGTCCTTGAGTGTGGATGAGGCTGTCCGCGATCCCTGAAGCAAGGTCAATTCCGTGTCGGAATTCTTCCTTGTCATTTAGAAAATGGATGCAAGATGCCCATATCGACCTCGATGAGAGGATGCCGAGAGCACCGGAAAACGTCGTGTAGTGATACAGTTGCATTTGTCGTCCTGATCGTCGAAGCCACTGCGGGGCCACGTCATCGCAGTCATACATGCGGTGCGAACGGTTACTTGGGCTCCAACGCTGTAATCTCGTAGTCCTTGCGGTGTTCTGACCACCAATTCGACAAGTAGTCGAGTGCCAACGGCTTAATTTTTAGATCTGTGTCTGTCGTGAAATACCGGCCAGCGTACTCGACCGCCTTTAAGCTTGCATCGGTTTTCATCACTTCCATGAGGAAATCCAGCTTTTGAAGTTTGGGGATATCATCTCGCTTGCTGATATATTCAAGCACAGCAGGCTTAAACGCAGTCGGCGCCGAAGCAAAAAGCTGCTTTAAGTCTGCGAGGGAATAGGTCGCCGGATTAACACCAACTGGCCAAGGGATGGTGAAATTACTTTCGTAGATCCCTTGGCTGTGAGCATCCATGATAACGCTCCAAGCGTCGGCAGCCCGTTTTGCATAAGGGCTGTTCTGGTCACTGGCGATCGAGGAAAGCTTGTCAAAGGCCACCCGATCATCATTCTGCGCTTGTTCAATCGTCTTCGCGAAGTCTGCATCTCTTTCAAGATTTTCTAACGTGACCTTTGCCGCCGAGAGTGTGGCATTGAGGTTCGCAAGCTTCTGATCGGCGATGTTAATCTGGGAGGCGGCCTTCTCCGAAAGGCCGGCCGCATTTTTGGCCTGTGCTGCCACGGCATCTACTGTCGCAGATTGATTTTCGACTCGAGTTTTCAGAGCTTGAATCACACCTGCGTCAGCTGACACCTGATCGCGCAGCAGCTTAAACGTTCCGAAACGCCCTAACGTTACCTCAGCTATCCTTTCGTGCATGATTAAAGCGAGTCCGACGAAAATCATCACCGCCATCAGAATGCTTGCAGCTTTTTTTTCGTTGGAGCGGTGGAAAACGACGAAGGCAGCGACGATTATCAAAGCGCCGAAAATCTTAACGGCAATCACGATAATCTCAGGCATATCCGGCAATACCTTCCCCACCCATTAGGCGTCCATGGAGATTGCCTCTTCCTATTTGGTCTCGGCTCGTTAGTTGTGCCACACGCGCAAATGTCGGCAATCGCACGATATAGAATGCCGAAGTCTGGATCGCCCTCGGACTGGTTTCTTGCATCAAACGCGAACCCGCGCAGGCTCGGCTCCGACAGCGACTCTATCTCGTGAGTTATTTTCCAGAATCCTGAGGAAATTTCTCGAAGAGCATGCCTCGCCTCGGAGGTCATGGGAGGCTTCTTTTTTGAGGTACCTTTGGCAGGCTTCAGTGTGTCCCCGGGCTTCTTGGGCCAAATGTCACGGATAATGCGCTCGATCTCTGCGTTGCTCGGCTCCCAGCGATTTTTCTCGATGACCTTCTTTCGATTCAGGCGAGTTTTCAGGTCCAAAACCGTTGCCCCATCTGCGGGTTTGGAAAATGCGGCCGAAATAACCTCTCCGGCCGATTGTCGAAGGCTGTCAGCGATGCCGCCGTCTGCATCGAAATTCCAATAGCTACCCTCCGTCTTCCATATTCTTTGGGGCTTGCCTGACTCCCGTTCCAGATAAACTGCGAGCACTCGTTTCCGCGTCCCGGCGTATTGGGGGAGGGAGTCATTTTCGAATATGAGGCCATCGACCAAGCGCTGCGAGAGTCTTTCCGGATCGGTGGCATCATGGAAAAGATAGTGGCGAGCTGACATTGGGCGACCTCCAAACGCAATGGAGATATCAAATCCAACTGGGCGGCTCTTTGCAATTGCCCGTCGGTCGGATGAGCTGGGTGAACATGCATTTGGTGTTCTTCAGCCAGTTCATCGCGGCGCCAGCGGCTTCACCTTACCATTGCTTACCCACTGGTAAGCTTTGGATGCCGCCACAGTTTTGCTATAGCCGGCCTCAATCGCGGCTCGCTTCGGATCGAGGTCGATTAAATATTCCCGGACAAATCGGATCTCGCGATGCGTCAGGCGTTCTTCCAAATCGGCCACGGCATCAATTGCAGAATTCGAGGTTTCGATGTCATCGATCTTGCTCATATCCAACCCGATCTCAACGTTTCGCTATTGCTGCCTCAAGAGCTTCCAGCCGCTCCAGTATCTCGCCAGCCTCGATCGCCTTCCTATGGCTGTCGATGATGGCGACGACGCTCTGCGCCTCAGACGGTGACAGCTCGCCTTTGCTGGCGGCATTAAGGACGCCCGCAATCGCCGCGGGGATGTCCTTCGCGCTTTCGATCGCCTTCATCGGGAACGTGATTGCGCGAGGAACCGGCGCCGGTCGCGGATGCAGGAAGGCGGCCGCGCGTTCCGCTGCCCAATCTCGGCGCCTTTGGTCCGCCTCTTCGTCCATCATCACGTCCAATAGGTACTGCAGCGGCGATTTTGCCGATCCGAGAACATCCGCGGCAAGCTCGACGGTGCGCTGATTCAGCGATCCCTTTTTCCTTCCCGCTCCCGGCCTCGCGCCGCCCACCTTCGCCATGTCTGATATTTCCTGATTGATTTCAGTGGACGGTTGCCGACAGCAATTCGGGGTCGGTTATCACTTCGCCCGGCCCGATGCTTCTCCACATGATCAGCAAATCATTATCGAGCAGCGAATAGCCGTGGGCCGCAAGACACTTGGCGATGTCGGTATCCGTATGACGCTCGTCTGCGAGCACAAAGAAAGTCCGCCGCGCTGATGGTTTCATAGCGGCTTCGATCTTTTCCAGCCTTTGACGAATAGAGGTCATGAATCGGCTCCGATCAATTCAAGCGTGCGCCGCCGGTCTGGAGAGCGTGGTCCGTCCCGAGATGGGCTATTGCTTTGGTGAGGTAGGCCCGAGCGTAGAAGACGGCAGTTGCCCGGGTGTCTTCGTCATCCATGACCGCCTCGATTGCTTGGCTCAGAAGCGTTCGAGAGAGGCAAAGCAACGCCACAGCGTCGTTCGCGCCACGGCACTCGGCCTGGTCAATGACATCGAGGGCACGATCCATGGAGGCTTTGGTAGCATCGTCCTGGCGACCACCAGCCTTCAGCGCCATGATCAAGGAGACGGCTTCCGCAACCGAATTGATATTGTTCGAGCAAAGTGCCATTTATTGTAGACCTTTCACCGTTTGTGCGCGGGCCATCATGTCTTCCGATCGAATGAACCTGCTGATCGCTGTCTGCTTTGTCGTCTTCGCCGTCATTATGGGCGCCATGACGTGGTTCTTGCGATACATGGGCCTAGAGTTTGTCCTCGGCGCCCTGTTCGGATCGACGCTCATGATCGGCTGTTTCGGTGTCATCTCCCGAGATTTCCGTAACCTGAAGTAAGCTGGCGACCGCCCTGTTGCGTCATCGCCGCAACCAAGGCAGCGATGCGCGGATCTGACGTCGGGACGCCGGCACGATTGGCGAGAGCCGCTACCAGTGCGTCACGCTGCGCGCCCTGTGCCACCGAAAGGCTACCTAACTCATTCGCGAACCTAGATCCTGCCCGTTCGGCCTGATCATCCAAAACGCTCCTGACGGCCTTGTGCGCTACCTTCAGGCCAAGGCCGGTCATGGTGGTGTCGGCGGGCACTTCCGCTGTCCTTGAGACGTTATCGAGCATGTTGCCAAAGCGGTTTGCCATTGCGGTATCCGAGCCGCGGGTAACGCGATTGGTGGTATCCGCAAAGGCCTTTTCGTTCTCGAGAACCTGAAACAGGCGGTCTGCCTTATCCTGGCCAAACAGCGTTGCGAGCCGGTCCCGGTTCCAATCACCTTCGCCTTTGATGAGCTGATTCATTTTCGCGACGTCATTGGTATTCGTGCCGACGATACGGTCAATTTCAGCCCGGGCGCCCTGTGAGAGGCGAAACGGCACCGCAGACGGTCCGATCTGCATTCCCTGCGGCTGTGCGCCCTGCTGGACTTCCTGAGCCAATTCCGAAGGCCGTGGCGCGGTCCTGCCGCTGTCGAGGACCTGTTGACCTCGGGATACGGCGCCATTCTGCCGCGCAAGCTCGGCATACATCGCGTCCGGTTCCTTGATCTGAGGAACCGCCCGTGTCAGTGCGTCGTCGAGCATCTGACGTGTCTCCGTCAGTGCACCGATCGCCTTGACATTCTGCTCGTTCGACAACATCCCGTCGATCGCTTGGCGTGTTTCGAACATGACGCGCGGATCGCTCGAAAGCTGATCTGTGCCGTTCACATTCAACATGCCGCGTACCTGGCGAAGGGCATTCTGGGCCGGTCCGCGAAGACGGTTGATATCTGCATCGATGGTGTCGGCGATCGGTTGGACGTCATAGGCGCTGGCGCCTTGAAATGCTTGTCGATAAGCGGGACCAACGGCTTGCTGATTGCCGGCAATATTGGCCTGTACCTCAGATGGAACGACATTGGGCCCGAGATTTTCATCAATGGCTGCCGCGAGGCGCGCATTTGCACCCTGTGCTCTCTCGGTCAGCGGCGTGACGATAGCATCGCGCATCCCTGGCTGAGTTGCCGCTCCGCGAGCCACGCCAAGCCATTCCGGAGAAACGTCCGCCAATGTTGCATCATCGCCCATACGCGAGAGAGCATCCCGAAGCAGCGCGACCTTGTCGGGGTTGCCCATTGCTTCTTGCAAATAGCGCTGAGCAGGCCGCGATAGGCCGGAAACAGCGTCGGGGCCGGTCGTGAAACTCCGGGCCGCCGAACCGATAGCATTACCAATCACTGGCGCAGCAACGCCGACCATGGCACCGATACCAGCGCCCAACGCAGTCTGCTTTGGATCGAAATCCGACCGCACCCCGCTGTCGGCGGCGCCGATGCCGGTGCCGGACAGCATGGAAGCCCCAATTTTCGCGAGGCGAGATCCTTGCCCGAGGCCAAAGAGATCAGGAGCAGCGGCCACGACGGGAGCGGTTGCCGCAACGCCGCCGGCCACCTGCAATCCGGTATCGACGTAGGGATGCTCTTGCTGGAAGGCCTGATCCTTACCCTGCTGGATATCAAGCGCCTGCTGATAGCGGTCGTCCCAAGTCTTTCCGGGAAGCTTCTGAAAGCTATCCGGCAATAACGGATCGAGGATAGGCGCAAGCGTGGCATTGGTCGCAGCGTCGAGACGATTCAAAGCCCCACCGATGATCGGGAGGCCGGTTGCGACCGCGCGCACAGCATTGTCAGTGTTGAGGTTGCCGTTCTGATGGCCGCCAACAATCGGATCATTCTCCCATGGCGCGGCCGTGGCTGCCGGCTGGACGATCGGGTCGTTCTGCCACGGCTGATCAAGCGTAAATCCCGGAGGAGGAGAGGGAATGGAAGTTGCCGCTCCTTGCGTCGCCGGTTGATCCAGTTGGAAGCCCGAAGGCAACGCGTTAAGCGCACTCGTCAGGTCCTGTTCGGACATGGCGCTGTATTGGGGATATTGCTGGCGGAGCGCTGATGGCGCCTGTTGCGGGACACTCTGGGGAATTCTGCCAATTGACGGCATTAGCGCACCTCCGCGATGTCGCCAGGTTGGAAAACACCAGAGAAATCGCGACCTGCGCGCTTGAGCTTTTCCGCCGCCGCCTGAAGGCAAAACTCGTTCGGCGTCATACCGGCACGGTTGGCGGCATCAAACAAGCTCTCGCGAAAACCTTCCATCACAGTCGCGCCTCGGAGCATCACCGGAACCCGACGTTCTCGCCGGTCGGTCTTCCCGGCAGTATTGCAGTTCATGGCAATCTCCAATGAAAGAACACAAGGGGCAAAACGCTTTCAACTGGCAGCTTTTTCCTTGGGTTCGTTTTTTACTCCCGTCATCCAGTTAGAGCTTCGCCGCCGCGGTGAAGAAGTCATCGATCTGCTGTGACGTGAAGCCCATGGCCTGATCAAGCAGTCCCTGGGCGAGAAGTTGCAGCTTGAACTGACGCGCGGATACGATTTCAGGAATGACTGGCGCGCTTGAAACCGCTTGTACGGCCTGAAGAGCGGCAATCTCATCGTCTGTCATCTCGACTATTTCGCCGTTGACCATCGTTGTGAATCTGGCAGCAGTGACCGTTGAGTTGGACACATTCAGCGCCTGACACAAATAATCCGTGGCCCCGCTGTCATATGATGACCCGTTGTTGGTGCTTGTCTGAATTCCGATTGCCGAAGCAACAGCCGGCGTTATTGTCCCAGTAAGCCGAAGGCGCCTATATGCGCTCAAATTGGTAATATCCACCGTCGCGACTGCCGAAAAATTATTCGCTGCGATAAGCTCCCATGGGACGCCGAGGTTTGTTCGGGCCGTCACCACATCCGGCGCTCCCGTCCCACCGGCAACGATCGGGCGCGGCGTGTTGGCATCCGTCGTCAGGTCATTATTGATCCCGTTGACGACCGAGCTTTGAATGAGCGTATTCGGCGTGAATGTGCTGCCTGGTGGCAATGCGTACACGCCTGAACCGTTTCGGGGCATTAGCGTCTCCTGTTGCGTCGCGGAGAGAATCGCATTCTTAACCGGGGCCCGACAGACCCTCGGAAATGCGCGGAAATCGGCGACACAGAACAAGTCAGCTTTCCGCTGTCCCCGTTTCAGCAAAATGTCGGCGGACAAGTGGATTTGTTCGGTCTCCAGCACGAAGTAGTTCCAGCGCCTCCGGGTCGTCCTGCATCACCATGTTGAGGGCGGGCAGAGAGATGACGAGCGCTCCGCCGGACATGGGCACACGACCAATGCCAAAGCGTTTGCACCACGTCCGAATCGTCCGATCTGTCTTTCCGGTGTGCTGGCAGGCTTCCCGAATTCCGATGCGCTCGGCGGGGCGGATGAAAATCGGTGGAACTCGCTCGCTCATGCTGCGCGCTCCATCTCGGTCCAACCGTTTCCGTCACCGGGTTCGAGCAAATGACCGGGGGCGCGGCAACCGGCGGCGCCGGGAAGCGGTCCCCAATCGGCGATCGACCATTTTCCCAGTCGGCGCCCGTACCTGAGTCGGGAACGCCATGTCTTTTCGTCAACGGCAGTGACAACGGCGCCGCCGATCTCCGCATAACCGTCGAAACGGCGCTTGCTGATGAAACGGCAAGCGTGGATGATTTCGAGATCAGGCTTGCTCTTGAGGAAGGCGACATAGCCGGGAACGGCACGTGAGCAATTCTCACGATCTGCCGGGCCAAGCTTTTTCCAAGCGTCATAAGCCTCCTTCTTCGACATGTTCGGTGTTCGGGGATAGCTTTCCCAGAAGGCTTCGAAATCGTCTGGATAGCTTTCCCGCTTTCGCGGCTTTTGGACCTCGTCCGAACTCGTTTCGGACAAAGAACCGTTAGGTTCTATTGTTCCTTTCCCTTCCTTTCCCTTCCCTTCCGCTTTACCGGCGTGCCCCACGCGTGCATCACGCGTGCTCGACGCGTCAGATACCTCAATTATTTCCGTAGGTTCTGGGATTTCGCTATCCCGTTCCCTGTTGTTTATGACCTGATGACGATGCCATGATGGTATGCATCCATACTCACGGCCATTTGACGCGTATTTGACAATGAAACCACGCGTGGCCAACGCGTCGAGCACGCGTGAAAAATCCACGTCATCGTAGGGCAGGATGTCCACTTTCAACTGTCGTGGGCGCCACGCAAATCGCCCCTCACGGTCGCATTGGGTCCAGAGACCGGCAAAGGCGAGGCGCAGTGGAAGGCCGGTTGCGTGTTCAGCGTCGAAGATGCCTTCATGCTTAAAAAATTCGGGCTTGATCGTTCTGATTCTGGCCATCATACCCTCGCGGCGTTGCGCACGGCGGAGCATGCGATATCGACGAACAAGTCAATCGAGCGCACCGGGCCGTTTCGTTGTTTTGCTATGATGAATTCGAGCCTGTTTTCGCATTCGATCAGGCGATCAATGCGCTCCGCCTCTTGATCGGCGTTCTTGCCCTTTTCCTTCGAGAGGTAATAGGCCTCGCGGAAAAGGAATATGACCGTATCGGCATCCTGCTCAATCGAGCCGGATTCGCGAAGATCCGAAAGCATCGGACGCTTGTCCTCGCGGGTTTCGACCTGGCGGGAAAGCTGAGACAGGGCGAGAAGGGCGATATTATATTCGCGGGCCATGTTTCTCAGGCCGGCCGAAATCTCGGTGATTTCTGCCGTGCGGTTTCCCTGGTAACGGCTCGACGCCGCGACGAGCTGCAGATAGTCGACTATCAAGACCTCGATCGGCGTGCCGGCGCGCTCGGCAATATCGGCCATCCGCTCGAACTTCACCCGGATGTCCGGTATCGAGAGGCCGGAGGCGTCCTCGATCTGCAAGGGCAACGCGGCCAATTGCTCCTGAGACGCGTAGACGTGGGCCATTGCCACTTCATCGACGCGTCCGGTGATGAGATCCGAATAGGCAATCCGTCCGAAGCGGTCGAAAGCGATATCCGTCAACGCGCGCATTGCCAGCGTGCGCGCGCCCATTTCGAGGGAAATGAAGCCGACCCCGGCGCCGGCCGCGGCTGCCTTCATGCCAACGCCCAAGCCCACGGCAGTCTTGCCCATGGCGGGCCGAGCGCCGAGGATGGTCATTTCTCCGCGCTGCAAGCCGCCTGTGGCGTGGTCCACGTCGGCAAGGCCCCATGTGATGCCAGTGAGCCCATTTCCGCGAGCACGGGATTCCTCGATCGCCGCGATGGCGGTTGCGGATGCTTCCGCCATCGTAAATCGAGTCTGGGTGCGCTTTCCGGTACGCAGCGATGCCGAAATGTCGTCGAGCGTGCGACCGAGCGCGCGGATGAGCTCGGCAGGCCGGGCGCCGGGATCAGCAGATGCTGCCTGCACGATGGCGGCCTGCTCGCCAAGCGAAATCCTTGCCCATTGCTGGAGCATGGCCTGTAGGCTGGTACGAAGGCCAGGCACGCCACGGACGCAGCCACCGACCATGCTGGCGAGGTATGCCGAAAGAGGAATGCCGAGTCGGGTTTTCACTGCGTCCTGCTCTTCCTTGCTGAAGAGTTTGTACACGACCGGCAGACCGGCATTGCCATAGGCGCTATCCGCTTCCTGCATGCGTTCGAAAATCCGCCGATGCAGGTTTTCGACAAAATGCTCCGGCCGCAGCGTGCCGGAGACAAGTTTCAAATTTCCGGATGACAGGAGCGTGCCAAGCACTTCCTGTTCGAGTTCCGGGATATAGCCATCTTGCGAAATGGAAGTCGTGTTCATCAGCCGAACGCCCTCCGAGCCGTGCGGTATTTCTGCGCCAGGGCGCAGGCCTCGCAGGCTTCTCGCATCGAAAGGGAGAAACGCTCGCGGATGGTCGGAACCGCCTTTGCAGGCGGTTCCTTTTGGTCAGCAAGCCATTGTGCGGCGGCGACGATATTCGGGTTTTCGGAGGCGTCCGTCATGCGGCCCTCCTGTCACCAGTCGTTTCCAGAATTTCGACATTCGATCGCAAAACGTACCGAGCATGAGTTCCGGCGAACGGACCAGCATGCTTCTCGTCAATGGTCTCGATGACGAAACCAAATCCACGAAGCTTGAAGACGTAATGGCTCCAGCGCGGGCCGGGATGGTCGATCGGCGTGCAGCCGCCGACGCCGGCGTTGACGAGGTTCCGCAATGCCCAAGCGTCCCGGCCGATAACCTTGATGGCGTGGCCGTCGGGAAGAATGCGGGCGGTAATGGTAAGTTTGTTGGTCATGCTCGACCTCCCAGGCCAGAAAGCCGGCAGATCGTTTGGGCGTGCCAGAAAGACACGCGGAAGCGACGCATGACGGAACGGACCGCCAGCAAATCGGATTGAAATTCGTGGTGATGTTGGGTAGGGTTCTTGATATCGAGCGGCTTGGCGGTTGCTACGATTTCAAGAGCCCGGTGAGCGCCTGCCAGCGCTGCCGGGTTTTCTATTTTGATCATGGCTGCACCTCACGCCGCGACCGAAGTGGATCGGCGGCGCTTGGAGGAAAGCCAAGCATCCAGGTCTGCAGGATCGTAAACGACAGACTTGCCCAACTTGATATATGCCGGACCGCCGCCGGTCAGCCGAAGCTTGGTAAGTGTCGAGGCAGAAAGGCCGGTGTAGTTAGACGCGTCTTCAGTACGAAGCATGCGCCTCTGTGGAGTAGTGCTATCAAGCATGTGCTTTCCTTTGCTTTCACTAGGAGTCGTCTCCTGTGGTCAAAGGTGCTGCGCGGCAAATTCGCCGTCTATTTTCGCATATTCGCCGATGCAAAAAACTGGCGAAACTCTGCCAATTCATTGTTTCTATTCTGGTTTACAGGCCCTCGTTTCCCTCTTCCGCCAGAGAATAGCTTTTTGAAGTCGTCTTCGGCGAAAACCTCACGAATGTGATTCCGGCTGGCGTTCAATAATTTGGGTAGATCAGTTTCTGCTTCGTCCTTGCTCCACATCAAGAAACCACGCGACCTGAAAAAATGGGACGCGGCGTGGAATGCGTCTCGTACTTGCTGCTTACCCGCAGGGCGCTGGCTTAGCGGCGCACCTGGCGTCTCCTGAGCTTGGACGGGCACAGTCATCTGAGCGGCCCACTCTCGTTCGATGTGTTCGCGGGATAGATAGACTTTTGTGTAATATGCCTCTCCGGGCCGGTGCGCCTGCACGAATTTGCCGTTTCGCAGCGTCTTTTCGAATTCGAGAATTGCCCATGCTTCTGGTTCGATTCGCTCATAATCCTCGGTAGTTGCTCGAATTCCGTTTGCGGCAATCTTTCCCTCATAGAGCTTTGACGACAATATCGCCTGGGCAGTCGCAATGTCGGGTACGAACGAATGGCGCGCGTTCCTGGTTTCCCGATCCATCCTCAATTTCAAATTATTGAAGGTGGCGGTTGGGAGGGGTCGCAGGAAATGCTTGGTGGGCGGCAAGAGTGCCGTCGGCGTCGGCGGCATAGTTTGTTTCGGCTCGACCTTCTTCCAGTAAAGGCACTCAGCCCTATACTCATCATAGAAGTCGGTCACAATTTCGTAGTCGCGCCACAATATCCAAGCCAGAGCCATGAGTGGCGACCAAGCGGGCAAGCTCGAAACGGGAAATTTGCTGCGGTCGGCATCTCGGGCAAGCGGGGATAGTCCAAGTTGCAGCGCCTCTTGTTCTGCCGTCTCCGGCGCCATAAGCCCTTCCTCAACCCGATCAATCAGATCTTGGCGTTGCTCGTAGCGGTCCGATGCGGCTTGAGCCGCTTTCAAATCTAATGTCATCGTGCACCTGCGATGCACCAGCTTAACCGCAGGGAAACCGGGGGTGCTGCCCGGCTTGTCGGATGGCCGTCCTATCCCTGCGATATTATTGCGATCAGGATTTGCCCGGCCGCAATGGGTGTACATTCTCTCGCCGCGGCCGGTCGCCCATGGCATCGACGATTTTCGAACCGATGAGATCGGAGGCGCGACGCTTCGGATCGTCTGCCAAATGGGCGTAGCGTTCCGTTGTCTTCATCTGCGTGTGTCCGAGCAGCTTGCCGATGATCTGGAGGCTGAGGTTCGCCTCCACGCCGACTGACGCGTGGGTGTGCCTCAGGTCGTGGATGCGAACCCGGAGCTTCGGATCTTCGGCCGCCGCATCGAGGCCAGCGCGTTTGCGAATGTGATGCCAAGGGCGCTTCAAATCGGACCGAGGGCGCTCCTGAACCGTGCCATCGGGCAACGTCTTGGGTTCACCTGGAATCACATAGATGCCCAACTTAGGAAGCTCCGACAGGATAACCTGAGCTGGACCGTTGAGGATGATGGTTTTCTTCCTCGTCTTGCTATCATCGAGGAAAAGAAGCCCGCGTTGTAAATCGACGTTTGACCACTTGAGTTTAAGGATTTCCCCACGTCGAGCGCCCGTCAAAATAAACAGTCGAAGAGCGGCAGCAGCAAACTGATCGATGGTTATGCGACGATTCTCCGCCTTGGGTGCGTGTTTGATCTTTTTCACAGGATCGGGGTCCCACTGAATGCCGTCAGTCTCAGCTTCACGTATGGCGTCGCCGAGCCGCCCAAGCTCCTCACTCGTCAGATACCGCTCGCGGCTATCTTCCGGGTATTTTTTGATGCCGCTGGCGGGGTTCTCCATCTTCGGGAGAGCCTTGACGTCCATGGCCCACGTGTACATTGAGCTGATCGTCGACAGGACACGGTTTGCCGTGATGGCCTTGTCCTTCATCGCAACATGCAGCTTTTCGATCTCGCTTTTGCTGATGTCCTTTGCCTTTTTTCGGCCGAGCGTCTCGCCGGCTATACCCAGCCAATGGGAGTAGAGGCCATAAGTCGAACTCTTTTGCTTCGCGTCGACCGATAGCAGATAGTCATCCTTGAGCATGTCGAATGTCGGAGACAATCGCTCGGCGCTCTTCTCCTTCGCCGGGTCCTTGCCCTGCACAACTTCGGCCAAGACCGATTTCGCAAGGCGTCTTGCCTCATCCGGGGTGACCTTCTTTGTGCTGCCGATGGTGTATTTCCGAGCCGCGCCATCACGGCCGCCCCCATATCGATAGAGGACTACGTAGGACATCGAGCCAGTCGGCCGAACTCGGATCGCAAAACCTGTCGCGCTGGTATCGGACACAAAATATTCGCTCTCGCCTGGCTCAACCCGCTTAAGCAGATTGAGGGTAATCTCAGCGGTTATTGCGGAATTGATCGGAGGTTCTTTTTTTGCCATTGGAATAACTCGGGGAAGCACCGGGGAAGCACGAAAAGGGAATCATGCGGAAATCGTCGGAACGATGGTACAGGATTTTCCTTGAAACAAAAGGGGTTATGATGAGTAGGGGATATTAGCGGAAACTGCCGGAAAGCACGACCCATTGCATGGCATGCAAGAGGTCAGCGGTTCGATCCCGCTTAGCTCCACCAGCCTTCGCTCTCCGAGCTTCGGCTCGGCAAGCCAGCAGACGAAGGCTGTCCCGCTGAAGCTGCACAGCAGCGTAAGCGGACCTCTCTCCACTCGACGCAGGCTGTTCTTTCAATACCATGACGTATGGCTCAGCGAAACGGTTTATCGCTCTCAATAATTGCATTCGTCGGTAGCTACTCTATCATGCCGACGCATGAAGTACGTCTACATCCTCACAAGCCACGAGTTCCCGGATTGCCACTATGTCGGCGTCACCGGCGATCTGAAAGCCCGCTTGGCAAAGCACAATGCCAAGGAGGTCCCACATACGTCGAAATATGCTCCATGGTCGCTCAAGACTTATGTCGCCTTTTCCGACGAATCCCAGGCGGTCGCATTCGAGAAGTATCTGAAATCTGGCTCGGGACGCGCCTTTGCAAAGAAGAGATTGTAGGTTGAGCCCGTCAGCAGCCATTCGCCGCACCATTTCCGATTACACACCAACCGAAATAGCCACATTGCAGCGCACAAATATCTGCTAGGAAAGAACGAATCGTTTTCTGCTAATGCTCGCAAGAGCTCCAGCTCGACTCGCCCGAGGATGTATCTTGTTCGTTTTTTCGAAACTCGTCTGGATTTTTGGTCAGCCGCTGTCACTGGCTTTTTTCTTCGGCCTATTGGCGCTCATCGCCAGCCTTTTTCACAGGCGCCTCATCGCCATCGTCTCGACGTTTCTGTCGGTCCTGATCCTGTTCGTCGCGCTCTACACGACCACCGGCGCCTATATCGTCCAGGGGCTGGAGGAGCGCTTTCCGCATCCGGCTGGTGATCCCGCAGATCTCAAATGCATTATTGTTCTCGGCGGTGCCACGCAGAACGAGGTGACGACGGCGCGCGGCGGTTATGAGCTCGATTCGGCCGGCGACCGACTTATCGAGACGTTGCGGCTGGCGCAGAAGTTTCCACAGGCGCGCGTCGTCGTTTCCGGCGGCGACGGCTCGATTAGCGGCAAGTACGAGGGCGATGCCGTCATTTCCGAGCGCTTCTTTGTTGCCCTCGGCCTGCCGAAGGACCGGCTCATCGAGGACACGACGTCGCGCACCACCTTCGAAAACGCCGTCAACACGAAGGAACTGCTGGCCAAGAATGGTCTGTCCGATTGCCTGCTGATCACGTCCGGCTTCCACATGCCGCGCTCTGTCGGCATCTTCCGCAAGCAAGGCATCGATATCGTCCCCTGGCCGGTTGACTATCGCAGCACGGGCAAGGAAACGCTTGGGCTCGATTTCACCCAGCCGTCGCTGAACGCGCAATTGCTGGCAACCGGCGTCCGTGAATGGATCGGCCTCGTCGGCTACTACGCCGTCGGCCGCACCTCGGCGCTTTATCCCAGCCCGTAACCACGTTGGCCGGCCCGTAACTGCGGACCCTCGTGGGTGCGCATAGCGCCTACTTTTTCGAGACGGTGACGAATTTCACGCCACGGACGCGGACGGTGATCTCGCAGGGGTCGCCATCGGTGCGATCGCAGTAGTGCGGGTGCATCTTCATGACCAGAACCATGTTGCCGAAGCGCTGGATGAAATCGTAGCTGTAGATTTGTGCGGTGGCGACGAGAATATAGCCGCCCTCGGCGACATGGATGTAGAAATTGTAGGGGCAGCCCTCGTCGGTGCAGTCGGGCCCCTTTTCCCCCTTGCAGGTGATTTCACCCTCGTTGACCACGATGTCGGTCAAGGTGTCGTTGTTGATGTCCCGCTCGGTGGCAAAACCGTCACCGAAGCTCGCCTGACCCCCGCAGCGTTTGGTGAAATGTTCCTTCTCGAAGGCCACGGGATCTTGCACGAGCGATTGCTGTGCTTGCGCCACCACGGGCATGATCACGAGCGCGATGAAATTCAGGATCACGATCAGCAGGGACTTCACAGGGGCATTTCCTCTTGAAAGCGCAGGGACGGCCGCCGGCGTTGCCGCGACCGCTGCGGCATCTTTACGCCTGCCTGCTTGCGCGGCCCTTGCCGCCGTGATTCACTCCGCCGAAAATCCTGCCGGCACTTTCCTGGAGCCTCGAATGTCGCTTCTTTCGTTTCTCGATTATGTCGGCGTCGCTCTCTTCGCCGCGACTGGCGCGCTGTCGGCCTCGCGCAAGCAGCTCGATTTGATTGGCTTCCTGTTTCTTGCGGCCGTCACCGGTATCGGCGGCGGCACGCTCAGGGATATCGTCCTTGGCCGCGTGCCGGTCTTCTGGGTGGTGAACCCCACCTATATCATCATTTGCGCTGTTGTCGGCGTGCTGGTCTTCTTCACTGCGCATCTCTTCGAATCGCGCTATCGGCTATTGATCTGGCTCGATGCGGTCGGTCTGTCCGCCTATTGCGTCATGGGCGCGGCCAAGGGCATGGCGGCGACGGGCTCGCCGACGGTTGCCATCGTCACCGGTGCGCTGACGGCGACTTTCGGCGGCATCCTGCGCGATCTCCTGGCAAATGAGCCCTCGGTGCTGCTACGGCCGGAAATCTATGTGACGGCGGCGCTGGTCGGGGCCGGCGTCTTTACCGCTGCGAACGAGACCATGATGCCGCTCTACGCATCCGCGGCACTGGGGGTTGCCGCAGCCTTCATGGTGCGTGGCGGCGCGCTCTGGTTCGGCTGGACCTTCCCGACCTACCATCATAAGCCCGGCCGGCATCCCGACGATGTGATGTGATGGAGGCAGTAGGAATTAGGCAGTAGGCAATAGCAGGTAATGGGAGGAAGTAGAAAATGGAAGGCGGCAGGAACTCGGCAATAGCAATGGCTGGAGGACAATTCTATTGCCTATTGCCTATTGCCTATTGCCTACTGCCTTACCGCTGCTTGCGGCGCAGCCGGATGACGACGTCGACATGGGCGATTTCCATGCCCTTCGGCGGCTCCGGCAGATTGTCGATCGTCAGATTGCTGACCGGAATGTCCAGCACTTCATTGTGGCCTTCGACGAAGAAGTGGTGGTGGTCGGAAACGTTGGTGTCGAAATAGGTCTTGGTACTTTCGACGGCGAGCACGCGGATCAGGCCGGCCTCAGTGAACTGATGCAATGTGTTGTAGACGGTGGCGAGCGAAACCGGCACGCCGGCCGCGACCGCCTCTTCATGCAGTTCTTCGACGGTTAGGTGACGGTCGCCCTTGGCGAAGAGGAGATCTCCGAGCGCGACGCGCTGACGGGTCGGCCTCAGGCCCGCGCTGCGGAGCCTGGTTTCGATCGCAATTTCAGGCTCAACCGCCATTCACGGAACTCCGGATTCCTGATCTTAGTAAATCTTTACTAAGCCATATAACTTTTGCGGGGATTGCTTTCAATAGTTTCAATGGAGTGGGAAGCTAGCTGAAAGCCGTAAAAATAGGGTTCTTGGCGCATTTGCCTCTGGCAGCAGCCCTAGCCTTCCTGTATGCGACCACCACATAACAGTGAAGTGTGTAAGATCGGATGGTGGAATTGGGCGTCATGCTTGCGCTTCATTTTCTGTCGATCTTGCACTAAAGCTTCACATTCATCGGCATCCTTGTGGGGGAAATGGAATTTTTATGACGACGAGACAATCCAGCTTCAACTATGAGGAAATCCTGGCCTGCGGCCGCGGCGAACTGTTCGGCCCGGGCAACGCGCAGCTTCCCCTGCCACCGATGCTGATGGTCCATCGCATTACAGATATTTCCGAAACCGGTGGGGCCCACGACAAGGGCTACATTCGCGCCGAATACGACGTGCGTCCCGACGACTGGTACTTCCCCTGCCATTTCGCCGGCAATCCGATCATGCCGGGTTGCCTCGGTCTCGACGGCATGTGGCAGCTCACCGGCTTCTTCCTCGGCTGGCTCGGCGAACCGGGTCGTGGCATGGCGCTCTCGACTGGCGAAGTGAAGTTCAAGGGCATGGTTCGTCCGGACACAAAGCTCCTCGAATACGGCATCGATTTCAAACGCGTCATGCGCGGCCGCCTTGTCCTCGGCACTGCCGACGGCTGGCTGAAGGCCGACGGCGAGGTCATTTATCAGGCGACAGACCTGCGCGTGGGCCTGTCGAAGGACAAGGCTGCCTGAACCGCGGCGCTGCCGCCTTCACAAAAAGAGACGTTTTAGAAAAGGTCATCGACATGAGACGGGTAGTTGTTACGGGTCTGGGGATTGTCTCTTCGATTGGAAACGATGCTCAAGAAGTGACTGCCTCGCTGCGCGAAGCCAAGTCCGGCATCTCTTTTTCCTCCGATTTCGCCGAACACGGCTTCAAATGCCAGGTTTGGGGCGCGCCGAAGATCGACACGACGGACCTGGTCGATCGTCGCGCCATGCGCTTCCTGTCGCAAGGCGGCGCCTGGAACCATGTCGCCATGAAGCAGGCGATCGCCGACAGCGGCTTGGAAGACGGCGACATCACCAATGAACGCACCGGCATCATCATGGGCTCGGGCGGCCCGTCGACCCGAACGCTGATCGAAGCCGCCGATATCACCCGCAAGAACAACAGCCCGAAGCGCATCGGCCCCTTCGCCGTGCCGAAGTCGATGTCGTCGACCGCCTCGGCAACGCTCGCGACCTGGTTCAAGATCCACGGTGTCAACTACTCCATCTCGTCTGCCTGCTCGACCTCGGCGCACTGCATCGGCAACGCCGCCGAGATGATCCAGTGGGGCAAGCAGGACGTCATGTTCGCCGGCGGTCACGAGGATCTCGACTGGACCATGTCGAACCTCTTCGACGCCATGGGCGCCATGTCTTCCGACTTCAACCAGAATCATCCGGAAACCGCTTCGCGCGCCTATGACGCCAAGCGCGACGGTTTCGTCATCGCCGGCGGCGCCGGCGTGCTGGTACTGGAAGAGCTGGAACACGCCAAGGCGCGCGGTGCCAAGATCTATGCCGAAATCGTCGGCTACGGCGCCACTTCCGATGGCTACGACATGGTCGCGCCGTCGGGCGAGGGGGCAGTGCGCTGCATGCGCCAGGCGCTCGCCACCGTGAAGGGCGACATCGACTACATCAACACCCACGGAACCTCGACGCCGGTGGGCGACAGCAAGGAAATCGGCGCGATTCGCGAAGTCTTTGGCAACAAGATCCCGCCGATCCAGTCGACCAAGTCACTGACCGGCCATTCGCTCGGCGCAGCCGGCGTGCAGGAATCGATCTACTCGATCCTGATGATGCAAGAGCGCTTCATCGGCGAAAGCGCTCATATCACCGAACTCGACCCGGAATTCGAAGGTGTGCCGATCGTGCGCAAGCGCATCGACAATGCCAAGATCGACACGGCTCTTTCCAATTCCTTCGGCTTCGGCGGCACCAACGCCACGCTCGTATTCCAGCGCTATAACGGATAAGGCAATGACGGGAATCATGCAGGGTAAGCGCGGCCTCATCATGGGCGTCGCAAACAATCACTCGATTGCCTGGGGTATTTCAAAGGCGCTTGCTGCCGAAGGCGCGGAACTGGCTTTCACATTTCAGGGCGAAGCGCTCGGCAAGCGCGTCAAGCCGCTCGCAGCCGAAGTCGGCTCGGATTTTCTCCTGCCCTGCGACGTCGAAGATATCGCTTCGGTCGATTCCGTCTTCGAGGAGATCAGGGCGCGCTGGGGCAAACTGGATTTCATCGTCCACGCCATCGGCTTTTCCGACAAGAACGAGCTGAAGGGCCTCTACGCCAACACCACGCGCGATAATTTCACCCGCACCATGGTGATTTCCTGCTTCTCCTTCACCGAGATCGCGAAGCGCGCCGCCGATTTGATGGTCGAAGGCGGCAGCATGCTGACGTTGACCTATAACGGCTCGACACGCGTCATCCCGAACTACAATGTCATGGGCGTCGCCAAGGCGGCTCTGGAAGCCTCGGTGCGCTATCTCGCCGCCGATTACGGTCCGCGCGGCATCCGTGTCAACGCCGTCTCCGCCGGTCCGATCCGGACGCTCGCCGGCGCCGGCATTTCCGATGCTCGTGCCATCCTGTCGTGGAACCAACGCAACGCGCCGCTGCGCAAGTCGGTCACCATCGATCAGGTGGGCTCTTCGTCGCTTTATCTCCTGTCGGATCTGTCGGCAGGCGTCACCGGCGAAATCCACTTTGTCGACGCCGGCTACAACATCACCTCGATGCCGACATTGGAAACGCTGTCGAAAGCCGACGCCGAGTAAGCGCGCTGATCTGAATTGTCCTCTCGGCCCTTGGCCGGGAGGACAGAATTTCCGGATATCCTTTCAGAGGATTCCCGATGACGTCCAGCGACGCCGAACCCTTCGCAGCCACCGAACGTCTCATCCTCAGAGGATTCGTCCCTGAAGATTTCGAAGCCTATAGCGCTTATCGCTCGCTGCCGGCCGTCTACCGTTTCCTCTACAGCGATCCACCGTCGGCACAGGAGTTGCGCGAGCGTTTCGATGCCGGTTTGAATATGCGTTTGTCGGAAGACGGCGATATTCTCCGCTGTGCCGTTGTTCGGCGCGAGGATGATGCCCTGCTGGGTCAGGTCAGCCTGAAACTTACCAACAAGGCCGCACTGCAGGCCGAGGTCGGCTATATCTTCAATCCGGCCTATGCCGGCAAGGGATACGCGACCGAAGCGGCTGAAGCCATCATCACCTTCGGCTTCGATAGATTCGGCTTTCATCGGATTTTCGCGCGGCTGGATGCGAGGAATGTTGGCTCCATCGGCGTCGTCGAACGGCTGGGCCTGCGTCGCGAGGCGCACCTGGTCGAGAATGATCGCTTCAACAGCGTCTGGGGTGATGAATATATCTATGCCGTGCTGAGCCGCGAATGGGCTTCAAGAGCGCCGAATCGGCCGCGTTAATCTCCATTCCATAAGATTTTACGAAAATTTTAGGTTAATTCTATCTTGCCGGGGATGGCCCGTTACGACCGGCCGGAATTCCGATACATCTGGCGCATTCAACAGTATTTCCTGCATGTCCATCGGCATTCACCAGCCATTTACGGGAACCCCACCGTGAACACCATAACTGTTGCCAGTCCCAAGCCGCTCGATCCATTGGACGAGACAACATCGCTCGAAGCCCCTGCCACCGCGCGGGCATTGGGGCCGGATATATTGCGCGCGCTTGCCATCCTGCTGGTCATGTTCGTGCATCTGCCGGAGGAGGCGGCCCCGCTGCCGTTGGCCGGGATCAGGCCCTACGGCTGGATCGGCGTCGATATATTCTTCGTGCTCAGCGGCTATCTCATCGGAAGCCAGCTGATGGCCGAAGCCGCGCGCCGCAAAACCGTCGACTTCAAGGCCTTCTACCTGCGCCGAGCGTTTCGCATATTGCCGGCCTTTCTGCTCGTGCTGGCCTTCTACACGTTCATCCCATCACTGCGCGACGCGCCGACGATGCAATCGGCGTGGCGGTTCCTGACCTTCACGGTCAATTTCGGGCTCGATCCGCGCGCGGGCGGCACGTTCACCGAGGCCTGGTCGCTAAGCGTCGAGGAGCATTTCTATCTCGTCCTGCCGGTTCTCGTCGTCTTGCTGAAGCGGCGCGCGACGGTGGTTTTCATCGCTTGTCTGGTTGTGACGATCGTGATGGCCGGTGTGGGCCTGAGGTTTGCGCTCTGGCAGAGCCAGGTCGGCCCGGCTGTCGAAATGCAGGCCTACAAGGCAGCGCTCGCCGTCTATCTCAGGGATGTCTATTATCCGACTTACAATCGCCTGGACGGGCTGACCTTCGGCGTCGTTCTGGCAGCGATCCGGCTATTCAAGCCGCTGCTATGGGAAAGATATATGCCGCCATACCTCGTGCTCGCTGTCGGCAGCATGTTCGTGATAGCGGCCCTCGTGATCTTTTCCGCCCGCGGGCCTTTCGCGGAAACCAGTTTACCGCTCGTGTTTCAGCCTCTTCCAGGCGCGGTCATCGGCTTTCCGCTTTTCTCGGCGGGAATAGCCCTCATTCTAGGCGCACTGCTGGACCTGCAGTCGAGGATCGGGCGTTGGCATCTTCCGGCGGTATCAGGTATCGCGACGCTCTCCTACAGCCTCTACCTGACCCACAAGGGCGTCTACCATCTCGATCAGATGGCGTTCGGCAAGGACAATCTTCTGGGGCTCTCAGGCTTCGTGATCTATTTCGCCACCTGCTTCATCGTGGCGGCGACGCTCTGGTTTCTCGTCGAAAGGAACTTCCTGAGTCTGCGCGATCACCTGATGCCCCGCCCAGGTCGAACTGGCGAGGCCTAACCCATAAAAGAAAGGCGGCCGATTGGCCGCCTTCGTCGCTTATTTTTTCGCCCACAGCACCTTGAAGCGGGCATTGCGGCAGGTCTCGCCATGCTCTCGGAAATTTTCCGCCAGTACCGGCTCGTAGGGCAGCCCACGATTGGCGACCAGCATTAGGCGGCCGCCGCTGCGCAGTGCCGAGGATGCCGCCTTGATCATCGCCTGGCCGAGCGAAGGCTCGGCGGCATGGCCTTGATGGAAGGGTGGGTTCATGATCACCAGATCGTATTTATCCTTGATCGGCTCGCTCGCCAGATCGTGCCAGAAGAAGCGCTGAGCGACCTTCGGGCAGTTTTCCAGGAGATTGGCGCGGGCCGCCTCCAGCGCTTCGTAGTGGGCCTCGTAGAGGTCCAGACGCGCGATCCTCGGTGACTTGGTCGCCAGTTCCACCGAGAGATAGCCCCAGCCCGCGCCGAAATCGGCGGCGTCGCCGGAAAAATCAGTTGGCAGGCGCGATGCCAGCAGTTCCGAGCCGGCGTCGAAGCGGTCGTGCGAGAACATCCCGGCAGCGGTGGTGAAGCGGCCGTCGATGCGCATGGCCGGTTTCGCCAATTGCGCCGTCAGGACGCTGATATCGGCCGGACGCGCAAACCAGGAAGCAACGCCGTGATATTTCGGCATATGGCCGACATCCAGGCCAAGACCTTCGATGCGCTTGCGCAGCGGCTGAATGCCATCTTCCTTGCCGCCGGCGACGACGATGAGGCCGCCTTCCTTCACACGTGAAAGCGCCTGGGCGATATGATCTTCATTCTCACCCTTGTGCTTAGTGCAAAGCACCAGTGCGCCGTCATAATCCGCACCTTCGATCTCCGGCGTCACATCGATGCGTTGCGCCTGAAGCTGGCGAAAGAAGGGCCTGAACCCCTGGACGGCGGAAAGCGATGCCGCAAAACCGTCCGGCAGCGAAAAGCCCGCTTCAGCTCCGAGAAACAGGATGCGCTCGCCTTCGCCGGGCACGTCGACAGTGCCGGAGGCAAGGGGGTGGAACAGGGTCTTCAGGGCATCGCGGCTCATAGGCATGGTCTCGTCAGTGGGAATGGGTTTCGCTCGTCGGCTATGCGCGCCATTTTCTACCTCATGCTTGCCCCTCACCCTAGCCCTCTCCTTGGGACGGGGAGAGGGCTAGGGTGAGGGGCCGGGGACGCAGGTTCAGCGAAATTGGGCCAGACCGAAGGCATTCAATTAAAAAGGGCGCGGAAAAGATCCCGCGCCCCGGAACGTGAGTAAAGGCGGGGCTTATTCGGCCGCGTCGTCCTTCTTCTTTTCGGCAGCGATTTCCTTGCCGGTCGCCTGATCGACGACCTTCATGGACAGGCGGACCTTGCCGCGCTCATCGAAGCCGAGCAGCTTGACCCAGACCTTGTCGCCTTCCTTGACGACATCCTGCGTCTTGGCGACGCGCTCGGAGGCGAGTTGCGAGATGTGGACGAGACCGTCGCGTGCGCCGAAGAAGTTGACGAAAGCGCCGAAGTCCGCGGTCTTGACGACCGTGCCTTCGTAGATCTGGCCGACTTCCGGCTCGGCGACGATCGAATGGATCCACTTGCGGGCGGCTTCGATTTCCTTGCCGGAGGACGAAGCGATCTTGACCGTGCCGTCGTCTTCGATGTTGATCTTCGCGCCGGTCTTTTCGACGATTTCGCGGATGACCTTGCCGCCGGAGCCGATGACTTCGCGGATCTTGTCGACCGGGATGTTCATGACTTCGATGCGCGGGGCGAATTCGCCGAGCTGGCCACGGCTTTCGGAGATGGCCTTGGCCATTTCGCCGAGGATGTGCAGACGGCCGCCCTTCGCCTGGTTCAGGGCCACCTTCATGATCTCTTCGGTGATGCCGTCGATCTTGATGTCCATCTGCAGCGAGGTGATACCGGCTTCCGTGCCGGCAACTTTGAAGTCCATGTCGCCGAGGTGATCTTCGTCACCCAGGATGTCGGAGAGAACCGCGAAGCGCTCTTCTTCCTTGATCAGGCCCATGGCGATACCGGCAACCGGCTTTGCCAGCGGTACGCCGGCATCCATCAGCGCCAGCGAGGTGCCGCAAACGGTGGCCATCGAGGACGAGCCGTTGGACTCGGTGATTTCCGAGACGACGCGCAGCGTGTAGGGGAACTGCTCCGCCGACGGCAGCATCGGGTGGATGGCGCGCCATGCGAGCTTGCCATGGCCGATTTCGCGGCGGCCCGGAGAACCCATGCGACCGGTTTCGCCGACCGAGTAGGGCGGGAAGTTGTAGTGCAGCATGAAGTTTTCTTTGTACATGCCGGTTAGGCTGTCGACATACTGCTCGTCTTCGCCGGTGCCGAGCGTGGCAACGACAACCGCCTGCGTTTCACCGCGGGTAAAGAGAGCGGAACCGTGCGTGCGCGGCAGCAGGCCGACTTCGGCAACGATCGGGCGAACCGTCTGCAGGTCGCGGCCATCGATGCGGCTGGAGGTGTCGAGGATGTTCCACCGAACGATCTTTGCCTGCAGGTGCTTGAAGATGGCGCCGACTTCTTCGGCGGTGTATTTGGCTTCGCCTTCCTCGGGCAGGAAGTGGGCCTTGACCTTGGCCTTCACGGCGTCGACGGCGGCGTAGCGATCAGCCTTCTGAGTGATCTTGTAGGCTTCGCGCAGTTCGGCTTCGGCAAGGCCGAGCATTTCGGTTTCGAGTTCCGAGAAATCGTCCGGCGTAAAATCGCGCGGTTCCTTGGCGGCGACTTCTGCGAGCTTGATGATCGCATCGATCACCGGCTGGAAGCCGCGATGGCCGAACATGACGGCGCCGAGCATGACGTCTTCCGGCAGTTCCTTCGCTTCGGACTCAACCATCAGAACGGCTTCCTGCGTGCCGGCGACGACGAGATCGAGGGTCGATTCATCCATTTCGTCGAGATGCGGGTTGAGCACGTATTCGCCGTTGATGTAGCCGACGCGGGCGCCGCCGATCGGGCCCATGAACGGAATGCCGGAAAGGGTCAGCGCAGCCGAGGTGGCGACCATGGACAGCACATCCGGATCGTTTTCGAGGTCATGCTGGATGACGGTGACGACGACCTGCGTGTCGTTCTTGTAGCCTTCCGGGAAAAGCGGACGGATCGGGCGGTCGATCAGGCGGGAAACGAGGGTTTCGTTTTCGCTCGGACGTCCTTCGCGCTTGAAATAGCCGCCGGGAATCTTGCCGGCTGCATAGGTCTTTTCCTGGTAGTTGACGGTGAGCGGGAAGAAATCCTGGCCCGGCTTCGGCGACTTGGCGGAAACGACGGTGGCGAGAACCACAGTCTCGCCGTAGGTTGCGATGACGGCGCCATCAGCCTGGCGGGCGATCTTGCCGGTCTCGAGCTTCAGCGGGCGGCCGGCCCACTCGATTTCGACGGTATGGATATCGAACATATCTTGTCCTTGCGTGGTGCGGGAAAAAGCGCCGTTACCCATGGATCGGCAGGCGCGTCTTCAACCGCACGAAGTGTGACGCATCACGGGCAAGACAACGAGAGGCTTTCAAGGATCGGCCGAAGCATGAAGCTTCGGCTGAAAGCATCCGGCAATCCTGCCCCATGACAGGTCAACGGTTGTAATTGGCAGAACCGGCCCATCCGGCCTGCCGGCCGTCTCACATCGCGCAAACGGAAACGCGCGACGGAAACAAGTTTGTCGGGTTTCAAACCCTTCATAAGCATCCGGCGGACGTTCACGCGAACGCCCGCCGGAAAATTCGATTAGCGGCGGATACCGAGGCTGGAGATCAGCTTGGTATAACGGCCTTCGTCCTTCTTCTTGAGGTAATCAAGAAGCGAGCGCCGGCTGGAAACCATCGTCAGGAGGCCACGGCGGGAGTGATTGTCCTTCTTGTGGTCCTTGAAGTGGTTGGTGAGGTTGTTGATGCGCTCGGTCAGGATCGCAACCTGGACTTCCGGAGAACCGGTGTCGCCTTCGGCGGTAGCGTATTCCTTGATCAGCGCAGCCTTGCGCTCAGCAGTAATCGACATCGGATGGTCCTTTCTATGAGAGGAAATAATGTCGCCAAACGCCGGGATGTCGTCCAGCATTGGCCGCGAATGCAATCGGGCAGGCCCGATGCTGGCGCTGCCTATAGACTATTTGGGCTGCAAAGGGAAGAGCATCGTGTTTTTGCCTTCCCCTCTGGTGGCGAAGGTGATTCTTACACAAAAACTCGCTTGGGCCGGAACTCGCCTTGGCCGATCTCGCCGATGGCGATCAACTTGCCGCGTGCCGTGGCATAAGCCTCAGTCTCGGCAACCGGCGCATCGCGCCCGCGCACGAGTATGGGATTGCCCATCTTCAGGCGATGGGCCTGATCATCGTTGATGACGAGGTGGGGCAGGGCCGACAGCGCTTCCGCCGTGTCGATCAGCAGCGCGTCGAGAGCGGCGAGCCGTTCGTCCGCATCCTCGATTACCTCGAGCGCGACGAGATCAGCGAGCGGCACCATCGCCTCCTCGGCGAAGGGGGCGACGAAGCTGCGGCGCAGGCCGGAAATATGGCCGTAACAGCCGAGATCGCGGCCGAAATCGCGGGCGAGTGCGCGAACATAGGTGCCCTTGCCGCACTCCACTTCGAAATGCGTCGTGTTGGCATCCGGGCATGCGAGCAGCGTCAGGCGGAAAATCTCCACTTCGCGCGACGGGATTTCGACCGTTTCACCGTCACGGGCAAGATCATAGGCGCGCTCGCCGGCGATCTTGATTGCGGAAAACTGCGGTGGGATCTGGTGGACGACGCCCGTATATTTCGGCAGCAGTGCGCGAATATCCTCTTCGCTCGGACGCTTGTCCGAAGTCGCGGTCACCTCGCCTTCGAGGTCGTCCGTGGCGCGTTCCTCGCCCCAGGTGACGGTGAATTCATAGATCTTCCGGCCGTCCATGACGTAGGGAACGGTCTTGGTGGCGTCGCCAAGTGCGATCGGCAGCATGCCGGAGGCAAGCGGATCGAGCGTGCCGGCATGGCCCGCCTTCTGTGCCTTGAACAGCCATTTGATCTTGGAAACGGCCTCTGTCGAGCCGAAGTCCACCGGTTTGTCGAGGATCAGCCAGCCGGAAATCGGGCGGCCTTTGGGCTTGCGTGGTTTGGACATTCTCTGTCTCTGTTATCAGTCTTTGTCGGTGTCGGTATCGCCATCTTCGAGGTCGCGCTGGACCTCCGGCGAGCGCAGCAGCGCATCGATCTTCTGGTAGTTGTCGAAGCTTGTGTCGTCGCGAAAGCGGATCTCCGGCATGTATTTCATCTGCCTAAGCTGCGGTCCAAGGCGGCCGCGGATGAATTTCGCATGGCGATTGAGCGTTTCGATGACCGTCTGGTGGTCGGCGACGCCGAGCGGCGTCACATAGGCGGTGGCGATCTTCAGATCCGGCGACATGCGCACCTCGGAAATGGAGATCACGGTGCGCTCGATCAGGTCGTCGCGCACCTCGCCGCGCTGCAGAACCTGCGTGATCGCGGCGCGTACCTGCTCGCCGACGCGAAGCATGCGCTGCGATGGCGCGGAAGAAGTTGGTCTTGTTGCCATTTGTCTTGGTCCCAAAAGGTTCGGGCGCCGGACTGGATGTTCCGGCGCCCGTCCCAATGTTTCAATCTGTCTTGCCTTACAGCGTGCGGGTGATGTGCTCGACGCGGAAGCACTCGATCGTGTCGCCGATGCGAATGTCTTCGTAGTTCTCGAACGCCATGCCGCATTCCTGGCCGACATTGACTTCGGAGACTTCATCCTTGAAGCGCTTGAGCGTCTTGAGCTTGCCTTCGTGGATGACGACGTTGTCGCGCACCAGACGGACACCGACGCCGCGCTCGACCTTGCCTTCGGTGACACGGCAACCTGCGACCTTGCCGACCTTCGTGATGTTGAACACCTCGAGGATTTCGGCATTGCCGAGGAAGGTTTCGCGCCGTTCCGGAGACAGGAGGCCCGACATCGCCGCCTTCACGTCATCGACGAGATCGTAGATGATGTTGTAGTAGCGGATTTCGATACCCTGGCGCTCGGCGAACGTACGTGCCTGGGCGTTGGCGCGGACGTTGAAGCCGATGATGGCCGCATTGGACGCTTCGGCAAGCGATACATCCGACTCGGTGATCCCGCCTGCGCCCGAGTGGACGATACGGGCACGAACTTCGTCGGTGCCAAGCTTGTCGAGCGCGCCGGCAATGGCTTCGATTGAGCCCTGCACGTCGCCCTTGATCACCAGCGGGAATTCCTTCACGCCGACAGCCTGAAGCTGGGTCATCATCTGTTCGAGCGAGCCGCGCTGACCGGACTGACGGGCAGCCGCCTTGTCGCGCGCCAGACGCTGGCGGTATTCGGAAATCTCGCGGGCGCGGCTTTCGCTTTCGACGACCGCGAACTTATCGCCTGCCGCCGGCGTGCCCGACAGACCGAGAACCTCGACCGGCGTTGCCGGCGTCGCTTCCTTCACGTGTTCGCCCTTGTCGTTGACCAGTGCACGCACGCGGCCCCACTGATCGCCGGCAACGACGATCTGGCCCGGACGAAGCGTGCCCTTCTGCACCAGGACAGTGGCCACGGAGCCACGGCCGCGGTCGAGCTGGGCTTCGATGACGGTACCTTCCGCCGTGCGGTTCGGATTGGCCTTGAGGTCAAGGATTTCCGCCTGCAGCAGGATGGCTTCGAGCAGCTTGTCGAGGTTGGTGCCGTTCTTCGCGGAGACTTCCACGTCGAGCACTTCACCGCCCATGGATTCGACGAAGACCTCGTGCTGCAGCAGTTCCGTGCGGACCTTCTGCGGATTGGCTTCGTGCTTGTCGATCTTGTTGATGGCCACGATGATCGGAACACCCGCCGCCTTGGCGTGGTTGATCGATTCGATCGTCTGCGGCATCACGCTGTCGTCGGCTGCTACCACCAGGATCGCGATGTCGGTCGCCTGGGCGCCACGAGCACGCATTGCCGTGAAGGCGGCGTGGCCGGGCGTGTCGATGAAGGTGATCTTCTGACCGTTCTGTTCGACCTGATAGGCGCCGATATGCTGGGTGATGCCACCGGCTTCGCCGGCTACCACGTTCGCATGGCGGATGGCATCGAGCAGCGAGGTCTTGCCGTGGTCGACGTGGCCCATGATGGTGACGACGGGGGGACGGGAAACCAGTTCGCCATCCTCGTCGGCAACGTTGAAGATGCCCTGTTCGATATCGGATTCCGAGACGCGCTTGACCGTGTGGCCGAATTCGCCGGCGATGAGCTCGGCTAGGTCGGCGTCGATGACGTCGCCCGGCTTCATCATCTGACCTTCCTTCATCAGGAACTTGATGACGTCGACGGCGCGTTCGGACATGCGCTGCGACAGTTCCTGGATAGTGATGGTCTCCGGCAGCACGACTTCACGCGAAATCTTTTCGCGCGTTTCCTGCATCTGGCTGCGGCGGAATTTTTCCTGGCGGCGGCGCATGGCCGAAAGCGAGCGACCACGGGCGTTGCCGTCTTCGTCGACATCGGCCGTCGTTACCGTCAGCTTGCCGCGGCGGCGCTCTTCGTCGGTCTTCGGACGCGTGGTGACCGGCTTTGCCGGTTCGGGGCGCACCACCTTGCCGCGTGCCGGAGCGCCACGGGGCGGGCCGCGATCGTCGTCTTCTTGATTGAGAGGACGGCGGCGGTTGGCCGGCGTTTCCATGGCAGGAGCGCCGGGGCGCGCAGGCTGAGGAGCTGTATCCGGGCGACGGGCAACAACAGGGGCTGCGGCCGGCTGTTCGGCCGGCTTCGGTGCTTCCACCTTGGCTTCGACCGGCGCGGGAGCTGCCTCCACGACCTTGGCCTCGGCGGCGCGGGCAGCCTCTTCCGCGGCGAGGCGGGCTGCTTCAGCCTGCTCCGCGATGCGGCGGGCTTCCTCTTCCTGCTGGCGGCGGGCCTCTTCCTCGGCGCGGCGGACCGCATCGGCGGCGTCACGCGCCTGGGCTTCGGCAAGCGCACGGCGGCGCGCATCCATTTCGCCGGCCGACAGATGGTTCAGAACCACCGGTCGCGATGAACGGTCCTGCTGCGGGCGCTGCTGGTTGTTCTGACTGGATTGCTGCGGCCGCTGCTGCTGGCCACCCGGCTGATGAATGCGCGGAGCCGGCTGCGGCGGGCGCGGCGGCTGCGGTGTCGGTTCGGCGACACGCGTCACGGATGCCGTCGCGGCAGCCGTCGTCGTCGGGGTGGTCATCGGCTTTTCGTCTTCAGGGCGTAGCGGGCGACGCTTGCGAGTCTCGACCACGACCGCCTTGGTGCGACCGCGGCCCATGTCCTGGCGCACGGTGCCCTGGTTCACGCCTGAGGGCTTCAGGGTGAGGGTCTTCTTACCCGAAACACTCAGCGTCTTGTCGTCTTTATTGTCGGTCATTCCGTTCCCGTTCCTTCGGACAGGGTACGGAATCGTCCGTCACACCCTGTCGTTCAATGCATGTACCTTAATGAGGCGTCCGGCATCGGCCGGTGACCGCGTCATTGTTTTCGCCGGCCAGCGCCGCCCGTTGCCCGGGACTGACCGCCGTTGCGGTACCGTTCGAGCAGGTTTGCGCGCTTCACTACACCCTCACCTGCCTGCCCTGCAAGCGCTGCGGCATGGATAAAAGCGTTCTGGCCCATCAGTTCTTCCATTTCCGCCTCCGTGAAGACACGGAATGACGGTATTTCCTTTTCAGTCTCCATCCCGAGATGCCAGGCCTTTCGAGCCTGATCGATCTTGCGAACGCCGTCGGCGGCGGCATCCATCGCATGGAACACGGCAAGTGCCGAGCCGTTGCGAACCGCGCCATCGACCTTCGACGAACCGCTGACGAACTGGCCCGCCTTGCGCGCCATGTTCATCATCCCGGCAAGCTGCGCCGCAAGAAGCCGGTCGACGGTGGCGCCGAGATTGCTCGGTGCCGTCACCTCCGCCTTCAGGGCGCGGGAAAACATCTTCTTCGCCACTGCCTTGTCCACCAGCGCCCGGTCGAGTTTGACCCAGCAGCCGCGTCCCGGCAGTTGCCGCTTCAGATCGGGAACCACGGTTCCGTCCGGAGCGGCGACGAAGCGGATCAGCTCGTCGGGCGATCCGCTTTCGCGTGTTACGATGCACATCCGGCCGTTCACGTCGCCACCCCCGAGATCATCGTCCTCAGGCGGTGCGTCCGGCTCCCCGGTGCTCATCATGCTTCTTGCTCGGCCTCATCCTCCGTGGCCTCTTCGGCCTCAGTGGCGAGATCGGCTTCGGTGATCCAGCCGGCCAGCAGGCGGGCCTGCACGACCATCTGCTCAGCTTCGACGCGCGAGACTTCGAGCTTGGAGAACAGGCCTTCGAACTTCTTCGTTTCGCCGTTCTTGCGCTCGGTCCAGCCGACGAGATCGTCCGCGGCGCAGCCGGCGAAGTCCTCGATCGTCTTGATGCCGTCCTCACCGAGGGCGACCATCATCTGCGCGGTCATGCCGTTGATCTGGCGCAGCTCGTCGGAGACGCCGAGCGCCTTGCGCTTCTCGTCCATTTCGGCTTCCAGTCGTTCCAGATATTCGCGGGCGCGATCCTGGATTTCCTGGGCGGTCTCTTCATCGAAACCGTCGATGGACGAAATTTCGTCGAGATCGACGTAAGCCAGTTCCTCGACTGCGGCAAAGCCTTCGGAAGCAAGAACCTGGCCGACCATCTCGTCGACATCGAGTGCATCCATGAACAGGTTGGTGCGCTCGTTGAATTCCTTCTGACGGCGCTCGGATTCTTCCGCTTCCGTCATGATGTCGATGTCCCAGCCGGTCAGCTGCGAAGCGAGGCGGACGTTCTGGCCGCGACGGCCGATGGCGAGCGACAGCTGTTCGTCCGGAACCACGACTTCGATGCGCTCGGCATCTTCATCGAGAACGACCTTGGCGACTTCGGCCGGCTGCAGCGCGTTGACGACGAAGTTCGCCGGCTCGCTGGACCACGGGATGATGTCGATCTTTTCGCCCTGCAGTTCGCCGACGACGGCCTGAACGCGCGAACCGCGCATACCGACGCAGGCGCCGACCGGATCGATTGACGAGTCGTTCGAAATGACGGCGATTTTGGCGCGCGAGCCCGGATCGCGGGCAACCGACTTCACCTGGATGATGCCGTCGTAGATTTCAGGCACTTCCATGGTGAAGAGCTTGACCATGAACTGCGGATGCGTGCGTGACAGGAAGATCTGCGGGCCGCGCTGTTCGCGGCGCACGTCGTAGACATAGGCGCGGACGCGGTCGCCATAGCGGAAGTTCTCGCGCGGGATCATCTCGTCGCGGCGGATAATGCCTTCGCCGCGGCCGAGGTCGACGATGACGTTGCCGTATTCGACGCGCTTAACGGTGCCGTTGACGATTTCGCCGACGCGATCCTTGAATTCGTCGAACTGACGGTCACGCTCGGCTTCGCGCACCTTCTGCACGATGACCTGCTTGGCCGACTGGGCCGCGATACGGCCGAAATCCATCGGCGGCAGCGGATCGGCGATGAAATCGCCGAGAACGGCATCCGGGTTGCGGTCGCGGGCGAGTTCCAGCGGGATCTGCGTGGAATAGTCCTCGGCCTTTTCGACGACTTCGAGCAGGCGCTGCAGGCGGATTTCGCCGGTCTTCGGGTTGATGTCGGCGCGGATGTTCGATTCCGTACCATAACGCGAACGCGCGGCCTTCTGGATCGCGTCCGCCATCGCGGCAAGCACGATCTCGCGGTCGATGACCTTTTCGCGCGCCACTGCATCTGCGATCTGCAGAAGTTCTAGCCGGTTCGCACTGACTGCCATTGTCTTTAGTCTCCGTCTTCCTGCCCAGGGGTTCCCGTCCCGTAGAGCGGTTCGTTGATCGGTTATTCTTCTTCGTCCGCTTCGTTCTGGTTCGCAGCCTGGGCTTTTGCCAGCTTGTCGGCGCGCAGCGCATCGCGGATGAGATCGTCCGTCAGGATCAGCTTGGCGTCAGCCAGCGTACTGAACGGAATGGTCACCTTCGGCTCTTCGCCGTAAGCGACCTGGTCGCGCTCGATCGTAAAACCATCGGCGCTGACATCGGCGATCTTGCCGCGGAACCGCTTGCGGTTATCCACCAGGATCGAGGTCTCGCACTTGATGAGATGGCCGATCCAGCGGCTGAAATCCGATTTGCGCACCATCGGGCGGTCGATACCGGGCGAAGACACTTCCAGATGATACGCTTTATCAATCGGATCTTCCACATCCAGCACCGGCGAAATCGCCGTCGAGACCTCTTCGCAATCCTCGACGGTCATGGTGCCGTCGTTGCGCTCGGTCATGATCTGCAATGTCAGGCCGTTCTGATTGAGGAGGCGCGCACGCACCAAACGGAAGCCCATGCCGACGAGCACGGGCTCGATGATGGCGGCAATGCGCTGGTCAAGGCCGGTTTCGACGATCAGCCGCGGTTCGTTGGCGTTGTCTGCGTTTGTCTCTTCCGACAAGCGTTCACTCCTGCATTGTCGATGCATTTGGAGATCGAGCTAATAAAAAAGAGCGGGTCCTTGCGGCCCACTCTTCATCGCACGATCAAGAATTTGATACGGATATAAGCCCGTTCCCGTCAAATTGCAAGGTCTTCACACCGAAACCAGGCTTCGCCGCCTATTTCCGGAATTCTGCAGCAGGTGCCACCAAGTCTTCCGAAGCATCATTGACGACAACTTTGCGCCATTTGCGGCCATTGGGATGCCTACGATGGTTTCCCTCGAGGATGGCGTGTGCCGTCCGCTTAGGGCTGAAAGCAGCCGCTGATGGCAACTGTTACCGAATTCGGCCTATTTCAGCCCCCCCTGGGCATCGAGCTGTCGGGATGACAGGCGGGCTCGTGACTGTCCTTTTCCTGCCATTGACCGATCTCCCGGCTCGGGTTGAATTTTGGCGCCGCGCCTCCATTCCAGCTTTCCTGACCGCTCGCCTTTCCTTACAATCCCTTCCGGATGCAGAGGACTCCACCATGAGCGAAGACGCCTTCAACATGTCGATCCGCAAATTCCTGAAGGAAGTCGGCGTAACCTCACAGCGCAAGATCGAGGAGACGGTGCGCGACGGGCAGATCGGAGGCAAAAAGCTGAAGGTCCGCATTACATTGACGGCGGAAGGCACCGGCCTCAACCACGTGGTGGACGGCGAAATCGAACTTCCGTAGGCAGGCGAGGTGATCAAGCCGCTCTTCCAGCGAGACGGTACTTACGTTAGCCGCTTTACAGCACCGTGTGTCTCACCAGACGCACGAAGGTCGCTAAAGCACTATGAATTGCCGTGGCGCGTAGCCCAATAGATTTGGCAGAAAGCCGCGCCTGTCCTGCGCCACGTGCGGTCTCGCATTTTCGACGAGTCTCCGTACCACGCGCACGCCACGACTTGGTGCTTTGATCAGCAGTGCGGGCCGTCAATAGTAAGGCGAGACGCACGCCTGTCGTGGACCGTAGTTGGGCTGGAACGTATTGTCAGCCGATTATTATGACGCGAAAAGGACGCGTGGCACTTAATTTCCAAGCTGGAGCGGCGCCGGCGGGGCCGATTCTTGTCGCCATTTCCCCGCGGCGGTACGGTGTTGCACGGCCGACCACAATGATAGCTTCACGCCCGATAGCGGACGTAACCGGCGTCGCACCAAACGACAGGCAGCAAAGCAGCAAAGCCTTGCCCTGCGAAAGTCATCTTAACAGGTTTTCAGGCCTTGTTGGTGAACCACACCGTCGGCGCGCCCAACACGCCTCCCCTGCGCATCGCCGCCTTTAGCTCTTCCAGCTTACCGAAGGCTTGAGCTGCTTCAATCGTGGCGAACTCATGGATGACGGTAACGTCGTTGGGATTGTCGGTGGCTTGATAGACCGCCTCTGCTGTAACCCCGTTTGCCTTCTGCACGGGCCGAAACTCATCGTATACTTTACGCCAGGCCGCGTAGTCTGAAACATCGTGCCTCACAAACAGTGTCGTCATTTCATCCTCCCGCTTTTGCATTTTCATGGTGGGGCCTCCGGCGCGTCAGAATATCACCGAAAAGACGTTAAAGCTTAGGGAAATATCTGGCTGTTTGCGCTTCGGCCATTCGCTTACGGGATGTGGACAAAGCAGACCGCGCGTTTGGGTCAGTTCTTTCAGTCCGGTCGGCGAGCATTGAACTGTCGGGATAGGAGGTGGGTTTGCGGCCGCTCTTTTCCTGCCATTGGCCGATCGATCGCCGGGTCTTGTAGCCCGGCAGTCCGTCGATGCCGCCGACATCGCATCCCTTGCGCTCCAAGGTCACCTGCATGCCGGTGACGTCGGAGCGCAGCATCATTGAAGGGAACTTTGCATCAGAAGCGGACATATCGCCGCGAGCGGTTAGGCGGACCGAAGCGCCTTGTCCTCTTCGCGACTCCGTCTTCCTTCTTCGATAAGCCAATCGCGTACACGCTGCGCCTGTGTGTTGAGTTCCCTCGATCGCGGCCAAACGACATGGAACGCCATATTGGTATTCAGGACATGCCCGCCGACAGCGACCAGCGCCCCAGATCGAAGCTGTTCTTCGATAAGATGTTGCCAGCCAAGCGCGATGCCTTCGCCTGCCAAAACGGCCTGCATGACGAGGACATAGTCATTGATCGTCAGCCGCCGGGGCTGCGGGACATACCGTACTCCGGCGTTCGCAAACCATTCGGACCAGTCGCACGCAGCCCGGACCGGCTCTTCGAGATGGATCAATGGCAGCCCCAGCAGGTCTTCAGGACGGTCCGGGCGCCGTCGCTTTTCTATGAAACGCGGGCTGGCCACGGGAAACACGATCTCCGGCGCCAGCATCGCGGAATGATAACGCGGCCAATTCGCGGGATCGCCACCTCGAACCCCAAGTGGAATTGGTTCCTCGTCCAGGTCGAGATCACGCACGCTCGTCTGGATGCGCAGATCGATATCCGGAAGGTCTGCCCGCAGACGCGCGAGGCGCGGCAGCATCCACATGGAACCGAAGGCAGTCGAAGCTGCCAGCGTAACATTGGATTCCCGACCCTTCGTTCGAATGTCCTCTGCCGACTTCTGGATGCGCGACAAGCCTACAGTAACGTCCGCGTGGAAGCGCTCCCCGACGTCGGTCAGTTCAACATTTCGACGCTCGCGGTGGAAGAGCGGCACGCCAAGCTGATCTTCGAGCTTTCGAACGGCCAATGAAACAGCAGCCTGGCTCATGCCCAGCTCCTCGGCGGCACGACTAAAATTCTGATGCCGTCCGGCAGCCTCGAAGATGATGAGTGCCGAGGCAGATGGCAGTAGCCTTCGAAAGGTTTCCATAAGCTCAGCTTATACAGATACCAAGTTTTTTCCAGCGTTACAGAAACCCGAAGTCGTCTTAGCCTTCATCGGGATCAGGGAGGTCGGTATGAGCGAGGCAATGGTCGACGAAAAGTCTGGCAGACGGGGACGCGGAGGCCGTTCCGCTCGTCGAGAAGGGACCACCAAGCCGCGCGGCGTTCCCTATATCGTCCGCAACATACCCACCTACGACATCCTCTCTGAGGAAAACCTCCAGAAGATCGAGCGGACAGCCGATCGTATCCTCGCCGAGATCGGCATCGAGTTCCGCGACGACCCCGTGTCCGTGGATCACTGGAAGCGGGCCGGAGCCCGCGTCGACGGCGTTCGCGTCCGGTTCGAACCCGGCATGCTGCAGGAGATCGTCGCTTCCGCACCGCGTGAATTCACCCAGCACGCCCGCAATCCTGCGAACAACGTGCAGATCGGCGGAGCGAAGGTCGTCTTCTCGCCCGCCTACGGCTCGCCTTTCGTCATGGACCTCGACAAGGGGCGCCGCTACGGCACGATCGAAGACTTTCGAAACTTCATCAAGCTAGCCCAGGCAAGCCCTTGGCTGCATCATTCCGGCGGCACGATCTGCGAGCCGGTCGACGTGCCCGTTAACAAGCGCCATCTCGACATGGTCTACAGCCACATCAAGTATTCCGACCGTGCATTCATGGGCTCGGTAACGGCCGAGGAGCGCGCCGAGGATTCGATTGAGATGACGCGAATTCTGTTCGGTGCCGATTTCGTCGACCGAAACTGCGTTATTCTCGGCAACGTCAACGTCAATTCTCCGCTCGTCTGGGATGGAACGATGACGAAGTCGTTGCGAGCCTATGCACGCGCCAATCAGGCTGCCGTCATCGTGCCCTTCATCCTCGGTGGCGCCATGGGTCCCGTTACCAATGCGGGAGCAATTGCCCAGTCCTATGCCGAAACGCTGGCCGGCTGCGCCCTTACGCAGCTCGAGCGCAAGGGCGCTCCGGTCATCTTCGGAAATTTCCTATCCTCCATGTCGCTGCGTTCAGGGTCGCCCACCTTCGGCACGCCAGAGCCCGCCATCGGCTCGATGGTCGTCGGGCAGCTCGCGCGGCGGCTTAATCTTCCACTGAGATGTGCCGGCAACTTCTCCAATTCCAAGCTGCCGGACGGGCAGGCCATGCAGGAGGGGCTGATGTCCATGTTGTCGGCCATCCATTGCGGGGCGAACTTCATCCTGCATTCGGCCGGTTTCCTGGATGGATTGCTCGCCATGTCCTACGAGAAGTTTGTGATGGACGCCGACCTATGTGGGGCATTGCACTCCTACCTCGCGGGCGTCACGGTCGACGACAATACGCTCGCTTTCGACGCCTTCGAAGAGGTCGGCCCCGGCAGCCATTTCCTGGGCTCGGCCCATACGATGCGGAACTATCAGACCGCATTCTGGGATTCGACGCTTTCGGACAACGAGCCCTTCGAAAAATGGAGCGAGGAAGGTGGTTCCACCGACATTGCAACCCGCGCCAACGGGCAGTGGAAAAGAACGCTCGAAAATTACGAGGAACCGCCGCTCGATATCGCAGTCGACGAAGCCCTGTGCGATTTCATGGCTAGGCGCAAGGCGTCGATGGCTGACGGCTGGTATTGAATTTTGTCATCATATCGCCGGGGTCAAACGGGTTTAGACGGCTTTGGAGAAGATTCGAGTTCCTTACGCGTACCGTGACGGCGAGTAGGCGTATGTCCGCTTCGGCCCAAACGCGGCAGCGCTATCGAAATCCACCTATTTCAGCAGGCCGAGCATAGAGCTGTCGGGATAGCAGGTGGGCTTGCGGCCGCTCTTTTCCTGCCATTGGCCGATCGACCGCCGGGTCTTGTAGCCCGGTAATCCGTCCGTGCCGCCGACATCGTATCCCTTGCGCTCCAGTGTCACCTGCATGCCGGCGACGTCGGAGCGCAGCATTTTGCCGACATCGCCCCATTGGCCCTTGAAGGCGCCGGAACCATTAGCGATGCGGTCGGCGAGATTGCCGATATAGAGGCCGTAGAGGTCGGAATTATTATATTCCTTGATGACGTAGAAATTCGGCGTGACGATGAATTCCGGGCCGTCACGGCCGGCCGGCACCAGCATCATGCCGTCGGCGCGCAGCTCGTCGGACGGAAAAGCCTTGCCGGAAATCCTGGCGATCCCGAGCGAGCTCCATTGCGAAATCGGCTTGACGAGATCCGGTCCTTCCTGCGCGCAGGAAACGCTTTCCGGGATCGTCACTTCGTAACCCCAGCCGCGGCCGCGCTGCCAGCCCTTCTGAACCAGATAGTTGGCTATGGAAGCGAGCGTATCCGGCACCGAATTCCAGATGTTGCGATGACCGTCGCCATCGAAATCGACCGCATATTTCAGGTAACTGGTTGGCATGAACTGCGGCTGGCCGAGCGCGCCGGCCACAGAGCCCAGGAACTGGTCGGGCGTTACATCACCGTGTTCCAGAATGCCGAGTGCGGCGATGAGTTCGGTGCGGAACATCTCCTTGCGCGTCGACATGAAGGCTTTGGTCGCCAGTACCTGGATCGCGGAATTCGGCAGTTTCGCCGCTCCGAAGCCGGTCTCGCGGCCCCAGATGGCAAGAACGATCGGGCCGGGCACACCATAGACCTTTTCGATCCTCTTCAGCGTCGGGCCATATTGCGAAGCAAAGCTGCGCCCGGTCGCCGCAAGCTTCTGCAGTCGTGCTTCGTTGAAATAGGGCGCGGGCGAGGAAAATTCCGCCTGCGTCTGCGGCTGTTCCTTGGGCTTTGGAAAACCCGGCGGGACGAGATCGGGCAAGTCCCAATTCAGCATTACGCCGGAAAAAGCCGCCTTGAAGGTCTTTTCTGAAATGCCGTCCTTCTTCGCTTCCGGCCAGAGGTTCTGTTGGACCCAGGTCTGGAATTGCGCCTCGACATCGGCCTTGGAGGCGGCGAGGGCGGGGAAGGGAAGGAGAGTGAGGAGGACGATGAAGAGCAAGGAAAGCAAGTGCCGCACCTGCGATACCCCCCTCTGCCGCTTTCGCGACATCTCCCCCACAAGGGGGGAGATTGTTGGGAGTTGGCCGCACCTTTCGCCGGCCCGATACGCTTCAGCATCTACGGAGATAATCTCAGTTTGAGGATTGGCCGTGCCCCAGGTTACCAATCTCCCCCCTTGCGGGGGAGATGCCCGAAAGGGCAGAGGGGGGTTGCGAGGAGAGCGTGCGACGAGCGCCTTGAGCACGAGCGAAAGGCAATATCCTTGCGCCAATTCGTTTTCCTCCCTCAAATCGCCGTCCGCGCCCGCAACGCCGCCGTCAGCGTGCCTTCATCGAGATAATCGAGTTCGCCGCCGACCGGTACGCCGTGGGCGAGGCGGGTGATCTTTACGTCCAGGCCGGCGAGCTGGTCGGTTATATAGTGTGCTGTGGTCTGCCCCTCGACTGTGGCGTTGACCGCGATGATGGTTTCGCGGACGCCGCCTTCGCTGACGCGCTCGATCAGGCCGCGGATATTGAGGTCGTCAGGACCGACGCCGTCGAGCGGCGACAGCACGCCGCCGAGTACATGATAAGCGGCATTCATCGCGCCGGCACGCTCCAGCGCCCAGAGGTCGGCGACATCCTCGACAACGATGATAACGGATTGATCGCGCCGATCGTCCGTGCAGACGGTGCAGGGGTCGACGGTATCGACATTGCCGCAGCGCGAGCAGATCTTCACCTTGTCATAGGCATCGCCCATGGCATGGGAGAGCGGGCCGAGCAGTTGGTCCTTCTTCTTGATCAGATGCAATGCAGCACGGCGCGCCGAGCGCGGGCCGAGGCCCGGCACTTTTGCCAGAAGCTGGATGAGTTTTTCAATTTCGGGACCGGTAACTCGCTTTGCCATGGGAGGCTTTTAGCTCATATGCTGCAGGAACGAAATCGCGGAAGGATGATCGCCCTATGAAAATTCTGGCCGTCTGCATCGGCGATGCCGAAACACTGCCCGGCAAGAGCTACAGGACCGGCATCAACAAGCGTGCGGTCGGCGGTACGGTCATGATCGACGCCGAGGGCGTTATCGGTGATGCCGTCTGCAACAGCGAATATCACGGCGGACGCGATCAGGCCGTTTATGTCGAAGGGTCGCTGACTCTGGACTGGTGGTCGAACGAGCTGGGGCGCAGGCTGGAGCCCGGGACATTTGGCGAAAATATCGTCATCGAAGGGCTCGACAATCGCGAGGTCGCCGTTGGCGACAGATTCATAGCCGACGATTTAGTTCTGGAGGTGACTTCTGCCCGCATTCCCTGCTCGACTTTTGCGGCGAAAATGGGCGATCCGAAATTCGTCAAGCGCTATACGAAAGCGGGCCGCCCAGGCATCTATTGCCGCGTCATCAAAAACGGCACCGCCACCGCCGGAACACCGGTGAGCTATATTCCCTATGCCGGCGCCAAGGTCACCATGCCGGAAATGATGGCGACCTTCGGCAGACGATTGTCGCCTGAGGACCGGGCGCGTTATCTCTCCGCACCCATTCATTACAAGCTCCGTGCACTGCTCGACGACGAATCCGTCGATGCCTGAAGCTACCGCATGGCGATGGCGACGGCCGCTCCCGCCATGGTGCCGGCGCTGGCGCGATTGGCCATCCGCACGGCGCGGCGGCTTTTCAGGAAGCCACGGGCCTTGGCGGCAAAAAAGGCCCAGCTCAGATCAATAACTGCCAGCACGACGAACATCGTCGCCACCAGCTCGACCCAGCCGGTCAGGGTGACGGCATGGATGTCGATGATCGACGGCAGCAGCGCCACATAGAACATCATGATCTTGGGATTGCCCATCGTCACCGTCAGGCCGGCGAAGAAGAGGCGGAGCGGCGATTGCGCGTCCGGCAGCTTTTCCTCGGTCGCATCGGCAGCGGCGAACCACATTTTCCAGGCGAGATAGAGCAGATAGGCCACGCCGGCCCATTTGATGGCGACGAATGCCCAATGGAAGGTCTCGGCGATGGCCGCCAGTCCCGCGACCGCACAGGTCAGCCAGATCCCTTCGCCGATCCACATGGCGGCAAGGAACGGCAGCACGTCGCGCGCGCCCTTGGTCAGCACGCGGGCGACAAGCGCGGCAACGCTTGGCCCCGGCGAACCGGCAGCGACAAACAGCGCGCCGGCAAAAACAAGCAATGTCGTCAGGCTCATGACGTTCTCTCGGATGTTCGGATAGTCGCGGACGAAAAAGGCAGTCCGATGTGTTCCCCACATACCATCCTGTCGCGCATTTTCCAAACGCGCTGCATCGCCTCAGGTAAGTCCGACGCGGAAATCTCCGAAAAGTGCGTAGCCTTCCGGCCATTCGCCGATTCCGGAATTCGCATTGATGTGGCCGAGCGCACCGACATCGATCAATTTACTGCCCCAGACCGCGGCGCTTTCCTTCGCATAGTCGAACGAGCCGAAGGGATCATCGGTGCTGGCAACGAGGAGCGATGGAAAGGACAGTCTCCGGCGCGGCGGATTGGCGAAGCTCGGGGCCTCGGCCAGATAGACCTCGCCTGTCGGATCGGGTGCCGCGACGAGGAAGGCGCCGAGGATTCTTGCCGCGGTGGAGGCGGCCCAATGCGCGACCAACTGGCAGGCGAGGCTATGGGCGACGAGGATCGGCGGCGTCTTCGCGCGGCTGATTTCCCGATCGAGCGCCGCGATCCAATCCGCCAATTCGGGCTTGTTCCAGCTCGCCGGCTGGAAACGGCGCATCTGCGAATCCCGTCGTTCCCACAGAGTTTGCCAGTGGCCTTCGCCCGACCCACCGAGGCCGGGCAGGGTGATGATATCGCTCATGATTATCCTTCCGCAGTCCGTTGACCGATCGAAACTGGCATGTCGCGTGGCAGATTGACATTGCAATCCATCGGGCAAAACTTGCGCACGCCGATGAATTCAAGGTGCAAGAATGGAAAGCTTTGAGAAAGACTTGGACCCGACTGATCTGTCGATGATCGAGATTCTGCAGGAGGATGGGCGGATTTCCGTATCGGAACTCGGCCGCCGGGTAGGGCTTTCGCAGCCTGCCGCTTCGGAACGCCTGAAACGGCTGGAGGAGCGGGGCATTATCGCAGGCTATCGCGCCGTCGTCGATCCCGCTGCCGTCGGTCTCGGCATGATGGCCGTCGTCCGGCTGCGGACGACCCATGAGCACATACGCCCCTGCCTGAAGCAATTTTCGGAGATGCCGCAGATCATCGAGGTCCTGCGGCTGACCGGTGAAGATTGTTTCCTGCTCAAGGTCCTGGTGCCGACACCATCGGACCTTGAAACCATCGTCGATTCCATCGCTCGCCACGGCGCGGTGACCACGTCGCTGGTGTTGCGGAACGAGCCGGCGAAACTGATCGGCCGCGAACTCATCCGCAAGACGATGGTGCGTTGACCGCGCGCTTGAAGGAAGTGCTTCTCAGAAAGGCAGCTTGAAGCCGGGCGGGATCGGCAGGCCGGCCGTCAGTTCCCGGGTCTTTTCGGCGGCCAGCGCCTCGGCCTTTTCCTGGGCGTCCTTGCTTGCAGCGACGATCAGGTCCTCGAGGATTTCGACGTCGTCTTCCTTGAAGAGCGACGGATCGATCTTGATGGCCAGCATCTGGGCCTTGCCGTTCACAGTGACGGTAACGAGGCCGCCGCCGGCCTTACCCTCGGCCCGGATGTCGGCGATTTCCGCCTGCATCTTCTCCATCTTGGCCTGCATTTCCTTCACTTTGCCCATCATGCCCATGATGTCGCGCATCGTCGTTCGTCCTTCTTCTCGTCTCTTTGTCTTCTTGGATACAATCCAATTCGAAAACCGCTTTATGCGGCCTGTCGATCGGTATCATATCCCTAGGGCGCCGTGCGTCCATTTGAACGCACAAAGGTCGCTCTAGAATTCGATATCATCGCCCGGCAGGATGTCGCCGTCATCGGATTCGGCGGCTGCCGGAGCCGCGGTTTGTTCCTCTTCTTCCGCATCGGGCGCGCGAACGCGCACGTCGATGATCTTGGCACCCGGAAATTGCGATAGGATCGCCGCCACATCGGGGTCCTGGCGGGCATCGGCGACCCGCTGCTGCTGCGCGTTTACCTCGGCTTCCACCAGGGTCGGTTCGCCTTCGTCGCGGCTGAGGCTGACGATCCAATGGATGCCGGTCCATTCCTTCAGCTTGACGGCGAGTTCGTTCAGCAGCGTTCCCGGTGCGCCGGGCGTCAGGTTGACGTCGAGCCGGCCGGGCTCCAGCCGCACCGGGCGAACGAAGCTGCGCACCAGCGCCTTCAGTTTCGGATCGCGCTTCTGGCCGGCGAGTTCGGCGATATCGGCCATCGAATTGACGGGAACCAGCGGCTTCGGCGCTTCGGCGGGTTTTGACTCTATGCGGCCGACTGCCGGGGTGGTTTGCGGCTGAGTATTCGGAACTGATCGCAGCATGGCGACCGGCGCCGGTGGCGTGGGCGCAGGCCGCGGTTGCGCGGTTTCGACCGCGCGTGCCATGACATTGCCCTGGTAGGAGACCGGCGTTCCAACGCCGTTGCCGGCTGACGGAGCGGGCGACGGACGCGCGCCACCATTGCCATCAGAAAGCTCGGCAAGCCGCCGCGCCGCATCTTCCGGAGCCGGCAGATGGGCGGCGTGGGCCAGACGGATCAGCACCATTTCGGCGGCACCGGCCGTGCGGGCAGCGCTTTCAGTCTCCGGAATACCCTTCAGCAGCATCTGCCAGAAGCGCGATAGCGTGGTCACCGCCACGCCCTGCGCGAATTCGGCCGCCTTGGTACGCTCGACCTCGCTCAGCGACGGATCGTTGGCGGCATCGGGCACATATTTCAAGCGGGTGACGAGATGGGTGAAATCGGCAAGGTCGGTCAGCACGACGACGGGATTGGCGCCGGCTTCGTACTGGCTGTTGAACTCCGCCAAGGCGGCGGCGACATCGCCCCTGATGATATGGTGAAAGAGATCGACGATGCGGGCGCGGTCGGCGAGTCCCAGCATCGAGCGCACAGCTTCCGCCGCAACCACACCGCTGCCATGGGCGATTGCCTGGTCGAGCAGCGACAGCCCGTCACGGGCCGAACCTTCGGCGGCACGGGCGATCATGGCGAGCGCTTGCGGCTCGGCCTCGATGCCTTCCTTTGCGGCGATGGTGGTAAACAGGCCGACGAGATCGGAAGCGCTGATGCGGCGCAGGTCGAAACGCTGGCAACGCGACAGTACCGTGATTGGTACCTTGCGGATTTCGGTGGTGGCGAAGATGAACTTCACATGCTCCGGCGGCTCTTCCAGCGTCTTCAGCAGCCCGTTGAAGGCGGCAGTCGACAGCATGTGCACTTCGTCGATGATATAGACCTTGTAGCGTGCCGAGACCGGACGGTAACGCACCTGTTCGATGATTTCGCGGATATCGTCGATGCCGGTGTGCGAGGCGGCGTCCATCTCGATGACATCGACATGCCGGCCTTCCATGATCGCCTGGCAATGTTCGCCGGGTTCGCGCAGGTCGATGGTGGGCCGATCGACCGCGGCGGTCTTGTAGTTGAGGGCGCGCGCCAAGATGCGGGCCGTGGTCGTCTTGCCAACGCCGCGCACGCCGGTCAGCATATAGGCCTGGGCAATACGGCCGGTCTCGAACGCATTGGTCAGCGTGCGAACCATCGGCTCCTGACCGACCATCAGGTCGGTGAAATCCTTGGGTCGGTATTTGCGAGCCAGAACCCGGTAACCGGTGCCGGTCGAAGCGGCATCTTTTGCTTGTCGCTCGGTGTCGCTCATTGCCCTGCTTATTGCCCGCAGAAAGCCGGGCCTTGCTTTCGGAAAGGGTGGGAGGCTGGCACGATGACCCGTGCCGGGGCTCGTTAGGGCTGCTTCCTTCCGGACCTGACCCGGTTGGCGAGTGGCTCGTCCACCACCAACCTCCCGGATGCACATATCGGCAATATCGGCATCAAAAGCAAGCCAAGGTCAAAAAAAACTGCTAAACATTTGATAAAACACTGGAGGACAGCCCATTGCAGGATTTTGCGCTCGACGATCGTCTGGCGAATGACAGCGTTTCCGTTACGATTACCGGCCTTTGCGACGTGCGGCTGATGAAGGATTGCCGCTGGCCATGGCTGTTGTTGGTGCCCCGCCGGCCCGGCATATCGGAGATTTTCGACCTGACGCCGCTCGATCAGGTTCTGCTGACCTTCGAAACCAACAAGGTCGGCGCTGCCTTGAAGACGGTGACGGGAGCGACAAAAATCAACATCGGGGCTCTTGGAAATATCGTCCGACAGCTTCATGTTCATGTGATTGCGCGGTTCGAAGGGGACACGAACTGGCCCGGCCCGATATGGGGTCACGGCAGGGCAGAACCCTATGCGGACGAAGACATGAACAGCTTCATAGCCAAGTTGCGGGAAACGCTTTCACAATGAACCATTCCATCTTCTCTTCGGATGCCCCCCACCCGGAAGCCAGCAGCCTCACCGCCTTTGCGGAAAATCAGCTTGATCGGGATGCCGAGCACCGCGACGAGGAATCGATCGTGCATGCGCTCGCCAAGGAAGGCACGCATATCCTGGCCTTTGCCAAGGACAAGCTGGTCCTGAAACATGACGGCCAGGTGCTCGACCCGCTGTTTGCGCGCTACGAGCTGCAGGAGCTGGATCCGGACTGGGAAGCGGCGGTGCTGCTCGGCTACCGCAAGACCGGCGAGCCGCGGCTGGCCGTTCCGGTACGCATTAATGCCGACGAACTCGCCAGCCACTATAAGCCCGCCGACATGCGCTCGCTTTGGCGCGATCTCCTGCTCGAAGGCGAAATCCTCGGGGAAGCGGCACAAGGCATGAGCCTTATCCGCTGGAACAGCGACAACCGCTTCTGCGGCCGCTGTGGCTCGGTCATGGAACTCCGCATCGGCGGCTATAAGCGCGTCTGCACGGCCTGCGAACACATTATCTTCCCGCGCACCGATCCGGTCGTCATCATGCTGACGATCGACGAGGAGAGAAACCTCTGCCTGCTTGGCCGCAGCCATCATTTCGCGCCGGGCATGTATTCCTGCCTCGCCGGTTTCGTCGAGCCGGGCGAAACCATCGAGAATGCCGTGCGCCGCGAAACGCATGAGGAGTCCGGCATTCACATCGGCCGCGTACGCTATCATGCCTCGCAGCCCTGGCCGATGCCGCATTCCTTGATGATCGGCTGCTATGCCGAGGCGAAGTCGACAGAGATTCATATGGATGTCGCTGAGCTTGATGACTGCCGCTGGTTTACGCCGGAAGAGACGCTCGCCATGCTCGACCGCGTCGCGGCTTCCGGCAACACGTCTCCACCCAAGGGCGCCATCGCACATCGCCTGATGCGCGACTGGGTGGAATGGAAGCGATAGGCGCTCGTCATGGCGCGCTCGGAACGGCTGCTGACCCTATTGCAGACGCTCAGGCGCTACCGACGTCCCGTCAGCGGCGCGACCCTCGCCGACGAAACCGGCGTCAGCCTGCGCACTCTTTACCGTGATATCGCCAGCCTGCAGACGCAGGGCGCCATGATCGAAGGCGAGCCTGGCATCGGCTATGTTCTGAAGCCCGGCTTCATGCTGCCGCCGATGATGTTTTCGCAGGACGAGATCGAGGCGCTGGTGCTGGGGTCGCGATGGGTGGCAAGGGCAACCGATTCGCGACTGGCAGCAGCCGGAGCCGACGCTCTTGCCAAGATCGCCGCCGTGCTGCCCGCCGAAATGCGCGAGGCGGTCGATCAGGCGGCCGTGGTCGTCGCCACACGCCGCATAACGGAGGATAAGGCCGATCTTTCTCTGATGCGCAAGGCAATCCGCACCGAGCGCATGGTGCAATTGACCTATGGCGACGTGAACGGCGCCATTTCGACAAGGCGCATCTGGCCCTTCGCGCTCGGTTATTTCGACAATGCGCGCATCATCATGGCCTGGTGCGAGCTGCGCCAGGATTTTCGCCATTTCCGCGCCGACCGCATCATCGATTTTGCAGTGCTCGAGGCGCGCTACCCACGCCGCCGTGTTACGCTCGCAAGGGAATGGCATGCCCGGGAGGGCATGCTTCACGATTGATCCTCAAGAGCAATGCTACTGCCAGAAACTGTCAGTAGCTACGACTATGATGGGCACCATCCCAAACAGGAAGGAGGACCGATCATGGCAAGCCACGCTTTCATCGTCACGAAACAAGCGCATCGCGGCATCAACGAGGTGCGCAAAGGCAAAGATCTTTCAATGTCGGCATGGCCGCTCCGCCTTCTGCGGGGCGCACTTCACTATTTTGCCGGCAGCCGGAATCGCCTCGATATCGAGGGTGCGCCGGATGCTATGAAGCGCGATCTGGGCTTTCTGGACGGCTGTGTGCCGTACCGTGAGGAAGAACGGATGCACTAAACGCATCCTCATAAGCATTCAATCCGCTGACAATGCCATCACCGGCAGGCTCCGCCTGGCCTGCCGGACCGCATCCTTCATGCTCTTATATCCCTGTGAAACGAGAGGAATATCCAAATGACAAGCCCGAATCTCATCATCTTCTACGTCAAAGATCCGGCTGAAAGCGTGCCTTTCTATCGCGACCTGCTCGGCTGCGAACCAGCCGTTGCCTCGCCGAATTTCGCTGCCTTCCCGCTTGACAATGGTTTCACCCTCGGCCTCTGGCGCCGCAGCAGCGTCGAGCCGCAGCCGTCCGCCATCGGCAGCCGCGGCGAACTCGCATTCATGGTCGAGGGCGAAGGCGCAGTCGCGGAGCATTACAAGGACTGGAAATCCCGCGGCCTGCCGATCGCGCAGGAGCTCACGACGCTCGATTTCGGCCCGACCTTCGTCGTACTCGATCCCGACGGCCATCGGTTGAGGGTTTGTGAGCCGGATAAGTGAATGCGGCCTAGCCATCCGCCCTCGTGGTTCGAGGCTGCAGCCCTTTGGGCTTTCGCACCTCACCATGAGGGCTGATCTTATGCGCCCACCAAATAGTTTGCTCCGCCTCATCCTGAGGCGCGGAGTTCGAAGAGGGAAGCCTCGAAGGACGAGGTGGCCTCCGAGACAGTCCGGCTTAAAGATCGCCCCGCATCGGATGACCTCTGTAGACGCCCAGAATGCGGACTTTTTCGGAAAAGAACCGCAATTCCTCCAGCGCACGGCGCACATTCGGATCGGACGGATGGCCCTCGATGTCGGCATAGAACTGCGTCGCTACAAAACGGCCGCCGAGCTGATAGCTTTCGAGCTTCGTCATGTTGATGCCGTTGGTCGCGAAGCCGCCGAGCGCCTTGTAGAGCGCAGCCGGAATGTTGCGTACATTGAAGACGAAGGTGGTGACGATCTTTTCCTCGGGCGAGCCGCGCTGCGCCCAGTTTTCGTCTCGCGACAGCACGACGAAGCGCGTCACGTTGCTTTCGGTGTCCTCGACATTTTCGGCAACGATTTCGAGCCCGTAGAGGTCGGCCGCCAGCCGCGGCGCGAGGGCGGCCATGGTGCGGTCGCCGGTTTCCTGCACGAGCTTGGCCGCGCCCGCCGTATCGCCGGCGATGATGGGCTTCCAGCCATTGGCGCGCACGATCTTGCGGCATTGGCCAAGCGCATGGATGTGGCTGTGCACCGTGCGGATCTCTTCCTTCTTCACGCCGGGCAGGACCATGAGCTGGAAGTGGATCGGCATGAAATATTCGCCGACGATGTGCAGCCGCGATTCGGGCAGCAGATGGTGGATATCGGCGACGCGGCCGGCGATCGTGTTTTCGATCGGGATCATGCCGAGATCGGCCTCGCCATTGTCGACGGCGGTGAAGGCGTCCTCAAAGGTCTGGCAGGGCAGCGGCTCCATCGTCGGGAACATGTCGAGGCTGGCCATATGGGAATTGGCGCCATAGTCGCCCTGAAAAGAGATTCTGTTGGTCTTGGTGATCATTGGGACTGCCTTTGGGGGAAATTCCGTCAGAGAGAGGCGCCGGAAAGGATGCGGCGGGCCTTTTCGAGGTCGCCGGGAGTATCGACACCGAGCGGTATCGTGTCAACGATCTCGACATCGATGCGCATGCCCGCTTCGAGCGCCCGCAATTGCTCCAGTGATTCGCGCTTTTCCAGCGGCGAAGGGCCGAGGCTGACGAATTTCTCCAGCGCTGCGCGGCGATAGGTGTAAAGGCCGATGTGATGATAAAGCGGCCCCGCGCCGTAAGGCGCCGTAGCACGGGTAAAATAAAGCGCGCGCATGCGTTTGTCCGAAAGAGCGGAGCCGACCACCTTGACGACGCTCGGCTTGGTCTTCTCTTCTTCATCGGCGATCTCGACGGTAAGTGTCGCGATGTCGACGGCAGGATTTTCGAGCGGGCGCAGCGAAGCGCGGATAGTCTCGGGATCGATGGTCGGCAGATCGCCCTGGACATTGATGACGATCTCGGCGCGACCATCGGGATCGACGGCTTTCAGCGCCTCGTAGATGCGGTCGGAGCCGGATTGATGGTCCTGGCGGGTCATGACGACTTCAAACCCGGCTTTGGCCACCGCGGCGAAAGTATCGTCGTGGTCGACGGCGACAACGATGCGACCGATCGCCGCCTCGCGTGCGCGTTTGGCAACCTGTACGATCATGGGCAGACCGCAGATATCGGCGAGCGGTTTGCCCGGCAGGCGGGTGGAGGCCATCCGGGCAGGAATGAGCACCAGCGTCTTGTCTAACTTGGGATCTGTCATTGTTGGGCCTTCTATTCCCGCCGGAAAAGTGTCAAAAAGTCTCACGGTGGAGACCGTATAGAGAGTTGCAACAAACCGCCAAAAGACATAGGTTTCGCGCGAATTCAAGATGGGCCGGCAGCCGCTGCCGGGGCGAGGGGAGCATAGCAGATGAATTCATCCTACGTGAACATGGGTGTCGGGGCACTTCTAGCCACACTTTTTGTGCTGAAGTCCGTGTCGCTCGCGTCGGGATTTATTTTCCATTCTGAAGCGCCGGAAAAGCCGGGCTTCGCAATTGTCGTCGCTGAAGATACGTCCGCTGCAGCAGGCGGCAAGGCAGCCGCCGCCAAGCAGGAAACGCCGATCGCGCAATTGCTGCAAAAGGCCGACGCCAAGGCCGGCGAATCGATCTTCAAGAAGTGTCAGGCCTGTCATGACGGCACAAAGGGTGGGCCGAACAAGGTCGGCCCGAATCTCTTTGGTGTGGTCGATCGTCCGGTCGCCTCGCATGAAGGTTTTGGCTATTCCTCTGCCATGAAGGATTTCTCCAAGGGCAGCAGCGAGAAGTGGACCTACGATCATCTTTACCATTTCCTCGAAGCTCCGAAGAAATTCATCCCAGGAACGGCGATGGGCTTTGCCGGTCTGCCGAAAGAAGAAGATCGCGCCAATGTCATCGCCTATCTGCGCACCCTGGCCGACACGCCCGAGCCGCTGCCTGACGCGAACGCCCCGGCGCCGGCAGCGACGAACTAAGCTGCCTCAAGAGAACACGTGCAAAAGCCCGGTCGTCTCGGCCGGGCTTTTGCATGCATTTCAGCCACTCAAGCGACGTGCTTGCGCGTGCGCATCTTCTGATCGAGGTCGAAGACTTTGAGCCCGTCCTCGACGCTCGGCGGCATGCGCCAGTCCTCGGAGATCAGCGCTTTGCGGCAGTCGCGCAGGCCGGCCTGCCAATGCTCGTGCATCGATAAAGCCGAAAATTCGTAGTCCTTCGAATGGGAGCGGAACTGCTTGTTGCGGTAGATCAGGTGGATGATCGTGACGCCGTAGTCGGAGCAATTTTCCTGCAGCTTCTGGATTTCCGGGTCAGCCTTCGCCTCTTCGGGCAGTCGCGCGTAGAGCTCCGAGATCGTGCGGCGCAGCTGGTGCCGTTCGAGAAAAAGATCGGTGTTGAGTCGGGTGCGGCTTGAATAGGTAATGTCCTTGCGCCGCTCCTCCACTTCCTCGAGGTCCTGCGGCAACGGGCCGGTAGCGCTGAAAAGATCGACCTGGAAAACGACCGTGTCGACACCGGCGCCGTTCCTCAGCACATAGGTCAGCGGCGTGTTCGAAACCAGTCCGCCGTCCCAGTAGTATTCGTTGCCGATCTTGATCGCCGGAAAGCCGGGCGGTAGCGCACCGCTTGCCATGACGTGTTCGGGCTTGATCTTGATGTCCCTGTTGTCGAAGTAGGCGAAATTGCCCGTTCGGACATTGACGGCACCGAGGCTCAGTCGCACCGGGCCGTGGTTGATGCGGTCGAAATCGACATGGTCGAGCAGGGTCTGGCGCAGCTGCTCGGTGTCGTAAACGCTGGTCGCGCCCGCCGAACCCCGCGACTGAAACCACGAAGGGATCTGCCAGGGAGAAAAGAAGCCGGGTACGCCGAACGTCGACACCCACCAACTGCTGACCGTGCGATAGAAATGGTTGGTTTCCCGCTGCCTTTCCATGAAGAGGTCGACTGGCAACTGCACGCTGACCTTGTTCCAGAAGGAACGCAGCTTCTCCAGCCGCTGGCCTGGCACGTTGCCCGCCATAATCGAGGCGTTGATCGCGCCGATCGAGATACCGGCGATCCAATCCGGCTCGATGTCGACTTCCCTCAACGCCTCGAAAGCGCCGGCTTGATAGGAGCCCAAAGCGCCGCCGCCCTGCAGGACGAAGACCCTTTGCGCATAGGCCGAAGCGGGATTGGTGGTGACTGGAGCTGCAATATTCATGGTGCCATCCTTTGCTGCGCTCCAACCTTAAGGGCGGGACTGCGCGAATATATGACCATTTTCCTGCCTGTTACTCCAAGAGCGGAGATATATCGTCGCGGTGCTTGGGCGGCGAACTCATGCAAGATCGCTTTGCGCCTTTTTGGAAATCATATCCTAGCCGAGCATATAGGCCCAAAGTGACACTGTGAGTGCACCGAGCGCTGTCGTCAGCGTAATCGTCGATGCAGCGAGACTGTGACCGACGCCGAAGCGATTGGCAATGAGCCAGGCGTTCACACCTGTTGGAACCGAAGAGGTGAGCACGAGCGCCTTTCGCCATTCCGGGCTAAGGCCGAGAAGGTAGCCGGCCGCAAGCACGCAGGCCGGCAGCAACAGGAGCTTGAAGGCGGACGTGACGCTGGCAATGCCGAGATTGCCGGAAAGTCCGTATTGCCTCAGCGCCATGCCGAGTGAAATCAACGCAGCCGGGCCCGCGATTTTGGCGATGTCACCGACCACGGTGCCGAGCGTCGTCGGCAATGAAATGCCGATAAGGTGCACGACAAGGCCGGCGAACAGCCCGACGACCAATGGATTGCGCACCAGGTTTCTGCCGACCTGCTGCAGGACCTCCGCTATGCTCCGCCCGGAACCGCCGTTCTGCTTCCGCTCGGCCTGCTCCATCAGCATCGTACCGGCGATCATCATGACCGGCAGATGCACGGCAAGCAGGATCGACATTGCCACGATACCGTCAGGACCGACGGCGCGGCCCACCAGCGGCAGGCCAATGAAGATATTGTTGGCGAAGGCGGACGAGACACCGGCGAGCACCCCGATTCGCGCGTCGCGCCCGAACAGCCGCGTCGCCGCGAGGTGGCCGGCTGTCCAGGCGACCGTCACGCCGGCAAAATAGGCGATCCACAGCCGAAACGGCGAGGCTCCATGAAAATCCGCTTCAGCAATAGTCTGAAACAACAGCAGCGGCACCGCGACCTTGAAGACGAACTCGCTCATCGCCTCGCCGACGCTGGCTGACAATATGCCGGCGCGCACGATTACCCAGCCAATGAGGATCAGCACGAAAATTGGCAGGACATCGGAGAGGATTTCGGACATGCCGGGCGAGGGAGCTGCAAACTGGCGGGAACTTGGGATGTGATCCCGAAGTTGTAGCAGCTTGCCGCATCATGAGAAGCCGAAAAGCGGGCAAAAACAAAAAAAGCGGGGCTCGCCCGCTTTTCCGCACCCGGCTCCCGCCGACGTCCTCCCGGTGCACAAGCCGCCAGTTCATCCGTGGTCGGCGCGCGTACCGGTGAGGCGGAAGGTATCATACCTTCCCAGGACTGGCGTGGATGCCTTGTCCGCATCCCATGCCAGATCACTTGATAAGTATTTACAGATGGAAAGTGACAGCCAAATGACTGGTTGAGATTTAGTTACCGCATGGAACGCCGATTTTCCTTCCAAACTTCGGAAAAACCGCTAATACCGGATACCGGCTATCACCAATACCGGGACCCCCTTTTTGATGACTCGTTTCGATGTACTGACTGTTGGCAATGCTATCGTCGACATTATCTCCCGCTGCAATGATCAATTTCTGATCGATAATAAGATCACCAAAGCCGCGATGAACCTCATCGATGCCGAGCGGGCCGAGTTACTCTATTCGCGCATGGGTCCGGCACTCGAAGCCTCCGGCGGCAGCGCCGGCAATACGGCAGCAGGCGTTGCGAATTTCGGCGGCAGGGCGGCCTATTTCGGCAAGGTGGCAGAAGACCAGCTGGGGGAAATCTTCGCCCACGACATCCGCGCCCAGGGCGTGCGCTACGAAACCAAGCCGAAGGGCACGTTCCCGCCGACCGCCCGTTCCATGATCTTCGTCACCGAGGACGGCGAGCGTTCGATGAACACCTATCTCGGTGCTTGCGTCGAGCTTGGTCCGGAGGACGTCGAGGCCGATATCGTTGCCGACGCGAAGGTCACCTATTTCGAAGGCTATCTCTGGGACCCGCCGCGCGCCAAGGAAGCGATTCGCGAATGCGCCCGCATTTCCCACGCCAATGGCCGGGAAATGTCGATGACCCTGTCCGACAGCTTCTGCGTCGGCCGTTATCGCGAGGAATTCCTCGATCTCATGCGCTCCGGCACCGTCGATATCGTCTTTGCCAACCGCGACGAGGCATTATCGCTCTATGAGACGCATGATTTCGAGAAGGCATTGAAGCTGATTGCAGCCGATTGCAAGATCGCAGCCGTGACAACGGGCAAGGATGGCGCCGTCATCGTGCGCGGCAGCGAACGCTATGTCGTCGATGCCCATCCGATCGAGGAGCGTGTCGATACTACCGGCGCCGGCGATCTTTTCGCCGCTGGTTTCCTGTTCGGCTATACGCAGGGTCGTACCCTCGAAGACTGCGGCAAGCTTGGCAACCTCGCCGCAGCTATCGTCATCGAGCAGATCGGCCCTCGGCCGATGCGGTCACTCTCGGAAGCCGCGAAGGAATTCGGGCTTCTTTAATAGGCCCACCTCTTAGCCCACGCTGGAATCGAAAGCCGCCCGCTGCAGTCCGTTGCGGGCGGCTTTTTTATTGGATAATCAAAGCCGGCTAAGGAGCTCGATGGTTCCAGCCTCATGCAGGATGAGTATTCCAAGGCCGACGAGGATGAACGGCACGATCCGATGTCCAAATCGTCTGATCGGTGCGCCTATCGTGCGATGGTTGACCAGGAAGTGTGCTGCGCCGAGCCATAAAGCCGTCAGCAGGGTGAAGACGATACCGACGATGGCAATCTGATCGATCGTTCGCGTGGCGAATACTGGAGTATAAATGCCGATGTTATCGCCACCGTTCGCAATCGTCACCGCGGCGACAGCGGCGATCTTGCCGTGCCCGGCGGACGCCTTTTCATGATCTTCAGGATCATCATCGGCTTCGGAGCCTTTCCGCAATGTCCACAGCTTCTGCAGGCCGAGAAAGATCGGTATCAAGCCAAGGAGACCCATATAGGCAGCGGGAATGATGAGAGAGATCAAAGAGGCCAGCACGCTCGCGCCGTAAAGGGCGGCAATGCCCAGATACTGGCCGATGACGACCTGCCGTGGGCGGAATTTGGGGTCCGCAAAAAATCCGAGCAGCACAAAAATATCATCGACATTCGTCGATGCAAAAAGGACGACGGCTATGCCGAGGGTTCTGAACAAATAATCCATGATCACCGCTTTCCGCTTTTGATGCTCCGATGCATCGTCGCGTCGGAAAAGTCACGCAGTCGCGGCTACCATAGAATTTTGAGGACTATCTTTTTACTTGAAAGCTTCACCGGGATAAGCGCCCCAGATTTCGGATTGCGCCACCCAGCCTTCAGTACCGTCGGCGGTCGCCAGGCACCAGTCGCCGGTGCATTCGCGGATATTCATCATCACGCCCGGCTGGAGCTTGGCAATGACGGTGCTCGACGGCTGCGCGTCGCGGCGCATGTTGACGAAGACTGCTTTGCCCTTGCCCTTCATCCACGGCGCGGCGATGGCCGAGCGCTGGCCGGACAACAACGATTGGTTGACCCAGCCTTCGGTGCCGTCGGCATCACGCACGCGGCGCCAATTGTCGTATTCCTGGATGATCTCGACCGGCAATCCCTGCTTGAGATAGAGCCATGACACCGCATAATCCGCGCTCGGGCCGACACGCAGGTTGACGCGCTTCGACTTCAGGGTGACGAACCGCGGCAGCGGCAGTCCGCTCGGGCCCTTGGCGGCCTGCGCCGCGGCAATATCGGCGGTGGCGACGGCCATCATCAGGCCGATCGCGAAAACAGCGCAGGACTTCAGTACTTTGCCACGCATAGGGATTTCCGTTCGCTCATCATGACCAAGGCGGCGTATCGTTCCGGTTTATCGGCAAATCCCTGCGCCGCGCCCACGAGTTTTATTTGTCTTCGCCTGCGGGTCTGGTAGAAATGCTCGGAACGGGAAAATTATCCTGCTTCTTGGTTAAGAACATCTGAACAAGGCATCGCCGGTCGCCATGACGACGAAGAAAAAACCGAAGGTCTATATCACGCGTAAACTGCCGGATGCAGTGGAGACGCGGATGCGCGAACTCTTCGATGCCGAACTCAACATTGACGATACGCCGCGCACGCATGCCGAGCTTGTCGAGGCCGTCCGGTCCGCCGATGTGCTGGTGCCGACCGTCACGGATCGCATCGATGCCGCATTGATCGAGGAAGCCGGGCCGCAGATGAAGCTGATTGCCAGCTTTTCGAACGGCACGGATCATATCGACGTCGAAGCCGCTGCCCGCAGGGGAATCACGGTGACCAATACGCCGAATGTTCTGACCGAAGACACGGCCGACATGACCATGGCATTGATCCTCGCCGTGCCTCGCCGCCTCGCCGAAGGTGCGCGGGTGCTGACGGACAAGCCCGGCGAATGGGCCGGCTGGTCACCCACCTGGATGCTCGGCCGCCGCATTCACGGCAAGCGTATCGGCATCGTCGGCATGGGCCGCATCGGCACTGCTGTCGCCCGCCGCGCCAAGGCCTTTGGCCTATCCATTCACTACCACAACCGCAAGCGCGTCAGCATGACGACCGAAGACGAGCTTGAGGCGACATATTGGGACAGCCTCGATCAGATGCTTGCCCGCGTCGACATCGTGTCAGTCAACTGCCCGTCAACGCCGGCGACCTTTCATCTGATCTCGGCGCGCCGTCTGGCGCTGCTGCAGCCGACCAGCTACATCGTCAACACGGCGCGTGGCGATGTCATCGACGAGACGGCGCTGATCAAGATTCTGCGCGAGGGCAAGATCGCCGGCGCCGGCCTCGACGTCTTCGAAAACGAACCGGCCGTCAATCCGAAGCTGGTGAAGCTCGCCAACGAGGGCAAAGTCGTGATACTGCCGCATATGAGCTCGGCCACCCTCGAAAGCCGGATCGATATGGGCGACAAGGTCATCATCAATATCCGCGCCTTCATCGACGGCCATCGCCCGCCGAATCGCGTCCTGCCGTTTCGCTGAATTAAGTCAGGACCTTGCGCATCTCGATCGACGTCGTGCGATCGAAACCCGCATGGCGGCTCTCGGCGGTTTTGGCGAATCCCCACTTGGCAAAGGTCGCATGGTTGCCGACGAGCTCGATCCGCGTTTCCAGTTGCAGCACATCAAGTCCGAGCTCCTGTGCCGTTGTCTCCGCAAGTTTCAGCAAGCGCCTGCCAATTCCCTTGCCCTGCGCGGCCGGCAAAACAGCGAGCTTGCCGATATAAAGGCTGCTCGGCTCTAGACGGCAAAATATACAGCCGGCTAATCGGTCTCCGTCGAGTGCGACATAGGCAATTTCGTTCCTCGTTTTTTCTCTGAGGAATTGCGGGGTCAGCGACAGCGCCGAGGAGGGCGGATCGATCAATCCGGTCATATAGGCGAAGGAAGCGAGAATGAGCTCAAGCAGTTCCTCCCAGCGGTCGAAGCTGTCGTCGAGACGCTGAAAGCTGATATCGGTCATTCGGCCGCGGTTCGGGCGCGTTTGCGACGGTAGCGGATGGTCTCGAAGCGGGCGGCAAGCCCGTCATAGAGCAGAAGGCGTCCGATCAGCGGCTCGCCGATCCTGGTGATGAGCTTGATTGCCTCCATCGCCATCAGCGTGCCGATGACGCCAGTCAGCGCGCCGATGATACCGGCCTCGGAGCAGGCGGGAATAAGGCCTTCGGGCGGAAGCGTCGGGAAGAGGTCGCGATAACCAGGGTTCGGTGTGCCGTCGGAATTGGTCTCGTAAGGCTTCAACGTCGTCAGCGAGCCGTCGAACCGGCCGACTGCGCCGGTCACCAACGGCAGGCGCGCCAACTCGGCTGCGTCGGCTGCGGCATAGCGTGTGTCGAAATTGTCGGAGCCGTCGATGATCAGATCGAACCCGGCGAGGTGTCGCGCGGCGGTCTCGATGGAAAAACGTTCCTCGAATCGGATAGTGCGCACATGCGGGTTCAGCCGCGCAATGGCGCCTGCCGCACTTTGCGTCTTCAGCTCGCCGATCGTGCCGGTATCGTGGATCACCTGCCGCTGCAGGTTGGAGAGCGAGACGCGGTCGTCATCGGCAATTCCAAGCGTACCGACGCCGGCGGCGGCGAGATATTGCAAGACCGGTGTACCGAGCCCGCCGGCGCCGATCACCAAAACTCGTGCCGCTTTAAGTTTCTGCTGCCCAGCGCCACCCACTTCGGGGAGCAGGATGTGGCGCTGATAGCGGGCGATTTCGTCTGAGGTCAAAGGATCCATGGCGATGATATTATCACGCTCTGCGGAAAATTCTCCGCTTATGACTTCGAAATACCGCCATGCGCGACAGTAAAGAATTGCGCCCGTTCGCCGAGCGCTGAAAACATCGCCTTGTCGGTGCCGGTCATGAAGGCCTGGCCGCCGAGCCCGTCGATCAGGTCAAACAGAGCGGCGCGCCGGCCCTCGTCCAAATGCGCGGCGATTTCGTCCAGCAGCAGGATTGGCGCGTGGCCAGTCAAGTTGCCGACGAGGCGGGCATGGGCGAGGATAAGGCCGACGAGCAGGGCCTTCTGTTCGCCCGTCGAGCAGCGCTCGGCCTCCATATGTTTCTCTCGATGAAGCACCAGGAGATCGGCCCGGTGCGGACCGTCAAGCGTGCGTCCGGCGGCCGCGTCGCGATAGCGTCCCTCGCGCAGCATCTCCGCATAACTGTCCTCGAGATCGACGGCCGGGCGATCGAATTGCCCGTCGAGGAAGCCGGAGAGCTCGAGCGCGGCGGATGGAAAGGGCGTCGCTTCACGTGTTTCGGCGATCAGCCGCGAGAGAAGGCCGAGCATCTCCTGCCGGGCGAGCGCCATGGCGATGCCGAGGCTCGCCATCTGCTCCTCGATGGCGGCAAGCCAGGACGGATCGAATCGGCCTTCGGCGAGCAATTTGTTGCGGCTGCGCATGGCGCGCTCGAAATCGCTGGCGCGACGGCCATGCGCCGGATCGAGCGACAATACCAGCCGGTCGAGGAAACGGCGCCGGTCGGAAGAGCCGCCAGTGAATAGCCCATCCATGGCCGGTGTCAGCCAAAGCACGCGCAGATGGTCGGTCAACTCGTCCACCGTCTTGGCCGGCGTGCCGTTGATCCTGAGCTTGCGCGCCGTCGCCTCGTCGGTCGCGTCGACGCCGGTACCGATTTCGACCCCGCCGTCCATACCCTCCAGCTCCGCGAAGATCGAAAAGCCGCCGGATGCGCCGACTCGAATGACATCCGTATAGGCTGCGCGCCGGAGGCCGCGCCCCGGCGAGAGGAAGGAGACCGCCTCCATCAGGTTGGTCTTGCCGGCGCCATTGTCGCCGGTCAGCACGACATGCCGCTCGTCAAGCGCAAGCGCCGCCGCCGCATAATTGCGGAAGTCGGTCAGCTTCAGGCGCGAGATGAAAACCTTGTGCGGCATCGGGCATCCGGATTCGTGTCGAAGGGGAGGGGTATGCCGAACCCTGCCTTAGTGCAAGGTTTTTGCCGAAGGCTAAGACAGGTGGAGCGACTGTAGGGGCCACCCTCGTCCTTCGACAGGCTCAGGATGAGGGTGGGTTTAGCTTCGTCACGCCGACAATTTACACCATAGCGAACCTGCAAGGCTGAAGGTGGAGTGGACCGCAAGCTGAGCGCGAGGATCAGCCCTCATGGTGAGGAGGCCCAAAGGGCCGTCTCGAACCACGAGGGCGGGTGATTCGCCCCCCAAAAAATCCGGCCGAATCATCGGCCGGATTCATGTGAAACAATTTGATTCGCCGCTCAGTCGCTGAACGTATCGAAGAAATCCTTCATGCGGGCGAAAAAGCCCGTTGATTCGGGATTGTTGTCCTTCGAGGAGATCTGTTCGAATTCCTGCAGCAGCTCGCGCTGGCGCTTGGTGAGCTTTTGTGGCGTTTCGATCTGGATCTGGATGTACAGATCACCGACCTGGCTGGAGCGCAACACCGGCATGCCCTTCGCCTTGAGGCGGAATTGCTTGCCGACCTGCGTACCTTCGGGAACGGTGACGCGCGATTTCGTGCCGTCGAGCGTGGCAACATCGAAAGTGCCCCCAAGAGCGGCGGTCGTCATTGAGATTGGCACGGCGCAATAGAGATCTGCGCCATCGCGCTGGAAGAACTCATGCGGCTTTACGGAGAGGAAGATATAGAGATCGCCCGAAGGCCCGCCGCGCAATCCGGCCTCGCCTTCGCCCTGCAGGCGGATGCGCGTGCCATCTTCGATGCCGGCCGGGATGTTGACCGAGAGCGAACGCTCTTCGGTTACGCGGCCCTGGCCATGACATTTGGTGCAGGGATCGGGAATGATTTGGCCGCGGCCATGGCAGGTCGGGCAGGTGCGCTCGACCGAGAAGAAACCCTGCGCGGCGCGTACCCGGCCCGAACCCTGGCAGGTGCCGCAGGTCTTCGGCTGCGTGCCCGGCTTGGCGCCGGAGCCGGAACAGACGTCGCAGGTGATCGAGGTCGGCACGCGAATCTGCGCGGTCTTGCCGGCAAAGGCCTCTTCCAGCGAGATTTCCATGTTGTAGCGAAGATCGGCGCCGCGTTCGCGACCGCCGGAGGAGCGTCCGCGCGAGCGTCCGCCACCCATCATCTCGCCGAAAATATCTTCGAAAATGTCGGAGAAGCCACCGCCGCCGAAGCCGCCGCCGCCAAAACCGCCGCCACCGCCCATGCCACCATGCTCGAAGGCCGCATGGCCATAACGATCATAGGCCGCGCGCTTCTGCGGATCCTTGAGCGTCTCGTAGGCTTCGTTGATTTCCTTGAACTTTCGCTCGGCGTCCTTATCCTCCGGATTCTTGTCCGGATGAAATTTCATCGCTAACTTGCGGAAAGCGCTCTTGAGCTCTTTTTCGTCCGCCGTTCTGGCGACACCCAACGTGTCGTAAAAGTCCGCTTTTGCCATTAAGGAATCGACCCCGGAAATGTATTTCCGGCTGCCCGAAGGCAGCCGGAGCTAAGTTTCAGCAAAACCACTTAAGGCTCGCTTTATGCAGACCGCTTGCGGTCGTCCTCGTCCTTGATTTCCTCGTAGTCGGCATCGACGACGTCGTCATGGCCGCCTGCCGAGGCATCAGCGGTAGAGCCTTCCGCCTGCTGGGCTTCATAAATCGCCTGGCCGAGCTTCATGGACACTTCCATGAGCGTCTGGGTCTTGGCCTTGATGTCTTCGGCGTCCGGCTCGGAAGCTTCGGTCGCGGCCTTCAGCGCTGCGATCGCCTCGGAGATCGCGTTACGGTCGGCTTCGGTGACCTTGTCGCCATAATCCTTCAGCGACTTTTCGCTGGAGTGGATCAGGCTTTCGGCCTGGTTCTTGGCTTCCACGCCTTCGCGGCGCTTCTTGTCCTCGGCAGCGTGTGCCTCGGCGTCCTTGACCATCTTTTCGATGTCGGCGTCAGAGAGGCCGCCGGAAGCCTGAATGCGAATCTGCTGTTCCTTGCCGGTGCCCTTGTCCTTGGCCGAAACCTGGACGATGCCGTTGGCGTCGATATCGAAGGTGACTTCGATCTGCGGTACGCCACGCGGAGCCGGCGGCAGGCCGACGAGGTCGAACTGGCCGAGCAGCTTGTTGTCGGCAGCCATTTCGCGCTCGCCCTGCGAAACGCGGATGGTCACGGCCGACTGGTTGTCGTCGGCGGTCGAGAAGGTCTGCGACTTCTTCGTCGGGATCGTCGTGTTACGCTCGATCAGACGGGTGAAGACGCCACCCAGCGTTTCGATGCCGAGAGACAGCGGGGTCACGTCGAGCAGCAGGACGTCCTTGACGTCGCCCTGCAGAACGCCGGCCTGGATGGCAGCGCCGAGAGCGACGACTTCATCCGGGTTGACGCCCTTGTGCGGATCCTTGCCGAACAGCTGCTTGACGACTTCCTGAACCTTCGGCATGCGGCTCATGCCGCCGACGAGAACGACTTCATCGATCTCGGCAGCTGTAACGCCAGCATCCTTGAGAGCGGCCTTGCAAGGCGCGATGGTGCGCTGAACGAGGTCGTCGACCAGGCTTTCCAGCTTGGCGCGGGTCAGCTTCAGCGTCAGGTGCTTCGGACCGGTGGCGTCTGCCGTGATGAAGGGCAGGTTGATTTCGGTCTGCTGCGAAGAGGACAGCTCGATCTTGGCCTTTTCAGCAGCTTCCTTCAGGCGCTGCAGAGCGAGTTTGTCGCCCTTGAGGTCGATGCCGTTGTCCTTCTTGAACTCGGCAACGAGATATTCGACGAGACGCATGTCGAAGTCTTCACCGCCGAGGAAGGTATCGCCGTTGGTCGACTTCACTTCGAAGACGCCGTCGCCGATTTCCAGGATGGAGATATCGAAGGTGCCGCCGCCAAGGTCGTAAACGGCGATCGTCTTGCCATCCTTCTTGTCGAGGCCGTAGGCGAGCGCGGCAGCGGTCGGCTCGTTGATGATGCGCAGGACTTCAAGACCAGCGATCTTGCCGGCATCCTTGGTTGCCTGGCGCTGCGCGTCGTTGAAGTAGGCGGGGACGGTAATAACGGCCTTTTCGACCTTTTCGCCGAGATAGGATTCGGCGGTTTCCTTCATCTTCTGAAGGATCATTGCGGAAACTTGTGCGGGCGAATAGCCCTTGCCCTGTGCCTCGACCCAGGCGTCGCCGTTGTCACCGCGGACGATCTTGAAGGGAACGAGGTGCTTGTCCTTCTCGACGGTCGGATCTTCGTAGCGGCGGCCGATGAGGCGCTTGACAGCGAAGAGGGTGTTGGTGGGGTTGGTGACCGCCTGGCGCTTGGCCGGCTGGCCAACGAGGCGTTCGCTATCGTCCGTGAAGGCTACCATGGAAGGGGTGGTGCGGGCGCCTTCGGCATTCTCGATCACTTTCGCGTCCTTGCCGTCCATGACGGCGACGCAGGAATTCGTGGTTCCAAGGTCGATACCAATTACTTTTGCCATGTCATTCTCTCCTTGAAGCAAGCTATCGGAACCCCTGTCAGGCATTCCATTGACAGCCCCTTACGGGATGGTCTTGAGGATTGCGCAGCCATGACTGCGGTGATGCCGCGTATATAAGTAGCGGTTTTACTGACTGCAAGGCAGGAAATCATCCGGAATCCAGCAAAACGAATGGTTTGTCGCGCAAATTCCACAGTGTCACAATCAGGTTGTGAGCCTGTGGAATTCGCGCGACCATCTATCAGATCAGCCTTGCCGCGGCCATGCAAGCGGCAATGCTAAGAATCGCTGCTTATTGTCCGAGAATGACATCCAGAAGCGAGGAGCGGTGCCGCCGCACCGTCGCCGTCGTCGGGCCGGGATCGCCGATATCGGCAGGCGGGATATCCCCGGTGTCGTAAGTGTTCGAGCTATAGGGATTGCTGTTGTCTGCGAGGCCCGCGGGCGGCAAGTCTTCGGGTTCGTCGTTCACTGCTGCCTGATTGACTGGCTGTTGCTGCTGCCGGATCGGTTGCTGCGCCGGCCGTTGCTGGATCATCGGCTGGCTCTGCTGTTGCGCAGCCTGCCCGCCGTTGCCGCCGATCGCACCGGAGATGATGGCGCCGATCGTCGTTGGCTGTTGGGCATTCGGCGCGGATGCTGCCACCGGCACGCCATTGTCGATAACCTGGCCGCCGCCGAAGATCGGGGTCGGCGTCAGGCCCTTATGGGCGGCAACCATGAATTCCTTCCAGGCCCTGGCCGGTAGCCCACCGCCGGTCACCTTTTTCATCGATTTGCCATCGTCATTGCCGAACCAGACGCCGGTTGTCAGATGGCTGGTGAAACCGACGAACAGCGCATCGCGGAAGGATTGCGTCGTGCCGCTCTTGCCGGCCGCTTGCCAGCCGGGAATACGCGCAGCCTTGCCGGTACCGAAATTGATGACGCCGGTCATCATGCTATTCATGTTGGTAACGACATCAGGGTTCAGGACCCGCGGCGGACTTTCGAAATTCGCCTGGTAGAGCACCTTGCCGGAGGCAGTCGTCACCTTGGTGATGACGTGCGGCGTCGCCTTGTAGCCGCCGTTCATGAAAGAGGCATAGGCTGAAGTCAGCTCCAGCAGCGAGACTTCCGATGTGCCGAGCGCGATCGAGGCATTGGCCTGCAGGTCGGATTCGATGCCAAGGCGATGTGCGACTTTGACCACCTGCTCCGGTCCGACTTCCATAGCAAGTTGGGCGGCAACTGTGTTCAGCGAATGGGCCACGGCAGTGGCGAGCGTCACCGGCCCGTTATATTTCTGCTCGTAATTCTCCGGCGCCCAATTGCCGATCTTCACCGGCGCGTCGTTGCGGATCGAGTTCGGCGTCAGGCCCATCTCCAGCGCGGCGGTATAGACGAAAGGCTTGAAGGCGGAGCCCGGCTGGCGCTTGGCCGTGACGGCGCGGTTGAACTGACTCTGCGCATAGTCCCGGCCGCCCACCAGCGCGCGGATGGCGCCTGTCCCGTCCACGGAGACGAGCGAGGCCTGCGAGGCATTGAGTTTCTTGCCGTCCTTGGCGAGAACGTCGTTCAGCGCTTGTTCGGCCTTCTGTTCCAGCGGCATGTCGATCGTGGTGTCGACGGTCACATCCTCTTTGACATCGCCGCCGATCAGGCCGGGAAGCTGGTCCATGACCATGTCCGCGATATAGTTCTGCGCGCCGCTCCAATAGCTTTTCGACCGCGTCGGCGGCTGCGACATCGCCGTTTTGATGTCGGCCTCGCTGATGTAGCCCTGGTCGCGCATCGCTTGCAGCACGAGCTGGGCGCGGGCCTCGGCGGCCGCCGGATCGCGGGCCGGCGACAGCTTCGACGGCGCCTTGACGAGGCCGGCGAGCATGGCCGCTTCGCCGAGATTCACGTCGCGGGCCGATTTGTTGAAATAGCGCTGCGCCGCCGCCTCGACGCCATAGGCGTTCGCGCCGAAGTAGACGCGGTTCAGGTACATCGCCAAGATCTGGTCCTTGGTGAACTTGTGCTCCAGCCAGATGGCAAGCAGGACTTCCTGCACCTTACGCTCCAGCGTGCGCTCCGGCGACAGGAAGAGATTCTTGGCGAGTTGCTGCGTCAGCGTCGAGCCGCCCTGGACGGCATGGCCGGTCAGCACGTTCGTCACCACCGCACGGCCGAGGCCGATCGGATCGAAGCCGAAATGCGAATAGAAGCGGCGGTCCTCGATGGCGATGATCGCCTCGGGAATGTAGGGGGACATGTCGTTCAGCGTCAAAGCCTCGCCGCCGGTCGCGCCGCGATTGGCGATGATGCTGCCGTCGAGATCGGCGATTTTCACGTTTGGCGGCCGGGCGGGAATGGCCCAGGTGCTGGCGTTTGGCATGCGCGATCCGTAATAGACCACGAGGCCGGCGGCGCCGATGCCGGCCCAGATGCAGAGCACGATGCCCCAATAGATCACCGAGCGGACGAAGCCGAAGAAGCCGCCGCCACGCGCGCGCCGCGGCTGCTTGCGACGGCTCTTGGCGCGGCGCGGCCTGTCCTCCTGGGGATCCTCGCCACCGCGTCCGGAAGAGCGCCCGCCGCCGGCAATCCGTTCGCCGGCGCTGAATCCATCATCGCCGCGTTCCTGACCGCTAGAAAAGGAGGGCTCTATCCTCTGGGGTGATCTGCTTTTGCCTGCCATTGCGGACCGGTCGTACCCCCGATGGTTCCATATTTCAATGTCTCATGCCGGGGCCGCCACACGCCCGCCTGTCGCACGCAATCGCTTCGGCGTCAAAGTGCCGGGTTGAACTGTAAATGCGGCGATTTAAGGAGGGATTAAATTTTAGTTTGCCGTCGCTTGAAGGAGAGCCGGCCCCTAGGGCGGAAGGTGCAGGACACGTTACCTAGACGGGAACCTAAAAGCGTATTCGGTGTTATTCATGTCAAGTACGCTAAGCCACTGTCTTGGACAGCCCGTCGCTCATTTCGGCTTAGTTCGCTGAGCGGCACTGTTGGACCAAGTTTCCCGTCATCCAATTCGGGTGGCGGGCCCTTTTTGCCTTCTCCCATAGCTGAAACCGGCCGCTCTTATTTTCATTGCATGACGAGAGGATTTACCATGGCGCGCCAATGGTGGAGTGAGGATGTCACGATAGAGAGCCGAATCGTCGGCCGATACGTCACGATCAGCAGTACCGAAAGAGCGGCCGAATACATGCTCAACGAGTGGCCGGCAGAGCAACGCGGCGAGGCTTTCGACGCTGCCAAGCAGGCATTGATCGACGCTCATGAGGGGAGGGTCTCAGTCGATTATGCGCTTCGGGCCTTTGTGGCTGCCGCCGAAGAGGCCGAAATCCCCTTCTACAAAGAACTGCGATAGAGACGGCCGCGTGCGGCACCGACAAAGTAACATTCGTCCATCTACGGTAGAATTGTTCCAGGAACTTTTCATCCTCTCGCGCATTGTCTCATGACAAAAAATAAGGGGCGAGCAGATGAGTTCACATATCGACATCGAGAAAGTCGGTGGGAATAAGCTGCAGGAAGTCTGGAGTGTCGAGGATTTCGTGCGGCGCCATAGGATTTGCAAGGAGGAGGAAGCCCGGCTGAAAAAGCTGTTCGGCAACTTCGCAACCAAGCAGGAATTGTTATCGAACGCGCAGAGGCCGCTGCTGTTTCGCTAAAGCGGGGTGGGCAAGCCGGATGCGATGTTCCGCGGCGACCAGTCGGTCCACCGCCGGGAGGCTTCATCATGTGGAAGCGCTTTGAGTTATGGCTGATCCATCAGCTTGATCGGATTTTCGGACTGGAATGGCTCGCTCGCCGAGCTGGTTTCTCAGCCGACGATGCGAAGCGGATCGCGCAGGAGAAATAAGAGCTCTCAGTGGCCTGGATCAGGAGTCTTCCGACAGCTTGATTGATCCGTTGCCCAAATCGCCGCATGCCTTTCCGAAACATTTCGGCGATCTCAAAGGCTTGTCGAACCGGCCGAGGGTTCCGGCTTCCGGTCGTCGAGATCGCAGATGGCGGACAGCTTCGCGGGCCATTTTTTCCCCAAGGCCAAATGTCCATATCCGCGACAAAATGACATTTGCTGCAATCGCGTTGGAACCTTACAGCCGCTGAAAACTTATCCTTATGTGTGACTCTTGAACTCCGGCTGCTTCATTCGGCCGGCAGTTTTACCCTCTTTGGGTTGCTTCAATTCCATGGGCGGTCTTTGTAATGTTGCGTATTTTCGAATGCTCTGATCGAGGATATAGTGACATTGTGTGACCGTCTTGGCGGACGGTCCCAATCGGGTGGCAGCGTGCGAGGAGGAGTATTCATGCGACATATCAAATGGAGCAATCCGATCGAGATCGGCTTCGCTCATGGCAGTTCTCAGACGGTGACCGGCCCCTCCGAGGCGCTGAATTGCATGGCCAATCTCTGGCCCGATCGGCGCGGTCCGCTTTATGTGGCTGCGAGAAGCGTTTGCCGAGCCGCGATCGACGGGCGGAAATCCGCTGAAGAAGCCCGCGAGATGTTCATTTCGGCGACCCGCGAAGCGCATTTAAAAACCCATTGAGGCAGCGCGGCGCTCCGACGCCGTCTGATCGTTCAAGCCTTCCGAACCGGCGGATGCCGGGCGCCTTTGCGCAGCGCTCTTCTCCGACATCACCAATTCCGGTTTTGCCCCGTCTCCTGATGCATGAGCGATTGCCCAAGCGCGAATGAACCTATGAAAAAAGCCAGCGACGAAGGTCGCTGGCTTTTACTCTTTTTGCTTGATGAAGGCGATATTACCGGTTTGAGCCTCTAGGCGTCATGAGGCAATTCGGCTGGTCGGCCGGGCACGGATCGACATGGCCAGGACTGTATGGTCCAGAGGAACCGGCATTCGGCCGCGGATTGTTTTGGGTTTGCTGCGGCTGCGGCTGCGGCTGCTGCGGTTGGGGACGACGCTGCTGGCTGTCCTGGCGGTTGTTGTCACGCCGGCGGTCCTGCTGGTTGCCCCAACTCTGGTTGTCGCCCGGCTGCTGCCGGCCCCAATCCCGATTGTTATTCTGTTGCCGGCCCCAATCCTGGTTGTCGTCCTGCTGCCCCCAATCGCGGTTACGATCCGGGCGCCGATCCCAATTCCCGTCCTGTTCGTTGTTCCAATCCTGGTTGCGGTAGGGGCGGCGGTCCCAATTCGCATCCGGGCGGCCGTAACCCCAGCCCGGCCCGCGCCGCCAACGGTCGCGGTCGTGGTAAAAGTCGCGGCCGCGATAATAGCGATCCCAGTAGTCGTCCAAGTTGAAGGTGACGGTCGGAATGCCGAGCGGCCGGTAATATTGCGGGCCGACATAAATACGGCGCGATTGATAGGTTGCCTGAATGTACTGACCGGCGACCCAGCCGCGGCCACCAAAGAAGGAGACGTCGCACCAGGGCGTTTCGTTCAGGCAGCCATTGATTTCCAGCGGCGTGCCGACCGGGATCATGGTCACTGCGGGATATTGCGTGCTCGGGCCGGACCGCATGTTGACGTTGGCGGTGGCAAAACCCTCTGCGGCTTCCGCAATCGCCGGGATCGCAACAAGTGCGGTCAGTGTGATGGCGGCAAGAAGCTTATGTCTCATAAATGCTCTCCCATTGCGCGTCGCCGGCATGACATGGCACCCGGCGGCTGCGCTGATTGCTGTTGTCCACTTGCTTGACATACCGGCAAGGGACATGCGGCCTGATTACAGGACCCGGCAGACCGTTTCCAGTTTCGATAAGGTGAAAAATAGCGCATTCGCGGGATTTGGTAGGATCCAGCGGCCATTCTTTCAATCTTTTCAGCAGTTTTATGAGAGTTTGCATGAATGCAGGTTGAACGGATACCGGCAAAACCCTCAGGACGCGCCTAAATTTTTAGGAAGACTTGCTTACTATATCGGGGTTACTGCAGTTTTAGTGAGGCGCGCGCACTAAGCTAGTTGAAAGAAAAATTATCGCGGCCTTGAAATCGCCGCACTCCCTGCCGATATACCCTGCAGTCATGCAGTCGGAGAATGCTTGGCGCGCTTGATAGCGAGCTAGTTTCATTCGCAGGAGATTGCGGAGTGGCGTTGACCAAGTGTTAACCTTTCGCGATCAATCTGGCTGCAGTATCCGCCTTGCCCTTGACCACGGATGTACTGGCACTGATGCGAGGACGGATGAGGAAAGGCCGGTTTGTTCCGGCCTTTTTTGTTTATTGACTGTCTGGTGGCGTGCTTTGCGGAAGCGGAGCGCGCCATTTTTATTTTGTCCCTTTTGCCTTTGACAAAAGAAAAACCGCCGCAGTCACTTGCGGCGGTTTTGCACGAAGAAACGCCCGGCAGAGCCGGGCGGTGTCTTTTAGTTGGCGGCCTTCTTGTCGGCCACCTTGATGACCTTGGCCGGCTTTTCGGCGACTTGCGCTCTGGCCGGGACATAACCGGCGCCGATATTGACGTTCAGAGAGATGTAGTCAATGGCGCTCTGTGAGACGGCCTGGGCAAGACTATTCTGCGCATCCGAAACGTTGCGCTGTGCATCGAGAACGTCGAGCAGCGAGGAGGCACCGTCCTTATAGCTTGCCGTCGAAAGTTCGAGGGCTTCCTGATAGGACTTCACCTGCGCGCGCAGCGCGGCGACAGTCTGAGCATCGCGGCTGACGGCCGACAGGGCGTTTTCGACCTGTTCGACACCGGACAGTACGGTCTGCTTCCAGGCGATATACTGTTGACGGCTTGTGGATTCGGCGATCTTCACGTTAGCCCGCAGCAGACCACCGTCGAAGATCGGCAGCGACAGCGTCGGACCGAAGGACCAGGTCGTCAGGCTACCATGAACCGACGACGTGTGGATGTAGGACGGCGAGATCGCACCGCTGAGTGTGATCGTCGGGAAGAGCTGGGCTTCCGCCACGCCGATCTGGGCGGTCGCGGCAGCGAGGTTCCGCTCCGCGACACGAATGTCGGGCCGGTTGCGGATGAGATCAGCGGGGACGCCCGTGTCGACGCGGCCCCGGAACACCGGCTGGTTACCGCCGCCGCCCAACTGAGCGATAATGGTCGCCGACGGTACGCTGAGCAGGGTTGCAATATGATGCACTGCCTGACGGTAGGCAATTTCGAGGCTCGGAATTGTCGAAAGCGTCTGGTTGACGAGACCTTCGGCCTGGACAACATCAAGTCGGGAAGCAGCACCGGCATCGAGCTGGAACTTGGTCAACGCGAGCGTCTCGCGGCGAGACTTCAGGTTATCCTGTGCGATAGAAATGCGGGCCTGATAAAGGCGGACGTTGACATAGCTGGTAGCCAAGTCCTGCAGAAAGGCCAGGCGAGAGACGTCGACGCTGGAGTAGGCTGCATCGAGCGATGCATTCGCGCTTTCCGTTGCGCGGCGGTATTGGCCCCAGAGGTCGAGCAACCATGACGCGGTGAGATCGCCGCTGGTGGTATTTCTCGTTTCGGTTTCCGTGCGCAGCTTGCCCTTCTGGCCGCTGGTCGTATTCGCGCCGGAGGCAAGGAGGCTCGGCAGTCCGCCGGCGCCGGCGGTCACGACTTCAGCCTGCGACTGATTGATGCGTTCCAGCGCCTGCTGGATGCTAAGGTTTTCTGCAAGTCCTTGCTCAGCCAACGCGTTCAGCTTCCTGTCGCCGAAAGCGGTCCACCATTGCGAACCGGAGACGTCGCCGTTGACCTTCGTACCGCCCTCCGAGAATTTGGCCGCGAGCGGCATTTCCGGTGGCTTATGATCGGGGCCGCTGACACAACCTGCCAAAACTAGCAGCAGGGCGGGGGCGGCAGTACGAATGGATACCATCAGATTATCCCACAATTCAATTTACATGATCACTATCTTATGGGGTCAACGTGACCCCATATGTGTCGGTGCTCCTGTCTACGCATTACCAACTAACGACCCGAAGCAGTCGGCGCCAATCTAGCAACGAGTTTTGCAATAGCACAGTGCCTTTTGCGATTTCTCGCGGCAGAACACGTGTGGGATCATGACAAATAGAGGGGTTTCAGTAAAAAAATTATAAAGTGTTGCAAAAAACATACCCTCCCTCATGCTACTTTAAGCAGTAGGTGCCAATCGATTCGATTTTTGGCGCAACTTGAGGGCGGCCATCCAGCAGAGTAGCATGAGCTGAATGACCATTCGGACGGTTTCCTATGGGAAATAGTGGGAGAGGCTTGCGCGAACCCGGTCGCGCGGTGTTGCACCGCGGTCGTCGGGAACGAAAGGCGTAGCCGTGATCGCTTCGTAAGCGCGGATGTACACCTTCGACGTCTGTTCGATCAGTTCGAGCGGAATTTCGGGTATCTCGTCCTTGTAAGGATCGCACCGCTCGGTCACCCAGGCCCGGACGAAATCCTTGTCGAAACTTGCCGGCCGCACACCCTTTTCGAAGCTGTCTTGGTAACTGTCGGCCAACCAGTAGCGGCTGCTGTCCGGGGTATGAATTTCATCGGCAAGAGTGATGGCGCCGTTTTCGTCGGTGCCGAACTCATATTTCGTATCGACGAGGATCAGGCCCCGGTTGCGAGCAATTTCCTGGCCACGCGCGAACAAGGCCAAGGCGTAATCCGACAATGTCTGCCACTGCTTCTCAGTCAGAAGCCCGCGTTCGATGATCTCGGCCGGTGTCAGCGGTTCATCATGGCCGCCGTCGAATTCCTTGCTGGTCGGCGTGATGATCGGCGCCGGCAGGATCTGGTTGTCGCGCATGCCGTCCGGCAGCGTGATGCCGTACATCTCTCGTTGACCCTTCTTGTAAAGTGTCAGGATCGATGTGCCGGTCGTGCCGGCGAGATAGCCGCGCACGACAATCTCGACCGGCAGGATGTTCAGCCGCTTGCCGACGACGACATTCGGATCGGGATAGGCGATCACGTGATTTGGACAGATGTCCTTCGTCGCCTCGAACCAGTAGCGCGCCGTCTCTGTGAGCACTTGGCCCTTATAGGGAATGCAGGTGAGAATGCGATCGAAGGCGCTCAACCGATCGGTGCTGATGATGATGCGGCTGCCATCCGGCAGGTCGTAATTCTCGCGCACCTTGCCGCGGTAGTATTTGGGCAGTTCCGGAAAATGGGCTTCGTCGAGAATTCGCAATATGGTCACCAGCAGGCTCGTGCATCCGCCCGACGGATGCTTCTTGTTGGACCCTTAACGCATAACACCGGAAATCGGAATCGATTTTCGGGCGGGATTGCGCGTCGTCTCTTGAGAGCGGCTGTGCTCTCAAATCCAGAACCAGCCGATCAAGGCCAGCGCCGCGCCGTAGCTGACGATGGTCAATAGCCAGCCGGCGCGCAGGAAATCGATGAAACGATAATTGCCGATGCTCATGGTCAGCGTATTGTTGTGATGACCGAACGGCGTGATGAAGTCGAGCGATGCGCCGGCGGCCACCGCAAGCAGATAGGCATTGGCGGAATGCCCGGCCTTGGCTGCCAGCTCAAAGGCGATCGGCGTGAGCACGATGGCGACGGTGGCGTTGTTGACGAAGGGGGTGATCGCCATCGCCAAAAACAGGATAAGTGCGACGCCGAAAACGGGCTGCGCGATCGGCACGACGGCGCCGAGCCCGCCCGCCAGCATTTCCGCCGTCCCGGATGTCGCCACTGCCGTGCCGAGCGGGATCATCGCCGCCAGCATGATGATGATCGGCCAGTTGAGATCGGCGATGGCAGCGCGCAAGTTTATGAAATCCAACAGCGCCATCGCCAGAATGACGCCGGCAAAAGCGATCTCGGGGCGCAGCAGGCCGGTGGCGGCGGCGAACACGCCGCAGGCAAAAATCAAGAGAGGCCAGAAAGAGCGCAATGGCGGCGTATGATCGTGACTTGCCGCCAGCGGCAGGCATTCGCATTCCTCCAGCGCCTCGGCGATCGCGTGTTTCGGCCCTTCGAGCTTGAGGATATCGCCGATCGAAAGAGTGAGATCGTCGAATCGCCCTTCGATGCGCGGCGAGCGCATGGAAAGCCCGGTGACCGCGATCCCGCGAGAGCGAAAAACGTCAAGCGATTCTATGTGCGAACCGATCAGCGTGCTTTGCGGCATGACGACCGCTTCGCTGCGGATGAGATCCGATCCATAAGGGTCGGAATGGGATTCGAGCACCAGCACGCCTTTTGCCGACAGCCTGTCGAATACCACGTCCGAGCCTTCTGCGAGCAGAATATCACCAGCCTCGATCACGGTACCTTCGGTCAATGAGACGAAACGGCTGCCGCGGATCAGGGCGTGCGGTTGGATACCGAAAGCCCGCCGGCAATCCGCCAGTCCTTGTCCGATCAAAGGCGAGCCGTGCGGCACCCGGCGTTCGGCAATCATCTGCCGGTCCATGACCAGTCCCGGCGCCGCGTCCTCTTCTCCTGATTTGGGAAATAGCCGCCGTACGGTTGGGACAATCAGAATCACGCCGACCACGGCGACCGGCAAGCCGACATAGGCGAAATCGAAGAAATGGAAGCCGCTTCCGGTCGCTCGGCGCAGGGCGTCGCTGACCAGAAGATTGGCCGGCGTACCGATCAGCGATACCAATCCGCCGAGAAGGGCCGAAAAGGAAATCGGAATCAGCAATTGGCGCCGCGGGATGGCCGTGACATCGGCAATGCGCAGCGCCACAGGCAGCGCAATGGCATAGGCGCCGATATTGTTCATGAAGATCGAGATGAAGGCCGTCAGCCCGGACAGCGCTCCGATGGTTACAAAGGACGGCGGGTCTGCGGCAAGGAGGCGGTCGACCAGCGCGCCGAAAAGCTGCGATCGCGCCAGCACCTGCACGATCAGCAGGATTTCGATGACGGTGATCACCACCGGGCTCGCGAGGCCGGAAAAGACGCCCTCCGCCGGATAGAGGCCGAGAATATACCCGGCAAGCACCCCGGCAATCGAAACGACCTCAATCCGGAACCGGTCAAGACAAAACAGCGCCAGCATCAGGCCCAAAAGGATCAGCAGGGATGCCTGTTCGAATGTCATGGGTGGGCCCCGGAGATTCGTCGGGATCTAGAATGAACCAGCCCGCCGCTTCTGTACAGTCCCGCAGAAAACAACCATCAGGCAGGCCTCTTCCAGCGGCCGTTTCCATCCCTTTCAAGGATCGGCGTCGAAAACACGGCGACGATCCGCTCGCTCCATGGCTTGCCGGCGACATCGACCCGCTGGCGCCAGCGCTCGGATTGCAGCATGGCCGCCCCGATCACGGCAGGTTCGATATCACAAGCGGCCAAAAGCTCCAGGCCGGAGACGATTGAAGCACCGCTCGAGATCACGTCATCGATCAGCGCGACCCGTTTTCCTTGCAGCAGCGGCAGCATTCGCGGGTCTATGTAGAGCCTTTTTTCCTGGTTCGGCGTGGTGATGGAGGAAAGCGAAACCGACAGATCCTCGCGATACCAGAATTTGCGGGAGGTTCCGAGCGGAACATAACGCTGGTGGCCGAGCGCCCGGGCGACCGCACTTGCCAGCGTCAATCCAAGCGTCGGCAGCCCGGCGACGACATCGACCTCATACGGGGCAATGCGCGCGGCGAGTGCTTCGGCCAGTGCCTCCTGCACGGAAAAACTTGCCTGATTGATGATCAGTGACGCCAGTGCATGGTCGCCATCGGCCAACACGCGGATCGGCAGGCGCAATTGCCGTCCGTCGGGCAGTTCCGCCACAAAGAAATCGCCGAATTCGTCCGTGGCGCAAAAGCTTTGCGGCGGATGAATCTCCTGCCAGAAATCATGAGGCTGCATTGCGTCCCGCCTTCAGCCCATTTCGTCCGTTCTTTTCCATCCCCGCTTGTCGCTGAAGCCCAAGTATCTCCGCCTCCGTCAGTGCCCGGACCGCGCCTTTCGGAAGATCGCCGAGTGTGATGTTGCCGAATGAGACGCGCACCAGCCGCAGGCATTCGATGTCGAGCGCCTCCAGCATTCGCCGGATTTGACGGTTGCGGCCCTCCTTGAGCTCGACCTCGATCCAGCCATTGCGGTCGCCGCTGCGCAGCAGGCGGGCGGAAATGGCGGTCAGAAGCTCGCCGTCGTCGACGATACCGCGTTCCATGCGGTGCAGGAGTTCCTCGTCCATGATGCGATTGACCTGGACATGATAAATCTTGCCGACATGGGTTACTGGATCGAGCAGCGCCTGGGCCATCACCGTGTCATTGGTGAAGAGAAGCAGCCCTTCGCTCGCCTTGTCCAGCCGTCCGACCGGCGCCAGATGCCGGGCGTCGATATCCCTCAGACAGTCATAGACCGTCGGCCGGCCCTCGGGATCGTCGCGCGTCGTCACCAGCCCGCGCGGCTTGTTCAGCATGAACCAGAGCTTTTTCTCCGCGGATATCTCTGTGCCATCGACGGCAATCCGCGCTCGATCGAGATCGATCCAGGCGGCCGGATCGGTGATCTTGCGGCCATCGACCGCGACACGGCCGGAGGCAATCAGCGCTTCCGCCTGGGCGCGCGAGCAATAACCGAGCTTCGACAGCGCCCGCGGCAGGGTCACGCGTTTGCCCTCCGCCTCTTGCCGGCCTTTCGCCCCTTTGCCCGATCTCTGCGGTGCACGCCTTTGGCTCACCTGTTGCCTCATCCTGGTGCTGACAATGCCAATCCTTTCGCACGAGGAACCTTGCGAGGCAAATCGCGGCAAGGGAAACACACAGGACAGACAGGGCCCGCGCTTTTTCAACGCGAGCCCTGCCGGCGGTCCGGAGCAGCGATGGGTCGGGTGCGGCGACGCCGGGGTCGTTGTTGCCGTTTACGCCGGTAGGGGCCACTCCGGAGGGGGGCGCCGTCGCGGCAAACCTGCATGGCATCTGTTGCCGGGATTTTTCAGAACAGCGGAAATTTGTTACAGTTTGTAACGCCGGCCGTTTCCCTGTTGTCAAAATCGCCCTTCGCCTCGCATGGATAGCCATGGTTTCTGCATCGCTTCTTCTGGTCGAGGACGACCGCGAAATTAGGGCGCTCCTGGAGGAGTTCCTGAGCCGTGAGGGTTTTGCGGTCGAGGCGGTCGAAAGCGCGGCCGCCATGGATCGTGCGCTCGCCAGGGGTTTTCCCGATCTCATCATTCTCGATCTGATGCTGCCGGGCGAGGATGGTCTTTCGGCCTGCCGCCGCATCCGGGCGCGCAACCAGGTGCCGATACTGATGCTGACGGCGAAATCCGATGATATCGATCGCATCCTCGGCCTGGAGATGGGCGCGGATGATTATCTCGGCAAACCCTTCAATCCGCGTGAGCTCCTAGCGCGCATCCGCGCCATCCTGCGCCGTTCCGGTCCCGAACGCCCCGAGGAGGGCGGTGGCCCGCGGCGGCGCAAGAGCTTTGCCGGCCTGATCGTCGATCTTGAGGGAAGGGCGATCGAGATCGAAGGCGAAGGCCCGGTGCGCCTGACGACCGCGGAGTTCGATCTGCTCGTCTGCTTTCTAGAGCGTCCGCGCCGGGTGCTGTCGCGCGACCAATTGCTCGACTGGACACGCGGGCGCGGTGCAGACCCCTTCGATCGTACGATCGACGTTACCGTCTCGCGCCTGCGCACCAAACTTGCGCACTATTTGCCGGATGGCGCTCAGGTCATCACCACCGTGCGCAATGCCGGCTATCTCCTGACCGTCGACGTGAGGGATGTCTGAGCCATGCTGAAACTCGGTCTCGTTTCCCGCATCATCATGATCGTCGCGGTCGCGCTGTTCATCATCCAGCTTGCCGCCTTCGTTGCCGCCAGTTTGAAACCGGATTCGCCGCTCGGCCACCGGCTGTCGCCGGCGATGCAGGTTATGTCGGCGGTGCGCCTCCTTGATGCCGTTCCACCCGAGGCACAGGAGCAGGCCGTGCGCGCGCTGATTGCGGCCGGTCTGGACCTGCGCCTGGTCGATGCTCCGCCGCCGTCGCAAAACAATGACGCGGCCGACCCGATTCTCGGTCATCGGCTGGCCCATGAATTTGCCGGCATCGCGCTCGGCGATCACTATTTCCGCCTGCGCTTGCTCCCGGAACAGCCACAGAACTGGTTTTCGGTCGGCGCTCCCGACCGCACGATCGAAGTGTCGATCGGCATTGCCGGCGGCAAGATTGCCGTCTTCAACCTGGCCGATACACCGACAGTGCGGCTGCGTGGCGTTCCCGTGGGCTTCATGGCCGGACTTCTCGGCATGCTGGTGGCGGTGATCGCCATTGTCGCCGTGGCGCGGGAGACCCGGCCGTTGACGCGGTTGTCCCGCACGGTCAATTCCATCGGCAAGGGCCTGCAGCCGATCGAAATTCCGGAACGGGGCGCCTGCGAGCTGCGCATGCTGATCCGCGCCATTAACGGTATGCAGTTGCGCATTGCCGCATTGATCAACAATCGCACCCTGATACTCGGGGCGATATCCCACGATCTCAGAACCTACCTCACCCGCTTCCGCCTGCGCATGGAGATGATGCCGGACACGCCGCATCGCGAACGGGCGATCGCCGATATCGAGGCCATGCAGCACCTCGTCGAGGATGCGCTGGGCTTTGCTCGTAGCACCGTCGTTTCCGGAGGGCGGGATATCGCCGATCTCGATGCCGCTGTTTGCGCGCTTGTTGCCGAGCGCCAGGACAGGCCGGACGTCGTCTCGTTCCTGTCGCGAGCAAAAGAATTGGCGGTGACGGTGCCGCAGACGGCGCTGGCTCGGGTGCTGGACAATCTGATCGACAATGCACTGCGCTACGGCGGCAGGGCCGATATTTGCATTGAGCGCCGCGGCGATCGTGCTGCCGTCATCATCGGCGATCGCGGCCCGGGCATTCCGATGGAGCGGCGCAAGGATGTGCTCGAACCTTTCGTCCGCCTGGAGGAATCGCGCAATCGCGATCTTGGGGGGAGTGGGTTGGGATTGACGATCGTCCGGCAGATCCTCGATGCGCATAATGGCGCACTTTGTCTGGAGGATCGCGACGGTGGCGGGCTTAACGCGATCGTGCTTCTGCCGCTTGCGACGAGCACTCGTGTCGCCGCCTGAAATTGGGCATGCCAAAGGGTTCGCGCTCGAATGCGCGATGCATGCCATCTGTCGCGTTGCCGCTCAATGACGAGTGAGGAAGCGCTTCAGTTCCTCCCGGCTAACAACGATGCCTGCGGCGGCCTTTTGCGGGTCCGGATGCGTATAGGTGAAGCTCGGCAGGTCAGGCAGATCCAATGCCTGGCGCATATTCATGATGCCGAGTGCCCTGCGTCCGGTCGCGCTGTCGACGCTGACTTCGATGATGCTCTCTGGTCTTGTTGTTTCCATACTGTCCTCCCAGTCTTTTTATATAGCAGAAATCTAATATAAAGTATCGGCTTTTATGAGGCCTGGCCTAGGTAAAAAGGTTAAGGACGGGTGCTGACAGAGACGATTCATTGACCATGAATTGGCTTCGGAATGACGGAATGGCACGATCCCTGCCGATCCGGAACGGGGCGTCTGTCATTTCAAATCGAAAATTTTGACCAATCGGACAATATTTTGCGGTCTTTTGGGGAAAGTCGAGGCGCCTTTTCCCTACGGATCACAAATTCTCTTTTAAAACCAATGACGTATAAAAATGTCAGAATTTTTACAACTGGGGTGTTGACTATGCTGAGGGAGGGGGTCTATAAGCCCGATCA